>JALHMZ010000013.1 GCA_022843785.1 Nitrospira sp.
CCAGGGCTTGGAGCGCTATCTGCTGTTCTACAATCAGACCCGACCACATCAGGCGCTTGACGGCCAGACGCCGGACCAGGTGTACTATGACCATCTGACGACACGGCAGACCGCCGCGTAGTCAGCAATCCGCCAGGCGCCACTTAAGAAATGGCCGACACTGTCCAAACAAGCGGAGCCACCTCTCTCAACAAGATCACGACGATCACGGTCAATGCGCAGGGTCAACCGCTCACGATCAAAGACCCGCTCAACAACATCACGATGTTCACCTATGAATTGGGCGATCTCATCTCGGTAAAAGACCCGCTCAATCGGACCACCACCAGGATGCTGGATGCCGCGGGGCGATTACGGAGTCTCATCAACCCGCTGGGGCAGAAGACGGTCTATACCCCCGATGCACTGGACCGGATCACCCAGCTCACTGATGCCATCAACGGGGTGACGCAGTTCGGGTATGATGCCAACAGCAATCTGCTCACCGTCACCGATGCCAAGAGCCAGCAGACGGTCTATACGTACAACAATATGAATCGGACAGGGACGAGACAAGATCCGGTGCTCAATACCGAGACCTACACCTACGACAACAACGGCAATCTGGCCACGGTGACGGATCGGAAGAGCCAGGTGACAACCAACACGTACGATGCCTTGAATCGACGGACGAAGACCACGTTTCAGGATGGAACGAGCATCAATTACACCTATGATGCCGGCAATCGGATCACGCAGGTGCAAGAGAAGGATGCCAGCAATGTCGTGACCGCCACGATCACGCGTACCTATGACGGATTGGACCGGCTGACGCAGGAGGTCACGGCGCAGGGGACGGTGAACTATACGTACGATAATGCCAGCCGCCGCGCCACGATGACGGTGGTGGGCCAGCCGCAAGTCGTCTACACGTACGACAATGCGAATCGGCTGACCACCATCGTCCAAGGCACCAGCACCGTGACCATCGCCTATGATGATGCCGACCGGCGGACGAGCGTGACCTATCCGAATACGAACAAGGTCGAGTATCTCTACAACGTGGCGAGTGAGCTGACCACGGTGACCTACAAGAAGGGCACGACGACGCTCGGCACGTTGACCTATACCTACGATGCCGCAGGCAACCGCATCAAGACCGGTGGCACGTTTGCTCGGTCCAATATCCCACCGGCGCTTGCTACGACCAGCTACAACGCCAACAACCAGCAAACTACGTTTGGCACCAGCACCGAGACCTACGACCTCAACGGCAATTTGGCAACATTCAGTGACGCGAGTGGCACGACCACGTACACATGGAACGCCAGAAACCAGCTAACAGCAATCAGCGGTCCTGGTTTAACAGGGTCCTTTACCTACGATTCCTTCGGTCGCCGCACCGGCAAAACCATCAATGCCACCACGACCAATTTTGTCTACGATGGGTTGAATCCCATACAGGAAAAGAACGGGGCCACAGTGACAGCCAATCTCCTCACTGGGCTCGGGATCGACGAATTCTTCATGAGAACTGACGGAGTTGGCATTCGTAGCCTCCTCCCCGATGCCCTCGGCTCGACCGTTGCATTGGGGGATGGAACAGGAACATTACAAACACAGTACACCTATGAGCCATTTGGATTTGTCAGTCAGACCGGAGCAGCGAGTACGAGCAGCTACAAGTTCACAGGGCGGGAGGATGATGGAAACGGACTCATGTACTACCGGGCACGGTACTACCATCCCCGCTTGCAGCGGTTCATCAGTGAGGATCCGATTGAGTCCAAGAAAGAAATCAACCTCTATGGCTATGTGAAAAACAATCCACTCAGCATGACCGACCCGACAGGGCTTCTTGCATGTCGCAACTGTGCTCAGGCAAAGCCTTTACCGGCAAATTCACCCGAGTGCGATAAATACGGCGATAAACTATATAAGGGCGCTGGTCTCAAATGTTTCTGCAAGTGCGCGGGCAACGGTTCTTGGCCAGAACAAGTGCGAGGCTGTTTGGCATGCGAACGCGATAATGGCACAGATATGGGCGAAGCACATGACCGCTGCTATGCATTATCGGGCGGAGCGTTCAATGGACCAATCTATACGTTGCGCCGGTGTTATTTGGGATGCTTGGCGAAAACTGATTATTAACTTTGGTAAGCACTATATTTATGGTGAAACGAGTCCTACTCGCTGCAGCGGTCAGTTGGTGCAGCGCTAGCTTTCTTGCCTTGTTATTCGCCGCCTGCGTTGGGGATCGCATGTCTTTGGATTCACTTCGCCGGTCAGGTGTAGTTCCTATCGCTCTCCTTACGAGTACAGAAATTGCTGTCGTGATGACTCCGCTAGTGCTCTGGGCCTTTAGGTCTGCTAGAAGAAGAGGGATCATTTGTGGGCTAGGACTGCTTGTGATTCTTTTCGGATACATTGTCATCGTTACTCCCATTAATCCACTTTGGGGATTGTATGGCTCGGTGCTTCTTGGCGCTATTGGTTTGGTAATGATCGGCTACATAAATCCTTGAGAACAGTTCGATACACGAGTACTACGACACTGCAGGAAACAGAATCAAAACGAGCGGAGTCTTTGATCGGATCACCGATGCGATCAACGGGGTCACGCAGTTGGGCTACGACGCGAACAGCAACTTACTCACCGTCACGGATGCCAAGTCCCAGCAGACGGTGTATACCTATAGCAACATGAACCGCACGAGCACCAGGCAAGACCCGCTGCTCAATACAGACCCCCAAAGGGGTCAGGTCTTGCTATCACACAGCAAATCAAAAATCTGCAATTTTGGATAGCACCAGGGGGGGCCTCCTCTGAGAACCGGAACTCAAGCCGTCTACCAAACCCATTTCCCGCGGGGAGGACGCTGAGGAACGGATTATTTGGATAACAGTGCCGGCGACCTATTGTTTCGGCACTATAACCGTGAACCGCATCGTGCCCATCAGGCTCATCTCATTGACTTCCTCGCCGACGTGGATTTCTACTTTATATCGGCCGGGGGGCCACCCTCCGTGAGGGGGCGACAGCTTGAGATACCCGCTATCGTCTTCCAACGCCACATCCATGACGTCTTCGCTGATGAGCGTGCCGGTTGCGACGCCGGATACCGACTCCGGCAGGCAGCGGCTGAACACCTTGAAGCCCTGATAGTGCTGATGGAGTGAGAACACGATGAAGATGGCCGGGGTGTTCGTGGCAAACCGCTCAGTCGGCCTGATCGGGATGATCTCGTGTGTTCGCTGAAAGCCCAGCTGTTCTTCGAAGTCTTCCGCTGTGGTGATCGAACGAAACATCCCCTTCGGGGGAGCATCGAAATCGTACGGAGTCGTGTCTTCGGTTCGGTTTTGAAATTCGGAGATTGGGACGTTCTCCGTCAGGGGCAGCTCTTCGGCCCAGCTGACCGGCCGGATCGACAAGACCACCAGTACTGTTAGCAGGATGCTGAAAAGGTCCGCCAGCGGCGTTCTCGCATCGCTCAGAGGCTCAATGTACCGAAGCGTACACCTCGCCTCTTCACTCGCTGCGGCCTTGCTGAACGGCCATTTTGAGCATCCTGAGGAGAATGATTTCATAGCGCCTTGCGTGGCATTCCCACGGTGGCCTGCGTGTAGATCGGGTCTTCCCGTAACTTGTTATGGAACTGACAAGCTAGGAAGCTGTCGTCATGGCTGTCTGCTACACCGGATTCACAGACCCTGTCAAGAAAGAGCCGAACAATCTGCCATTGCGGCATTTTCCGGTCATCTGTTAGGATTTCCCCCGCCGTACGGCTAATTCACCAAACCCACACAGGGATGATCTTGAAACATGTTGCAACGTACCGATGACCTTCCTCAGCTGATTGGAGACTACAAACCGTTCGATCAATGGCAGGCCCATCTCAATCGGCTGTTCTATGGTCTGCGCGGAGACAAGCTGCGCTCCTACTATCAGACCTTTGCCTCAGCCGATTATCGTCTCGCGCACGCCTTGGCGGCGGATTACTACGAGCGAGTCATCAAGCGCGAGAAGGGCGTGAAACGCGGGAAGGGCGAGACGACTTCGTCGGACCCAGCGGATTTGTCGCGCCAGTCACGCTCGTCCAGCGAGCCTCGCCTCACGATACTGGAACTCGGTCCCGGCAATGGCAATCTTGCCGCCTGCTTTCTCAGTCATCTCAAGGCGCTCGACCAGAACAGCACAGTCTATCCTCGTGTTCGTTATAGGTTGGTCGATTGGGAACAGCCGGTGTTGGACGGAACTCTGGCCCATCCTGACCTCGCGGCGCATCGGGATCGTGTCGAGATTCATTGCGGCTCGATCGAGAACATGGCCGGTGTGGCGGATGGGACCGTTGATCGCATCATCTGCAACGAACTGTGGAACGAGCTGCCGACCAAGCTGATGGCGAAGAATGCCGGTGAGATCGAAGAAGAATATATCCGTCCCAATCTTAGTGAAACCTTGCACGCCACGATTCAGGACTGGTCCGGCTTTGTGAGGGCGTTTGAGGCCAAGGACCTCGATCGGCTGAAGACCTTTCCTCCGTTCCTCGACGACCTGGTCTGGGAAAAAGAGTACCGAAAGGTGGAATGGAAGGACGTGCCGTTCCGGAAGACCATCACGGAGTTTCTCAAGGTGATGGATGAGCAGGTGTTGGCGCCTGTGCATGTAGGCGCGTTCGCGACGCTGAAAGAAGCTAAGCGGCTCTTGGCGCCGGAGGCGGTCGGATTCAGCGCGTTCGACGCCGGCACCGGGGATATGACAGTCTTGAATGATCCCGACAAGCCTTGTTATGGCCAATTCGGCGGCCAATACAGTTTCATGATCAACTTTGCGTTGATCGAACATGTGGCGAAGCATCTGGGAATGGAACAGGCCACCCTTGAGCCGCAGCGCGAATTCGTCGGCCGGTCGTTGAATACCAACGTCATCACGCTCATGGATTTGCTGGCTACGCATCCGTCTGCCGGTCCGAACCTTCGGCCATGGGAGCAGGATCGGCTCGTCCTGAAGACGATCAAAGCGTTGAACGAAACCTATGAAAGTCCCTACAGCCATGCGCTCGCGTATCCGCTGGGGCAAGACATGCCGCCGGAAGAGCGTGATACGTTGAAGGGGATGCTGCTCTCGCTGAAGCGGCAGGGAGTGCCCGATACTGTCGCCTATCTCACGGAAGAAGAGCTCACCCGCGCTGCGAAGGATCTGGAAGCGGTCGGCTATGATCCCGATACCCTCGGCATCGCCTTGACCGCGCCTCCCAGCCCGATCGAGTACTGCCACTTTTTCTGCCGATAATAAGAAGAGAACGTGGCGTTTTTGATTTCTCACGAATCAGCTGGTGGGAGGCTGATGCTTATGCCACCGATCTTGCTGCAAACTCGTCCGGCCGTGACGAGCACCATGCGGAACTACGAGTACGATTCGTCCCAGAGCTTTTTCACAAACTCTTGGAGGGGGAGGATCGTCACCTCGCCGACCTGTCGTCGTCGGGCCTCCAGGCACACGCAGAGATATCGTTTGAGTTTCCGCTCTTCCGCCAGGGCTTTCAACGATTTCAGGTCATGAGGGCCGACGTGTTCGCTCGCCTTGAGTTCAATGGCCGTGTGGTCGCCCAAAATAAAATCTACTTCGAAGCCGGACTTTGATTTCCAGAAGGCGAGAGGCTCTCCAGACAGATAATCCACATAGCTCTTCAGTTCGTGAAAGAGATAGGTTTCCACCGCATGCCCGTACTCCGGCGTGCCTCGGCGGTATTGCCGTTCCTGCAGAGCGGCCACGACGCCGATATCGAAAAAGTAATATTTCGAGGAGGCGAGTGGTTTACGCTGTCTGGTTTCGCGCCAGGCCGGCAGTTCATGGACAATGAGCGTGTCTTGTAAGATCTCAAAGTATTCGTAAACGGTGGTGCGTGGGACTTGGGCGTCGGCGGCCACGTTGGTGAAATTGACGATAGTGGCATTGCAGTAGGCCGCCACCTTCAGAAATCGGCTGAAGGCCGACACATTTCTCGTTGCTCCCTCCGCCACGATTTCCTGCTGTAGATAGGAACCGGTGTAGGCGTCAAGATCGGCGCGGGGATCATCCGAGAAATAGACGGAAGGCAATCCCCCGCGAGTGATAAACGTATTGAGGTCGAAGTGTTCTCCCAATTCTCTCTGCGTGAGGGGGTGTAGGTATTTCGTCCTTGCCCGCCCACCCAAAAGATTGATCCCGCCCTGTCGAAGCTTACGGGCACTTGAACCGGTGAGCAGGAATCGAATCCCTCGCTGCTCAATGAGACGGTGTACTTCGTTCAATAGCCCCGGGAGCCGCTGGATCTCGTCGATGACCACCAGCTTATCTTTGGAAGTGAGTTCTTCGGCTAATCGCTGTGGTCGTTGGCTGAGTGCCAGATAGACGGATGTATCCAGGAGATCGTAGACGCGGGCGCCTTGGAAGCTCTGCGCGATGAGGAAGCTCTTCCCGGTTTGGCGGGGTCCCAGGAGGAAATGGGACTTTTTCTCCAAGAGGCTTGGAAGATACAGCAGGCGAGCGATAGTCGGCGCTGAACTCATAGGAGATGGTATCAAGTGACAACTCTGTCGTCAAATGGCATGCCAAATGACGACAGGGGCGACACCGGATATGTGGTCGATTGCGCGTCGCAACCTGGCGTGCTGTCTGCCAGATCCGGTGACACTGCCGCCCCTCTCGATTGGCCCGGCGTTTCAACGGTGTTGTCGCGAATCCGCGTGAACGATGCGGCCTAAGAGTTGGGCGCAAACTTGGCTTTCTGGAGTGGCGGCTATCGCCGGTTACCGCGCTGCTCATTGACTCACAAGGAATCCGTTCATATACTCCTTCTCTAACTGGAGGCGATCACGATGAAAATTCTGACGGGTGTGCTCGCCGTAGTCGTCTTGATCGTGGGCCTCGTGCTCTCGCTTCCCTTCCTGATCGACCTCAATAAGTACCAGGATCAGTACAAGCCGCTTATCGAAGAGGCGCTGAACCGCAAGGTGCAGCTACAGGACATCCGTTTGACGGTCTGGCCCAGGATCGGCGCACGGGTGGCTGGCTTCGCTGTGTTGGACGATCCGGCCTTCGGGGCCGGTCCCTTCGCGTCGCTCTCCTCATTGGATGTGGGTGTGAAGCTGATGCCGCTGCTCAGCGGCAAGGTTGAGGTGGAAGAAATCGCCCTGCGCGATCCCGTCATTACGGTGATTAAAAACAAGAACGGGGTTCTGAACGCTTCGACGATCGGGCGCAAAGGTGTGCCGGTGCCCGAGACGCCTTCGCGCGCCCCGATTCCTTCGACAGAGGGTCCGCTTAAAGTCCTGGCATTGTTGGCGGTGGACCGAGTGTCAATCGACGGCGGGAAATTGACGTTCCGTGATCTGTCGGCCGCCAAACCGACCGAATACGTGTTGCAAGATATGGAGCTACTCCTGCGGGATGTTCGGCTCGGTCAAACTCCGAGCTTATATTTCGGGTCGCTCGTTCAGCCCTTCAACATGCCGGTGAAGTTGGACGGTACCTTCGGTCCGCTCAAAGAGACGATGGATATCGACGCGATCAATTTTCAGCTTGGCGTGGGAAAGACAGACTTTGCCATCACGGGGAAAGCCGCTGGCCATGATGCGACGATCAACATCAGCTCGCCGGTGATCAATACAACGAATCTTCCGGTTGCCCTTCCGTTGAAGAAACCGGTCGAGATCAAGAACTTCCAGCTCGCCGCAGAAGTGAAGGGGCAAGAGGCCAGATTGAATTCCCTGTCGTTCCAACTGTTCGACGGCCAGGTAAAAGGACAGGGCAAATTGATCACTGGTTCCGACGCGCCGCCTTTCAACGGGGGGATCGCGGTTCAAGGGGTGCAACTCGGTCCGGCGCTGAGTGCCGTTGCGGACACACCGGTCTCTATCAGCGGAACGGCCGGTACCGACCTGACGCTGAAAGGCCGCGGGTTCTCTATGCCGGAACTGACCAAGGCGCTGGAAGGAACCGGTCACATGGCGGTAAAGGATGGAAAGATCGAAGGGGTCAATCTTTTACAGGAAGCGATGTCCATCTTGAAAGTCGCCGGGATCACGCTGGGCGATCCTAAGGCCACGGCGTTTTCGACAATTGAGACGGATCTTGTGATCAAACAGGGAATCGTCAATGTTCAGCGTCTTTTGATGGACAGCCATGATTTTCAGGCCACCGGCGGGGGGACCATCGGATTCGATCAGACGCTGAACCTCACGGTGAAGATGAACCTTACTCAGGATTTGAGCCAGAAGATCGCCGGTATCTCGCCGGTTGCCAGGCTGGCGCTCAAAGAAGGCCGGTTAAGCCTCCCACTGACTATCGGGGGGACTGTCCAAGCCCCGTCCTATGGGTTGGACATGAAAGGCCTGACCGGAGCTGTGCAAGAACAGGTCAAAAAGAAAGCGGAAGAAGCTATCGGTGGATTGCTCAAAGGCACAACCAAACCACAGGACTTAAAACAGCAAGGACGCGATCTTCTCAAGGGATTGATGGGGCGGTAGAAAGGTCGCGCGGAAAGCAGCTATGGAAGCATTGACCCAATATGCCGTGCAATACGGCCTGCAAGCGCTGGTGGGAATCGGCATCTTCATCGCCGGTATCATGGCGTCCCGCTGGGCCGGAACATTTACCCAACGGTCGCTCGAACGGTACGCACTCGATCCGCCGGTGCGGATGCTCATAGTTCGTGTCATCAAAATCGTGGTGCTGCTCTTCACCGCCATGATTGCCCTCCAGGCGGTCGGCGTACCGATCGCCCCGTTGGTGGCGGGCATCAGCGTCGCCGGCGTCGGCATCGGTCTTGCGCTTCAGGGCGTGTTGAGTAACGTGATGGCCGGGCTTTCGATCATCTTCACGAAGCCGTACAAAGTCGGCGAGCACATTTCCTTGCTGGGCGTACACGGCGATGTCGTGATCGTCGACATTTTTTCTACGACCTTGGTGCACCCGGATCAGTCGCGGGTGATCATCCCCAATCGGAAGATCGTCGGGGAAATTCTGCATAACTTCGGCACCATCAGACAAATGCATCTCACCGTTGATGTCGCATACAAGACCGATCTGGATCGTGCGCTCGCGATCGTGCGGGACGTGGTTGCTACGCATCCACATGTGCTCAAAGATCCGGCTCCTTCCGTCGGCATCAGTAGTCTTGGGCATTCGACCGTGACGATCGCCGTAGAACCCTGGATACCGGTCGCTCAGTTCAACGCCACACAGGGCGAATTGAATAAGGCAATCCTGGAACGGTTGCGCGACGCACAGATCGAGTTTCCTCCGTTGCCTCTGTTTCCCACCAGATGACGGGCAGCGATTCGAAGCGGCCGCAGCACCATTATAAATCAAAGTATTCGGCAGCATTTCTCCCATCGCATTCCGGCTTCTGTTGGCCTGATGTGCGCTCAACATACTGAGGCAGGAAAGGAGGCCTGTTGCCAAACCGCCCCACGAAAACGAAGTATCAGCTGTGGAATTGTATGCGAACGCATTCGAAACCTCGGCTTCCAGCCCATTCAGCAGGATTCATTATGGGCACCGACTTTGCTAGTGCATGCACGGTGACTGGCTCGATGCGCAGGATATTTGTGATTGCCAAGTATCTGTGCAGTCAGGTATAGGAAAAGACCCTAAGGTCGGAGGCCGGCTGCTCGACAGTGTAGTGTGTACCTGCCCGCAACTGTTGAGCCCAATCCATTTTTCCAACCGTGCGCAATCCTACTGTGGAGGATTCGGTGAAACAATCGTTGTGGTGTTGTCTCTTCGCGTGCTGTGCCTTGTTGGCAGAGGGAACTGTCGATCGTGTGTGGGCTCAATCAGAAGCAGAAGCTGTATCGACGGTCTCAGCAGTATCCGACATCGTTACGCTCAAAGACGGTAGCATTCTCTATGGCGAAGTCATTGAAATGTCCGGCGGGATTCTGACTCTCAAGACAGCCTCCAGTTCCGACAACATCATCAAGATCAAATGGGATGAGGTCACGAAGTTGTCGGTCAATCATCCCATTCCGTTCCACCTCAAAGAAGGGACGATTTTGAACGGCACTGCCACGGCAGGGCCGGATGGGAATCTGAACATCCAGGCCGAACCGCTCAAGGGATCGATGACCGTGCCGCTCACGTCCGTCATGTCCGTCAATCCCCTGGCTCAACCGCCGGTCATCTATACCGGTAGTCTCACGGCAGGTTATTCGCAAGCGACCGGCAACAGCAAACTCCGTAACGTCAGCGTGCTCGGCGACTTTGTCGCGCGGAGCGAGCAACTACGACTGTCGTTGCTCGGCCGCTATGTCTATGGCGACAATACCGGCACCCTCATCACTCGAAATGCCAGAGGCACGATCAAGCTCGACTTCTTCATCACCAAACGGCTGTTCTGGTTTGCGTCGGCCTACTTTGAAAACGACCACTTTCAAGATCTGAAATTGCGGACCGCAATCTCCAGCGGACCAGGTTACCAATGGATGGAACGGGGAGACTTCGGGGGCATGCTGAAAGACATGACGGCCTACACAGAAGCAGGTTTGGCCTATTTCAATGAAGATTTCCGCGTCGCGTCGGATGCCTCGAGTTTCCGCGCGCGTGTATCGACGAAGTGGAATTGGCCGGTATTCGACGATCGCATCGTGCTCTATCACTACAACGAAATCTTTCCCTCCCTCCAGAACGCCTCGAATTTCTTCTTCACAATGGATAACGGCGTTCGCGTCAAAATATTAGGAGGGTTGGCCAGCGGGTTCCAAGTGACGACACGGTATAATAATAGACCGCCTGCCGGCACGACCGATACCGATAACTTGTATCTCTTTACGCTGGGCTATACCTTCGATACCACACGGAAGCGGTAAGCTGGGAGTGGGTCGGTTTGAATTCAACTGTTCCCCGGCAGTCATGCTCACGACTGAGAGGCTATGGCTCAGGGACTCAATTGAAGAGTGTGCACTTGTGCCCACTTTCTGTTTGAGAGGGAATGCTACAGTGCTGGGCCTAAAGTGATCCACTGTCGGTGGTTTCTTGCCGTATCGTACGGAGCTAGGCACTAAATAAGGAGGGGGACTATGCTGAAAGAGTTCAAGGAGTTCGCCATCAGGGGCAATGTCCTGGATATGGCGATTGGTGTGATCATCGGCGGCGCTTTCGGGAAGATTGTGTCGTCGCTCGTCAGCGACGTGCTGATGCCTCCCCTTGGGCTACTGATGGGGAAGGTGGATTTTTCCAGTCTCTTTGTCGATTTGTCCCGTACGTCCCCTCCGTCATTAGCCGCGGCGAAAGCCGCCGGAGCTCCGACGCTCAACTACGGAGTGTTTCTCCAGAGCGTCTTCGATTTCGTGATCATCGCCTTTGTCATCTTTATGCTGGTGAAGCAGGTCAACCGGTTTAAGAATGAAGCTCCGCCGCCCCCACCGCCTGCTCCGCCGGAGCCGACCAATGAGGAGAAATTGTTGAAGGAAATCCGTGATCTGTTGAAGAGCCGTCAGTAGCGTTCTGATTTCATCACAATGACAGCGTGCGGGACAGTCCCGCGTAATGAAGGAGAAAGAGATCATCATGCGAACATTCACAACCGCCGTCACTTTGACGGGGATCGTCGCCCTAACAGGCTGTTCCTATCTGAATCCGCCCGATACGACTCACATCAAGCAGCCCACCGTCTGTATCGACCAAAAGTGGTATGGCTATCACCAGGGCAGCGGGTGTCCGTCTGTCGCGAAGGCTGTGGTACCCGATGCCTCACAAGATGCGGCGGCCAGGTTGGCGGCGCTTGAGCGAGAACGCCAACGGCTGGCTGATGAACTGGAAGCCGCTCGGAGGCAGAATGGGGCCTTGAGCAGCCGTGTGAGTGATTTGGAGAAGCAGTTGGCCGACCGTGATCGAGAAATTGCCGCGCTTCGTTCCGGTGCGGGAGATTCTGCAAAGCTCGCGAGCCAATTGGCAGCAGCGCAAAGCGATCTCAGCCGGCTGCAGGCGGACAAAGACAGGCTTGCGGCGGAGTTGGCCGCGGCAAACAAGCGCATTGCGGATCTCGAATCGCAATTGAACCAGAGCAAGGGCGATCTGGCGAAGGCCGAGAGGGATCTCTTGAAGGCGTTGCGTCCAGAAATTGCCAAAGGGACTGTTTCGGTCAGCCAGTCCGGCGATGCTCTCATCATCAACCTGGCATCCAGTTTGCTGTTTGATTCCGGACAAGATCAACTGAAGGCGGGTGGCGCCGATGCCTTGAAGCGTGTCGGGACTGTGCTCAAGGACTTCCCTGAAAAGCAGGTGCATGTCGCCGGGTACACGGACAACGTGGCGATCAAGAGTGCCTTGAAGAAAAAGTACCCGACGAATCAGGAGCTTTCGGATGCCCGAGCCCATAGTGCCGAACAGGCGCTACGGGACGGCGGGGTCAGCAGCAACCTGTCGGCTGCCGGTCATGGAGAGACGAACCCGGTCGCGACCAACAAGACGGCGGAAGGACGAGCCAAAAATCGCCGTGTCGAGGTTGTCATTAAGTAGCACAGAGGCAGATTCTCATTGCTGCCTGTGCCTGTCGTAACGAAGGGGCTCTTCCCAATGGGGAGAGCCCCTTTATCTTGCCGGATGCCCGGTAAGATTCAACCGAAAGCTAGAGACCAAGTTCAGACAGCCCGGGATGATCATCGGGGCGGCGGCCGATGGGCCAGAAATACTTGCGATCCGTCTCGGAGATTGCCAGGTCATTGATACTCGCGAGCCGCCGGCGCATGAGACCACTGCTGTCAAACTCCCAGTGCTCATTGCCATAAGACCGGAACCAGTGTCCAGCGTGGTCATGCCACTCGTACGCGAAGCGTACAGCGACTCGGTTCCCTTGCCAGGCCCACAGTTCTTTGATGAGGCGATACTCCAGTTCAAGATTCCACTTACGAGTTAAGAACCGAACGATCGCCTCCCGACCCGACAAGAACTCCGAACGGTTTCGCCATGTGCTATCTGCCGTATATGCCAGCGACACCTGTTCGGGATCACGCGTATTCCACGCGTCTTCTGCCATGCGGACTTTCTGGATGGCACTCTCCAGAGTGAAGGGCGGAACAGGCGCTCGTGGGTTCGTGTCCGATGACATAGGGCCTTCCATGCGTAAGTCTAGTAGTCGAGTGTCGAAACTATTACTTTCCTATTGGGCAGATGGAGTACTCGATCCGCGTCTTGCTGCACGTAGCTCGGCCTCTAATTGAGAGATGCGTGTACGCAAAGATCCTGCGAGTTCCTCGACCTCCTCAATCGAGTACCGTGGCGTGATGTACTTGGGACAGTTCCAGTCGAATGACACGACATCAATGAAGACCAGCCGCTCTACCGCCGACTGCATCTTGGGATCAGTGATCTGGGTAACAAGTTCCGGATGTTCACGAGCATCCTCGACACGGGCATGGCCAAGAATCTTCAAGCGCGCTCGGTTCTGGTAGTCCATAAGAAACAGCGCCACACGATCGTTCACTGAAACGTTGCCGGTCGTCAGTAACTGGCGATTGCCCTTGTAGTCGGCAAAGGCCAGCGTTTTTTCGTCGACCACCCGCAGAAATCCCCGAGGCCCTCCTCGATGCTGAATGTAGGGCCATCCGGTCTCACTGATGGAACCAAGATAGAAGCTGTCACGCGCTGCAATAAACTCAGCCTCGTCGTGGGTCAGCGGATCTCGTTCGGGCGCCCCTGGGATATTCACAGCCCTTCCGTAGTACTGGCTCTGTGCTCGGCGTACAGCTTCCGTCATCACCAGCTCCAAGTATTTCAACGCCATGATGCTGTTCTCCCTGCCGGGAGGACATGACGACGGGTCTCGTCGTATGCCCTCTCACGCTCAATATCAGAACACGATCGTATTCCACCCTTCTGCTACATACCGGCGCAGGCTCAAGAGCCCGGCAGTTCCGGCGAGCGCATGGTCTTTCACAATCGGCACGCCACAGGCCTTGACGCTTTCCGTCGCCCCAAAGACCTCTGCGCACCCGCACGAGGCCCCTTGCACGACATCGCGCACCGCGTTGTAGAGGCCATTCGCCGGGTGCGAGAGCTTGGTCAATTCAGCCGGCCACCTGGTGCCGGCCCCATTGAAGACCACGGCGACTTCGTCGCCCTTCTGCTTACATTCAGCTGCAAGGGCCAGCGCATTGAAAACCCGCCCCAAAGCTTCCTCTGAACCGTTCTTTGGGTCCGACATGATCACGATGGCTGTTTTCATAACTCCTCCTGTGTTTGGTTGTCCTCACCGTGAGAAGGCGATGCGAATATAACCTTCTAAACTTATATTAGAAGGTTATATCCTGTGATGCCTAACTTGTCAACAGGTCTTTAATCGGTTATAGGTCAAGAAAGAAAAGAAAGGCCAATGAGTATGGGAGCGCAGAAGTTTCTATTCGTGGGGAATCACCCGTGCTTGGACTTTGTCAATACGCAGATGATTGTAAAAGGCGAGCAAACGGATGTTCTGGAAAGCTTTGACGATCTTGTCTGTTGGCTTGTCCAGGCCAAGCTCCTGACCGAGCTTCAGGCCGTTGTCGCCAGAGCAGAACTTGACCGCAACGAAACGGCTTCCTTACTGGAACAGGCGAAGAACTTCCGTGCCATTCTGCGAGGTCTGGCGGAACGGATCGTAGCGCATAAATCCGTCCCTGCTGCGGCCATCGATGCGATCAACCAATTCTTGTCCCGGCGGCCAGGCTACTCGCAACTTGTTCGGAGAAAGGGCGGGTTTTCGCAGCAGTTTCACTCGGTAGCAACCTCTGCACAAGATGTACTGGTTCCTCTCGCGGAGGCTGGGAGCGACATGCTCTGCCGAATAGATTTGGCAAAAATCAAGAAGTGCGGAAATCCCGTCTGTATTCTCTACTTTTTCGACACGACCAAAAATCACACCCGGAACTGGTGCAGCATGCAAGGGTGTGGCAATCGGATGAAAGTGGCGGCACACTATAAAAGGAGCGTGAAACGGAGAAGCGAGTCAGAGCATGGATGAAGAGAGGGCAAGCGTGGCCTAGCTGTACTGATCCCACGTGTCGCACTGTTTGATGGCCCAATAGACGGCCTCTTTGAGTTTCTTGAGGGTCATATTGTCAGGCTCGTAAATGGCTTGCAGCCTCTTGTCTAAGTCATACAGCGGTTGGATCGCTCGCTTATCGGGAATTTTGCCGAGCGCCCAGGCCACCTCCGTGAGGACTGTCCAGTCGGTCTTGGGATCTTGCAGTTTGGCGAGTAACGGCAGCACGACAGACGCATCCCCTGCGATTCCCCCGATCTGCCCCAATCCCTTTGCCGCTGCCGCCTGGACTTCCACCTGAGGCGTCGTGTTGAAAATCTCGATGAGAAGAGGAATGCTTTCCCTGCCGAGATTGCCCATCGCCACGAGCGCTTGCTTGGCGAGATCACGATCCTTCAACGCCGCTTTGAGTTTGGGCATCGCTTCGTCGGCCTGCATCTCTCCCAGAAGCGAGATGATTTTGATTTTCCTGGTCTGGCTCGTGTCTGCTGAGTCCAGCAGTTTCAGGAGGCGGTCTGGATGGCCCCATTCAGATGCCAAGAGGAGAGGGAGCTCGTATTTTTCCAGCGCCTCCTGCAATTTGGACAGTGCATAGACGCCGGGATCGGCTGCTTGCGCAGCCTGGGCGGCAGCCACTGCATCCTCAAATTCTGTCCGCACCTCTTTTTGCCATTTGATCTTCATGCCGCCCAGGATATAGGTGAGCTGGCAGGCTGGTCCTTTCCAGAGTCGAGACGGGGCATCAGGGAGATCGGCGTCTCCTCCCGCACTCGTGGTGCCTTCCCATGTTTTGTGCTGTTCGCATTTGATGCGAAAGAGGACATCATGGGGCTGACTGTGATCAAGAATGACCTGGTACCCCACTTCTTTGAGGCGTTCAGCCGCTATGTTGGCGAGCGCGGCGGAGTCCGTACGGCCTTTGTCCGTGATGGAGATGGCTTCAATCAAGACGGTCTGAATCTTTTCCAGTTGGGTTTTTTGCTCGGAGGTGAAATGCTCCCGGTAGGCCCAGGCAGGCACAGTTGCATAGCAGAACGACAGAATGAGGGTAGAGCCGATCACGGAGAAAAACGGTGGCATCGAGCGCCTCTTCACGCTCGTAACCAATTCCCGCATTGTGTCTTTGAAGCGTGTGTCCATACTGTTTCCATTATACCCGGACACATGATTTTTGCGAGTAGAGTGCCGTGAGATCGCGCATTGACAGATCCGGTCCCGCAATGATAACTTTCCGCTCTCATTTTCGCGCGTTTCGCGCGAGAGTGTGTACTTTGTCTCACGATAGGGCGAGTGGATCAGGACAGTGATTAAGACAGCAGTTGCGCGGCGTTACGCACAGGCGCTCTTCGAGCTTCTCGATCAATCCAATATCGAAGCGACTCGGGGGGCCCTCAATGGCCTGAGCCAGGCTCTGCAGGACTCCGTCTCGCTCCGGCACGTCATTGCGTCTCCGGCGTTCAGCCTCGAAGATAAGATCGCCGTTTTAACGGAGCTGGGCAGCCGGTTGAGTTGTCCCCCGGTCGGGAAGGCATTCTTGGCCCAGTTGGTCAGGAAGAATCGCGCCGCATTTCTGCCGGAAATCGCAGAGGCCTTTGCCAAGCTGGTCGACCAATTAAAGGGGACCCAGCCGGTCACGGTGTTTTCGGCCGCTGCCCTGTCCGCAGCTGAACAGCAACAGATGAAGAAGCGCCTCAGCGACACGCTGAAGCGAGATGTCGATATTACCTTTCAAACCGATGCGAGTTATTTGGCCGGCGTCAGGATTCAGATCGGAAGCGCCGTAGTCGATAGCACCGTTCGAGGGCGTCTGAAAGACATCGAGTCATTGCTGACGCACGAATAATGCGTCGCGCAGGCATGATGATGTGGAATCGCCGACGAGCGGGTCACTACGGGGCCGACTAAGGAGTAGCCATGCAGATCAAAGCGGATGAGATCAGTGCAATTATCAAGGAGAAGATTCAAGGCTTCGACAAACAGGTCGATGTCAAGGAAACCGGCTCTGTCATCCAGGTCGGAGACGGCATTGCCAAGATCTATGGTCTCGATGGTGCTATGGCCGGTGAGATGCTCGAGTTCCCCGGCGGGCTCTATGGCATTGCCTTGAACCTCGAAGAGGACAATGTCGGCGCGGTCTTGATGGGTGACTCGGTCGGCATTAAAGAAGGCGATCCCGTCAAGCGGACCGGCCGCATCGCAGAAATTCCTGTTGGAGAGGCTCTCGTCGGTCGGGTCGTCAACGCCATCGGTCAGCCGATCGACGGCAAGGGCGCTATCAACTCGACGCAGTCTTCGCGTATCGAGATGGTGGCCCCTGGTGTGAATACCCGCCAATCGGTGCGGGAGCCGCTGCAGACCGGCATCAAGGCCATCGATGCGATGATTCCCATCGGACGCGGCCAGCGCGAGCTCATCATTGGAGACCGCCAGACCGGCAAAACGGCCATCGCGGTCGATACGATCATCAATCAAAAGGGCCTGAACGTGTTCTGTATTTACGTGGCGATCGGCCAGAAACGATCGACCGTCGCGCGCGTCGTCAAGACCCTCGAAGAAAACCATGCAATGGAATACAGCATGGTCGTCTCGGCCAGCGCCAGTGATCCGGCCCCGATGCAGTTCTTGGCGCCCTTCGCCGGCGCCGCGATCGGCGAGTACTTCCGCGATAATGGGAAGCACGCCTTGATTGTCTACGACGATTTGTCCAAGCATGCCGTGGCCTATCGCGAATTGTCCTTGTTGCTTCGCAGACCGCCGGGCCGCGAAGCCTATCCCGGCGACGTGTTCTATCTCCATTCACGGTTGTTGGAGCGGGCGGCAAAACTGAGCGAGAAGCTCGGCGGAGGCAGTCTGACCGCCTTGCCGATCATTGAGACACAAGCCGGTGACGTGTCGGCCTATATTCCGACGAACGTGATTTCGATTACCGACGGCCAGATCTATCTGGGCAGCGATTTGTTCTATTCCGGTATTCGTCCCGCGATTAACGTCGGTCTGTCGGTCTCCCGTGTCGGCGGGTCAGCCCAGATCAAGACGATGAAACAGGTGGCCGGTACTCTCCGGTTGGATCTCGCGCAATATCGAGAAATGGCCGCCTTTGCTCAGTTCGGCAGCGAACTCGACAAGGCCACGCAAATGCAGTTGGCGCGCGGCGTGCGCATGGTCGAGCTCTTGAAGCAGGGACAGTACAAGCCCATGCCGGTTGCCGATCAAGTCCTGTCGATCTATGCGGGCGTCAACGGATTCCTTGACGATGTGCCGGTCGATAAAGTGCAGCAGTTCGAGGCGGATTTTCTGCACTATGTGCAGCAGAATCATCCTGAGATCAAGAAAGAAGTCGCCAGCATCGGCAAGATCGACGATAAGGTCGGCGGCAGGCTCAAGGAAATTCTGGCGGCCTTCAAACAGAAGATGGGGTACGGGGCCAAAGCGTAAGCACAGGACTGAGTATCGAGGACTCAGGACTGAGACGGACGGCCGTGAGCCGGGTTGCAACCTCAGTCCTCAGCGCGCAGTCCATAGCCCTAATAGAATACGATGCCTAGCCTTCAATCATTACGCCGCAAGATTGCGGCATTCAAGAATACGCAGAAGATCACCAAGGCCATGAAAATGGTGGCGGCGGCGAAGCTCAAGCGCTCGCAGGACCGCATCTTGGCCGCTCGTCCCTATGCCCATAAGATGCGGGCTGTCTTGAGCAACCTCAGCCGGCGAGTGAATCGTTCGGCTCATCCGCTCTTGCAGAAGCGCGAGGGGAAAAAGATCGAAGTCCTGGTCATTACCAGCGACCGAGGATTGTGCGGCGGGTTCAACGGCAACATCGTGCGGAAGAGCGCAGAATTTCTGCGGCAATGCGAAGCCCAGGGGTTGACGGTGGGGGTCAGCATTGTCGGGCGAAAGGGCCGTGATTATTTCCGGCGTCGGGCCTGGCCGATTCGGCACGAATGGACCGGCGTGTTCGACAAGTTGAGCTTCGAGCATGCCATCGATATCGGCGGCGACCTCACCGATAATTTCGTGAAAGGCACGTTCGACGAACTGCATGTCGTGTACAACGAATTCAAGTCGGCCATTCAACAGCGCGTCATTGTGGAGAAGCTGTTTCCGGTGGATACGGCAGCCGAATTCGGCGCAGCTCCGGCCGAGGGAGTCGCCTCAGGAGCCTACCTTTACGAGCCGGATGAAGCGGGTCTCCTCAACGCTCTGGTGCCGAAGCACTTTCAGGTTCAGGCGTATCGGATACTCCTGGAATCGGCCGCGGCCGAACACGGCGCCCGCATGGCCGCGATGGATGGAGCGACGCGCAATGCCGGCCAGCTGATCAAGAAGGTCACGCTTTATTACAATAAGACCAGACAGGCGGCGATCACAAAAGAATTGATGGATATCGTCGGCGGCGCCGAGGCTCTAAAGTAAAGTTTTGAGTGCTCAGTTGTAAGTGTTGAGTCTTCGAAAAGCTCACAACTCAAAACTTATAACGCATAAGAACATAGAGGAGCGACATGAGTACAGGAAAAGTGATTCAAGTCATCGGACCGGTCGTCGACGTCGAGTTTCCTCCCGGGCAACTGCCGAATATTTATAATGCCCTCAAGGTGACGAAGGAAGAGAACAAGGCGGCGGGAACTCCCGCCATTCGGATTACCCTGGAAGTGGCCTCGCATCTGGGTGAGAACCGCATCCGCAGCATCGCAATGTCCACCACTGACGGGCTCACACGCGGAATGGACGTGGCGGATACGGGCGCTGCTATTTCTGTGCCCGTTGGCCGCGAGACGCTCGGTCGTCTCATGAATGTGCTCGGCGAACCGGTCGACGAAAAGGGACCGATCAAGACGAAGAAAACCTATCCGATCCACCGGCCGGCTCCGAAGCTGGAAGATCAGGAGACCAAGACCGAGGTGCTGGAAACCGGCATCAAAGTTGTCGATTTGCTCGAGCCCTATAGTAAGGGCGGCAAGGTCGGACTCTTCGGTGGCGCCGGTGTCGGCAAGACCGTCATCATCATGGAGCTCATCAATAACATCGCGTTGCACCACGGCGGCTTTTCGGTCTTTGCCGGTGTCGGTGAGCGGACTCGTGAAGGAAACGATCTCTGGCACGAAATGATGGAGTCGAAAGTCATCGATCCGGATGACTTTTCAAAATCCAAAGCCGCGTTGGTTTATGGCCAGATGAATGAACCACCGGGTGCGCGTCTTCGCGTCGGTCTTACCGGGTTGACCGTCGCGGAATATTTCCGCGATGAAGAGAATCAGGATGTGTTGCTGTTCGTGGACAACATCTTCCGGTTTACTCAGGCCGGCTCTGAAGTGTCGGCATTGTTGGGCCGGATGCCCTCCGCCGTCGGGTACCAACCGAACCTCTCGACCGAAATGGGCGCGTTGCAAGAGCGCATTACCTCGACGAAGCGCGGATCGATCACGTCCGTTCAGGCCATCTATGTGCCCGCCGACGACTTGACCGATCCGGCGCCGGCCACTGCATTTGCGCACCTGGATGCCACGACGGTGTTGTCACGGCAATTGGCGGAGTTGGGCATTTATCCAGCCGTCGATCCGCTGGATTCCACCTCACGCATTCTTGACCCACAGGTGATTGGCGAGGAACATTACAAGGTGGCTCGCGGTGTGCAGTCGGTGTTGCAGCGGTACAAGGACCTTCAAGATATTATCGCCATTCTCGGCATGGACGAGTTGTCCGAGGACGACAAGATGGCCGTGGCCAGGGCGCGCAAGATTCAGCGCTTCCTCTCACAGCCCTTCCATGTCGCCGAAGCCTTCACGGGTGCTCCAGGGAAGTATGTCAAGCTGAAGGACACCGTCCGCAGCTTCAAGGAGATTCTGGAAGGCAAATACGATCACTTGCCGGAACAAGCCTTCTACATGGTTGGGCCGATCGAAGAAGTCCTTGCGAAAGCGGAGAAGATGGGAGTGAAGGTATAGGATCGTTAGGCGTGAGGGGTTAGGGGTAAGGTGAGCAAAGCGCCGAAACCCATCGCCTGACGCCTCACGTTTCACGCCTTACGGAGAGAATATGGCGGGAAAGATTCTGTTAGAAGTGGTGACGCCGGAGAGGCAGCTGCTGAGCCAGCAGGTGGATGAAGTGATTGCGCCAGGCTCGGAAGGCGAGTTCGGCGTCTTACCAGGACACTGTCATTTTCTCTCGACCCTGAAGATCGGAGAACTTCGTTATCGAGTGGGCGATCAAACCAGCCATATGGCGATTCTCTGGGGCTACGCGGAAGTGACGCCGACCAAAGTCACCGTCATGGCCGAAATTGCGGAGAAGGCGGAGGACATTGATGTCGAGCGCGCCACGGCCAAGGTGGAAGAGGCCGAACAACGGCTCCAGGCAGGAGGCCTGCCTTCCGAAGTTAAAGAAGCCCAGATCAGCCTTGAGAAAGCCCGTCTCCGCAAGAAAATCGCCGAACGCACTCGCAAAGCTGGCCACGCCTGACCCCCCAGCTTTTCCTCCGTACAAGCCCAGTTGAATTTGACCGTTCCCTCCAGTAGCGTGGGTCTCCATGATCACGGAATTTCTTATCACGGCCGGTGAACAGCCGAAACGGCTGGATGTCTTTCTCGTCAACCGCGAACGGGATATGTCGCGGTCTGCGCTTCAGCGGTTGATCGAACTCGGCCGTATACGCATCAACAATGCCATCGTCAAACCCAGTCAGAAGATCAAGCCCGGCGACAAGATTACGATGGATGTGCCAAAGCCGGAACCGCTCGCGCTCAAGGGCGAGGCCATTCCATTGGATGTCCTGTATGAAGATGATGCGCTGCTCATTCTGAACAAGCCGGCGGGGATTGTCGTGCATCCGGCCCCCGGCAATTGGACCGGAACATTGGTGAATGCGCTGCTGCATCACTTCCAAACTTCCGGAGGCACGGTCTCGTCGATCGGCGGGAAAGAGCGGCCAGGTCTCGTTCATCGCTTGGACAAGGAGACATCCGGAGTCATGGTCATTGCCAAGACCGATCAGGCGCACCGCCACCTTGCGGCACAATTTAAATCCCACACCATCACGCGGGTGTACGAAGCCTTGATCTGGGGCGTCCCAAAGAAAGGCCACGGTTTGATTGAGTTGGCCATCGGGCGAGACTCGAAGGAACGCAAGAAGTTTTCAGCCCGTACCACGCGGCCGAAAGAATCCGTGACCGAGTACCACGTCGACCGCCGATACGGCAAACTGGCCGCGCATGTCTTGCTCTATCCGCGCACGGGGCGCACGCATCAATTGCGGGTTCATCTCACATCCCTGGGGCATCCCATTCTAGGGGATCAGACCTACGGTGGGAAAAAGGTGTGTGCCCTCGATTCGATTGAGATTCCGCGTGTGATGCTTCATGCAAGGACGTTGGGGTTTCAGCATCCCCTCACGGGAGAGAATCAAGAGTTTACCAGGCCCTTTCCAACAGATATGGAGACCGTCTCTAAGGGCGTAGAACATTTGACCCATGACAGGCCTGCGGATACGATTACTTAGGAAGAGCGATGCAGACTGCCGACATTCTTGATGTGATTGGAGGCTTGACCTCTCGGCTCAAGCTGTATGCTGCTAAACTGCCTCCGATTGTGCATTTGTCAACTGTGCCGGCCGGTGTCAAACCTCAGCTAGAAGCGATTGAAGACTATGAGGAACTGGTGTCACGCGTCAGGGCGCAGAGCGCAGGGACTCCATATAGAAGTCTCAACGATTCGTTGATCGAATCTCTCGAAGCATTCGAAGCCGGCCGGTTGTTGGGGGCGGTGCAGTCCCTGTTGGGTTTGCTCGATCAATTGGAACGGATGAAGCTGGACCAGGAAATCGAAGTCGGGCGACTCGATGAGAAGCACATGGGCGACTACCGGACCGCGCTCCACAAGATTTTACCCGGCAACAAACCTGAATTAGACGGTGCAGGACGTGGGATGTAAACCAGAGTGGAGTGGAAGGTTTTCCGTAACCCGCTCACCCGTTCCTGCTTAGTGCCCCATCTTTGGACCGGTAGCATTCGGGCCTTCTGTCACCAGCTTGAAACGAACAAGCGCGCCGCAGTGGGGACATTTCCCGCGGATTGTGCCTTCGTCCAAGAGCTCATACTGATCAGCTGTCAGCCACATGAGCTGGAAACATTTGTGGCAGCTACGGACTTGCGTTGACATAGTTTTCCTCGTACACTCCGCTTGCGGCAAATGCCCAAACGTACAAGATAATCTAGTACAAGATGCCTCCAACCCTCAAGCCCGTCATCACCTTTTCAGAAAAGAAAGATCTCTCCGCGGCGCAGCTACTTCGGCTGTTTCATCAAGCCCCCTGGGCAACGCATCGAACGATCGAGGACGCCAAGGAGATGCTTCGTCATACTGATGTCGCGCTCTGCGCATGGGACGGCGATCGTTTGGTCGGATTCGGTCGCGTGCTGACGGATTTCGTCTATCGGGCGACGATCTGGGATGTCATCGTCGATAAGGCCTACCAGAAGCAAGGTATTGGTACCGCTGTCGTCCAGCGTATTCTCGACCACCCTCGCCTCAAGAAAATCGAGCTGTTTTGGCTCTGTACCAGGCGCCCAGGTTTTTATGAAAGACTGGGGTTTAGCTCTCAAGAACAGACCGGGATGGTCTGGAGCCGGAGCAAGCAGGCCCGGACGGAATAATAGCCCCTACATTTCTGCTGCCAGCGCCGATCCACTCTTCCGTTCTTCGTCGCTCGTATCTCGTGAAGCGCAGGATGAAAAGAGCGTGTCCGTATCGGACATCTTTGTTTACGAGATACGCTTCACGAAATACAAGCGATAAAGCGATTAAGCGGCAAACCGGTATAAAGGCTACGGGTTAGAAAAACAGTTTTGCGCCAAACAAGAACCCGAACGACGACGTATTCCAATCATCCACGCGCGAGCCGTCGATTCTGGCATGGCCGTCGTTTCGTTTGTAGGCCATTTCTACGTTGAGGGCGAACTGTTGATTGAGCATGTAGTCGGCGCCCCAGCCAAGCCGCCAGGCGAAGGTGTTACTGGGACTGATGCGACTACGGTTGTCCTCCCCGAAGCTATTGACGTTCACGCCGAAACTCATGTTGACATAGGGCACGACCGGTCCAAGCTTGACGGGTCGAAGCTCAACGGTCGGCAATACCGACACCGTGTCTTGATGCCCCCAATCGAGATCGCCGGACCGCCGCTCTATATCGAAGCCATGGCGTTCCCATTCGAGCATCATCCCCACTAAGAGCCAGGTGTTCAGGCTGTACATCGCCTGGAAGTTTACCAAGGGACCGACGTCGCTTGAAATTCGAGGATCATCATCGGTCAGCGATTGCGTCAAGGGCGAAAACCCAGCACGCGCACCGAGCACCCATTTCTTAGCCTCGATACCACCGAAGCCCTGTCTTCCTTCTTGTGCCAACGCCTGGTGAGCGGGAGTCATGATGAAGAGGGCACTCGCCATTGCACAGCTCATTACACAGGCCTGTAAGACGGGAATTCGCATATGGTTCCTCCTCTGATACGTCAAAAGGGCAAGCTGTAAATAGCCGAATTTCTCTCACACATCAAGCGGCTATCTCAGGCCAGTTCATGGGACATTCGGGCTGTACGAGGAGTTGTTTCAGTGGGCATGAACAGGAGCGGCATGTTTCGCTCTCTTCGGAGAGAACAGTATCGAGAGAAAAAACACCGTTGTGGCAAGGAGAACAATCGCAGGTCCTGAGGGCACGTCCCAGAAAGCGGAGATCATCACGCCGGCTACCGATGTCGTCGTGCCGATGATGACGGAATAGAGGGTCAAGGTCATCAGGCTGTGTGTGAGTTGATACGCCGTCGAAGCCGGAATCAGAATCATGGCAAACACGAGGATGGCGCCAACGGTTTTCAGCGACACGACGACGGTGAGGGCGACGAGCGTCAGCAGGAGAAAGAAGATGGCGCGGGCCGGAATGCCGGACGCCTCAGCCATCTCTTGATCGAAGGCGATAAAGTATAGTTCTTTTGAGAATATCAGGATGAGTCCAAGCACAAGGATGGCGAGTCCACCGATGATGCGCAATTCATCGCTGCTCACCGACAGCACGCTGCCGAACAAATAGCCGTATATTTCGGCGTTATACGTTTTCATCAAGCCGATGAACAGGATCGCCAGCGCCATGGTGGTGGTGTAGAGAATGCCGATGGAAACATCCAGTTTCATCCGGCCCTTTTCCTCGACCCAACCTGTGATCCAGACGGTCGCAAGCCCGAACAGAATGGCCATCAACAATGGCGGCCAGCCCATCAAATAGCCAAGTGCGACTCCGGCAAACGCTGCGTGCGAAGTGCCGGCCCCCACAAAGGCAAGGCCACGTAGAACAACGAACACCCCAATGACAGAGCAGAGCCCCCCCACCATCGCCGCGGCGAGAAGAGAGCGTTGTATGAAGTCGTAGGTCAGGAGTTCCAGCATCGCAATTTGCCAGCTCATCAGTGATGGTGGTGATAGTCCTCAACGATGACGAGGTCTTTGTCGGTAATCACGACATCTTTGCCGTAGACCGCGCTGAGGATGTCCGGTTTGAGGACATCGGCGGGCGGGCCGGCAGCGTAGAGCCTGGTCTTGAGGAGCACCAGCCGATCAACGCGGGAACGGATCATGTTGATGTCATGAGTGATCAACAGTACGGTCAACTTCAATTCTTCGTGCAGGTGTTGAACGAGCTCGATGACGTTGTGTTGCGTCGTGATATCCAGCCCGGTGGTGGGCTCGTCCAGCAGCAACACTTTCGGTTGTTGCGCCAATGCCCGCGCGATGAACACACGCTGCTGCTGGCCGCCTGACAAATGGCCGAGTGCGGTATCTTTGTGCCCCTCCATTGACACATGCGCCAGTGCCGCCATGGCGATGTCACGGTCGTTGGCTCCTGGACGGCTGAACAATCCGAGTGCTCCGTAACGGCCCATCATGACCGTTTCAAGCACCGTGACCGGGAAATTCCGATCCACAACGCCTTTCTGCGGAAGATAGCCGATTTTCGCACGGTGATGACATCGTAATTTGTCGCAGGCACAGTCGAAAATATGGAGGTGCCCCTCGATCGGAGCCATGAGTCCCAAGACTGCCCTGCAGAGGGTGGTTTTTCCAGACCCGTTCGGACCAATGACCCCGATAAACTCGCCGGCGTTGATGGACAGCGAAATGTCCTTGAGCGCAATGACACCGGAAAATCCAAATGATGCGTGGTCGAACCGAATGATCGGTTCGTGGGAATCGGTCGGCACGGAATGAGGCACTCCTTCCATCACGGGAGCCACCAGAGATCAAGAGATACTGCTAGGGGGTCGCCAACGCGTTGGCCAATTGGAGCACATTATAGCGGAGCATGTCGAGGTAGCTGTCGGTTCCCGGTAATCCTCCAGGCAAGGCAGTGAGGACGACGACCCGGGCCTTGGTTTCTTTGCCCAGGAGATCGGGGAGTTTCTGGCTCAGCTGAATTTCAGACACAATGACTTTGATATGGTCTTTCCTGATTTTCGCAATCAGGGCTTGCAACTGAAGGGCGGATGGTTCCGTACCCGTTTGCACTTGAATCGTTGCGGCGATCTCGAAGCCGAATCGCCTGGCCATATAGGGCCAGGCCGGATGGTGCGCGACGAATCGACGGTCCGATAACGGTTTCACTCGATCGGACAATTCGTGACGCAGCCGGTCTAATCGCTGAAGGTAGGCCGCCTGGTTGTTGCGGTAGGTCTCCGCATGGGCAGGGTCGATTTTGATCAAGGCCGCAGTGATATGGCGCAGCATGATGGCGACGTTTTCAGGATCCAGCCAGATATGGGGATTCCCGCCCGACGCATGTTCGCCATTCTCTTGGTGTTCATTATGGTGCAGATCGGAGTCGTCACCAATCAGACCGACGTCTTGAGAAGTGGTCACCACGCGTAGCGAGGGACTTCCGGCGTTTTTCACGAGCGAGGCGACCCATACCTCTAAACCGGTGCCGATCTCGAACAATAATTGGGCTTTGCGCACTGCGACCAAATCGGTGGGTTTGGGTGAATAGGTATGTTCATTCTCATAGCCGCTGAGCAAAGACTTCACCTGCACATGAGGTCCTCCCACTTGCTCCGCAAGATCTTTGAGGACTGGAATGGTTACCACGATATTGATCGGATTGTGAGCGGGCTCCGCGGAAGACGGCAAGGCGGGACTGAATAGGACCAGCAGGGTCGAAAGGGCAATCAAAACTGGCAATCGTTTTGCTTCGTCTATGGGAGACATGGGCTGGGGACGGTAACACTCAGGTTCTGCCATGTCAACGTGAGGGCGGCAGGTGCTCACCAGGCTGTTTCCCTCTGCGTCGTCCGGCTTGACCGGCGCCCCAAGTTCTATTAGCGTAGCACATCCAAAAGCTGATCCCTGGTTGAAGAGGTGAGAAAGGATGGTTCCGTCATGAAAGTTGTCGGGTTGATGTCAGGAACATCCGGTGACGGCGTCGATGCGGCGCTGGTTGACATTGGCCCTCGGAAAGCGGGGCTTCGCATCAAGATGATGGCGTTTTACCCACTGCCGTATCCGCGCTCGCTTCGGCAACGCATTTTATCCGCGTCCATGTCAGGTACCGTATCGGAACTGTGCCATCTCAATGCGCTATTGGGTGAATGGTTTGCCAATGCCGCGCTCGGTGCCATTCGCGCTGCGAAGTTACACCCGAAGGATATCGATCTGATCGGGTCTCATGGCCAGACTGTCCATCATCTTCCCTACGGGATCAAGGATGCGGGTGTCGGTGCTATTCGTTCCACCTTTCAGATCGCCGAACCTGCCGTGATTGCCGAACGAACGGGAGTCACTACGGTCGCGGATTTTCGTCCACGCGATATGGCTGCCGGCGGGCAGGGGGCGCCGCTGACTCCGGGCGTGCATGCGCTGTTGTTCCGTCATCCCCGCCGCGCGCGGCTTATCGTGAATCTCGGCGGGATCAGCAATGTGACCTACCTGCCGCGAGGGTCCGGATTTGACGGCCTGATGGCGTTTGACACCGGGCCGGCCAATATGGTGTTGGATGGATTGATGGCCCGGATGACGAATGGGCGCATGTCGATGGATCGTGAGGGACGTGCGGCTGCTCGCGGGCAGGTCGACGGACGGTTGCTGGCCAAACTGCTCGCGCATCCGTACTTGTCGCAAGCTCCGCCGAAATCCACCGGGCGGGAAGTCTTCGGATCGAAGATGCTGGATGAGCTGTTGGCGATGCAGCAAGCGCAGCAACTACCGATGGAAAATCTTCTGGCGACATGCAGCCGGTGGACGGCCGAAGCCGTCGGCTCGGCCAGACGGTGGATTCGCGGTGGAATCGACGAAGTGATTGTCGGCGGCGGCGGGGTCAAGAATCGCGCCATCATGCAGCATCTCGCCGATGTTTTTGCGCCTGCCCCGGTGAGCGCGTTTGAATCACTGGGGTGGGACAGCAAGGGCATCGAAGCCGTCGCGTTTGCGGTGTTGGCCTATCAAACTGCGATGGAGCAGTGTGGCAATGTTCCCTCCGTCACCGGAGCTGCTCACCCGGTTCTGTTGGGCTGCATCGTTCCCAGTGGACCAGGTTGGCTTGCTCGGTTGCGTTCTCCTCGACAGCGAAAGTAACGATCGATGATCGATGCTATCCGGAGGATGTTTTTCAAATCAAAAAAGACCACCGGCCCATCCACTGGGTTCTCGCTGCCGCCCGGTATTGCCGTGGCATCCGCTCCATTGCTGACGGAAGCTGAGATTGCCCTCTACAATCTTCTGCAGATGGCTGCCCAGGATCGGTACTTCGTGTTCGCTGATGTGCCACTCTGGTCTTTTGTGTCTGTTGAAGCGATGGGGAAGTCCCGATCTACTCTATTGAACCATATGGCACTCAAACGAGTCGATTTTGTATTGGTACATCCAGGGTCACGGCATGTGGAGCAAGTGGTACAGCTTGAAGACCTGTCTCCAGGGCCTCATCAGATAGAGCGTCAACGCGTGATCGAGTCGGTGCTGGATGCGGCTGGAATCAAGCTGGTGACAGTGCGGGCGACAAAATCCTATACGATTCCCGAAATCACTGCGCTTCTGGGTCTTGCAACGGATGAGTAATATCCGCAAACCAACGTGCGACGGCAGGCAGCGGTCGCTTGCCTATTCTGATTGGCCGTGGTCCGCATTACTCAGGCCGTCCGTTACGTCGATAGCTTTCCGGGCGATTTCCGCTTCCGCACTGTCGGGGTACTGATTGGCGACGCGACCGAACATGATGCGCGCGTTGTCCTGATCACCAAGCTTTGCGTAGGTCTGGCCAAGCTTGAGTGTCGATGCCGCCAGCTTTGGGCTGAGCGGGTAGGATAAGACGACGTTGTAGAAGGAATTCAGCGCATCCTTGTAGCGCCCCATGCGATACTGACACTCTCCCATCCAATATTGGGCATTGGCTGCCAGAGCAGAGCGCCCATGGAGTTCGATGAATAGACGGAACCCGGCCAGCGCGGCTTCATAGTCGCGCTGTTTGAATTCGCTCATAACGCGATCGTACAGGCGCCGGGAAGTATCCTGCATTTGGCCGGGAGCTGCGACGGACGCATTCGGCGAGCAGAGAGTGATGAGCATCAGGAGGATGCCCAGTATGTTCCGTACCATAGGTAAACTCCATTTTGAGCAGGTAATAGACCAAGGGATCATCACGCAATCGCCATGCCACACGCCACGCCATTTGCAGTTGGAAACCCTATACAAAACATGAAGTTCCAAGCCTCTCGCTCGGTTGGAAATGAGCCTCAACTTATAATCTGCGTTTCCAAGACAGATTTGTACGAGTCCTGGCACTTTTCTGCCGAGATGGGGAGTCTTACGAGATCATAGCCATGGGTCATACTCTGGGATTCGTCATAGTTGCAGACGCATCAATGGAAGCGATTGTCCGGTCAGAGGCAACGCGTTATGAGTGAAGAATCTATCCCACCGAATCCCTTGGGGGGGAAGACGCTGATTGTAGACGCGCTGGGTCAGCGGGGTTATGCTCTGCCGAGTGAGGCCCTCAAGGAGGCGGCTGATCAGGACCAGATCTACATCTGTCCTGGCGTGTATGAGGACAAGGTATTTGTCAGTGAGCGATCGGTTCGGCTTGTGGGAGCAGGGCGTGATGCCGTGCAAATTTTCAGCCGGCGAAGCGGTCCGCTGTATTTGCAGCGGGTCACGGGCGGCCAAATTTCAGGTATCACATTCCGCTATGTCGGCAGTGACCAACACTCGGCCATGAATGTGCTTGATTCCACCTGTGTGATTACTCAGTGCCGGGCGATGGAAGGGATTTTGTCCGGAGTATTATTGTATGGGCCGGAATGCCGGGCGACGTTTGCGGACAATGAAGTGTGCCGCAATCGTGAGTCCGGCATCTTCGTTTTTGCCGGGGCGCAACCTCGAATTGCCGGAAATCGCTGTGTCGACAATCACCACTTTGGGATTGCGGTTCGCGATTCGGGCAGCTATCCGGAGATTGTGCGCAACCTGTGTGAGACAAACATGCTCAGCGGGATGCTCTTGTTTCACCACGGGGGAGGTTTAATTCTGGACAATAGTTGTACAGGCAATCAACATTGGGGCGTACTGGTGACGCCGGACTCTCATCCCAACCCGTCGCCTACGGAGCTTCCTGAGATGAATCGTCTCGATGGGAATCCGCGCGGCGTCTATACCATATCGGATCAGCCTCTCGCCGACATCGGCCGGTAGCCGGCTGCTTAGGATGATTTGGAAGAGAGTGTGGAAGGGGGAGAATCGTTCGAAATATGGAACTCGAAGGCATTCCCGCCCCGTTGTTTGGCGCGGTACATCGCAGCATCTGCATGTCGTAACAGATCGTCGATCTCGTGATCGTCGGTTGGATAGGTGGTAATTCCGATACTGACCCCGATTGAGGTTTGCTGGTTTTGAATGTTGAAGGGTGTACCCAGCGACTGGGTGATTCTTCGCGCGACGACCACGAGGTCGTCTTCGTGCGAGAAGCCCTCCAGGATGATCGTAAACTCATCGCCACCCATGCGTGCAACCGTATCGACTTCTCGCACGCAGTCACGAAGTCGGTCTGCGACGACTCTCAATAACTGATCTCCCGCATCGTGCCCCAGGGTATCATTTACGGCCTTGAATCGATCAAGGTCGAGCAGCATCAGCCCCATGGGTTGTTGAAGCCGCTTGCTTCTCGCCATCGCATGAATGAGGCGGTCGCGGAAAAGCGTACGATTCACCAGCCCGGTCAGTTGATCGTACTGCGCAAGATAGGTGAGCCGTTCTTCAGCTCGCTTGCGCTCGATTGCGTAGCGGATAGAACGGGCCAGCAGTTCCGGCTGACCCTGGCCTTTGACGAGATAGTCTTGGGCGCCGCTTTGGACGGCTTCTACCGCCAGCGTTTGATCACTGAATCCGCTGAGCACAATAATGGGAATGGTCGGGTTAGCGGCTTGCATCTGTCTGAGCGTCGATAGCCCGTACCCGTCGGGGAGTGAAAGATCCAGGAGAATCGCGTCAAATCGTGTTTGAGTGAGATGACTGAAGGCCTCACTCAAGCGAACAACATGAGTGACATCGAATTGCTCGACGCTCCATTCCGCCAGGATATCCTGCGTCAAATGGGCATCGACGTTGCTGTCTTCGACTAACAGAATTTTGAGCATCGTCCTCCGCTGCCGGATCATCAGCTTTTCGGTGCAGCAGCAACCACATAGCTGACTTTCTTCCTTGATGGCAAGTATAGCCTAAGTTACTGCTTCAACAAGGAAAATGCTGAATCGTCCCATGCCGATGTCAGGGATGGGATTTGAGGCCGCTACGAAATCATGAGTGAAAATGAGGGCTATGAAAGAGGTGACCCCCTGGAGAGGAAAAACAAAAAGCTGCCTCTCCAGGGGGCCTGGAATCTAATCACGATTACGCGCAGTGCAATGCTTCAGCCCGCCGGCGGACATCCTCGGCCTTCTGGACCTGCCCAAGATTTTCATAGAGAGACGCGATATTCGTGTGCAGATGGGACAACAACTGCCCGAGCTGGGCTTCCTGTGCGATCACATTGGCTTCCAGGGCCAACTTCTTCTCCTCACTCCGGCGGAAACGTTCTTCCAGCCGTTGCACCAATTGAATCCATCCGAGGACTTTTGCGGAATCCAAGTTGGGCAACGCCGGCAAGGGTTCTGCGCGGTCGAGGGATTTTTCTGTTTGGTTCATCCAATTGATAAAGACGAGAAAGTCGCCCAACGTAATTTCAAGTGCAGATGTTGCGCCATCTTCGATTACCAGGTCTTCCATTCTTACTCCTTTGCCAATCCGGTCACGTGAGTGAGGATTATCTCAATTGCTTGAATGTTTACCCAGCCTGAAAGGAACATATTGCCTCGCAATACCGTGGAATGTCCTACATATGGTGCTTGGCCAGGGGAGAGCTATTTTCCCCGATCCGTCATTTGACCTCCTTTCGTAAGGGCACGGGACATAGTCCAATTACCATATGAGTCCACAACAGGATGGGGCTAGCGATTAATACCCCACTAGATGAAGGGATGTCAATGAATCGAATTGGTTAAGGAGAAATTATTCTTAATCTTGTTCTACAGCGTGGGGGTACTGAGGGAAGTTGCTTGGCTATGGGCATCATGACCCCTTGAGAAAGAGGTCTGTTCTCATCGGATAGGCACCTGCCGGTGGTTGCTCTGAGCCGATGGCTGCTTCGCAGGCATAGCCTGGATGGAGTGGCCACAGCAACGAGCGGCCTGCAACGTTTCCTCGGATGTGAACATGTCGAACGGTGACCCCCAGGCGCACAGCATCCTCTTTCACTTTTTCAATGCATTCCTCGGATGTGAAGGCTCGGCGTGAGATGAGCAGAGGGGCTCCCGATGCACTATGAAACACAACAAATTCTTCGGCACACCCGGTCATGAGCCCTAGCATCAGGCACAGGTAGGTGATCCCTCGTATGGACATACGGCTATTCATCAGAAATTAACCTTGTGATGCGACAAGCGTTGTCATGAGGCGCCTGGCATCCTTCAGCCAACCATACCATAGAGACGGAGTATTGTTCGACGTTGTAGGGAGAGTGGTGAGGCGATGGAGACGCAAAATGCGTCGATAAGAGCGGAAAACTTGATCCGAGTTGTCATCCCTCCCAACTTTCGTAGGGAGGGGCTATAGCGTCTAAGCTGTTGGTAATTAAGACGATTTTATCGATGCGCCACAGGTCGTTTTGGCATAAAAGCTGCGGATGTCAGTCCTGACTGTGCGAGGACGTCTCAGCCTGGAGGGGTCCCGCAGAATCGGATAGTGACCGTAATTGATTGAGAGGAGCGCACCGATGACAACATCCTTGGCCTCGTGCCGAACGAGTGATCGGCCGGTTGAACGGATAGGCGGCCTCTGTAACAAGAAAGTATCAAAAAGAAAAACACAGGTGTGTGCGGCAGCGTTGCTCGTTTTGGCCTCAGCCTTTCCGGCACATGCGGAGAGCAATGATCATCGGGCCATTAGTTCTACTGGAACTGTTCATGTGGCGAATGTGCTAGGTGACCGGAAACTCACATCGGTCACGAATCGGCATCGGTATCATGCGGCAGTGTCAGACCAAGAACTTGAAGAGGCTGTTGCACACTATGCCCGGGAAAACCGGTTGTCTCCGGCGTTATTGATGGCCATCATGAAGGCGGAGTCAGGTTTTAATCCGTTGGCAATTTCCAAAGCAGGCGCTGTCGGTCTGATGCAGCTGATTCCGGAAACAGCGATCCGGCATGGGGTAAAAAACATGTACGACACAAGGGATAATATTGCCGGTGGCGCTCGACATATCCGATATCTCCTCAATCGGTTTCACGGCAATGTTCCGTTTGCACTTGCTGCGTACAATGCAGGAGAGGGAAAGGTTGACCGCTATCGCCAGATTCCGCCGTATAAGGAAACGAGGGCGTATGTCAAGAAGGTCATCGGGTTCTACCATGGCTATCAGACAGGTATGAGAGCGAATAGAATCGAGTATAGGGCCAGTCTGATACCTATGCGCTGACGCTGGCACTTGAGGGCAGTAACAAAGACTCGTTCTCTTCAGAGGGCAATGCGCGGGGTAGATGGATACGTGATTCTCAATGGACACGGAACCATCAGTGGTGTTCGAAGCCAAATCTTCGGCACAACTCGACAAACTGTACGATCGAGATCGATTCGGCTCTGACGGCTGGTGCGAGCCCACATGATGCCAGGACTTCAGCTGCATCGCTCTGAGCGTAGCCCTCATCCTTCAGCGAATTGATGAGTGTTTTGCGTCGGTGCGCGAAGGCCGCTTTGACCAGCGCGGCGAATTTTGGTTCTTGTTTCTGGTTTAGTGCTCTCTGAGATTTGGTCTTTAGCAGAACCACAGCAGAGCCGACTTCGGGTCTGGGTCGGAAGCACTGTGCAGAGACGCGAAATGCCTTCGTGATTTCCGCCGCGTACTGAGCCATGACTGACAGCACTCCGTAGGCGGAAGTTCCAGGCTTGGCAACGAGCCGGTCAGCCACTTCATCTTGCAGCATCAGTACCATACGGGGAAATCGATCACGCTGATCGAGCAGCCGGAACAAAAGAGGAGTGGACAAATAGTACGGAAGATTGGCGACAACAATGGTGCCGATTGGAAGGCCGTCGATCGGGTAGGTCATCGCATCGTCCAGGATCAGCGTAAGATTGGGATAGTGCACTTGTTGTTCGCTCAGATAGGCATGGAGCCTCGGATCGACTTCGATCGCCGTCACACGATTGGCCGATCGGCAAAGCGTTTCTGTGAGAATGCCGCGGCCTGGTCCAATTTCCAATACGGAATCGTTCGAGTCTAATGCGGCGGCTGCGACAATCTTGCGGACGATATTCGGATCGATGAGAAAGTTCTGTCCGAGACGTTTGATCGCAGCAGGCGGGTCCGGGCGACTCACGCGCCATGCACCGGCGGAATGGGAGAAGGCCGTGAAAGCCGTTGAATCAAGGCGGCCAGCGGCGTTCGATAGCAGTCGATTACATCGGTATATTCTTCGATCATATCGTTGGTGAAGCACGGCCCAGGGTGAATACCGGCAAACGTCTGTCCTTCTTGGGCGCCCACTGATTCTGTCAGGACTGCGATGGTTGCGGTCCTCCATTTCGCTACGCGTTCGATTCCTGCGACGGTGTTGAGATCAGTCAGCGTCTGCTTGGTGAGCGCATCCAATTCGTGCAGTTGTCGCTGGAGCCGTTCAAGCGCCGTGGCCGGCTGAGCGGTCATGGCCGGACCCTTGTGATGGTGGCGGCCAATGTGATTGCTTCGAGTAAACTGCCGGGATCGGCAAGGCCTTTGCCGACGATATCAAATGCTGTTCCATGATCGACGGACGTGCGAATAATCGGCAGGCCGACCGTGAGATTTACGCACGTGCCAAACGCCATGAGCTTCAGAGGAATCAACCCTTGGTCATGGTACAGAGCCACGACTCCGTCATATTCTCCATGAACCACCTTGCCGAACAGCGTATCCGCCGGCAGGGGATTGCTGGCGAGGATGCCTCGTGCCTGGGCCGCCCGTGCCGCCGGTAGAATGACGCGGGCTTCTTCGTTGCCGAACAGGCCGTGTTCGCCTGCATGAGGGTTCAGCGCCGCGATGCCGATCCTGGGCTTTTTGACCCCAAAGAGTTGAGTCAGCGCCAGGTGTGCCAGCCTGATCGCCTTTTCAATTTTTGCGCGAGTGAGAAGTGATGGGAGATCTTTGATCGCGACGTGAGTCGTGACAAACATGATGCGCAGCGGCCCGCCTATGATCATCATGCCCGATTCTTTCGCGCGGGTCAGATCAGCGAGCAGTTCCGTATGCCCCGGATAACGGCAGCCGGCCATGTTGATGGCTTCCTTATTGATCGGTGCGGTGACGATCCCGTCGATGCAACCGATTTGAGCCAGTTCGACCCCTTTTTTTATAAAGGCGACCGACGCAGCGCCGGTTGCCGCCGCCGCCACTCCTTGTCTAAATCGCTTCAGCGGTTGCTCAAGCGGATCGAGCACCGCGACCGTTCCTTCCCGCCAGGGCTGTCGTTCATGACTATCTATGCGCAGGGCTTTGAGTTTTAGGTTCAGTGCCTTAATTGTCTGCTCCATCACAGGAAAGGACCCGATGACGATCGGATGGCAGACATTTCGCAGTCTCCGGCCAGCAACCGCCTTGGCGATCACTTCCGGGCCGATCCCGGCTGGATCTCCCATCGTGATTCCGAGAAGGGGGAGTCGCGCTGATATCGTCTTAGCCGATGTCGATTTCATTGGGTGGAGACTCACTGTCCCAAAGCCAAATAGAGCGTATAGCCTATATACAGCAGCGCTCCGCTACTCAGCAACCACGCCCGCCAATAGCCGCCGATGAAGAGCTGCAGCAGGTAGAACACCACTGCTTGCACAGCCAATACCATCGTCACCGATGCAGAGGAGGCGATGGCCCACTCGGTTCCCAGCAAACCTACCGAGACTGGAATGGTCCCCTGAAAAACCATCGCGCCTGTCACATTGGCGACGGCGAGGCGGTCTTTTTTGCGATAGAGCCAGAGAAAACTATTGGACATCTCCGGCAGCTCGGTTGCCAGTGGTGCGATGAGCAATGCAAGGATCAACGGCGAAACCGCAAACATCCCGGCCATCGATTCCGCTGCGCTGACAAACAGGTGTGCGCCTAAGATCAGTCCGGCCAGACCAACGAACGCTTGCAGGCCGATCATGACTCGTGACGGTGTAGCCGCGGATTTGGCGAAGATCAGAGGTTCGAGTTGGCCGCCGGCCCCTCCTTCCTCTTCAGGCGCGCTGAGTTTAAGCCTCATATATACGCCGTACAGAAGAATCAGTCCGACTGCCGCGAGGATATGCACGAGCCGGGAGGGAATGTAGATGCAGGCCAGGGCAACGACATACCCGACGGTAAAAAACGTCAGATCCGTGATGACTTCACGATAGTTCAGCTGAAATCGGGCTGTACGTTTGCCCATCCACGCATAGAGCATCAGCAGGAACGCGAGAATCGGCAGCACCAGCGTGCTGAGCATGAACGGCGCTCCGAGAATTGCGCCTAATCCGACATCGGTTTCTTCCTGGCTCTCTCCGAAGAAAATGGCGATGATTGGAATGGACGTTTCCGGTAATGTTGTGCCGATCGCCGCAAATATACTGCCGACAGCTCCTTCCGACACTCCGAGGCGTTTCCCGAGCCATTCGACGGCGTTGGTGAACAGCGCACAGCCGCCGAGCGTCACGGCGACGGAGGCCACAAACATGAGGATGTAGAGCATGGTGGTCACGAATCGCCTCGCAAGCTGAGTCCTAAAAAGTGAAAAGAAAAAAGTAAATCCACGGTGGTGTGTTCTTATGACGGCCGATGACGTGTGTCTTTCCTGCCATCATAGGCACGAGAGGCTGCTTCCATGACACTCTTAAGCGGGCGGCCGGTTCGATCGGCGATGTTCTTGCAGTCGATATATTCCGGTGCAGCTTTTTCCCACCCGGCACCGATGGCGGCGATTTTCATGCGCACGACTCCTCCCGGCACTTTCACGGAGACAAAGCGCCGAGGGAGGATGCGTCTGCCCAGTTCCTGGATTCGCGCGCCCAGCGCCGGGGTTTCCTGGAACAGGATCTCCAGCACCGCATCGGTGTGATCGCGCGAGGCCAGACAACGCAGCACCACACCGGGCCGGCCTCGTTTCATAATGGCCGGAATCAGGGCGACATCCACCGCGCCGACTGCAAACAGCCGCTCCATCACATGCTCATACGCTTGCGGATTGAGGTCATCGAGATTCGTTTCGATTTGCGTAATATGATCGGTCTGGCGTGCTGCCTGGGGAGACTCTTCCGAGAGAAACACACGCAGTGCATTGGGCCAACCTTCAGGATCTTGGTCGCCGGCGCCATATCCGACCACCGCGGTTTCTATCACCGAGGCTGCGCCGAACTCCGATGTCAGTGTCCGAAGCAGCGCCATCCCTGTCGGCGTCGCCAGCTCACAGCGGGGACCGTCGGAGTATACCGGAATTCCTTTTGCCAACGCAGCCACGGCCGGTCCCGGCACCGGCAAGAGTCCGTGTGAGGTCTGAATCGTACCGGCTCCGACGTTGACTGCAGAGGCTGTGACTCGAGTGACGTTCAAGAGATGGCATCCCAGGATACTGCCGACCACATCGATAAAGGAGTCCATCACGCCGACTTCATGAAAATGCACATCGCGCGCCGCAACCCGATGGGCCAGACCTTCCGCCTCAGCCAGCCGATCGAAGGCGGCGCGGCTCTGTGTCTTTACAGGATCGGGCAGGGTGCTGGCCGCAAGAATTCGCCGAATGCGGGATAAGCTGAGAGGATGTTGAAAACCACGCTGGATGACGACATCCACCTTCGTGGCATGGAGGGCGCCGCGCCGGACTTCGCGCTGACGCAATCGGTAGCCGTTCAGCTTGAGGCGTTTGAGCCCGTTGATCAATTGCGCCCATGGCAAGCCGGCATTTACCAGCGCGCCCAGCACCATGTCCCCGCTGATTCCAGAGAAACAATCAAAATGCAGATGCCGTCCCACTACATCCTCCATTCGATGGCCGCCCATCTTACCCAAGGCGGTGGTCTACGGCAATCCATGCCGACGGCTCATTGACAGTCCGTAGTGGCTATGCTATCCAACTGTGCAATGCAACTCAGTCGGTGCGCCGGCCACTCTACGATCCCTTTCTCGACATTCTTATGAGTACGTGCTCGTCGGTTTCAACGCGAGTTCGAACCGGTCTGCGAAGAACTTTCCCTCTCGTTGGACTGCTTGTCGGCCTGTGCCTTCCGTTGCTGCTTTCGGACGACGGGTGGGCGAAGAACAAACAGCCTCGAGCGCCCCGACCGGAGCCGGAGTTGAAGATTCTCGACGTGAATGTGGCCCCTAGCCCGTACACACCGGGAAACGGATCGCTTCAGTTCACAGTCAGCGCCCAAGTGCCGAAAGAATTGGATGGAGCCACGATTCTGGAGGTCACGTCGTTGATCAGTTCTCCGTCGAAGACCTCCCTTCGTTTTCTCTCACACCGCCGGCCGGTGGAAGTGCATCCTGTGGCCGGCATCACGGAACGGCCCACGCTTTCCATCGAACTCTCCTGGGACGGGCAAGATCATCGCAAACAGCTCGCCGGTTCCGGCACGTATTCCTACGAAGTGCGGATGAAGTTGCTGAAGAATGGAGATAAGGGTCTTCGCACGATGATGGTCTCGTGGCCGAAGCGGGGCACATTGGTAGTGAAATGATAAAGCACGTATCTCGTCTTTCGTCGCTCGTATCTCGCTGAATTTCACGAACGACGCTTCACGAACGACGCTTCACCGAGCTGGTTGATCCGGTGGGCCAGACAGCCGGCTCCGAATCCGTTGTCGATATTCATCACACCGACACCCGCCGCGCAAGAGTTCAGCATCGTCAACAGAGCAGCTAATCCGCCGAAGCTGGCGCCGTACCCACGGCTGGTTGGTACCGCGATGACCGGGCACTCCACGAGGCCTCCCACCACGCTTGGCAACGCCCCATCCATGCCCGCGACGACGATGATAACCCTCGCCTCGAAGAGCCGCTCTTTCCTTCCAAGCAGGCGATGGATGCCTGCCACACCGACGTCATACAGCCGCTCCACATGACTGCCCATGACTTCCGCTGTCACACGGGCCTCTTCGGCCACCGCCGAATCCGCAGTGCCTGCCGATACGACGAGCACATGGCCCAGCCGTTTCTGGGAGGGCGCATGGATGGCGACAATGCGCGCATCCGCATAGTAGCGCGCCCGCCGGTCCAGCTTGCAGATGGCTCGCGCAACGGCCGGCTCCGCTCGGGTCGCAAGAAAGGGGCCGCGTTTCTTAATGAATGAGCGCGTGATGGCGACGACTTGAGCGGTGGTTTTTCCCTCACAGAGCACGACTTCGGGAAACCCCTGGCGCAGCGACCGGTGGTGATCGAGCGAGGCAAAGCCGAGGTCTTCAAAGGGGAGGGATCGCAGGCGCTGAAGCGCCTGCTCCACGGTGACTCGTCCCTGACGGATCTGTCGTACCAACTGTTCAAGTTTTTCGGGGCTCATACTGATCCTTTTTCAGGTTTGGCGTCTCGCTCCATCAAGTCGCTGACGGCTTTCCGGCAGGGCTTCTGGTTGAACAACACTGCATTGATCTCCTGTGTGATGGGCATATCTACGTCGTGCTGTCTCGCCAAGACCAGGGCCGCGCGCGCCGTCCGCACGCCTTCCGCGACTGCGTGCATCCCGCCCACGATTGCATCCAGCGGCTCGCCCTTGCCGAGCCGCATTCCCACTGTGTGGTTTCGACTGAGCGTTCCCGTGCAGGTCAGCACCAGATCGCCGATGCCGGAGAGTCCGTAGAATGTCCGCGGGTCGGCTCCCATCGCCGCGCCCAAGCGAACGATCTCGGCCAATCCTCTGGTGATCAGCGCGGCGCGCGCATTCAGCCCGAGTTCCAATCCGTCGACCACACCGGCCGCCAGCGCCATGACGTTCTTCAAGGCTCCACCGAGCTGGACGCCGATGACATCGGTATCGGCATACACGCGAAAAACCGGGGTCATCAGCGCGTGTTGAAACTGTTGCACAAGGGCTGGTTCACGTCCGGCCAGACAGAGTGCCGTCGGTTTCCCCGCACTGAGTTCCGCGGCGAAGCTCGGACCTGACAAGGCCATGACCATGGATTGCATTGGTAGAGGAAGCACGTCGTCCATCACTTGCGTCATGAGTTTGGCGGTGTCCTCTTCAATCCCTTTTGTCGCGCTGATCAGGGGAATGGGCTTAGCCAGACAAGGCGCGAGTGCCGTGAGTACCGATCTGGTTACATGTGAGGGGACAACGAATAGGAGGCCCTGGCAGCCGTCAACCGCATCGGCGACCGATGATGTTGCGACGAGCGTCCGCGGCAGCGTCACACCGGGAAGAAACATCGTGTTTTCGTGCCTGGCATTGATGGCCTGTGCCACGTCATGTTCATAGGCCCAGAGCCTGACCGTCATCCCCTTTTCGGCCAAATGTTTGGCTAACGCGGTTCCCCAGGCTCCGGCCCCAATCACACCCATCGTGCTGACTGCCTGCATGTTGGAAAATCCCATGGGTTGGAGGGAAAGGATGGATGATAGCCGATTGGGCGGAGCGAATTATAGGAAGGCCCTGATCGTCTGTCAACGAATGGAACGAGCCTTTCGATTCTGTCAAGTGTACGACTCCAATCGCACATATACAAATCACAATGATGGCATGTGGTTTGCTCATCCACACGAATTGAGAAATGACTTTGTCAGAATGATTCCAAGAGTTAGCATCGAAGCAGGAACAGAAATCTGTAGGATGTGAGAGGGTTCGTAATGAGTATGCTATCCCCAGCGATTCGGTGGTTCGGAATATCGGTGTTTGTTGTGATAGGTGTCGCCACTTCAAATGTCTCCCGTTCGTATGCTGAGACCTACATCGCCGGACAATTTGGTGTGTCGCTGCCGTCGGTAGCGGGGAAGAGTCTGGGTGCGGGGGATCTGACTGGCCTGTTGGCTGTTCCTGGAGCGAGAGTCTCCGCACAATCTCTTGATGAGTCGATTCTCTTTGGAGGCAAGATCGGGCACTATTTCAAGGCAGTGCCATGGCTTGGTCTGGAAGCAGAAGCCTACCACACTACGCCCCACATCAAGCAGCAAATGATTACGTTCAGCTCGCCTTCGGGTTCAGTTGGCCCCTTCGAAGTTCGAGGGACGAATTTTCGAGTCATTACAATGGCACCAATAAATTTGATGTTCCGATATCCCAAGACAAGATTTCAGCCGTATATAGGAGTAGGGCCAGGAATATTCCTGGCTCGTATCGAAGATCCCTCATTCACTTCGGACAACAGGCAGTCTAGTGTGGGCTTTGGCGTGAATGCGCAAGCGGGGGTGCGATATTACATCACAAGGCAGGTCGCACTGTTCGGGGAAGGCAAGTTCAACTACACCAGATTCAGTTTTGACGAAACGCCGGCTGGCAACTTCAATCTATTCGGTTTCGACGCGGACTATAAAATGTTCCACGCCGTCTTCGGCCTCAGTTTCCATTTCTAGCACGCGCACTCGATCGTCTCTCTAGCAAACCAGCGCCGGTCCGTGTAGCCTATCCGTGGCGGTACGGACTGTTGGTGTGCTGGAGAACAGCCGATGCAAACCTGTCTTTCTTGTCAGCGTTCGCAACCTGAAATCAATCGCTTCTGTACGCACTGTGGCCATCGGCTTGACGGGAGCGGAGGCGGAGCTTCGGCATCTCGATTCAATGCTGAAGCTCCGGAGCAGCTGAACATCACAATATTGTACGTAATGGTTGCTGCCCTGATTCTCGCTGTGCTGTGCCCCCCCTGGGAAACTCCACCTGAGCAACAGCCGGAGTTTCTCGGGCTCTCGTTCATCCTCTCTCCCCCGACGGCTGAGGCTGTTGTGAGCCGCATGCTGCTAACCATTGAACTGGTCACGATCGCAATCGCCGGCTTCTACGGAGCGTTTCTCTTCAGAAGGAAGCCTTGAAGAGGACGTCAAAAGGTCTTCAAGTCAGAACGTCATCAAGTCCTCTCCAGACTTTCGACTTGAAGACGGAATGCCTCGTGAGAAGACATGACGACTTGGGGACTGTGTTCGAGTCAGTCGAGCGCCAGTGTCAGGCATTTCGCTGAACCGCCGGATTTCATGAATTCATCGAGAGGCACGGAATGGGTATGGTATCCCCTGGCTTGGAGCAGATGTTCGGTTGCGGGACATCCGGACGGCAGAACGACATGTTTCCCGATGCAGACCGCATTGCACGCGAATTGTAACGCTTCACCTTCCGGGACGGGTAGTTGCCGGTCTTTCGGAACTCGCTGGACAATCGCGGACCGACCATAGGAATCGAAGGCAGGAGGGAAATAGAGCAGGTCTCCTCCGCTCAATGGGCAGAAGCATGTATCGAGGTGGTAAAACCGGCTGTCGACAAGTTCGAGTGGGATAATTTCTCGCTGGAATCGCTCGCTGAGATGGGGGAATGCACGGATGTCTGATCTCTGCCGATAGCCGCCGAACCAACAATCCGGAAAGCCCAGGAGGTCCCCGGCGCCTTCAAAGAACAATGCCTTCTCCAATGTCACCACGGCGTAGCCGTGCCCGCGAAACCAGGCTTCGAAGTATGCCTCCTCCCGTTGCCGTTCTGGATAGCGGAAGCGGCTCACCACGGCCGTGCAGTCGACCACGACACCGGCATTGGCCGTAAACACCAGGTCTGGCAGTCCCGCAACCGGCGTCATCCGTTCAAGTGTCACCCCCAGATCCTGTTCAAAAACACGCATCAGACCATGCCACTGTTGAACGGCTCGTTCATGGTCCACCCGATTGCTGAGCCGCATCCAGGGGTTGATTTCATATTCGATTCCAAAATAGTCCGGAGGACAGACGAGGAGCCTGGTCATACAGACCTTCCCAGCAGTCTAGCCAGTTCCGAGAGAAACGACGCCGCATCCATGACGAGACCGACTGCTTGAAAGCTGCCGCGATCGGACAGTTTGATCGGCACAGAGGGGTTCACGTCTACACATACGGTCGGCACTGTGGCGGGCAAGAGATTCCCCGTGGCCACGGCATGCAACGTGGAGGCGACCAGCAGAGCCAACCCGACGCCGGGAATCGCCGCGCGCATGGCATTCTGCGCGAGAACGGAATCGGTGATTACGCCGGGGAGAGGGCCGTCATCGCGGATTGTTCCGGCCATGACCACCGGCACGTTCTGACGGACACAGGCTGCCATGATGCCTTGCTTCACCACCCCCGATGTGACTGCCGCCTCGATGCTTCCGATAGCACGGATTCTATTGATCGTTCGCAAATGATGTTCATGGCCATGTGGAACCGCGCGTCCGGCCGCCAGTCCATAGCCAAGCGATGTGCCGTACAGGTCTGCTTCCATATCGTGCGCCGCCAGGGCGTTGCCGCAGAATAGGAGATGAACGAATTCCTGTTCGATCAGCCAGGTCAAGGCATCTCGTCCGCCGGCATGAATGATCGCAGGCCCTCCCGCCAGCAACACTGTTGAATCCGTCTGTCCCTGCCTGTGCCGTTCCCGGAGTTGACGCATCCGGGAGGCGACATCGGTGATGATATGGTGATGGGGTCGCTCGGACGAGACCTGCGACTCCATGAATCCAAACACATCCCGCTCGCGTGGGCGCTGCAAGGGAGTGACCCGCACCCCGTCACGGCCGACCACGATCCGGCCTCCTTGGCGAACGTCTGCCATGGGGATGGATCTTGCCGTGGCCCCCTGTGCGTCCACGAGAATTCCGAGATCCATCTCGATCCGATCGACGTCGATCCACTGATCGTGAAGTCGGATCTGCGTGGGCAAATGGGTGGTGGCATAGAAGTCATCGGGGAAAATGCCGTCGGCAGGGGCCTCGGCGGTTCGACAGTCCGCCTCACGTTCGGCGCAAGCACCATGCGGCTGAATCGCTTTGAGAATGTCGTCCAAGAGTGTCGTCGATGATGCTCGGATGACGATGCGGGCGCGAGAAGGCTCTTCCCTTGTTGCTCCGATACGCACGTCTTCCAAGTTGAAGGCGCCACCCATCATCAGGATGATGTCCAGCACCTTCGCCAGAATCAGCGAATCGATAATGTGCCCGCTGATGAGGACGGTTTCTTGATGGAGGCTCATGGCGTCTCCTGGGGATACCTCACTGATTCTATCAGTGAATGGACGGAGACCACAGAGACATTGTAAATCGTGACAGGAGTGATGTGCCCGGTTCAGCTGGTTTTCATCAATTCGCGCAATACACTCGTGGCATAGGCGCCGGGCGGGAGTGCAAAGGCCAGAGTGAGGACCGAACCATTCAGTGACCATTCCAGTTCCGCCAACGGGATCCGTAACGCACGGCGTTCGCCACGGAAGCCGCAGGCTTTTCCTGCTGCGATCAGGGCATCTCGTGTCGTTCCCGCTTCCGCGATGACGGCCTCTTCAATCTTGCCGGGCTCGCCATCGGCCCATGACGCCCGTGAACCGAAGAGGATTCCCGTCGGGCTGATTTCAAAACGATCGGCGCGAGGCTGCTCTTGATCGGCGTCTTCAACTTGAAAACAGGCCCCGTTGTCCGACTTCATTGCCCAGTCACCGGTGAGCACACGATCGATACGGTCGATACGACGGGCCAGCATGCGGTTGAAGAGAAATGATTGGTACGTATTCAGATACCAGATGCGTTTGGCCCGACCCATTTTCTCGCGTCGCCGCGGATCGGTCAGCAAGGCGGCGCCGATCTGATAGTTATCCCCACTTTTGCCCTGCCGCTGGGGGCCGAAGTAGTTGGGCACGCCGCGCGCACCGAGTCGATCAAGCACAGCGGGCACCGCCTCAGCGGCCTGGGCGGCAACGTCGCGGATGACGAGGCGAAAGTGGTTTCCGGCATGGTGACCAGTGCGCAATCGATTGCGATGGCGAGCCAGGACTTCGACAGACAACAGCTGTTCATCGGCCTTCAGCTGCGACACCTGCTGAGGCGTGATTCCTTGCAGCGAGATCATTTGAGTGGTGATTGCGCGGGCGTCTTTTAACCCGGCGACTCCGATGGCCTGCGCCTTCATGCCGAGTGTCGACGAAAGGCGGCGGACGAGGTCCGGCGTCGAAAGTCCCCGTTTGGTGATCTTCACATAGAGATGCTCGCCTTCCCCGCAGGGCAGATAGAGCGGGCGTTCCTCCACCTGAAAGTCTTCCGGCGTCGCGCGGATCTGTCCGCCGATGCCTGGGATGTCGTTTGTCAGAAAAGGGTCGATCGATGGTTCCACGCGGTACTCCCTAGCTAAATAGTCAGGATGCCGTTCAACTGTCCATTAATTTTTGGCAAATAAGCCCATGCTATACTTTTTCTATCCGATTCGGGAGGGGCGAGAGAACCGCATGGATCACGGAATGAGCGTACGTCAGAGATTATCATGGCCTGACCGCGTGCGATCCTCCGTCGGTGCTTGTCTGAGCGAGCCACTCTATAGACTGTTCAGCCTCGTCCCACAGTGGGAGTTTGGTCTGTCCGACCACGAGGTAACCCGGCATACCCATGTACATGGGCCGTTGGCAGGTCACCGCGCCGTCCATTTGACCGATTTGCATCTGGACATCTATTACCCTCGTCATGATCGCATTGTGGACACCGTGAGGGCGCTTCAGCCCGATTGGATTTTCATCACGGGCGACTTGCTTAATGTGCCTGAAGGGCTCCCTCATCTCTTTCGATTTCTTGCGCGCCTGCGGGAAACCGCGCCGGTCTTTGTGACATTGGGCAATCACGATCACTATAGCGGCGTGCTGGTGACCGACTATGCCGAACTGGCCGATCGGCATAAAATAACATTACTGGTGAATCAAAGTGTTTTTGTCTCAACGGCACAAGGCGAGTTGGCGATCGTCGGTGTCGATGATCCGTCGCTGCACCGTGCCGACCTTCACTGTGTCCCTCCTCAGGCCGACCATCGCTTCACCCTGTTATTGGCACATGCGCCGAATATCCTCGATCAAGTGAAGGCGCATCATGCTATCGATTTGATCCTGTGCGGGCATAGCCACGGAGGACAGTGGCGGGTGCCGGGCATCCCGACGTTCTGGCTGCCTCCCGGATGCAATGGCCGGGTGGCCGGCCGGTATGAGTTGGGCGAACACACCCTCTACATCAATCGGGGACTCGGCTGGTCGTTTCTCCCGTTCCGCTTGAACTGCCTGCCCGAGATCGCTCTGATTGAGTGGATTGAGGAGCGGAGTCAGGCCGCCTAAGGGGACGGCCTATCAGTCACGCATGCGTTCCAGCGCCTCCTTTGCTCGGCTTCTCACGGTTTGGTCCCAATCATGTTCCATTACCGTCTTCAATGGTTCCCGTGCTTCGGTTGCCCGCAGTCTTCCCAGTCCCAACGCCGCGCAGGCGCGTACGTAGGCATGGTCGTCTTTCAGTGCCTTCACCAGAAGTGGCGCTACTGACTGATCTTGCAACACACCCAGATGACTGGCTGCCATGCCTCTGACGCGGTGTTGCTTGTCCTCCACGGCGTGGCCAAGCGTCATGACCCACAGATCTTTCAAGGCCGGTGCGATCTCTTCGAGTCCGTCAAGCTGGTACGCATTGCATTCGATGAGGGCAAACGACAGGTCCAATTTCTTTTCCTGTGCCGTTTCACGCTGGAAGGCCCCAATGAGCCGATTCCGTTCCCGGCGCGCCGCCGTGCGTCGCCGGATCTTTACAGCCACGGCCAGGATTATTGCCGTAACGGCCGCTCCTCCGGCGGCGATAGGCAGAGCCTGATCGATGACATAGTCTTGGGTTTCTGCAGGTAGCCGTTTCCAAATCCACACGCCAGCCACGATAAATCCGACCAGAATGACGATCGCCGTTGGAGAGAACTGCCCTTGTTCGTGATGGTCCCTCATGGGAACAGGATCTTACGGGTGCGATCGAGCAGCCGTCAACGAACCCTTCGACAAGCTCAGGGCAGGTCGAAGGCGAGTTCAGAGCGGTTTGTCTTGCCTTGACGATTCATCTGCTTCCCACTATTCTCCGTTCATGGAAGTGCCCCACCTGAAGGACGACCCCTACCTCAAGCTCGTTCGGCCATTGGTCGAGGCGTATCTGGCCTTCTGGCGTACAGGCAGCCGGCACATCAAATCCATGCGGTTGACCCCGTCTCAATTCGATGTGCTTGTTACGCTGGGCGATACCGACGGCATGACCTGTTCTGACTTATCAGAGCAAACCCTTGTGACCAAAGGTACGTTGACTGGAGTCCTGGACCGCCTGGTGTCAAAGGGGCTGATCAGGCGAGAGACGATACGCGGGGATCGCCGCTATACAAAAGTATCGTTGACTGCAAAGGGTGATGAGCTCTTTCGGAAGACATTTACCGAGCATGTCGGATTTATCCGACCATTCTTCGAACGGGCTTTGAGTCCCCAAGAAGTGGAGCAGGCAGGCAGGTTGCTGCTTCGGCTTCGGGACAGTTTTCGGCAAGAAGGCTGAGGCGAAGACTGCCGTTCCGAGTCATCTTTCTCTCGGCAAGACCCGGCTGAACTATGAAACTGACGATTCTCGGCTCCGGCACCAATGTTCATCCCACCCGCGCTGCCGCCGGCTATCTGGTGCAGACGGATCAGACTCTCCTGCTGGATTTCGGCCCGCGCACGTTGATGAATCTGATCAAGACCGGTGTGGACCGCCATCAGATCACGCACGTCCTCTTTTCCCACTTTCACGCGGACCATTTTTCAGATTTCATCACGTTTTTCTTCGATGCGATGATTTTCACGAAGTACCAAGGCGGGAAGCGTCCGCCGCTCACCGTCATCGGCCCGCCCGGGACAAGAAGTCTCTTCAAGGTCCTGTTCGCGACACTCCCAGGCTTTAGCCGCGCGCCATTCGGTGTGACGTTAAAGGAAGTCGATGACCGCCCATTTTGGATCGGTCGTACGAAAGTTCTTCCACGAAGGGTGACCCATAGTCCTCGCCTGCATTGTTTGGGGTACAGGTTGGAGTATGGCGGAAAGGCGCTCGCCTATTCAGGAGACTCACAATATTGCACCAGCCTTGTGCGTCTCTGTGGAGATGCCGATCTTGCCGTGCTGGACTGTTCGTTTCCAGCCAATCGACCGGGCCCCGTCCATTTGCATGCCGGACAGTGCGGGCAGGTGGCTCACGAGGCAGCGGTCGGCCAACTCATCCTGTCGCACTTCTATCCGATTGCAGACCGGTACGATGTGAAAGCTCAAGCAGGGGAACGGTATAAGGGAAGAGTCAAGAAGGGGAGAGACTTGCTGACGGTGGAGCTGTAGGACTAGAGCCCTTCTTCGCGAGGCTCTCCGCCCAGGACTTCAATAAACCTGGTCAGGCGGGATGTCTTGATTGGCTCATCCAACTTCGCGTAAATCGAGAGCAGATTCTTCACCATACGGGACAGGATCGCGCGAACCGGGCTCGGTTGCAGGTACTTGTCGTCGAACCCATACCCGGCTTCCGTCAAAAACCGCGCGCAGTTCTTCTCGGTCAATAGCGCGCCGCCGTTAAAGCAATCGATGAAAATTTTATAACGATCGGATTCGTACTTCACCAGGAAATGCCCGGGCATTCCGATGCCGAACAGCGGGAGACCCAGACGCTGTCCGATGAGCAGATAGACCACCGACAGGCTGATCGGAATGCCGACCCGACGGTCGATGACACAATTGAGATAGCTGTTTTCGACTTCATAGTAGTTCTTGGTGTTGCCCTTGAATCCCTGCTCGGTAAACACATAACGATTGAGGGCGTTGACGGTCTCTTCCCCGGAGGCGCGAAGGCCGATGCGGGCTCGCACTTCCTGCGCCATGGTATCCAGCCGACCTTGATAGCTGGATACGTCCAGGGCTGCATAGGCGTGGCGGGCGATCAAGAAGGCCCCGGTTTCAAGGCTCATGGCCTTGTCCGGAAGCGCCGACAGTTCGACCAGTTCCTCTTCCAACTTGCCCCAGCGGATTTCTTCGAGGACGGATGCAATCCGATCGGCCATCTCCGGCTGTTCGATTTCAGCCTCTTGCAGGAGCGGAACCGCGGCGGGCCCGATTGTAATCAACCTCCCGCTGATGGTGCGGACGATTCGGTCGTCTTCATCGGAGAGCAGGCGAATCAGCGCGCGGATTTGACCTTCTGGAATGACCATGACTCTTCTTCGTATCTCGTTGTGCGATTCCCGTATCTCGCACGCGAACGACACGTCACATATTGTCTCTCAGCCCATGGCCCGACGGAAGGCTTTGGCCCCGCCGTACAGACACAGTGCATCAAAGGCCAGCATGACCAGCACCACCATGCCAACGTGCGGCAAGGCCTCGCTCCATCCGGAGAGAATCAACGGCCGCACCGCATCGATGGCCCATGTCATGGGATTGAACTGGGCGAGAAAACTCATCCATCCCGGCATGGCCGCCAGCGGCACGAGTGCTGAGCTCAGGAAAATCATCGGCAGGGACAAGAACCCCAACACGGAGAAGAAATCGCCGTGGCTTTTGACGGAAAAGGCCATGGCCATCGAAATGGCGGTCAATCCGACACCGAACATCATGCCGATCAGGAGAATTGTTGCGATGCCGAGCAAGCCGGTAGCCGGGTGGACGCCGAAGAGGAACGCGACGCCGAGGATGACGAGCACTTGCAGCGACGTGATCGTCATGACGAAAATAAACCGGCTCAAAATGACGGAGCTGCGATGGATCGGCGTCGACATGAGGCGTTCGAGAAAGCCGTTCTCTTTGTCGAACAGCAGATCCACGCCGCCGGCCAATCCATTGTTGAGCACAGTCATCACGACGACCCCGGCCGCCAGAAAGCTGATGTAATTCGGCGCCTGGGTCACCTGCGAATCCGCAGCCCGCTGAAACAGATTGCCGAAAAAGATCAGCCAGAACAGCATCGGCTGCACCAGCGTGAACAGCATACTGAATTTCTCGCGGCTCAGCCGGAGAACCCACCGCATCGTCAACGCACGGATTTCCTGCCAATAGTTTTTCATGACGTGAAGCGTGAAGCGTGAAACGTGAAGCGAGGGCCCCAGGGAGCATAGCCCTCTGGAGTCTTTCGAATGACGTGTGACGCCTGACGGTTATTCCTCCTTTGGGATGTCGTCCTGAATGCGGCGGCCTGTGTGGGCGATGAAGACGTCATCCAGCCGCGGGCGATTGTATTGAATGAACTCGATGCTGCATCCCAGCCGATTGGCCGACTCTAAAATGGCGGGCAATGCCTTCTCCGGCGACTCGACCCGAATGTCGAGTCCTTTCGCCGTAAGCCGCACGGCCTTGATCGCGGGCTGGTTTTGCAACGCCGATTCCAGGCCTGCCATGCGATCCGTTTCTTTGAGGGTCAGCGAGACGATGTCGCCGCCGAGCGCGATCTTGAGTTCGGCTGGTGCGCCGAGGGTCTTGATCTTGCCGCCGTCGATGATGGCCAACCGGTCGCACAGTTGATCCGCTTCGTCCAGGTAGTTGGTCGTCATGACGATCGTCATGCCGCGCGCCTTCAGCATCCGTACGTATTCCCAAATCCTGAGCCGGCTTTGGACGTCGAGCCCGAGCGTCGGTTCGTCGAGAAACAACACTTTCGGGTTGGGAAGCAAGCCGCAGGCAATATCGAGTTTACGCTTCATGCCGCCCGAATAGGTTTTGGCCGGCCGGTCCGCGTGGCTCTCCAACTCGACCAGTTTCAATAATTCGGCGATGCGCTTGGCCGCTTCTTCCTTGGTCAGATGGTAGAGCGCACCGAGTAGCTGGAGATGTTCACGGCCTGTGAGAAACCGGTCAATCGCCCGTTCCTGCGGCACATACCCGATCAGCATGCGGACTGTGTCCGCGTCACGCACCGTATCGTGCCCGAAGACGCTGGCGGTGCCGGATGTCGGATGCAGCAGTGTGATGAGCGTGCGAAGCGTCGTGCTTTTTCCCGCGCCGTTGGGGCCCAGCAAGCCGAAAATTTCACCGGCATAGACCTGGAAAGACAGATCGTCAACAGCCTTGTGGGCATCGTACGTTTTGCACAGATGACTGACCTCGATCGCGATCGCCCGATCCATTATTCCCATCCTCCCGCGCCTTGCCGGTCGTGCAGCATAAATTGAATCAGATCGTTCAGGCGGCGCGCCCGCTGGAGCAATCCGTCGGCTTCCAATAAAAACTGTTTTTCCAGCGGAGTGCATTCCAGATAGGTGGAGAGGGTGTTCACCAGCACGTCGTCGCTGACTTCTTCGCGGAAGAATCCCTGCCAGGCCGTATTGTCTTCCCGCGTTTCCAGGTATCGGCTGAGCAGTTCAACCATTGCGCGCCGAACACCTGCCGCAAGCCGTTCTTCCGAGGGCTGGGGCTTGAGCTGAATCGTCGCTTCGCGATAGGGCTTCTCAAAATGTTCTTCCTGGATGTCGCAGCGTTCGAGTCCCTGGAGCAGGATGTTCGAGCGGCCATCAGACAGCGGTTGGGTGCTCATGATGCGTCCGACGCACAGCGTGGGATAAATTGCCGGATTTCCGTAGTAATCCGTCTCCCACCCTTCCTTGAGCAAGGCCATGGCGATGCACCGGTGCCCCATCGCCGCGTCGGCGATCATTTGACGGTAACGCGGTTCGAAAATGTGAAGCGGCAAATAGGTCTTCGGGAAAAAGACGACATTGGGCAACGGAAACACCGGCAACCGGTTGGGGATTGGAAACGGTTCGACTCGTCCGGAGGAAGCTCGGCCCGTGGGCTCACGTTCGCGATCAATCTGCATGGCTCACGATAGCTGAGGGATGTGAAAATTGTCAACGGAGCCGGTGGCACGCGGCTGTGCGGGCGGGGTGCGCGAATACCGCTCTGGCACAGGCGATTTGTGCGGTCATAATTCCCGTGCTATAACCGTGGGGAGATGCGCTGTGCAATGTTTCCCCAACGCAGTCGGGTTTTCCTACTCGTCGGGGTCTGTGCTGTCGTGGTGCTCGCTGCATGGCTGGCAGGTACTCACTCCGCTGCCGTTGGAGCGGATGCTCCTGCGACGCCGTTTAAGCCGGCGACCGCAGGTTACCGGTACGACTTTCCCAGGGACCATGGATCGCACCCAGCCTATCGAACCGAATGGTGGTATTACACGGGCCATCTCCAGGCAAAGAACGGGCGGACCTTCGGTTTTGAGTTGACCTTCTTTCGACGGGCCCTTCCACCCGACGAGGTGAAGACACAGCCGTCGCAGTGGTCTGTCAATCATCTGTATTTTGCCCATTTCGCCGTGACCGATGTCGGCGGGCGACGCTTTCATTTCTCTGAGAAGCTGAGCCGGGCTGGCTTAGGCAAGGCCGGTGCGGAAGAGTCCCGTCTGCATGCCTGGATCGACGATTGGCGGGCCGAGATGCCGGCCGGTCCGGGCGGCGCACAGACGTTGTTCGCGCGGGCCGGGGCATTGGCGCTGTCTCTGACCCTTCAGCCGTCGAAGCCCCTGGTTATCCATGGACAGGACGGCATCAGCCGCAAGGGCGCGGAGTACGGACAAGCCTCGCATTATTATTCATTCACAAGATTGGGTACGACCGGCACGCTTTCAATCGGCGACGAACAGTTCGAGGTGACGGGGACCAGTTGGATGGATCATGAATTCGGATCGGCCGATCTGGGCAAGGATCTCGTCGGGTGGGACTGGTTCAGTATTCAATTGGCGGACAACAGCGAACTCATGGTGTATCGCTTGCGTCGAAGCGATGGATCGCCTGATCCTGCGTCCAGCGGCACGGTGGTGTCACCCGACGGACAGACTCGCCATCTTCCGGTAGGAGACATCCGTATCGAATCCACCGGGACCTGGACCAGCCCAAAGAGTCGAGCGATCTATCCCAACCAATGGCGGATCACGATACCGTCCATGGACATAAAGTTGGATCTTGCCCCGGTACTTGCAGATCAGGAACTTCGAACCACGAGCAGCGCGCAGGTGACGTATTGGGAAGGGGCTGTGTCGGTTTCCGGTACCAAACAGGGCCGGCCCATACAGGGTGAAGGCTATGCGGAACTGACAGGTTATGCGGAGCGGATCGAACAGCGGCTGTAATTGAAAAAAGGACGGACTGTACCTCTGGCGCTATTCGGTGTGGTGCCGCTTGATCTCAGCGATCGCTTCGGGAGTGCCGATGGCCGCTAAGGCATCTCCTGCAGCCGAGGCGAGGTACGTTCCTCTTTGATCCAGCAACTTTGACAGGGCCGGGACCGCCGGGGCGGCCTTGGGCCCCATGCTCAACAAGACTCTCACCGCTGTTTCGCGTACGGTTCGCCGTGAATCCTCCAGCGCATCGGCGAGCGCAAGCACGGCTTCTTTTGATTCAAAGTTCTCCAATAACATGGCGGCCCAGGGCCGCATGGCATCGCTTCCCCCTTTCAGCAGCGAAATCAGAAAAGACTGAACCTCAGGGGAGGATTTTCCAATGCAGGCCAGGGAAGACAGGAAATGAGAATTGACCGGCTGCAACACGCTGGGGTCGTTGAGAAGGCGGATGAGTTCCGGTATGGCACTCGAGGATTCAGGCCCTCGCTCGCACAGGACGTCCGTGAGCAGTTTGGTGTGTGCGAACGTGCGCTGGTGCAGCGCTTCTAACATGGCCGGGGTTGAAACATTTCCCATCCGAACGAGGGACGTCTTGATTTCCTCTTTTTTCTTGAAGTCGGCCCGATCGAGCTCAGCGATTAATCGCTGCGCGCTTTTGAACGACGGATGTGAGGTGTTGACTGGATGTTTGGTCACCCATTGTTGGACGTTCCGCTTTGCTTCTTCCTTCTGTTCGGCCGTCATCTGATAGGCCGACACGGACTCCTGAGGATTACAGCGTGACGGCATATGGAGGTGGGCCACGCCGCACCATGTATAGGCCTGGACAAGATTGGGCTTGATTCCGTCGCCTCGGCTGTACCGGTCGGTCAGTTTCATTTGGGCGTCAACATGGCCTTGATCGGATGCCAGGGTGAACCATTTGATCGCCTCGACCTTTCCCGACGGCCCTGGAGTTCCCCCCTCCAACAAGAGCGCATAGATGTACTGCGCGTCAGCCACCCCATTTTCCGCCGCCGGCTTGATCCATTTGATCGCTTCCGCGCTGTCCGGCGCGACGCCTTTCCCGCTGTACGACATGAGACCAATGTAATACTGCGCCTTGGGATTGCCGGTCTCAGCGAGCGGTCGTAACTCTTGCTGCGCGGTTTGATAATCTCCTCGCTCAAATGCCGAGATGCCGGAATCAAGACCGGCTTTTGCAATCTGAGGAATCGAACAGAGGAAGAGGACGACGGATAGGAGGACAGTGGTGGCAGGCATAATCACGCTCCGTGATGGCTATGAGGGTTCTGGTGGTTCTACCATAGGGATTTTGCTGATTATGAAGGATTGAAGGTGGGAGGCAACAGAAATCTGTGAATCAGGCAACCGCGATCTCTTTCGCAGGCCTGGGGGAGAAGTCATGGACGGGTGGGTAACATGGCCGACGGGGTGCATGCTCACAAGTCACCCTTTGTCGAAGTAACCGACTGATTGGTTTGTCTTCGGCTACGTCTTGCACGAAGAATGAAAAGATCGAGAATCTATACTATCTTGTTTCCCGAAACGTTTCCATTCGAGACTCTGAGAGGAGCGGCACAAGGCGTTGCCGGGAGAACGTCGTCATGTGGCTGGTTCAAATCGGCACAGTCGCGCGAAGATCCAAGGGAGCAGGCATGAAGCGACCGCACAGAAAAGAAAAAGGAGGATCGAACTTGCAAACAGGCGTTCAAGCCCAGCGCCCAGAATCCAAACAGCCAGGCTCCATCCGAGAATCAACCATATGCCATTCTTGGGAGGGATGACGGACAAGCCGCTGCAGGCGGGGCAGCGGTACGGCGTGCGGCGGCTGATGCGCAGCACACCAAGGGTGTGAATGCCGTGCTTGCAGTGGGGACAGACGCCGGCGGGATTTTTCAGCATCTTCGATCTAGCGCAGAATGAGCCAAGAGACATAGACGATCAGCAGGGTGACGATCGGCAGAAGGACAAAGAGGGTCTTACGAGCAACGGCCATCAACTGCGCACCCTTTACTTGGATATGCTCGGCGCGGTCCTGGATGCGCTCATGTCGTTCGGCTTGCCGTTGAATGAATGTGTAGTGCTCCCGCTGTAATGCCAATGCTTCAGCCTGGCGATCTAGCTGGAGCTTTTGATTGTCGCGAATGTCTTTCAGCAGCGAGCTCAATTGTTGAGCGTCTTGGTCGGACATGATCACCCTCACGAGGACTTCCATCAAGTGTAGCGCGCATCCGTACATCGTCAACTCCGTAGGAAGAGCCGGAGTGCAAGACCATTTCTTTCAATCCGGGCGGCGCCTGTTAATGGACCAGGCATCCATGTGGTACTACAATAAGGCTGTCTTGTGAGATCCACATGAACCTCTACGCATGGCTCTACCCGCTGGACGAGCGCAGTGCCACGATTGTGGCGCGCCGATCCTCACTGGCCGAAGCCAAGATGGTCAACGGACGTTATCCTCTTGCCCTCGACGATCCTGCGCTTCCAATGGTCCTTGATGAAGGAGAGTCGGCCAAAGGGTTTTGGGTATCCGGTGAGGCTGTATTTTCGCCAGCGGAACTCCGCACGGTTACCCATTTCGAACTTGTGTGCCGAAAACTCATTGCAGAAACGAGGAAGGACTTCGAGTGGAATGATGCGGCAAAAGACAAGGCGTGCTTATGTATGGCTGGAGGGGAATCTCCGATCCGTCTCACTCGTGATCTGACCCTGACACACATTCGGCTGAAACCAAACATGGTTGGAGCGATTGGCGATTGGACCCAGGAATACGTGATCGGATCGGGTGTGGCCGAGGCGTTCCAGAAGGTCAAATTCACGGGTCTCTCGCTCCTTCCCGTACGTAACCCGAAAACCGACACTCCGCATGAGGGTGTCTATCAGATCTTCAGTGATTCCGCCCTGAAACCGGCCACTATCGATTGCTCTGTGGAACGCATCAAGAGTCCGTTTCCTGAAGAGAATGGCCACCTGCGACATTGGGGTGCCTCTCCTATGCAGCGGCTGATTTGGAGGGCGCTACGGACTTCTCTCGAACGGCGGAACCGTGGGGGGGATGGCATGGATGGCCGCTCTGGGTCGTCCGCGCCAAGGTGAAAGAACTCTTTACGAAACACAAGCTGCTCGGCTGGGCATTTGGTCCCGTCCTGATTGCAAACACGGACTTGTACAGCGACTACCTGAGGCAGTGGGAATGGCTCGTTCGCCTGGTTGGGCAATGCACCAAGAGCAAGTTCAATAGTGGACGTTGGTAGTGTATCGGTCGGACAGCCGGTCTGTGAATGACGGTGGGTTGCCAAATCCTGGCTGTGCGTAACAAAGATTCCTGGCCCCGGTTCATCCTTTCACAGTGCAGCTGGTGTTAGTCGTTTTGTTCGACCATCGGTGGCTGGTTCTTGCCAGTGAACTGGAATGCCTCAGGGCCGCTGATCGCGGCAGCGTCGCTGCGAACAACAAATTGAGATCCTTCTCCAAACGAAAGTTTTAGAGCGCATTTGTCGGAATGAGAGGCGGCAGTAACGCGCTGGCCGATCAGGGACACCACCGCGTCGCAGAACCCCGGTTGGCCTTGAGCAATCCTCACCCCATGGATCTCAACTTCGGCAAGGTTGTAAATATTGAATCCTTCGCCTTGGAATATGAGCTGAAGGTAGTCATGAATGAAAACCACCTGCGATAGTGGCTCAGAGGGTTTGAGATTAGGTGTCATGTCAGCGCTACCATGTCTAATGACGAATTATCTTGCTCTGCATAAGAATCCGGATGGAGCAGGAGGCAGTATGAGTCTCTCTCGGTTTCCTCGCAATAAGACTGTGTAACCCAGGGATTGGACTTTCCATTCCAATCGACTACATGCCAAGCACAAGCAGGTTCTCATCGCTCAATATATGGCCACATGATCCGTCGTAAGTGGGTTGATCCCAATTTGGGATCGTGCTAGAGTAGCCCGTGCGTATCATTGCCAAGCGGACGCTGCGGAACTTCTGGAAGCAACACCCAACGGCCAAAGGTCCTTTGGAAGCGTGGCATCAGGAGGTCGCTCACGCCGATTGGGCATCCCCATCGGCTGTCAAATCGCACTTTCGTTCAGCCAGCGTGCTGCAAGGCAATCGGGTCGTCTTCAACGTGGCGGGGAATCAGTATCGGCTCGTCGTGAAGATCAATTACCCGTACCGAGTGGTGTACGTCCGGTTCATCGGCATACACACTGAGTATGATGCAATCGATGTAACGACTATCTAGAAGGCGAGGAGGCGACATGACTATCGCTCCGATTAAAACAGCCCGTGACTATGAGCGGGCGTTAGGTCGAATTAAACAACTGATGGAGGCGAAGCCAGGCACGAAGGCCGGTGATGAGCTGGACGTACTCACGACGCTTATCGAAGCGTACGAAGCAAAACATCACGCGATTTATCCTCCCGACCCGATCGAGGCGATTAAGTTTCGAATGGATCAACTCGGCATCACGCGGAAAGATTTAGAGGCGGTACTGGGTGGGCGCGGGCGCGTGTCGGAAATTCTGACAAAGAAACGCGCGCTCTCTCTCGAGATGATTCGCCGACTCCACCGCAAGTTGCACATCCCCCTGGAAAGCCTCATCGGCACCGCGGCCTAGCAACTCCGTTACCTCGCCAGTGTTGGCGTTCAGGCCATCCTGCTTGACTCATCTCCGATGCCTATGATTAGGTCCGGCGCCAGAATGATGAATTTTCGCATCGCCATTACATTCGTCTTGGTTGCCCTTTCGATCTTCTCTCTTGGCTGCCAAAAGGAGAGCGAGTCTGTCGTCTCCATCGCCCTGCATCCTACCAACGCGAATATTCTCTACGTTGCCACCAACGACGCGGTCTATAAGTCGCGTGACGGCGGCGGGACGTGGGAAAAGTTTCCGAGCTTCAGCGCGCGGCGGGTGACGACGCTGGCGATCGATCCGCAGCTCCCAGCGACGGTCTATGCCGGGACGATGGGGGATGCGGTCTACAAGAGTCCGGATGGCGGACAACATTGGCTGCCGCACAATGTCGGCTTGAAAGAACATGTGTCGTTCATCAACCAGTTTGTCTTTCATCCGGCGTTGAGCGAGAAGATCTACGCGGCGACTACTGTGGGCGCGTTCTTCACGAAGGACGCAGGGCGTGAATGGGTCGAGCGGATGAACGGTATGAAAGAAGTGCACATCGTGACGTCGATCGCGATCGATCCCAAGAATCCGGCAATTCTCTATGGAGGCACCACCGGCGGGATTTATCGGTCTGATGACGGAGCCATGAATTGGAAAAAGATCAACAATGGGCTGATCCCGGAGAGTGAGCTGATGGCCGCGATGGCGCTGGGCGTGAACGCCATCGAGATCGACCGCATGAATCCCGACATCGTCTATGCCGGGACCACGAAGGGGCTGTTTCGCACGGGGAACAAAGGGGAGCAGTGGGAACGGATCGGGCTGTCGCTGCCCGATCCGTTCGTCAGCAGCATTGTGATCCATCCGACAGGCCCGTCGCTGCTCTATATCGGTGGACCAGGCGGTGTCTGGAAGAGCGCGGACAGCGGGAAGACCTGGCAGGCAATGAATCACGGGCTGGATACGCTGAACATCAGAGCGCTGGTGATGGCGCCGAATACCTCCCAGACGATCTACGCCGGCACCAACGGGAGCGGTCTCTATCGTTCAATAGACGCCGGCGCGACGTGGACGGCTGTGCCGCTGAAGACCGCGCCGGCTCAGCCGTAGCCCCGTCATTCGTCATGCGTCAAACGGGGAGGCCACACAAAACGTTCGATCCGATTGTGTCCGTCGAATAACGGTTGGCGTGTGACGCATGACGGCATTCTCAGTATCCCGCCTTCGCTCCGCCGCCATGCTGATACCGTCCGCTGTAGGACAGCATCTGATCGGACAGGGCTTTCCATTCGTCGGCGGTCATGAGATTTTTCATCTTGAAGCGCAGGCTCAGAATCTTGGCGGATCTTCCCATCCGTTGCTGGGCCGATTCGTTCAGAATCTTGGAGAACTCTTCCGGTGTCGTCGTGTAGCTGGCGTTCAGCGTATAGAGTTGCCGATGGTAGGCGCGCTCCTGCTCGCGGGCTGCTTTGAGTTCGGCGATAATGTCGGTGACAAACCCGTTCACCAGTTTTGCCTTTTCGGGATCCGTCACTGTCCGGTCAATCAATGCGGCCATGTCTTGCTGGCCCTTCTGCCAGTATGCCTCGCTGTTCCCGGCTCCCATCGCGCCGTGGTGGTGATAGGATGAGCAGCCGGCCAGCACGGCCGCTGCGAACACGCCAAGCAATCCCTTATAGATCCGATTCATAGGCTCCTCCATTGTGAGAGTTGTCACGCTCCTTCTTGATACCGTATTATCCGGTCGAATGTCATGTCAGATCGCATGCCGACAATGGCGGACCAGTTTCATATCCTCCAGGATGAGTTTCGCGCTCACCTCGAAACTTTTTACGCCCGGCTAAAATTGGCCCCGCCGTACGAAAGCGTGGAGAAGGCTATTCGGGCTTTGACGACGGCGGTGCACGCTCTGCCTAAGGCCGAGCAAACCCGAATCATGTCCGATCCTGCCGCACGGTGGGAACAATTCCGGCTCGCGTTTCATACATCGGGGCTTTCTAAGAAACATCGCGGGATCATTGCCGGGTTGGCGCGTGACCGATCCGCGGTGGACCTGCCAGTCGAATACGATCATTTCCTGACCTTGTTCACTGCTTAGGGATCAGGATTCAGGGCGCGGTTGGCCTTCGAGCGCTTCGCACAGTTCCTCGTACACTTTCGTCAGGCGGCTGTTTTCCAAGCGATAGGACAGGATCACGGTCACGAGGCCGATGATCAACACGAGCGCACCGCCGGCCGTGAGGCCCGCACCCAGAAGGAGGCCTTGCAATGACTCGAATCCTCCGTCCCCTAGATAAGTCGCGACGAACACCAGCGATCCGATCGACACCAGTGCAAACCAGATAAGTGTGATGATGGCCGACGACCAGGGGATGCGTTTGACGCAGAGTGCTCCCAAGCCGTGGTCGTTTGTCGAGAGGTAAATGAGACCCTTGATCGGCCAGGCCGTGCGAAACCCGCTGGCAAACAGCGCATACTGTGGGCGAATCGCAATCTGAGACAGTTCCGGATAGAACCGGGCCACACCATGCGGGAGTATCAACACACCGTCGGCAGTGAACCGATCACGCAGGGTCGCCAGGGTGTTTGCTGTCCACCGATCTTGCGTTCTTCCCACACTGCACCCATACCGAATGGCGTCCGGCGTCAGCTGGATAAAGTAGAACCAATCGCCCAGGATCAGCCCGATAAACAGCACGCCCGCAAACAGTCCGGCTAGTATCATCGGGCGTACCTATCCCACAGGGGCCTGGCGCGAATCAAGCGGGTGCGGGCGTCGTCTCTCATGCATCACGATACCATTCCTCACGGTCTTCTGAGGGCAAGATTCTGTTGACTCATGCCAGTGACTTGGCTAGAGTAAGCCCCGCTTACGGTTTCGGCGGGAATCTCTTACTGCCAACACTTTCCCGGCTGGAGATGTTCACACGCGTCGATGTGGCTGTCTGCAACTCCTGCACTTCGGGGCAGGCAGGACGCAAGTTGTCTGAGGTTTGGAGGATTTGATGGATCTCAACAAAATCGAGCGCGTGTACACATCCTACGCAGGATTTTATGATCGGATTTTTGGCAAGGTGTTTCACGAAGGCCGGGAATCGGTTATTCGCAATTTGGATGTGCAGCCGGACGAGCACATTCTCGAAGTCGGCGTGGGGACCGGCCTGGCGCTTCCGATGTACCCGCGGCATTGCCGGATTGTCGGGATCGATTTTTCAGAGGGCATGCTGGCGAAAGCCAAGGAAAAGGCAGAAGCTCACCGCCTGGACCACGTCCAGCTTCATCGGATGGACGCGGGAGCCATGGAATTCCAGGACGATAGTTTTGACACCGTCGTTGCGGCCTATGTGGTGACGGCAGTCCCCGATTATCGAAAGGTCGTCAACGAAATGATCCGTGTGTGCCGCCCCGGCGGCCGCATCATCATGCTGAACCACTTCAGTAATGGGAATAAAGTCATTGCGGCGGTCGAGAAAGTGCTCTCTCCGATCACCAAACATTTGGGTTGGCGGACCGACTTGTCGCTCAATACTGTTTTGGAGGGCACGTCGTTACACGTTGCCCGTAACCAAAAGGTCAATCCGCTCCGGCTGTGGGCATTAGTGGAATGTGTGAACAGAAAGAACGATCACGGTTTTGTGAACGGTAATGGCGCGGGGCACGGCACAGCAGCGTATCCCAATGGCAACGGCGCCAAGTCCTACTCAAACGGCAACGGCAATAGCCGCAGCCGCTATTCGCACGAACCTGCAAGCTAACCCGAATCCCCGGTTTCTTCTTCGCGTTACCCTAGTTTCGGCCGGCCATCCTGTGCAACCCAGGTCTCCCATTCGTGGCCTGGAATAATGGTTGTACCGACCAGACAGTTGCCGGTGAATCGCTGTGTAATACGGTCGGCCAGGTTCTCCAGAATTCGGGAGATCTGTCGATCCTGCGCGCCAAGGATTCGCAGCATCAGGCCGAAGCCCTGTCCATCCAACGGGCCATAGGCCATCACATGCACCATATTCGCTCGACTCGTCGAGGGATTGCTCGCAGGAATAAGATCACCCTCCCATTGAATGGCCGGATGGACGGCAGAGATCCGTTTGGTGGCTCTCCAGGAACAGGGCATGCCGGCCTCGTCCAACTCATCGAGCAGCCACTGCACCGTGGGGCCATTGGCGGTCTGTCCTTGAAACGTCCAGCGGGCCAGTTCGGCAATGGGGGAAGAACCAAGGATCGGCGCGGACACTTCTTCCAGGTGCGCTTCTTCACAGACCATGTAGAGTTCGCCCTGCGGATCGAACCAGAATCTGAACCGGCCCGCGTCGTATTCAACCTGAATGATGTCCAGCGACGAACAGTCCGCGCCCTCCTGCTCGAACAGCGAGAAGTCCGTCACGCCCGTCATCAGCAGTCTGGCCACCCGCACCAGTCCGCGCACCTGATAGCGAATGGTGACGGACACGGTGGTGCCTGCCGGAACCTCACGACCCGTTTCCTCATCGAACAAGCGGCGTTTGGACATCTGAACATCGGTGACGTAGCCGGAGCGGAATCCACCCGTATGGGCGATGAGCCAGCGGAGGTCTTCAACGGTTTTGATCGTGTGTCGCATTCGGCAATTGTAGCGCAAGGGGGACAGAACGGCCAGACTCAGATGCGAATATTAAGCATGGAAGATTCCAGCCGTTCAAGCGTACATGGACAAGGTCGTCAGGATGCTCCGGTATGATGAGCCACGGGATGCCCTTCTTGCAGTCGATCCACACGAATCGATCGGTGCGTGAGACATACCTGTGCACGACTCCTCGCCGCTTTGTCCAGCTCCAGCCAAAGCCGGTTGGCAGCTTTAGTCTACGGTCCCAGGAGTTCCTGAATTGCTTGTTCTGATCAAGCTTGAACTGGACGCCCCAAGCACGGTATGTATCAAATCCATCAAAGCCTGATTCAAGTGTTCTGGGGTGTCGATGCGCGCTGTTTGCCTCCAACATGTTCCTTTTGAAGGCCCCGGGGCCTTTGCGGCGTCGCTGGCTAAGCGCGGCGTTCATATCGAGCATCATCTCGTCCCGCAAGACGGTTTGCCAAAAGATGCAGGCGATCTGTTGATTGTGATGGGCGGGCCGATGTCGGTGAATGATCCCGATCCTTGGATCGCGGAAGAAACGGCGTTCATCAGATCTGCGTTACATGCCGGTCAGCCGGTGATCGGAGTGTGTTTGGGCAGCCAGTTTATGGCAAAGGCCCTTGGCGCCACTGTACGATCGGGACAAGCGCTGGAAATCGGGAAGACCCGTGTCTATTTAACCGAGCAAGGGAGGCAAGACCCTGTGTTCGGGGCGTTCCCGGAGGCTCTCTCGGTTTTTGAGTGGCACGGGGAGGTCTTCGATTTGCCACATGAATGCGTGCCCTTGGCCGGATCAGAAATCGCACCGCTGCAGGCGTTCCGCTTCGGGTCTCGTGCCTACGGTTTGCTCTTCCATTTGGAAATCGAGACGGAAGGGATCGATGCCCTCTGTCGGGAGTGCGCCCCTGACCTCGATCGGGCCAGTCTTGCAGCATCGAATGTCTCGATCGGCTTCCTCCCTCACATGTGGCTGTCCCACCAGATGGCGGACCAGCTGATCGGTCATCTGCTCCCATCCGGTCGTTGATTGCCGAATGTCCCGTGAAGTAATCTACTCAACTCAGCCGCATCTATCAGCATCCAGCCATGTATTCTTTGGTCAGCTGAAGGTTGATCGCTGACAGATGATTGCAACTACACTGAAAGGAGCAGACAGCACCATGGGCGGTTTTCCGATAGAAGTTGCGACCAGGATCAAGACGCTTCCTCCCTATTTATTTGCTGCGATCGACAAGATGAAGCAGGCGGCGATTGCCAAGGGTGTGGACATCATCAACCTTGGCATCGGCGATCCGGACCTGCCGACGCCCATGCCGATCATTGAGAGTCTGGCCAATGCGGCCAAAGATGCCAGACACCACCAGTACCCGTCCTATGAGGGCATGCTGTCTTTTCGGAAAGCCGTCGCGGATTGGTACCAGCGTCGTTTCAATGTGACGCTCGATCCGGCACACGAAGTCCTGACTTTGATCGGGTCGAAAGAAGGGATCGGGCATATCCACCTGGCGTTCGTCGATCCCGGCGATGTCGTGCTGGTGCCGAGTCCCGGCTATCCGGTCTATCCGGTGGGCACCAGTTTCTGCGGCGGTGTGTCGCACATCATGCCGCTGACGAAAGCCAACGGGTTCTTGCCCGATCTCGATGCGATTCCTAAAGAGGTGGCCAAGAAAGCCAAGCTGATGTGGCTCAATTCGCCGAATAACCCGACGTCGGTCATCATGACCAAGGACTACTTCAAGCGGGCGATCGCATTCGCGCAGGAGCACCAGATCATTATTTGCCACGATGCGGCCTATTCGGAGATCTATTACGACGGGAAGCGCCCCGCGAGCTTCATGGAAGTGGAGGGGGCCAAGGATGTCGGTGTGGAGTTCCATTCGCTCTCCAAAACCTACAACATGACCGGTTGGCGCCTAGGGTTCGTGGTCGGCAACAAGGATGTGGTGGCCGCGTTGGGTAGGGTGAAGAGCCAGATGGATTCAGGCGTGTTCGAAGCAGTGCAAGCCGCCGGGGTCACGGCGCTGGGGTTGGACGATTCAGTGACGGACGACATCCGGAAGATTTATCAGGAACGTCGCGATACGATCATTCCGGGGCTCAAACAATTGGGCTTGGAAGTGGATGCGCCGCCCGCGGCCTTTTATATTTGGGTGACGGTGCCCAAGGGCTACACGTCGGCGTCCTTTACCGCGCACCTCTTAGAGAAAGCCGGTATCGTTACCACGCCCGGGAACGGTTTCGGCGCACCGGGTGAAGGCTATATCCGCATGACGGTGTGCACATCGAAAGAGCGGCTGGCTGAAGCGGTGGAACGAATCCGCAAAGCCGGATTCTGAACCTCGTGAGGAGTAAGGGGTGAGGCGTGAGGGGAGTTGTGTCCGAGGCGACGCCATTCCCATGTTAACACCTGACGCCTGACGCCTCACACCTTACGGTATTTCTATGGAGACAGTTTTCATCGGATTCGGGTCGAATGTCGGCGATCGGGTCGATTTCTGCGACCGTGCGGTGACATTGCTGAGCTTGCTACCGCACTCACAATTGATCGGTGTGTCACTGCTCTATGAAACGGAACCGGTCTATGACCATGCGCAGCCCGGCGAGGGATGGTTTCTCAACGGCGTGGTCCAGCTGGAAACCAGTATCATTCCGAACAGTCTGTTGGCGGTGCTCCGTGAGATCGAGCGCTCGCTCGATCGGGATGAAGACAACCGATCGGGCCCCAGAACGATTGATCTGGACATTCTCTTTTACGGGCAACGGGTGATCGATGAAGCCGGTATCGTGATCCCGCATCCCCGGTTGCATCAACGCCGATTTGTCCTCATGCCCTTGTGCGAACTCGATCCCTTGTGGGTGCATCCGGTCCTACAACGCACCACCACCCAGTTGCTTGCTGCAGTGAAGGATCGACCGGAGGTGCGGTTGCTGTTTCCTCAACCCTCGACCCGGTATGGCTCGCGGCCCGCATGTAGCTCACCGCCCGACGCATGAAGATCATTCATTCTCCTCACATGATGACGGCATGGAGTCTCCGTCTCAGGCGGGAAGGCGTCACCGTGGGTTTTGTGCCGACGATGGGCGCGTTGCATGACGGCCATCGGGCACTGATTCGGGCTGCGCGTCTGCGATGCGATGCACTCGTGGTGAGTATTTTTGTGAATCCGACTCAGTTTGGCCCCACCGAGGATCTGACCACATATCCGCGCCCTCTGGCGAATGACCGGCGGCTGTGCCGGGAGGAAGGCGTGGACTTGTGTTTCGAGCCATCCGTGGCGGCTATGTATCCGGAAGGGTTTCAGACGACTATTGCAGTTCCGGCCATTGCCCGCCGATGGGAAGGAGACGCGCGTCCGCATCACTTCGCCGGTGTAGCCACCGTGGTCACGAAACTCTTCGGCGTGGTCCGTCCCGATCTGGCTCTGTTTGGGCAGAAAGATTATCAGCAGGCGGCGTTGATTCAGCGACTGGTAAAAGATCTGAATATGGGGGTGGACATCATCGTCCATCCCACTGTCCGTGAGAAAGACGGTTTGGCGATGAGTTCACGCAATGTGTATCTCTCACCGGAGCAGCGGACCATTGCTGCGACGTTGTACAAGAGTCTTCGGGCGGGGGCTGAGGCGATGCGAAAGGGGACGACTGAAGTTCAGGCCATTCAGTCCGCGATGGCGATGACGATCGAACAGGCACCTGCTATCACGGTTGACTATCTTGCTGTGTGCGATCCGCTCACATTGGATCCGCTTTCTTCGGCCGTCTCGCGCGCTGTCCTCCTGGGCGCCGTCCGTCTCGGCTCCGTTCGCCTGATCGACAATCTTGTCGTCGTGGCGCCTCGCGCGCGCATGGAGCAGCGGGTTCGAGGTAGGCATTCGCCAGCACGCCTGACTAGCTCGTGAGACTTGGGTGGGCTCTTTGCCCGACGAGCAAGCTGAGCACGACTTGGCTGAGGCGCTGTTTGTCGTTCGGCTGAAGTTCGAGGAAGCGGACGCCCATCGACTCTTCCCGTGCTGAACAGACCATTGCCGTCTCGATAGTGATGGTTTCCTTCTCCGATGCCGGGGAAATCATGAGTTCGAAGAAGCTTCCGCGGGGCAGCGCTTCTGAGGTTTCGAGGGTGCAGCCCTCCATGGAAATCTCCGTGATTCGATGGGTAGACCGCTCGGCATTCTCTGCTAAGAGTTCGGCATGAAACGATGCAGGCAGGCGCTTGTACTGCCGCCGATCCACCGAATGTGTGGAATCGGGAGGCTTCGTCCATAAGGCACGGAATCGCATCGTGCAGAGTTGGCAGCGGAACGGAAATACACGGAAACGACCGAGTATCTTCTCCACGGAGCCTTCGCTATAGACGGCCCGGACGAAAGGCGTGCCACAGCTGGGGCAGTGGAGTGTCGTCATGGATTTAGCCGCGGTGTGGTGGATGTGCATTGGCCGACGGCTGGATCGGTTACAAGTTGTTCCCGTTGTGCCTCGAGTATCGGTTCCAGCTGAGCAGGCGAATAGGTCGGAGGTTTCATCCATTTGCCGTCGGCACGTTTGTAGCCCCCGACCTTGCTGAGGTTCGACCGATGGACTTCCTGGAAGACCGGTTTCATGTCGATTCCATACGAGACTGCCGTGCCGTAGACCACGTACAATAAATCGGCCATTTCTTTAGCCACCGATGCCAGATTTCCCGTCGCCATCGACTCTTTCAGCTCATCGAACTCCTCTTGGATGAGGCGCACGCGAAGCTGCTGGATCTCGTCAGTGAGATTTGTCGGGGCAGTCTGAATCAGGATCTCGAATTTCCGGTGAAAGTCTTGGACCATCGTTTGCTCGTCAGTCATCCAGTCTCCTTAGTCGGTCTCAAACGGCAAGGTTTTGCGTGGAACGATTTCTGCTGCTTCAAGTTGCGGAATCTCTTTGTCCGACGAGACGCCCAATTCCTTAAATCGGCGCGCGGCCGGTAGCACTCTCGTCTCCAGCGACCCCACCGCACGATTATAAGCCGACACACTCTTGCCCAAGGCTTGTCCGACGTCGTTGACATGCTCGGCGAACACCGCCATGCGTTCATAGAGTTCTTTTCCAAGCCGGCCTGCTTCTTCGGCATGGGCGTTCAATTGTTGCTGTCCCCAGCCATAGGCCACGGCGCGGAGCAATGCGACGAGCGTCGCCGGGGTCGCCAGGACGACTCCACGCGCAAATCCTTCTTCGATAAGACGCGGGTCTTGGTCCAGCGCAGCACCGAGGAACTGTTCGCCGGGGAGAAAGAGCACGACGAATTCTGGTGCGCGGCCGAACTGGGACCAGTATGCCTTCAACGACAATTCATCCATCCGGTGCCGCACCTGCTCGGCGTGGCGGCGCAGCGCTTCCGTGCGTTGCGCATCGTCGCGCGCGTCATGCGCGTCGAGGTAGGCCGCGAGCACGGTCTTGGCGTCTACGATGATCTGACGACCACCCGGCAGTTGCACAACCATATCGGGGCGGAAACGGCCGTCTTCGCCGGTGATGGATTGCTGCTCGACAAAATCGCAATGGCTCACCATTCCGGCAAGTTCGACCACCCGCTTCAGCGTGATTTCGCCCCACTGGCCACGCACCGTCGGGGCGCGCAGCGCTTTCACCAGATTGCCTGTTTCCTGTTGCAACCGCTGGTGTGATTCCGCCAGGGATTTGAGATGTTGATCCAGCCCGCCATACGCCGACTGGCGGGATTGTTCCAAGAGACGCACGTGTTCGTCATACCGTTGCAACGATTCATGGAGCGGGCGCACCAAGCCATCGATTGCTTGTTGCCGTTGGGCCAGCTCGCCTTCCGCCTTGACATGGAGGGCTTCAAAGGAAACGGCCGCCAGTTTCAGGAACGCCTCGTTGTTTTGTTTGAGTGCTTCGCCGGAAAGAGCTTGGAAGGAACCGAGAAGTTCCTGACGCGACTGGTCGAGCAGCGTCGTCTGATCGGCTAGTTGCTTCGTCACGTCTTCTATTCTGGTCTCGGCGGCGGTTCGCGCTTGTTGAGCCTCGGTAAGCGCTTGGCGGACGAATGCTTCCTCTTGCCGTTCACGGTCCAATTGTCTCCGCAGTTCATCGGCCGTTGCCTCGGCTCCTTGGGATTGGGCGCGCAAGCGGCTTGTGACCCAGAGGCCTGCGAGCAAGCTGCCAAGAAGTAGTCCGATTGCGAGGCTTGCTGCGAGAGGGATGATATCACTCACAGGCTGACTGCTCCGTCTGAGTTTGGCGTAGGCCCTGTTATCGACTGTGAGGAGGCAAGAATTGCTGCAAGTGACTGCGGAGCCTACGGAAATACTTGAAAAAGGTCAAGAAGCGGAAAAGCTCCATCCAATCGGCTCTAGTGATGGGAATTTATGGGAAGGACCCTCAAGAATTTGGTTCAAAATCGATGGTTCCCGCCCTTGCATCCAGCCGTACAAGGCGTCCTTCGGGTAGCCGTGTCATGGCCCCTTCGACATTGGCCACAGTGGGGAGTCCATACTCACGGGCAATGATGGCGCCATGAGACAGCGTACCGCCCATCTCCACGATGAGTCCTCCGGCGACGCCAAAAAGCGGGGCCATGCCGGGGTCGATAACGGGAGCCACCATGATATCTCCCGGTGTCACCTTCCCCCAATCGGCTGAGGACCGGATGAGGCGAATCGGCCCCACTACGGACCCTGCGCTGATAGGTAGGCCGGACAACCGGCCGGTTCCGTCATGGCGATTGAGGAAGGGGTTTTCTCGGCTCGCTGTTTCCCAATCGCGAACGGTATCGGGGACCTGAATTGCGGCATTGCGGCTCCGCTCCGCTCGCCGTTCGGCGAGCACGGCTCGCCAGTCGCGTTGTTCTCCTGTCGCCAGCGCGGCGCGGTCCTCGATCGTCAGGAAAAAGATATCGTCTCGCGTATCGCACAGACCGTCCGCAACCAGAAGATCTCCAAGGTGCAGCAATAAATTGCGGGCCGCTGCCGAGTAGTACATCAAGTGATGGCGATTGGCTTCGCGCAGGGCAAAAAACCGGCAGAGTCGACGATACCACCAGGAGAAGATCGCCCATCGATCCAGGCGCAAGCCCATACGTTGTTTGATCGTGCTCAATGCCGTCGTTCGGACCGTTTCCTGGCGGGAAAGAATCGTCTTGCGATCAGGTGAGGGCGCGCGTATCTGCATGCGCAGGACCGCCAAAATGGCTTCAGGATTGTCGGCGATGCGCGGCGACATCACGTCGGACTCACCCAATCCGCGATGGCCGTAATCTTCCAGATAGGATTCGAATGCGCGAAGAAATCCCGTACCCTTGAGGAGCTGCCGAAACTCAGACGGGCTCCATGGCTCTGCGGAAAGAAACGCTTCGGTTCCGGGCTCGCTGCGCGCCAGTTCCGCCAGTTCCGCGAGGCGAAAAATCTGCTGTGCGCTGATGACTGTGCCTTGCCCTTGCAAGGCGTCGTTCAAGAGCGCCCTCCAGTCCGATCCCAACCAGCGCGGCAGCAGCTGATCCAGGGCGTGAAGGCTTTGTGCTACTCCACCGGCGATACCGAACGTCAGCTCATGCGTGTCAAGCCAGGCGCCTAACTCATCAAGCCGCCGAACGGTGTCGTGAAACGACAGGGATCTGATCACAGGAGCGTTGTATCGCTTGGCCAGCTCCTTCATGTCGGCAAACCAGCGGTCTCCGTTGGCGACTGCCCGCCTCATTTCGATCAGCATGAGCATCCCTGCCCGCATGAATGCAAGCCAGCCGAGAGGCTGGACGGACGGTGCGACTTCGATGGGTTCTCCTCCCATATGGTCGGACAGCAGGGACGGATTGCCGCGCAATTGTGCAACCAGCGAATGAAAGAGGGTCACATTCAGATAGGGGCGCCCATAGAGGACGCGTGTGGACGTCAGGCCTTCGGGAATGTGGCAGCCGAGCCGTCGATAAGGCGCGACGATATGCTCCTTCATGAACAGTTCAAGAAACGAGAGTCCCAACGGACTCGGCAGTTCGGGCATTGTTTCTTTAAAATTCGCACGCGACCACTCGCAGTCGTCATCGGTTAAGTCGGCCGAGGGGCGAATGCCGGTAATGGGACGCGCTTGCAATGTCCAAAGTAGCCGGGAATCAATCGCCCATTCGAGATCGACCGGATATCCGAATGCCTGCTCAACCTTCTTGGCCGTGCGCGCGAGTTCAAACAGCTGCTCGTCGGAGAGCGACGACTGCGTTCGTGCTGATTCGGGAATAGTTTTCTGATGCAATCCTTCCTCGGTGGCGATCAACCGCTGGGGCTTGGAGGCAATGATGCGCCGCCGAATTCTGACCGGCTGCTGATCCTCGCCCATCTCGACGACATACTGGTCTGGTGTGACCTGTCCATCGACCAACGGCGCCGCCAAGCCCGGCACCGCGTTCACGGCCACATGGAACGAACGGCCTGTTACTGGATGGATTGAATACGCGACTCCGGAGGTTCTCGCATCAAGCATAGGCTGAATGACAACCGCCATGGCGGGAACTGTTTGATGATCGATCCGCTGAACGGTGTATTGCACGACAGCGTCTTGCCAGAGCGAGGCCCAGAGGTCCTTGATTGCGGCATCGATCTGCGAGAGGGAAAGGCCCAGGTGAGTGCGGTAGAGGCCGGCAAAACTTGTGCGTCCGGCGTCTTCGTTGGTGGCTGATGAACGGACAGCCCAGCGTTGATTGGATGGCCTGGCGAGTGTCTGGAGTTCAGTCAGCCATTGCGTTGAAAGGAGCGAGCTGTCTACCTCTCTGATCCTGGCCTGACAGTCGGCCAGGGCCGACGCGCGTTCTTGCCCAGATAGGGCACAGGCGTTGCGCCATGTCTCGTTTGGTGAAAAATTGGAAAGTCGCAGACTCTGGTCATAGGCTTCGGTCGTGACACAGATACCGGGAGGAACAGGAAATCCTGCTGTTGCGAGCCGGGCCAAGCCGAGGGCCTTGCCTCCAACGAGCGCAAGATCAGTGCAGCGGATGAGGGGAAGGACGAAAGGACGCGTCATCAAGGCGGATAGTACCTACAGGAGGAGGAGGAGGTAAAGGTCGTTGACGTTGGTGCCCGTCGGCCCGGTGTAGATGTGGGATCCCAGAGTCTTGAAGGCTGAGTAGGTGTCATGCCGCCGGAGTACCGAGTGAAGATCGATGCCACGTTGTTTAGCTTGCGCCAGGGTTGTGCCGGAGACCACTGCGCCAGCCACCTCAGTCGGGCCATCGGTCCCGTCTGTCCCGATCGCCGCCAGCCAGGCATTGGGAATCCCGTCAAGATCGAACGCGGCTGCAGCGGCGAATTCCTGCGCCCGCCCGCCTTTCCCTCGTCCCGTCATCGTGACGGTCGGCTCACCTCCGGCAATGATGCAGACCGGGCGCATCGATTTCTTTCTTCCCGTGAGATAGGGTTTGGCAAGGCTGGTAAATCGACGTGCCGCTTCTTGCGCCTCTCCCACCAATGCAGGACGTGAGAGAATAGTCTGAAGACCTGCCGATTGAGCGGTGCGGACGACAGCGCGGAGCATGCCGCTGTTATTGCCGACGATATGATGCTGCACGCGGAGTAGTTTTGGTGAGCCGGCTTTCAGTGTCTCCGATGCGCGCCCGTGCTTCCCTGCCAGCAGATGACGGCGTATACCCTCGGGAGCGGTCGACCATAGTCCATACCGACGCAAGACGTCGATCGCGTCCGCGAATGTTGTCGAATCGGGCGCCGTTGGACCGGAACCGATTGTGCCGAGGTCATCGCCGATGACATCCGAAAGAATGAGCGTGACGATCGTTGCGTGTGTGGAAGCGGCGAGGCCGCCGCCCTTTAGCAAAGAGAGATGTTTTCTGACCGCATTCATCTCCCGGATGGTTGCGCCACATCGGAGTAGCAGCCGCGTTGTTCGTTGCGTATTTGCCAGAGTGACACCGGACACCGGGGCGGGCAACAGGCTTGATGCGCCTCCTGATAGCAGCACGAACAGCAGATCGCGAGGAGTGAAGTCTTGGATCAAGGTCCGAAGCCGGCCAGCAGCCAAGAGCCCTGCATGGTCAGGAATCGGGTGGGCAGCTTCGACAATCTTGATTCGTTCGGTGGGAACGCCATGGCCAGTTTTGACGACGATGAATCCTCCTTCCAGCCGTGAGCCCAGAACGTGCTCGAGTGCTTGGGCCATCCGTGCTGATGCTTTGCCGGCGCCGACTGCGAATACTCGCTTGAAACGAGAGAGGTCGTAGGTCTTACGGCCCACCCGCAGGGATTGTCCCGTGTGAGAGACGGAGTGGGGAATCGCATGGCAAGGATCAGCTGCGCGGAGCCCCGCAGCGATCAGTTTCCGGAGAAGCGATCGCGCGGGGGAGCCGGGTAGGCGTATCGGCATAGCGGGGATGAGTACTACGGTGTCGTCTCTTGCTTGAGGCAACGATTTGGACAGGATTGGCGGGGAACTCTGATTTGGTACGTGCCGTGCGGAAGCACGTCCTTCTTGAATTCAGGGTTGAGCATCTTGAGTTCAAGGAAATAGGTTCCAAATTCCTCCGCAATGGAGGTCAGAGTCCGTTGCGACTCTTTTACATTCACCGTGATGGTTTCTGTCTCTAGCGGAACATAGAGGTCTTTCTTGCTCAGGCCCAAATACTTTTCCGGCTGGGAATAAATTTCTTTGGCTGCGATGATTCTCGGCACATAGCGCATGGTTTCGCGTGGGCCGTGCATTTTCCAATAGTCGGTGATCTTTTGTTCTTTGAGCAGTTTACGGACGCGTTCTTCGCCGGCGTTGTAGGACGCCATGGCCAGGAACCAATCGTTCTCCCGAAAATCCTTCAGATATTGAAGATACTTCACGGCTGCCTCGGTCGACATTTCGAGGTTCCGGCGTTCATCACGGACTGCATCGCTCTTGAGCTGGTAGCGGCGACCGGTCGACGGGATGAACTGCCAGGGGCCTGAGGCTTTGGCTTTCGAGTATGCCGCCGAGATACATTTGCTTTCGACGAGCAGCATGTATTTCAGATCGTCCGGTAGGCCGGATTCGGCCAGTTGTTTCTCAGCCGGAGGGAAACAGCGTCCGGTCCGTTTTGCGAGGATGATGCTCTCGCCCTGATCTTCCAGGAATTGATAAAACTCGTACTCGATGCGTTCTCTGACCTGCCAGTTATCGAGGGGGACCTGTACCCCTGCGAAGGTAATTTTGTCCGGCAGCTTGAACGAGCTGAGGAAGAACCGCTCTCCTTCTCGCTTGATTTCCGGCAGGATCACCAAGCGGCCTTCCTGCTCAGCTTGTTCGTCCGGCAGCTCGGGAAGGGCGAGATCCTTGTCGTCCTTAGTTTGATCCGAAGGGTGGGCCGCCAAAACCATGGTAGGCCGCGCGAAACCGCTCAGCGTTATTGCGAGTGCAAGAGCAAGCACCTGTAATGCAATCATTCAGAGACTCCTGTTAGGCACATCAAGTATAGCAAAGGGTGTGACGACCGCTCATGCTAGCAACAGACTCGGTAACCAGCAAGCGGAACGAGCTTCTCGTTCATGGTACACTACCGGCCCCTATGAAGACGCTGATTATTCTGAACAGCGCGATTACTGATTGCACGGCCTGTACAAGGCTTGTGACCTATCGGCGCGCGATCGCAGAGACAAAACGGCGTCAGTTTATGGACTGGACCTATTGGGGACGTCCGGTCCCTGGTTTCGGCGACCCTCGCGCACGGCTTTATGTGCTGGGACTTGCTCCGGCCGCCCACGGCGGGAATCGGACAGGACGGGTATTCACTGGCGATCGAAGCGGGGATTGGCTGTACGAAGCACTGCACCGGCATGGATTTGCCAATCAGGCGACCTCGACCCATCGAGACGATGGGTTGGCATTGACCGATTGTTACATCGGGGCCACCGTGCGCTGTGCTCCGCCAGGCAATAAACCTGCGCCGGACGAATTTGAACATTGTAGTCGGTTCTTGCTGGAGGAGTTGCGGCTTCTTAAGAGAGCCCGTGCGGTGGTGACGTTGGGAAAGATCGCTTTCGACCACTATCTCAAAGCTTGTCGAGTAGAAGGGCGCGAGATCCCATCTCCCGCTCCCAAGTTTGGCCATGGAGTTGTGTATCGTTTGCCGTGGGGCGTGACGCTGCTCGGTTCGTATCACCCCAGTCAGCAGAATACGTTCACAGGGAAACTGACTCGCCCCATGTTTCACTCGGTGTTCCGCAAGGCTCAATTGGCCATTGAGCGTGCCTGAGCAGGTCCGCACGGACGGGGTATTCTGAAAACAGGGACAGGCAACTGTTCTGTCTTCTAATGAAGCGTAGAACGTACGCCTGTCCCGTTGCTGTTACTGCTGCCCCTTTGCCTTCCAGTCATCGAGGAACTTCTTTAAGCCGGCATCGGTCAATGGGTGTTTGAAGAGCATCTGGAACACGCCGTAGGGCATCGTACAGATATGGCCGCCGGCCAGTGCAGATTCCACCACATGTTGAGGATGGCGGACGCTAGCGACCAAGACCAACGTTTTATAGTCGTAGTTCTTGTAGATCGTGACGATTTGGCGGATCAACGCCATGCCATCCGAACTGACATCGTCCAGGCGGCCAATGAACGGTGAGACACACCACGCTCCGGCCTTGGCGGCCACAAGCGCCTGTGTCGGCGAGAAGCACAGCGTCACGTTCACGCGGATGCCTTCCGCCGAAAGTTTCTTCGTCGCCTTGATCCCCTCCGGAATCAGCGGGCACTTGACCACGATATTCTTGTGAATCTTGGCCAGTTCCCTGCCTTCCTTCACCATGGCGTCCGCTTCCACGCTGACGACTTCGGCACTGATCGGGCCGTCCACGATCTTGCAGATCTCCTGCAGCATTTCCTTGAAACTCCGGCCTTCCTTCACTACCAGCGAGGGGTTTGTGGTGATGCCATCCAAGATGCCGAGACTCGCGGCTTCATAAATCTCTTTCACATTGGCGGTGTCGAGAAAAAATTGCATGTGCGGCTCCTTTCAAGTCTGAGGCGGTTTCATATGCGTACGTATCGTTATCGGCCATTGTATGGAGAACTCAATCTCATCGCAATCCATCTCTCTATTCACCAGCCGGTTTGACAGGCCTTCCTGCGGGGGATAAGATTCTGGCGTTCTTCAATGTTAACAAGCGTATGATCCCGGAGATAGCACCATGCGACGATCTGTTTGGCTTTTGTTACTCTGCTTCATCCTGACGGCCTGCGGAGGAGGCAATCCCTACCTTGAAGCGTCACTCAAACCGGCAGAAATGCAAGGAAAGGACAAGGCCTGGTTCGAGAAAAACTGGGGCACTCCGGATGGTAAAGCTCCCCGATTCTTCGGCGGCGAGACCTGGACCTACTATCGCATTGCCGGGGGAAAATCGGGCCCGCCATTCTTCAACTTCTCTCCCAATCAATGTCAGATTACGCTGAAGTTCGACAAGGAAGATAAGTTGTCGGACTACAACTACTCAGGCTGCTAGCCTGCCTGCCGGTTTTGAAATGCAACCGCGCATTGCTTACTGCAAAAGCAATACGTCTGTCCGTCTATTTTCTCAATCACGGCCGTGCTCCTCGGCACGAAGGTGTGGCATTCCGGGTCTTCGACCATCTGGCCGTGATCCACTGACGCCACGCCGTCACCAATCTCCTTGTTCTTAAAGCCGCGCACGACTTGTCGTAACAAGACGTAGAGGACGACGAGAAGTCCAGAAATGAACAGAAGTCTATACATTGTAGTCTGGTAGTCCTATAGCCACAATCCTATGGGAGTGGGTAGGACCTGTCAATGGAGTGGCCGGTCTTCCCTCTGGCAGGGATGAAAAAATGATGGGCCCAAACGGACCATCTGCACTAGGCTGATACGGGAACTCGTTCATTCTGCGATCCAGTACTTCAGGAGGATATGCTTCGTCAAATAGAAATGTTAAAGTCCCACTCATGAAGACATGCGATAAATGCCACGGTGCGATGTTGCCTGAACGGGCGGTGGATTTGGACGCTGGGCTTGCGATCACGGTATTTGCCTGTTTGAATTGTGGTCGTCGGAAAGCAGCGGACCAGGAACCTCGGCCCATCACGGCTCGACATTAATCTGTAGGCTACAATCCCAATTAATGAATGACGATGAGCGGAAGGCGGCGGCAAGCTGCTTTCCGCTTTCGTCTCTCAATCCTGCCCAATCGTGATAGATGGGGTGACAGGATCTGCCGCAGGCCGCCGGATGAGTATTACACTCGGCGGAAGTCTGTGCAATGGGAGAGGTGCGGGCACAGCTGTCAGAATGACTCCCTGTCGATAGAATCATACAACACTGTGTGGTTCCTGCTTCGTAGTCCGCCTGGTTTCTTTCCAGGTGCCGACTCCTCCGTCGATTCCTATCTTGTGCTCTGAGAACGTTCTCTGCGGGCCAAGGTCTTGCGCGATTCAACACAGGTAGGCACTGAGTCAGAAAGAAAGCCGGAACGTGTTTGTGGAGACGGCGGTCATTAGCGAAGGCTCAGTACATCCATCATGTCGTATAGACCGGGATGTTGGCGGACCACCCACCGTGCTGCGCGCAACGCTCCACGGGCAAAGGTATCTCGACTGCTGGCCCGATGGGTGACTTCGATCCGCTCGCCCATGCCGCCGAACAACACCGTATGATCACCCACAATGTCGCCGGCGCGGATCGTTTGAATTCCGATTTCGCCTCTCGCGCGTTCGCCGATGAGTCCTTTGCGCGCATAGACGCCAACTTGATTCAAGTCCCGGTTCACCCCACGAGCAAGGATTTCGGCCATCTTGAGCGCCGTCCCGCTGGGGGCATCTTTCTTGAGGCGATGGTGGGCTTCGATCACCTCGATGTCGTACTCCTCGCCGAGTGTCTTGGCCATTTCGCCGATGACCTTGTAAATCAAATTCACTCCGACGCTCATGTTGGGAGACAGCACACAGGGAACTTGTCGACCCAGGGACTTGAGTTCGTCGAGTTCTGAAGCCGAAAATCCGGTGGTGCCGATGACCATTGCCCGGCGATGCTGAGCGACAATTCGCAAGTGCCCCAGAGTCGCTTCGGGGGCGGAGAAATCAATGACGACATCGCCTCGTTCCATGAGGGCGGCCAGATCGTCTGTGATGGGGATGCCGGCATGCCCGGCTCCGGCCAATTCTCCGGCATCTTCCCCCAACGCATGGTGGCCTTTCCCCTCCAAGGCTCCGGCCAGCGTCAAAGCGGTGGAGTCTCTCACCAGCGACACTAATCGACAACCCATTCGTCCGGCTGCCCCTGCTACAATCACTTTAATCATCTGGTTACCTGCCATTGTAGAGATAAAAAAATGATCAGATCAACTTGGCGTCTTTTAAGGCCCGGACTAGTTTCTCTCGAGTGTCCTGCGCCATCGAACAGAGCGGGAGGCGCAATTCCGGGTCGATCTTACCCATCATTCCGAGTGCCTCTTTAACCGGAATCGGATTGGTCTCAAAGAACAATGCCGCGAACAAAGGCGACAACTTGAAGTGAATCCGCTGAGCTTCGGCAATGTTCCCGCTGGAAAAGGCGTTCACCAAAGCGGCCATTTCAGCCGGAGCAATATTGGCGGTTACGGTAATGACGCCTTTTCCCCCGACTGCCATCATCGGCAGCGTCAAGGAATCATCCCCGGCCAAGACGGTCAACCGGTCGCCGCACATCTGGACGATATCCGATGCCTGCTGAACCGACCCGCTGCCTTCTTTGACTCCGACGATCGTCTTGATTGCCGAAAGACGGGCAATGGTCGATGGCAGCATGTTGACACCGGTGCGTCCAGGAATGTTGTACAGCACGAGCGGAAGATCGACGGATTCCGCCACCGCTTTGTAGTGGCGATAGAGGCCCTCCTGAGTGGGCTTGTTGTAGTACGGCGTGATCAGCAATGCACCGTCCGCTCCGGCCTGTTTCGCATGCCGGGTGAGTGCAATGGCCTCGTCTGTGCTATTCGAGCCGGTTCCGGCGATTACCGGCACGCGCCGGTTGACGATTTCCACCGTCAACTCAATGACCCGGTTGTGTTCTTCATGAGACAGCGTGGCGGATTCGCCGGTGGTGCCGCAGGGCACGATGCCGTTTGTACCGCTGGCGATCTGCCACTCAATCAAATCAGAGAACGCCCGCTCGTCGATCGCGCTTTTCCGAAACGGTGTGACGATGGCAACATGCGAACCGGTGAACATGATGGCGCCTCTTAGCTGAGAAAGGCTGGAATAGTTTCGCCCTTGATTAAGTCGTCGTAGGTTTCGCGTGCACGAATAACGTGGATTTCTCCGTCCTTAACGAGCACTTCAGGCACACGGGGCCGGGAGTTGTAGTTCGAGGCCATCACAAATCCATAGGCCCCTGCGCTCATCACCGCGAGCAATTCTTCCGGCCGGATAGCCGCCAACAAGCGGTCTTTGGCCAGAAAATCTCCAGACTCGCAGACCGGACCGACGATATCGACTTGCTGTTTGTCGCGATGGCCGGCGGCTTCATCGAGCGGGCGGATTTCGTGATAGGCGCCATACAGGCTGGGGCGAATCAAGTCGTTCATGGCCGCGTCGACGATGACGAATGTCTTCGATTCTCCCTCTTTGCGGTAGAGGGCTTTTGTGACGAGAATGCCGGCATTCCCGACGATGACACGGCCCGGCTCCATCACCAGCGTCAGGCCCAGATCCTTGACGAGCGGCGAGATGGCATCGGCCAAGTCCTGGGGCAAGGGCGGTTTTTCCGCATCATAGGTGATGCCGAGTCCGCCGCCGATATTCAGATAGCGGATATTGATGCCGTGGCCTTTCAGTGTATCGATGAGCGCCACGACCTTCTTGAGGGAATCGACGAACGGCGTCACCTCCGTCAATTGAGAGCCGATGTGGGCGTGGACACCGACAATGTCGATATGGCTCAGTGAGGACGCCATTTTGTACTCTTCCAGCGCGCGATCTGCCGCAATGCCGAACTTGCTCTTCTTCATCCCGGTCGAGATGTACGGATGTGTTTTGGGATCCACGTCCGGATTGATCCGCAACGCGATCCGCGCTTTCTTGCCGACGGAGGCGGCGACCTCGTTGATCGCGTGGATCTCTGCGGACGATTCGATGTTGAACATGAGGATGTCGGCCTTCAATGCGTCACGAATTTCATCGGCCGATTTGCCGACGCCGGCGAAGATGATCTTGGAAGCCGGCACGCCCGCTTTGAGGGCACGAAACAGTTCCCCGCCCGACACGATATCCGCGCCGCTGCCTTCCTTCGCCATCAATCGCAGGATAGCCAGGTTGGAGTTGGCTTTCATGGCGAAGGCGACGATATGGGGAATGTCTTTGAAGGCGCTGTCGTATGCCTTGAAGTGTCGGACGAGCGTGGCATGGCTATAGACGTAACAGGGAGTCCCGAGCTCCTTTGCGATGCGGCTGACCGGCACCTGCTCGCAATATAATTCGCCGTGGCGATACTCAAAATTATTCATGCTGAAATTCCTTGTTCAAGCCGTCAAAGTGCTCATGCGCGCGCCTTGCGCGAATCAGGCCGGTATGTCTCATCTCGTGCCCACCGGACGCAACGGCGGCAGGAGCGCATCGTAGTCCAGCAGGGCAGGGTCCGGCTCTTCAGATTTCGCCGCCGTTTCACGCTGTTGCGCCGTCAGGGCCTCATGCTGCCTCTTTTGCGATTCGATGGTGGGTGTCACTCCGACGGTTTCCGGCGCAACCGGCGCCCCCACCACACCGCAGGAACTCACCAGGCCTGCGGTGAGGATGAGTACGAGGTGTTTCATCGGAGTGACCGCTCCAGTTCTTTGAGCCGTTGCTCCACTCGTCCACGCGCCGTTCCGCCGATCTGCCGCTTCCGGTCGATTGCCGCCGAAACGGTCAACCGTGCGAAGACTCCTCGTTCAATCTGATCGGAGAACGCGCGCAGTTCCTCCAATGAAAAATCAGTCAACTCGCGCTCTTGCTCAATCGCCGACCGTACGATCCGTCCGGTGATTCCATGCGCTTCCCGAAAGGGCACGCCGCGATCCACCAGGTAGTCGGCTAATTCGGTGGCAAGAAACCCACCGCTCTCTAACGACTGCGCAAGCACGTCCCGGTTCACCTTGAGGCGGCGCATCAATTCCGTCATGACATTCAGGGAGGCCTCGACTGTGTCGAGCGCATCGAAAAGCGCCGGCTTGTCTTCTTGCAAGTCCCGATTATAACTCAACGGAAGGGCCTTGAGGGTGACGAGGAGATTCATGAGGTGGCCATAGACACGCCCGGTCTTACCTCGAACCAACTCGGGCACATCAGGATTCTTTTTCTGCGGCATCATGCTGCTGCCGGTGCAAAACGCGTCCGGCAAATTGACGAACCGGAACTCCTGTGATGCCCACAGGATCAACTCTTCGCTGAGCCGGGATAAATGCATCATGGCAATGGATAAGGCTGATGCCGTTTCGATCATAAAGTCGCGATCGGATACCGCATCCATGCTGTTGGCCGTTACTGCCGGGAAACCCAGCAGTTTGGCTGTGTATCGCCGATCTACCGGATAATTCGTTCCGGCCAAGGCTCCTGATCCGAGCGGCATGACATTGAGTCTGGTTTTGGCATCACGGAAACGTCCCTTATCCCGATCGACCATCTCTACATAGGCGAGCAGATGATGGGCAAACAGGACGGGCTGTGCCCGTTGCAAGTGGGTATAGCCGGGCATTGCGACCGGAAGATTCGCATGTGCCTGGGCCAGCAAGACGCGCTGAAACTCCGTGCACTGCTCAGTCAGCCGGTCGAGTCGGTCCCGGAGATAGAGTCGAATGTCCAGCGCCACCTGATCGTTTCTGCTCCGGCCCGTATGCAGCTTGCCGCCCAAGGGACCGATCAGTTCGGTCAACCGCCGTTCAATCGCCATGTGAATATCTTCGTCGTGGGGCGAAAACTTGAACCGCCCCCGGTCCAGCTCCGCCTTGACCAGGGTAAGCCCGCGCACAATGGTTTTCGTTTCGCGGGGTGACAGCACGCGTGCTTTGCCGAGGGTCTGGCAATGCGCAATGCTTCCTTGGATGTCATGGGCATAGAGCCGCCGATCCACCGCCACCGAAACGGTGAAGGCTTCAACGAGCCGGTTCGTATTCTCGCGAAACCGCCCCCCCCAAGCCTTGCCGGAAGCGGCGGCTGTCCGGCGGGTTTGTTTTGCCGTCGCCATCAGGTTGAGGCCTTCCTCCGCTGAGCTCTGATTTTCAATCGCAACCCGTTCAGGCGGATGAATCCTTCCGCGTCCTTTTGGTCGTAGACTTCGTCCTCTTCGAATGTGGCGATGTCCAAACGATAGAGGGAATTCTTGGATTTACGGCCGGCAAGCGTGCACCCGCCCTTGTACAGCTTGACACGCGCCGTGCCGCTCACATCTTTTTGAGCGGCATCGATCGCCGTCTGGATCATGTCACGCTCAGGACTGAACCAATAGCCGTTGTAGATGAGATCGGCGTACCGCGGGATCAAGCTGTCCCGGAAGTGGAGCACTTCACGGTCCATCGTCAGGGATTCAAGCCCCCGGTGGGCGACATGGAGAATTGTGCCGCCCGGTGTTTCGTAGACCCCGCGAGACTTCATGCCGACATAGCGATTCTCGACCAAATCGACTCGGCCGATTCCGTGTGCGCCGCCCAGCTTATTGAGATGGGCCAGGAGCGTCGCCGGGCTCATTTTTTTGCCGTCGACGGCCACGGGGTTGCCGGCGACGTACTCGATCTCGACTTCCAGCGGCTTGTTCGGGGCTTGTTCCGGCGAAACCGTCATTTGGAATATTTCATCCGGCGGCGCTGACCAGGGATCTTCGAGAATGCCTCCCTCATAGCTGATATGGAAGAGGTTCAGGTCCATGCTGTAGGGTTTGGCCTTTGTCGCGGTGATCGGAATGCCATGGCGCTCCGCATACTCGATCAATTCGCGCCTTGACCGCATCGTCCATTCGCGCCAGGGGGCGATGATCTTAAGACCGGGCGCGAGCGCCGTATAGGTCAGCTCGAATCGCACCTGATCGTTTCCCTTGCCTGTTGCGCCGTGCGAGACCGCTTCGGCGCCTTCTTTCAGCGCGATCTCAGCCTGCCGGCGCGCGATCAACGGACGGGCGATGGAGGTGCCCAGCAGATAGCAGCCTTCATATATGGCGTTGCCGCGCAACATCGGGAACACATAGTCTTTGACAAACGTTTCACGCAGGTCCTCAACATAGACCTTCTTCACGCCGAGCTTCTGCGCTTTGGCTTTGATGGCCCGCAGATCTTCGCCCTGGCCGAGATCGGCGCAGAAGGCGATGACCTCGGCGTCATACGTTTCCTGGAGCCATTTCAAAATAACGGAGGTGTCGAGCCCGCCTGAGTAGGCCAGGACAATTTTCTTGATTGGTTTGCGTGTCATGATGATTTCGGACTACCTGCCTTTCTGTCGAGTGAGCAGCTGCACCAAAATCGCTTTCTGCATGTGCAGCCGGTTTTCCGCCTGATCGATGACGACCGATTGTGGCCCGTCGAGTACGTCTGCCGCGATCTCTTCTCCACGATGGGCCGGTAAACAATGCATGACGATGGCATCCGGTTTGGCCCGTTGAAGCAGCCGCCCGTTGAGTTGATAGGAGGCCAGGATTTTCAGCCGCCGTGCCTGTTCACGTTCGCGCCCCATACTGATCCAGACGTCGGTGTAGATCACGTCCGCTTCCTTCACTGCGACCTGGGGATTTTCGAAAATCTCGACCGCGCCGCCGGTGGTTTCTGCTTCGACGATCGCCCGGTCGATGACGTGTTGATCCGGCTGATAACCGGCCGGACATCCGGCGACGACCCGCATGCCCATCTTGACGCCTGCTTCAATGAGAGAATTGGCGACGTTATTCCCGTCTCCGATGTAGGCGAGGGTCAGTCCCTTGAGCCGGCCTTTGACTTCTTGGATCGTCAGGAGATCGGACAGCGCTTGGCATGGATGGCTATGGTCTGTCAGCCCGTTGATCACCGGCATACTGGCCTCCGCCGCCCATTCCTCGACGACGGCGTGGTCGTAGGTTCGAATCACGATTCCATCCAAGTAACGAGAGAGCACGCGCGCCGTGTCCGAGACCGTTTCTCCACGCGAGAGCTGAATGTCTCCCATGGGAAGCACCAGCGCATGGCCTCCCAGCTGATTCATGCCGGCTTCGAACGACACTCTGGTGCGTGTCGAGGGCTTTTGGAACAACAGCCCCAGTGTTTTGCCGGGCAAGAGCCGATGGGGCGTCGATCGGCGCTGCTTGGTTTTCAGCGAGGCCGCCAGACGTAGCAAATCATCGATCTGTTTGCGCGGCATTGCCGCCACGTCCAGAAGATCTTTGGCATAGCCGGGCCTGCGTGGTCGCTGGTGAGGTTGCTTGGTCATGCGATGGGTATCTGTTTCTTTCATCATTCACCAGTGAAGATCGCATTCAACGTGTCGACCAGTTGGTCGATTTCCTGTGTCGTGATCGTCAGCGGAGGCACAAATCGCAGCACCCGCTCGCCTGCCGCATTGATGAGCACGCCGCGCGATAGGGCCTCGGCAACCACCGTTTTGGCATCAATGTCCAATTCCATGCCCTGCAGAAGCCCGATACCGCGGATGTCCCGTACGACGTGATGGCGGGCTTTGCACTCAGTCAAGGCGTTGGCCAGGTAGTCGCCCATCGGCTTGACTCGATCCAAGACCTGTCCTTCAAGCAGCGCCCGGCATACGGCCACTGCCGCGGCACAGGCCAGCGGATTTCCACCAAAGGTAGAGGCGTGGGCGCCAGGCGAAAATGCTGCCGCAACCGATTCCTTCGCCAGGCAGGCTCCGATCGGAACTCCGCCGCCCAACCCCTTGGCCAGGGTCATGATGTCGGGTGCTACTCCCAATTGCTCATAGGCGAAGAGCGTGCCGGTCCTGCCCATCCCGGTTTGCACTTCGTCGAAAATGAGCAGGATATCGTGTGTCGTACAGAATTTCCGAAGGCGCGTGAGGTATTCGCGGCCGGCTACATGCACCCCGCCTTCGCCTTGCACCGGTTCCAGCATAATGCCGGCAGTCCGCTCGCCGGCCATGGCTTCGATCGCAGCCATGTCGTTGAATGGCGCGTAGGAAAACCCCGGCATCAGCGGCTCGAAACCCTTCTGAACCTTGTCTTGCCCTGTGGCGGTGATCATGGCCAGCGTCCTGCCATGGAACGAATTCTTCATCGTGATGATTTCGAACCGGCTCTCGCCATATTTCATATGCGCATAGCGGCGTGCGAGCTTGATGGCGGCTTCATTGGCTTCCGCACCGCTGTTGCAGAAGAACACGCGGTCGGCGAACGAGTGCTCGACGAGAATTTTTGCCAATGTGACCTGCGGCTCCGTGTAGTAGAGGTTCGACACGTGGATCAGTTGTGCCGCTTGCTGTTGGATGGCCTGGACGAGGTCCGGATGTCCATGGCCCAACAGATTGACGGCGATACCGCCGACGAAATCGAGATACTCCCGGCCTTCCATATCGTAGACCTTCGCGCCACGACCTCGAACAATCGAGATCGGCTGACGCATGTAGGTCTGCATCAGGTACTTGGCCGCGTTGTCTTTCAAATCTTGAGTCGGCATGACATTACGTATCCCATTAGAAAGAAAGGGAAGTTAGCACAGGGTCGAAGTGAAAGCAATAAGGGGAGCAGGGGACAATAGGTCGGGACCGGAGAGGCAGCTCTATCGCTTCCGAGTGTGATAAGCTGCGCGGCGATGAAGTTGTGCAGCGGGTGCAACCAACAGAATCCAGACGACGCTTCTTTCTGTCATCAGTGCGGGACTTCTCTCGACACAGCCGCTGCCGCAGAGCCAGTGTCCGACCCCGTCACTGCATCGCCCCCGCCGATCCCGGATGAAGAATCACGCTGGCGGCAATTTATCGGTCCCAATGCCGATCGGTACCTGGTTCAGTTCAAGAAGTTTTCAGCGAACGGCCAGCCAAAATTTGCCCTGTCTTGGAACTGGCCCGCATTTCTCTTCATCTCCTTTCTCTGGTTTCTCTATCGGAAAATGTACCTCCATGCGTTCGTCTATGCCGTGGGCCCCATGATTTCGACCTATATGACGGGGGATGTCTCATCGGGCCTTGTGTGGAGTGTCATCGCAGGGGCAACGGGGAACTACTTGTACTATTGGCATTGTCGCGAACAGATCGGCGAGATCAAGAAGGCCGGTCAGCTGAATCAACCGGAGCAAGAGCAGGCGCTCAAGGAAGCGGGTGGGGTGCAACCCTACGTCATCTGGGTCGGCGTGGCATTTTACCTCCTCTTTATGATGACGCTCATCAAGATGGTGCAGGAGGGGCCGCCTGATTCCGACCAACTTCCGGCGAAACCTGCCAGATCGGCGGCCGTGACGAGCGTGACAAGGATCAGTTGTCCTGCCGCCCCGTGTATTCCCGGATCAGAGGGTCAATGGGATCGCAGGTCGCGTGTTATGACCGGCTTGACTTGAAGCCGTAATCCAGTATTCTGGGGCCGGCTCCGGATCCTGAATTATCATCTATCGAGAGGAACGTATCATGGCTCGGCTGGTCCTGCTCCGTCACGGCGAATCACAATGGAATCTGGAAAATCGCTTCACTGGCTGGGTCGATGTGCCGCTCTCTCCGCGCGGTGTTGAAGAGGCGAAGAACGCCGGAGATAAACTCAAGGGGTTCACGTTCGATCGTGCGTTCACCTCTGTCCTGAGCCGTGCGAACGAGACCTTGCGGTTCGTGTTGGAGGCCATCGGACAAACGGCCATTCCGATCGAGAAGGACAAGGCCCTGAACGAACGGATGTATGGGGAGCTGCAAGGGTTGAACAAGGCCGAAACCGCGACGAAATATGGAGATGCACAGGTCAAGATCTGGAGGCGAAGCTACGATGTACGGCCGCCCGGCGGAGAAAGCCTGAAAGATACGGCGGAGCGGGTCCTGCCCTATTACGACACCAGGATCAAACCCTGCGTTCTCAAGGGTGAAACCATTTTGATTGCGGCGCATGGCAACAGTCTTCGCGCGTTGGTGATGCAGCTGGAGGAATTGTCGAAGGAGCAAGTCCTGGAGTTGAACATTCCCACCGGCGCGCCGCTCTTGTACGAACTCGACAATAGCGGCAAGGTGCTCTCGCACCGGTATCTTTAGCAGGATGCTGAAAAAGTCCGCCAGCGGCGTTCTCGCGTCGCTCAGAGGCTCAACGTACCGGAGCGTACGCCTCGCCTCTTCGCTCGCTGCGGCCTTGCCGGACGGCCATTTTGAGCATCCTGCGATTCTGACATCTTCAGAACCATTCGACAAGATTTCTGCGGTGATTCATGCCCACACGGAGTTTTTCCGCAGCCTGCTAGAGAGGGCCCCGCGCTAGCCCACATCCTCGAGCAGCCTGCCGTATTCCGCTGCCGGTGCATAGTCGATCATGAGGACCAGTAGCTTGTCCCGGTCTTCAAAGGGGATGATGCCCTGATTCTCGATCTGCGATGCGGCTTCGGCGCTCACCGCCATGTGGCCCAGGCCTTCGTGATCGACGAGTCGGCTGTACCGGGCGCGCCGCTCGTCCAATTCTGTTTGATAGGAGTCCCAGGGGCCGGGACCGAGTTGCCCCGATGCCCACCACGCCGTCTTGATCGATTCCAACAGGGTTTCCCGGATCGCATCCTGATACTTCATCGGAATGTGCGCGTCGATGGCGGCCGTAATCCAGTACAGATTCAATGAGAGGATTTCTCGCGAAATCGCCTGAGCCGTCGAGGCAGATGCGGTCAGTCCGTATTCGTCAAGCTGCGCGAGGGATGGGGGGTGCGGCATTGCCTGGAGCAACGCAGCTGCGGCTTGTGCGGGAGTCATGATCGATTCACCTCATTCGGTTCGGCTGCGGGGAGGATACTGCACGGTCTATCCGCTGCTCAAGCGGCTTGTCCGTCTATAGGTGCTGTGTTAGAGTCGGCCCATGTTGAGCGAGGTGTCGTCATGCGCATAGCGGACTGTCGCGGATTTCTCAGTGTGACCCTTGCGGGATTGCTCTGGCTCGGTACGTTTGTCTCGCCGGCCTTTTCGGAAGAGAACCGCTGGGGGGCTGGGTCTGATCTGGGCTTTACTGCCGGTACCGTTCACGACACCGTCTTCAATCTTGGGTTCAATGTCGACTATTACCCCGATCGGAATTTTTCGTTCGGTCCGATGATGCAGATTACTCCGACGGGAGATCTGTTCCAAATCTCTTTTGCGGGTGTTGCGAAGTATCATCTCCGTTTCAACAACGGCATCAACCTGGTCCCCTTCACCGGCTTCGGCTTGATGCACGTCGGTCTTGACCGTGGAATCGGGCGGGGGCGTATCGATGAAAGCGACACGAGTTGGTACATCCCGATCGGGCTCTCGCTGGAATATCAGGTCGTCCACAATATTGCCCTGGCTTCGACGGTGATTGTGAATCTGCACAATATCGATCTGACGCCCGCGCTCCGCGAGGAAGACAAAACGAGCGTGGCGCTGATGTTCGGTTTCCGGTGGGGACCGTAGTTGATGTGGTTCATGGGCATCCCTGCTGCAATCGTGGATCGGCTGTTCCGCTCTTCGTCGCTCGTATCTCGTGAAGCGTGAAGCGCAGGACAGAAAGAATGTTTCTAGGTCGGCTGTCCTTGTTTTCGAGATACGCTTCACGAGAAACATCTATTCAGACGATATTGCGAGCAGCTGTTGCGTGAGGTAGGTAAGGAATAAAGGCTGCAGGTGGCTTCGGGCTCACGCCGCTTTGGCAGGACGCCAGCGAAGGCCGACGTTCAGGATCTCCTGCAACAGCTCCTGGTAGTGGTAGTTCGCCTTTTCCGCTGAGTCGGCGAAATCCTCATCGTGCGCGATCTGCGGATTCGGATTGGCTTCCAGGACATACAGCTGCCCCTCTGCGTCCATCCGCATGTCAATCCGCGCATACCCGTTCAGACCAAGCGCCCGGTAGATCCGTTTGGCCAAATGTTGGATTTCTTCGGCTTTCCCCGGTGGGAGGTTCTTGGCTTCCCGTGAGGTGATCCCATATTTTTTCTGGTATGTCCGGCTCCATTTCACCCGTTCGGTTGCAATCCGTCTGGCGTCGTCCGGCAGTTTGTCCATGATGAGTTCCCAGACCGGGAGCACTTGGAGGTGACTGTTTCCGATCACCCCGACATAGAACTCACGGCCTTCGATGTATCGTTCGATCAGCGCACCGCTTCCGATGCTGCTGTGAATGAAGGCTACCCGCTCGCTCAGCTTGTCGTCATCTTCGACGATCGAGGCCTGTGAGATTCCCAGGGACGCTTCCTCGCTCACCGACTTGACGATCAATGGGAACGTCAGCCACTTCGGCCGTCTCACCACGCGTCCTTGCGGCACCTCGATGAATTCCGGATAGGGGATTCGATGAAAGGACAGCATCTTCTTGGTGATGGCTTTGTCGCGCGCCAGCATCAGCCCGCGGGGGTTGCAGCCGGTATAGGGCACGCGTAAGAGTTCGAGATAGGACACCACATGCTGATCGTAGACGGACACGCCGTCGAATTCTTCCAGCAGGTTGAAGGCAATGTCCGGTTTCCATTCGGCGATGGCCTTGTGAATCACTCCCAGATCGCTTTTCACCCCGAGCGGCTGCACGTCATGTCCCAGCTTCTTGAGTGTCTTGACGACGTCATACTCAGTCCGCCACTCTGCCGTTTTGGGGTCGCAACCCGCGGTCTGTTGAGGCGGGACGAGATCTTCATGCATGAGGACGAGCACGCGCAGGCGTTTCATAGGGCCACCCGATGCCGTCCGCTTCGTAAGAAGTTCATGGTATGGACGGTCAGCAGAATGGTGAAATCGAGTTTGGCCTGCTCCTCACCCACCGGGACGCGAAGATCCAATTCGCGGCATCGCCGGATCATGTCCTCAAGCACCTGATTGATGGTGTATTGATATTCGCCGGTCCAACTCGCAACCTTCCGCCGTACTTCCCCCCGAAACCGGTTCAGAAACGTCGCGGCGCTCGGCTTGCTTGAGTGGCTTGGCAGGTTCGAGAACAGGCGTTTAAGATCGGGATCGTACAATGACTGCCGCTCGACTCCGTAATGCCGGCGCTTGTGCTCATAATGTTCGCGCAGGGTTTTTTTCAAGCCGGGGAGCGGATCGAGTTCCTCGTGTGAAGTCACGGGAGGGGGCACTCCCGTCAGCTCTTTCATCAGCTGATCGACGTAGGTCAGTTTCTTCAAGACGGGCCAGCCACGATACCGTTCTTCCCACAGTGAGTCCGGTGTGAGCCAGACCGCAAAGGTCTCGGCAAAATCTTCGTCCGGATGGCTCTGCGCATACCAGAGATCCAGGTGGCGGACGAAACTGCGGCTATAGGGCCGTGGGGTGTAGAACATCGGATACCGCTGAGAGGATTTTCCGAAGATCTGTTGGCGTGTCTTTCTGCGGCGAATCTTGTAGGCGTTCTCGATTGCATGGCCGGCTTCATGGCGCAGGATGCGCAGACACCATTCCGGGGTGCCGCCCTCCACCTCCAGCATTTGGCTCAGTTCGAGTTTTGCCAGGCGCGGATGGGCGAGGTAGAACGGCACGGCGATGCCGGGAATGCCATCGGGCGTAAACCATTCGTTCGAAATCCAGAAGTGCGGGCGAAAGAGCAATCCCCGTTCTTCCAATTCGCGGCTGAGCTCGGCGATCGGCTGTTCGAGAAACCCGCCTTTGATTTCCAGGTGGAGGTCGCACATCGGAAGATCCAGGAGGGCCTCGTCCGACCAGGCGGCCCAGTGGGGGTCTCCCTGTCCGGTGACCGGTGTCTTGAGTGCGTCCAACCCTGAGCGCTGCATACGATCGATGTCCAGAATTCGCGTTGTTTTTCCGTGCTCAAGAAACTATAGCACGCAGTTTTCAAGCCGCCGGTACGGTGGCGGAGAGAATCCAATGTAGGGGAGAGAAGAACGGGTAGGAGGAGAAAAAATGTTCAGACAGTTCAAGATTGAACTGAAACCGGCGCCCGTCTGGTCTTCCGCTCACAAAAAGTGTGGCAGTCGTGCCACTTTTCTGCCCGATCTTCGCCCGCACGGCCTATTCCGGGACTCTGCCGCGAAAGATGTGGCCAGTGCAGACAACGAGAATCGAGCGCGACTGTTGTTTGTATGAACCGTTCTGCAGGGTCTCATGTCGACAGGACATCGCCGGGGCAGGTACAATCCTGCCGAATTCAATTTGGGCAATCCAGATGAAGCTTCCACATAAACTGGACGAGGAAACGGACAAACTCCAGACTCGCCTCTGCCGGCTGGTGGGTCAGGCCATCAGCGACTATCATCTCATCGAGGACGGGGACAAGGTTATGGTGTGCCTGTCCGGCGGCAAGGACAGTTACGGTCTGCTCGATATCCTGCTCGTGCTGCAACGCCGCGCGCCGGTGCGATTCGACCTGGTGGCCGTCAATCTCGATCAGAAGCAACCGGGCTTCCCGGCTCATGTCCTGCCGGACTATCTGACCGGCAGGGGAGTCCCGTTCCACATTGAAACACGCGATACCTATTCGATTGTGAAACGGCTCATCCCTGAGGGGAAGACGACCTGCTCACTCTGCTCGCGTCTTCGCCGGGGGCATCTGTATCGAATTGCCAGTGAGCTGGGCGCTACCAAGATCGCGTTGGGCCATCACCGCGATGATATCGCGGAAACCCTGTTCCTGAATCTGTTCTATACCGGGAAGCTCAAAGCCATTCCGCCGAAGCTGCGTTCCAAGGACGGGCGTCACCTTGTCATCCGGCCGCTGGCATTGGTGAAGGAAGTCGATCTGGAACGATATGCCGAACTGCGTGCGTTCCCCATCATTCCCTGCGACCTCTGCGGATCTCAGGAGAATCTGAAGCGGAAAAAGATCAAAGCATTTCTGCGCGAGTGGGAGCAGGGATCACCAGGGAGTTCTGACAGCATCGCCGCCGCCCTCACCAATATCGCGCCGGCGCTGCTGATGGACTCGCGCCTCTTTGACTTCAAATCCCTGCAGACAACGGCGGCAGGGCAGCCTGAGGGCGATGCGTGGTTGGACGAAGAGCCGGCCGCCAGCTATTGAGTCCAGGTGTACATCGTGTCCCACCCAACACAGGCGCCCATCCACAGTAACCGGCAGAATGGTTGCCGACATCGCTTCGCAGAGGGTGTCAGCGGGACTGCAGGCCCGGGATCGCATAGAAGGATTGGTACCAGGCGAGCCCTGCGGCGGTGCCGGAGATCATGAAATTGATCGCCAGCTGCGGGGAGGCGGTCATCGGCCCCGATGGATTCTCGATGTCGAAGGTGTAGAGCGGGGTCAGCACCGAGATCATCAGTGCGGTGATGTTGAGCGTGCTCTCGGCCAGCGTCACCGGTGCTGACCAGGCGGGGAACAGTCGAATCACCAGGCCGAACAGCAGGCAGGCCAGGTAGTAGGTCATCCGGAGTGTGGGATAGGCCGCGAATCCCACCGCGCGCACATTGGCGCCGGCCAGCCAGTCGATCAACAGAAAAATGACCGACGCAAAGTAGTAATACTGCGGCCACTGAAGCGGGCGGAATCTCATCTCCTGATCGAATCAGAAAACCCATCGCACGTCTATGTCTTCTCCCTTTTCAGCCTCGTGAGCGATCATCCCCTGTGAGCGGTCGGACAGTCATAAAGACTGTCCAGCGATATGGGGACAGGGTGATGTCGTAGACTGGAAGGGCAGAAAACACTCGGCTTTTAACTTCCAGATCTTCAGTCTAGTTTCTGGTTTCATATTATCTTTCAACAGCATACAGCCCTCTCTAGCGCGAACGTGTTAACCCGAATGGGGAATGGGCAAGCACCGATCGGCACCCTACACTTGCCACAGGGATTGCATAACGACGGAGGGTCTGATGGCTATTTCTCGAGCGAAGCGATGGAAGGTCCAATATCCGGTTCAAGTAGTCACTGACGGTCTGTTTGTTGAAGGGCGGACGCTGGACATCTCACTCCAGGGTTTACGCGTCGCCACGGAAAGCACGATCAGACAAGGGGCCTGTGTCGTTGTTCGGGTCCTGGTGACGGATGGAGAATACCCAGTCGACTGTGCGCTGTATACCGTCCGATGGATCGACCAGGGAAGGATCGGTCTGGAAGCGAGTGAGATCTCAGCGACGGAACAAAGGCGTCTCCAGGATCGGCTTGCCTCTCTGGAGCACCATCAGGAACCGGACGTGGAGTCCACGATTCCCTGTATGACAACCGAGCAACCGATTACGAGCATCACTGGCACTATGGCGGTACTATGGCACCTATTCTTTCCTCGCCGTCATGGGATCAGCACTTCTCACGATAGCCTCCACTCTCTCCAGGGGTCAAAGCAATAACAATAGTCTCCGCTCTCAGCGCCCCCGATGCGAAAGGGTTTCTGGTGTCTGTGGGAGCATAGAGCGTGAAAAAGAACGTCCAGCTAGCGGGCTGTCCATACAGAGAGGCTCACCCCACGGTTGAGAAACTATTGGATTAGCACATGTACCGAATACTGGATGAGTGACCAAACTTTCCTTATGCAGCTCCAAGTCGGGTGATTTCCTTTAATAAAACGGGTATTCTTCGATCCTCTGTTTTCGCGCCTGTGGGAGTCGATCGGCAATGCCCCAACCTGAAGCCTTCTCCCGCATCCTCATCGACAAAGCATTAGAGTTCAGCGGATGGGATTTGCTGAAGCCCCAGCAAATCCAATTTGAGCTACACGCGGGGAACGGGCGGGCGGACTACTTGCTCAAAGATAGTCTCGGTCGGGTGCTCTGTGTGCTTGAAGCGAAGCGTGAAGGCCTTGATCCGTACGACGCGAAAGAACAAGCTCGTGGATACGCTGAAAAACTCAACGCTCCGTTTATCATCCTATCCAATGGCCGCGAACACTGGTTTTGGAACTATGAGCGGGGGGACCAGCGCGATGCCTACCGCATCGAACGCCTGCCTTCGAGAGAAGATCTCGAACGGGTCCGGCTCAAGAATCTTCAGCCGCCGCGTTCACTTTCAAGTGAAGCCATCACACCAGAATATCTCCGTCAGCTCAAGCACGACCTCACGCTGAGGCGCTATCAGATTCGGGCGCTGGATGAGGTCGCACGGCTGTTCGATGTTCAAGGGCTGCGAAAGTTTCTCCTTGAAATGGCTACCGGTACGGGGAAGACACTGCTCTGTGCCGGCCTCATTCGCCGCTTCTTACTGAGTCGCAATGCCGAGCGTGTGTTGTTCATTGTGGACCGCATTGAGCTTGCAAAGCAGACCATCGAAGACTTTGCCGTGTACCAGTGGCCATCAACCAAGACATGAAGGCACTATTGCCGAAGCAATCCATTGATCCGGAGTTTTTGCGTTGGTCACTTCAGTCTCAGTATTCACACTTGCTGAGCCAAGTTTCAACCGCAGGCCACGGAACAAAGAAATTAGACAGCGATAGATTGAGAGAGGTGCCAATTCCTGTTCCGTCGCTTCCCATGCAAAAGGAATTCGCCGCCCGCGTATCCGAAATCCGCGCGATGCAAGCCGAGCAAGCAACCTCCCGCCGCCGCTTGGATGATCTGTTTCAGTCCATGCTTCATGGTGCCTTTCAAGGTGACTTGTGACACAGCTGCCTTGTCCTTATCTTAATGCTGCCGTGGAATTGACGGATGAGCGCGAGGCTCATATCAGAGCGAAGCACCCGGAACTCTTGCCCCAGCACCGTGATCATCTAATCCGCACCCTGGCTGATCCCGATGACGTTCGGAGAGATACCCGGTTCCCCAATAGCCTCTTGTTTTCCCACTGGTTTCCTGATGTGAAAGGCGGTAAGTTTGTTGTCGTCGTGGTGGTCGCTGATCCCTCTCCCACAGACCGCTACTGGATTGTGACGGCGTACGTGGCTCGGCAACTTTCAGGAGGAACTGTGACATGGACACGTCCTTGACGGTTGAATACGATAAGGCCGGCGATATTCTCTACCTGGGGAAAACCAAACCCTATCCTGAGCAGGACTCTGAGGAACTCGATTACGGGGTCGTGGCCAGGCTCAATCCGCAGACGCACGATCTTGAGAATCTTGAGATCCTCTTTTTCTCTTCCCGTGTCGCCAAAGGAGAGACGGTTCACTTGCCCGTGACGGCTGAGTTTCATCTGCCCAAAGCCGGCTAAGGTCTTTCTGCGGTAGCTACGCATTTCTTCCCCAGAGACTGATCGAGGAAGAAGACAGGCTCGTCAGGCCGCTTCGACGGAGAGTTCGCACCTGATGGCTTCTTCGATTTCGAGCCGCCGCCGTCCATGTGGCCTTGTCTTTATTGCCGGTCAAGTGGCGCGTGGCGGCTCAGAAAGCAGAGTGCGCTCGGGAGAGAATCGCTGGTAAGTTGTTGAAAGAGAAAAAGAAGAGGGTTGGTTGCGGGGAATAGATACCCCCATTATTTAACCCCGCCGATCCGCATTCCGCTGAAGTGAGGAACGCAGCTCTGGGAAAGGCGATTATCCGTTCGACGCGGACATTTCCATCAGCTGGCCAGACAACTGCCATCCCATTATCGACAGCGCAGGCTACGTAGGTGAATTCCGTTGATTTCACCCCGGCGACGCTAGTAAAAAAAATTATTGGGCCGCTAGGGTAGCTCCCGAAGCCGGTTTCTCCACCGGTGCGGCCCATCTTCTTGGAGGCGCGAAGGAGAGACGCGCATGGCCAGACATCGTTCCAGCCCAGATTGGTTCACGGTTCAGTTCGATCGCCATTCAGAATGGACCACGCTCCGCATACCCGACGAACATTTTGTTGAATGGCAGGAGGGGGCAGTCCGACTCTTCACGGAAACCTCGCTGTGGGATGGACTTGTTCGACTCCAATCCACGCTCGTCGAGAAAATCAAGGAACGTGATTGGACTGCTGTTTCTCCATGGCATCTCGTTCTTCATTTGAAGCTCGTACACGACATCAAGTCTGGAATGGCGAACTTCCTTCCCACTCACTACCGAACCTGGCCCGTAGAGATTCAACAGGCCTGCTTTTTCGCGCACTGCCTCATGAAGGGCCATGCCATGATCGAAGAGGATAATGGGGAAGACTTTGGGCTTCCGGAACTCGCACGGCTCCCAGCAACTGTGCGCCCGATCTTAGCGGCCGTCAAACCGCTGTGGCATGTCCTGGCGGAACCTGCGATACGGGCAGCGATTCAATTCCACCGATCACAGCACGAACAGGGCTTCGACGCCGGTCTGGTGAAGCTCCTAACGGAACTCGATGAGAGGCCGGACGCGGCATCGGTCCTGGCGCTCCTAGAGACGACGCCGGATGCCATCGTGAAACGCATTCGTGAGAGAGGGGACCTGCACGCTGCCGATCATCATTTTCTCTCGCGCGAACCCGAGGGCAATGTGCTCTCCGAAGCGTTCTTCCATCTCAACGAATTTCTCAAGCGCGACAGTGCGGCGACTGCCTTAGCCCGCGCCATGCTCGGTGATCTTGATGGATGGACTGAGACCGTCAGGCGGAATGTACAGGACGCTAAACAGGATTTAGTCGTTGAGTTTGAGAACACCCCGACGTGGGCAGTAAACGGCGGCTTTCCCGATGCCGAGGCGAGCCAGGACCGAGAGGATCTTGAACGCGCCTGTGCGTCCACGGATCGATTGACCAAGTTTCTACGGGACGATGTGACGCTCCCGGCCCATCTGCGCCGCTTATTGACGCTGCTGTTGAAGGACCCGCTCCAGTCCAACGTCTCGCTAGGAAGGCTCCTTGGGAAATCTTCCGCGACCATCGGCACCTGGAAGCGTGAACTTGCCGCAAAGTATCCCCATCTTCGCCCATCACGAACCCTCTCCTCATCTTAACGAATTCAATTAGTTAGATAGACTTTTCTTTAAGCCCCCCCCCTGTTTCGGCCCTATTACTAGGAGCACGAAACACACGGAGGGACTTATGCTGCGCCGCGCACCAATCGAAGCCCAAATTTTAGCTGGGTCTGCGGGTGTTCAGAAGATTTCTGTCTGCGATTTCGGGGATCGACAAGCCGGAATTGAATTCCTCCAAAAACTCCTGCCCGCGCTACGCGCCCTGAACGATGCAGCCACTTCGCGAGGTGATGAAGGTGGCCGTGGTCGGTAGTCAAACCATGACCGCGCGGCAGGCCGGGGCCTTCGATCGGCTGCTCGACGTGATCGCCGAGGAGGTCGTCGAGCGATATCTCGCGGAACTGGAAGAGGCGGATCTCTCCGGTACGGACGATGGAGTAGCACAATGAGTCGCGGGAAATTTTGGAAGTTGGCCAAGCGCCTATGGCTGGTCCTCAGGTCGTTATCGGAACGCGAAAAGCTAATCGCCATCTATTGCATGACGGAGCAAACCAACCGCATAGGCTTCTACCCGCTCAGTTCCGCAAAAGCCGCAGACGATTTGGGGTTGTCACGTCGAGCATTTGAAATATCATTACACAGAGTGTGCGATGCTCTTGGCTGGCAGTTTGATCCTGCGGCCCGTGTCCTCTTTCTCACCGATTGGTGGCGATACAACGATCCAGGGAATCGGGACGCACTGACGGCGTTTCTCCAAGACCTCCTCGACGTGCCGCCCACACCATTGCTCAGGCAGTTCCTTATCCAAACGACAGACCTCTCAGATGATCTTCGGCAGGTGTTCCACGAGGCCGTCGAGGCACTCCGCCTCCCACCATTCCCACCAGGGTGCGGGGCACCCTGCCCCCCAGGGCCTACCCAGGGTGAGGACCAGGGTGGGGGGGACAATAGACTAGACTTAACAAAACAACACGTGGACGAGACTGCGCCCGCGCTCTCTTCTTTTGTTTGGAAAGAAGGATTCGGAAGGTTTTGGGAGGCCTACCCGAAGAAAATTGGGAACGGAAGCGTTGAAGGTTGGTTCAAGCAATATCGACCAAACGACGAACTGGCCCAGCGCATGATTGGCAAGTTGACCGAGATGAAACAGAGCAAGTCTTGGCAGGAAGCCGATGGCAAATATATTCCCGCGCCAATCACATGGTTGGAGGAGAAGCGATGGAACGACGAAGTTGAGGTCAGGGGGCTACCTCCTAAAAAGCGGATCATCTACACGTAAAGATGGCTGAGTTATTTAACAGCTAAGTTATTGTAAGTATTGTGTTTTATGAATGTTGAGCTTGGATGCTGAATGAATCCAGGTCTCGATATTTGTTGGGGATGGGGTTCGGACATGAGTGGGAAGCTAGGACAACGCAGTAGCAAACCGACGGAGTTACCGGCTCGATACGTACAAGATTTCCTTGTAGGCCTCGATCGGCGGTGCCGGGCGGCTAGGGATCAACGGGAGTTATTTCAGGCCTTGCTGGCTGAAATTGGCGGCGCAGATGGGCTGTCATTTATTGAACTGGAGACCGTGCGCCGGTTTGCCTTCCTGTGTCGCCGTATCGGGCACGCCGAAGAAGCCGATCTTCGCGGTGAACGCATCGACCAGGCCGGGCTGAACGATTCGACAAGGAGCTGGCTCGGGCTGCTTCGGCAATTCCAGGCGATCAAAGCCACGCGGAAGCCAGGCGGTGGCGACCTTGCCAAGGCGTTGCAAGCGGCGCTGGAGATTGAGGAGGGGCTGGAATGACGACGCCGAACCTCAGCCGGTACAGCCGGGACCCTGTCGCCTTCATCGACCTGTTTATCCGGAAGGACGAGAAGGGCAGGCGCTTCCGGCTCAGTCCACACCAACGGCGGGTGCTGGCGGCGACGATCCGGTGGGACGACGACGGGCGCTTACAGCTCAAAGTTTTGTTGTGGGGCGAGATGAAGAAGTCCGGTAAGACCTTCCTTGCTGCGGCTCTGTTGGCCTGGTGGGCCTTCACGAATCCAAACTCGGAGACGATAGTCGCGGCTAACGACCTTGACCAAAGCGTGGGCCGTGTCTTCAAGACGCTTGTCGCGATCTTGAAACAAAACTCCGCGTTGGCTTCATCGGCACGCATCCTGGCGGAGGAAGTGACGCTCAGCAACGGGACGACGATCACGGCCATATCCAGCGACTACAAGGGCGCGGCAGGCTCACGGCATAGTCTGGTGGTCTACGATGAATTGTGGGGCTTCAGCTTGGAGCGGGCCGAACGACTGTTTGAGGAACTCACGCCGCCACCGACTGAGCCGAACGCGTGGGTGCTCATCGTGACCTACGCGGGATGGACCGGCGAGAGCGCTTTGCTAGAACGCTTCTATAAGCAAGGCTTGGCCGGTGAACGAATCGATGATCAACTTGAGCTGTATCGAAACGGCGACCTGTTCATGTTCTGGTCACACACGCCGCGCCAGCCATGGCAAACACCGGAATACTACGCCAGTCAACGGGCGATCCTGCGACCGACTACCTTCGCGCGGTTGCATGAGAATAAGTGGGTGTCGTCCGAGTCTGCGTTCATCACGCCGGAGCTGTGGGATAGCTGCGTGCAGCCAGAACACCAACCGTTGCTGGTCTCGAAAGACGAGACAGAGTTTGACGCCGTGGATATCGGCATCAAGAGCGACTTAGCCGCCGTCGTGCGCGTGCGCCGTCGTGGCAATCAAATTGTTCTCGCGGGCGTTCGTATCTGGAAGCCGACACGCGAGCAACCGATCGATCTGGAGACGACCGTCGAGGCACACCTTCTAGAACTTCACGCACACAGCGCCGTTCGGCGCATCCTGGTCGATCCCTGGCAGGCCTATTCGAGCATCCAGCGATTGAAGGCGGCAGGGTTGCCGATCGAGGAGTTTCCTCAAACGGTCAGTAATACTGTGCGCATGGGGCAATGTCTTTACGATGTTCTGAAGGGGAAGAACCTTGTGCTCTATGCAGACGACGAACTGCGTCAGCAAGCCCTGAACACCATCGCGATCGAAACGCCGCGCGGCTTCCGGATTGCGAAGGAGAAAGCGTCTAAGAAGATCGATGGCATCGTCGCGTTGTCCATGGCCGTCGTGGCAGCCGTGGATGCAGCCGACCGACCACCGTTCGGTATCAGCGTGATGGGCCAAGACGCACCAAACGACGATGAAATCAGAGTGACACAGGTCGGGGAGCAGCGCGTTGACGAATCCATCATGAAAGATCTGGCGGCGATTGCACGCGGCGGGAACAGCCGTTGGTTTCCAGGCGGATGAAGGGGGCAACGTCATGAATGTGGACCATCCAATTATGAAACAAGCATGGAACGTCGTCGGCCTTCGTGAGATGGCCTGGCAACAGGCGCAGGCCTATGACGCGAAGGTAGCAGAAGTTGAGGCGTTGCCGGTTGGCGCTCCGAACGGCGAAGCGGTCTTGAGCGATCTCGCGGCGCTCTTGCAATCGGTCACGATCAACTTCGGCCCGCGTCATGGCTGGACTCTCGCGCAGCACCATCTCATCTATCGACATGCCAAGCGTGTGCTTGGACCGAACCAAACACGATTCAACAAGCCTAGTTGGACAGAACGATGAAGACGACACGCAAACCAAAAAACGCGAAGCAGATGAGCGGCGGACCACGGGAGCCGAAGTTTCTTGAACAGATGGTTCTCAAAACGAAAGGAATAGGTCATGCCAAGTAGTGCGACTCGCAAAAGTTTCCCTGTCGAGTTCCGCAAAGGCCATTCTTCCCGCACCTTCACGGCTGTCATATCAACGGCCTCTGTCGATCGTGACAAGGACGTGATCGACCCGAAGGGCTGGCGGCTAGACAACTACAAGAAAAATCCCGTTGTCTTGTGGCAACACAACCGGAACCTGCCGCCGATTGCCCGAACCACGGACATCCGCGTGTCAGGCCAGCGCGTACTGGCCACGATGGAGTTTGCGCCGGAAGGAGCCTCCCCCTTGGCCGACGAGATCCATAATCTCGTCGCGGCGGGATTTCTGCACTCGACCTCGGTCGGGTTTCTTCCAATTCGCAGCGTCTACAACAGCGAGCGCGGCGGGCACGACATCCTCGAAGCCGAGCTACTCGAATTTTCCATCGTCAACATTCCAGCGCAGAGCGAGGCGCTGATTCAACGGTGTCTTGGCGAAGCGTGCGACCGGGCGGCGGTTGATCGCTGGCTCAAGAGCGCGAGTGGGTGCGGGTGTCGCAACACAAATCCGTTAGACGACTTGTTGGTGTGCGATGACGGAGTGCTGTTTGACGACGAGATTGCACGCATGACTCGTGCGGCGGTGAAGGCCAGTGTGCGCGAAGTGGTCAAGAACGAGACCGCTCTGGCGGTGCGACGGGAGCGGGATTATCAACGGGGACGGATCGTCGATTATTGAGCCACATCATTTCACAAGGAGGGCGACATCATGTTGGGATTTGCAAAAACATTTTTAGCGGAATTGGTTGCGGTCGAAGACGATCCGGCGGTGATGGCGGCGACTGCGCCACTTTTGAAGGCACAGGCTGCGCTTCAGGCAATCGAGGCCGAAGAACAGCGATTGATTCGTGCCGTCACATCTGATGCCCATCGCGCAACCGATGACGAGATTGAAGAGGCACACGCGAGGCTCAGCATTCGCAAGGGTTCACAGTCTCAATGGTACTTGCCGGACGCGCAAGCGGCGCGAGATGAAGTGAAGGTGTTGCGAAGCACGTATCAAGCGGCGGCTCAAGCTGCACGCGCACGCCTGGAAGAGGTAGGCCGGGAGCGGCTCAAGGCGATCATGGTCGAATTGCATCCACTTATCACAGACGCGCAGCGACTGGCTTTGGAGATTGAAACAGTTCGGCAAGCAGTGGGCGATGGTGGCGGAAACCTCCATGAGCATCCTGTTCCGTCGTTGCTGCCGGGCCAGATCGTGAGCTTCCAAATGGAACTAGCCGAGGCGAAGGGTCTGCTCTAGGCGGCGCGGGTGGATACCGAGCTTGGGGGGCGCTCGGATGCTGAAACCGTTGCCGGTCCCGCGTCGCGCCTTCCTACCGGCAACGGACCCTCTTAATTCTGGAGAAGCACATGAACGTCTTTGGCGATGCAGTCACGGTGAAGACCGGCACAATCGAAACGCTGGGCATCTTTTTGTGGCGGTCCGATGGTTGTCAGCCCAGCATCTTCTTGGACGGTCGAGTCATGCAGCCGGACCTTGATGCTGTCCTGAAGCCGTGGCGCTGTCCGACCTGTCACGGCTCGCACATCTTTTGGGGCATGCGCATTCCGCCGCGCTGTGTCGTCTGTCAGCCGTCCACACAGGCGGAACGCGAGCACCTGTTGAGCTATGCCGTGGGTTGCGTGAAGAGTCTGGCCAGCAAGCTCGATGATCCAGCCGGACAGGCAACGATGTATCGACTGCTCGATGAAGCCGTCCTGAGCGGTGATCTGCGGCAACTCGTGCGGGTGTCGCTCGAAGGGCTCGCCGGGTCCTTAATCCTGAAACATGAACTAGGAGGTCTGTTGTGAATCGCTGGCTGCAAACGAAACAGTACGAGTGTCCGCAGTGCGGCGCGCGGTATCTGCACGACAAAGCCTATCGGCACAGCTGCTTTGAGTGTCCCAAGCGCCACGGGCGAGTGAAGATGTGTTCTTTCTCCACCTATGGTAGCCTCGACACCCAATCAAGGATTCATCAACAATTGGGGGAGGGGTTATGCCCTGGATATTGACCGTTCTCATCCTGCTTATGTCGGGGTGCGTCTCAAGCGGTAACCCTTCGGTTCGCGACGAAGCGGTCATCGGTCAGATTCAGATAGGTGTCACCACCAAAGAAGAGGTCCGAAAGCTTCTCGGGAAGCCCAATTCCGTCGGTAAGGGGGCCGGGAGTCTAGGTGCCGTTACCGGGCTGCCTGCCACTCCCCATCCCCCGCTCGTGCTGAACTCCAACTATGAGGTCTGGGGCTACACGCATATCAGCGTTGAAACTAACGCTGCGACGTTCATTCCGGTCATTGGTCTGTTTGCAGGTGGTGCTACGTCGAGCGTGTCCTCGGTGACGATCTACTTTGACGACAAGGGAGTCGTGCAGTTTGTCCAGAGCAGGCAATCTGAAGCTGAATCTGGGATGGGCTCCGGCGTCCAGAAGCCAACGCGGAATCCGCAGGACTCGCATCAAGAATCGCGCTAGGCAGGAACAATCGGGCTTTACTTTAACATTACTGATAGGTAATAATGAAGCCAATCATAAAGAGGCTGGCGATGCGCCTGAAGCGGCTGCGAGAAGAGCGAGGATTAACGCAGGAACAGCTTGCCAAGCGCTCAGGCGTGTCGCACGGCTATCTCGCGCGCCTAGAGATCGGCATGCACGATCCGTCGCTCAGCACCCTGGCGAAGCTGGCCAAGGCGCTGAAAGTCACGGTGGGGGAGTTGGTGAAATGAAGGACTGGAATTGGATTTTGGATCTTTTGGTAACACTCATCGGCTCTGGAGTTGGTGTCTTTTTGGCTTTTGAGTTAGAACATCGAAGACGGGATACTGAGGCCGTCAGGCACTATGCCAACACTCTTAACTCCATACGAGCAGATCTAGCTAATCTCAGGTCTTTGACCAAACAAACATCTGAGCGTATGACGCAAAGTGGCGCTCCGTGGAACCTCTTCCCACCAGACACGCCAGCCTTGGATGCTGCTTTGTCCAATTCAGCCTTTTACGACAGGGTTCCGTATGGGTTAGTTAGCTGTCTCATTGTCGTCGCGAATTTACGGCGTTCCCTTTCTGGTGCATTCAGGAATTCGCAGCCTCCTAGAGACAACGAAAGTTTGCGGACTCAGCTAGATCTGTTGCTGCGCACCGTTTCGTATGTGCAACTCTTGGTTGACGATGCAGTGAAGCCACTAGGAAAACCGATTGTGAGAACTTCTCAGGACGGGGTTATTCTAGATGGGTTGAACCAGGCAATTAAAGGTAAGACTACAGAGAATTCTCCAGCCGATACAACTGGAAAGAATAGTGAATCATGATTGCCGCTGCCTACGCCAGAAAATCGACTGCAGAATCCGGCCTAAATAAGGAGGTGTGACTCATGACATGTGTTGCACTTTATGCGCGGTATTCATCAGAAGGTCAGCGTGAAGCGAGCATCGAGGATCAGTACCGCAACTGCGAGCGGTATGCCGAGCGTCACGGCTGGACGATCGTCGAGCGCTATCGCGACAAGGGCATTTCCGGCACGAAGGACGAAACTGGACGCCACGGCTACGGGGCGATGCTCAAGGCGGCGCGTGCGAAGCAGTTCGATGTGCTCTTAGTGGATGATCTGAGCCGACTGTCCCGCGACTCCATGAAGACTGAAGAAGTCCGCCGCCTGTTCGTGTTTTTGGGTGTGCGGCTCGTCGGCGTTTCGGACGGGATCGACACGGCGGCGAAGGGCCACAAGGCGTTGTCCGGCTTCAAAGGGCTGATGAATGACATCTTTCTCGACGACCTGCGCGAGAAGACACATCGGGGGCTGGCCGGGCAAGCCTTGAAAGGCAACAACTGCGGCGGTCGTCTCTTTGGCTATCGGCACGTCCCGACCTCTCACCCGACGGAGACGGACCAATTTGGACGACCGAAGATCCTGGCCGTGCGGCGGGAGATTGATGAGGACCAAGCGAAGTGGGTGCGGCAAATCTTCGAGTGGTACGCCGACGGGCGTTCGCCGCGAGACATCGCCGACGAACTGAATCAGTTGCACGTGCCCGCGCCGGGGGCTGCGTACCGACGGAAAAACCCGTCGCGGCGCTATGGCACCTGGACCGCCACGACGTTTCACGGGGACCTTCAGCACGCCACCGGCATGCTGAACAATCCGGTCTACATCGGACGGGTGACATGGAACCGGCGCGAATGGGTCATGAATCCCGAAACCAAGCGACGTGTCCCTAGACTGCGCCCGGAATCCGAGTGGATCGTCACGGAGCAGCCGGACTTACGCATCATCCCTCAAGCGCTGTGGGATCGAGTGCAGGAGCGCCGCAAGGCCCTCGCCCTTGGCCAGTTGACCAACGGCCAGCTTCGCGTTGGACGAGGGCCGAAATTCCTCCTGTCCGGGTTATTGAAGTGCGACGAGTGCGGCGCCAACTTCGTGATTGCCGACTACTACCGGTATGCCTGCGGCGGACATCTGAACCGGGGAGCGTCCGTCTGTAAGAATGACCATCGGGTCTCCCGCAAGCTGGTGGAAGACCGCTGCCTGGCAGGATTGAAGGACGACCTCCTGACGCCTGAAGCCGTGGAGCGTATTATCCAGAAAGCCACACGCTTGCTGGCCGCACGAAACCGGGAGCGTCAGCCGGAGTTAGAGCGCACACAGAGACAACTGACCAAAGTAGAAGGCGAGATCGCCAACATCATGCAGGCGATCAAGGCGGGGATTTTCACGTCTAGTACGAAGGCGGCGCTGGAACAGGCGGAGGCCGAGAAACGACGACTCCAAGAGGCGGTCGAGAAGCGGGAAGCGAAAGCGGACAAGGTGACGACGTTGCTCCCTGGGGCACAGGAGCGGATACGGGCGGTGGTCAACGATCTGGCCGGTCTGTCACGGAAGCATGTCGCGCAGGCCAGGGAACAGCTTCGGGAGCTGATTGGCGAGATTCGACTCGTTCCCACGGCAGAGGGCTACCTTGAAGCGGTTCTAAGTGGGCGATTTGAAGGGGTGTTGAAGCTTGCGGTCGGGGCCAAGTTAAAAAACTTGGTTGCGGGGAGAGGATTTGAACCTCTGACCTTTGGGTTATGAGCCCAACGAGCTACCAGGCTGCTCCACCCCGCGGTCGGAGACTAACAAAGCGTGGAACGGCAAGTCAAGCCAACGACTTCCACCGTTGCTTTCGCGGAGACACAAAGTTACAACCATGCTATGCGCATCGTCTTCATGGGCACACCGGAATTTGCCGTGCCTTCCCTTGAGGCGTTACTCAAGTCGGAGGACCAGGTCGTTGGAATCGTCACTCAGCCGGATCGCCCGAAAGGCCGTGGCCAGGAACTAGCGCCTCCTCCGATCAAGCTCATCGCTCAACGAGCGAGTATTCCGCTTCTCCAGCCGCTCAAGATCAGGACGCCCGACTTTCTTGAGGCGCTGGCCGCCTGGCAGCCGGATCTGATTGCCGTGACGGCGTTCGGTCGTATCCTGCACGCGCCGATCTTGAACCTTCCACCGAAGGGTTGTGTGAATGTGCATGGGTCGTTACTGCCGAAATATCGAGGTGCAGCCCCCGTTCAATGGGCGGTGATCAACGGGGAAACGGAAACCGGCATCACCACGATGCTCATGGATGAGGGGATGGACACCGGTCCGATGTTGCTGCAGGCGCGGCTTCCGATTCTGCCTGAAGATACGGCGGGATCCTTGGCGCCTCGTTTGGCGGAACTTGGCGGCCGGTTGTTGGTCGAGACCATCGCACAACTCAAGGCCGACACCCTCACTGCACAGCAACAAGACCACGCGCAGGCTACGATGGCGCCGTTGCTCAAGAAAGAGGATGGGCTTCTCGATTGGACAATGAGCGCGCAGGCGCTGGCCAATCGTATCCGGGGCCTGTCTCCTTGGCCAGGCGCCTATACGTTCTACGGCCAGGCGCGTTGGAATATTTGGAACGCGGTTGCCGTGAACGAACCGACAGGCGATGTCCCTGGGACGATCGTCGAAGTTACGAAGCAGTCGCTCCGGGTGGCGACCGGCAACGGTCTATTGGAACTCCTCGAAATCCAGACGGCCAATTCCAAGCGCATGCCCGTCGGGCAATTTCTTTCCGGACATCGAATCATTCCAGGTGACATGTTGGGCGCTGCCGCTAGTTGAGTCTTGCCATGCGTATTTCTGTTGCGATTACGATCAACGGTTCTTTCCTTCGTCGTTCGTGAAGCGTATCTCGTGAAGCGTAGGCTAGGAAAGAGTCTGTCCATATCTTGGTTTGCGAGATACGAGATACGCTTCACGAGATACGAGCACTTGAGCGATTTCGCGATGAACCGTCATGAATAACGTGGGCTGAAGGGCCTGTTGCTATGCCATCCGGCCGGTCTGCTCCTGATGCTCTATCTTCCCCGCGGGCGGCGGCGCTGGGCGTGTTGCTTGCCTGCCAATCACAGGACAAGGCGCTTGATGATGAATTGGAGCGGAGCGCTACGGATTTCCGGTTGGACTCTCGCGATCGTGGTCTGGCGATGGAGCTGGCCTATGGGGTGTTGAGACGACTGGAGTTTATCGATTGGCGGCTGGCGCCGGTTCTCCAGAAGCCTCTCCTGCGGCTCCCGTCTGTGGTGCAAATGCTGTTGCGTCTCGGGACCTATCAGTTGCTGTGTATGGATCGTATTCCTGCCTCGGCGGCCGTGAACGAATCCGTGCAACTCGCCAAATCCTATACGCCGAAGCTGGGGCGGGACTGGAGCGGGTTGGTCAATGCGGTTCTGCGCAATCTCATGCGCGGGGCTGAGCCGGCGCTGCCGGATGTCGAGACCGATCCTGAGTTGGCCTTGTCCATTCGGTATGCGCTTCCACTCTGGCTTTGTCGGCGATGGGTTCAACAGTTGGGAGTGGCGCAGGCCGAATCTCTCTGCCAGTCCGCCAGTGATATTCCTTCTCTCACGTTACGAGTGAACCGGCTGCGCGTGACGCGAGACGTGTTCCTGGATCGGCTCAGCCGGCTGGGGTTCACGGCGCGTCCAACAGCCATCAGTCCTGCCGGTGTCATTTGTGAAAAGAGCGGCCCCGTGACAGCGCTGCCAGGTTTTCAGGAGGGCGAGTTCTATGTCGAGGATGAGGCGGCTCAGCTGATCCCGCCGCTCCTCGATCCGCAGCCGGGCGAACAGATTCTGGATGCCTGTGCCGCGCCGGGAGGCAAGGCGACGCATCTTGCGGAGTTAATGAAGAATCACGGACATATTGTTGCGTTGGATCGTCAACAGGCTCGCCTCGATCGCCTGCAAGACAATTGTCGCCGCCTGGGAATCAATATCGTGGCGCCGACCATGGGAGATGCGCGAAGGTCACAGGAGATGTCGGGTATCATCAGGAAGGGCGGCGGCCGTGCGGATCGGCCCGCTGCGGTGCCGGATGGGTCGGTCGATCGGGTTCTGCTCGATGCGCCGTGCAGCGGGCTTGGTGTGTTGCGCCGCCATCCCGAAGCCAAGTGGAACAAACATCAGGCGATGTTCGCCCGGCACCATCAACTGCAGAAGGAGATCCTCGAAGCAGTGGCGGCTGTCTTGCGGCCCGGCGGGGTGCTGGTCTATAGTACGTGCTCGACCGAGCAGGAAGAAACCGAAGGCGTGATTCAGCAGTTTTGCTGCGCTCATCCCGGCTGGATCCGCGAATCCGTCGTGCCGTGGCTTCCTTCCGCTGCTCTCCCATTCGTGACGGCTCAGGGCGCGCTTTCGACCATGGGCAATCGACTTGGGATGGATGGGTTTTATGCCGCTCGACTGAGGAAGATGTCCTAATGCCGAAGCTGATCCAGATCGCCCCCTCTATTCTCTCCGCGGACTTCGCGCGGCTGGCCGATGAAGTGGCCGCAGTCGAGCGGGCCGGCGCGGACCTGCTGCATATCGATGTGATGGACGGGCATTTCGTCCCGAATCTCACGATCGGGCCGCCGATCGTCGAATCGTTGCGGAAGGTGACGAAACTTCCGCTCGATGTACATTTGATGATCACCAATGCCGATGCGTTTATTCCGGAATTCGCCAGGGCCGGGGCGAATTATTTGACCGTGCATGTGGAGGCCTGTCCGCACCTGCATCGTACGATCCAATCGATCAAGGAACTGGGTGTGAAGGCCGGGGTGACGCTGAATCCCGCCACGCCGGTCCATTCGCTTCAAGAGATTCTTGCCGACGTCGATCTGGTGCTCATCATGTCGGTCAACCCGGGATTCGGCGGGCAGAAGTTCATCGCATCCTGTTTAGCCAAAGTGAGGGCGGTTCGGCAGATGCTCGACCGGATCGGCAGCCACGCATTGTTGGAAGTCGATGGCGGGGTGAAGGCCGAAAATGCGGCCCAAGTGCTGGAGGCGGGCGCCGATGTCCTTGTCGCCGGGTCCGCGATTTTCTCCAGCCCGGACTACACTGCCAACATTGCTGCGCTACGTACGGCGGGGCAGCAGGCCCCGGTGCATCGATAGGATTCGGGTGGATACGACATCTTCGTTCGACAATCTGCACCCCCTCGAAATCAAAGTGCTGACCGCCTTTGGGGCAGGTCCGTCAGGGACGGTACTGACCACGGAGCAATTGGCCGCTGCGACGGCGCTGGAACCCTCCCAGCTCAGCATGGCGATCGAATGGCTCCTGGCGAAACAGTTGCTCGTCGTGCAGTCTGAAACGATTACGCCGGTCGCCTCGCTGACCCCGCTTGGGGACACCTACTTCGAACAGTCTTCACCGGTCGAGCGGATCCTTTCTGCGGCGCGGGATGCATCCAGCACGGGGAAACGGCTGACCATTCCGGATCTCCATGCCAAAGAAGGCCTCGATCCCGCCGATGTGAGCAAAGCAGTCGGCCGGCTGAAGAAAGAAGGCGCGCTCTTGATCGTGCAGGGTGGCTGTCTCGAATCCACCGGACGCCCCAGCCCTTCAACTGAGGCCATGCGCGCGATTCTCCAACAGCTGCACGACGCGCCCCGCGAGATGGAACAGTTTCCGGAGCCGTCCCGCCAGCTCATTCAGGAGCATGCGGTGAGGCGTGGCAGCGCGAAGGAGCCTTTCCGGGTTGAGGACCGCGTGGCCCGGTGGTACGTGCTGTCTCCGGAAGGCACGGCGGCCGTCGATTACGTCGCTACCCAGGCAACGGTCGACGAGGTCTCCCAGTTGAGCCCGGAGTTGCTCAAGGACGGAAGCTGGCGCCGGAAACGGTTCCGGAAGTACACGATCAGCTTACGAGCGCCGCGAGTCGGCATCGGCAAGAAGCATCCCTACCGCGAGTTTCTGGATACGGTGAAGACCAAACTGGTCAGCATGGGATTCCAGGAAATGCGGGGCTCGCTCGTTGAAACCGAGTTTTGGAATATGGATGCGCTGTTCATGCCGCAGTTCCATCCGGCGCGCGACATTCACGATGTCTATTTTGTCAAAGACCCGACGCATGCCGCAAAGATCGCCGAACCGTTTGTGTCGCGCGTGACCAAGGCGCACGAGAACGGCGGCGCGACCGGCTCCACCGGGTGGCGCTATGCCTTCGACGGTGAGCGGGCGAAACGGTTGGTGTTGCGGAGTCAGGGAACAGCGGTGTCCGCGCGAACCCTGGCGGCAGCGCCGGAGGCGCCGGGGAAATATTTTTCGATCGCGCGATGTTTCCGCTACGATCAGGTCGATGCGACGCACGCCACGGATTTTTTCCAGGTCGAGGGGATCGTGTTGGGCGAGGACATCAATTTCAGGACCTTGCTTGGACTGCTGAACCTGTTCGCCCGCGAAGTCGCACAAGCCAAAGAGGTCAAGTTTTTGCCGGCCTATTTTCCGTTCACGGAGCCGTCGGTTGAAATGCATGTACGCCATCCGCGCCTGGGGTGGATGGAACTCGGCGGCGCCGGGCTCTTCCGTCGGGAAGTCACACTGCCGTTGGGTGTGACGGTGCCCGTAATTGCCTGGGGACTCGGGCTCGACCGCATGGCGATGGTCGCGCTCGGTATTCACGACATCCGCGAACTGTTTACCGATAGTCTTGAGTTGATACGCACGACCCGAGGAATTTTCTAGCAGGATGCTGAAAAAGTCCGCCAGCGGCGTTCTCGCATCGCTCAGAGGCTCAACGTACCGAAGCGTACGCCTCGCCTCTTCGCTCGCTGCGGCCTTGCTGATCGGCCATTTTGAGCATCCTGCCTGCTGCTCGATGTTGTTCGATTTCTGTACCTGTGATGCCTACAGGAGCCAAATGAGTGTTTCTGTAACCGCTACCTAACACCATGCCTACGATCTCTATCTTCAAAGACGATCTTGAATCCCTGCTCAACAGCCGGCGGGCAGGCGCCGTTTCGATCGATCAGATCGAAGAGTGGCTCATGCTGGTGAAGGGCGAGCTGAAAGGCCATAACGCGGAAACCGGAGAGCTACGCGTCGAACTACAAGATAGTAATCGGCCCGATCTCTGGTGCTGTGAAGGCATTGCGCGGCAAATCCGCATCAAGCAGCAGGGCAAGCTGCGCGCCTATCCGTTCTTGAGCAAGCAATCGAAGCCGACACAGCGCGTGATCGTCGGCGCCGGCATGGAACGGGTCCGCCCCTACGTTGCCGCCTGCACCGCCAAGGGTTACCGGGTCACTCAGGAAGGGTTGGCCCAGCTCATTCAAACGCAGGAGAAGCTGGCCGACATTTTCGGCCACAAGCGCAAAACGGTCTCGATCGGGATCTATCAACTGCAGAAGATCGCGTTTCCTGTCACCTATGAACTGGTGAAGCCGGATGAAGCGCGGTTCACGCCGTTGGGCATGGAAACGGTGATGACGCTGTCCGAAATCCTGATGGTCCATCCGAAGGGGTTGGAGCACGGGCGTATCCTGGCCGGGCACAGCCGCCTGCCGATTCTGCGCGACGCGAAGCACCAACCCCTGTCCTTTCCGCCGATCATCAACAGCCGGGAGATCGGGGAAGTGCGGGTGGGGGATGACGAACTGTTCGTGGAAGTGACGGGGACTGATCTGGCGATGGTGGTGCTGACGCTGAATATCTTTGCCGTCAACCTCGCCGATCGCGGAGCCATGATCGAGCCGGTTGCCGTACAGTATCCGCACAAGACGCCGCTGGGCCGGCAGGTCGTGACGCCGCAGGATCTTGGGAAGCCGCGGTCGATCCGCATCGAGACGATCGAGCGCGCGTTGGGTCAGGCACTCGGCGGGAAGACGGTGACCCAGGCCCTTAAAACCTATGGCTACGACGTGTCAGCCGGCAAGAGCGCGGTGAAGGCGAAATTGCCGCCCTATCGGCAGGATCTCATGCACGAGATGGATGTGGTCGAGGATGTGGCGATGAGCTGCGGCTATGGATCATTCGCGCCGGAAATGCCCGCGCAGTTTACGGTGGGGGGGCTGTCGCGCATCGAACAGACCTCCGATCGGGCGCGTGAGTTGATGGTCGGACTGGGGTTTCAGGAAATCATCTCCAACATCCTCGGTTCCCCGGAGAGTTATTCCACCGCTATGCGGCTCGATGGAACGGGCTGGGGCAAGATGGTCGAAGTCGACAACGCGATGGCGGTGACGTTCTCCGCTCTACGGCAATGGATGTTGCCGTCATTGCTTCGTGTTGAAGCCGCCTCAAACAGAGCCTTCTACCCCCATCGTCTCTTCGAGGCGGGTGACGTGGCGATTCCGGACCCGGCCCATGAGTTGGGTTCGCGCACGGATACAGTCCTCGGCGCAGTTCTCGCCCATGCGAGCGCGCATTTCTCCGAGATCCACTCCTGCCTCGATGTGCTGTTTTATCATCTCGGCCAAGAGTACAGCCTGGAGCCGGTGCAACATCCTTCGTTCTTAGAAGGCCGGGCGGGACACATTATCGTGGCCGGCAAACCCGTTGGTGTCATTGGCGAAGTCCATCCCGAAGTGCTCGAACGCTGGCAAATTTCCGTCCCCGTTGTCTCGTTCGACGTGAACCTCTCTCAGCTGACCGAACGAGCGTAAGCCGAATTTGTTCCTGGTAGTGGTTGCTCCCTTCCTCTTGAAGCTAAGTCCGCACTCATTGCTACGGGTAGTCTCCGGTAATACCAGAAAAACCGATAGTCGGGCCTGAATACAATGCTCCATGACCGAGGGGCCACCCTAAGTCGCTCGTCCTGTGCAATGACCGACCGGTTATTGCACATTGCAGAGGTCAGCTGCCGGCTGCCGAAACCCTCCGGCTTGCGAGCTGACCGCTCTCATTTGAGGTGGTACAAAAACTTAGAGGTGGTACAAAAACTTCTGGCTGGTCAGGGGGTTAGTTCTCGGCGTCGGCGTAAATTCAACGCCAAGAAGCAGACCCTGCCTCCACCTGACCGTCGCTGCAAGCTTCATTTCAGGCCCACTCGCATTGGGCAATGTAAATGTGAGTTCATCACCAGCCGTCAGTGTGAGGTTGCTGATCACGCCGGCGCCGATGCTCGAAAGGTCTCTCATCCATCCCACGCTGGATTTATCTTTCCGAGACAACTGACACTGAATCGGGAGAATCATGTATTGCCGTGGATTCCATCGCTTCTCATGGAGATCAACAGTGGCGTGTATCATGTACCACATCCTTATAATTAGAAAGAGGCTGAACGACTCACCCGATAGCGAGTAGGCAAACTGCATGCCGAAGCCGCGATGTGCTAGCAAACGGGGATTCTTAATTTATTTAAGCCACTTAAGGGGAGAAGCCACACGAGCAATTCTGAATACCGTCAGTCCATGGTGAAGGCATCGCCATACTAAAGTTAATCAAGCACGGGTTCTGTCCCGATGTTACGGACACCGGACTGAAGGTCCATAATGGGCCAGGAGGGGTGTCATGGGAGCACGACGGAAGGGTTCGCCGAGTACGAACGAGAGGCCGTGAGAGGCAACGGTGTCAGCAACTGTCTTGAGATTTAGGCATGGTACGCCTCCATCTGCCGCCAGGGTGTCCGATGCTTCAGCATCGCATTGAGAATGGTCAACAATTTCCGCATGCACGCCGTGAGCGCGACCTTCTTCGCCTTGCCCGCGCGCTGCAAGCGCTGATAGAAGGCTCGGATCACCGGATTGAACCGGGCGGCGACAATGGCGCTCATATAGAGGACGGCGCGGACCTGTGCGCGTCCGCCCCAGACCGTCCGTCTCCCGCGGAGCGTGCCGCTATCGCGATTGAGTGGCGCGACGCCGACGAGCGCGGCGATTTGCTTGTTCGTCAATGTGCCCAGTTCCGGAAGACTGGCCAACAGGGTCGAGGTCAGTACGGGGCCTACCCCCGGCACACTCTGCAGGAGTTCGTCTTTGCCCCGCCACACGGGGCTGTGGTGAATCGCTTCCGCCAGTTCCGTGTTGGTATGGTCCAGCTCTCGCTCGAGCCAGGCGATATGCGCCCGCACGCGCTTGCGGATTGGCGCGGCCGCGCTCAGCAGGCGATTCTTTTCGGACGTCAGCATCTCGACCAGTTGCCGTCGCCGGATCAGCAGCGCAGCCAGCGCCCGTGTTTCCGCATCCGGAAGCGGTCGTGGTTGGGGGCGCATCACCTCAGCGAACTGCGCGAGCACGTGAGCATCAAGGGCATCGGGTTTCGCCAACCGCCCACTGGCTTTGGCAAAGTCCCGTACCTGACGAGGGTTGACGACAACCACGGGCAAGCCGGCGGTGGCGAGCGCACTCGTGAGCGGGATTTCCATCCCGCCCGTCGCTTCCAACACAATCAGGGTCGGACTGAGGGCACGGAGTTGTTCGACCACTGTGGTGATGGTTGCCTCATCATGCGGATGCGAAGACGACGCACCGGGACGAAGGGCAATATCCAAGCGGGTCAGCGAGACATCGATCCCGACGAAGACGAGAGGACTCATGGCAACCTCCTGTCGTCCCCAGCCTTGCGAAATACTGGCTCCACGGCCCTCGCAACTGTTCGGGCTTTACAGGTGACGAGGCCTGACGACCCACGCTGACACTCGGTCTGGGAACGACCATGGAACCGACGGTCTGTCAGCCCCCAATTCGTGATGAACGGCGGTATCGTGCCACAAGCGGAGAGATACAAGGAACCATTCCCAGTCGCATGCGCCCCATTCATGTTCCTGATTCGCTCAGATAAAGGTTCCTGTGTGCATTCAAGATCCTAGCGCAACAGTTGGTGAAAAGCATGAGCTGGGCTGTGCCAGTTCAGAATTTTCCGTGGCCGATCGTTGAACATGGCCTGCACCCGCTTGATCT
>JALHMZ010000014.1 GCA_022843785.1 Nitrospira sp.
GCATCTGTCGCACCTCCTGTAGTACGGTCGCCCGTGTCATGGTGGCCCTCCTTGAGGACCCACCCTAAACCGGACAGATCACGTGCTACATAAACCGGACAGATGATGTGCTATCTACAGTGGCGATGCTAAACAGTAGATAAACACCAGACTTTTCAGTAGACTTATTTGCGAAACATTGAAATCAAGAGGAGCCGCTATGAAGTTTACGATTACCATCACGCGTGATGAGGACGGAGTATATATCGCTGAATGCCCGGCTATTCCGGGATGTGTCAGCCAAGGCAAGACGGAAGCAGAGGCGCAAGCCAACGTGCAGGACGCTATCAAGCAGTGCCTTGAAGTGCGCGCCGAGATGGGGATGCCGCTGACCGTCCTCACTCGCCAAGTGGAAGTCATTGCATAATGCCGCCCGTTCCCCTTCTTCCCCCTTCCGACGTCATCAAGCTCTTTCAGCGCCTCGGCTGGCAGATCGTTCGTCAGAAAGGCAGTCATATCATCATGACGAAACCAGGCCACATGGCCACTCTCTCGATACCGAATCATCCGGAAGTGGCACGAGGTACGTTGCGCAGTCTGATTGCAAAAGCAGGACTGACCGTCGAACAGTTCCTCGAAGCATCAAACAAGTAGGCCAGGGGCGAGTGGTGGGCAGCGACGCTTTCCATGAAGAAATTGGCAGCCAAGTCTGCCGGCGACTGAACGGGGAAACGCGGGGCCGTCCCAAACGGGCTGATTGTCCCGCTGAAATTGTTCTCTGACCCCTATTGGGCTTAAACGAGGAGGAAAGTTATGGATGATAGCGACGGGATGTTGTTTGTAGCTCATTGGACGCACACGCCTGAGAATTGCCCGGGAAGAAGTAACGAGGGAGCCACGATGCTCAATGAGTTCTGGGCCAAGCGGGACCTCGCCGCCAAGAAAGGGGTGAAGATCCTGAGTGCCTATGTGGCGGTTACGGAACATACGTACTACATCACTGTTCAGGCCAAGAATTATCAGTCTCTCTTGGAATTTTTCGAGCCGTTGGCGCCGACCCAAACCGGCGCATTTCATCCGGTTACGACGATGGATGAATGGACGAAGCACATTGATCCAAAGAGAACGTGATGAGTGGCTCTTCAAGACGGACATAAATCCGGCAGCGCGTCGCTACAAGATCACGCACGCGGCAGCCGATGTGTTGTTGCGCTACGAGCTTGCGGAAGCACTGCGCAAGTGGATGACTCGCGAAAGATTGACGCAGGCACAGGCGGCCAAACGGCTTGGTGTGGTTCAACCGTATGTCTCCAAGCTCACGTGCAACAAGGTTGACAAGCTGTCCCTCGACTACCTGGTGGGTTTCTGTGCCAAGACCGGCCTGACCGTAGCTGTCAGGTTGGTCGCTTAGTCCTATACCGTATTACAAGGTCCGGCCGCTCTCATTGCAGTGCCAACAAGTCTGGCGTTATGCTCGGACCATTCGACGGTGTGTTAGACGGATAGAAAAGAGCATATACGGCTCCCATGCATATGCGCCTGCATATTGTTTGGAACGCAACGCTACGTCAGCTAATCCAAGGAGAAGAGCATGAAAATGATAAAGGCAATGGCGATTCTTCTTGCCATGGCAATGCCCGCCATTGCTTGCGCTCAGGAGCGCGACACTCACGAATGGTTAAACGGGATACTATGGATTCAAACATCGGCGGAGTACAAAATTCTTGCTGAGCAAACATATCGACAAGCTTGGTCGCAAATTGAAGATAAGTTGTCCAAGGTTCGTGCTGGTTATGGTGTCCCGTCCGCCGCACTTGAACAGCCTGGACTAAATACGAACGCCTTACCATACGCAGTAGTCTTAGATATTGACGAGACGGTCTTGGACAACTCGCCAATGTCGGGTCGGCTAATCGAAACCAGAGCAGGCTATACCACGGATAACTGGAATAAGTGGGTTGAGAAAGAGGCCGCTGCCTTTATCCCGGGTGCGGAAGCTTTCGTAAACAAGCTCCGTGCTTCAAATGTAGAGGTGATCTTTATAACAAATCGCATGAAGACGGAGGAAGCCCATACGATTATAGACTTGCGCCCAATAGTTGTTACCGATGACAAAATTCTCACCTCCGAAGAAAAACCAGAGCCATCCGGACAACCTTGGCCCAGCGAAAAATCCACTCGTCGAGAGTATGTTGCAACAAAATACTGGATTATTGGAATGGTTGGTGACGACCTAGCTGACTTCATTCCCAAAATAAAAACGATGCCGCCTGATCAGCGAGTTGTCGAAGCCAGTAAATACCAAGACCGATTTGGCGATCGCTGGTTCTTGCTTCCTAACCCAGTTTACGGCTCATGGGAAACTGTTCTTTATAATCGAAGTGATAACGACAAAAAACAGCTTGAAGATAAAATGAAATATATTAAGTCTTATCAACCCGAGCCGTGATGACCTTTTTGACTCCTAACACCGCGTCCAACACCGACTCAAAGACAAAGAAGAAGAGAAGGAGTTAGGTGTGAGACGGACTTTAATGGGTCAGGCCCCTTACTGCGATGCGACTGATAGGGTGATCGCAATACGGCGAATGTTGGAGAGCTACGCCATGCTGGTTGCCTTAGGGTCATCAGATGCGACCGATGGTCGAGTGTCGAGCATGGCGTGGTATGCGGACAGGATTCGGCAGATCCGGCTCTTACGCGGATCGGCCTGAATATTGTTATGCGGTGTTGCGAGACGCAAAAATGAAGCGACCAATCGTCGTCCAGGTATCGATCACGTTGGCAGCGATCGCCGCCGGAACGGCACACCTCTTGTGGCCCGCAGCCGCGATCGACGCGATCACTCTTACACTGTTGGGCGTAGCAATCCTGCCTTGGCTCGCACCGCTGTTTCGGACCGTCGAGCTTCCCGGTGGCCTCAAGATCGAGTTCTCCGATCTGAAGAAGACTGAGGAGCAAGCCGAGGCGATCGGTCTCATCGCGCCACCGACAGCGAGTACGGACGGTCCATCAACGTCGGCTCCCGAGATCGTGTCTGCAGATCCGAGCTTGGCGTTAGTGAGCCTCCGGATCGATATCGAGAGAAGGCTTCGTGCGCTCGCTGAGTCTCGGAGCCTTTCCGTTCACCGGTCCGGTATCTCGCAACTTCTACGGGTGCTTCGACAGGCCGAGGTCCTCACGCAACAAGAGCAGAGCGTCCTCGGCGACCTGATTCCCCTGCTCAATTCCGCCGCGCACGGTGCATCCGTCGACCCCGGTGCAGCCGAATGGGCAGTCAGAGTCGGACCTCGTTTCATTCAATCGCTCGATCAACGAATCGGTCAGCCTTCGGTTGAAGCGCTTCTCGATCAGTGGCGCAAGCGCGATGGTGCTGCGGTGGCAGAGATCGGAACTCAACTCACTCAGGCCGCGATCGAGTACCCTGAAGCGTTCCTCGCGGCCATGTCGAATGACCCGAGCAGTTTCAGCGCATGGCTCGACAAGCTCCAGTACCACACCTTCACTGCGTATGAGTCCAGGGGTGGCGTCCATGACGAGCTCTACGATGTGTTCTACAAGAAGATGAAGTTGCTGCTTCAGCAATCGATGGCGCGAGCAAGAAGCACCAGTCGCTACGCGGAGGCTGCCGACAGGGTCTTGAGGAAGCTCGACGAGATTGAAGTGCGGTTCATCGAATAACACCGCCCAACCAGGCGTTGCTTGGTCGGTTCACGCGCACCTCGGTTGGGCTGTCCGGTGTCGTCACGCGCCCGGCCTTCGGTCGTGGCATCATGCTTCACGGCACCAGGCAGCTGAGTATCTTATCGTTAGGAGGAGCAATGGACTCGCGAATTAGTAGCGTCACTTCCTGGTTTGATAGGATCTATCTTGGTGGAATCCCTAAGATGATCCGGGATGAGACGGCGTTCCTCAGCTTCTTGTGTATGATGACTGCCATCGACGCTCTTGCAGGTTACTGGGACCCTGGCCGAAGTGGCCAAGGCAGCATCGGAGTTCGCTTTTGCGATTTCGTGAAGTCGTACTTTCCTCCCGCGTATCACGGTCACGCTGGCGATCTCTGGGATTTTCGAAATGGGATGGCCCACGGATTCACACCTCGAAAGTTCGCACTCACCCACCACAACGGGTCGGTGCACTTTCAAACCAGCCAGCACGGAGCCAAGATTCTCAATGCGGAGGACGTGTTCGCGGATCTTCTGGGCGCGACCAGAAAGTATTTTTCTGAGTTGGCCACGTCCCCGGAACTACAAGCTCGCTTCGTGAAGCGGCTGGAGAGCAGTTCCGGCGGAGGAATCGGCGTTGGACCTATCGAGGTCCTTCCGGCTGCCGCCGGAGGGTCCGCCTAGCCAGCCGATGAAGCGGAGTGGCAGACCTCCGCTGCACAAACTGTGTTTGCTCCGCGGATGCCGCTGATCCGCGGGGTCGTTATGTCTCATGAGTAACGAGCCAGGATGTCTTCTCAACCACCAGCCCACTGGGGCAGCGACGAGATCTCTCAATTCATAGACGCTGCGCGAAGTAATGAATATGCGACATTTGCCAATTGCCAAGGCGAAATTCGTCGCCTCATCGATCTTGATACTTGGTTCAGAAAGGCAATTGATGGTTTAAATCATTCACATGATTGGTTTGCGGGCCTTTTCTTAATGCGTGCACATTCCAATTTTCTTGCCGCATGCCGTATGACTTGGAGCGGACAAATCCCAGAGTGTTATGCAATGCTTCGTTCTTGTTTGGAGAATGCGCTGTATGGGCTATACCTCGCACGCAATCCCAATTCTCGCGAAACATGGTTGCGACGGCATGAAAGTGATGCGCATAGAAAGAAAGTTAAAAATGAATTCCAAATGCGAACAATGTTGGAGCTTGCGAAATCCATCAACGCAAAAGATGGCAGCGTAGCCGAACTACTGTATGACCGCACCATCGATTATGGGGCGCACCCGAATGAGCAAGCCTTGATGCAAGTGTTGCAACTCAATGAAAGTGCTGAACATGCTGAGCTCAAAATGAACTATCTGGATGGCGGCTCTGTTCAGCATGGATTAGCACTGAAAACCACGGCCCGAGTCGGCGTTTGTTCTCTGACCCTTTTTCGATCAGTATATAAAGAACGATTCGATATTCTTGGTGTGACTGGCGCCATTGATCACATCAAGAATGGTTTATAAGGTCCAACAAGCGTGTCGAGCCGGGCCCGCTCCGTCGGTACTGCGCGCCAACGTCGTTCGTCGCTCATGTGGAAAGTTGCAATTGAGCGGTAGGATATCAATGTCATGAAGTACGTGGATGAGTTTCGGGACCGCGGCCATGCTGAGACATTGGCCGGTGCCATTAAGCGCACAGTCACCAGGCCCTGGACGATCATGGAAGTCTGTGGAGGGCAGACCCATTCGATCGTGAAGTTCGGGCTCGACGAGTTGTTGCCTGAGATGGTGACGTTAGTGCATGGGCCAGGCTGTCCTGTCTGTGTGACGCCGACGGCGCTGATCGATCATGCGGTTATGCTGGCCTCGATCCCCCGCGTGATCCTCTGTACCTTCGGCGACATGCTTCGCGTTCCTGGCTCGCGGGGAGATCTCTTCGGCGCCAAGGCGGCGGGGGGAGATGTCCGTATCGTCTATTCGCCGCTGGACGCATTGGCGCTGGCCCGTGCGAACCCTGATCGGGAGATCGTCTGTTTCGCCGTGGGGTTTGAGACCACCGCGCCGGCCTATGCCATGGCGGCGATCCAGGCGCGGCGTCTGGGAGTTGCCAACTTCAGTCTGCTCACCGCTCAAGTGCTCGTGCCACCCGCCATTGAAGCCATCCTCTCCGCTCCCGGTTGCCGCGTGCAGGGCTTTCTGGCTGCCGGTCATGTCTGCACCGTCATGGGCTATGAAGAGTATGAGGATCTGGCCCGACGCTATCACGTGCCTTTGGTTGTGACGGGGTTCGAGCCGATCGATGTCTTGGAAGGGGTCGCGATGCTCGTTCGTCAACTTGAAGCAGGACGGGCGGTCGTCGAGAACCAATATACGAGATCGGTGCGCCGCGAAGGCAACGTGGCAGCGCAAGCGGCTCTACGCGAGGTCTTCGAGCCGGCGTCCCAAACATGGCGAGGGATCGGCGAGATTCCCCGGAGCGGCCTGAAGCTGACTGCCGCCTATGCCGAGTTCGATGCAGTGGTGCGATTCCGTGACGTCCTGGCCAAGTCCGGTTCGTCGGGCGGAGAAGATCCTGATTGCCGGAGCGGTCTGGTGTTGCAGGGCTTGTTGAAGCCGACCGACTGCGAGGCCTTCGGAAAACGCTGTACACCGGAACGTCCGCTCGGGGCGCCGATGGTCTCGAGCGAAGGGGCCTGCGCGGCGTATTACCGGTACCGGGGCCACGCGACGCGTGAAGCGTGAAACGTGAGTGGCAAGTGGCAGGGGGCAAGTTGCAAGTGGCGAGGGGTGAAGCGCTGAAGCCAGTCATTAGTCAATGGTCACTTGTCATTGAAAGACTAACGACTGATGGCTAATGACGAATGACCGTTTTCTCTCCTGCAAAACGAGATACGAACGCCGCTTCACGAGATACGAGGTGTGAGACAATGGCCATGAACAGCAATGAACTAAGAGAGCCGGCGTGCCCTTTGCCGATGACGGAAAAGAAGACCGTGCAACTTGCCCATGGCGGCGGCGGGCGGCTGATGCAGCAGCTCATTCGGGATGTCTTTATCCGGTCGTTCGGCGATCCACTCTCGACGCACCTGCATGACGGGGCCACCTGGCCGGTGGAGAAAGGCACCCTGGCTTTCACCACGGACTCCTACGTCGTACAGCCCTTGTTTTTCCCTGGCGGAGACATCGGCAGTCTTGCGGTTCATGGCACAGTCAACGATCTGGCCATGTGCGGGGCAAAGCCCTTATGGCTCAGCGCCGGATTTATCCTGGAAGAGGGACTGGCGATCGAGACGTTGCAACAGATAGTCGACTCAATGGCCAAGGCGGCAAAAGAGGCTGGTGTTGCCATCGTGACCGGGGATACGAAGGTGGTCGATAAGGGGAAAGGCGACGGCATCTTCATCAATACGGCCGGGATCGGAGTCGTACCGCCTGGTGTGAAAATCGGTCCCAAACAGATGGCGCCGGGCGATGCGATCCTCGTGAGCGGCGACCTGGGGTCGCATGGAGTCGCGGTACTCAGCGTGCGGGAAGGGTTGTCGTTTAGCGGTGACATCGCCAGCGACTCGGCGCCATTGCATCGAGTGGTCGCAGATTTAATTGCCGCCGGCATCGAGATCCATTGCCTCAGGGATTTGACCAGAGGCGGACTTGCCAGCGCGCTCAACGAAATCGCTTCGGCCTCAGGAACGACGCTGTCGATCGACGAGCGGGCGATCGCCGTTCAGAATGAGGTGCAAGGGGCCTGCGAAGTGCTGGGGCTGGACCCGCTGTATGTCGCCAATGAAGGGCGGTTCGTGGCGTTCGTGCCAAAAGCGGACGCGGAGCGTGCCCTGACCGTCATGCGCAGTCACGCGGTTGCGCACAAGGCTGCGCTGGTCGGAGAGGTCGGTTCGAGAGGCTCATCTCCCGTCGTCCTGAAGACCGTCTTAGGCACACACCGCATTCTTGATCTGTTGTCCGGTGAACAACTTCCGAGAATCTGCTAACCCGCATTATTCATGAGCACTTTTGCTGCAATCGCTGATGCTCGACACACGCGAGAGGGGCGAGAGTAGCAGGAGAAGCGGGACTGCCAAAGACCGGGCCTTCGCGTCACGCGAGTCGAGCTCTTCGCGCGCAGTTAACCAGTCTGCGACGAACCGTCATGAAGAATGCGGGCTGCCGCTGGAAGGAACGGAGTGTGGGTGCCATCGCTCAGCGTTCCGAATCGAGTGCGCAGGATCGAAGGGAATAAGGAGTCGCATTCCCTGCAATAGACATTCGCGCGGCTCATTCATTATTCTGAACCGGGACCTGTCGAACAAAGGGAGCGGAATGGCGATGTCCTGGCTGATTTTCTTGGCGAGCGCAGCGGTGATCGTCTATGCCGGAACCAAACTGTCCGGCTATGGCGATCAGCTCGCGAAGCTTACCGGTTTGGGCGGGTTGTGGATCGGGGTCGTGCTGATGGCCGCCGCCACGTCGCTGCCGGAAATTTTCACGACCGTCAGTGCCGGGTGGCTGAACGCACCGGATCTTGCGGCCGGCGATTTGTTCGGCGCCGGCATGAGCAACATGCTCACGCTGGGTCTGATCGATCTCCTCCATCGGCAAAAGCGTGTCTGGCAACAGGCCGCGCTGGGACACGCGCTCACTGCTGCGTTGGCGATGGTGCTGACGGCGCTTGCCGCGTTCTTCGTGCTGTTGCCGGCCAATGTGACTCATGCCGGTATTGGACTTGGGAGCCTGGTGCTCCTGATCCTCTATATGTTGGGCATGAGAGTGATCTTTCGGCAGGAAGACATGGAGCACCGCCAGCGTGAACGGGAAGCATTGGTCGAAGGAACCATCGCCCAGCAAGACGGCCTCAGTCGGCGAGCCGAACTGCGCCGCGCAATCATCGGGTTCTCTGTGTGCGCCCTGGCATTGCTTGTGGCCGCACCCTTCCTGGCCTGGTCCGCAAATCGCATCGCCGAAGAGACCGGCATCACCGCGACATTCATCGGGACGTCCTTAGTCGCGATCACGACCTCTTTGCCGGAGCTGGTGGTTGCGATCGGTGCGGTTCGATTGGGTGCGTTCGATCTTGCCGTGGGGAATCTGTTCGGGAGCAATGCCTTCAACATGGCGGCGTTCTTGTTCGCCGATCTTGCCTATCGCGAAGGCGGTTTGCTGAGCAGTGTGAGTTCAACCCACGCCCTCACCGCGCTCTGGTCCATTCTGATGATGAACATCGGATTGATGGGGATCATCTATCGGGCCGAGAAACGCTTCCTGTTGATCGAGCCCGACAGTCTCCTGATGATCGCCGCCTATGTGCTCGGACTCTGGCTGTTGTTTCGATGAACGAGAAGAGGGAAGTGACCATTCGTAACGACGTTCCTGCCGCGAGGTCCTGGCATTCAGTGCCGGTCGAGGCGCTGGCAAAAGAGCTGCGCACGGATCTCGATGCAGGTCTCGATTCCCAAGAAGCCGGCGGTCGACACGCGAGCGAGGGGTTCAACGAGTTGCCCGAAGCGCCGCCGCCCTCTCTGGTGAAGCTCTTCCTCTCGCAATTTACCAGCGTCATCGTGTGGGTGCTGATCGGGGCCGCGGCCGTCTCCGGCTTGTTGGAAGATTGGCTCGATGCGGCGGCGATCCTCGCCATCGTATTCCTGAACGGCCTGCTCGGGTTCATACAGGAATTCCGGGCCGAGCGGTCCTTGGCAGCGCTTCGGAAGATGTCCATCTCGATGGCTCGGGTGTTCCGTGACGGCGTCCTCCGGTCGATTCCCGCGCGTGAATTGGTGCCGGGCGATCTCATCCTCCTGGAAGCGGGAGACCGTGTCCCCGCTGATGCCCGCCTCACGTACGTCACGAATTTCCAGACCCAGGAAGCCTCACTGACCGGTGAGTCGACGCCGGTGCAGAAGGGCGCCGAGGTGATCGACCGGGCGGAGGTGCCGCTGGCCGACCGAACCAACATGGTCTTCATGGGGACCGTGGCTGTGTCGGGTAAGGCCCGTGCGGTGGTGATCGCCACGGGGCTGCGAACGGAACTGGGACACATCGCCGCCATGATTCAGAAGGCGGCGGCGGCGGAGCGGACCGAAACACCGCTTCAACGCCGGCTTGAACAATTCGGCTACACCCTCTTGTGGCTGGCATTGGGGGTCGTGAGCGTCGTGTTTATCCTGGGCTATCTGCGCGGCGAGCCGTTGATGGTGATGTTCCTGACATCGGTCAGTCTCGCCGTGGCGGCCGTTCCGGAGGGACTGCCGGCTGTGGTGACGATCACCCTGGCGCTGGGGGTCACCCGTATGGCGAAGCGACATGCGCTGATCCGTAAGCTGCCGGCTGTCGAGACTCTTGGATCGGCGACGGTCATCTGTACGGACAAGACGGGAACATTGACGAAGAACGAAATGACGGTCACCAAGCTTTTCGTCGGAGATACGGTATTAGACGTGACCGGCGAGGGCTATGAGCCGGTGGGGGAGATTCGTGAGGCGTTAGGCGTGAAAGGTGAGGCGTATTCGGATCAAGAAGGTCGTCAATCGTCAATCGTCAACCGCGTACAAGATTCCCTTTCCGACTCAGTCCTCAGTCCTCAGCACTCAGCACTGGTCCCTGGCTTGCGCCATCTCCTCACCGCCTCCGTACTGTGCAACGGGGCGACGCTGAAGCAAGACGATGGCACATGGCAAGTGATCGGCGATCCGACGGAGGGTGCGTTGCTCGTTGTGGCCGCGAAGACCGGCCTGCGGATAGAACAACTGGAACCCACCCATCGATTCCTCGGAGAGGTGCCGTTTGATTCGGAACGCAAGATGATGACGGTTGTCCGGCAGACATCCGATGGACCGGTCGCCTACGTCAAAGGAGCTCCGGATGTGTTGTTGCGGCATTGTACGCATCGGCTGGCCATGGACGGTACGGATGAACCTCTCACAGAATCGATACGCGCCGCCATCCTCGAGGCGAATGCCTCGTTTGCGCATCAGGCCTTGCGTGTGCTGGCGATAGCTCGGCGCCGATTGGATCGGGCGCCCGATGCGTATCGGGCGCAGGAGTTGGAGGAACGGCTGGTCTTTCTCGGACTTGCGGCCATGAAAGACCCGCTGCGGCCTGAGGCGAAGGCCGCCGTTCAGGCCTGTCATGAGGCGGGCATCAGGACGGTGATGATTACAGGAGATCACAAGGATACGGCCGCCGCGATTGCCGGAGAGCTACGAGGCGTGAAGGAACCGATACGGTCGTTCTCCGGGACGGAGCTCGATCGACTGTCCGACGATGAATTGACCCGAACGGTGGAGCAGGTGGCGGTGTATGCGAGGGTCTCGGCGGAGCATAAGCTGCGTATCGTCAAGGCCTGGAAGGCGCGGGGGGCTATCGTGGCCATGACGGGCGACGGGGTGAACGATGCCCCTGCGATCAAAGAAGCGGACATCGGCGTGGCGATGGGGATCGCCGGAACCGATGTGACGAAAGAAGCCTCCGATATGGTGGTGACTGACGACAACTTCGCCTCGATTGCGGCAGCGGTGGAAGAGGGCCGCGCCGTGTTCGATAACATCCGGAAGACTGTCCATTTTCTGCTGTCGTGCAACGTGAGCGAGGTGTTGGTGATGTTGTTTGCCACGCTGCTGGGATTGCCGCTCCCGCTTCTGCCGATCCAAATTCTGTGGATGAACCTCGTCACGGACGGCATTCCGGCTTTGGCGCTGGCGGTCGATCCCAAGGCGCCGGATCTGATGAAGCGCCGACCGCGGAAGCCGGAAGCTCGTCTATTGAGTGGCAACAGACTGGCGGCGATCGGCGCGGAGGGGTTGATGCTGAGCGCCATTGCCCTGGGGGCGTTTGCCTATAGTTTGTACGGACTCCAACAGGATGTCGAACAAGCGCGAACCGTGGCCTTTACCGTGTTGGTCATCGTGCAACTGGTGCACGCATTCAACTGCCGGAGCGAACGGTGGTCGTTGTTCCAGGTAGGGGTGGCCACGAATCGTCCTCTGCTCCTTGCCGTGATCTTCTCGTTCGGGATTCAAGCGGCCGTGCTGACCGTTCCCGTCGCGGCGCCGATCTTCAAGGTTGCGTCATTGCCGATCGAAGATTGGGTCTTGATGGTAAGCCTGGGCCTGTTTCCCTTCGTGGTCATGGAAGGAATCAAGTGGCTCAGACGGAACGGCGGGAAGCCTGAGGGGTGAGGTGTGACTGATGCCATCCCACCATGGTGGTGAGCAGTTGGGCGCCGCCGGTTTCAGTTTGCTTGCCCAGCAGTCCGAGCAGGAGTATATTGCTGAGTGTGACTAGGATTGAGGAAAAGTTGCAACTCCAATGATTCCAATGGACCGAAGAACAGCCCGTGTTTCACGCCGTGCAATCGGCCCCCTATGTGTGATCGTGCTGCTCTGTTTCTGTGTAATCACGCAGATGCTGGGTGTGCCGGTGACGCTCATTGGCATGCTGAATGCCGATATGCTTACCAAGTCGGACCCTGTTTCCGAAGACTTCTCTGCTCTGTCAACCCTGGCTGGACCCGAGAGGCCCGGTCTCCTCAGCTTGATCGTCGAGCGGTACTCAGCCCCGCAGCTGCCGGTATTACCTACATCCGTCTTTCACCCTCCCTCTGCATAACGTCCTCTTCTCAATTCGATGGCGGGAAGAAAATGCATCGGTCTCCGTCTGCCTCCATGTTGCTGTTGAGCAATGTTGAGCTCCATCAGCCTATAGAGATTCTCGGGGACTGACGAGACGCGGATCCTTCGTCGATCCCGTGGCATTGGACCTCCGGCAAATGGGGAAAGGTCTACGATCTGTCCCAGTAGGAGTTTCCCATCTGGAAGGATGAGACGAGGGCGCGGTACCGTGAGACTGCGCATGCGAAACATGAAACAACAGAGGCTATCGTTGTCAGACCATGATTCTTCAGCTAGACAGGCGTTTGAAATAGAGCCATGCAAATCATTACAGGAGAGAAAGGAACAAGTGATGAAAAGGAACACAGTGATCGAGAGATGGTCTTTGTCCATCTTGGTGGTGGTGGGAATGTCCGGCGCATCAAGCGCATTTGCAACACATGAGCCCCTACGAGATGAGCAAGTGAGAGGTCTGTCCGAAGGAACATTCCGCGAAGAGGAGTTGCTCAATTTTAAGATTAAAGAAATGAAGTCATCGTCGAACTGTGTTGCGAACAAGCTGAGGAGCGATCAAAAACTGCTTGATCCACACCTGCCGGACTTGGGTCGAACACAGAGCCCCACAACGTCAGCGACTGATGACTGCATAGAAAATGAGAGCAGGTTACCGATGAGCCAGTGAGGTTTTTGCGGGAAGCAGACTGCGCACGAGAAGATGCGTAATGCGGATTCGAGGCATGATCACCGAGATCTCGGATAGGCGGCGGGCCACATGAAGGTCGATACATGCCGGCTCTTGCCCAGAAGATCCAAGGTCTGTATGGTAAGAGCCATGGCACAGAGGTCGACCGTCTTGGTCTGCGTTCTCTGTATCTGCGTCCTTTCGCAGATGCTGGGCGCGCCGGTGACCTTGCTGGCCGCCGGGGACACCTCCGATGAATTTTCAGAGTCCGTATTGGAAGGATTCTCGCTTCCGCGGATGCCTCCTCCTCTGACGCTCTCTTCCGACTCCCTTTCGGCGGTGGGACTGCCACAATCCGCACATTTTCTCGTGCTGGTTTCCGAGCAGTTTCATCCTCCTGCGAAGTAGATCGTTCTTTCCTTCACGCCGTATCGGCGGTCGGAGTAGAAGCTCTCGTGAATAATGCGGGTGAGGTCAGAGTACGTCGCTCCAGGGGGGGCTGACTGCGAACGCTGCGTTGATCAGGCCGACATGGGAGTAGGCCTGGGGAAAGTTTCCGCATTGGATCTTTGTGGAGGGAATGAAATGCTCGGAAAAGAGTCCGACATGATTGGAGGCGGCCAACACACGATCGAGGATGGATTGAGCCTCAGGCATGCGCCCAAGGCGGGCGAGGGCTTGGGCAATCCAGAACGAGCAAATCACGAACGCCGCATCGGGTTTTCCGAAATCGTCTTCCCGCACGTACCGGTAGAAAAATCCGGTGTCCTCTGTGCCGTGCCGAAGCGACAGTTCGCGGGCGATGTGCAGCACGGTGGATTCGCAGAGCTGCCGGTTCGGATAACCGAGGATGGGCAACTGAGCGAGCGCCGCGTCATAACTCGAGTCGGAAGGGCCGTTTCTGACTGCGCCGTCATGCACGGAACGGAGCATGGCCTCAGCGGCGCGGATTCTCGCGCTCGTCAGATCCAGCGAGAGCGCCGTGAGATGTCCGGCCTGTTTGATGCGTTCCAACCGTTCCAGGCCGGCCCAGCAGAGCAGGTTGGTAAAAGAATGTTCCTGCCAGCCGTTGCGGATTTCCCAGAGGCCGGCGTCCGGCTGGCTGATGCTGCGCGCGCAGAGCTTGGCCAAATGGGCCAGGAGTCCGTCGAGATCGCGGGTGCGCAGATCGACATACCGTTCATCGAAGAAGATCGGCGTGAAGGTCAGAATCATTTCCCCGTAGGCGTCGTTCTGCACTTGATCCGCCGCCTGATTCTGGCTGCGCACCGGGGTGCCGTTCTGATAGCCGGCCCAATTCGAATGTTCGGTCTCAGGAAGAGGCAGCCCCTGGCTCAAGGTATAGACCGGGCGTAAGCGGTCACGGGAATGTTCATGGGGGTGCGCAATGTTCAGGAGAAATTTCAGAAAGGCTTCCATTTCTTCGAAGTGCCCCAGGTTATGAAACGCCGTCAGCGAGAAATAGGCGTCGCGTAGCCAGCAATAGCGATAGTCCCAGTTGCGCTGCCCGCCCGGTTGTTCGGGAAGGCTCGTCGTCACAGCCGCCAGGATGGCGCCGGTGTCTTCGAAACAGTGGAGTTTCAAGGCGAGGGCGGACCGGATCACTTCATGCTGGTGCAGGAGCGGGACCGAGCAGTTTTTCACCCAGGTGCGCCAATAGCGCGTGGTCTGCTCCAGAAAGTCGTGGGTGACTTTGACCAGGTCGTCCTCGATGCCGAGTCCCCAGGTCAGGCCGAAGTAAAATTTTTGTGTCAGCGCAACCGGGGTCTCCTCGCAGAGGTAGGTCAGCGGCATGTTCGTCAGCAGGCGGAGCAATTCGCCGCGAATCTCATACCGCAAGTGGTTGCTGCCCCGCACAGGCTGCGCCGGAGTCTTCTCCCATCCGGAAACCGGACGGCAGCTGATGCGAATAGCCGGGGTGCCCTGCAGCGGTTCGACCAGTCTGAACAGCGCGGCCGGCCGATAGATGCGGCCGTACTGCTCGAACCGCGGACAAAAGTCGGTGATTTGGAAGGCATCACCATTCGCCAATGTGACAGTCGTCAGCAAGACATTTGTGTTGGGGAGGTAGCGTTGTTGGGTAGAAACGTCGGCGGCATGGGCTGTGCTTGCAATCGAGAAGTGCCCGCCCTCGGGGTCGAGCAGCCGCCCAAAAACCGGCGGGCTGTCGGGTCTCGGAGCGCACAGCCACTCGACGGCGCCGTTCAGTCCGATCAGCGCCGACGTATGACAATTGCCGACGAGCCCGTACGGATACATGCGTTTACCATAGGCGATTTTCAGGCCGATGTAAATGAGAGGTGATTTATGCGTTTGTCGCTTCGATTCTTGTTGCCGCTGGTGCTGGTCCTTGCCGCACTGGCCTACGCGGTCATTCCCCTCGTCGATACCCTGACGTTGAAATGGTTCGTCCGAGACATCGAGATTCGCGTGCAACTCATCGCCGGAACTATGGAGGGGCCTCTGGCCGAGCTGATCGCTTCGGAGTCCAAGGCGGAATCCAAAGCGAAATTGATGGCCTACTTTCAACGGATCATCCAAGACGAACGGCTCTTCGCTATCGGGTTCTGCGATCGGAACAACCGATTGACCTATAAGACGCTGATCTATCCCGACTCGGTTCCTTGCGAAGGCCCCGCCGCCATCACAACCGGCCAGACGGCGCTTCTTCGGCTGGAGCAAGGAGCCGTTCATGTCGCCGCCGTCGGGCTGGAAGCCGGCGGCCGTTCGTTAGGACGGCTGATGCTGATTCATGACATGAGTTGGGTAGAGCGTCGAAGCACTGCCACGAAATGGTATCTCTTCTATCTGTTTGTGACGATCGGCGCAGTCAGCTCGCTCGTCACTGTGCTGGTCGCCCATTTGAGCTGGCGAGGTTGGGTGGCGGGTGTGCGGGGCATGCTCCGGGGCGAAGGGTTGATCGGATTGATCAGGGATCAGCAGCAGAAGCCCGAATTGCAGCCTGTCGCGCGGGATCTGCGCGCCATGATCCACGAGCTTCAATCGGACAAGCGCATGCGGGATGAGAGCCAAATGAGCTGGAAGCCGGCGACGCTGAAGACGATCCTCCGCGACCATCTGGCCGGCGACGAGGTGCTGATCGTCTCGAATCGAGAACCCTATGTCCATATTCGGGTGGAGCAGAAGATCGAGGTGCAGGTGCCGGCCAGCGGCGTCGTCACGGCGCTCGAGCCGATCATGCGTGCCTGCTCAGGCGTGTGGATCGCGCACGGAAGCGGCAGCGCAGACCGGGAGGTTGTCGATACACGCGCACATGTACGCGTTCCGCCGGATGACCCTGCCTACGAGATTCGGCGCATCTGGATGTCGCCGGAGGAAGAGGATGGATACTACTACGGGTTTTCCAACGAAGGTCTGTGGCCGCTGTGCCACCTGGCCCATGTCCGTCCTATCTTCCGCTCCTCGGATTGGCAGCTGTATAAAGACATCAATGAACGGTTTGCGATGGCGATCGTCGAGGAAGCCAAGACGGACAACCCGGTGGTGTTGGTGCAGGACTATCATCTCGCGCTCGTGCCGAAAATGGTTCGGGATCATCTGCCGCATGCCACGATCATCACCTTCTGGCACATTCCCTGGCCCAATCCTGAGCGGTATGCCATCTGCCCCTGGTATCGCGAAATCCTGGAAGGCCTCTTGGGCAGCAGCATTCTCGGATTTCATACCCGATTCCATTGCAACAACTTCATCGATACCGTGGACCGCTCGTTGGAAACGAGAATCGACCGGGACGGTTCCACCATTTCATACGGCGGCAAATTGACGGCGGTGAACCACTACCCGATTTCGATCGAGTGGCCCAGCCGGGTCCTGTCCCACGCAGCTCCCGTCCCGGCGTGCCGAACGCACGTCCGTGCGATCCATGGTCTGCCGCATGCGCACCATGTCGGGGTCGGCGTCGAGCGGTTGGACTACACCAAGGGCATCCTTGAGCGGTTTCTGGCGGTCGAGCGGTTGCTGGAGTTGCAATCGGAATGGATCGGGCGGTTCTCGTTCCTGCAACTGGCGGCGCCCAGCCGCTCAAAAATCGATGAGTATCAGCACCTGGCGCAACAGGTCCAAGCGTCCGCCGATCGCATCAATCGGCGGTTCGGCGGAGACAGCTACAAGCCTATCCACTTGAAGATCGAACATCATGACCCGCAGGAGATCGCCGCCTACTATCGCGCGGCCGACTTTTGTGTTGTGAGCAGTCTCCATGACGGCATGAATCTGGTGGCCAAAGAATTCGTGGCCGCGAGGGACGATGAGCAGGGGGTGTTGATTCTGAGCCAGTTCACCGGCGCGGCGACCGAGTTGGTCGAGGCGCTCGTGGTGAACCCCTATAACATCGATCAATGTGCCGCAGCCATGCACCTAGCGTTGACTATGCCGGGGACCGAGCAACGAGCGCGGATGCGGAGCCTGCGCGGTATCGTGCAGGAATTCAACGTGTATCGGTGGGCCGGGCGCATGCTGATGGATGCCGCCCGCATGCGGCAGCGCGCCCGGCTTGTCCGTCAAATGGGCGGACGGGACCCTCAAGCCATCACAGGGAGACAGGCATGATCTATCTTCTGTCGGGTGAGGGTCGCCAAGCGATGAGGACGGTCGCGAGCCGTCCCGTCCTGTATGCATTTGATTTCGACGGGACGTTGGCAAAGATTTCTCGAGAACGCGCAGGCGTCAAATTGTCTCCATCTATCCACGAATGGTTGCGCGAACTTGCCGCACGCGCGTCCTGTGCCATCGTGTCGGGACGCGCACTCAGTGACTTGACGCCGAGGGTGAACGGCGCGGTACCGTACCTGGTCGGGAACCACGGGCTGGAGAGTCCGCTGACTCCGGCTGTCGCACTGAGTTTGGCGGAGTACGTCTGCCTTGGATGGATGAAGCAAGTGGTGACGGACCTCGCCCAGCCGCTCAAGGTTGCCGGTATCGAGGTTGAAAACAAGCGGTTTACCCTCACCTTCCATTATCACGGGACCGATGAGTCTGCCGGAGTTCAGGCAGCGCTGGCCTTTCTGCTCAATCGACTGACGCCGGCCCCGCAGCTGATCTGTGGAAAAGCGTCGGTGAATGCCTTGCCTCCGGGGAGTACGAGAAAAGGGGAAGCGGCGCATTCCCTCATGATTCATCTTCGTCGCGACGGCCTGTTCTACGTCGGCGACGATGACACGGACGAAGATGTCTTCGGACTGACCGAAGGGCTCGTGATGGGGGTACGTGTCGGGCAGCAGGCCGAATCACGGGCGCAGTATTATCTCAAACACCAGAGTGAGATGGAGGACGTGATCCGCTTTCTCGTTCATCGCATCGATCGAACCCCGGAATCCTATGCCCGTGGACGGTAGGACATGATCGCCGAAACGAAGCCTGTTACGTGCTTGGGAGGAATGTCGTCCGCATCCGATGGGATGCCGACGACATGCAGCCGCAGCTGTGCGATGCAGGGTGAAAGGGTGCGATGGTGAGTTTTACGGATCACTGGATAGGGTATACGGCGTTCGCCGTGTTTCTGGCCGCCTATATCCTGGTGATTGTCGAAGAGAGCCTTCATCTCCGGAAATCGAAACCCGTCATGGTGGCGGCCGGCGTGATCTGGATGCTGACGGCCATCGCGTATGCCTCTCAACAGCAATCTCATCTCGTCGCCGAGATCCTGCGCCATAATCTCCTGGAATATGCCGAGTTGATGCTGTTCCTGCTCTCCGCGATGACGTTCATCAATACGATGGCAGAGCGGAACATCTTTGGGGCGTTGCGGACAGGCCTGGTGTCATTAGGCCTGTCCTTGCGCGCTGTTTTCTGGCTGACCGGCATTCTCGCGTTTTTCATTTCCCCTGTTGCGGATAATCTGACGACGGCGCTGGTGATGGGAGCTGTGGTCATGGCCATGGGCGCGGGGAACGGCCGATTCATCAGCGTGGCCTGCATCAATGTGGTGGTGGCGGCCAACGCAGGTGGTGCATTCAGTCCCTTCGGCGATATCACCACTCTCATGGTCTGGCAGAAAGGCGCGGTTCATTTCGGCGATTTTCCTTCGCTGTTCATCCCTTCTCTCATCAACTGGCTTGTTCCGGCGGCTCTGATGTCTCTGACGATTCCGTACGAGAAGCCGTCGGCCAGAACAGAACCGGTGCAGGTCAAGCACGGCGGCTATGTCGTTGTGATCCTCTTTCTGTTCACCATAGCAGGCACAGTGCTTCTGCATCATGTTCTTGAGATCCCTCCGTTTCTCGGCATGATGACCGGACTGGGAATACTTAAATCCTATGGGTATTTTATCCGGCGCAAGGAGCTGAACGAGTGGACGGAAGTTCCCGCATTTGATGGCTCGGTCAGTATGGGCATAGAGTTCAAGCCAGCGGTTAAGCCGTTCGATGTGTTCATCAGCATGAAGCGTGTGGAATGGGACACGCTGATGTTTTTTTACGGCATTATGCTCTGCGTCGGCGGGCTCGGCGCCTTGGGGTATTTGGCCGCACTCTCCGATGTTCTCTACAAGGATCTGGGAGCCACGACAGCGAACATCCTTGTCGGGATTCTCTCAGCGGTCGTCGACAACATCCCCGTCATGTTTGCCGTGTTGAGCATGAACCCGGATATGAGTCTCGGCCAATGGCTGTTGGTGACGTTGACCGCCGGTGTCGGCGGATCGCTGTTGTCCATCGGGTCCGCAGCGGGCGTGGCCCTCATGGGGCAGGCACGGGGGATCTACACATTCTCCGCCCACCTGAAATGGATCTGGGCGATTGCCTTGGGTTATGCCGCCAGCATTGCGGTTCACCTGGGAATGAATACAACTCTCTTCGGTCCATAGGTGTTGCGTACACGTTGTGACGAGTCCGGTTGCCTGGAGTCGCCAGACATGCTCGCGCGTGCGAGATGCGCTCGCTTCACTGGTCTGCTTCGGCGGCGAAGCGAGCTTTGCGGTTCGGCAAATTCGTCATTTCGAGCAACGCCGAGGAAGGAGCATTCGAGCGATATTGCGGCGAACCGTCATGAATCAGACGGGCCAGTTTGTGCTTGCGGCTCGATCAGCGAGCGCAGGGTCATGCCGGCGAGGCTCTGCGCCACGGCCGCGTCTCGTTGCCGGAGGAGGGTGTCGATTCGTCCCTCCGGCTTCTCCGGAATGTTCTGCACCGGGCCATGGCCGTCTCGCACAAGAGTCAGGATCTCATGGAGGGGCATCAACTCCGGCGGTTTGATGAGGGCGATTCCTTCCGGCTCCGCCGTCCGGGCCAGGAGGCGTTGATCAACCAGCTCAATGATCTGCTCTTCAATGAGGGACGGAGGCAGCCCCAACTCCTGTGCGAGTTCCGTCATGGGCATCGGGCCTTCCCCGCGCAAAGCACGACGGCCCAACGTGACGAGGAGATTCAGGACGAGACGTTCCCGGAGCGCCGGTGTGTCCTGGTGCCGAAGAAACTGCGCCCGGTAGGCAGCCGGGTGTTGTGTAAAGAAAGACACCTGGGCGCCGACCAGGACGATCAGCCAGCCGGCGTAGAGCCACAGGAGGAAGAGCACCAGCACGGCAAATCCGGAATAGATGGCGCTGTACTTTCCGGACGCGGCGACGAAGGCGGCAAAGGCTTCTCCAGCGATACCCCAGAGCAACGCGGCGGTGATGCCGCCGATCAGTGCCGGCCATGCTGCCACCCGGGTGTTTGGAACAAATTTGTAGAGAAATGTGAAGACGCCGCATAACAGCGCGAAGGGCATCAGTTCGGCCGTCAGCACGAGGATGGTGCCGAATGGCTCGATGGCCATTAGCCGCTCGATCAGCGCGTGACTTTGCACCGAGGCGATCAATCCAATTGCGGTGAAGATCAGCACCGGTCCGACCAGCACGACACTCAAATAGTCGGTAAACTTTCGAGTCCAGGTGCGGCCCTGCCGGACCCTCCAAATAGCATTCAGGGCCTGTTCGATCTTGTCGATGAGCGAATAGGTCGTATAGAAGAGGCCGGCCACGCCGACTGCGCCGAGGACGCCCACCTTGAGATTATTGACGAATCCGATGATTTGGCCGGTCACCTCCGCGCCTTTGGGGCCCAGCGGTTCCAGCACCTGGTTGAGAAGGGGTTCGATCTGCTGATGCGCGCCGAAGGCTTTGAGGACTGAAAACATGACAGCCAGAAACGGCACGAGCGACAGGAGCGTGGTGTAGACGAGGCCAGCCGCGCGTGCATCCAGCAGTCGAACGCGAACTTCAAATGCCACGGCGAAAATCAAACGCAACAGGTGGAGGGCCAGGCGCGGTACGCGCGGCACCGTTTCCAGATCCATGGTCCAGAGTTCATGAGCAAAAAACTGACGGAGTCGTAGAGCGGTGGTCACTGGTCGAACGATCCTCCCCGTGGTCTCTACCATACCCGAAGCACAGTCGGCCGCAAACAAGATTCAGGCTGTCTGGTTGTAGTCGAGGGTAGAGGTCATGGCTTCCTGGAGTTGCCCGGAAACGGACATGCAATCACTACACAAATGAGGATGAATCAGGCCGTGCCTTCCAGATTCAACTTCAGCGCGAGCAATTTCAGCAGGTCTTTCAACGTTACCACGCCGGCGAGCCGGTCGTCCTCCAGCACGAGGAGCCGGCTGGTACCGGTCCGTTTCATGAGCGACAGGGCGGCCAGCGCGTTGGTATCGGCGGCAATTGTATTCTCCGCCGAACAGGGCGTGAGGATGTCCCGGACCGTGAGCTGTGTCCATTGATCCCGCGGGATGCCGGCGACTTGTTTGGAATAGACGCACCCGATCAGGCGCGTGTCTTCCATCACGGGGTACATCTCGTGCAGTGAACGGTAGAAGTGTTCTTCAATCAGTACGTCGAGGGCGAGATCCGACGGGACGATGGCCGGGTTCGGCGTCATGAACCGACGAACCGGCGCTTCGCCGAGCTTGGCGCGCACGACCACCTGATAATACGCAGTTCCGGCCGCTGTCCGCAGGAACAGACCCAAGACGAACCACCAGAAACCAATGATGAAATCGCCGGTGATCACGTGGAAGATTCCCGACAGAATCAGTGCAAGGCCGAACCAGGTTCCGATGCGGGACGCCCAGCGGGTGGCCCGATGGAGATCCTGTTTCCAGTGCCATAAGGCTGCGCGAAGCACACGCCCGCCATCCAGAGGAAAGGCCGGGATCAAATTGAATCCCCCTAGAAGGCTATTTACAAACGCCAGATATCCGATCAGGCCTAACGGAACGATCGGCACGTGGATGCGATATCCGGCCGCGAACGCCAGATAGCAGGCGGCGCTCAACGCAAAGCTCGCAATTGGTCCGGCCATGGCCGTCAGCCACTCCGCCTTCGGACTGGGCGGTTCTTCATCCATCTGCGCCACACCGCCGAAGATCAGAAGGGTGATGCTCTTGATCCGCAGGCCGTAATGTTTGGCGACCAGTGCATGGGCCCATTCGTGAAACACGATCGATCCGAAGAGGCCGAGCGCGCCGAACGCCCCCATCCACCAGTACGTGGAATCGGCGAGGCCGAGGTAGTATTCGGGAAAGTAGCCCTGCGCAAGCGACCAGGCGAGAAGCGGCGCCAGAAAGATCCAGTTGAGATCGATCCGGATTGTAGACCCGTACAGTTCAAACAGCGTGGCGCGTGTGCCGAACATGGAAGTTCCTTCGCCAGCAGGATGCTGAAAAAGTCCGCCAGCGGCGTTCTCGCATCGCGCAGAGGCTCAATGTCATGAGCCTAGCGGAGGCAAGAACTTATCCGCTCGCATGTGATCGAAGCGAGCGGTTCAAGCGAAGCTTGGTATGTACCTCCTCGCCTCTTCGCTCGCTGCGGCCGCCCCGTGGCCTGGCGCGTCTCGGCGCGCCGGGGTGGGCGGGTGAGAATAGCGGCCATTCTGAGCATCCTGCCTAGCCCGTTAGTGTCTGTCTCGAACCGTAATCCCCGTACCGTCATCCACACCAGCTGCCGATCGATCCGATTCGCGTGATACGGTATTCGCGTTATGCCGCGGGAACTGTGCATGGTTCATCGAGGCTCGGATGACCGGTATACCTTCTGAGATCATGCCTGACGGTAACGGCTGGTAGCAATGTGTCTGGTGCATCTTGCAACAGAGGTGTCATCGGACCTGGGGCGTTTTGCCCGATGAGCGAGGTGCAGTGTTCTTCTAACACCCGCTCTTCCAATGGACTTGAGTGGCGCCATGCTCGAATCTCCCGTTGGCTTGGTGGCATGAGGATTGCGGCAGGTTTTCTCACTGTCGGGGGTGCATCGACTCCGGCCTGTATTCCAGAATTGTAAATCGGCCTGTCCGTTCACTTTAAAGAAGGAGCGTCTCATGAGTACAAGACAAGGGAAACGCTACACGATGTCCTACAAGGAGAGGGAGTCTCCCAAACAGGATCCTTACGCGATGCTCAAGGCTCCGAAAGGGCCCGCAATCTGCCGGAAATGTCTGGCGATTTATGCAGACAAGCGGTGGCATTTCGATGAGGTTCAGGCTGCCAAGCTGGCGGCATCCCCTCGCACACAGAAGCTGGTGTGTTCGGCCTGCCAGAAAATCACGGATGACTATCCCGAAGGTATCGTGACTTTAACGTGGTCGCATCTGCCGGATCATGAGGCGGAGATCAGGGGATTGATCGCCAATGTGGAAACGCGCGCCGTATCGGTCAATCCCCTCGACCGAGTGCTGAAAATTGTCAGGCGCAAGCAAGAGTTGGAAGTGCAGACGACCAACGACCGGTTGGCGCAGCGCATCGGGCGCGCGCTGGTGCGATCGTATAAAGGCAAGGCCGCCTACAAGTGGGCGCATCGCGACATGATGGTCCGGGTGACGTGGGAGGGACCGGAAAAGTCCCTCGCGTCGAAACCTGCACCTCGAATGAGGGGAAAGAAGACATAATGCGAAGGCCTTCGCCAGGTGAGCGTATCCCGTCGGGGGAAAGAGCCGACGGCTGATGACATCTTGCGTTCATTCATATCTCAGCGCCTCGATCGGATTGAGCTTCGAGGCCTTGTTCGCCGGATAGAGACCGAAGAACAGTCCGACGGCGAGCGAAAACAGAAAGGCGGCGATCACGGCGTCGGTGTTGATAATGGTCGGCCAGCCGATCATGGCCGTGAGAAATCTGGCGATGCCGATTCCCGTTCCCACGCCGAGCAGGCCGCCGATGGCGGTCATGATGATCGCTTCGATGAGAAACTGCAGCAGGATGTGCGCGCGTTTGGCGCCGACGGCCATGCGTAATCCAATTTCGCGAGTCCGCTCCGTCACGGAGACGAGCAGAATATTCATAATGCCGATGCCGCCCACGATGAGCGAGATGGAGGCGATGCCCATCAGCATGAGCATCATCGTCCGGCTCGTGCCGGCCAGCATCTTCGCGATATCTTCCATGGTGCGGAGGGTGAAGTCATCCTCCTCCGATGGATGCAGCCGGTGTCTCGCTCGCAACAGGTCTTTAATATCCTCCGCAACGGCAGGAATATCGTTCCGTGTCTGGGTCGCGACGAGGATAATCCCGACGGTTCCCAGAAATTTGGTCCCCAGGACCTTTCGTTCGGCCGTCGAGAACGGGAGCACCACGAAGTCATCCTGGTCCTGGCCCGTGATGGACTGCCCTTTCGATGCCAACACGCCGATGACGCGGAGCGGGACGTTTCTGATCCTGATCTCGCTTCCCACCACGTCTTCTCCAGGCTCAAAAAGGTTCTGAACGGCGGTTCTTCCCAGCACAACGACCTTGGCTGCGGAATCCAGGTCCGATTGCGTGAAGAAGTTGCCTTGCGCGATGGGCCAGTTCCGAATATCGGGAAAGACAGGGGTCGTTCCGAAGACGACCGTACTCCAGTTTTTGTTGTCTCGAATGACTTGAAGGACTGATCGCGTGCCGTACATGACGGTGGCGACGCCCGCGACTTTCTTTTCGATGTCCTCTGCATCCTCCACGGTCAGCGTCGAGACTGAACCGAGTCCGCCGCGCACGCCGCTCAGGGTCGTCGCCCCCGGGACGACGATCAGTACGTTGGTGCCCAGGCTGGCGATTTCCGACTGCACCGACGCCGTGGCGCCCTGGCCGAGGCTGACCATGGCCACGACCGCCCCGATGCCGATGATGATGCCGAGCATCGTCAATCCGGCGCGCAAGGGATTGCGGCGGAGAATCCGGAAAGCGGAGAGCATGGTGAGCCAGAGAAAAGACATAGATGGTCTCTCTTGTCTATTTGGTCTGTCTGGTTGTCTGGACTGTCCGGTCTGACTGACAAGAAAGACCAGATAGACACGATAGACCAAACAGACCGCTGTTCATTTCACCTTCGGCCCGATCTCGAATCCCGGCGGCAACTTTTTCTCGGCTTGGGCATCGGGGGGTTCGATCCCGACGATGACTGCATCGCCTTCTTTCAGCGCGCCCTTGACGATCTCCGTGGAGAGGGAATCGGCAATCCCGGTCGTGACGGGCACCTGACGGACCAGGCCTGTGCGGTCTTCAACCCATACTCGTGCCGTCTTGCGATCGACCGGCACATCCGGCATCCGGAACCGTAGTGCGCCGTTCGGAACTCTGAGGGGGTTATCCCTCTCTTCCGTCACGATCGTGACGTTAGCCGTCATGCCCGGTTTGAGTTTGAGGCCGCGGTTGTCCACCGTAATCACGACGTCATACGTGACGACGTTCTGAATACTGATCGGCGCATTACGGACCTGCGTGACGGCTCCCTCGAAGAACTGTTTGGGGTAGGCATCGACCCGGAAATTGGCCGGCTTGCCCTCGACGACTCCGCCGATGTCCGACTCGCTGACGTTGGCATTGACCTGCATCTTGGTCAGATCTTGGGCGATGACGAAGAGCGTCGGCGTTTGAAAACTGGCGGCTACTGTTTGGCCCACATCCACGTTGCGAGACACCACGATGCCATTCACCGGTGAAGTGATCGTCGTATAGCCGAGATCCAATTCCGCGGAGGACAGCGTGGCCTGCGCCTGATCCAGCTGGGCCTGTGTTACCTCAACGTGTGCCTCGGCATCACGATAATTGGTATCGGCCAGATCGAGATCGGCCTGCGAGACGAAGGCCTCCGGCCACAGCGCAGCAATCCGGTCTCGTTCCCGTTTGCGCTGTGCCGCCATGTTCTTCGCCTTCGCCAGGTTACCCCTCGCGCTTTTCACCGCAGCGCGGGCTTGGTCCACACGGGCCTTGAAGGGCTGCGGATCAATCTGGGCCAGGGTTTGTCCCTGCGTGACAGCAGAATTGAAATCCGCAAACAGTTTGGCGATCTTTCCCGACACCTGGCTGCCGACCAGGACCGAGACGACTGGATTGACCGTCCCGGTTGCTGTCACGATGGCGCTGATGGGGCCCCGGTCGACCAGCATGGTTGTGTATTGGACCGGCGGAGGACCGGCGGTCCACCAGTACCACAGTCCCATTCCACCGGCGGCCGCGACCATCGCGATTCCGATCAGCCAAGACAGACGAGATCGTTTCGGGCGTGCTGGGAGCGTAATCGTGGTGGCGGGGAGATCCCGCTCGTGGGCACCTGGGTCACTCGATGAATGGCGCGCCGGAATCGAGGAAGATCCTGGGGGAATGATCTCAGTGACAGGGATTTCATGAATCGGATCGTGGGGGTTGCCGCTCATTGTGTACCAGCCTAGTGTGTGACGCCGCCTGCGCGACGGTTTTTGAATCGACTCACGATGAGCTTACGACTTTCCTCAGCCAATAGCAGCATCAGCGCGCCGAGCAAGAGCGGTCCGAAGATCCAGGCGGGCAAGGGGCTCGTCGCAAAGATCGCGTTGCCCCAGGGGGTATAGATGATCAACCCCAGAACGACGAGTTCCGTCACGATGCCCCAGAGCAGCAATGGATTACCGAACCAGTTGAGTTGAGAGAGCGGCACTCGGTCTGAGCGGCAGGCGAACACGTTTGCCACCTGGGCAATCACGATGCCGGCGAAGGTGGCGGCGGTCGCCTGCTTGTAGCGTGGATCGGACCAGTCGAGAGGCATGCCCCAGGTCCATCCTTGTGCCAAGAGCAACAAAAAGAATGCGCCCATGGCGATCCCGGCTTCGATCAGGCCCAGAAACACATAGGCGCGCAGAAGCAGCGGAAGGTTCATCAACCGTTCCGTTCGGGGGCGAGGAGGGCAGGTCATGATACCGGCGTCTGGTTTTTCAGCCCCCAGGGCCAAGGCCGGAACCATATCGGTGCCCAGATCCACGGCGAGGATTTGCGGGACCGTGAGGGCGAGTGGAATCCCGAACAAGCCATAGGCCAGATAGGGGACGACTTCGGGCACGTTGCTCGCCAGCACGTACGTGGAAAATTTCCGGATGTTCGCATAGACGGCACGGCCTTCTTCGATGGCGTTGACGATGGTCGCAAAGTTGTCGTCGAGCAGAATCATGTCCGCCGTTTCTTTCGCGACATCGGTTCCCGTGATGCCCATCGCAATGCCGATATCAGCGATCTTGAGGGCCGGGGCGTCGTTCACCCCGTCGCCTGTGACGGCCACCACCTCGCCCATGTTTTTCAGCACCGACACCACACGCATCTTGTGTCGGGGGGCCATGCGTGCGAAGACCGGCTCGGCCTCGTCAGGACCGGCAGGTGTGAGGAGCCGGCGTAGCGCATCGTCGCTCATCGTTTCCACCTGGTAACCTTCGATCACGGGGCAGGATCCGGCCGGCTCGGTGCGGGATTCTTTCGGCGCCAGCCCAATTTGACGGGCGATGGCCAGGGCCGTGAACGGATGGTCGCCGGTAATCATAATGGTGCGGACGCCTGCCTGGCGGCAGCGCGCGATGGCTTCCGGCACTTCTTGGCGCGGGGGATCCATCATGGCCACGAGACCGAGGAAGGTGAGGTTCTGTTCCACATGGTCGATGTCAAGTTTCTCGACACCCTGCTCAATGTCACGCATGGCCACAGCCAGGACCCGATAAGCCTGGTGTGCGAAGGTCTGGCTTTGCGCCATGATGCGCCGGCGGTCCTCCTGACTCATCGGCGAACGTACAGTGTGGTGGAGCATCTGATTACAGAGGGGTACGAGCGATTCCGGGGCTCCTTTCACGAAGGCCACGAGCCGGCTCTCATGCCAATGGAGCGTGGCCATACGCTTCCGATCCGAGTCGAACGGCAGCTCGCCCATCCGGGGCAACAGTTCATGGTGAAGGAGTCCGTGATCCAGCGCGAACTCCACCAGCGCCACTTCGGTCGGATCGCCCGTGACGATGGGACGGCAGTCGGTCTGCCTCACGCGCTTGGCATTGTGGCAATGGATGATCGCATGGAAGAGCGGCGCATACTCCTCGGCCTCGATCGCAGTGGTCACGTGTCCGGCGATCACCAGACAGCTTTCCTGCACCTCGACTTCGTGATGATCAACGTAGAAGCGGGCCACGCGCATCCGGTTCTCGGTCAGTGTCCCCGTCTTATCCGTACAGATGACGCTGGTGCAGCCCAAGGTTTCAACGGATGTCAATTGTTTGATGAGTGCCTGGCGCTTCGCCATCCGCTGGCTGCCCAAGGCCAAGGCCAGCGTCACCGTGGGGAGCAGTCCTTCCGGAACGTTTGCCACGATGATGCCGATGCCGAAGATTGCGCTGATCCAGAGGCCCAAGCCCATGGAGACGCCGATGACGAAAAAGACTATACCCATGGCGACAGAGAGCATTGCGACCACATGAGTGACTTTCTCGATTTCCTTCTGCAGCGGGCTGAGACCTGTCGCGATACTGGTAGAGAGTTGGGCGATCTTGCCGAACTCCGTCTGCATCCCGGTGGCGAACACGACGGCGCGACCTCTGCCGGAGAGCACGGGGGTACCGGCAAAAACGAGATTGGGAATGTCCAGGAGATGTCCATCGGTTACCTGCTCCGCCGTCCGCCGTTTCGGTTGGGATTCGCCTGTGAGAGAGGAGAGGTCCACGCGCATGTCGGCGGCTTCGATAAGCCGGGCATCGGCCGGGATCTGCTCTCCTTCCTCGATCAAAAGCACGTCGCCCGGCACGATCTCGCTTCGCGGTACGTCATGCGGTTGGTTCGATCGCAGCACCCATGCCCTGGCAGGGAGGAGGCGATGGAGGGCGTGCACCGCGCGCTCCGCTTTATATTCCTGAAAGAACGCAAAGACGGCATTGATGACGATCACAGCAAGGATCGCCCAGCCCAATGTGGCCATCCCTTCGCCGGGCTTCATAAATTCTGCCGTGAAAGCCAAGGTGGCGGCGACCAGGAGCAACAGGGCCAGGAAGTGGGTAAACTGGCGGAGGAATCCTCGAAGCATTGAATAGCGGCTCGGTTCCTTCAGCACGTTGGGACCATACCGTATGAGCCGCTGTTGTGCTTCTTGGATCGACAAGCCGCCCGCCCTGGTTCCCAGGTGCTTGAAGATTTCACTCACCGTCAGTTGGTGGAAGGGTGGTTCTTCGAGGTCAGGCACGCGCGCCTCGTACGATGAGGGTCGAGCATGGAGCATGTCGCAGCAGACTTTCGGACACGCTGCCGAGCCGGAAGCGCTCTTGGCCGGAGAGACCGCGCGCTCCCACGACCAGCAGATCGGCAAGGCCGTCCTGCGCCAGTTTCATAATGTGGGCTACGACGTGATTCTGCTGAATGTCGGTGAAGACGGTGTAGCCTTCTTTCAAAAAGTCTTCCCGCATGTCGGCTACTACGCGCTCGGCGCGTTCGACCGCCGGACGCACGAGGATTTCCCTGTCCGCTTCGGAGACGTAGCTGCCGGCGAGTTCGGTGAGCGGTGATTCCACCGAAGAGAAGATTGTGACGGTCACGTCTTCCGGAAGGAGTCCCGCTCTTAGGAATCGGGCCGCTTTCCGCGAATGTTTCGAATCATCGACAGCCAGGAGCACGCGGCGGAGCTGTTTCATCGGTTGTTTCACGACGAGGACCGGGCAAGCCGCCAGTGAGGCCACCTGCCGCGCAATGCTACCGAGGAGAAACCCCTTGATGTCGCTCAGGCCTCGCGTGCCCAGTACGATCAGATCCGACCGCTCTTGCGCCGCGCGCCGCGCAACGGTGGAAGCAGGAGATCCGTGGAGCAGCAGTGTGCGCACCGTGGTGCGGGGCCGCACTGCCGACTGACTCAATGCCACCTCCGCATGGCCGGCGGCACGGCGCAGGATGTCTTCCCCGGATTTCTCCAGCGCTGCCTTCGCGCCCCGATAGGTCGCAACATGGGGTGCGCCGACAGGCTTCAAGTGCCGCGTGTCCGCCACGTGCAGCAAGGTGACAGCGGAGAGGGCATTTCGTCCGAGGGCGCCCACCGCTTCGATGGCCCATTGCGAGAATTCCGATCCATCCACTGCGCAGAGGATTTTCATGGCTGGTCCTTCCTTTTCAAGCGGGCTGCCCATTTACCTACGCGCTCCCAGGTATCCAATCTGCATTGGGTATGCCTGTAGTGAGAGGCTGAAGGAGGGAAGAATCAGCCTGTTACCAGGGGTTGCGAGATAGCTCGACCATAGAACCAAAGCAAGCGCTGCGGCGTTTTGCAGCAGAGCGGACAGTCTGGCTGTGGTGAATGGCGTCAGTCGATAGGGCGAGGCTGGATGCTTCGTCGCTCGTATCTCGTGAGGGAGAAGAGCGTATAGCTGATGGCGTATAGCACGTGATCGGAGCAGAGCTTTTGTTGTCTTTGATTTCCCCGTTGGTTCTCGTGCCATAAGCCATACGCCATAGGCTCTTTCTTTCCACGGAATGACGCTTCACGAGGTACGGTTCACGAGAGTTTGTTGCAAAATCACAACCGTGAGGAGGGGATACATGTCGATGAAGAAGAAGGTGAGAGTCGTTAAGAAACAGGATTTTGTCTCGATGACTGTCAAGGAGGTGATGGAAACGCGGGTGCAGTCTGTCCAGCTTCGCACGAAAGGAGATGTGATTGCCTCGTTGATGATCGAAGGGTTCGGCGCGGTCCCGGTTATCGACAAGACGCGAATGCTCGTTGGAATCGTGAGCGAACACGACTTGCTGGGCGCAATCGACGATGGGCAGAACCTCGGTGCCCTGACGGCCAGGGATGTCATGACGGGAAATCCCTATTCCGTCCGTCCGGAAACCGAGCTGGGAACGCTGGTACATGTGCTGCGCGCGAGCGATCTCGTCCGCGTGCCGGTGGTTGATGCCAAAGACCGTCTGGTCGGCATCATCGCCCGGCGCGACGTGCTGAGAACCTATCTGTCCGTCGGTTCAACGAAGAGAAAGTGAGGAAAGACGATGCGACAAACCGAATTCTTCATGAAAAGCTGCGATCCGAAAACCTTGACCGTCGGACAATTGATGCAGGATGCCATTACGCAATGCACCACTCGCACCGACGCCGCGACGATTGCGCACTTAATGACCCATCGCAACTTCGGGAGTCTGCCTGTGGTGGAAGACGATGGGATGCTGGTCGGCATCGTCACGGAATATGATCTCTTGCAGGCGATGATCGACGGCCGTGATCTTCGGAAGATCATGGCCACGGAAATCATGTCTATCCACCCTGTGACGGTCACTGAAGATCAGACACTCGCCCAAGTAGCGGATCTGTTCCAGGACCGCTATGTGACCCGTGTTCCGGTGGTGCGCAACAAGAAGCTGGTGGGGATTCTGGCCCGCCGCGACCTGCTGTTCGGCTATATGAAAGCCTCGCAGTACTGGTCTTAACAGGCTGTTGAAGAAGGCCGCCAGCGGCGTTCTCTCCTCGAATGCATCCTCAACGTACCCCAGAGGGTACGCCTCCGGTGCATTCATCGGCTGCGGCCTTGCTGGACGGTCTTTTTGAACAGCCTGGCGTTTATGGTGTCGTCGTTCCTTTGGTCACAGTTCAATCTTGTTTGATGCCTACATCATCGAGCTTTTCCGCAGTCTTCCAGGAGGGAGAGAAGATCGCTATTCGTCAATGGTCATTCGTTACGCGGCGACACGCTCCGGTCGAGCTCGTCTCATGGTTCCCGCTTCTCGGGGAATGTGCATTCTGCTCCTCGTGATTGCGATGACGGGTATTCCCGCTGTCTCACAGGCAGAGCTTGCCAAAAAACTCCACGGCCCCTGTGCCGTCGTCTATCCCAGCGAGGCGGCGGTGGAGTGGGATTGCCGGGCGTTGCGCCCGAAGGAATCCCTGGAAACATTGTTCGGCGAATATTGGGTGGACGTGGCGCGGTTCAATCGAATCGACCGGCGTCATGTCGGTGTCGGTATATCCATCAAAGTCCCGAGACGGATCGAGGATGCGGCGAACTTTCAGCCGCTGCCCTTGTTCTATCCAACGGCAGAACAGGACGAGCAATTCATTCTGGTCGATTTGTCGGAACAGTTTCTCGGCGCCTATGAATACGGCGCGCTCCGGTTTTCACTTCCGATCACTTCCGGCAATGGGAATGGCTCCACGCCGACCGGAGAGTTTCGTCTTTCAGCCGCCCATCGCCGCCATCAATCCAGCCTCTTTACGGTCGAAGGAACCGATCGCCCCTATCCGATGAACTATGCGCTGCGGTTCTACATCAATCGTGAAGGTGTCTCATACTGGATTCACGGGCGCGACCTGCCGGGCTATCCCGCCTCGCACGGCTGCATCGGGCTTTATGACGAGACGATGCAAACGGAGCACTATGGCTTCCCCAAAGACCCGGAGCTGAACGACGCAAAGCGGCTGTTTGAGTGGGTCTTAGGCAGCGATGTAGAGGATGACAGGCCGATCCCGCTCTCGCACGGCCTGAGGATGCACATCATCAGGCAGGCACCGTGATGCCGGACTCTGGATTTGAATTGAGGCCGAATGATCGAGCGAAGGAGGGAATGCGAATGCTACATAATAATTTCGCAGGGCTGAAGAAAGACTTTCAACGGGATTTCATGATTGAGATGCCCTTGAACATGCTTGGCGCGCAACGCCTTCAGAGCGGCAAGAATCTCTGGTAGAAAAATAGACTCGTAATCGAGCGCCACCATGAACAGTGTGTTGCTATTGTGGCCGGTTGTGTCGGAACCAGACACTGTTCCGGTCACACCACTACCGCCCACACCTGAAATGACGGTATAGCCTTTGAGTCCTTGTTCCTTAAATATTGCAAGGACCTCTTCTTCAAACCTCTTCCCACAGACAATATGAAGCATCTTCATAATCGTCCTCTTCGATGTTGTGCTTGTGGCCAGGAACAATCGCTTGTTCAGGCTACCACAAGAGAGTCGATCGATGTGGGAGAATCAGCCGAACATCGCAGTGGCCCCCGCAACAATCGGGCTATCCAGCCTATCCATCCGATTCGGGGCGAGTCGCTCCAGCGTCTGTTCGCCTGAGTGAACATCTCGCAGACAAGGCGTCATCAATGTTGTTGGGCAGTGAGAGGTCAAACAGCGTAGCCTATCAGAGGAGAGGCGGGGCAAGCCCGGTGGCCTGCGGTGCCTCGACCTGTTGCTCATGAAACGGCCCGGGCTCTTTCTTTGATGGTGCAGTATCAGATCAAAAACGCCTGGAAGGGTTCATCACGGCTCGGTGATGATGTGCCTGCTTGGTTTTTCTTCCCCCTCGCCCCATTCCGCGACTGCCTGCGCCATCTCTTCAAGCCGCTGAGCGGCCCGGCCGAATACCGTGTCGAGCGCGTATAACCCGTCGAGGCCTCGTTCACCCGCTGCGATACCCGTGAGCAGTTCCACGGCTTCTTCAACCGTGTTTACGGCGTAGATGGTGAAGTGCCCCGACTCAACGGCTTCCACCACCTCGCGGCGCAGGGCGAGATGCTTCGTGTTGCGGGCGGGAATGATTACGCCTTGTTTGCCGGACAATCCCTTGCGGGAACAGGATTCGAAGAATCCTTCGATCTTTTCGTTGGCACCACCGATCGGCTGGATCTCCCCCAATTGATTGACAGAGCCGGTAACGGCCAGCCATTGATGGATCGGCAAATCAGCAAGGCTGGACAGAATAGCGACGAGTTCGGCCACGGCAGCGCTGTCTCCCTCCACTTCGGAATAGGTCTGCTCGAACGTCAATGACGCGGTCATCGCAAAGGGATGGAACCCGGCGAACTTTCCGGCCAGATACCCGGCTAAGGTGAGGACCCCTTTGCTGTGGATCATGCCGGCCAGTTCCGCTTCACGTTGAATGTCGATGACGCCTTTGGTGCCGATATAGGTGCGGGCCGTAATCCTGGTGGGACGACCGAATGAGTAATCGCCGAGCTCATGGACGGAGAGTCCATTGATCTGACCGACAACCTCTCCGTCAAGATCGACCATCAGCGTGCCTTCTTTGATTTCATCCTGGATCCAGTGTTCAGCCAGATTCGAACGGTGGCGCTTATGAGTGACGGCGGCATCGACGTCCGATCGGGTCACGAAGGCGCGGCCTTCTTTCTTGGCCCAATAACCGGCTTCGCGGATGAGATCACTCACCAGGCTGAACCGTAGCGACAGCCGGTCATGCCGATCGGCAAGCCGGAATCCTTGACGGATGATTTCGGCCACTGCGTCGGCGCCGAAATGCGGAAGTCCTTCCTCACGGCACAACTTGGCGATGAACCGGGCATATTGGCGGTCCTGGCGCTCGCTGCGGACCACTTCCGTATCGAAGTCCGCTTTCACCTTGAACAGCTTGCCGAAGTCTTCTTCGTAGGCTTGGAGCAGATGGTAAATGATGGGTGGGCCGACCATGATGATTTTCACGCTCACCGGGATGGGCTCCGGTCTCAATCCGGCGGTAGAGAATCCGTAGAATTCTCCAGGGTCTTCGATCTTCACTTCTCTCGTCTTGATCACGCGCTTCAAGGCTTCCCACGAAAAGGGCTGTCGCAGCATGTCGAGGGCGTTCAGGATCAAGTAGCCGCCGTTGGCCTGCAGCACCGCGCCTGCGCGGATCTCCGTGAAGTCGGTGTACATCACTCCCATATGCGCCCGCCGTTCAATTTTCCCGATCAGGTTCGTATAGGTCGGGTGAGATTCGTCGATCACTGAAGCGCCGTCCGTGGGGTCGCGTTCCACGATGAGATTGACGAGATAGCGCGTCAGGTCCGGCCGCCGCACCTCAAGACCAGGAAGGGCGATGGCCGGTCCTTCACGCGGCAGAAAGTCTTTGTAGTGGCGGACGATATCGTCGCGCATACGGTCTAAGAACGCGGACACCACTGGCAAGTCTTGATAAGTCCTCCGCAGCGTTCCATGGCGGCTCTCCAGTACGTTGGTGACCACCTGGCGGTCGAGATTGCGGAGTTCCTGCTCCGCTTCCTTCTCCAATGCGTGGATGCGCACATGGAATTCGCGGATCTCGCCTTCCAGTGCCTTGCGCCGCTGAGTCAGACCCTGCTGCTCCTGCTCAGTCATGGCCCCCATCTCTTCGTCCGTCATGGTACGGCCGTCTTTCAACGGGGCCAATCCAAACCCGGCGGGAGTTTCTTCAAACCCGAATCCTCTGGCGCGGCCCAGCTCCGTGAGATCATGGAACAGGGATTTCTTCTTGCCCTCCGTGTCTTCGTGCAGCTTGGCTTTGGCGTCGAGGTATTTCTTGCTTTCGAAGGCGCCGGGGATGTCACGTCGCAAACTCTCGATGAAGGAGGCCATCTCCCGCTTGAAGACGCACCCCTGTCCGGCTGGAAACGACAAGCTCAGCGGGCGGGAGGCATCCTGAAAATTGTTGACATAGCACCAATCGGAAGGGGCGGGAGTTGTCTGCGCCAGCCGTTTGACCATCTGTCGAACAAGCGTACTTTTTCCGGTGCCGACCGGGCCGGAGACGTAGAGATTGAATCCCGCGCTCTTCATGCCCAGGCCGAACTCCAACGCCTCCACTGCCCGTTCTTGTCCGATGATTTCGGTGAGGGGCTCCAGCTCGCTCGTATCCTCGAAGCCCAGGTGCCCGGAGTCGATTATCGGGGCCAGCATCGAGACAGGGACTTTGAATTTATCCATGGTGTTCTACCGCTCTGGACGTCAGGGTGTGGCGCCCCGGCAGTGTGACCACAACCAGCGCCTCCGCGACGTTCGCAAGCTTCTTGTGGTGTTTGTTCTTTGTCAACGTCACACGGCCGTGAATCAAATCTTCGTGCCCCCGTTGTAGGTCATCCATTCGGGCTGCGATTTCAGTCTTCCAACGGGGGGGGGGGCATTGCGACATTGCGGCTTTCAATTGCGTGTCCCTAGCGACTCCACGGGGTGTTGATCCAGTTCTCTTACTGTAGGATCAGCAAACGGTATGCCGACCTGAGAAGGCTTGCGAAACGATTGAGCAGCGGGCCGACTGTTGATGTTCCTGGGTCTCTACGCAGTGCCACGACCTTCGATCCGATCAATACCAAGACGAAGTGACGCATTTTCCTACAGTGGCGCTTCTGCAGGTGGGGCCTATTGCGCCAGGTATTGGAATGAGTGAGGGGTAGGGGTGAAGGGTAAGGGGTGAGGCGTCAGAGAAATGGTGAGTGGCGAGTAGTGAGTGGTCAGGAGCTTGCAGACGTTACTCGTGCACCGTTTGGGAAGAATCGCCTTTGACTGGGCTCAGGGCAGGCGAACCGTTTGACGACTGAGGAATTCTGAATCTCATCGGCCTCCCGGTGGAACATGACTTGCGAGAACGTTGTGTATGCCGACATTGAGCAAGCAGAGTGTGGAACGCTATCTCCGGAGCCGGTTCGGTCCTGAGGCCACGCTTCTGTCCTGCAAGGTCATTGGCAAAGCCAGTTCGAAGGGCGAACAGAAACGCTATGGATATGGCACGCCGGTCAAACTCACGTTCCGGCTGGGCCGTCGGCTGCAATCCGCCGTGCTGGAAACTATGAAGTCGGGTCCCTTCGGGCATGAACATATGGCCGACCGCGCCCAGGCGATGTTGTGGGATTATGATTCCTACGGGCGGCTTCAACGCCATGTGAAGGCTCTCGATGTGGGGGCGTTCGACGACAAGCAGGGGCTCTTCTCCGTTGCGGAAGCCCGCGAGTTCTTCGTGCTGAACGAATGGGCAGAAGGAACAAGCTACCATCTGGATCTTGAGCGGCTCACCAAGGGCCAGTCGTTGCGTGTGCTCGATCGGGCGCGCGCGATCGCGATGGCACGGTATCTCGCGAAGATCCATGCGACGAAACGCCGGGATGCGGATCTTTACAAACGCCGGCTTCGTGAATTGATCGGCCACGGTGAATGCATCATGGGATTGACGGACAGCTATCCCAAACAATGCGGTTTCATCACCGAAGACCTATTGCATACGGTCGAAGAGGCCTGCAACCGGTGGCGATGGCGCCTGCGCAGCAAAGCCAGCCGGCTTTCCCAAGTGCACGGGGACTTTCATCCGTACAATGTGCTGTTTCGCGCAGGGACAGATTTTTCTGTGTTGGATCGGTCCCGCGGGGAATGGGGTGAGCCGGCCGATGATGTGACCGCGATGACGATCAACTATCTGCTCGGCTCGCTGATCCAATGGGGCAAGCTCAAAGGTCCGTTCGAAAGCTTGTTCAGATTGTTCTGGGACACCTATATCGAAGCCAGTGGCGACAAAGGCGTGACCGAAACCGCCGCGCCCTTCTTCGCCTTTCGGGGGCTGGTCGTGGCGAGCCCGGTCTGGTACCCCAACTTGTCGATGGATGTCCGCCGGAGCCTCTTTCGCTTCATCGAGAACGTGCTCGACGTTCCGCGCTTCGAACCGGAGCGGGTAAACGACTACTGTGAGTGACCAGTGATCGGTGATCAGTAATGGGTGAAGATACACAAGGCTCAGTGTCTCCTGTTCACGCATCACACATCACGCATCATGGTTCGGCCTTCGCCATCTGGCTCACCGGCCTGCCTGCATCGGGAAAGAGCACGATTGTCGCTGCGCTGATCCCGCAGCTTCAAAGCCTGGGCCGTCCAGTTGAGGTGTTGGAATCGGATGCGGTCAGGCTGGTGCTCACGCCTACACCGACCTATTCGCGGGAGGAGCGCGATCTCTTTTACCGCGCCTTGGCGTTCATGGGGGCGAGGCTGGCGGCGCATGGCGTAACGGTGATTTTCGATGCCACGGCCAATCGACGGGCCTATCGAGACTTCGCCCGCAGCCTCATTCCCAACTTCATCGAAGTGGCGGTGGAGTGTCCGCTGGAACTGGCCATGCAGCGAGACTACAAGGGGACGTATCAGCGTGGCCGACAGGGCGAATCCTCCACCGTACCGGGATTACAAGAATCCTACGAAGCGCCGCTGAATCCGGAGGTGACGATCGATACGACCAAGCTCTCAGCGAAAGAAGCAGCTGGAAAGGTCTGGGAACATATCAGGGCCAAGTTCGGATCGTGATTGGATCTCGCTATCTTCCGTCCGGTTTGCCATTCCCTTTCAAGTAGTGCAGGAACCATCTTCCCGCCTGTTCGGCCACCTGTTCTAACGTACCTGGTTCCTCGAAGAGGTGGGTGGCGCCGGGGACGATGATGAGCTTCTTTTCGCAGGTCAGGAGTTCGTAGGCTGCCTGGTTTATCTCGATGACCGGCAAGTCGTAGCTGCCCACGATCAAGAGCGTCGGTGAGGTAACCTGATTGAGATAGGGTTCGGCCAGATCGGGCCGTCCCCCTCGCGACACGACAGCCTTGACGTGAGACGGTTCTCGCGCCGCGGCCTGCAAGGCTGCTCCGGCTCCGGTGCTGGCGCCGAAATAACAGATTTTCAGATTATTCATCCCTGGTTCCGTTTCCAGCCAGGCTTTGGCCAGCAACAATCGGTCTGCCAGCAAATTGATGTCGAATACTTTGCCTCGGTCATCGGCTTCCTCTGGTGTCAACAAATCGAGGAGCAGGGTGGCGAGGCCGTTCTGTTGCAAATGGCGGGCGACGAAATTGTTGCGAGGGCTGAACCGACCGCTGCCGCTTCCGTGCGCGAACACGACCACGCCGCGCGAGCCGGCTGGCAGGCCAAGGATTCCCTCCAGGCTGAGGGTGCCTGTGGTGATCGCGACGGGGTGTTCGTGCACAGCGGTCATGGTTTGGTCCGTTTCTTTACGGGACTGCAGGGTGCCGGCCGGTTCAGTTCAGGCGGTAATTTCGTCCGCTCGTCGACGCAGGTGGTATCAAGTTGCGCCTGCGTGAGGCCGGTCACAGATGTCAGTGTCGCACCACGCAAATCCGTGCCCCGGAGATCTGCCGAATCCAGGCGCGCACCGGTGAGATCGGTTTTGACCAGCACGGCATCCCGGAGGTTGGTTTCTTGGAGATTCGCATGGGCCAGGCTGGCGCCGGTGAAGTTTGAGCCGCTCAGATCTGCTCCGACGAAATTCGCCGATTCCAGGCCGGCCTCGTTGAATTGAGATTGCCGAAGAGAGGATTTCGGTGCATAGATCTCGCTCAAATCGGCGTTCGCAAAAATGGTATGAGATCCTCGTGCTCCGATCAGGACCGCGCGGTTGAGATAGGCGTTCCGAAAGTCGGCCTGATTCAGCTCGGTGTGGTAGAGAATCGCCATCGGAAGTTTTGCCGACCGGAGATTCGCCTTGACCAGGCTGGCCTGTTCCAAATTGGCTCCTTCCAGATCTGTGTGTGACAAGTTGGCCCCCTGCAGAGCGGCATAACGGAGGTCGGCCCCTCGGAGAATGGCTTCACGCAGGTTAGCCCCGCGCAAATTCGCTTCATCCAGGTAGGCGCTTTCCAGGTCGGCTTCAACCAGCTGAGCCTTATCGAGGCGTGCGCTGTCCAGCAGAGCGCCCTGGAGGTTAGCCCGGTGAAGATTGGCCTTGGTCAGGACGGTGCGGCGCAAGTCGGTCCCGCTGAGATCGGTGTTTAATAGGATCGCTCCCTGCATCCTCGCTCCATAAAAATAGGCGTCGACGAAGGTGCCGTCAGTCAGGTCGGCGGCGGTGAGATCAGCGCCCTCCAGCTGGGCTCGTTCAAACGTGGCTTCGCGCAACTTCGCGCCGGCCAGATCAGCATTGAAGAGCGCAGCCTCATCGCCGATGGCACGGAAGAGATTCGCGCCGCTGAGTTTGGCACCACGGAGATCGGCTCCGGACAAAATGCTGTAATCCAGGGCCGCTCTCGAGAGATCGGCTTCCGCCAGGCTGGCCTGGGAGAGATTCGCTTGATGCAGATTTGCCTGTCGCAAGACGGCCCCTTCCAGTTGGGCCCGCTCCAGATTCGCCCCCAAGAGCATGGCTCGACTCAGGTCTGCCTGGCAGAGCTCCGCGCGTCTGCCTTCCGGATTGCTCCGCTGTTCCACCCATCGTTCGTGAGCGCGCACCAAAGCTTGCAAGACTTTCGCCGGGACAGGCTTCTTCTTGTAGAGGCTCTCACAAGGAGCGACCACCGGGGTCGCCGCGTGAAGGCTTACAGGGTCGGCTGCCATGATTGATGCGCCGGTCAGTCCAATGGATAGCGTGAGAACCATCCTCAGGGCCGTGGAGGAAGCTCGATTCATTTTGCATCTCCTTTTAATGTTACAAGGCATGGTCGATGGTTTGGGCTAACGTCTGCAGAGCCGAAGAGATCCGGACTGCATGCATTGGAGCCGTCCCGAGCGCACGGAGGGATTCGGGGAGTCGGGCGAGCTGTGTTGCCGTGTGCCGGCGCAGGTCAGCCAGACTTGGGGAAGGAGCGATAGCCTATGGCAGAAAACCAAACCCTCTGAGTTCCGGACCATCAGCCATCGTCCTTCTATCCATGCAGAGATCATTGCCCCTGTTGCGACAGGAGGCGAACGTAGGCCAGTACGTCCTGCATTTCTTCATCGGTGAGCTGCCCGCGCCACGCATGCATCGGACTGAAGACGATGCCGTGCTCGATGGTTCGCAAGAGCTCCTCATCGGACTTCAGAAAAGACCGGAATCGGTGAAAATCCGCCGGCTCAACTTTTAAGGACGCGGCGGCGGGCCCGTCTCCTCGACCACCGGAGCCGTGACACTCCAGACATTGCCGTGCGTACAGCGTCTTTCCACGGATGACGTCGGAAGGATATTCCTGGGCGTAGAGGGACGACATCGATGGGCTGATCAGTAGGAGCAAACCTGCTAGTCCCGAGAAGGCGAGCCGATTTCTTCTTCGGTCTATGATGGTCATTGTTGTGGTCTGTAACATTTTCAACATGTCGCTAACTCTTTTTGGTGGTGTGGGCAATAAACGAACTAAAGAGTTGCTGTAGCTTCTTGCTGCCGCATGCCGGGCAGGCCACCTCGCCCCGTTCATGCTCTTTCAACGTCACGACGATCAGCGACTCCTTCCCGCAGTCCAGGCATTTATAGTCGTACATCGGCATAGGCGGTCCCTTTTCTTAATTGAAAATCATGAGCGGATAGCGACCGTGGTGCAGGAGGGCATGGGAGACACTGCCCAGCACCAGGCGTGTCACACCCTGGCGTCCACGGGATCCCATGAGAATCAGATCCGGATTCAAAGCCCCGGCTTCCTGCAGAATCCCCTCGACGGGCGTGCTGAGCGTGGCGGCGACACGCGTTCGATAGCCCAGCGTGGCCAGCTTTGCGGCGGTGTCGTTCAGGGAGTCTTGTGCGTGGCGAAGCGCATGGACCTCCATCTCCTTGGCCGAAGCGGCATCCACCGGCCAGGGCGGCCTCGTGTGCGGCAAGGCGGTAAACAGGGTGATCGTCGGCGGGTCACGAAAGGGGGTTTTCTCGAGAAAGCGCAGCGCATGTTCCGCATCGTAGGTCCCCTGCACGGGAAGCAGAATCCGGCTCAAGCTTTTCAACGGACCGTGGAGAATCAGTTTCGCGCCGGGGGCGTATGTCAACACGCGATGAGCGACACTTCCGACCAGCCGTTCCTTGAGCGGGCCGAGGCCGCGGGTGCCGAGAAGAATCAGGTCTACCTTCAGTTGTTCGGCCAGCTTGACGATGTGATCTGCCGGGGAGCCGACGATCAGGTGTTTCGTCACCGGGCCGATTCCCATCGGGAGCAGCGACACGATCCGTTCCAGCAAACGGGTGCCATCCTCCCGCATATTGCGTTCGACGGTCGCATAGAGTTCCTGTGTCACCTCCGGCATCATCATCGGATAGGCCGGAGTTGGAACATCCAGTACGTGCAGGATGTGCAGTTCTTCTGCGCGGCTCAAGTACCTGAGCGACCGCACGGCCTCGTAGGAGTTGTCGGAACCGTCTACTGCGACTAAGAGTTTCATAGGCATCGCCTTCTTTCGTGGAATGTTGATTCATTCCGTCATACATGCGTCACTCCGGAAGGAGGACGGTTGCAATCATCAGATAAATTCCCACGCTCAAGATATCCTGGACGACCGTGGCCACCGGTCCGCTGGCGAGGGCCGGATCCGCTCCAAGGCGCGCCAGCCCCAGCGGCAGAATGCTGGCGATGACGGTGGCGGCAACCGCCGTAACCCCCAGTGAGATTCCCACCACCATCGCCAAAGCCGGTTGTCTGTTCCAGAGCCACAATCCACCGGCAGCGACGACCGCGACGATCGTTCCGATGGATGCGCCGATCAATGTCTCTCTGGTCAGTTGTGCCCACAAGGGGACATCCCCATAGGCCAGCCGGCGGACCAAGACCGTTTCTGTTTGCGTCCCGACCGCGTCGGCCATATACACGACCAGGGGAAGAAAAAACGCGAGAGACACCTCCCGCCTGAGTGAAACTTCAAAAGCTGAGGCGACGCCCCCGGCCAAGAATCCTCCCGCGAGGCCAAGCATCAACCAGGGGATGCGTGCGCGTACGGCGGTGAGCGTCTGCTGTCCGGCGTTCGACAGATGGAGGTGATCTATTCTGCTTACGCCGCCCATCCGTAGAAAGTTGTCCACATGTTCGTCATGCAACAGAGCCAAGAGCCGTCCGATCGGAATGGCGCCCAAAAGGCGGCGACGGCCATCGATGACGGCGACGTCCGCATCATGACGCTCGACCGCGCGCAACGCCACGGTCTCGGCCGCGTCGCCCGGAAGCACTTCGATCGGCGGAAGGCCTTCGAGTTCGGCCAGTGCGGTCTGTTCCTTCGCGTGGAGCAACCGTTCGATCGGCACCTGGCCAACCAGCGCGGCCTGGTCGTCAACCAGATAGACATGGCCCACTTCTTCCCAAGTATGGCGTCTGAGCGTAGCCATCGTCTCGCCGACTGTGTGGTGCCGGTCTCCTCTCGGAATGTCCACGGTCATCAGTTCAGCGGCGGTTGCCATCGTGCCCTCGCGTACTCGGTGGACGATGCCTCATTGACAGTCTGCCGGACAGAAAAAGATGAAATAGATGGCGATCGCCAATCCCAACCCCACCGCTCCAAGCAACAACCACCGTTGGCGTGTCATCGTTCCCATGGTGAACAGAAGGTCAGCAAGTCCAATGCCGGTCGTGAAAACAGTGGTCAAGGGTAGCTGGTGAGGGGTAAGGAGTGAGGAGCAAAGCCATTTTGTTGCGAGAAGCTCTCACGCCTGACTCGTCACTTCCCACGTCTCATGGTGCATTCTGCTACAGCAGAGGAATAGCTGCTGTAGCGGAGCTCCCCTCCCGGAAGACCGAGAGCTGATGACTTGTGGCGTATGGCCGAAGCGAAAGGCTTCGATCTTGAGCGATTTTCCTTCTCGTGCCACAAGCCATTCGCCATATGCTCTTGGCTCTTACGGTGGCACCGGCCTTGCTGAGTTCCTCTGTGGAGCCGGTCAATGCTACCTGGAAGGAGCGGGTATGGGGCAAGATGCTGGTCTCTTCAAGAAAATCCTGGTCCCGGTCGATTTTTCTCCCTGTTCAGATGAGGCGTTCCACATCGCCTGTGATATGGCTCGCCTGTGCGGGGCCGATGTGACGGTGCTGCATGTGATCGACATGGGAACCCTTGAATCGTTCAATCGGCTCGGCTTGCTGGCAGTTCCGTCCGATGCCGCCGTGCAGCGGCGGCGATTGCGGCATCATGCCCGGTTGAACGTGCGTCGGTTGCTGGAATCAGCGGTGGCCAAGGGGGTGGCCCTCACGCGCGTGATTCTAGAGGGATCTCCGTTTGTCGAGATTGCCAAGACCGCGCGGACGGAGAAAGTGGATCTGGTCGTGATGGGGAGTTACGGAGGACGGTCCGGCAGCGTGGACAAGATTTTCTTCGGCAGCACGGCGGAAAAGGTCGTCCGTACAGCAGGTTGTCCTGTGTTGACCGTGCCGCTGCTGGTATCCTCTGTCAAACGGAAGTCGATGGAAACCTAAGAAAGGGGAAGGATGATGTCCATTAAGAGGCGTGCTACATCATGGGTTGGATGCGTGGTGGTCGGCCTGACACTTGGAGTGCCTTGGGCCATGGGGTTGGAGGAGGCGGGAGTGAGTCTCGCACAATCCGAACAGGTGGTCGAGGTGACGATCAAGGATTACAAGTTCGTGACGAAGCAGGGGACCTTGCGGCTTGGAGTTCCGACGGTCATCAAGGTTCGGAATGAGGACGCCCTGCGGCACGATTTCGGTTCGACCATGTTCGAGGGGCTTCATACCCGCATCGAAAGGGACGGGGTCATCGTCTATGGCCGCGGCCTGGGTGGTGTGTTTCTCGATTCAAAGCGTGATGCGGTCCTGCGGTTTGACATGTCTCGGCCGGGGCGGCATGAATTCCGGTGCTCGATCCATCCCAATATGGGCGGAGAATTGCTCTTGTTGAGCACAGAGGCTGTGTAAGAGTGCTGAGAGGAAGGCCATCTCCCTGAACACCTGTTTCTTTCGTGTGGTTGGATCATGAATATCGAACACATTCTTTTGGCGACGGATGGTTCTACGCGGGCGGTAGGCGCGGAGGCCTATGCTTGCAAGCTAGCCGAGTCATGGGGAGCCACTTTGACGGTCGTGAGCGTGTTGGAATTCGCTCCCGGCCTCGATCCGGAGTCTCCCGTGTGCCGCTTATATCTGGCCGAGCTGATGACACAGGCCACGGAAGATCTGGCCCGGCTGAAAGCACGGGCTGCTGAGCGAGGGATTGCGGTTCACACGCGGATCGAGACGGGTGTCCCGAGTGAACAAGTGCTTGCCGCTGCGGCAGTCGAAGACCCGGATTTGATCATCATGGGCACCGCCGGGAAGACCGGTCTTGCACATGTCTTATTGGGAAGCACGGCGGAGCGGATCATTCAGACGGCACCCTGCCCTGTGCTGGCCGTGCGCATGGATCGGTCGGGGACGGAGCGTACCGGCGTGAGCAGGAGTCATCCGGCCTCATTGGACCGGATCATGGTTCCGATCGATTTCTCCGACTGCTCGCTTGATGCTCTCGAGTATGCGGTCGCCGTGGCGCAGCGGGCACAGGCCTCTGTCATGCTGCTGCATGTCATGGAGCCGGTCTCTTACGGATTAGATTTTACCATTCCGCTTCAGGCCGCCCGGGAACATGAGCGGAAATTCCTCACTGAACGGCTTGCGGGCCTTGTCGCGGCACTGAAGGCCGCGAACGTGAAATCCGAATCTCTCGTTCGAGGGGGGCTTCCACGCGATTCGATCCTCGAGGCGGCCAGGGCCTGGTCGGCCGACTTGATCGTCATGGGGACGCATGGACGGCGCGGCCTGTCGCATGCTTTGTACGGCAGTGTGGTGGAGTCGGTTCTCCGGAAGTCGCATTGTCCTATCCTGACGGTCCGGAGCCCTAAATTTCACCAGGACCATCGCCGTGTCGTCTCGGTTCAACCTGGCGTGCCGATGAACCCTTAACCGAGGAGTTTGCCATGCGCACTATCGTGAAGAAGACCGGAGCGGAGAAAGGGCGGTCTTCTCCTGTCGCCGTCAGGCCTAACACACCGATCGAATTACCGGATGGGATGTGGGAGCGGATCGCACAAAAAGCCTACGAGCTGTGGGAGCAACGGGGCCGTCAAGCCGGGAACGATCTCAGGGATTGGCTTGACGCGGAAGACATCGTCATGGAAGAAATCCATGAAGCTCGCGAGTGAACAGACGGCAGGCCTGTGGGCGCCGCCGCCTCCGTCCCTGGAGGCGGTGCTCGCGCGTCTTGAGGCGCTGGCGCTGAGGCCTGATTTCGCCTTGCAGCGGGAGACGGCGCTTGCGCGCGCGCTCAGGCCCTATCTGGGAAACGGCGCCGGGAGAATTGTTGCCCCGCTTGCGCAGGAAACCGAATTGGCCGGGCTCTTTCTGCTCTGCGACTTTTACCCGGAAGACGGGCAATTGACCCTCATCGAACAGCTGCGGGACGTCATCACGGAACATATTCCGAACGAGGAGCGGGCCTGGCTCGATCCGTTGAAACATTCATCTATGGACCTGCTTGCGCTGACCTCACCTGTCAAACCGGGCGACGCGCTCACACTGCGATCGGTCGGTGACGGGACTTTGTGGGTCCTGCCTGCCGGGGATTTCATCACAAATCTTTCTGCCGGCCATGTGTTGCTCACCCGTGTCATTCGCGCTTCGGGGGAGGAGGAATCCGGAAAAGCTGTCTGGGCCGGCTGCGGGCTGGTCTTGTCGCCGGCTGATGCCGAATCGGTGCTCACGATGACTGCTGAATGGCGCCGTGAAATGGAAATGAGTTCCGGATCCTTTGCTCTGGGGGAGTGGAGAGAATTTACCAAGCGATTCGGGTACATGTTGCTCTGGGCCTTCGCGCAGCTGCGGATGGACGCCTTGATGGATGCCGTCGGCCATATTCGCTACCGCTGTCCCGACGGGCAGCCGTATCTCTATGCCGTGGCGTTGTACGATCACCATGAGCACCGGTTGTTCGTTGACCGGTTGTCGGAGATGCAGGAATTGGAGCCTGAGAAACCGGCTGATCGAGCCGGCGGGCACAGTGCCGCCGGCCTTTCTCCGGTCCATGTGTGGGTTCAACGAGCGGCCGAGGTGGCCGTCGCAGCGATCGTGGCGAGGCTGACGCTGACCTCTTCTCAGCTGATCGTGGAATGCGACAGCCCGGAGCGGCTCGACCTGATCAAGCATCGGCTTGCGGCCTCGTTGGGATTTTCGCTGCACTTCCGAGGCGAGATACTGCAGCCGCCGGTCCGGCAACTGTCGATGGCCGAACTGATGTCCGAGGAATCGCTGGCGTTGGCCGTGACGCAGGAGGAAGACCGCGCCCTGCTCAATCGATTTTTAGAGAAGGCCTATCTCGAATGGTCGGACCAGCCGCATCTCGCGCTCGGCGGGCAAACGCCGCGCCATGCCGCCGCTACTGCGCAGATGCGCGGCCAAGTCGGCGCGTTGATCGATGAGATGGCGCGGCACGATCCGGGTCTCTTGCGAACAGGCCGGAGCGCATTCGATTACAACAGGCTTCGTGCACATGTCGGATTGGATGAGGTGCCGGGGTAACGAAGGTCGGATGTCGAATGCTGTGGTCAATTGGCCTCTTCGAGCTGCACCGCTTGCCTCTCGATGAAATGGAGTATACAACCATGCCGCAGATCATGAGGAAATTGGAAGGCCGTTGGGCCGACATCTAAGGACAGGCAAGGATGCCCTCACCACGAACGATCATCGGCATTTTGGTCGGGGGCGGACCGGCGCCCGGCATCAACAGCGTCATCAGTGCGGCTACGATCCGTGGGATTCTCGGCGGCTGCGACGTTCTCGGCATTCTTGACGGGTTCAAATGGCTGATGGAGGGAAGCGGGGGGAAGGTGCGGCCGCTTTCGATCGAGGATGTCAGCCGGCTTCACTTTTGCGGCGGATCCTATATCGGCACGTCGCGGGCCAACCCGACCAGGACGGTTGAACTTCTGGACCGAGTCCTGTCCAGTCTGGCACAGCTCGGGGTGACACGCCTGATCACCATCGGCGGAGACGATACGGCCTTCTCGGCGTTCAAAGTAGAAGAGCGGTCGGCCGGCCGGATTCAGGTTGTCCACGTGCCGAAGACGATCGATAACGATCTTGATCTTCCCAACGGCATTCCGACATTCGGATTTCAAACCGCACGGCACGTCGGTGTCGGCATCGTGAAGAATCTGATGGTCGACGCCCAGGCTACGGCTCGCTGGTATTTCGTCGTCACCATGGGGCGCAAGGCCGGCCACTTGGCGCTGGGTATCGGGAAAGCCGCTGGCGCGACGGTGACGATCATTCCGGAGGAATTCACGGAACGTCCCGTGAAACTGCGGCGTCTGGTAGACCTGTTGATCGGAGTCATCATCAAGAGTCTCGACAGCGGCCGAGTCGACGGGGTCGCCGTGCTGGCGGAGGGGTTGATTGAGATTGTGGATTCTCAGGACCTGCGCGGGCTCGAACAGATCGAACGGGATGAGCATGGCCACTTGCGTCTGTCGGAGGTCGATCTCGGCGATCTGCTCAGGAGGGAAGTCACGAAGGGGTTGAAGGATTTGGGGCTGTCCGTCTCGATTGTCTCCAAGAATGTCGGCTACGAATTGCGCTGCGCGGACCCCATTCCGTACGACATCGAATACACCCGCGATCTCGGTTATTGTGCCTCCCAGTATGTGCTTGATGGAGGCACGGCGGCGATGGTATCGATCCAGGACGGGCGCTTCACGCCGATTCCGTTCAAACAGATGCTGGACCCTGGTACGGGGCGAGCGAAAGTCAGGATGGTGGACATCGGTTCCCAGTCCTACCAGACCGCCCGGCAGTATATGATCCGGCTGACTGAGGAGGATTTCAACGATCCGGACAGACTCGGCCGATGCGCGGCATTGGCTGGACTCTCTCCGGCGGCATTTCGCACGCGGTTTTCCGGTATCGGTTGAACCGGCGGCGCATTCTGAGCAAAAGAAAGGACAGGTGTCATGAAAGTTTTAGCGGCGACTGATGGGTCGAAATACGGACGGTGGGCCATTGAATGGGTGGCACAGATGCCTTTGACCGTCCAGCCGGTAGTCCGGGCGCTGCATGTGGTGGATGTCGCTGGCTTGCGTACGCCGTTCATGACCCAGCCCATGATCGTAGGAACGGAGCGGTACCTCCAGGAAGAGATCAAGCGGATGGAGGCGAGCGCAAAGACAGTCAAGAAGCAGACGGAAACGTTGCTGAAAGAATCGGGCTTGAAAGGGAGTGCGATTGTGGATCGGGGTGGGGTGGCGGCGTCGATCATGAAGCAGGCCAAGCGAGGTATCACTCTGTTGTCGATCGGTTCGCGAGGGTTGGACACCTTGGATCGCTTCATGCTCGGCAGTGTGTCGAACCATGCGATCCACCATGCGCCCTGCTCGGTCCTGGTGGTGAAGGAGACGCCTCGGCCTGTGCGGCGGATTCTGCTGGCCATCGACGGCTCGCCGGCATCGGACAAAGCGGTTCGGTTTCTGATTCGATACGTCAATCCTGCTCCCGATGGTCTCGATCATGAACCGGTGATGGTCACCATTGTGCATGTGATGCCCTTTCTGAAGTATCCGGAACTGCGTGAAGCGGGAAACATGCTGGTGCAGCGCTACGTGGACAAAGTGGCGAAAGCGGGTTTTCAGGTGGGAGAGTCCATGAAGCTGGGGAAGCCGGCCGATGAAATTCTCACAGAAGCCAAGCGGGAGAAGGTTGATCTGATCGTTACGGGCGCCAAAGGTTTGGGAGCGATCGGCCGGGTGTTGCTTGGCAGCGTCTCGACCCGTGTCGTGCAGCATGCCGCCTGCTCCGTGCTTGTGGTTCGATGATCAGACGGAGTGGGTTGAATGCGTCGAACGGAGCCGGTTCTCTTATGGGGACGGCTGACACGGGGTTCGCCCGAGGTCATGAACAGGCAGTAAACAGCATGAACGGACAAATGAGAAGAGAGCATCAGCCCAGGGTTTCACCGGTTGTCAGGGTGGATGGTATCGGACTTGACGAGTAGGATCGTCGCGCAATACACTACGCCCCGCCAGACCACTTAAACAGAATATGAGGATACCATGGCTTCAGTGGCAAAGATGAAACAAGACAGCCTTCCTGATCGCTTGGTGACGGGGCTTTCGAAAATCGGGTTGGCGATGAAAAGCCGGACCTGGAGGCGGCAAGGGCAAAAGGGAGTCGGCCCGTTGCAGGTGCAAGTCCTGTCGTATCTCCGATCTTGTCCCAATCAGGCGGCGACGGTCTCGACGATTGCGCGTGAACTGACGGTCAAGCTGCCCACCGCATCCGAGGTGATCCGGACGCTTGCGGAGAAACGGCTTGTGCGTCGGCGCCAGCAGGAGGCCGATCACCGTATCGTGACGGTGCATCTCACGGCTCTGGGAGCGAAGGCCGGAAAGGTCTCAAGCGGATGGCCGGAGATTTTGTCCGCTGCGACGGAGCAACTGACTCTGGAAGAACAGGTCAGTCTGTTGTCCGCGCTGGTGAAGCTCATTCGGGTGTTGCAGCTGAAGGGAGAGATCCCTGTCGCGCGCATGTGTGTCTCGTGCCAGTATTTCAGCCAGAATGTGCATAAGAGCGGAGACAAGCGGCACCACTGTCAGTTTTTCGACGTGCCGTTCGGTGATCAGTCCCTCCTTCTCGATTGCCCGGAATATGTCGGGACTCCCATCAAAATGGCAAAAAAGGCCTGATCCTCTCGGCGGCCCCCTGACGATTGTGTGAGGATGAGGGGCCGCCTGTTTTGTCTAGATGTGAAGCGGGCCTGGGCGATCGCTATCTGACGGGTAGGTCTATCCTGTCCGTATACAGCGGGCGGTCCGCCTCGATCCGGGAAAATACGTCATCCAAAGCCAACCGAAGCGCCGATTCGATAGGCTCACGGTCCGACGCCGTGATCCATCGCGCCACTGAGCCTGCCGCCGTGTGTTCGGCGAGATACGTTTTGACGAGCCGGTCTCCCTCGTGTATCTCCCCCTGCAGTCGGATATGGTAGTGGTAGCGCCCTTGCCGATCGGTCAGCGCCAATTTCGTGGTGATGTGGAGCGTGAGATCGGCGGAGTTGGTGAAGACCGAACTGAATGTTTCCCGACGCCGCGCGTAGCGAATGATTGCCTGGCTTAGATCCTGATGCTGCCAGTCCAGCAGGGTAATTCCGGGCCGATGGTCTGCGCCCTCGAGCGCAAGCGGCCCGACTGTTATCTGGAGCGATCTGGGAATCGTCGTGGAAGCGGAACCGGTGGGAAGCGGATTCACATGGATACGGTGTACGCATCCGGTCGAAAGGATCAGCAGGAGGGCGAGGATTCCAACGGGCATAGGCATACCGGCGGCGTCAGGAGATCGTCTTCGAGCAGACGGATACCATGATTATCTCGAGTATCAAACTAAGGACTGGTCTGACTGGGGGTTGGGGACACGATCGTCAGGTCTTTCAGCGCTCGCGCAGCCTGTTCCCGGTATCGCTGTTCCGTCGGATTGGTATAGGTCTCAACCACTCGTTGATAGGTTGCACGGGCTTGGTCGGTTTGTTGATGGATGGCAAAGTACCGACCGAGCGCGATCCAGTTTTCCGCCGCTGTTTCCCTGGCCGTTTTCATCAACGCGAACTCCTGTTGGGCATGAGACGTTCCCTGTAGTTGCACGCGCTTCTTGACCGTTTCCGCCATCTCATCGGCCATGGCTTCGATCTGTTGGTTCTCATGCACGGCGGCCCCTACCCGGTCGGCTTTGAGATGGGCGTAGAACTCCTCCACATGATTTTTGATGATGTCTGCCCGATGTTGATACGTATCATGCGCACAGCCCGAGAAGGTTAAGGCGACGCTGATGAGTGTGTACGCGGTAAGATTGTTCAGGAGTCGGGAACGCATCGTCATGTCATTCTCGCTAGGCACAGCGCACGGGTAGCAACAGATGCCAAGTCTAACATACTTGCCTGGGGTAACGGTAACAGAGCATGGACAGGGCACTGTCCTTGAATTTCTGCCTGCGTGGCGGACGATTGTGCCAGAAACTGAAGTGCGGAGAGTGGATGAAGCAGAAAGTCCGCACCAGATTAATATAAATGTCTTGCCGGATAGGGGACAAGAAAAGCCCTTGAACCGGTTATGACGGCTGCGCTATCTTACAGCACTTTCAAACGAGCATAGGACCTTCTCATTAATTATCAGATTGATCCTGTATTGAACATACACCACGGGGAGGACAACATGAGCAAGAGCTTAAAAGGGACCAAGAGCCACGATAATCTGAAACATGCCTTTGCCGGCGAATCGCAGGCCAACCGGCGCTATCTCTACTTCGCGCGCCGCGCCGATATCGAGGGCTATCCTGACGTCGGCGGGCTGTTTCGAGACACCTCGGAGGCCGAAACGGGCCATGCCTTCGGCCACTTGGACTTTCTGAAGGAAGTCGGTGACCCGGCGACCGGTGTTCCGATCGGCAATACCGAAACGAACCTCAAGTCCGCTATCGAGGGCGAAACCTACGAGTATACCCAGATGTACCCAGGGATGGCGAAGACCGCCCGCGATGAGGGGTTCGCCGAGTTGGCCGAATGGTTTGAGACGTTGGCGAAAGCCGAGCGTTCGCATGCCAATCGGTTCCAGAAGGGGCTCGATGGTCTGAAGGGGTAGTCCGGTTCATTGAGATCGATGCGAGGGTGGACTAGGACAACCTGGTCCACCCTTTTTTTTCGATCTTGTATTCAGGGGGAATCCCAAGGGACAATACGAGCTGTGAACGGCTTGAGTTTGCTTAACCCCATCGACGCGACGCGGCTCCAGAAGGAGACGCAGCGGATTTATGAGGTGTGCGACGGTTGCCGCCGTTGTTTCAACCTCTGTCCCTCGTTCAATACGCTGCTCAACGGCATCGATTCGTACGAAGGCGACGTCGCCAAGCTGACGCAGGCCGATCACCACCGCATTGTCGATGAATGTTACTACTGCAAGCTCTGTTACAATCATTGCCCGTACACACCGCCGCATCAGTATGCGTTGGATTTTCCACGTCTGATGATCGCGTGGAAGAAGCATCTGGCGACGACCAGGGGCGTATCCTGGCGGGACCGGTGGCTGATTAAGACGGACGTGCTTGGCGCGATCGGCAGCGCGCTGGCTCCCCTCATCAACCGGCTGCTCAGGAACCGTGTCGTCCGCCTGATTGGAGAGGCCATTGCGGGGGTGCATCGGGATCGTCACGTCTTGAATTTTTCATCCGAGACCTTTGCCCGTTGGTGGAGCAGGCGTGGCGGAGCGCAGGTGGCAGAAGCTGGAGCGCGAAAAGTGGCGCTCTTCGGCAGTTGCCTCGTGAACTACCAAGCATCCGATGTGGGGAAGGCCACGGTTCAGGTGCTGGAGAAGAACGGCGTCCATGTAGTCATGCCGGAACAGCGTTGTTGCGGCATGCCGTCGTTCGACATCGGCGATACGGCGTCGATTCAACAGGCTGCTGCAGCGAATGTCGCATCATTTCTTCCGTGGGTTGAGCGAGGCTATGACATCGTGGTGCCGACAGCCAGCTGCAGTCTCATGTGGAAACGCGAATATCCGGAGGTTGTCGGCGGGGAGGCCGTGAAGAAGGCCGCGGAACGGACGTTCGATGTATGTGAGTACCTGATGAAGCTACGGCGTGACGGCGTGCTGGCGACGGATTTTCAGAAAAGCCCGGGCCGCGTCGCGTATCAGATTCCGTGTCATCTCAGAGACCAAAACATCGGCTTCAAGTCAAAAGAGTTGATGGAATGTGCCGGTGCGCAGGTCGATGTCATCGAAAAATGCTCGGGGCACGACGGCGCATGGTCTGCAAAGACAGAGTTCTTTCCGCTCTCGATGAAAATCGCGGGGAAAGCTGTGCGGGCGATCGAGCAGGCTCCGGCTGATCTGGTCGCGTCCGATTGCCCGTTGGCCGGATTGCAGTTGGATCAAGCCGGGGCTTCGGCGCACACGGGAGGCAAGGCGTCCCTCCATCCCATTCAGATCGTTCGTGACGCCTACGGGCTGCCGTCAACCGGATCGTAATTCGTCAAGCATCAATTGTGAAACGCGGGATAGGTGATGAAGCAACTGATACAGGCAGATCTCTTATCCACGAGCGACTATGAGCGTCAGCGAGAGTCGTTCCGTGCGCGGATCATTGAGTTGAAACGCCGCCGGCGGATTGCTCTCGGTCCGTTGATTACGATGGTGTTCGAGAACCGCGACACCTTGCTGTTTCAGATCCAAGAGATGGTTCGGGTCGAGCACATCGTCGAGCCTTCAAAGATCCAAAATGAGTTAGATGTCTACAATGCACTGTTGCCGGCGGCTGGTGAATTGAGTGCTACCCTCTTGATCGAGATCACCGAGGAAGCCATGATGAAACATTGGCTTGATCAGTTCATGGGACTCGATCATGGAGAAAAGGTAGCAATCGTGGCCGGGAGTGACCGGGCCTTCGGGGAATTTGAAGGAGGCCACAGCCACGACACGAAGATCAGCGCGGTGCATTTCGTCAGATTTCGTCCGACCGCGTCCATGCAATCGGCGATTGCCGATCTTCGACAGCCGGTTCTCCTCACGGCGGATCATGGTGAATACCATGTTCAAACGGCCGTGCCGGGCAGCATGAGAGAGGAATGGCTCTCCGATTTGAGCGCGTAAGCCTGCCCATCGGAACGTTGAACGCGGAACATGGAACATGGAACATTGAGCATGGTGGATTCAGTCTTACTGACCAAGCGCATCGAATTTTCCTCGTCCCACCGCTACATCAGGCCGGAGTGGGATGAGGCGAGGAACCGTTCGGCGTTCGGCCTCTGTTACAACCCTCCTGCCCACGGTCATAATTATCTACTCGAAGTGACCGTCTCCGGCGAGATCGACCGGCAGACGGGCATGGTCGTCAACCTATTTGATCTGAAGCGGGTTCTGCTCGACGTGATCGAAGAGTTCGATCACAAGAATCTGAATCTCGACATGCCATATTTCAAAGACCGGATTCCCACATCGGAAAACCTCGCGCTGGTGCTCTGGACAAAGCTGGCGCCTCAGCAGGACATCGGGATGCTCCATACGCTTCGCTTGTGTGAGGACGAGGATCTCTATGCCGAAGTGACGGCGGCAGCGGGTTTGGATGTTGCAGCCGTGACCCGGCGCTATTCATTCACGGCCATTCAGGACGGCAATCAAGGCCGTGAGTGGGATTGTTTCATCACGGTCCGCGGCCCGATCGATCCGACGACCGGAATGGTGACCGATATCGGCGCGCTGGATCGCGTGGTGCAGGACAACGTGGTGCAGATCTTCGATCGTCAGGACCTTCGCCAGGTATTTGGCGTTCAGCAGGTCACGGGCGGGCAGCTTGCCGAACGGATTTGGAACTCGCTCGCTTCCGATATCACGTCCGGCCACCTGGCAAACATCCGTCTGGTCCGGTCACGAGACATCTTCTTCGACTACGCGGGCTGAATAAGGGTTCAGCCGGCTGTGTTCCCCATGCCCATCGCATTTTCGTCGAATGGAAGTGGTTCAGTTGAACCAGGATTAGCCTGGCAATGCCATGAAGAGTCGTGCTGAGTCCAGTCGAGAGCGATTTCTTCTACCCCTTTTTGTCTGACAGTTGTTTCTGGCCGAGGGGAGTAAAGCGGGCGGCGTAAGCTTCCTGTTCAGGAAACTTGAGAAAGATCATGATGCCGGTATCCTGATTGATCGTAAATGCACCGGTCCCCGTCAGGGTATTGTCACCGGATGGCTCCAACTCCACCTGCATTTTGGCCTTCTCATACCCCTGCTGGATGGTGGCCTTGGCTTTCGCCCCATCAGTGGGGATGGCCTTGTCCGCATGGTCTGTCACGTACAGAACCAGTGCTCCGCTCTTGGCGACCAGTTCCAGGTGGTACGGCCCCGCGGCAAGCGCTTGCCCGCCGTGAAGCGGCTTCACAACGTCGGCGTGTTTGGCCTTGTGGGCTTCCACCGGCATTGCGCAGACCAACATTGTGCCAAAGACAAGATGGCATAGCAGACGTTTCATGATCGGTTCTCCTCCAAAGCAGGCTCCATATCGATCAAGGGCGGATATCGGCCGTTAATGTTTCGGCTGGTGGTGGTGATGGTGGTGTTCCCCGCCATCCGTGTGTGACGCCCCCTCCCGGGGCTGCGCACTCGGTTCGGCCTTGGGCTTGAGCGGCATGAAACGGGCGGAGTGCGCAGCATGATTCGGCAGCTTCATGAAGACGATCACGACGGTATTCGGCATGAGTGAAAAGATGCCGGATCCCTTGAGCACATTGTCCCCAACCGGGTGCAGATGAACCTGAGTTCTGGTCTGGCCCGTTTCAACGGTGGCTTTGGCCAGGCCGCCGTCCACGTTGATCTTCGTATCAGCATGGTCCGTGACGTACACGGTGAGGTCCCCTTCCTTGGCGACCAGTTCCAAATGAAACGGACCGGTCATGCGCAGCTGTCCGCCATGAGGCGCCTCAACCGATTCGAAGAACTCATCGGTATGCGCCAAGACCGGCGACGACACAGCCAATATCGAGACGACGATCATTCCACCGATCGTTTTGTTCATAGGCAATGCTCCTCAAGGAGTTCGAGCGGTATCAGGTTTAGGCTGTCCCGGCGGCCTCGAGTGTCGATTTTGGAATTACCATATCGAGATGTCGCGGCAGATGTCAAAGGCCGAGAAGGTGTCGGACCGTAGTCGACGGAAGGGCAGATCTATTTCAGTAGATGATCGTTGATCAGTGCGGCGAGTTCGGCGGGTTCGACGACGCCTTCGCGTGTCAGGAGCAGCTTGCCGTGGGAAAAGAAGTGGGTGGTTGGATACGTCTCGAACGTATGGGCTTTCTTGATCTCGCGGCAGCGGCCTGGCACATGCATCTTGGCCTTGCCCACTTTGATAGACGGGAATTGTGCGGCGGTGGCTTCCAGAATCGGGTCGTAGGTGTTGCACGGTTCGCAGGTCGCGAGCCCGTACGCCACGACCGCACCGGCGCTGTCGGTGAATTCCTTGTAATTCTCGTCTCTGACGTCGAGAACGGTGCTCATAATTGGTCGTCAAGTCAAAAGTCCGAAAGTCAGAAAGCCTTCGACCTGAAGACCTTCGACTTTCGGACTTTATAACAGAGGTTTTAGCTCAATTTCGCAAGCGCGCCGAGGATTTCGTTGTCCTCACGAGCGACCTTGATTTCCTGCACCTTGACGTAGGCTACCTTGCCGTTCTTGTCGACGATTACGGTCGCGCGCTTGGAGCAGTTGAGCGGCTCGAAGTAGAGACCGTAGGCCTTGGCAGTCGTCCGATGGACGTCGGACAACAGGCGATGCTTGAGATCAAGTGAGTCAGCCCAAGCTTTGTGCGAGAAGAAACTGTCGCAGCTGACGCCGAATAGTTCTGCGTTGGCTGATTGGAACTTGGGGAAGTCATCGGTCAAACACTTGTTCTCGCCCTGACACACGGGGCTCCAGTCCAACGGGTAGAAGCAGAGCACGACATTCTTCTTGCCCTTAAAATCGCTCAACTTCACGTCCTTCTGATCCTGGTCCTTCAAGTTGAAATCCGGCGCGGTATCGCCTGCTTTAATTTCTGCAGCTACGTCGCTCATCTGGGATCCTCCTTCATATGGTTGAGAGTCTGACCTATACGCACCATGAGATTAATTTTGTACCGTGCAGCTTGAAAGATTGTCAACGGGCCGAAAGACCTAGCACTCCAGCCACAGAGTGATAAGCCATTGTATTATAAAAGATTCGCTAACTTTGAAGTTGGCGGAATCCCATCATGCGACCTGCCGGAGCAGCCGTACGGTAGTTCACGATACGCAGCGTCTGATCCAGCGCAGGAAGGTGGATCGAGGTCCCGACTTTGGGCGATTGCCCCATACGCAACAGCTCATGGGCCGCTGCGTTCAGAATCTCGTTCGCATCACTCTCCGGAAGTCCTTTACCTTGAAAGAGTTCGATCTCGTCCAATCCAAATTTCGCCAGCCCCAACGAGTAAAACCAGACGTGATCGGGCCGAGCGGTGTCGTCTTGTGCGACAGACAGATGATCATCGATCTGAAAGGTTGTCAGGGGGCGATTCTGCCAATCTGATGGATTGAGGTACGCCTGTGTGGTCACATCATACGCGGTTCCCTGTGTCAGGAGAGTCAGACAGCGGGCCAGCCGGGCGCCAAGCAGAACCGCATCCGGCATATCTCGCGGGGGTGCGACGGAAGGCGCGATGGCGCCCATCAGGGGGTGTTCCCAGGCCAGTTGTTTCATGATCTCGGCAACGTGGCTCGCCGGTAACGGCATCACGACATGGGCTGACCAGGGGCCGTGTGTGGCTTGCCAGGATTCGGGCGAGCCCGCTTCATGGCGAATGGACAATGGTCCGCCGTACTCACGTTCGTACTGCATCACAAGTTCGTCTGTGGACGGAGCCGTGCCGCGATAGCCGATGAAGTAGAGGGGCGGGCGCTTGGCGGACGGCTTGGGGGTCTTCTTGCGAATTCTCATCTCAGAGTCCGTATCTTGTTAAATGCCGGGAAGAGCACGTAGCGTATGGCGTGTGGCACGAACGAATTCTGGGAGCTGCTTGTGCTATACGCTATAGGCCATATGCTCTTCGCGCGTGACTACTTCCCAGATTTTTTTGCCTTGCGGCGGTCGTCCGGATTCAACAGCCGCTTACGGAGGCGAAGATTTTGGGGGGTGACTTCCACGAGTTCGTCGCCCCGAATGTATTCCAACGCGAATTCCAAGGTCATTTCCCGAGGGGGCGTGAGCACCAAGGCTTCGTCGGAGCCGGAGGCTCGCATATTCGAGAGATGCTTTTCTTTGCACACGTTCACGTCCAGATCTTCATCTCGGCTATTCTCGCCGACGACCATGCCTCGATAGACCTCCACACCGGGGCCGAGAAACAGCTCGCCGCGTTCCTGTACCATGAAGAGCGCGTAGCCCGTGGTGGTGCCGTCTTCAAAGGCGCAGAGAGAACCGTGGGCGGTGACAACCAGATCCTGTTCGTGCGCCGGTTCGTAGGCCTTGAACACATGGTGCATGATGATCGTGCCGCGCGTTTTGGCCATGAGGATGTTCTTCAGCCCCATGATGCCGCGCGTGGGAATGTAGTATTCCAGATGCATGTCGCCTGGGCCGACGTCGGAATGGACCAGCTTCATGTGCCGCATTTCTCCACGGCGTTTGCCGACCTCTTCGATGACGGCGCCCTGGTAGGTTTCCGGCACTTGGATGGTCAGCTCTTCGTAGGGCTCCGTGACCTGGCCGCCGTCACGATGGAGAATGACTTCCGGCTGCGATACTTGCAGTTCATAACCTTCCCGCCGCATCTGTTCGATCAACACGCCGAGGTGCAATTCGCCGCGCCCTGCGACCAGAAAGCGGTCGGCGCTGTCGGTTTCGCTCACACGGAGCGACACGTTCGTTTCAAGTTCCCTGAACAGGCGCTCGCGCAGGTGGCGCGAGGTGAGGTATTTTCCTTCCCGACCGGCAAAGGGGCTGTTGTTGACGGAGAAGGTCATCTGCACCGTCGGTTCGTCGATCGTCACGCGGGGCAGCGCGAGCGGCTGCTCGGCGTCGGCAATGGTATCTCCGATACTGACCTGATCCAGTCCGGCCACGGCGACGATTTCACCCGCTTGCGCTTGTTCGGTATCGGTCCGTTCAAGACCTGAATAGACCGCCAGATCAGAAACCTTTCCGGGCAGCTGCACGCCGTCTTTGCCCAGCACCAGCACATTTTGCCGTCGGGCGATCGAACCGGATTGGATTTTGCCAATTCCCATCTTGCCCTTGTAGGGGTCTTGCACGAGGGCCAGGACGAGAATTTGGAGCGGAGCGTCGGCGTTGATGGCCGGCGCAGGGATCTTTTCCAGAACCGTATCGAGCAACGGCGCAATGGCGGTTCCCGGTTTGTTCGCGTCGAGTGAGGCGATTCCTTTGAGGGCCGAGGTATAGACGATGGGAAAATCGAGCTGTTCGTCGGTGGCGCCCAGATGGACGAAGAGATCGAACGTGCGATTGACGACATCGTCGATCATGGCGTCCGGCCGGTCGATCTTGTTGATGACGACGATGGCTCTGTGCCCAAGCGCCAAGGCTTTCCGTAGCACGAAGGTCGTTTGCGGCATCGGGCCTTCTTTGGCGTCGATCAGGAGCAGCACGCCGTCTACCATCCGAAGGGTCCGCTCGACTTCGCCGCCGAAGTCGGCGTGGCCCGGCGTATCCACGATGTTGATCTTCACTCCGTTGTAGATGACGCTGGCGTTTTTAGCGCGGATCGTAATCCCGCGTTCGCGTTCCTGGTCCATCGAGTCCATGATCCGCTCGCCCATGTCATCGATTTTTCTGTGGACATGAGTTTGGCGGAGAACAGCGTCGACCAATGTCGTCTTGCCGTGGTCGACGTGGGCGATGATGGCGATGTTTCGGATGTCGTCACGGCGGTCATGAGGGGCACGTACGGTAGACATAGTAACGGTACTTTCTTGGATGACAAAAAAGACGCCCACTAGTGAGGCGCAAACCAGGCAGTATACTCGAACTGCATTCTCTTGCACAAGCCTGCAACTCAGCTCATAAAGGATTTGTGGATCTATGGCGGGTCTGAGTGGTGGAACCTCGGGATCAAGGAACGTGCTTTTGAGACAGGCATGTCGGATTGCAAGCGGCTGGGGATTGATGGGGGGTATACCAAAGATCAATTGGTATCCAGAAGACGAGAGAATTGGAGTTTTCGGGGACAACCGGACCGATGACTTGTACAATTCTCAAGCCGAATCCAAATGGGAAGCACAGGCCAGCACAAAATGAGGGGAGTTTTCTCCAGGAGGCGATCTCAAAGTCGCGTGGTGCGTTCAAATACGACGTGTCCTTGGGTACATAGGGTTAGGCACACGCTCGCATGGACATGTGTATTGTGGACGTTGATGGGAGTGATTGTTGCCGGACCGGCCTATTCCGTTGAAGTCCCGCTGACAGGCTCTATACCTGCGGACATCCACTCCATTGAACTTTCTTATGTGGGAGAGCAAGCAACCCCAAGTGTGACGATCAATGGCCCCCCTGACTCCGTTCCTTCCACCTCTGACAGACCGATATCGCCCGTGCTCGATCTTCTGCCGGGCTTCAATCATTCGAAAGTCTTTGGTGTGTGCCGGGGGCTGCTGTCGCGACCGGAAGGGGACAAGACTGTAACTATGACGTTTGCCGAGGCAGGCAATGGTCGCTGTGGACAGAGGATTGAACTGAGGCCGAACGGGGGGGTGTTGGATCTCTTGTCATACAAGACCGTCAGGCTCAGAGGACAGGCCCTGGGTCGTATCTCGTTTGCCATGGAGGATTGGGCCTCCGCGATCAGACAGGATAATGTGCGATTCGCAACTGTGCGAGGCACGTTCGATGTGACCATCCCGCTGGCTGAACTCGGTCGCTCGCTGGATTTGCGAAGGGCCGCGGCTCTGGTCGTAACGACCGAGGACCCTGAGGCAGTGGTGGTGATTGAACAGATGGACCTGGCCCAAGACCGATCGGGTTTCGAACAGTCAGGCCGATCCGGCGTTTGGGTTTGGAGGTATCGGGAGGCAATCGAAGATCCGGGCGCCATTCTCTCAACCTGTCGCCGCCACAGTCTTTCGCGGGTCATGATTCAGATGCCGGCTTCGGAGGACGGACCGGAAATATGGCGAGCATACGTCCAGCTCCTCGTCACACTCAGAGAGGGGGGTATTGAGGTGGTGGCCCTCGATGGCTACCCGGAGGCGATTTATGATCCTCAGCAGCTTGCCGGGAAAGTTCGCCGTCTGCTTGGTCTTGTGGAGCCTCATCTGTTGGCCGGGGTGCAGCTCGACATCGAGCCGTATCTCCTGCCGGGATTTCTGGACAATGAGGCCGGTCCGATTCAGTACCTGAACGCCATTGACCTGATTAAAGAAATGATCGGACAGCGTACACATCTCTCGGTTGTGATCCCGTTTTGGCTGACCACCGTGGCCGTGCGAGGACGCCCGTTGGCTTTTGCCGTGATGGATCGAGTGGATGAAGTGGTGGTGATGAGTTATCGAACCGATCTGGGCGAAGTGAAGAGTCTTTCAGACGATACGCTGCGGTATGGCGATCTTATCGGGATTCCGGTATGGCTCGCCGTTGAGACGATTACGTTGCCGGTCGAACAACGCGTGACACTCAAGCGAGAACCGCGCCTGCAGCTGGCCGATGCGGTCTTGGATCGTCTGCACCGTCGATTGATTTTCCCGCCTTTTCCCTCACCGCTTTCGAAGGACGATCCCCGCGAGGGGTTCCGGGTTCACCACCGCATGACGGTCAGGCCTGAGCGCATCACCTTTGCGGGGCGTCCACGGTCCGACGTGCAGAAGGCCGTGCAGACACTTCTGAATACGGCAGCGCATCGCAGTTTCGCAGGCATTGTGATTCATGATTTTGACGGACTGCGGGCCTTGGCCGAATGAAGTGGCGACTCAAAGTGGTTGCTCAGAGTTTTGAGCGCAAGGAGACGCATTGATTGTCCGAGTGGTTCTGCACGTAGTCTGATGGAAGAGCTTGCTTGAGTTTTGGGGGGTTGCATTGTAAGGTGTTTTGAACACCCTCGCTGACGATAAATTCACCATACACAGGAGTTTTGTTCGGATGTCGGGCGATGATCGCTTTATAGAGATTCAGAGGCGGCCTGATCGGAAATGGCGCTTCTGGGAGTGGCGCTGGTGGCAGATCGCCCTGGTCGGATGTGCCGTTTGTACAATCATCGGAGCCACGACGGTCGCGGGCGTGATCTGGTACTTTTCGCAGGACCTTCCGTCGCTCGAACAGCTTCAGAACTATCAACCGAGCCTGGTCACGACCGTGTATTCGGATGATCGGCAGCCCATCGGCCAATTCTTCATTGAACGCCGTATTCTGACGCCGCTCACCAACATTCCCAAATCTCTCAGTCAGGCGGTGATTGCGACGGAAGATGCGCGCTTTTTCGAACATCCGGGGCTGGACTACATCGGCATGTTGCGGGCGGCTTGGACGAACATCCGCCATGGCGGCAAAAAGGTCGAGGGGGCGAGCACGATTACGCAGCAGTTGGCCAGGTCGTTGTTTCTGTCATCGGAGCGGTCGTATGAGCGCAAGATTCGAGAGTTAGTCTTGGCGTATAAAATGGAAGCGGTGTCCGGGAAGGAGCAGATTCTTGAAACCTATCTGAACCAAATCTACTTCGGACAGGGATCGTATGGCGTGGCTTCAGCGGCCCAATCGTACTTTGGCAAAAAACTCTCCGAGCTGACCCTTGCCGAGTCGGCTTTTCTGGCAGGACTTCCAAAATCTCCCAGCCGGTTCTCCCCGTTCACCGCCTACGAACGGGCGAAGAAGCGGCAAGAGCATGTGTTGTCCAGGATGGAAGAGGCGGGGTTCATCACGGCGGCCGATCGCGAAGCTGCTGTGGCCGAGACGCTCAATTTCCATCGACCCGGCAGTGAGCACCTTGCCCCGCATTTCGTTGAGCATGTTCGCCAATTACTGATGGCGACATACGGGGAAACGATGGTGTATAAGGGCGGCCTGCAAATCCACACGACCCTGAATCTCTCGATGCAAAAGGCCGCAGAGGCTGCGTTCGTCGCCGGGGTCCGCGAACTCGATAAGCGGCAAGGATGGCGTGGGCCTCGGCGAACGGTCGATCTAAGCACCCTCCAGTCTTCGATGCCTGCATCGGAGGATAAGCCGCTCAAGCCGGGCGATATCGCAGAAGGCATCGTGTTAAGAGTCACGAAGGATTTTTATGTGGTGCAAGTCGGATCGGTTGCGGCGAAGCTGGCTTTCGACGATATGGCCTGGGCAAAGCGGTTCCTGAAGGGGCCAGATCCAACAGTCAATTTCGTAGTGAATTCCAATCTCAAGCAGATCCTCAAACCCGGCGATGTCGTCGAGGTCGGAGTGAAAAAGGTCTCTAAAGACGGGATGCAATTAACGCTTGAACAGACGCCGATCGTCGAAGGGGGCCTGATTGCCATCGATCCAAAGAGCGGCGCAATTCGGGCGATGGTCGGGGGCTACGACTTTTCACGAAGCGAGTACAACCGGGCTGTGCAAGCGCACCGGCAGCCGGGATCAGCATTCAAGCCGCTTATCTATGCGACCGCGATGAGCCAAGGGTTGAGCCCCGCCACACAGATTCTCGATGCGCCGGTCGTCTATGAACAGGAAGAGGACGACAAGACGTGGAAACCCGAGAATTATGGCCGGAAGTTTCACGGCATGGTGAGTTTGCGTGATGCGCTGGCGCATTCGCACAATCTTGCGACGGTGCGGCTGCTCGATAAGGTGGGGATCAAGAATGTCATCGAATTTTCCCGCTCGGTCGGCATGGTCAGCCCGTTGCCGGCCGACCTTTCCTTGGGCCTGGGGTCGTCCTCAGTGGGCTTGATGGAATTGACGTCGGTGTACGGGGTCTTTCTGAATCAGGGAACCCGTGTGGAGCCGTATGTCATCAAAGTGGCGACGGACAGCACGGGAAATCCACTCGAATCGGCGCAGCCTCAATCGCAGGAGGTTCTTGCAAAAGAAACGGCCTATCTCATCACGAATATGATGGAAGATGTGGTGCAGAAGGGAACGGGCCAGGCTGCGAAAGCGCTCAATCGTCCCATTGCAGGGAAGACCGGGACGACCAACGACTATATCAACGCGTGGTTTATCGGCGGGGCTCCTAATTTAGTGACCGGGGTGTATGTGGGATTCGACGATCGTCGTTCGCTCGGCGAGAGCGAAACGGGTGCTCGCGCGGCGCTGCCGATTTGGATGGCGTTCATGAAGGAGGCGTTGAATCAGCTTCCTGTCGTGCCGTTTGAGATTCCGGACGGAGTCACCTTTGTGAAGGTTGATTCGTCGACAGGGCTGCTGGAGTCGGAGCAGGACGGTGAGGGGCAGAAGGGGGCTGTCGAAATATTTGCGAAAGGCAGTGAACCGACACAGGCGGCACACCGCCGGGTTGACCCCACGGACTTCTATAAGCTGGATCAGATTCCGGAAGGGCCGCCGGTTGGCGAGGGCGGGCTCTGATTATATTCGCAGTTAGGATTTTGAGTCCTGGTATTCTTCATGCCAGGCCATCTGGATTGTTTCGAGTATTTTTTCGTTCGATTTCTTTGAGTCGTCCTTGAATTCCGGCAAGGCGACGACCCAGGCGTGCATATCGGTGAACCGAACGGTGAGCGGATCGGTTTCCGGATGTTCCTTGACCAGACGAATCGCGATTTCTTCCGCATCCTGCCACTTCAGATCCATCGGTAACTCCCTCGTATCTCGTGGTTTGTGAAGCCTCAGGATTGTCCTGCGAGATCAGGTTCACGTGATGTCCGTGACTTTTTTTCCCTGCAGGCTTCGTTTGAGTGAATCGTCCAGCAGGGTGACCGACAGCGGCTTGGCCGTCTGTTCGAGGTCAGCCATGCGTGCGCGGATCGCTTTTGGATCGGTGCCGCCTTTTGCTGCGGTCAGAGCCGTCAGGGCTTCACGAATGGCAGCAAGCATGTCCTGGGCGACAAGTCTGGCGCCTTCCGAGAGCGATTTTTCAGTCGTCACGATCAATGCTTCGGCATCGAGCCTTGCTTCGATCAGCTTGCGGGCGGCGACATCTTCCTGTGCGAACTTAAACGAGTCTTCGATCATCTGTTCCACTTCGTTGTCCGACAGGCCGTACGACGGTTTGACATCGATCGATTGGCGTTGGCCGGTTCGCATGTCGCTGGCCGTGACGTTCAGAATTCCATTCGCGTCAAGCAGGAAGGTCACTTCGATGCGCGGCACACCGGCCGGGAGCGGGGGCACTTTCAGGCGGAAGCGGGCAAGGCTGCGGTTGTCCTTCACCAGCTCGCGCTCCCCTTGCAGAATGTGAATGTCGACGCCGGTCTGGCCGTCGACATAGGTGGTGAACAGCTCTTTGGCACTGGCCGGGATGGTGGTGTTTCTGCGGATCAAACTGCTCATCACTCCGCCCATGGTTTCGATGCCGAGCGACAGCGGGGTCACGTCGAGGAGCAGCATATCAGTCGTGCCGCCGCTCAGAATATCCGCTTGCACGGCGGCGCCGAGAGCGACCACTTCATCCGGATTGATGTCGCAGTGAGGTTGTTTGTCGAACAGCTCCTGTACGCGCTGCCTGACGAGCGGCATGCGGGTCGAGCCGCCGACCAATACGACTTCGTCGATCTGAGCCGGCATGAGTTCCGCGTCCTTCAGTGCCAGACGGCAGGGGATTAACGTGCGCTCGATGATGTCCATCACCATGGACTCGAGTTGATCACGCGTCAGCTCTCTGGTGTAGCGGCCCTTTCCATCCGGGAGCTCGATCGCAATCTGCGTTTTCAATTCGTCTGAGAGGCGAACTTTGGCCCGCTCCGCTTCCAAGCGGACTGCCTGCATGTAATCGGGATAGGTCGAGAGGTCGAGGTGGGCTGCGGTTCGGATCTCGTCGAGAAACAAGTCGGCAATCCGGCGGTCCAGATCATCCCCGCCGAGATGCGTGTCGCCATTCGTTGCCAGTACTTCGAAAATCCCGTTTTTGAGCTTCAGAATAGAAATATCGAAGGTGCCGCCGCCGAAGTCGTAGACGGCGATCGTGCCCTGCGTCTTATTCTGCAGGCCATAGGCGAGTGACGCGGCAGTCGGCTCGTTGATGATGCGCAACACTTCCAGCCCGGCGATGAGGCCGGCGTCTTTGGTCGCCTGGCGCTGACTGTCGTTGAAATAGGCCGGGACGGTGATGACGGTTTTCGTGATGCTTTCACCAAGATGGGCTTCGGCCCGCTGTTTAAGTTCTTTCAGGATCATGGCCGAGATCTGCGGCGGCGAATAGGATTTTTCCCCCAGCGTGATTCGGATCACGCCACCCCGTTCGGTCAACGAATAGGGGAAGTAAGCCAGTTCATTCTGCACGTCCGCAAGGCCTTTGCCCATGAATCGTTTCACGGAGTAGACGGTGCGTTCCGGGCTGCGGGTGAGATGTTCCTTCGCGGAGTCTCCGACGATCAGGCCGTTGTCCGTCAGGGCCACCACGGAAGGGACCATGGCGCGACCTGTGCGTCCGGGAATGACGCAGGGTTTTCCGTCCTTCATATACGCGACAAGCGAATTGGTGGTGCCGAGGTCGATTCCGACAATGCGTGGCATGTCCGTTATCCGATCGTTGCGGCGAGGTCGTTGACAATATTCTTCACGTAGGTCCGGTTGGAGAGAATCTCCCGCATCTGTTTCAGGAGGCGATCCCGTTCCGTGCGGGCCTGGCTGGTGGCCTCGCCTCGGTCTTGCAGCGCATCCCAATCGGTACAGATCTGTTGGAGGTGATGTTCCATATCCTGTTTGCGCTGATCCAAGGCCTGTCGTTCTGCCACAAGCTGCGTGAGCAGTCGCCGGCCTGTTTCGGAGGTGCGATCGCTTGCCCGATACGCTTCAACCGTTTCTTGCAGCTCGAGAATTTCCTCGAAGAGATCGCTTGGGGGCGATGTGCGAATGTCCTTGACCGATCCGGCCTCCAGGTCGAGCAGATACTCGGCGCGCTGAATCGGATCACGAAGTGTGCGATAGGCCGTGTTGAGCGTGGCCGCGTTCCCAAGGCTGATCGTCTGTTCGGTCTCACTCTTGTTCTGATAAAAGTCGGGGTGAAATGCGCGGCTCATCTCGTAGAATTTGGCTTCCAGCTTCTTCAGGTCGATGGTCAACCGGCGAGGAAGGCCAAAGCAGGTAAAATAATCCGTCTCTTTTGAGACGGGCTGGACCTTCACGCAACGTTCGCAGAAATACTCACCGGACATTTCGGATTGGCAGTGCCAGCACATGCTTCTGGCCATCCGAAGATCGCGTGAACCGGTGTTGTGCGTGTGGTGCTGATCCATATGTCACTCCGCCTATGTTGGCCTGACGGGACAGCTACGCGCCCTGCCTGCACAGGGTGCTGAAAACAAACCGCCGGCTTCTGAGAGGTGAAGATACAGGCTGAGGGCACGGCGCAGTTTGTGTGAGCGGCCAGAATGTGCAACGCACAAGGTGTCTACGCCGAGAACGACTCTCCGCAGCCGCAGGTCTTATTGGCATTCGGGTTCACGAACTTGAAATTGCCGCCCATAAGATCTTTTTGGTAGTCGAGTTGTGTACCCTGCAAGTAGATCGCACTTTTGGCGTCGATGATCACCCTGACTCCGTCGAACTCGAAAACCTGGTCGTACTGCCCGATCTTCTCGTCGAAATTGATCGTATAGCTGAGCCCTGAGCAGCCGCCGCCCTTGACGCCGAGGCGAAGCCCGCCGCTCTCAATGCCTTGCACGTTAATGAGCCGCTTGACTTCCTTCAATGCCGATTCGCTCAAGGTGACGACCGGCTCGGGCGTTGTGGTCGTTTCCGGTGTATCCATGGGCGCGCTCCTTCCCTTTGCTTGTTGCCTCTGCGATGGGGGTTATCGGGCTGCTTCTGGCTTGTCGGCCTTTTTCTGATAGTCCGCCAGCGCGGCCTTGATGGCGTCTTCCGCCAGCACAGAACAATGGATCTTCACCGGCGGGAGATTCAGCTCCTGCACGATGTCGGTATTCTTGATCTTCTGGGCCTCTTCGATCGTTTTGCCCTTGAGCCATTCGGTGGCCAAGCTGGAACTGGCGATGGCGGATCCGCAGCCGAAGGTCTTAAACTTGGCGTCTACGATCATATCGTCCTGCACCTTGATCTGCAGCTTCATCACATCACCGCATTCCGGCGCGCCGACCATGCCGGTACCAACGCCGTCTTCGTCTTTTTTGAAACTTCCCATGTTCCGGGGGTTATTAAAATGATCGACGACTTTATCGCTGTATGCCATGACGTCCTCCTTGTATATCGCGTCGTGTCAGTTCAGTGGGCTGCCCATTGAACTGACTTCAAATCGACGCCTTCTTTAGCCATCTCATAGAGTGGAGACATTTCCCGCAATTTGGTCACGATCTCCATAACCTTCTTGATTGTGTAGTCAACCTCTTCTTCGGTATTGAACCGGCCCAAGCCAAAGCGGATCGACGAGTGGGCAAGTTCAACCCCAACGCCGAGTGCGCGCAAGACATATGACGGTTCCAGTGTGGCCGAGGTGCAGGCCGATCCGGATGAGAGCGCGATGTCTTTCATGCCCATCAGCAACGATTCGCCTTCAACATAGGCAAAGGAGATGTTGAGATTGCCCGGCAGCCGGTTGGTGGGGTGGCCATTCAAATAACTTTCTTCCAATCCCCCCATAATGGCTGCTTCGAGCCGATTGCGCATCGCGGTCAGGCGCGCCGTTTCCGTCGCCATTTCCTGTTCGCACAATTCGCAAGCCTTGCCGAATCCGACGATCAGCGGCACCGGCAGGGTGCCGGAGCGCATGCCGCGTTCATGTCCGCCGCCGTCCATTTGGGCGACGAGGCGGACCCGGGGACTCTTCTTCCGCACATAGAGCGCGCCCACTCCCTTGGGGCCATACATCTTATGGGAGGTGAACGACATGAGGTCGATGCCCATGGCCTGCACGTCGACGGGAATTTTCCCGACACCCTGTGTGGCGTCGCAGTGGAACAGCACGCCTTTCTCTTTCGCGATCTTGCCGATCTCCCGGATCGGATTGATCGTGCCAATTTCGTTGTTGGCCATCATCACGGAAATCAGGACGGTCTTGTCCGTGATCGCGTTTCGCACGTCGTCGGGGTTGACCATGCCGTATTTATCGACCGGCAGATAGGTGACCGTTGCGAGGCCCTTGGCCTCGAGGGACTTGGCCGTGTCGAGCACGGCGCGGTGCTCCGTGGATGATGTAATGAAGTGGGTGCCCTTTTCCTTGTACATCTCCAGGACGCCTTTGAGCGCAAGGTTGTCCGACTCCGTCGCACCGCTGGTAAACACGATTTCTTTCGAATCGGCATTGATCAGTTTGGCGATTTGCTTGCGGGCTAGCTCTACCGCCTCTTCCGCAGCCCAGCCGAAAGCATGGTTGCGGCTGGCGGCATTGCCGAACTTTTCGACAAAATACGGAAGCATCGCGTCCAGAACCCGTGGATCCATCGGGGTGGTCGAATGGTTGTCGAGGAAAATCGGAAGCTTCATCGGTTGACTCCTTGTGTTGACGGCGACTGAATCGTAATCAGCGGCGTGCCGCCCATCATATCTTGCAGGGTCATACTATTGAGCAGTTGATAGATGCTGTCCTGTACCTTCAACAGCGGCGTGCGAATGTTGCAATGCTCCCGTTGCATGCAAAAGTCACCATCCTTTTCATGTGAACAGTCGGTCAGTCCCAACGGACCTTCGATGCTTTCGAGAATTTGTGCAATTGTGATATGACTCGCGTTTCGGGCGAGCAAGTATCCCCCCTTGGGGCCGTTATGGCTCTCGATCATGCCGTTCTTGGAGAGAGCTTGGAGCACTTTTGCCAACAGTTCCAACGGAATGTTGTATTCTTCGGCGATCTCCTTGGTATTCACGACGCGGCCCGGGGTCACATCGCCGAATTGGACCAAGGCAATGTGTTGGAGCGCCATGAGCGCGTAATCAGCTTTTTTTGATATTTTCAACATGACTATTGCCGATCAATACAATCGGAGACTATAATGATCTCCGATCTAATAGGTCGGACTAAAGATAGCACGCAGAATTCACGGCTGTCAACATTATGATCCAAGCCCCATTGCCCGTATGAATCATGCGGGCGAAAGTTAGGCTGGTAGCGAGAAAGGAACAGGTCGATGGGTGGGACAAATCCCTATATTGAAAAGGCCGACTATGACCTCCCCCAAACCGGGTATACCGTCACCTATATTCAGCCGGACGGGACGGTCACGAAAGTTGCTGTAGATCCGGCCAGAATTCCCTATGGCCCAACGGGGCTTCCGGGGAGCCTCCTCGATATTGCTATGGGGAATGGAGTGGATTTGGAGCACGTATGCGGAGGAGTGTGCGCCTGTTCAACCTGCCATGTCATGGTCAAGCAGGGTCTCGATACCTGTAATGAAGGCACGGATGACGAATATGACCAACTCGATGAAGCGCCGATGACCACACTGCATTCACGGTTGGGATGTCAGTGTGTGCCCAACGGTACCAAAGACATCGTTGTTGAGATCCCGGCCGTTAATAAAAACCTTGTCCGAGAAGGACATTGAGGCGTGCGTGATCTGTGCTGTGCCATCATCATTCGTTTTGAACCCCACTATTTGACCTGGTCTCGACCAACCCGTAACGGTTGACGATACTCGGTTTGCTAATCGTACGTTTCCGTCTTCACGTCCTTCCGGTCATATCCCGTTTCGACGAAGTAGCCTCGTAGGGGCCTCACGAATCCCTTGGTTCCGCAAAGCATGGGAATAACCTTGGATTGGTCGCTCACGAGTTGGCGCAGCATGCTCACGGTCAACGCGACGGCGGACTCTTCGCCGGAGGCAACCAGCGGAAGATAGCGAAACGATGCGCGCATGAGGGCGAGTGAAAGCAGTTCCTGGTGGTAGAGCAATTCATCTTCTGCCGGTCCGACGGCGATCACGAGAACCGGCACGGTGTCGCGGTGGGCGTACATGGCCTTCAGCATGCATCGAATCGGAACCAGACCGGTGTATTGGGCGATGCACAGCAGCTCCCGATCGAGCGGCTGCGGGAGCACGAAGTTGCCGTAGGGGCCGGATAACAATAATTCGTCCCCGGCTCTGATCTGGGACAGGTAACGGGATCCCAATCCATCCGGCACCCGGTCGAATACGAGGGTGAGTTCGCCGGAGGGCGACGCTGGGACTGCCATAGAATAGGCGCGGTTGAGAGGCGGCGTGGAGCCGACTGGCAGTTTCAACGACACCCATTGTCCTGGTTGGAACGCGAGCTTCTGTGTCGTGGGAAGAAGAATAAGTTGACGAACGTTGGGAGTGAGATCGGTGACAGAGAGCACCCGAGCTGTTTGCGTGAATTCCGCCATGCCCCTCCCTTTCGAGATGTTCATATCAGAAGGACGCCCTAGATAAAAGACAAAATAGTCGTGAGGGGATCGATTCTGTACAACACTTTTCCGTGCATGCTATAGATACTTTCTTTCAGCGAGAGGTTCCTCCTATGACGCAAGTTCGTGTTCGGTTTGCCCCAAGCCCGACAGGATTTCTCCACATCGGGGGAGTGCGTACGGCTCTGTTCAACTGGCTCTATGCCAGACAGCAGCGAGGCGTCTTTATCCTCCGTATCGAAGACACGGACCAGAGTCGATCGACCGACGAATCCATCCAGGCCATCATTGACGGCATGAAATGGGTCGGACTCGATGTCGATGAAGGCCCCTACCGGCAGACTGAACGAATGGATCTCTATCGCAGCCATGCGATGCGGCTGCTCGAAGCCGGTCGCGCTTATTGGTGTATTTGCAAGGCAGAAGAATTGGAAGCACGGCGCAAAGAGGCCGAAGCTAAAGGGCTTTCCCCTCGATATGACGGTCGCTGTCGCAGTCTACGTCTCACGAATCCGACCGGTGAAGCGGCATTACGATTCAAGGCTCCGCAGGAAGGGCAGACTGTGGTCGAGGATCTGATTAAGGGCAAGATTGTCTTCGACAATGCTGTCTTGGATGATCTCATCATTCTCCGGTCCAATGGCTACCCAACCTACAATTTCTCAGTCGTGGTCGATGACGCGTTGATGAACATTACGCATGTCGTGCGCGGAGATGATCATTTGACCAATACCCCGCGACAAGTTCCTATTTTTGAGGCATTGGGGTTTCCTGTGCCGCACTTCGGGCATCTGCCGATGATTCTAGGGGCAGACAAAACACGATTATCCAAGCGCCACGGCGCCACGTCGATCATGGCCTACAGAGACATGGGCTACCTGCCTGAGGCGATGGTGAATTATCTTGTCCGGCTTGGCTGGTCGCACGGCGATCAGGAACTGTTCACCCGCGAGGAGTTGATTGAGAAGTTCTCGTGGAAGCACGTGCAGACATCGGCGGCCGTCTTCAACCCCGATAAGCTGCTGTGGATGAATGCCGAGTACATCAAGACCAGTTCGCCTGTCTCGGTGGCTCAGGCGCTGGTTCCGCTGCTGGAGCAGGCCGGTTTGGGAGACGACGTTCGAACGGTGACTGCCGAGTGGCTTGCCCAACTGGTGGTATTGGTCAAGGAACGCGCAAAGACGCTCGTTGAAATGGTCGAGTGGGTCAAACCGTACTTTGGGCCGGTGGCACCATTTGAAGAAGAGGCAGCCAAGAAATTTCTCACTCCGGCCGCCGCGCCGGCGTTGTCCAAGCTGGTTCAGCGGTTTGAGGCCTTCCCGGTCTTCTCAAAATCTGAATGGGAAACGGCCTTTAAAACATTGGTCGAGGAAGAAGGCCTCAAGATGGGCCAACTGGCTCAGCCGGTCCGCGTGGCGTTGACCGGACGGACCGCCAGCCCTGGCCTCTTTGAGGTCATGGAAGTACTGGGTCGGGAGCGGACGCTTCTCCGTCTCCGTCAGGGGATCGAGCGCGCAAATACTAGTCCGTCTTGACGCACGACGGCATCGTATATTACGTTGAACGCCGGTTGGGGGATCGTCTAGAGGTAGGACGTCAGTCTCTGGATCTGACTACCTAGGTTCGATTCCTAGTCCCCCAGCCAAAAATCTCTCTCCCGGTTCAAGCGTTGTGAAATGTTTCAGGACGCACTGGGGAGTCATTTTGGGATGCCAGTTTCTGGAGCTGATCGACTAGGTTCGATGCCTAGTTCACGAGCCAAAAATATTTTCCAGCCTGTCCTAGATCTACCATTCGTTTCCGTACCGCGCTGGGGGATCGTCTAGCGGTAGGACGCCGGCCTTTGGAGCCGGCTACCTAGGTTCGATTCCTAGTCCCCCAGCCATTTTGTTGGGCCGCCCCGCACGGACTCACCCGTTACTTCAACGACGCCAGATCGATCACGAAGCGAAACCGGACATCGCCTTTGAGGACGCGCTCGTAGGCCTCGTTCACCTGTTGAATCGGGACCACTTCGATGTCGGATTCGATTCGGTGCTCGGCACAGAAGTCCAACATGGCTTGGGTTTCCCGGATGCCGCCGATGACGGAGCCGGCAAGACGCCGGCGATGCAGAATCAAGGGAAAGGCCTCCAGCAGCGTCGGCTTGTCCGGCACGCCGACAAGAATCATGGTCCCGTCGGTCTTGAGCAGATTGATGTAGGCGTTGTAGTCGTGCGGGGCAGAGACCGTATCCAGGATGAAATCGAAGCGGCGTTGAAATTTCGTGAATGTCTGGGGGGTGGCTGTCACAGCGAAGTCAGCGGCCCCCAGCCGCTCCGCATCCTTTCGTTTGCTCTCCGACGTGCTCAGCACCGTCACTTCCGTGCCGAGGGCGTTGCCGATTTTCACCGCCATGTGGCCGAGCCCGCCGAGTCCCACGACGGCCAGCTTGTGATACTTGCCGACGCCCCAATGTCTGAGCGGAGAATAGGTCGTGATTCCGGCGCAGAGCAGCGGGGCCGCTCCAGCCGACGAGAGACCGTCCGGAATGCGCACCACATACTGCTCGTCTACGACGAGTTGGGTCGAGTACCCGCCTTGTGTGATGCGGCCTTCTTTGTCGCGCCCGCTATAGGTGAGGACCATGCCGGCCTCGCAGTATTGTTCGAGCCCTTCACGGCAGGCCGGACAGGTCCGGCAGGAATCGACGAAACAGCCAACGCCAACGCGGTCGCCGACGAGCCACTTCTTGACCGCGCTACCAACCGTCGCCACAGTCCCGACGATTTCATGGCCTGGCACCATTGGAAACAACGATCCGCCCCATTCGTCGCGGGCTTGGTGGATATCCGAATGGCAGATTCCGCAATGGGTAATCGTAATCAGCACGTCGTGATCGCCGACGTCCCGCCGTTCAAAAGAAAACGGTTTCAAAACGGCATTCGCAGTCAATGCGGCATAGCCAGAAGTAGGAAGCATCCGTTTTCTCCTTAGGCGAAGGTGAACGAGGCCGTGACCTTAGCAAGTTTGCCGAAGCTTGCCAACGGGGAAGACGTGAGGGGGTGAGCTGATTAGCCTGATGTGTCCGTTTCGTGCCGGTCTGGTTCGACCGTGAGCGGATCGCCGGGGAATCGGTATTGCTCCGCAGCCCAGGTTCCTAAATCCGTGAGCTGGCAGCGTTCGGAGCAGAAGGGGCGCCAGGAATTGTTCGCCCAAGAAGTCGGCCGATGGCAGATGGGGCAGGTCATAACGATGATCTAACGCTGAGGGGCTTGCTGTGTTTTCTCGATCTTGGCCCAGGCATCTTTGAGCGACACGGTTCTGTTAAAAACGAGCGTATCGGCTGATGAGTCAGAATCCACACAGAAGTACCCTTGGCGTTCGAATTGGAAACGGGCTCCCGGCGTGGCGGAGCGAAGACTTGGCTCGACCACACAGCCGGTGAGAAGCTCACACGACTGGGGGTTCAACGACTGAGTCCAATCCTGCTCAGCAGGCAGCTTGGTCTGGTCGGCGAGCAGCAACGGATGGTAGAGCCGGATGGTGGCTGGAGCGGCATGGGGAGCCGATACCCAGTGAATCGTCGCTTTGACTTTGCGCTGCTCTTGTGACGATCCGCTTTTTGTCTCAGGGTCGTAGGTGCAGTGCAGCTCGGTGATGACGCCGGTCTGGGGGTCCTTCGTCACGCTCGCGCATTTAATGATGTACCCGTAGCGTAGCCGGACCTCTCGGCCTGGCGCGAGCCGATAAAACTGTTTCGGCGGATCCTCGCGAAAATCGTCCTGCTCGATGTAGAGCGTCCGCGAGAAGGGCACCGGCCTTGTTCCAGCCGACACATCCTCAGGGTTGTTCACCGCGTCGAGTTCTTCAACGGCCCCTTCCGGATAGTTATCGATCACGACTTTCAACGGTCGAAGGACTGCCATGACGCGCGGAGACCGTTTGTTCAAGTCTTCGCGGATGAAGTGTTCGAGCAGCTGCATCTCGACGATGGCGTCGCGCTTGGCCACGCCGATATGGTCACAAAACGCGCGAATGGCCTCAGGTGTAACGCCACGACGACGCAGACCTTTCAGCGTGGGGAGACGCGGGTCATCCCAACCGGCCACCAGCTTCCGCTCGACCAATTCGAGCAGTTTCCGTTTACTCATGACGGTGGAGGTAAGATTGAGTCGCGCGAACTCGATCTGCTGCGGGCGATGCGGGGCATCGGTTTCAGCCACGATCCAATCGTACAAGGGGCGGTGATCCTCAAATTCCAACGTGCAGATCGAATGGGTGATACCTTCCAGGGCGTCAGACAGCGGATGGGCAAAATCGTAGGCAGGGTAGATACACCATGTGGTGCCGGTTCGATAGTGAGACGCATGCCGGATTCGATAGAGCACCGGATCCCGGAGATTGATATTGGGGGAGGCCATATCGATCCTGGCACGCAGGACGTGCGTCCCGTCGGGAAACTCTCCCGCCCGCATGCGTCTGAACAGGTCAAGGTTCTCATCAGGGAGTCGCGTTCGAAAGGGGCTGTCGCGGCCCGGGTCGGTCAGTGTGCCGCGATACTCGCGCATCTGATCGGCTGTGAGACTATCGACGTAGGCGGTGCCTTTCTTGATCAACGTGAGGGCGAAGCCGTAGAGCTGCTCAAAATAGTCTGACGCGTAGAACATGTTCCCATGCCAGTCGAATCCCAGCCAGCGTAGGTCTTCCTGGATCGCTTGAACGTACTCAGGATTTTCGGTCGTCGGGTTGGTGTCATCGAACCGCAAATGACACTTGCCGCCCGGAATTTCGTCGGCGAGGCCGAAGTTGAGGCAGATGGATTTGGCGTGGCCGATATGGAGATACCCATTGGGTTCCGGGGGAAATCGCGTGACGACGTGGCCACCATGTTTGCCGGCGGTCCGGTCCGTGGTGACGAGATCACGAATGAAATTCGAAGAGCCTGAAGGCGCCGGTGTCGTCATAGCCGTCTGTCTTGAGTCGAATCGAACGAATACATAGAGCCCTTGCCGGAGGCAGTTCTACCACAGACGGGTAGGGAGGAGGAATGGGAATGGTTACATTGCTTAGGAGGACGGCTCTGTCATTTGATGGCCGGAGAGCTGCATCACACTGAAGTCTTTTTGGGCAATGAGAGAGCCTTCCATCCTCAGTCTGAACTCATAGCGGCCGGGAGCGGGAAAGATCAAGGAGGGAATGTTGATGCCGAAATCGGAGATCTGCAGGCGGTCGGTGATGACGATATTGGGGAGCGTGGCCCGGCAGATCAGTTGCTCGTTGTTGAGGTAGATGAGGTCGATGTCGAAGGTATAGGCGCCCTCGGCGTCCGTAAAGCAAAAATACAATCCCATCTGTTGATGCTGGAACGGAAAAACGCCTGCTTGGAGGTGTGTGAAAATGCCGATCAGGCTTTTTTTCTTCGTCAGACTATCTTCGATGACCTGATCGCAGACCAGGAAGGCCTGGACGCTTGGTTTTACGATATCCGGCATGGACGTATTCTATAGGAGACAGGGAGATCGCAAAACAGTTATCGCATTTCACCGTGGAATGGGCGGAGGAGCGGTCAACCGAGGACGACGGTTTTGCCTCGGTTTTCCACGATGTCGCCGAAGAGCGTCCGGCCGGAACCGATTCTGCAGTAGTGAGGCGTGATATCTACCAAGGCTCCGGTGTGCGAATAAAACCGTCCCGCTGTGATCTGAAGTCGATTGTCCGATACGATCCGGGCTTCAAATGCGATCTCGCCGGATTGTCGGCTGTACACGCGGACCCACGGAGCATCGGACGGCATGTCGGTGGTGGCTTGATGAATATCGATCGAGAACTGTGCCGCCCGGTTTATCACCAACACATTCCGGCGGACATGCGCGATCTGAGATCCGGTTGCGTCATAGAGGTCGATCGTGACAAGCAGCAATCCTTGTTCCGGTCTGGTTTCAAGGACGAGTTGTTCCTTCCCCTGAATCGTCACCACGCCGTTGGTATTGCGAAAAATGTTCGATCCAATGAGAAGCTCCGGGCCGAACTTCTGGGTTGCCGCAGCAGCCGACTCCTCACGGAAGGATGGCGAGGTGTTCAGCGGTTCCAGCGTGTCGTCCGTCATCGTGTCCGCGAAAACAAGTTCAAGTAATGGAAGTGGGTATGGCCCGAGTTGCGCCAGGCGTCGCTTGTGATATGCGCAGGCTAGGACTTCCACCTGGTTCTGTCAAGAGTGCCCTGGCATGGGGCCGTCAGCATCGCAACGGCGGCTTCGTTGCAAAGAGAAAAGGGCTTATGATACGGTCCAACCCTCATGCTGACTGAAGATGGTCCCATCGTCTAGCCTGGCCTAGGACGGAGCCCTCTCAAGGCTTAAACACGGGTTCAAATCCCGTTGGGACCACCACCCCGCGCTTCGTGAGAGCCGCTGGCTCACTAGGCAAAGCCTCTCTTTGTTGACGTCGGCGGATAAACACCTCCAGTGGTCGTTCCCTTTATTCAAGCCCGTACCGGCGCCTCTTTATCGTCGCTTCAAATTTGTCGGCGCCGGATACAACCTACCAGGAGTTGGTTTTTTGATACCGCACTTCGTGCGTGCCGCCAGCCTCATCATCTGGGCAGCCTGTTCAGGTCACCGCGCGAACAACCTGCGCAATCATCTCTCTCGTCTGTGCTCACGCGCGTGGTTTGGATTGCTCGCCTCGACATGGCTGCCTCGTAACTTCGTTGACGCCTCTAGCGCCGGTTGTGTATAAAGAATGCGCTTCTTACAAAGATCTTTTCTGAGGATGGTGTGTCATGTCTGCACGCGAATTTCATGACGGCGCAAAAGACGGGTTGGAGGCGCTCGAGCCGTTCGATCCCGACCGGATCGTGTCGTTCGAAGACTTGCTTGTCGCGATGGGCAAGACCGCCTTCGGCGGCAGGAAGCTCGGCGAAGCCTTCGAAGTCTTGTGGGCCATGGTGTCCGATCCCGACTGCAAAGTCGTGCTGACCCTGTCGGGCGCGATGACGATTGCCAAGATGGGCAAGATCGTCAGCAGGATGGTGGATGAGGGGATGGTGCAGTGCATCGTCTCCACCGGCGCGTTGATCGCGCATGGCCTGAGCGAGTCCGTGGGCAAGACGCACTATCAGCACCACCCCTCGATGAGCGATGAAGAGCTGTTCCAGAAAGGCTACAATCGCGTCTACGACACGTTGGAGATGGAATCGAATTTGAATTACGTCGAACATGTCGTGTCGCAAACATTGAAAAAACTCGACCGCGACCAGCCGCTCTCTTCGGAACTCCTGACGCGTGAACTGGGGAAGACATTGACCGAGGAATATGTCGGCGATGGAATTTTGAAGAGCGCCTATGTGAAGAAGGTGCCGGTCTTCATCCCTGCCTTTACCGATTCCGAGGTGGGGCTCGACGTGGGAACGTGGGCCATGGCGCATGAAGTCGATCGGGCTCGTTCGGAGGCCGGCGGGAAAGGGGACTTGGCCGTCTTCACGGCCATTCATCAGTCGTACCCGTCGTTCAATCCCTATCTCGATCTCAACAGTTATGCCGATCATGTGCTGTCGGCGAAGCGGCTCGGCATTTTTACGATCGGCGGAGGCGTACCGAGAAATTGGGCTCAGCAAGTCGGTCCCTACCTGGAGATCTGCAATCATCGCCTGGGCCTGAACGTAAAACCGCCCCGATTCCATTATGGGGTCAGAATCTGCCCTGAGCCGGACTATTGGGGAGGGCTGAGCGGCTGCACGTATCAAGAAGGACTGTCGTGGGGCAAGTTCGTCACTCCCAAGGACGGCGGGCGTTTCTCCGAAGTGTTGAGCGACGCGACCGTGGTCTGGCCTCTCCTGATGATGGGCCTGCTGGAACGGAAAAAGAAAGCCGCCGGCGTCAGCCGTTCATGAGCCGGCTGTCCACATGGCTGAAGGTAACCGCCTTCCTGTGCGGCTTTCTGTGGATATGTCCGCTCTGGGCCGCCAATGCTATCGGGACAGACGACCGGGCGAGGCCAGGCGAATGCGCCGGTCACCCTGATCGAATATTCCGACTTTACCTGCGGGTATTGTCTGAAATTTTTTAAAGAGACGTGGCCCCGGATTCAAGCTCGCTACGTCGATACCGGTAAGGTGAGGTTTCTCTACCGAGATTACCCCCGTGCCGATCAAGGGCCCGGTGTCGATGCGGCCACAGCGGCGCGATGCGCCGGCGCGCAAGGCAAATATTGGCCGATGCACGATCGGCTGTTTGCCGAAGGGGGGCGGCTTGGCAAGGATGTCTATTTGAAGCATGCGACGGCAATCGGACTGGATCGCACAATGTTTGAGCAGTGTGCCAAGGACGGACGGTACACCACGTCGATCTTCGAGGATCGGCAAGAGGCCAATCAGTGGGGATTTCACGGAACGCCGGGTTTTGTCCTCGTTCGGACGAACAGTGACCCGACGGACAAGGAACCGGCGGTGGCAATTCCCGGGGCGTTTCCGTTCGAGATGTTTGCCGAAGAAATCGACCGGTTGCTGAAAAAATCCCAGCAGTAGCCGGTGAGTCCGATGAGATGGGGTTAAGGAATCCCGCGGTGCCGGGTGGCGCGGGCAGTGTCAGCGCATTTACCACGTGTGTAACCAGGTAGGGATCTGTTATGGCTTCAACGCAGTCGTTCTGGACCGTCTCTCATCGTGACGACGATTTTTGGGTCTGTATGTCGTGCCTTAGCGAGGTGTTCTATCGGAAAGTCCCGATGCCCGATTGTCCGTCGTGCCACGGTGTGTCGACCTATGAAGGGTTTACGCTCGAAGCGGTTCGCGATTGGGGGACGGACGATCTGATCGCCAAGGCTGTGGCGGCGCAACGGGAAGCCGCTGCTGCCCCATCGGCCATTGAATCCGCAGCGCCGGTCGAAGCGGCAGATTAATCATTCCCGACTTTCGCGAGTGTCTCCGTGCAGGAACCGCGTCCATTTCTCGTTCATGGCCAATGGAGGCAAGGCGACCGGACGTCCCGCGTCGTCAACCCCTTCGATGGCCGCCTCATCGCTGATGTGGTTCAGGCCACGGAATCCGATATCGAACAGGCCATCACCTCCACGGTTGACGCGGCGGCTCCAATGGGCGCGCTCCCCGCACACGCCCGCTACAACATTCTTCAGCAGATTGCCGCATTGCTCAACCGGCGGCGGGATGAGGTTGCGTCGACGATTACGGCCGAGGCCGGCAAGCCGATCACTGATGCGAAACGGGAAGTAAGCCGGGCGGTGCAGACCTTCACGGTCGCGGCTGAAGAAGCCAGGCGGATCCCCGGCGAGTTGGTGCCGCTCGATTGGATGCCCGGCTCCGATTCACACCTGGGTATCTTACGGCGATTTCCCATCGGTCCCGTGCTGGGCATTACCCCATTTAACTTTCCGCTGAACCTGGTCGCACACAAGGTGGCGCCGGCGCTCGCCGCCGGGAATCCGATTCTCATCAAGCCGGCTCCTCAAACACCGTTGACGGCGTTGTTGCTGGGCGAAATCGCCTTGGAAGCAGGCCTTCCTCCGGGCGGGCTCAATGTGGTGCCGTGTGACAATGCGCTGGCGGAGCGGTTGGTCACGGATCCACGGTTCAAGCTGTTGAGCTTTACCGGAAGCGCCGCGGTGGGATGGATGTTGAAAGCCAAGTGCGGAAAGAAAAAAGTCACCCTGGAACTCGGCGGCAATGCGGGGGTGGTGATCGAGCCGGACGCCGATCTTGACCTGGCGGCCCAGCGCTGCGCCGCCGGAGGATTCGGCTACGCCGGGCAGACCTGTATCTCGGTGCAGCGGGTGTTCGCCCACCATTCGATCGCGGAACTGTTTACGACGAAGTTGCTGATGCACGTCGCGCGATTGAAGGCCGGAGATCCGACCGACGAATCGACGACCATCGGCCCCGTGATCGACTCCGCTGCCGCCCACCGCATCGAGAGCTGGATCGGCGAGGCCGTGGCAGCAGGTGCGCGTGTGCTGCTGGGTGGAAACCGGATGGGATCGGTCGTCGAAGCGACGGTGTTATCCAATGTGAAGCCGGAGATGAAGGTGTCATGCCAGGAAGTGTTTGGCCCGGTGATCACGGTGACACCGTACCGCCAATTCAGCGATGCCATTACCCTGCTCAATCAATCGGATTACGGGCTGCAAGCCGGAGTGTTCACGCAAGACGTGAACAAGATTTTTTATGCGTTCCGCCACCTGGAGGTCGGTGCTGTGCTGGCGAATGAGATCCCTACCTTTCGCGCCGACCATATGCCGTACGGCGGCGTGAAGGATTCCGGTTTGGGGCGTGAGGGGGTCAAGGCGGCGATCGAAGATATGACGGAGCCCAGGTTGCTGGTCTTCAATGTCAAAGAGCCGGCCGGTCTTCCCTGAAAAATATTCAGCCGATGATATTGCGAAGCAGGTCCAATCTTGATACAACATCGGCCCTGTCATTGAAATGAACCCGGTGTGTGCCGTTTGTCCGGCGTGGTGCGCTGTCATCCTCACCGAACAAACCAGAACGCCGGATACGCGAATCTATCAGACGAAAGGGAAGGTAGAATAAATGGTACCTACGCATATGTTTTTGACGAGAGGAGTGGGGGTTCACAAGGAAAAGCTGACCTCCTTCGAGGAAGCGTTGCGCAGTGCCGGGGTGGCCTACTGCAACCTGGTCAGCGTGTCGTCGATCCTCCCGCCTCATTGTAAGGTCATTCCCAGAAAGCGCGGGGAGAAACTGTTGAAGCCCGGAGAGATTACGTTTTGTGTCATGGCCCGCTCCGAAACCAACGAACGAAATCAGCTGGTGTCAGCCTCCGTCGGTCTTGCGAAGCCCACCGACCGCGGCACGTATGGCTATCTGTCCGAGCACCATGCCCATGGTGAGACGGACGAGGAGACCGGAGAGTACACCGAAGATTTGGCGGCGCAGATGCTGGCGACGACGTTAGGCGTCGAGTTCGACCCGAATGTGGCATGGAAAGAGCGTGAACAAGTGTTCAAGATGGGCGGGAAGATCGTCAAGACCCAGAATGTCACGCAGTCGGCCATCGGCAAGGCGGGCAAGTGGACCACCGTGGTTGCGTTCGCGGTGTTCATTCCAGGGGAGAATATTCCTAAGCGCTCCCGCCGCTAGTGGGCGTCTGTTCCGCTTCCACGAGTATGAGGAAACGGGGCTCGTGATGAACGGATACCGCAGACTATGACGCTTCCAACCGGCTGGGAAGGTCCGGAGCATAACTTTCTCGGAATCGACGAGCCCTGGTGCCATCCGGACCGGGCCGGCGTGTATGTCTTGCCGGCCCCCTACGAACACACCTCCAGCTACATTCTCGGGTCGGATCGCGGCCCTTCCGCCATTCTTGAGGCTTCAGGCCAGGTGGAGTTTTATGATGAGCAGCTCAGATGCGAACCCTACCGGGAATGGGGAGGGATCGCCACGGCGTCGTCCTTGAATCTCCGGGGACAAGTCGATCGCGCGGCGGTTGACGCGATCGAACGATTTGTCTCGCCGCATGTCGGGACCGGACGGTTTCTCGTGACGTTGACAGGGGAACATACCGGGGCGTTGGGAGCGATTCGCGCGCATGCCACGCGCTATCCGACGATGTGTGTGGTGCAGATCGATGCGCATGGCGATTTGCGCGACGCGTATCAAGGGAACCCATTCAGCCATGCCAGCGTGATGGCGCGGGTGGTGGAGGACGGGCATGCATTGGTGCAGGTGGGTATCCGCTCGATCAGTGAGGAGGAAATCACGCGGATCGAGAAAACGGATCGGATCACCACCTTCTTTGCCGCGAACATCCTGGATCCCTCCGGCCCCTACGAAGGGAAAGCATCAAAGTGGATTCCCGATGTGGTCGCTGCTTGTGGGGGCCCGGTCTATCTGACATTCGACTGCGATGGATTGGACGCCTCGATTATTCCTGCCCTGGGAACTCCGGAGCCGGGCGGGCTGGGCTGGTACGATACACTCAACTTAATTACGGCCCTGGCCAACGGGCCCGGCATCGTAGGGATGGATATCAGCGAAATCGCTCCCATTGAAGGGTTCGCCGCGCCGCAATTTTCCATCGCCCGGTTGATCTATCGCATGCTTGGCCGCATCAAGGCCGGTCGCCGCGTCCACTGACAGGATGCTGAAAAAGTCCGCCAGCGGCGTTCTCGCATCGCTCAGAGGCTCAACGTACCGAAGCGTACGCCTCGCCTCTTCGCTCGCTGCGGCCTTGCTGGACGGCCATTTTGAGCATCCTGCCTAGCGAGTTGGGGTTGTCTCGATACCTATGGTGGCCACAGAAATGAAAACGAGTTTTTCCGCAGCCTGTTAGACGGATCTCCTGTGACCACTGCAATCCGCATCAATAAATTTTTCACAGAACAGGGCCTGTGTTCCCGGCGCGAGGCGGATCGGCTGGTTGAATCGGGCGTCGTCACCGTCAATGGGCAGGTTGCCAAACTGGGTGACCGGGTCAGTCCTTCGGATGTCATCGCTCGCGATGGACAAGTGATTCCCTGGGGCACATCACCCATCTACATCAAATATCACAAACCGGTCGGGGTCACGACGACCAGCGAGCCGCATGTCGAGCGAAACATCATCGCGGAAATCGGGCATCCGGAAAGGATATTCCCGATCGGGCGGTTGGACAAGGATTCCTCCGGCCTGATTCTGTTGACGAACGACGGCAATATCGTCAATGAAATCCTTCGCGCGGAATTCGGGCACGAGCGGGAGTATGTCGTCGAGGTGGATCGGCCGTTCGATCAAGCCTTTCTGGACCGGATGTCTCACGGAGTGGTGATTCTCGGCAGCAAGACGAACCCCTGCCAGACGACCCGGATCGCCCGCCATCGGTTTCGCATCGTCCTTACCGAGGGACGTAACCGGCAGATCAGGCGCATGTGTCAGGCGCTGGGTTATCGGGTGATCACTCTCCACCGGGTCAGGATAATGCACATTGGAGTAACAGGTCTAGGCGTCGGGGTCTGGAAAGAACTGACGAAAGGGGAGCGGGAAGCGCTCCTTGAAGCGGTGGGCCGATCGAGCCGCTGCTAGGGGGTTCGCGGCATCAATGACATCAGAGCCCAGCTCCCGGTCTATCGTTAATTGAGCAGATCCCGTCTGGCCGCTTGCACGACAGCCAGAACGGCCGGGTGTGTGAGTCGTCGTTGCACAGTGATGGCGTAGAAGTGCTGTTTGAGGGAGTCCAGTTGTCCGACCACCTGCACCCGATATTGGCGGCAGATTTCCTTTTCGATCGCCGTGGCACCCGGGAAAATCCCGTATCCATCCTGTCCGAACGCTTTAAGCGTCATGGCGTCATCGAACTCGCCGACGATGTTGAGAGACAGTTCGCGATGGGCCAGCCACGGGTCCAGCAGTTGCCGGAGCCTCGCGTCGGATGTCGGCAGAAGTACCGGCGCACCCTGTAAGGATTGCGGAAAACCACGACGATATCGTGCCGCCAGCTTTGCTGTCGCGAACATGGTCACCCCCGACTCACCCAAGAGGTGACTGTAGATTTGAGCTTTGCTGTTCGGCGGGGCCGGGGTGTCGGCGATGATCAGATCCAACTCGTGAATGGCCAGATCAGCCAGCAAGAATGGCAGTTTGTCCTCCCGGCAACTCAAGCGCGTCGGCTGATCCAGCTTCAGGGCCGATTTGAGGAAATGAGTGGCCAGCGGTTTCGCCACGACGTCCACAATGCCGACGGCCAATCGAGAGTGGTGCCCATTTGCGCCGCGCCCCTTCACTGTGTTCATCAACTCTTGTCCGGTCGAGAAGATGTCTTCCGCGTATCTGAATACGACGTGACCCATCTCTGTCAACACGAGGCGGCGTCCGGCACGGATGAACAACTGTTCTCCCAGCGTTTGCTCCAGCAGCCGTATCTGCCCGCTGATCGTCGGCTGAGCCAGGCGGAATTCTTCGCAGGCTTTGGTTACGCTGCCGTGCTTTGCAACGGACCAAAAATATAGCAGATGGTGGTAGTTCAACCATTCCATGGAGATATGACTCGAAGGCGTGATACGTGATGACCAAGGCACTATACATCGGCTTTCACAATACTTCAAATCCGTTTTATCTATTTTATAAATTGACCGCGGGATTGCTAGTCTCCGCGCCGTCAGCCCCACATATAAGAATCTTATGGAAGGAGCGTCCTTGTGATCGCCCTCTTGCTGGTCGTGTTCATCTTGGTGCTGCCGATGACCGCACTGGCGGAACCGGCAAGCGACGCAGGGACCGTCCAGGCTCAGTCGGCTCGCACCGAACCGCTCACCATCGGGGAAGTCCTTGCCCGCATCGAGTTGAGGCATCCGCTGCTTCAGGCGACAGGAGCCGAGCGAACGAAGGCCCGAGCGAAGATTTTGAAAGCACTCGGGGCCTGGGAACCGACGTTCAAGAACAATACGCGCTTCCAACGTTTTCAGACGTGGAATCTCACGACCTCTCCCACAATTTTTGACACACATAACGCCGGGTATAACGACACCAAGCTGGCAGTCGGGCATCCCTGGGGCTTCAGCGTCGAGACTGGGATGCGCCACGGCTTCGGAGATAACGGCAACCAAGGTACGATTGCTCTTATCCCCGATATGAACGCCTTCTATTCTAACCAGCAAGTTATCATTGCCGGGTCGTTCAATCTGCTGCGTGGCCTCATCGTCAACGAAGAGAACGCCGAGTTTCAGCAGGCTGAACTCGCGGGGCCGCAGGCGGAGATCAAGGTGGCTCAGAAACGGCAGGACCTCTATCTCGCCGGGGCCGTTCAATATTGGGATTGGCAGGTGGCGGTCAAACAGGCCGAGGTGGTGAAGCAAGCGCTGGCGGTTGCCGAAGCCAGATTCACCCAGGTTGAGGGCCAGGGCAAGGCCGGAAAGATTGCGCTCCTCGATGTGGTCGAAATGGGTCAGGAAGTCCAGCGCCGCCGGGAGGCCGCCATCGCCGCGCAACGGAAGGTGGAGTATGAGCAGTATAAGCTGTCCCTCTTTCTCTGGGAGAACGGCGAACCGGTGACGCCGAGGTCGGAGTGGGCGCCGGAGTTCACGGGCGAGACGCCGCTCCCGACCGAGGAGGACGTTGCCGCGGCCAAGCTGTCGGCCATGGAGGATCGGCCGGAAGTGCGGGACATCTACATCGAAGCTAAAATGAACAATATCGATCTCAGGCTTGGTAAGAACAAGCTGCTCCCGAAGTTGAATCTTGAAGGGGGGCCGACCGAGGGCGTCACCGACTGGGTTGTGGGAATCGGGTATCGGACCGGGATCCACTTCGAGCTGCCGCTGTTCCAGAGGGAAGGGCGCGGGAAGGTCATGGCTGCGGAAGTGGGTCAGGCACAATTGGCCTTGAAACAGCAATACTACGAACGGCAAGTCAGCTTCGATGTGGATAACTGGCTCTCAGCGATCGTGCGTGGCAGAGACCGGGTGAAGGCTGCCTCGGAATCGTACCGATTGGCCAAGGTCCTGGAGGACGGCGAGCGTAAACGGTTCGAACTGGGGGCCACCAATATCCTGTTTGTCAATATGCGCGAGCGCAACGCCGTCGAGGCCGCCTACCAGCTCTATCGTGCCCAGTACGATTATGTGCTGGCGCGCGGCGGTCTCCTCTGGGCCAGAGGCGCGTTGTCAAAGCCGGTGGCGGACACCGTCTTGGCCAAGTATGGGGATCCTCTGACGGCGGCGGGGATCAGCGGCTACAAGCAACCAGGCCGGGAGTAATCCGGCACAAGGAGCATCCTTCGATGGCCGTTCTCTTATTCGTGATTCTGATCTTGCTTCCCGTAACGGCACTGGCGGAACCGGCGCAGGATTCCAGTGCGTTGAGCTTGCAGTCCGCTCGCACCGAGCCTCTGACCATCGGTGAAGTGCTGGCCCGTATCGAGTTGACACATCCGCTGCTTCGAGCCACCGGGGTGGAACGGGCGCAGGCCCGGGCGAAGATTCTGAAGGCGCTCGGGGCTTGGGAGCCGACGCTCAAGAACATTACGGAGGCCGCTCGTTTTCAGACGTGGAATTTCCTGTCCTACATTCGAGAGAATACAGGGGGATTTAACGACACCAAGCTTGAGGTCGGGCATCCCTGGGGCTTCAGGGTCCATGGCGGGATCCGCAGCGGCTTCGGGGATATCTCCACGCAGCACCTCCATGCCCAGATCCCGGATGTTCTGCTCTTCTACCCTCAGCAGCAGATGATTTTCGGCGGCTCGGCTCACCTGTTGCGAGGTTTGATCGTTAACGAGGAGAACGCCGAGTTTCAAAAGGCCGAACTGGCGGGGCCGCAAGCGGAAATCACCATCGCCCAAAAACGACAGGATCTCTATCTCGCCGGGGCCGTTCAATACTGGGATTGGCAGGTGGCGGTCAAACAGGCCGAGGTCCGGAAGCAGAACCTGGCGGTTGCCGAAGCCCGACTCACCCAGGTCGAAGGCCAGGGCAAGGCCGGAAAGATTGCGCTCCTCGATGTGGTCGAAATGGGGCAGGAAGTCCAGCGCCGGCGGGAGGCCGCCATCGCCGCGCAACGGCAGGTGGAATATGAGCAGTACAAGCTGGCGCTCTTTCTCTGGGATGGCGGCCAGCCGGTGACGCCACGAGCGGAGTGGGCGCCGGAGTTCACGGGCGAGACGCCGCTCCCGACCGAGGAGGACATTGTTGCGGCCAAGGTGTCGGCCAAGGAAGATCGGCCGGAAGTGCGGGATCTCTATATCAAGGCCAAGATGAACAATATTGATCTCAAGCTGGCCAAGAACTACCTGCTACCGAAGTTGGATTTTAAGGGGGGACGAATGGACGCCCCTGCGGACTGGCTCATGGGAGTCGGCTATGGGTACCAGGGGGACTTTGCGATGCCCCTCTTCCAGCGGGAAGGGCGTGGGAAGGTCCTGTATGCGGAAGCGGACCAGCAACAATTAGTTTTGCAACAGCTATATGCCGAGCAACAAGTCGGCGTAGACGTGGATAACTGGTTCTCAGCGATCGTGCGCGCCAGGGATCGGGTGAAGGCGGCGACGGAAGCCTACCGGTTGGCCAAGACGTTAGAGGAAGGCGAACGGACCCGCTTCAATATGGGAGCCACCAGCATTCTATTCGTGAACCTGCGAGAGCAGAACGCCGTTGAGGCGGCGTACGAGCTTTATCGTGCGCAATATGATTATGTGCTGGCACGCGGAGGTCTCCTCTGGGCCAGGGGCGCATTGTCGAAGCCTGTGGCGGACAACGTCTTGGCAAAATACGGGAATCCTCTGACGGCGGCCGGCATGAATGGTCACAAAAAACCGGGACGCGATTAATTCAGTGACAAGGGAGCATTCTTTCGTGATCACTTTGTTCGTGGCCTTGTTAGTCTGGTTGCCGGTGACTGTCTTCGCGGAGGCTCCAACAAGCATGGCACCGTCGAGCCTGACTCCGGCCAGGACCGAGCCCTTGACCATAGGTGAAGTGCTCGCCCGTATTGAACTGACCCATCCGCTACTCCGGGCAACGGGACTGGAGCGGGCGCAGGCTCGGGCAAAAGTCCTGAAAGCGTTGGCTGCGTGGGAGCCGAAACTTCTGAACGACCTCGAGTACGACCGGTTTCAAACATGGAATCTGACCAACGTCGTTGGCCACAATGTCCTGAGTGCCGGCTATAACGATACCAAGCTCAGGATTGCGCATCCCTGGGGGTGGGAGATTTTTGGCGGTCTCCGTAACGGCTTTGGGGATAGATCTTCCATCGGTGGCGCCGACGGTGTCACGCCTCAACGTGTTGGGAGTCCCGGAGTGGCGATTCCTCAAGACCTGCAAGGTTTCTTTCCCACCCAAATGATCATCGTCGGCGGAGCGTTTAATGTCTTGCGGGGGTTCATGATGAACCCCGAGTTTGCCGAGTTGCAACAGGCTGAACTCTCGAAACCGCAAGCGGAAGTGAAGGTAGCCCAGAAACGTCAGGATCTGTTCCTGGCCGGGGCCGTTCAATACTGGGATTGGCAGGTGGCCGTCAAGCAGGCGGAAGTGCAGAGGCAGACATTGGCCGTCGCGGAAGCTCGATTTACCCAGGTAGACGGCCGGGCAAAAGCAGGAGCCGTGGCCCTGCTTGATGCCGTTGAGGCCGCGCAAGAAGTTCAGCGCCGCCGTGAGGCTGCCATCGCTGCGCAACGGAAGGTGGAGTACGAACAGTACAAGCTGTCCCTTTTTCTCTGGGAGAACGGCGACCCTGTGACCCCGCTGCCGGAATGGGCGCCGGAATTCACGGGAGAGACGCCTTTGCCGACCGAGCAGGAGATTGCTGCAGCCAAAGAGGCGGCCATGGAAGACCGGCCGGAAGTGCGGGAGCTGGCGATTGAAGTTCAGATGAACGCCATCCAGCTGAAACTGGCAAAAAATAATCTGCTTCCAAAGCTCCAGATTTCGGGAGGGCCGGTGACGGGCGGTATCTATTATTTTGGAGGGTTCGCCTACCATTGGGGGGCGATCTTCAGCATGCCGCTGTTTAATCGAGCGGCGCGTGGAGAAGTGACCTATGCAGAAGCTCAGCAAGAACGGCTGCATTACCAATTATTGCACGCAGAGCAAAGCGTCAGTCTTGACGTCGACAACTGGGTGTCTGCGATCGTGCGGGCCAGAGATCGTGTGAGGGCGGCCACGGAATCCTATCGATTGGCCAAGGCGCTGGAAGCCGGTGAACGCACCCGATTTACGATGGGGGCGACCAACTTGTTGTTCGTCAATACGCGAGAGCGCAATGCCGTTGAAGCGGCGTATGATTTGTATCGTGCCCAGTACGATTATGTATTGGCGCGAGGAGGGTTCCTTTGGGCGAAAGGGGCTCTGTCGAAGCCTGTCGCGGAACCAGCACTGGCCAAGTACGGTGACCCGTCCGTCTCAGCCGGAACGTCAGGCCAGCAAACGGGGGGACGTGATTAAGGCAGAGGGCACTAACCCATAGTAGGCCTACACATACCTTTGTAGAATTGAGAAACCTGTCTTGCCCCTGGTACTTAGAGGTGAGATAGAACATCTTCGACGATGGTAGCAAGATGATAGCAACGGGCCGATAGCTTTTTTATCCTGGAGGGGGAGGTGGTATGAGAGAGCAACACAAGTCGCAACAGCCGAACCTGTTACAAGCGCTATTGAGCCAGCTCGCTTTGGCCGCACGCCTTGAGCGTAAGGTGCTGACCCTGATGGTCTCCTACGCTCTTGCAATCGCATTCTTTTCTCTCATCATTCCCCTGACCGTCCAGGAGTTGGTGAGCACGTTCTCCTATGCGGTCCAGCCCGTCATGGTGTGGACATTGACCGGCATCATGATGTCGGTGCTGTTGTTCGTCGGTATCTTCAAGGCGTTCCATTTCTATGCAGTGGAAATGCTGCAGCGCCGCCTCTTTGCGAGGGTAGCGATCTCCATGGTGCAGAAGATGCCTCAGTTCCGCTTTCAAGGGTATAAACCCCAAATGGCGAACTATTTTACAGAGACGATCTACATGCAGCGCGCACTCTCCGCGGTGCTCCTTGACATGATGAACGTGATTGTCGGCGGAACCGTCGGCATGGCTCTGTTGGTCATCTACCACCCCTATTTCCTCGTGTATGACTTGATGCTGATGGTCGGATTCATGTTTACGTTTTTTGTCATGTCCCGTGGGGCTGTGCGGACGCATCTTGATATGTCCCACGCCAAGTATGACGTCCTCAATTTTATTCAGGAGGTTTCGCACAATCTGCTGCATCTCAAATCTACTGATAGCCAGCCCTGGCTTATGCAGAAGACCGACGCCCTCATCAATGCCTATACGGAGACCCGCAAAGCGCGATTCGCCGTGCTGCTGCGGCAATTCCTGTCCGCAGTGGGAGGGATGGCGATTGCGCAGGGCGGTGCGCTGGCAACGGCAGGCTGGCTGCTCTCCGACGGGCAATTAACCCTCGGCCAGTTGGTTGCGGTGGAAGTCGTGGTGGGTGCGCTCGTCCTCAATTTCGAGGCGCTCATCAAGAGCATGGCGCATGTCTATTACTTCTTCACGGGCGTGACGGAACTGAACGCCTTCTTCTCGACTGCGGAGGATGAAGCCACAAAGGGGACCGCGGTGCCCTTGCCTGCGCCGTCAGTTCATGGTCTCATGGTCACCTGCAAAGGGGTCAGTCTCGTTCATAACGGAGCGCAGATATTTGAGAATTTCAACCTGGAAGTCGCGCCCGGCGAGAAAGTCGGTATTTATGCCCGTACCCCTGCGGCGAAAATGGCGCTGTCCAGAGTGCTGGCCGGGCTTGAAGCACCGAGCAGCGGCGTCATTCAGTACAATGGTGTGGATGTCCGGTATGTCGATCCCAGTGCCATCAACAGATGCCGCAGTCTCGTGATCGATTCACAGCATACCCTGCTGGAAGGGACCATCGAGGATAACATCGTACTGGGGCGTCCCTACGTCTCCTATGACAGTCTGGCCTGGGCGCTCCGTTTCACGGAGCTGGAAGAAGTCATTGAAGCTCTCCCGAAGGGTATTAAGTCCGATGTCGGTGCGCTGGGAGATGTCCTTGCCCCTACCCATATCGTGCAAATCTTGCTGGCGCGCGCGATCCTCGGGCGTCCGCAACTCCTGATTTTCGATGGATTGATTCACAGCATGGATCCAGCCTTGCGGGAGACGATCTTGCGCCGGTTGTGCTCCAAGCAAGAGCCCTGGTCGGCCATTTTCATTTCAACCGATCCGAACCTGACGGAGCATACAGACCGTCGTGTGATGTTGCATCACGTTCATGCGTAACTGACGCAAGGAAGCGATTGATGATGATCAATGGAAATGGTGAATCCGTACAAGGGAATCAACAGGGTACAGTAACACCTAGCGTAGGAATAATGGAGGCTCCATGGCTGGCCTAAATCGCAATCCGGGAGAGAATGCCCTGACGCTTGCTCACCAAGGGGCAGGCTTGCAGGCTGTATCGATCGATCACACAAGTGAAACGGCGAAAATGTCCTCGTGGGAGGCCGTCAAGATTCCCAATAAGTTACTCTCTATGGGTCGTGTGACCCTGACTCTTCTGATCCTCTTTCTCTTGATCATTGAATTTGTGCCGTGGACACAGACTGTGACAGCTACGGGTAAGCTCTCCGCCTATACCCCCTATGAGCGACCGCAAGAGATGGAAGCCCGGATCACCGGCCGCCTCAAGGAGTGGCATGTGATGGAGGGGGTCAAAGTCAAGAAGGGCGATCTGATTCTCGAACTCGAGGACTACGATCCGAACTTTATTGCTCCCGAACTTCTCGCCCTGTTCGAACAGCGCAAAGTTGCGCTGCAACAGACTCGCCAGGCAGCCCTGGCCAGGGCCGACCAACTCAATAAGCGCATCGGACAGATGCAGAAACTCGTGCTGGCCGCAGTGCCGTCGGCGGATGCCCGCGTCACCGAGGCCGATAACAGAGTGCGAGAAGCCCAGCAAAAGGTTGAGGCTGCCAAGATCGATGTCACCACCGCACAACTCAATGTGGACCGGCATCGGCAGCTGATCAAGGATGGGTTCGTCTCGCAGCGCGAACTGGAGTTGACGATTCAAACTGAAATCGGCACCAAAGCCGGATTACAGGCGGCGCAGGCCAATCTGCAAGCAGCTGAGCAGGCCCGCGCATCGCTGAGTTTCGGTCGTGATCAAATCACCGCAGATGTGCAGCAGAAGCTCATTGATGCCACGGCAGCCCGTGACAATGCCATTGCCGAAGCCGCCAGGGCGACGGATAGTTTGGCGGACATCTCAGTGAAGCAGGAAAGCGCTCAACAGCGCATTCAATTTGCGCGCGTTGAGGCCCCAATCGATGGCACCGTGGTCAAGATGGCGCGGGTTGGTATCGGAGAGACGGTGAAACAGGGTGAAACGCTGGTGACCATTTCTCCGTCCGCTCAAGATAAGGCGATTGAAATGGTGGCCGCGGGACTTGACTCTCCGTTGTTGACCCCGGGACGGAAGGTCAGACTGGTATTTTTCGGAATTCCAGCGATCCCGCTTCCGGCCTGGCCTGAATTGATGGCCGGTACTCGCGGAGGGATTATCAAGGTGGTCGACCAGATCGACGACGGCAGTGGGAATTACCGGTTCTGGGTTGTTCCCGATCCGGAAGATGGTCAGCCATGGCCGGAGCAGGCTCAAGTGCGGCAGGGCACCAGGGTGCTGGGATGGGTTGTTCTCAATCGTGTCCCGCTCTGGTATGAACTCTGGCGGCGATTCAATTTCTTCCCGCCTGATTTTAATGAACAGTCCCCAAGTCTGTTTGACATGCTCATGCCCAAGTCAGCCGGCAGAGCCGCGGGGAAGTAGTTCTCTAGCCAGGGGTGTTCCCCAGCAATGGGGAACACCCCTGAAGTGGACGAGGTGAGTCCACACTCATGTCCCAGCTCACCCAATCTCTCCTCAGATTCTCTACACCCGGATCAATCTCTCGGCTGGTAGCTTCTCTCAGTACTAGTTCAAACGCCTGTCTCGTCCGGCTGCTCTTGCCTGCTTGACCGTGTCGCACAGAGCCGCTAAGGTGGGTGGACTGATACGCCTTGAATGAAAAAAGTTCAGTACGGAAGAAGGAGCTGTGGTTCATGAACGGGATCGGGCGAAAGGCAAAGAAGACTCAGAAGAAACGTCATCGTACGCTTCACAACGGCAAGCCAATTGTGGGAGTCCTGGGAGGTAGCAAGTCAGATTTTCCTATTTTGGAGAAGGCCGGATCCATGCTGGCCGAGCTACAGATCCCGTATGAATTATTGGTCGTCTCTGCCCATCGTACGCCGGACCGGCTTTTTGAGTACGCCTCAACCGCGCCGGGTCGCGGAATCGAAGTGATTATCGCCGGCGCCGGCGGGGCGGCGCATCTCCCGGGTATGTTGGCGGCCAAGACCCATCTCCCGGTGATCGGAGTGCCTATTCCAACGGAAAATCTGCGAGGTCTCGATTCCCTCTTGTCGATCGTCCAGATGCCCAAGGGGGTTCCAGTGGCGACCGTGGCGATCGGCGGAGGAGAGAATGCCGGACTGCTGGCGGCGCAGATTTTAGGCGGACGTTATCCGGAGATTGCAGAACGCGTGAAACGTTTTCGTACTGCCCAAACGGCGAGCGTGTTGAATTCTGCCGAGGCCAAGGGAGCCAGTTTGGCTAATCTCGGATCCGATGGGGTGAGCCCACAGTCGTGACCGACGTGACGGTCGAACCTGGATCAGTTCTCGGCGTCCTGGGGGGCGGCCAGCTGGGCGCGATGTTCGCCGCTGCAGCGCGCCGTCTGGGCTATCGCATTGCCGTATGGGATCAGGACCCTGATGCCCCTGCGCATCGACAATCAGACCATTCGTTTACCGCGGCCTTCTCGGATCTCCCCGCACGCGAGCACTTTTCTAGCCTTGTTCAGGCTGTCACATTTGAGTGGGAGAATGTGCCAAGCGATCTGTGCGAGTGGCTCGAAGAGCGTCATCGGGTTCGGCCTTCCAGCGCCGTGCTCCGGATCATTCAGGATCGCGTCGACCAAAAACTGTTTCTGCAGTCACACGATCTTCCCGTCGTCCCTTTTGTCGACATAGGGTCGCCGGATCAATTGATGGAGGCCGTCAAAGGCATCGGTATTCCGTCTCTCTGTAAGACTGCGACGTCCGGTTACGACGGGAAAGGTCAATGGCCGATCCGACAGAATTCGGATGTTGACGAAGTCGCCCGGACGCTGCGGACGATTGAACGGTCTGCGTCCAGATGGATTTTGGAGCAGTTGATAGAGTTTGAGCGGGAGCTTTCCGTGCTCGTGGTGCGCGGGGCCAACGGCGAGTGCCGGACCTATCCAGCGGTAGAAAACCGTCATGAGCGTGGCATCTTGCGCATGACCCTGGCCCCGGCCACGGTTTCTGTCCAGGTTGCGGCACGAGCGTCTGATCTTGCCCGCCAAGCTGTGGACGCACTGAAAGGCGTCGGAGTGTTCTGCGTCGAATTGTTTCACACTGCGGACGATCGGCTCTTTATCAATGAAATTGCGCCGCGCCCTCACAATTCAGGCCACTACACGCTGGACGCCTGCACGGTTTCGCAATTCGAACAACAGGTGCGCGCGGTCTGTGGCGCGCCGCTGGGCGAGGTGAAACAGTGGAGTCCGGCGGCAATGATCAACCTCATCGGTGCAGACATGCAGGCCGTGACCTCCGGCCAGGCCTTCAAGGATCTGCTTTCTCTGCCGGGAGCCGTGCTCCATCTCTACGGAAAGACAGTCGTCCGTGCAGGGAGAAAGATGGGGCATGTCACCTTTTTGGGTGAAACCCGCGAGGCGGCGGCGGAACCGGCTCACCGGCTGCTAGCGCGTCTCGCTGCACTCTCAGCGGTCCCACCGTCGTGAACGCCCCGGTGAGAAGAACGGCACGTCCGGGCGTTTGAACAGACCGATCAAGGCCATGCCCGCGACGAATCCGCCGATGTGCGCGAAGAAGGCCACGCCGCCCCCCTGGGCGCCGATACTCATCCCGCCGCTGACGAGCTGCGTCACGAACCACATGCCCAACACCACGCCGGCTGGGACGCGAGTCATCCCTAGGGCGGGCAGTAACACCAGCACATGGGCGCGTGGGAACAACAGAAGATAGGCGCCGAGCACTGCGGAGATGGCGCCGCTGGCTCCTACCATGGGGATCTGCGACGAAGGATCGGTCATCGCGTGGGTGAGCGCAGCCAGGACCCCACACAGGATGTAAAAGACGATGTACTTGACGTGCCCCATGGCGTCTTCGATGTTATTGCCGAAAATCCAGAGGTAGAGCATGTTGCCCAGCAGATGCATCCAGCCGCCGTGGAGAAACATGCTGGTGAGGAGCGTGAGAGAAGCAGGAATGGCAACGGTGGTGTCTTCCGGGAACGCGGCATGTCCGAACACAATGGCAGGGATGGCGCCATAATGAAAGACGAACGCCTGGCCTGGGTTCTGGGACAGGCTCTCCTGATAGAGAAAGACGGAAACGCAGACCGCAATGAAGATGATGGTGACGAAGGGGAACCGTTCGGTGGGATTGTCGTCGTGAAGGGGGATCACGATTGGACGATCCTAGGGAGCTCGGCGGCGGTCGGTCACCGCGCGAGGCAACGTGGGATTGTTGGGAAGTGTCCCGTCGGCTCCGAGTGGGACAGAAAATCCCGCGGCATGAGTATGGCCCCCTCCGCCAAACGATGCGGCGATAGCTCCCACATCGGTGCCATCCGCGCGAGAGCGCATGCTGAAATAACGACGCCCGTCGCGATCGTGCCAGATCAGGCAAAAGGGATGGTCCGGCGAAAGCCGTTCGCCGATTTGGCTGGTCAAGACGGCGCTTTGAACAGAGGGAACGATTTCCCCTTGGAACTCAACTAAGACCGCTTGGGCGGAGAGTTTCCCGACTAATTCGTGCTCATAGCGAAGAATCGCGCGTCCCTCCTGCTCCAGGGTTGCCTGGGAAAATCGATCCCACAGGTTGAAATCAAAGGGGTGCGAAGCCAGAGCCGCATTGATCTCACGGCTTGCCGGCAGTTCCCATGTCCACAAGTCCTTGTCCTGAACGTAGCGGAGCAGCCAAGGAGCGACCGTGCCATGAGCCCACTCCCAGCTGAGCACTGCGCCGGACTTGGCTTGGTCGAAGTAGGCGTAGGGGAGATCAGCCAGCGCCTTCTCCGCCGTGATGTGGTGATCCAGAATGAGCAGTTCTTTGGTTTCAACCGCCAGCGTTTCAAGGATCGGCCGCGCATAGCTGAAGTCGGCGATCACGACACGATGATCCCGAAGATCCGAAGGGGGAGGGATGCCGTGTTTGACGGGGATAAAACGGGTATTGGGGAATTGTTTCCAGATCGCCCAGGCTGCCCCGAATCCATCTGAGCACTCGGCATGGTACAGGACGATGTCCGGCGGATGATGGAAGCGTCGCGAGTAGGGTGAATGATCCATACAGATAGGTCAGAGGATAGCATGGCTGGTGATGCCAGCTAAAGAGGATAGTGATCGTCGTGCGGAGCGCTGAACTGGTTAGCGCTCCAAGGCTCGGCGCGCGTACGGGTGGATCAGATCCCGTTGAGGTGGTCGATCAGCTGGCGGAGTCGACCGGCGCTGCGCCGGTTGAAACTGAACACGAGCCGAGGCAGATTCCGGAGGGCCGGCTCATCGAGCTCTTCTTCCAAGGGGCCGCGCAGTTCAAACGTTCCGTCGATCAGGAGATCGCGGAATTGTTCCTGAATTTGGTCGAGCTGTTCAGCGGAGATGCGATCTTTTAAGCGCAAGGCCAATTGTCGGCCGACAAACCGAATGGAGTGGTAGCGGCGATAGAATCGGAGAATATGGTCGACAGCCGCCTCGGCCGAGTTTGTGATTGTAAAGAGGCTCAGGTCTTCTTCATTGATGAGGTTCCGCTGCAGGAGTTGTGTGGTGACGAAGGACGACCAGCCGTCCCAGTAGTCGCAGCCCGGCGCCTGGAGGCAGACGATCGGCTGAGGGTCGCTCTTCCCGGTCTGAGCCAGCGTCAAAATCTCAAATCCCTCATCGTGTGTTCCAAATCCGCCTGGAAACAGCACGATGGCGTTGGCTTCTTTTTGGAACATCAGTTTCCGAGTGAAAAAATATTTGAAGGTAATCAGTTTTGGATCGTCTGCGATCGTCGCATTGGGGCCCTGTTCAAATGGGAGCATAATATTGACGCCGAAGCTGTGTTCGCGGCCGGCGCCTTCTTGGGCGGCTCGCATAATGCCGTCTGCCCCCCCGGTAATGACCATGAATCCTTCCCGCACAGCGGCTTGGGCGAAACGATAGGCCAGCTGATAGTTGGGGTCGTCCGATGGGGTTCTCGCGGAGCCGAAGACGCTGATTTTTTTCCGGTCCTGGTAGCCGCGAAACACACCGAATGCGTGGCGCAGTTCTTTGACCGCTCGGTTGAGAATTTTAAGGTCCAATAGATCAAGATGTGCGTCGTGTATCTTGAGCACGCCCGACAAGAGTTCCTTCGTGAGGGCTGCGTGCATGTCGTCTTCGGGGCTTTCCAACAAGGTGGTGATCTGTTGAAGGAGCTCTTCTTTCGACAAGGAGGGGCGTGGTCGAGCCTGCTGCGATTTACTGGGCATGTTCATGCGTGGTCCTCTCGCTTATGAATAGCGTAGAAATTTTACCAATGGATAGGGCTTTGGTCAAAGAAGTTCAATGAATGCCCGACGGCCTAGGCCGGATCGGATGATTTGGGCGTATTCTGAAGCACCCAGGCCTTGATTTTAGACTGATCGCCCGGGGAGAGGTTGGCGAATTGGATGTCGACATTCGAAATTGAGGTAAAAGGAGATGTGCCGGTACCGCGGGTCTGATCACAACGAGACAAGACCGTTCCTTGGATGGTCAATGGACTCGTGAGATCAGGGAGAGAGAAGTTCAGGCTGACCATGGTGTCCGGCAACAACGAGGTGGGAGCTTCCACTGAGGCGCCGACATGGCTCAGTTGTACAATGATGGCGCGATGCTCAGCCCCCGGCCTGGTGCCCTCTATGGTGCTGAGCGTAGCCGGAATGTTTGCGCGAGACCGTTTCGGCGAAAGGATTAAATCTCTCGCTGTGAGCACACCGACCGGCTGTTCCTGTTTTGTGACAATGAGGATGGGGGCGCCGGTTGCCATCATGAGGGTCGAGGCCTCATCGATCATGCGATCGTACTCGATAAACTGTACCGGCCGCGTCATGATCGTGCGCACTTCGATATCATCAGGTTCCAGTCCTTGAGCGACCACCTTCTTGACGATGTCGGCCGGCGTCATCAGTCCGAAGTGCGACTCCGTATCCTTGACGAGCAGGCAGGGCATCTGCTCTCGTTCCAGGAGCGATGCGGCTTCGGTCACGGAAATATCCCCAGGGATCTGAACTACGCCTGGTGTCATCATGCGTGCGACCAATGTGTCCCAGTGATTAAGGGTTTTTGACCGGTCTTCATCTTTAATCGGCATCGATCAGCCCGGTCCTTTCTTCGGAGAAAACCGGGCTTCCGGTCCCTGCGGTGTAGGCCAAGTATAGCAGAAGGCCTTTCCTACCCATGGTTGTGCGAAACCCTTGTCATTCAACGGTTTCACGGCATACACTAGGAACAAATTTTGGCGATCAGCAAGAGGAACCGAGTGGCGATTGTGAGTCCCGTAGGAAAAGAGTTCTCCCGTCGCCTGGAGCAGGTTCCAGCTCATGGGGTGGGCCTCTCTGTCGATATCTACTCCCCGGATCTTACCAGCTTGCAGGGAGCGTTACAGCAGTGTCAGGCGACGCCTGCCTACCTTGAAATCTTTCGGGCAGCTCCGGCAGCATTGGCCGCTGCGAGGAAACAGGTTCAGCACAGCTTGTTGACCTATCATGGCGAAGGGTTGTGGCTGACTCAGCCGGAAACCCTCGATAATCCCTCGTTTGTGCAGGAGGTGCGTGAGGTGGCCGGGCATCTCCAGACGTTGGATAGTGCCTGGCTGAATCATGAATGCGCGACCAAATACATCGCCGGCTATTCATATGGCACCTACCTCCCTCCGCTCTATACGGAATCCAGTGCGTCGGTTGTGGCCGAGAACGTGCTGCTCGTCCAGGATCTTCTCGACCGGCATTGTCGACTCAAAAGCGGAGCGTCTCCGCTGGTGCTGCTCGAAATGCCTCCCCTGACATACTTTGTAGCAGGCACACTGGCCATTCCAACATTTTTCCGCCTCGTTACGCAATGGGCACCCTGCGGACTCGTTTTGGACGTCGGCCATCTGTGGACGGTGTTTCGGTATTCCGGGGCCTGGCGAACCTCAACACTTGCGCAATTTGTCGATGACTTTCTCAATCAGTTCCCTCTGGAGCGCATCGTTGAAATCCATGTTGCCGGGCTTGCGGTCCATGAGTCGAGCTTGGCCGGTTGTTCACAGTTGCTCGATAGGGGGGAGAGCGATGCCCTCCCGGCTTGGACTGATGCCCATGCGGCCCCTATCCCGCCGGTCCTCTTCGAGATCCTCGATCGAGTTCTGAGTCATCCTGGTCTGACAGGACTGCGAGGCCTTGCGCTGGAAGTGGATACGAAACCGATACCGCTGATCGTTGAGGAATTCGTCCGATTCTCATCGCGGTACGGTTCAGTGCTTGCCCCAGTGAAGAAGGAAGTTGGGGACACGCAGGAGCACGGGTATGAGCTGCTTCCGAGAGCGTCTTTGCCGGACTCAGTCAAACATGAGCTGGAGGCAGCCTATGAGCGGTACGCTCGCGTAGCCGCAGGCCGAAGCGAGCCTGAAGGTCCTGAATGGAGTCTGCCGACGGCCTGCCTCGACGAGCTCGATACCTACCGGTCTATCTACCTTCCGTATGAGATCCTTTCCTGGGGCGGGCAGGTGGACGCCATGTTTCCACAGTCGTGCCGCAGGCTTGAAGAACGGGGCGTGCCGCTTTCGAGATTTGTCCCGTTCTGGTTTCGACGACCACGCACGCTGTCCGGCTCGTACGATTTCTTTCTTGTGAAGATTGACCGCTTTGTGGAATTTGTCTTCGAAGAAGCGCCGGATTTGGCCACTGTGGTTGAGCAGGAAGCCCATGAACTTCGACGGGCCTATGATCATGCCAATGAACCGCCTATGCAGGTAGTAGGTGAACGAACATGAGTTTCTGGTCGGCCCTCCCTCGCCCGATCATCGGTCTCTCTCCGATGGATGGCGTCACGGATGCGAGCTTTCGCGCGATCGTTGCGCGACAGGGGAAGCCGGATGTCACGTTTACCGAGTTTACGCATGTGCACGATATCTGTCGCGGGCCGGAGGTATGTTTAGAGACGCTGGTGTACAGTGAGATCGAGCGTCCGATGGTGGCGCAGCTGTATGGGAATAACCCGGATTTGTTTTATCAAGCCGCTCACGCGGTATGTGAGTTGGGGTTTGATGGATTAGATATCAACATGGGTTGCCCGTCCAAAAGTGTGGCCTCATCAGGGTCCGGCGCCGGCCTCATCAGGACTCCTGAATTGGCCCGTGCGATTGTGCAGGCTGCCAGGCAAGGTATCACCGATTGGGCTGGCGGCCACACGCTAGAACAAGCGGGTTTCAAACCGGCTCGGGTGGCCGCATTTCGGCGTCTTAACGAGGAGCGTGGCGGCTCAAGTCCTGCCCTCCGCCGTGCCGTGCCGCTTTCGGTGAAAACCAGACTAGGTTATGAGTCGGTCATGGTCGAAGCCTGGGTCGAACATCTTCTTGCGGAACAGCCGGCGGTGATCTCGCTTCATGGACGAACGCTCCGTCAGATGTACCGTGGTGACGCAGATTGGTCGGCCATTGCGCGCGCGGCGGCACTGATAAAGGGAACCGGGACGCTGGTGTTCGGGAATGGCGATATCAAGAGTCTGGAAGAAGCTGTGGGGCGCGTTCGAGAAACCGGCGTGGACGGCGTGTTGGTGGGGCGGGCCGTGCTTGGAGCACCCTGGTTCTTCCGGGAGAAGGAACAGGCCCGCGCAGTTGTCCGTGAGGATTGTGTGAACATCCAATCATCGGCCGGTCATGCGATCCCGATCGAGCAACGCTTCACCGTCCTGCTGGATCACGCCCGCCAATTTCAGGCGCTCTGTGGGCAAGGTCGGTTTCACCGTATGCGCAAGCATTTAGGCTGGTATTGTAAAGCCTTTCCGCATGCCGCCGCACTTCGCGCACGGATGGTTCGAGTGACGTCCGTCAGTGACCTCGAAGCGGTCCTCGACGAGTATCGGGCTCATCGTATCTTAGATTCGGACGGGAATGATTCGATCGATGAAGCCAGTCTGCCGGCGTCGCGATGCGGCTAGTCCTGGCATCCACATCCCCCCGGCGCAGGGAACTCCTTTCATTATTAGGGCTCTCGTTTGAGGTCTGCCCTCCCACATTTGTCGAGCAACCGATTCCAGGCCTCTCGCCTCTTGAACAGGTCGCACGGTTCGCCCTGGAAAAAGCAAGGTCTGTGGCCCGCACCTGTCCGGAAGATCTGGTGCTCGGCAGCGACACCGTGATTGAGTCGAATGGCCGTCTCCTGGGCAAGCCGCGCGATCTGAAGGATGCGCGAGCCATGCTGATGAGCCTGGCAGCCAGGGCACATTGTGTCCACACCGCGGTGGCCGTATGCGGTCAAGTACGGGGGATCGACGTCGTTGAAGTCGCGACTGCCACCGTGTATATGAAGCCGGATATCGGTGGCGCGGTCGAGCGGTACCTCTCGACCGGTGAATCGCTGGGGAAAGCCGGAGCCTATTCGATTCAGGGCCAGGGCGCCGATTTGATCGAGAAGATCGACGGCGATTATACGGCTGTGGTGGGGTTGCCCTTACAGATATCGGCCCGGCTGCTACGCGCTGCCGGTTATCCTGTCGTACTGGATCTCGAAGAATTGTACCGGCGGAAACCCTATCCGAACTGGAGCCGGTTCACGCCCTGATTGAATCAGGCTGGCCAGTTCTCCTACAATACACGGGGTTTCTCACTTCTCAACATGCTCGGGGAGTGTCAGTCATGATAAAGGGTGACATGAATATCTACAGACATAAAAGAATTTGGGGTGTGGCCGGTTTCTTTGGAGTCTGTCTGATCGGGTTCGGAACGGCTTGGGCCATCGATGTCAAACTATCCGCAGAAGATGCCCAGAAAGCACTTGAGGCCGGACGGATCCCCATGGAAAAGGCCAACCTGCCCGAGGATGTGAAGAAGGTATTGCAGCAGGCGTCATTGGCTGCCCGCGTGGGGGCCGATCCGGAGAAAGAGCCTTGCGGCGCGAGCGCGATTTTGCGCACGAAGCGCTATCGGCTGGAAGCCTTTGGTCGGCAGGAGGCGGTGGAATCCAAGAAACGAAAGATCGACGTGCGGATGCCCGAAGAGTTCATCAAGAAAGTCATGGACATGCCCAATATGGAAATCGAGGTTCAGCTGTGCGGCGATGACGAGTATTTTGCCGAAGGAGCCGTCATTGAGCTGCAGCAGGGATCGAAGCGGCTTAAGCCCATCGACATCGGCAAGGCCGAACGGGGACGAAAGAACGAAGGCCAGGGTCCGGCCTTCCGCTCCCGCTTCACCGCGCTCTTCGCGTATGAGCAGTTCGATTCGAATGCCAAGTCAGTCTTCGTTGTGAATCTGCAAGACGGGCAAGAGGCCAGAATCCCCGCCGACTTCTCCAAGGTGCGGTAATCCCTCCGCCTGGTGTTATCAATTGGCTTACGCCCTGCCGGGATTGCGCTCATGCGGTCGGCTCATTGAGTCGAATCGTATAGAGATAGTGGTATAAGCCCCTGCGTTCCATCAGCTGGTCGTGCGTGCCGTCTTCCACCAGTCTGCCCTTGTCCAGAACCAGAATGCGGTCGGCGCGCTGAATGGTCGAGAGCCGGTGGGCCACGACGAAGGTCGTCCGTCCCTTCATCAATCGCTCCAGCGCCTCCTGCACCAGCCGCTCCGATTCGGTGTCGAGGGACGACGTGGCTTCGTCTAATAACAGGATACGCGGGTTTTTGAGAATCGCCCGCGCGATCGCGATACGTTGACGCTGCCCGCCGGAAAGATTCACGCCTTTTTCACCGACGATGGTCTCATAGCCATCGGGGCAGTTCATGATGAAATCATGCGCATGCGCGGCTTGACTGGCCTCCCGCACCGCCGCGTCATCCGCGTCCGGGTTTCCATAGCGGATATTGTCGAGGATTGTTCCACCGAACAGAATCGTTTCTTGCGGGACGAGTGCCAGCTGTCGATACCAGCTCTCGACATTCGCCTGGCGCACATCATGCCCGTCAATCGTGATGTGCCCGTCGGTCGGATCGTAGAATCGGTGGAGCAGATTGATGACGGTGGTCTTGCCGGCGCCGGTCGGTCCGACAAGGGCGATGACCTCGCCGGGCTTGGCCTCGAACGACAGATGTGAGAGCACAGGGGTGCGAGCGTCGTAGGCAAAGGCGACATCTTCGAAGCGCACGTGGCCGGCGACTGCGGAAAGAACTTTTGCGCCGGGCTGATCGTGAATGTCCGGGCGGATATCCAGAATTTCAAACACCCGTTGCATTGCGCCTTGCGCTTCTTTCACTTGCGCAAATACACGGGCTGCCGAGCTGAAGGGGCCGATCAGGATGCCGGCGAACAAGACAAAGGCGAAGAGATCGCCGGGGGTGACTGCGCCCTCGATGACTTGGCGGCCTCCGTACCACATGACGGCGGCTGCAGCCGAAAATGTGAGCAGGCTGATCACCGGAATAAACAGCGCCATGATGCCGGCCCGTCGCATCGTGAGTTCCAACGTACGGTCTACCTGGCTGGAGAAGCGAGCGTCTTCTCGTGTGGTCTGGACGAACGATTTGACGATGCGGATACCGGAGATCACTTCTTCTGCCAACGTACTGAGTGCGGCGGTATGGTCTTGAAGCGAGGTTGAGAGCGCCTTAAGCTTGCGCCCGAAAATTTTCGCCACCAACACCAGCACGGGGAGAATGATCAGAATCAGGAGGCAGAGACGCCAATTCATTGTGAGCAGAAACGCGATGCCACCGACAAATGTGACGAGTTGTTTTGCACTGTCGATGGGCGTTTCTGTCACGACCGATTGAATGACCGTGACGTCGCTCATGAGGCGGGACAGCAATTCGCCGGTCCGGCGGCGGGCGAAAAATCCGATGTCCAATATTTGCAGGTGACGAAACAGATATCGGCGAAAATCAGCGACGATTCGCTGAGACACCCAGGCAGTCAGATAGCTGTGCCCCATTGAGCAGAGACCTTGGAGCATAACCAGACCGAGAAATACACCGATCAATTCTGTCATTCTGGTGCCGTCATGCTGGACGGTGATGATGTCCCACAGCATGCCGGCGAGTCGGAGCAAGGCCAGGTTGATGGCTGCCACGCCCATGACGAGCAGGCCTGCCAGCAGCATGCGCGACAGATAGGGCTGAACGAACGGGAGGAAACGTTTGAAGATCAGCATGGCAGGTTACGAAGCATGAGGAAGGCGGCAGAAGCCGCTGTTCGAGCGACCATCACTTTCTGAAGAGTGAGGCGTAGCCGGGCAAGAACGGCGCTGGACGAGGATCAGGCTTGGACGACTGATTCGATGAGATTCTTATTGATCGCGATGTAGTCAGTCCTGTCCTTATCGCCAACGACGACATCGGTCAGGCTGATGAACATGCGCGTCTCTTCGTTCAGCGCATCAGAGATGCGATTACGCATCGGAGGAACCAAGAAATCGCCCACGTACGTGCAGTTTACCGTCCTAACGCGAATCCGAACCCTTCTGCCATCGGCCAAGGTGTCCTCCTGCATTGAAGACGGCAACTAGCTTTTACGGCGCTCGAACTTTTGGCGCTGGCGCAGCTTCTTGTACTTGTGCTTGCGCATTTTCTTCCGACGCTTTTTCAACACGCTCGACATTCTATGTATCTCCCAGGGGCAGGAGTCTAGAGGCTTTCTGTTCAAAATGCAAGTCTGCCGCCCCACTATGTCAACCCAATTTAGAAATGTCCGCTTTCTCCCCAAGTAGAAATGTCCGGTTCATGTGATGGGCCCCGCCGCCAGGAGTTCTCGTGGAGGCAGCGCCCGTTTGCGCCATGGATGAGTC
>JALHMZ010000015.1 GCA_022843785.1 Nitrospira sp.
CGCCCCTTCTAAAAAATCATTCTCCAGCGCCAGTTGCCCGATCTTCGCGTGCAGGGTCTTCAGATCGGGCATCTCCGCCGCCGCCTTCGTCCCGCCAAACACGTCCGCGGCTCGCGCCAACAATTGCTGCTTCCATTCGGTGATCTGGGTGGGGTGGACGCTAAATTGCTCCGCCAATTCGCCCAGAGTCTTGTCGCCCTTGATGGCCGCAACAGCCACTTGCGCCTTGAAGGTGGCTCCGTGATTGCGTCTCGTGCGTTTCATCGCCTCGCTCCTTTGTGTCGCCACCTCTCGGTGGCGTTGGTGAAGCCAGGCTACCACTTACCACACTGTCCGAATTTCCGGAGCCCCCTCTCTATAACCCTGCCCTCCTCTCTTTTCAGAGTGGTAGCAAATGGCATCCTCCAGTCCAGTAAGTTCTCTAATTCCTGATCGCTTTCTTTTAGAAAAAAAAGCCTTTACACTATCACCTAGTTTTACTCTGTAGGCGTAGCTCCTGGACAAAGGGTATACACAAATGACAACTCAAAACACACCCGTACTTCCCGATATATCCTGCTGGCACGTTCAGACCTTGAGAGTGACAGCTTTCCCTTCTCCCTCTGCTACGATTTCACAACCGAAGTGGTGGAGCGAACTTTTAGGAACTGAGCCAGAAGTACGAAACCTGCGACCTGCAAGAGGAGAACTAATTGAGAAAGGCCCTTTTGATAAGGGCACTCTTACCTTACAGGTTTTCCCACTTAGGATTGACTGGAACCTCACCGTGATTCCAGAAGCTCATCTAGATGACCCTGATATGCCTCATTTAGGATCGCTTCCAGAAACTGGGGAGAAGTTCATAAAGTTAATGTCCGATTGGCTAAGTAATGCTAGTGCTCCACGCCTGCAAAGACTTGCTTTTGGTGCCGTCTTAAATCAAGCGGTGGGCAGTCCTGAAGAAGGGTATCATCTCTTAGCGAAATATCTTCCAGAGATTCGGCTATCACCAGAATCTACCGACTTCCTTTACCAAATTAATCGCCCTGGGAAGTCAGCAGTTCCTAGCAGTGAAGGCCGCTCAATTAATCGTCTGAGTAAATGGAGCTGTGTAGCTATGCACAGAACTATTGTGCAATATTTTCCTGATGGCACGCCAAGTACGAGTCCAGTAGGGGTGGCCAGTTATGCCTGTAATCTAGAGTTAGACATAAGCACACCTGGCGATTTTAAAGAGGATTTGCCACAGCAGACTCTTGCTCAGATATTACAAGAGCAATATAATTTTGGAATTGATATTGCGTTAAGAGGAGATATCGCTTGAGCACAGTACCGTTGCTCATAGATTGGGATCTCTCTAGGTCTAAGCCTGCCCCGTTTTCTTTTGAATGGCTTATACTGCCTTCTGCCAAAAGCACGGACATAAAGATAGAGCCGAAAATCCAGCAACTCAGTTCAAGCACGATCGGTGCAGTAGGAAACACGCCCTTCTCTCTTCTTACCGGAACCTCCACAGAGCAATTGCCTATAACAGATTATCTAACCAAACAAATCACTGATTTGTACAATTTGGCCAATGATGGACTTTTTGAGGACGAGCAAATTCGAGAATTTTGGGAGGCACTATCAGCTCTCCTGCTAACATTCGGAGATGCAGCCATCGAGGGGATTGCTCCCTACATCATTGGTGAAAAAGCAAGTGCGGAGAGTGCCTCTGAAACTTTGAAATGCCTTAGTCACCAGGAGACCCTAGTTGCGTATGACTATCGTATCTGGATCATGGAGCGAGCACTCCAATCTCCTTCTTCTTGGATAAGGGATGCTGCGGCCTTGGCCCTAGAATCTATGGATGACCGAACCGCGATTCCTTATATTCAAGAGGCGCTTTCCAAAGAGTCCAACGAAAGTCTGCGCCAGTATCTCCAGACTGTCATTGGTTATCTTAGTCGCAAACGGTAGTGTCTTCCTATCTAATCAAAGTTACCTGGGGAAGATGGCAAACCGACCCCAAATGGCTCCAATCTGGTGATATCCAAGCTGCTGCCCTTTTCGATCTTCGCTTTTCAAATAATAAGCTCTCAATTTGGAAAATTGATGATACTCAATCAAACTTGGATCGAGTAATTGCTGCTCTATCAGTAATTAACAAAAAGAAGACCATCGACAACTTGGATTATGTCATCATCACCCCAGAAGAGATTCAAACTCTTGGCCTTAAGACCGAGAAATCACCAGGATCAACTTTAGATACGGATGCCAATAAAGATTGGCACTACGATATTATTGAACTTAGCATTTCAAAAATCGTAGCCATCGCAAAATGCATAAAGAGTCATACGATACATAGAAAAAGTGAACCTGCTGTTCACAACTTAGTTCGGCTGTCACTAAAGAACAAATTTATTGATATCAATGATGCCGATGAGAACCTAAAGAAACAACTCGAAGCCCTCCTTCGCAAAAATCCAGAATAACTCACGCGACAAGACCCCCTCTCAGGGTGCGCTATTTCACGGTAGTGCTATCCCAGCACAGAAGATTCATAACCGGCGGTTTCATAGCTCTGCGGGTGGACTAAAAGACACGTTAGATCAAGATGCTGAAAAGCTCTACTGCCATGCTGAAACCAGAGCAATACGAACACAACATATCAGTAGTGTCCAAAGGACATCCGATTTAGGGGCACAGAACCGCTAGTTCGGGCGAGTGGGAATTTCAAAGGCTTGAGAGTCTGAATTCTTGCAGGTTTTGTGGACAACGGACTTTGAAACCCTCAGCCTTCAGGCAGCCGGAGTCTTTCCCCTACCCTGCTACGGAAAATCGTTAATGTCGTCGAGCGTCGATTGAATCGGAAGCAGAGGCGCCGTTTGGCGCGGGGGACCTGGCAAGACGAGCGGAGGAAATGCAGAATGTCCCTATTCTTTTCCCTTGGGGTTCTCAAGTTGCTGAGCTCCGTGCTGTTAACCCACAATATTCATGAGTGCTTCTACTGCAACCGCCGTTACGCCGCTGCGACAAGGCAGGCCGCGAGTTCCGCGCGGCCTGCGAGCAGGCTCGCCCTTCGTGATCTCCACATACTGCATCAAGTATGCGTCGATCTCTCAGGGCTCCGCGTGCTCGTCTCGCCTGGCGTCTTGGCGGTTTCGTGACGAACCATCATGAATAATGTGGGTTAGGATCGTTGTTCGTGAATCCGGCGGGCCATTGTATGCCTCACTACAGCATGCAGGGAACGGCGCTTGGCACCACCTCTCACACTGCGCGTTAGAGAAATTCAGTTTATGGCTAGCATGTTCCCTGTGAAAATATTCACTGGCGGGCTTTGCGCAATCGTTGTCATTGGTGTTCTGGTTGTTTCCGGCTGCTCAGCCAGCTCAAAGAATGATCCGGAGGCGATATACCGCGACGCGGCGTTGCTCGCCAGTACAGGTCGATATGAAGAGGCTGCTCAACTGTGGAAGAAAGCCGCCGGACTTGGACACAGCAAAGCGATGAGCGACTTGGGTGCGTTATACAGCAACGGTCTCGGAGTGTCTGAAGATTGGGAGGAGGCCGTCAAATGGTGGACCAAGGCGGTTCAGGCTGGTGATTCGGAATCTGTTTACAGTGTTGGCCTCTACCACTACAAGCAAGGCAGATTTAGCCAGGCGTTTCTGTGGCTCAATGAAGCTGCCATTCGAGGGATTGCTGCAGGAATGATGAGCGTAGGATCGATGCACATGAAAGGTGAGGGTGTGCCTGAGGACAGGGAAGAAGGGTTGCGTTGGGTTCGCGCTGCTGCCAAGGCTGGTCTTCCTGCCGCACAAACTGTACTGGATCTCCATGAACGCGACGGTCAGGCTCTCGAAAACTCGGACATGCCTTACGTCATTTCGGTTGATACATGGCGACGGCTCTTGCCCCATGTGTTTGCCGGCGACACGCACGCAGCAGTGAGCCTCTTTACCAAGGTCTCAATTGATACTGCTTGCGGAGGCACGGCGATCACCACAAATAGTCCTTCGCTTGCAGCACAACAAATCGGCCCCTTACTCCAGTGCTCTCTCGGGGCCGTCGCTGGCAAAGACCTGCCGCCCAACACCGAACGTTTACGCGCAGCGACTGTTGGCATTCTTCTTCAGAGATACGGGCTTGAGTTATGGAAGCCGCAACTCTGGACTGATGAGGCCGGAAAGAAGGTGTCGGCCCTTAGCTCAAACTACGACAAAGCAGCAACGATCCGACACAACCTGGCAAAAAACCACTGGGCGGCTATCTTCACCACTTCATATCAGAACCTCCTGCAAGCTGCACAAGGAAGCAACGCCCCCGTCCCGGACTATTATGCGAAGGGTTTTTAACATCAACCTGATACCACTCCCCTTACGACCCACTGTGCTCATTTTCTGTTCAAGCCCACCTCACGCCACCCTATTCTAGTCACGGCTCATCTGTTCCCCAACACTTGGTCGTGAACGAAGGAGTCCGAGACCCTCGGACTGAACCTCAGCCTTGACCTGCCTGAACGCAGCTATGGAAAATCGTTGAAGTCGTCGAGCGTGGATTGAATGGGAAGCAGAGGCGCCGTTTGGCGCGGAGGACCTGGCAACACGAGCGGATTCCCGGATTGGTTGCCCCCTTGAATCAGCCCGATTGAAAGCTGCGGGCCCAAGGTCCCGACCGCTCCGCTCCAGGCCTGGCCAGTGGTCGGATTGCGAAAGCTGAATGTTTGGAAGTTTTGGCCCGGCGTGTAGAGAAACCCCTGTGTTCCCTGGTTGTCGATGTAGAAACTCCCACCGGGAAATCTGACCAGCGGCGCCACGCCGCCGTTGAAGCCCCGGACACCCGACACACTCTGAGCCCAGGCGGGGGACTCGACACACCCTCCCGCAATCATCAGCGCAGCAAGACCCCACAGCACCGGCGCGGCTGCGCGAACAGAGACAAATTTCATGACAGTGTTCATTACACAAGATTATAGTATGCTTGTGTTTCTGTTGTCGATTAAAGGACGCAAGGAGGCAGTGATGGACCTCACGACTTCAACTCATCGTCTGTGCCGCACCGCAATCGCGCTGGCCGGATTGTGGATCATCCCGGCCCCGACCGACGGCTGGAGTCTGGATACGACCGAGCCACCACCGGCTGAACGCCGCGAGACGCTCACACTAGCCGATGCGGCGCTACGCGCGCTGCAACACAACCTGGATATCAGCATCAGCCGCCACACCAAGGAGAGCCGGTTGGCGGACATCGTCATCGAGCAGGCCAAATTCGATCCGACGTTCAGCATCAACGGGCAATTCAACCGGCAGGTCTCTCCGCTCAACCGCCCCGTCTTGGGCTTTACGTCTCCGACGCTCTCCTCCATCCAAGCGTTCGACCAAAACAACACTACCTTTACTGCGGATATCAACCAGAACCTGATCACCGGCGGCAATATTGGTCTGAACTACAGCCCGGCGCGCAACACTGTATCGGGTGCACAAGCCTGCTTCGGGAGACCAAGTAACGACCCGGCGTGCAGCCGTGGCGGCTTCCTATTCAATCCCTCCTGGACGGGCGGACTGGGAGTGACGTTGACCCAGCCGCTGCTCCGCAATGCCGGGATCGATGTGAATAAGACCTTCATCAAGGTCGCGCAGAACAACGCCGATGTAGAGCAGCATGTGTTTCGAGACCGCGTCTTGACCGTGATCGCCACGGTGGAACAGACCTATTGGGAAGTCGTCTTTGCGAACGAGAACTTGAAGGTCGCGCAGGCCGCCCTCAAAGCCGCGGAAGAATTGCTGGCAACCAACCGTGCCAAATCGAAAGCCGGCATCATGTCCATTGTGGATGTGCTCCAAGCCGAAGCGGCGATGGCCTCGCGTGTCGAACAGGTGCTGGTGGCCGAGCGGACCATTCGCGACCAGGGCGACCAACTACGGAGACTCCTCAACCCCGGCGAAGAGGACTTGCGCCAGGACAACGTGCTGATCCCCACCGATCCGCCTGCCACCGCCCTGGAGCCCATCAGTCTCCAGGAAACAATCGACATCGCCATCGACCAGCGCCCGGAAATCATCCAAGCGAAGAAGAACGTCGATTCGGGGGAACTCAATCAGCAATTTGCCCGCAACCAGATGCTGCCCACCCTGTCGCTCCAAGGCACCATGGGCATGGCCGGACTGGGCGGTGACTACGGTGAATCCTTCACCAGAAATTTCAGCGGCGACTTTTACAACTACGGCGCAGGACTCGTCTTGAGCTATCCCCTCGGCAACCGCGCGGCCGTCAGCACCTACAACAAGCGCCAACTGGAAGCCCAGAACGCCGAGGTTGCGCTCATCCGCGCCCGGCAACAAGTTATTATCGGCGTTCGGGAAGCAGTCCGGCGGGTCCAAACCGATTTCAAGCGCATCGAGACGACCAGGTCGGCCCGCATCATGGCCGAGAAGCAGCTGCAGGCCGAGCAGGAACGGCTGAAAGTGGGTATGAGCACGACACGCTTTGTCCTCGACTTCCAGCGCGATCTCGCCACGGCCAGAGGAAACGAGCTGCGCGCCACCATCGATTACAACAAGTCGCTCTCAAATCTGGCGCGGCACAAAGCGACCACGCTGGACCGGTACAATTTTCAATTGGAGTAACCACGCTACAATGCCACCCGGGCCGGAGCAGCTCGTGCACACTCCGGCGCCGGAATGGGGATCGGCGCTTGCCCTCTTGCCCATCGCCGCAACGCTCGCGTACTACGTTCTTCCCGCGTCGCTCCAATCGCAGACCTCTGTTCAGTTCGCTCCGCAACTGCTCGCCTATGCCGTACTGCTCCTCTGGGCGTCCCGCAATTCAGCTGTCCGGTTTCGACTTGGACTCGACCGGGCACACGTGCGAACCGGCCTGCGCCAGGGACTGATCACCGGTCTCGCGCTTGGCGGCCTGAACACCGGTGTGATTCTGGCAGCCTTTCCCTTTCTTGGTTACGACATCACCTTCTTACGGCACACCCCGCATGGCCTGTTGCCCCTGTTCGTCATGATCCCTTGGGTGATCGGGATCATCGCGTTCTTCGTGGAACTCAACTTTCGTGGTTTCATCTTAGGCAGACTTGCCGCATTGGAGTGCCGTCTATGGAAATCCAGTGCCGATGGCCGTTTCCCACCTCTGGCCCTGCTCACCACGACACTGCTCTTCGCATTCGATCCGTTTATGGTGCATACGTTTCAGCACCTCCACTGGATCGCCGTATGGGATGGGCTGATCTGGGGCGCAATCCGGCTGCAAACAGGAAACCTCTACACCACCATTGTCGCGCATGCGATCGAAGTCCTCATCATGTATAGTGCGGTGAAAATGGCGATCTAGCGTATCCTGTGAAACAACAAGAGCATATAGCTGATGGCGTATAGCACGGGACTGAGCCGGACAGTTGTGAATGGAGAATGGTGAATGGTGAGTTGCGTCTGAAAACTCTCAACTCTCAATTCTCCATTCAACACTCGCAACTGAGACATGTATCGGCCATACGACATCGGCTCTTGCGACCGAACGGAAGGAGGCTCTGTGAATGACGTGGTGAAATATGTCGTGTACTTTTTGCTGGGCGGAACGATCGTCAGCATTTCGACCTACCTTGGCTCACAAGGCAAATCGTTTCTGGCCGCCTTTGCCAGCACCTTTCCCGCTATTACCGGCGCGACGTTTGTGCTGATGTATCTGAACGGAGGGAGCGAGGCGATCGTGAGTTACGCCAAAAATCTGCTGTGGTTTGTCCCGCCCTGGATCGTCTATGTCCTGTCCATGATCGCCGGCGTCCCTCGCTTCGGCTTCTGGCCGACGATGGCCGGCTCGCTCGTATTGTATATGGGTTGCGTCGGCGCCCTGCGCCTCTGGCTCCGCTGATTCCCATCAGCGGCACAACCTGTCATTCGAGGACGACTGCCGTACCGCTCGCGCTCACCATCAGCATGCTGGCATTCGCGCCGATGGTTTCGTAGTCGATGTCGATGCCGACAATAGCATTGGCACCCAAGCTCTTTGCCTGCTCGCGCATTTCTCCAAGGGCGATATCCTTGGCCTTTCTGAGCTCCTTTTCATAACCAGCCGATCGTCCGCCGACGATATCTCGGATCGACGCGAAGAAATCCCTGAAGATGTTTGCTCCAAGGATGGCGTCCCCGGATACCAAACCGAGATACTTGATCGCTTTCCTGCCTTCGATGTTGTTTGTCGTGGTGAGAATCACTCGGCACCTCCTCTCTGAAAAACCCATGGTCTCATTGAGAAGACCATTCGCCAAGACTTTCCCGCTTCTGCGTTGAAGCGCGGGAGAGAGGCTGCTAGGATCGTGCATTTACCAGATCTGGAGCTTGTCTCGTGAACTCTACCCCTCTGTCTCAGGGCCGGCCTTCGGACTTAATCGTCGAGGGCGCGCGGCAGAATAATCTGAAAAATATCTCGCTCCGCATTCCTCATGATCGTGTGACGGCCATCACCGGCCTCTCCGGATCTGGAAAGTCGTCGTTGGCCTTCGACACGCTTTTTGCGGAGGGCCAGTGGCGCTATGTCGAATCCCTCTCGACCTATGCCCGCATGTTTCTGGACAAGGTCGCCCGCCCCGATGTGGATCGTATCCAGAACGTCCGCCCGGCCATTGCGATTGAACAGAAAAACCAGGTTCGCACCTCCCGCTCGACTGTCGGCACCACGACGGAAATCGCCGATCTGCTGCGCCTTCTCTTTGCCAAGATCGGCAAACCGACATGCCCCGACTGCCACCGGGAAGCGCGCGCCTTTCAACCTGACTCTGTCGCCGACGATCTTCTGCTTCGCTTTCCCGACGCGCGGGCCATGGTGCTCTTCCCTATCGCAGCTCCCTCGCCGAAACAAGCGCCTCTCTTCGTGCAATCGCTCTTGACCCGCGGATTCACCCGGCTCAAGACAGCCGGCGACATCCTCGATCTCCATGAGACCACGCCTGCGGCGCTGCACGGACACTCGATCCTGTACGTCGTGCTCGACCGGCTGGTCATCGGAGGAGACCATCGCTCACGCCTTGTGGAAGCCGTGGAAACCGCCTTCCGTGAAGGTGATGGGAGCTGCTCCGTCGATGTGATCGGCCAGGGACTTCAGAAATACAGCACCTCGTTCCTCTGCCAACAGTGTGGCCGGACATTCGAGCCCCTCAGACCGGTGCTCTTTTCGTTCAACCATCCGCTCGGCGCCTGCCCCGACTGCAAGGGCTTCGGCAACGTGCTGCGCTACGATCCGGAATTGGTCATTCCCGACCACGACAAGTCGCTCGCTCAGGGCGCCATCGAACCCTGGAGCAAACCCAGCGCAGACTGGTGGCAGAAACGAATGCTCCTGGCCATGAAACGGCAAGGTGTGAACATCACGGCCCCGTTCAGGCTGCTACCCAAAGAGACACAGCACTCGCTCTGGAAAGGCGGTAAGTCGTTCGAAGGCATCGACGAGTTCTTCGAATACCTGGAAAGCAAACGGTACAAGCTGCATGTGCGCGTGATGCTCAGCCGCTACCGCACGCCGTTCGATTGCCCCGGCTGCCACGGGAGCCGTCTGAAGCCCGGCGCGCGTTTCGTGAAGATTGCAGGGAAAGACATTCATGACGTCACGGAATGGACGATCGAGACCCTCGGCTCCTGGCTCGATTCCTTGACCCTGCCGCCGTTCGAACGAACCATCGCTGCGGATATCTTGCGGCAGCTGAATGCGAAGCTGGGGTTTCTGCTTCGCGTCGGCCTGAGCTATCTCACGCTCACCCGGCAGACCAAAACGCTTTCGGGCGGCGAAGCGCAACGAGTATCGCTGGCAAACCAACTCGGCGCCAGGCTAGTCGGTGCCCTCTACGTGCTTGACGAACCCACGATCGGGCTCCACGCGCGGGATACGGACCTGCTTGCAGGGATTCTCAAAGAGCTTTCCGCCGCAGGCAATACCGTGGTCGTCGTCGAGCATGACCGGCGCATGATCGAGTCGGCTGATCACATCGTCGAAATGGGGCCACGCTCAGGCGAACAGGGCGGGCAGATCATCTGCGCGGCTCCCACCGCAATCTTTCGACAGGATCCCCACGCAATCACGGCGCGCTATCTCCGTGGCGAAGACTCGATTCCGTTGCCGGTATCACGCCGTTTAGGGTCGGGCAACTTTCTCGTCATCGCCGGCGCGGCGGAACATAACCTGAAAGACCTGCTCGTCCGCCTTCCTCTCGGCATGTTGATCTGCATCACCGGGGTCTCCGGATCCGGCAAGAGCACGTTGGTCGAGGACACTCTGTATCGGGCACTCGCCCGCGCTTTCCGTGTGGAATCGCTCCCGATGGGCCGCTTCACCGCCATCAAAGGGATCGAGCACCTACAGGGTGTGCGCCTGATTGACCAGCAACCGATCGGACGCACCCCTCGATCGAATCCTATTACCTATCTGAAAGCCTTCGACGACATCAGGAAGCTCTTCGCGTCTGAACGCCAGTCAATCCGGCAGGGCTTCACGGCAGGCCATTTTTCTTTCAATGCCACCGGAGGGCGATGCGAGCGATGCGAGGGCAGCGGCGTGGAAAAACTGGAGATGTATTTCTTCGAAGATATCTACGCCCCTTGTGAGATCTGTGACGGCAAACGGTTCAAACCTGAAGTCCTGGCCATCCGCTATCGAGGCAAAACGATCTCTGACGTGCTGGCGATGACCGTGGACGATGCGCTGACCTTCTTTTCCGGCGCACCAAAGCTCCAGGAGCGGCTGCATGTCCTGTCGTCGATCGGCCTCGGCTATCTGCGCCTCGGCCAATCGGCCACGACCCTATCAGGCGGCGAGGCTCAGCGATTGAAAGTTGCGGCCGAGCTGAAAGACGCTTCGGCAAAAAACATCCTCTACATCATGGATGAACCCACCACCGGCCTGCACTTCGACGACGTCAAGCGACTCCTCACTGTGCTCCACAAGCTCGTGAATGCCGGCAATACGCTGGTCGTCGTCGAGCACAACCTGGATGTCATCAAATCGGCGGACTGGGTGATTGATTTAGGACCCGAAGGCGGAGCAGCAGGTGGTCACATTATCGCAGAAGGTCGCCCGGAACAAATTGCAAAAGTGGCAGCCTCTCACACTGGGCGGTTCTTAGCCCACATGCTCACCGGATAGAGCACCCGCTCAATTAAGCATGGCTATGTGGGGATCGACCTCGTAAGATGCTCCGAGGTTTTCATCGTATCTTCCACGACTATGCGCTCAACAACCCTTCGTGCGGCCCTGCTCTTCTGGCTCTGTTTCCCATTCACGGGCTACGCCGACGGACCGCCCCCTTCCATCGAGGTCTTGCCTCACTGGACTCAAGGAGACCTGTTCGGCCTTGAGATCACACGGACTCGAGAAAAGACCGTCAATGGCAAATCGACGGTCATGGGCACCACCCACACTCCCTTTACCATCGAAGTCCTCAGTGCCGATGTGAAGGGATATCTCGTTGGTTGGACGGCAGGTGAAACCACGTACGGATCGCCCACGCCTGACGCACCATCTGTTCTTCGCCAGGTTGCGAACGTGATGAAAGGACAGCAGGTCATCCTTGAGATCAATTCGCACGGAGCGATCACGGGAGTCCGGAACTGGCAGGAACTCAAGACCGCGACGCTGAAAGCGATGGAAACCCTTCTTGCCCCGACACAGGATTCAAGAAGCAGACACACCGATCAAGTGCTGCTCGCCAAACTGCGGGCACAATGGGAATCGATGTTCGCAACCAAACAGCAGATCGAGCAGCTGTGCACGCGCGACGCGACGCTCTATCTCCTGGTGCTCGGTCGAGGCTACACCCGGCATGCACCCTACGAATACGAAAGTGTGTTGCCGAACCCTCTCGATGGAGAGGCGTTACCGAGCCGGACCAGCATGGCTCTGAAATCTTATGACGCCGCGTCCAGCCACGCCGTGATTACGTGGCGCCAGACGGCGGACCCTCATGAGTCCGCACGAATTCTGCAGTCAACGCTGAACGCAATGACGGCGCGCCTCGAGCGGAACCGGCCCGAAGAAGAATTCCCCAAAACGATTGCCCTGCACGATACCGCCGAGGCCGTGGTGGATCGGAGGACGGGATGGGTCGAATCGCTCAGACTTGTGCGATCCATGCAGCTCGGTTCGCGCACCCAAGTGGATACCACTGCCATCGTCCGGACCAGGAAATAACAGCCGCAGCAACCCCGTCGCCGTTCATTCCTCCGGCTTGTCCACTTTCGGCGCCGGCTGCTCGCTGGTCAACTTTTTATGCAGGAACTTCTTGCTCACGATCGTAATCGCAAAGGCCAGGCCGATGGCGATGGGAACAAAGATCGCCGAGGCAATATTCGCATTCTGCAGCCACCCCACTTCTGACAGCCCCTTGAACACATAGCCTGCCAGACCCGCGAGGTAGTAGGCGATCACGATGACCGACAGTCCTTCGACGGTATGTTGAAGGATGACCTGGCTCTTCGTCGTCTTGTCGACGCTTTGAAGGAGGGCAAGATTCTGGGCTTCGACGATCAGATCGACGCGCGTGCGAATGATGGCAATGATTCCCTCAAATCCATTCCGCAACGTATCGATCCGCTTCAGTAATTGCTGATACCCCTCGGCCACGCCGGTGATGCCGCTCAACACATAGTCGGAGAGCGGCCGATAGGACTCCAACGGCTTCTCCGCCAATGACGCCAGCGTCGCATGGACGATCTTGTCGTACGGCGTGGATGAAGACAGCTCGAAATGCAGCTTGCCGGCCATGCGGTTCGTTTTCAATAAATCCTGCGTCAGGCTGTTCATCCAGCGCTGGAGCGTCTGCGAGTCTGCGTGGCCGATATGGCCCGTGATGATTTCGCGTTGCTGCAAATGCACCTGCTCGAACTTATAGACCTGATCGATCGCAGCAGAGAACAACGGCTTCTGCATCAGTAAGAGATGATAATAGGTCTCGATCCGCACAATGGCATCGACGATGTCTTTCAGATGGGAAGGAGTGGACCGCGACAGTCCGGCCGTCACCCAATAGCGTTCCCTCCCCTGTGCATCCGGTGTAAAGCTGGTGATGACGGTCGTATGCTCATTCAGAACCCGGCTCCCATAGAGCACAGGGCCTGGAAACCGCGAGCGCATCTCTTCGCGGGAGGACAGCGCCTCTGCCGACAAGATGATATCCAACCGGCACACTTCCGTCCCCAAGGCTGTATTTGGGAATTGATAGGCAGGAAAGGTCAGAGGCCCGAACTCAAGATCGTGACTCCCCGGCGGGGGGAGATGCCAGATCTGGTAATTATAATACTCCGTATGGGCCTGCCAGATAACGATGAGTCGGTCGCCGGCCGCTTCCTCCTTGACGCCATAGCCGAATGCTTCCCGTAGCACCACGTCCTTTGGGGAGACCTTGAGCATCCCCAGCAACGACTGGAATTCCTGCCGGCTTGCGGGTCGTTGCACCGGCGGGTCGGCCATGCGAAAGGCTTTGTAATGCACATGCGCCGGAGCCCGTAACCAGTGGGTCAACGGAACCTGTGGCTGCTCATGCAATTTCCGCAACAACGCATCTGTTCCCGACGGCACTCCGTGCGATTGATCCACGATGGTCTCTCCTAGCCCAGATTATTCATGACAGTTCGTGACGAAACCGCCAAGACGCCTTGCGAGACGGGCACGCGGAGCCCTGAGAGACCGAAGCATACTTGAAACAGTATGTTGAGGTCACGAGGGGCGAGCCTGCCCGCTGGCCGCGCAACGCTCGCGGACAAGTTGGTCGCAGCGACGTATCGGCGGTGGCAGTAGAAGCGGTCATAACTATTGTGGGCTTAAAGTCCAGGCCTCTTCTCCGCAATAACCTGCACATCGAGGAATTGCTCCTCCCGCATGACGTCGAGCTGCAACCTCCGCCCTGACTCGACTTGGCAGATCCGCTTGGCATCGCGCTCCGTTTTGACGTCGGCCAGCGGCAACCCGTTGCACCCAATCACACGATCGCCGACTCTCAGACCGGCCTTCTCAGCCGGCAAGCCGCTTCGCAGTTCTCTCACAAGATAGAACCGGTCTCCCCGTTCTTCCTCCAGCTGCCAATGGACCCCGATGCGCCCGGATCCCAACAGACCGGTCTGAGATCCGAACAGGGTAAGAATCCGGTGGACAATCACACGCGCCGAGCTTTCCGGATTGTCAGTCGTGGGATCGGTCAAATGCCCTTGTCCGCTGAAGAGCAGCAAGCCCGTTTCGACATCGATCATCCGCAGCGCCAACGACACGCTGTTGGTGTGTTCCTGCTGACGCTGTTCCCATTGCTGCACTTCCCCGACGATAATGGCTTCCGCGCCGACCAGTTTGCCCACCTTCAGAACATTCGCATCATCGGCATGGGTCAGCTGAATAACCTGTTCCTGCAGCACTTCATCCAGTTTCGCCCGTTCAACCATCCGCATATCGAGATCCAGCATGAGCGTCGTGACGATGCCTGCCACACGAGACCCGGTGCCCGGCACATCGGCCATATCTTCAAAAAGCATGACCGCCATCGTCCGGTACTGGTCGATCGATTCGCGGTCGATCGGGCCCCTCCCCGACACTACCGGCTCCGGCCTTCCCGCAGAACCATCCATGGAGGCAGGCGCTCCAGCCGTGGCACACGTGCGCCGTCTCTGCATAATGGCAGCCGGTGGACCCCAGGCACAGAGTTCATTGTCGATCAGAATGACATGGTGCGGATACTCGCGCTGATCGGATGCGATATTGGTAAAGGGATACACAAGACACCCTCCGATCACCATAGACAGCGGGCAATACAACAGCTCATATGCCCACTGTTTTCTCGCCGTCAGGGAATACTCCCAGACCAGCAGGCGCCCATCATCCCTCAGCACGCGATCCGGGTATCCGATGTTCTCGAGCACCTGCGCTTTAGTCATGGGAACGGTCAGCCGATCCAGCTTGGCTTCCGATTTGATGATGGTATAGCCGAGCCCGCAGCCGGAGAGCAGCGTCACTATCATGGCCGCAGCCACCGTTTGAGCCACCACAGACAGACGCGATCGACTGTTTGGCGTGCCTTGCATAGAGGGTCAGCCTAGCATCTGTGCTCGGACCGCTTCAATGGCGATATTGGTGAATATAAGCACCGGCCGGCCGGTGTCCTATTCTTCGTTACTCGTATCTCGTGGAGCGTATCTCGCAAACAAAGAGGAAACACATTTTCTTTCCGCCCTGCGCTTCACGCTTCACGAGATACGCTCCACAAGGAACCAGCGGGCTAGTTGCAGGACGGATCGAACGGCATCTCCGCATATGGATGGTAGGTATCACCAAGGGTGAGCAACAGATCACGCCAGACCGAGGATGGATTTTTTTCGAAGAGTAAGTTGGGGTCGGCAGGCACTAACATCCAGGAGCCGGTTTTCATCTCGTTTTCCAATTGACCGGGCCCCCATCCCGAATATCCCAGATACGCGCGGAAGGCTTCCTGGCTGCCGACATTGGTGAGAATCCGTTCCACCATCCCCATGTCGCCGCCCAGACAGACTCCGTCAAATACATGATGCGCGTTCTCCGGAAACTCTCTGCCGCGGTAGAGCAGCATGACCTGGTTGGTCTGCACGGGGCCACCGGCATAGAGCACGTGGCCGGCCCCTTCAATGATCGGCACCTGCGGCAGCGCCTCTGAAATAGACATGGCCGTAGGCCGGTTGACCACGACGCCCAAGGCGCCTTCCGGCCCATACTCGCACAACAGCACCACGGTCTGGCGAAAGTTTGGATCACGGAGGCTGGGCGCAGCAATGAGAAAGATGCCTTTACCAAGTGTAAGGTCCATGCACGAATCCTACTGCGCTTGCCGGTCTTGCGCAAGCGCGGGCTCCAAACCGTCGCATGGATTGCGGCGGCGGTTACATCCTATAGAGCAATGTCCGGCGATCACGAAGCAGGTCGTTGTAGCGGTTCAGACTTTTGTTGCGAGCCTCGGCCGGATCAATATCGACAATCGCAAGATCTTCCCGATCCCGGGAAGCCCGATACTGAATCACACCTTTGGGTGTCACGACTTCACTGTGGCCGATGTAGGTCAACGGATCCTTCCCTCCACGCGCTTCACTGCCGATACGATTACACGTAATGGCAAAGACCCGATTCTCCAGACATCGCACCGGCATCGAATCCGGACAGTTCGGCAACACGAGATTGGACGGATGGCAGATAATGTCGGCGCCCTGCACCGCCAGGGAGCGTGCCGCTTCCGGGTAATACCAATCGAAACAAATCATCACCCCGATTTTCGCCGGTCCGATATCCCACACCTGAAATCCGGAATCGCCGGGTGTGAAGAAGAGCGTCTCTTCATAGAACAGATGCGTCTTGCGATAGCAGCCGATGAATCCAGCCGGCCCCACGACCACGGCAGAGTTATAGCACGCCGATCCGGCCCGTTCCGGAAGTCCGGCCACCATGTGCAACCGGCGCCGCTTGGCGATTTCCATCAAACGACGCGTAGTCGGACCGTCAGGCACCGGCTCAGCCAGCTGGTGCGCCTCTTCCCGCGATACAAATTGATACCCCGACGCAAACAATTCTGGCAGCACAATGAGATCCGCTTCAACCCGTTCCAACGCGGCCGTCACCGCATCAAGATTCTTGGCGACTTCGCCGAACGATGGATTGTATTGATAAAACCCGACTCGCATGAAGTACTTCACTCCATATGAGAACGGGCAGGGACTACTCCCTGCCCGTTTCAACTCAGCTGTCAGCCGACAGCTATCAGCTCATTGACGTTACTTCACTTCGGCTAAATGCGTGGCGCCGCCTTCCGCGTGATCCTTGCACGCATCAGCATGCCCGGCCTTGCCATGCTGAACGGCTTCCTTCAGATGTTTCACCCCTTCGTCCAAATGCGGGTTTTTCACACCGGCACCCTGCGCATGTTTGAGCGCCTCTTCTGCATGCTGGACACAGGCATCAGCATGTCCCTCTTTCCCGTGCGACGCAGCGCCCCTGGCATGTTCAACCGCCTCATCGACATGCTTATTGCCGGCCAGCGCCACGCCATTCAGCATGGGCATGCCCACAAGCGCCCCAACCGCGGCCAACGCCATGACACTGTGGCTGATCTTGATTGTCATCGTGAGTCCTCCCTGGTTAGATTGCGCCTTTCTTGCGAAACAAATCGATCGTGCATGCACCTTACACAGCGTTCCAAAACCTGTCAAGAAGACCTCCCGGAAGGGCCGGCCGCTTGGTCGAACCCAAGAATCTTTTGAAGCATGTGCGTGTCTTTCTCGACCGGGCAAGCGAAATCCCGGCTCCACTCCCACCACGACCCCGGATAATTTCTGATCGCCTGATATCCCGCCAGCTTGAGGATGAAATAGAGCCAGGCCGACCGAACACCGCCGGTGCAATAACAGATCACTTCCTGATCGCTCCGAATACCCTTGTCTTCCAGCATCGCTCTGATCACGTCGAGATCCTTAATCGTCGCATCCTTGTTGAGAAATCCGTTCCAAGCCATGTGAATGGCCGAAGGAATATGGCCTGGCCGCGGGATGCCGGAGACTTCTTTTCCCAGATACTCTTCGAGGCTCCGGGCATCCACGATCGCCGTCCGCTCATGCGGCATTCGTACGATCAGCTTCAGCTCCTCTTTCACAATCGCCAGCGCCTTTACCGGCTGAGCCTTGAAGTTCCCTGCGGCAGGCGGCGCCAGGCCATGCTCGAATGGCCGCTTCTCCGCCGTCCATTTCACCCAGCCACCGTCCAGAATGCGCAGATTCCTGTGTCCGAGATATTCGAGCATCCAGAACATCCGGCCTTCATCGCCCCAATTGTCGAACGGATTGGAGTAAATAACGACGTCGCTCTCCTGATTGATGCCAAGCCGCCGAAGCGTCTGCTCAATCGCGCCGAGATCCGGATTCAACAATCCCTTCGGCACAGCATTCGGATCGCTGTACTCATGCCAGGTGGTATGCACGGCGCCGGGAATATGCCCGCCGAACTCAAACGCAGACCTGCCGCGCACATCGAGTGCCACCAAACCCGGCTGGCCCAATCGGTTCTGCAATGTGTCGGTATCGATCAACAACGGATGATTCATGATATTCCTTTAACAGTGCCCCGATGTGCCGGCAACGATTTTCCTTCTGTATCGGCCTTACAGCTGACACCAGCCGGGCTGCCACTGACGCCTACTGATCGGCCTCCCGCCCGTAACACCGCAGCCAACTCGCCGGAAAGGGGAAACTCCCGCTCATCAATGACAAACCGATAGGGATCGGTTCCCGTCAGCCCGTACTTGTTCCGCAGCATCTCATGCTGCCCGTCGGTCAGAATGTGGTACTGCACCTTGGTTTTCAGAATCAAGCCCTTGGCCTCCGATGGAAGTCGGTAGGCGAATTGATAGTCGCGGCTCGCCAGGGGCAACAACCGGTTATCGTACAACTCCACAATCGCCGGCTGCCAGAGAATCCATCGGCCCATCGTAGACGATTGCCGCTCCAGAACTTTCCCTTGTCCATCCTCCACCGTAAACTCTACCGTAAAGAATCGATCGGGATCTCCGGTGGGAATCTTATGGCCGGCCCCGGCATTGACCAGGGTCAGCGTCACGCCAACCCGATCGCCCGGTTTGGGAGCATCCGTATCAGTCTTCACCTGAATCTCCACCGCCCGCTTGATCATATTGGGGTCGTGCCCGCCCCGCCACAGGTGTTGCCGGCCCCGGCGAACAGGTCCTCCCACGGCCACCGGCCGCTCAATCTCCGGCATGTGGCAACTCTGACAGATAAACCCGCGCTCCTTCATCCAGTACTGGCCTTCATACTCCGCATAGGTCCCGCAGGGCCCCACGTTGTAGAACTGGGCCGGGCCGGAGACCACATTGTGGCACCGGGAGCAGAACTCGGCGGTACGGAACTTCGGGTCGAACTTTGTAGGGTGCGGCGCGACGGAATCCTCGAACGGTCCGAGGATCACCCCATCCCGCACATGACAGGCGGCGCAGGTCACCGATTCGTTCCGCAACTCGGCGTCATACTGCGGATTCGGCTCCTGAACCGCTTTTTCAACTCGTCCGCGCGGAATCTCCTTGATCAAGGTCGGCTGCTGGTTTTCCAGCGGTGTATGACAGTTGAGACACACCCAGATGTTCTTGTCCTTCTTCCAGTAGGCCTGAAAGAACGGATCTTCATAGGCATGCGCATGAATGCTGGTCTTCCATTCTTCATAGATCTCGCGGTGACATTGCCCGCAGGATTCCGCCTTCAAGCTCGCGAGTCCGTCGGGGATTTTTTGAAACGGAATCGCATGGGCATAATCATCGCGCAGCCCAAAAATCACGACCGGTTTGACCTCGGTGTAGTAGAAATACACCAACCCGGCCGCAACCAGCACGCCCAAGCTAATTGTGAGTCCTCGAATCATGCGTGCAACAGCGCCGTAATATGAGCATCTACTGATGCAGCCAGTGCCGTCAGGTTGTAGCCGCCTTCGAGCGAAGAAAGGATGCGGCCCTGCGCATGGCGAGCGGCGATGCCGGAGACGATGCCGGTCAGCTCCGCATAACCCTGTTCCGTCAAGCCCATGCTGGCCAGCGGATCGTCTTTATGCGCATCGAACCCGGCTGAAATGATGACGAACTCCGGCTTGAACTCATCGGCCGCCGGCACCAATACCTTGTGGAAGATCGCGCGATACTCGTCGTCCCCCTCACCGGCTTCCATTGGCACATTGATCGTCGATCCGTCGCCCGCTCCTGTGCCCCGTTCACTCGCTCGGCCTGTGCCCGGATAATGGGGATATTGATGCGTGCTGAAAAAGAGCACAGAGGGATCGTCCTCGAAGCTGTGCTGAGTGCCGTTCCCGTGATGGACATCCCAATCGACAATCAGCACCCTGGCCACACCATACTTGCGTTGGACATAGCGCGCCGCAATCGCCACATTGTTGAACAAGCAAAATCCCATCGCGCGCCCGGCTTCGGCATGATGGCCGGGCGGGCGCACGGCACAGAAAACATGCTTCACCTGTCCAGCCATGATCGCGTCAACAGCAGCCAAAGTCCCACCCGCGGCCAAGTACGCAGCCGCCAACGATCCCGATGACATCGAGGTATCAGGATCAAGGGACACTCGTCCGCCGGCAGGCGACTGGTCTTTCAGCATCGCAAGATACGCTGCGCTGTGGACCTGGGTAATCCATTCATCTTCGGCCTTGCGGGGCTCGATTCTGGTCACCTTCGCAAGCGTCCCGCTCTGTTCCAGTTGCTGCATGATCGCGCGCAGCCGATTGGGCGACTCAGGATGTCCCATTCCCAAGTCGTGTTCAAGATAGGCCGGATGGTAGACGAGACCGGTTTTGCTCATAGTGCCAAGACACCGTGGTTCGTGAGGCGTATCGCGCACCTCGCACACAGGAACTTCTTCAGTCCTGCGCTTCACGCTTCACGAGATACGAATTACGGATTGAGATTAGCACGCAGGAAAGCACGTAGACAACGAGCGTTCTCCACTGCTATCGTCGGTCTTCACAATACGGAGTATCCGATGCCTAATCCAAGAATTGAACCGCTCAAGAAAGTCCTCGCGATCGACCCAAACGACGATGTCGCCTGGTTCGGACTCGGCAAAGCCTATATGGACGATGGAAACTTTGAAGAGGCCGCGAAGGCTCTGCGGCAATGTGTCACGGTCAAACCTACCTATTCGGCCGCCTATTTTGCGTTGGCGCAGTCGCTCCGCACCTTGAACCAGCTCGACGAATGCCGCACCGTCATCGTCACAGGCATCGAGGTCTCGACGAAGAACGGCGATGCGATGGTGACGAAGAATTTAGAAGCGATGAAGAATTCACTGCCGTCGTGACCACGCGCCGCTCTTCCACTTCCCCCTTCCGGCTGCCACAGTGGGCCATCCGACTGACGCGGAGCCGGCACACGCCGTTTCTCTCAAAAGAAAGCCGCATGCGGTTTGTCATCGCCTTGGCCTCGACCAATGTGGCGAGAGGGACCGGCGGCCCCTTTGGCGCCGCCGTGTTTGAGCGGGCCGGAGGGCGGCTGGTGGCGATCGGCGTCAATCTCGTCGAGTCCACCCGTTGCTCTCATGCGCACGCAGAAATGGTCGCGCTTGCCAACGCACAACAGACCGTCGGGCGGTTCGATCTCAGCGCGGCAGGATTCCCGACACACGAGCTGGTAACAAGCTGTGAGCCTTGCGCCATGTGTTACGGCGCCATCCCCTGGTCCGGCATCCGAAGCGTGCTGTGCGGCGCCCGCGCCAGCGATGCAGAAGCGATCGGATTCGATGAGGGAGCGAAACCGAAGAACTGGGTGGCGGAGTTCAAGAACCGCCGCATCACGGTCACCCGCGACCTGTGCCGGAAAGAAGCCGTCGCCGTGCTTCAAGCATATAAGAAGGGCGGCGGCGCCATCTACGGCGCCCGCAAAAGATCGTGACGTGCGACAGTGCAGCCGTGAGGGGAACAACTCTCACGGGGCCCTCAAGAATCCAGGCTCGACCCTTTGCCACGCCTCAGCCCGACGATTGCCCTCAGCCCGCTAACTTGGTCGCTCGTTTTCTACCCCAGCAGCTGCACAAACACCTCGGCTTGCCGTTCGCTCAGTGGCGATGCAGCGCCGGGATTATGAATCAGCATCCGCACACGCGGATGAGTCCGCTGAGATTTTGGACGCTCAACGAGCTCGACATTCGCCAGTCTGGTTCCCGCCTTCGACGGCAACGGTTCCACATCCCATAATGAAATCAGCACGGCGCTGAGATGCCGCAAGCTGGTCAGCAAGACGGTGACGGCGCCTGACAATACCTTCACATCCAGCCAGATGGCCTCCGGCCGTCCACCCTTTCCGCTTTGCAAATCGGCGCGGGGGATGGAGATATGCAGCACAACAGGATCGCAGTAGTCGGCCAGCTGTTTCGCCTTCTGCTGAATGCGCGCCAAAATCCGATGGAGCAGAATGACGCCGCGATCCTCTTCCTCTCCCTGTTCCTCATCTCGCGCGATTCCTCGAAGCGGCATCCGTCGACGCGCCGCTGATCCCACCATGGCCGTGACTTCCACCAGAAACCGATCCCGGCCCAGGTGGCACTCCAAATCAGCGCTGCGGGTCTTCGATTCAGGCAGAAAGGTGACACACACTCGGGCGCGAATCAGCTGCGTGGCCAGCTCCAATTCAGCCAACGCCGATTCTTTCACGCCGGGATCAGAATGGGTGAGGCGATGCAAGAGCCGTCCGAGCCGAAGATGGCTCGACTGATCGGCACAGTGCCGGTGAAGTTGGGTCAAACGGTCTTCTAGATCGGAAGAGAGCCCTTCTCGTGTCGTGCGTTTCCAGGAGACAGCAGACACCCCATATCCATCCCGAAACGAGGAGTAGACCTTCACTGACCGTCGCGAGCGCCATCGGGCCATCCCACACTCCGTTACGCCGATGCCCCCTCATCCTCATCGTTCGATGATTGCCGCAAGAGATCCGGCTGCTGCTTGGCGATCTCCTCGTAGAGTTCATCCAGCCAGCGGCCGGCACAGCCCAGCACTTCGCGTACCAGCGTCTCGGGCTGCCCGGTTCTCTTGATCGTCCATTGCGACACATACTCCAACAGAGTCTCGCGCTCGAACTGTCGAGTCGAGTGCGTGGCCATCGCGGCGAGTTCGCCCAATCCTGTTTTCACAATCTCGGCCACCGTGTCCCGCGCATACGAGGTACTGGCTGTCACATATTGAACTACTCGATTGAGTTCTTGATCTGTCATCATCACACTCGCAATCCGAGTCGGGGCTGCGGGATTTTTGCATCCCACCCGAACCCTGTCAATGTGCTAAAGGACAGCCGTCCTCCATTTTTTCTGCTCGCCATGCAGAAGGCAATGGTATGATCGGTCCGGCCCGGAGCCGGTTACAGCTTGAAGGAGAATCATATGGCCACACAGCTCCCTACACGACGCGCCTCAAGATCCACTCGAGCCGCACGCCCCTCCTATCCCGATCGTTGGGACCTGACGCACCTGGTGAAAGGTCCGTCGAAGGAGATCGACTCTATCCTGTCACAACTTGAGACCGTGGTGGCTCCAATCGAAGCGGCTCGCCCGACGTTAACGCCGTCGATCACCGGGCAAGACTTCCAGGCTCTGCTGACACTCAGCGAGACATTTGCACAGGGGTCATCCAAGCTAGGAGCCTATGCCTACCTTCGATTCTCCGAGAACACGAAGGACGCTGCGGCCCGTTCGCTCAAGGCCCGCGTCGAAGAACGTTTGACGGCCCTCACCAATCGCCTACTGTTTTTCGACCTGTGGTGGCAGAGCGTCGATGGCACGAACGCGGCTCGGCTGATGGCCGACGCAGGGGACTTCCGCTATCACCTGGAGACGATCCGGCGGTTCAAACCGCATACGCTGACCGAACCGGAAGAAAAGATCGTCCATCTCAAAAACGTCACGGGCCGCAGCGCCGTTCATACCTTTTACGATGTGGTCACGAATGGATTGACCTTCACGCTGACAGTCGGAGGCAAGAAGAAGTCGGTCAATCGCGAAGGACTGATGGCGTACGTGCGGAGCCAGAAGGCCTCGGTGCGTCAAGCCGCCTATCAGGAGCTCTATCGCGTCTTTTCAACACAACACGACCTGCTGGGCGAAATCTATAAGACGCTCGTGAGCGACTGGAAATCTGAAAACCTCGGTCTCCGCCACTTTGCCTCTCCCATTGCGACCCGCAACCTGAGCAACGATGTGCCTGATCAGGCCGTCGATGTGCTCTTGACGTCCTGCGCGAAGAATGCCGGCATCTTTCACACGTATTTTTCGCTGAAGGCAAAGATCTGCAAGATCAAGCCGATGAACCGGTATCACATCTACGCCCCACATCGCACAGAGGCCAAAACATACAAATACGCCGACGCCGTGCGGATGGTCCTTGACGCCTATCGCGGCTTCTCACCACACCTCGCCGATCTGGCTGAACAAGTATTTCGCGATCGGCATATCGACGGCCCGACCAGGCCCGGGAAAATCGGCGGCGCCTATTGCTACAGCACAGTCCCGGGGATGACGCCCTATGTGATGCTGAACTACACCGGGGAGGCCCGCGACATCGCGACGATGGCGCACGAACTTGGCCATGCCGTCCACGGCATGATGGCCAAAGACCATTCAGTCTTTACCTTTCATTCAACCCTCCCCTTGGCGGAAACCGCCTCGGTGTTCGGTGAACGGATTCTCTCCGATGCCTTGATGTCTCAAGAACGCAATAAGGCCGTTCGGCAAGGCTTGCTATTGAGCCAGCTGGACGACATCTACGCAACGGTCTTGCGGCAGGCTTATTTTGTCCGCTTTGAAAAGTTGGCCCATCAGATGGTCGCAGACGGCGCGACAGGTGATCAGCTGGCCAAGGCCTATTTCAATGAGCTGCGCCAACAATTCGGCAAAGCGGTGAAGGTGCCGGATGAGTTCCGATGGGAATGGCTGACCATCCCCCACATTTTTGCCAGTCCGTTCTACTGTTACGCCTACAGCTTTGGAAATTTGCTCGTGCTGGCGTTGTACCGCATGTACAAGGAACAGGGTGCCTCGTTCGTGCCGAAGTACCTGAACCTCCTCGCTACCGGAGGCTCAGAAGCCCCGCAAGCGATCCTGCACAAAGTCGGCGTGGACATGACCTCCGAAGCCTTCTGGCAATCCGGCTTCGATACGATCCGTGAAATGGTCGAGCAGTTGGAAGAAACGATGTGATCGTCGCGCAAGAGGCCTTGTGACAAGCGTAGCCCCATGAGAATCGTGATCAGCGGTGGAACGGGGTTCATCGGCCGTGCGTTATGCGTATCTCTCTGTCACGACGGACATCAGGTCAGCGTGCTGACGCGAAACAGGGAAACGGCACAACGGACTTGTGGCCCCAAGGTCACCGCCATCGAGTGGAATGGCCGAGAGGCAGCCACCTTGGCATCTTGTCTTGAAGGCGCCGACGCTGTGATCAATCTTGCCGGTGCGCCGATTGCCGACGGGCGTTGGACCGATGCCCGCAAACAGCTTCTTACGGAAAGCCGGGTCCTCGCCACTCGATCGCTGGTGGACGCCCTCTCGCGCTGTTCTTCAAAATCTCGCACGCTGATTAACGCATCCGGCATCGGCTATTACGGAGCCAGTGACGATCGTGTGCTGGATGAGGGCAGTCAACGTGGCCATGGCTTTCTCGCCGACCTCTGTCTTGCATGGGAATCAGAAGCGCTTCGGGCTCAGGAATTCGGCGTACGGGTCGTCACGTTGCGGACCGGAATGGTCCTTGGAAAAGACGGCGGCGCGTTGCCGAAGATGTTACTGCCATTCAGACTGTTCGCAGGCGGCCCTATTCTGCCAGGCACTCAGTGGGTGTCCTGGATCCATCGAGATGACCACATCGGCGTGATTCGATGGGCGCTCACGACGCCAACCGTGTCCGGTCCGGTTAACGCCGTGGCGCCAGAGCCAGTGACCATGAGTCAGTTTTGCAAAGTACTGGGACAGTCGTTCCATCGTCCTTCCTGGCTTCCTGTGCCAGGCTTCATATTGAACATTGCACTGGGTGAATTGTCGACGCTCATGACCACGGGTCAACGGATCTATCCGAAGAGAGCCCTATCGGGTGGATATGTCTTCCATTACAAGACATTAGCGCCAGCATTGCAGCATATCTTGGCAGCAGAATAGAGGGAGCCTCCGGGGGCTTGACAGATCCTTGGCACGATGGCATAATGAGAACGCTTCTCATAATCGTCAAGGAGAGAGCACCTTGTACCTCTGCTTGTGCAACGGGATTACAGAGTCGGATGTACGCGAGGCTGGACGGACCGGCTGTGTGATGCCCTGCCAGCTCAAGTCCAAGTTCGAGCTCAAGCGCGCTGGCTGCTGCGGACGCTGCGCCAAGAATATTGATGCATTCGTCGACATCGCTGTTCAGGGCGCATCGACACCCTGTCCCACCATGTCGGACCGCTAGACTCTGCCTCTGGCTCTTCGCATCTCGTGAAGCCCGCTTCGACTCAGCGAGGCAAACGCGTAGCGCCATCGGTCTAAAGAGCCTATAGCGTATAGCTTATGGCATCCGGACGTAAGGCGTGAGGGGTAAGGGGTGAAGGGTGGAAATCCAGAGCGGGAGCAGATAGCACTGCTGAATGGAGAGTTCTCAGATACGCCTGACCATTCTCAATTCACAACTGTCTGATCCGATCACGTGCTATACGCCATCAGCTATCAGCTCTTTATCCCAATGAGATACGCAATTTCAGTGATTTCAGAGGTATGTGTAGAGGGGCTGGAACGAACTACTGTGTGGAGACCCTGCTGATGAGCTTTGCCACATCTGCGACGCGACGGCCCAAGGCCTTGGCCTCGGCCAGCTCTTTCTTGTCGATCCCTGGACTATCACCTTCCGTCGTAGCGGACGCCCCGAATGCGCCGCCGCCGCTGACAACGATCATCTGATTTCCCAACATCGCGGCAAGGATCGTCAACATCGTGATCTCTTTGCCGCTGGAAATCTGACCTCCGGTGGCAAAGGCTGCACCAACCTTGTTCTTCATCTTAAAATCGGGAAACACGCCGAACTTGAACTGCCAGTTGTCAAAGAACGTCTTGACCTCCCCCGACATATTGGACCAATAGACCGGCGAGCCGACGATCACAGCATCAGAGGAAAATAAGTCATCCGCCGTCACCTGGCCGACTCGCTTGAGCACCGCGAGAGTGCCCGGAACCGAGCTGACCCCCTCGGCCACTGCGTCAGCCATTTGCTCCGTATTCCCCGACAACGAATGATAGGTCACCAGAACTTTGACCGGGGGCGAAGCCTCTTCAGCCCATGACCACGAAGGGGTACTGAAGATAATGAGGAGCGCCAATACGGATGCGAGGGGGTTACTCATAGCACCAGAAACACAGTACACGTTGTTCAGTCGAAGGAGTCTATGGCGTATGGCACGAAACCGAAAAGCGCACCTGCGAGAGCCATATCCCTAATCCGATCACGTGCTACATGCCATCAGCTATATGCTCCGGCCCTCAGGCAACGGCCTCGCATTCAATCTGGCTAGCGCCTGATCGTCTCTTCTTCCATGTGTTCTTCAACCGACACCTCCGTCAAGGTGCCTCGGTAGGTACAGCGGTGACACCGGATACGCCACTCTTCAATCCACTTTTCTTGCACATACGACTGCCGGCAGGTTGGACACACAAACACGCCCTTTTTGTAGAGCACGCGACGTTTTTCTTGCATGACAGCCTCTTTCTAAAATTCGCCTGGAGGATGGCACACTCTCCGCGGGGATTGCAAGAACGATGGCGCAGAGCCGCGCCGGTTGACACATTGCCGGAACCCGCCTTGACTCGGCCTAGGCCGGCCGCTACGATGCGCGCATGCGCGTGACAAATTCCCCGCTGGTCCTTCTACCAATCCTGCTCATGGCACTCGTCTTCGCTGAAGCTCCCTCGCCCGCGCTAGCCGCAGATTCCGGACTACTGCCGATTCGCACGCCCTCCGGCATCATCATACAAGCCGAGATCGCCGACACAACGGTCAAACGCGCCACCGGCCTCATGTACAGAGAGCATTTGGATAAAGACCATGGCATGTTGTTCATCTTCGGCCAACCGTTACCCTGGACCATTTGGATGAAAAATACGAAGATCGCGCTGGACCTGCTCTGGCTGGACGAAAAGAAACGAGTCATTCACATCGAGCGGCAGGTTCCCATCTGCACCAAGAGCGACGACTCGTGCCCGCAATATCGCCCGAATAGCTCCGATGCGATCTACGTGCTGGAAATTGCCGGCGGCACAGTGGATAGCTACAAGATCGAGAAGGGATCGAAGCTGGAGTTCAAGACACCCTAGTCGAAACGGCGAGGCCGGGGGTAAAGCCGAAATTGATGGACGCAGCCTACTCGCCCTCAACTGGTGCCGTAACCGCTGAACCGTGACCTCAGCCTTCCCTACGCTCTCTCCTGCCAGGACCTGATGCGTCGCGTGGTAATAACGCCCTTCACCCGTTCAATGGCTTTCATCACACGGCTTAAATGGGCCGTGTCGGCAATCTCCACGATGAAATCCAGCTCAGCCTTGCGATCTTCACGCGTAATGATTTCGGCGCGGCTGATATTCGCCTGACATTCCGCAATGGCTGACGACACGTTGGCCAACACACCGGTCTTGTCCTCGGCAATCACAGCCACCTTGACGGAATGCCGGCCTGGGGTCGCCGTATCCCACTCCACCTCCACCAACCGCTCCCGATCGTAATCCAGCGCTTCCAGGTTGGGGCAATCGACAGAATGGATCGTGAGGCCGCGACCTCGTGTAATGTATCCTAGAATTTTATCGCCGGGAACGGGATTGCAGCAGCGGGACAGTTGCATCAAGAGGTCCCGCGAACCCTTGACTTGAATCCCCTGGTCCCCGCCTCTGCCGACTAACGGTTTCGGATGGCTCGGCGGTTCCGCAATCGGCGTGCTGTCAGAGGCAGGAGCAGCCAACCGTCCGATAACCTGGGCTGTCGACACGTGCCCGAATCCGACGGCTGCGACCAGCTCATCAGCAGTCTCATACCCTTCATGCTTCGCCGCCTCGAGGAACTGGCTGGACTTGAACATCTGGGCAGGCGCCAAATCATGACGTCGAAGCTCGGCTTCCAGCAGCCGCCGGCCGATTTCCAGGCTCCGACTCTGCTCTTCAGATTTGATCCAATGTTTGATTTTGGTTTTAGCGCGCGACGTCCGTACAAACTTGAGCCAATCCTTGTGCGGCGTCTGATTGGGCGACGTCAGGATTTCGATGGTATCGCCGCTCGTCACTTCATGCTTCAGCGGGACGATCTTGCCGTTGATTTTCGCGCCGACACAGTGGTCACCCACTTCAGTGTGAATCGCGTAGGCGAAATCGACCGGCGTCGATCCCTTGGGCAGCTCCTTCACCGATCCTTTGGGCGTAAACACATAGACCACGTCGTGGAACAGTTCGAGTTTGACCGAGTCCATGAATTGCCGGTTGTCGGGTAAATCCTTCTGCCATTCGACAAACTGCCTCAGCCATCCAAAGGCCTTGCTGTCTTTATCGTCGATCCGGTCCTGTTCCTTGTACTTCCAATGGGCCGCAATTCCATATTCGGCCACACGATGCATCTCCTCCGTCCGAATCTGAAACTCCACATGCTCACCCTTCGGCCCCACGACGGTTGTGTGGAGCGATTGGTAGAGATTGGATTTGGGAATTGCAATGTAGTCTTTGAACCGGCCCGGCAACGGACGCCACAGCGAGTGGATTACGCCGAGCACCGCATAACAATTCATCTTCGTGTCGGTAATGATCCGCAACGCGGTGAGATCGTAGACTTCATCGAAGGAGATCGACTGTTTGTTCATCTTCTGGTAGATGCCGTAGAGGTGCTTGGGCCGGCCATAAATCGCCCCGATCAGTCCGTTTTCCTCCACCGCCTTCTGCACCAACACGCCGACTTCCTGAATATACTGCTGCCGGTCCTCGTCCCGTTTTGCCACGCTGACACGCAGGGTTTCATAGACATCCGGCTTCAAGTGCTTCAAACAGAGATCTTCGAGTTCGTTCTTGACCCAACCGACCCCGATACGATTGGCCAGCGGCGCATAAATTTCCAGCGTCTCCTGCGCAATTTCCTGGCGCTTGTTCTCGCTGAGATGCTCGAGCGTGCGCATATTGTGCAGCCGATCGGCCAACTTGATGATCACGACGCGAATATCGTCCGCCATCGAGAGCACCATCTTGCGGAAATTCTCCGCCTGTTTTTCCTCGGAACTCTTAAATGTAATTTTCCCGATTTTGGTGACACCATCGACCAGATGAAGAACCTCTTTGCCGAATTCCCGTTCCAATTCATCGGTCGTCGCCACGGTGTCTTCCAGCGTGTCATGGAGCAAGCCGGCCACAACCGCCGCAACATCGGTCTTCAGCAGGGCCAACACGCCCGCCACTGCCACCGGATGCTGGACGTACGGCTCCCCTGATCGCCTGGTTTGCCCATGATGCGCCTTGACGGAAAACTCGTATGCTTTGCGGATCATGCCAAGATCGGCATCCGGCTGGTAACTCCGGAGTCGCGCCAACAATTGATCGATATCGGTAACGGTTTCGTAGACCATCGTTCCCTACTCACCAGACGTTGGACGCATGTCGCGGATACGTAACTGAATCCGATCTTCCCCGTTCCAATGGTTCCATTCAGGCGTGAACGCCACATCCACCGGCGTTCTGAGCGAGAGGCCCTGCGCTTCGAGCGATTTCATGCCGAATCCGATTCCGTCGAATGCCGGGGATCGCCCCTGGCGAAGCGTCATCTTGAGATGTTTCTCACCCACGACACGAGCGTTCACAATCTCCAGCCGTCTCCCTGCAAACATTGGCTCAGGATTGCCGGCCCCGAAAGGATGCAGCGCACCGATTTCATGCAGGAGGCGGTGCGTGACTTCGTCCAAGCGCACTTCGGAATCGACGTGCAGCGAGGGAATATGTCCGGCGGAGTGCGCCCACTGGCTCGCCGCCCCAGCAAACCGCTCTGAAAATTCAGACAAACGGTCTTCATGAACGGTGACCCCTGCGGCGCTGGGATGCCCGCCGAACGCCACCAGCAGATCACGGCAAGATGCCAGGCCTTGGTAGAGATCAAAACCGGGAATGGTACGGGCCGACCCCTTGCCGATCCCCTGCTCATTGACGGCGATCACAATGGCCGGACGGTGAAACCGTTCGACGAGACGCGCCGCCACAATGCCGACGACTCCCAAGTGCCAACGACGAGAGGCCACCACGATCGCGCCAGGAAGTTCACCAGACTCCACCACGGCAAGTGCCTCCCGCATGATCTCAGCTTCGAGCTGCTGCCGAGTCCGATTCAAGTGGTCAAGCTCTTCGGCCAACTGTCTCGCATCCGACTCAGACTCCGTCGTGAGCAACTGGACCCCCTTGATCGCCTCATCCATTCGACCTGCTGCGTTCAACCGGGGCGCCAGTTTGAATGCGATGGTCTCCGCCGTGCAGGGCTTTGTCACCCCGGACACCTGTTTCAACGCCCTGACCCCGCACCGGGCCCCGCGGGAAATTTGCGCCAACCCGTCACGCACAAATGTCCGGTTTTCATCTTGCAGCGGCACGACATCGGCAATGGTGGAGAGCGCGACCAAATCCAACAGCGACTCCAACGTGACCGACCCAGGCCCATACGTCGCCTCATACGCGCCGGCCACTTTGTACGCCAGCCCGCCGGAGCACAAACCACGGAACGGATAGCGCGCATCGCGGCGATGGGGATTCATCACAGCCAGCGCCGGAGGCAGATCCTCATCGGTTTGGTGATGGTCCGTGACGATCACGTCGAGTCCCAGTTGATTGGCCACCGCAATCTCATGATGCGAGGTGGTCCCGCAATCCGACGTCACCAGCAGCGTGACCCCCTCGCCTGCGAGCTTCCGGATCGCGCCTTCGTTCAATCCATACCCCTCGCGGACTCGATGCGGCACATACGCAGAGGCATTGGCGCCCATCCCCCGGAAGAACGAGAGGTAAATGCTGGTCGCCGACATACCGTCGACATCGTAGTCGCCATAAAAACAGATCCGTTCCTGCCGGAGTATCGCCCGGTGGAGGCGTTCGACGGCCTTGCCCATGTCGGGAATCAAAAAGGGATCGTGGGTTTTGCCGGAAGACATCCAGGCTGTCGCTTCATCGAACGTGGTCACGCCACGAGCCATCAATAGCGACGCGGTGGCTGAAGAAATCGATAGCGCCTGGGCCAGGGCCGCCCGTTGAGTCGGATCAATATCGCGAAAGATCCAGAGTTTCGACTGCATCCTCACCTCGTGACGGGCGTCGGTCTATGTGGAAATGCGTTTGCCGGGAATCACCTTACAGTATTCACATGAATCATACGGAGTTACGCGGATGGTAATGGCTCCCTTTCCCGTTGTCAAACCGATCGTGCTGATACGGTCTCCTCGGTCTGCCTGGAAAAGTGGACTGACAGCTGGATGACAGGAAAACGGCGCACGGGGAGGGAGAGAGGAAAAGAGGGAATAGAAACCGGTTGGTTGGCTATTCCCCTCCCTTTTGAACGTAGTTCTTCACGAATTCTTCGGCGTTCTTCTCAAGCACGTCGTCGATTTCATCGACAAGCTTGTCGATATCTTCCTTCAGCTTCTTGCCGGCCTCGACGACTTTGGGATTGGCCTTGACCTCATCTTTGGGCTGAGGGTCGCGTTTCGGCTCCTGTTTGCGCTCCTGTTTTTCCATTCGAGCACCTCCAATATGATTCGGAGCACCTCTCGTGGATCAACGCTGCGCGTGATCCCCTGCTGTCAACTTACTCCAGGCCCTGCAAACCCGTCAAGGCAAGGCGCAAACCATGACACGTATCTCGTTGGGGAGAAGAGCTGATAGCTGATGGCGTATAGCACATGATCGGATTAAGTTTCGCTTCTCCCTCCGGTCCTATGCCATGAGCCATACGCTATAAGCTCTTTCGACCGATGGCGCTTCTCGCCCGTCGCGCCAGTGTCGCAATCAGACGATCAGCGACACGATCAGCAGCGCGACGATGTTGATGACCTTGATCATCGGATTCACCGCCGGTCCGGCCGTATCCTTATACGGATCGCCCACTGTATCGCCGGTGACGGCCGCCTTGTGCGTGTCCGTCCCCTTCAACCCCTGCTCTTCGATAAACTTTTTGGCATTATCCCAGGCGCCGCCGCCGCTCGTCATCGAGATCGCCACGAACAACCCCGTCACAATGCTGCCGACCAGCATACCACCGAGCGCCTGCGGCCCGAGAAGCAGCCCGACGATCACGGGCGAGATGACCGGAATCAGCCCGGGAACCATCATTTTTTGAATCGCCGCCTTCGTCACGATATCGACACAGGTACCGTATTCCGGCTTGCCGGTCCCTTCCATAATACCCTTGATCTCCCGGAACTGCCTCCGAACCTCTTCCACAATCAAGCCACCCGCTTCTCCGACGGCTCTCATACAGAGCGAACCAAAGATAAACGGCAGCGCCCCCCCCAAGAACAATCCGACCAGCACCTTCGGATTTGAGAGGTCAAACGCCGCCAGCGCCGGATTGTGCGCCCCGACTTCACGGGAAAATTCCGCAAACAGCACCACCGCCGCCAACCCGGCTGAGCCGATCGCATAGCCTTTCGTCACGGCCTTGGTCGTGTTGCCGACCGCATCGAGCGGGTCCGTAATATCGCGCACGGCTTTGCCCAAATGCGACATTTCAGCAATTCCGCCTGCGTTATCTGTAATCGGACCGAATGCATCGATCGCCACGACGATCCCGGCCATCGAAAGCATCGACACCGCCGCCACAGCCACACCGTACAAGCCGCCAGACTCCGCCCCGCCGCACACCCAAAAGCTGCCCAAAATCGCCGCCGCAATCACCACCACCGGCGCCGCCGTCGACTGCATGCCGACCGCCAGACCTGCGATGATATTGGTTGCATGGCCGGTTTCACTGGCCTTCGCAATGTACTGCACCGGCTCATAGCTCTTCGACGTGTAGTAATCGGTAATGAACACCAGCGCCAAGGTCACGATCAATCCGATCAGCGCCGCCATATAATAGCTCATCCCACTGACCCCGCCGACGCCGTTCATGATCGACGACGTAATGGGATAGAATGCGATAGCCGCGATGCCGCCGGCCACGAACAAGCCCTTGTACAAGGCCGTCATGATCTCGCCACCCTCACTCACCTTCACAAACAAGATCCCGATAATCGTCGCGAAGATCGTCACGCCGCCCAGCGCGAGCGGATAGAGAATCGGCGCGCTCGCCCCCTTGAACATGGTAAAGGCCAAGACCATCGCCGCGACCGTCGTCACGGCATAGGTTTCAAACAAGTCCGCGGCCATGCCGGCGCAATCGCCGACGTTGTCGCCGACGTTGTCCGCGATCACAGCCGGATTGCGAGGATCGTCTTCAGGAATACCGGCTTCCACTTTTCCTACGAGATCCGCGCCCACGTCCGCCGCCTTCGTATAGATACCGCCACCGACCCGGGCGAAGACCGAGATCAAACTGCCACCGAACCCGAGACTGAGCAACGCGTGAATGGCTTTCTCTTGCCCGGCCACCGATTGCGCAATCATATAGAAGGTCGTGATCGCCAACAGTCCCAAACCGATCAGCAACAGACCGGTCACCGCACCCCCTCGAAACGCAACAGTCAAGGCGGCATTCATACCGTCATGAGCTGCTTGGGCTGTCCGCACATTCGCGCGCACCGCGATGATCATGCCGACATAGCCGGCGATGGACGAGGCTCCCGCGCCGACCAGAAATCCGATCGCCGTCAACAGGCCGAATTTATCGGAAGCGGCCCCTGCGCCCCAGAGCAGGACGAACAGCACAGCCGCCACTATTCCCACCGTCCGATACTGCCGATTCATATAGGCGCTGGCGCCCTCCTGAATAGCCTTCGCAATCTCTTGCATCTTCGCGTTGCCCGCGTTGAGCTTGAAGACCCACATAGCCAAGTAGAGGCCATAAGCAATGCCGGCCACGGCCGCGATCAATGCAAACGTCACAATCGCTGAATCACTCACGGGATACCCTCCTAGTGGATAAACGCATTTCTTATGTCACACGGCTCCCCATGGCTTCAACCCATCCAAAGTACATGAGGCGAGTGGGGAAACCGTACAACGGCGCAGGAGCAGCGAGCAGCTAACTATCTGAAAAGCGGAGTCATTCTATACAGGTAGGGGTCAGAGGATCAAGATGAAATGTGAGGGAGGGGGCGACAGACAAAGCACAGGTTTACGCCGTACGCCGACTTTGTTATAGTCCGCGCAGACGGAGCAGCTGATGGAATTTGAACCGAGTTATATCGTGATCGACGGGCAGACCTTCAGCAAGGCAAAGCTGGCATTGGACAATCATGTCTACAAGAACTGCCAGATCGACGACTGCGACATCTACTACAGCGGCGGGCAATATGAACTGCTGGACACCCACGTGACCAATTCACGCTTGATCCTGAACCACCCGGCTAAAGCCATCTACTCGGCGCTCCAGATTTTCAAGATGAAGTCGCCGGGTTCCCGTATCGTCTTCGACTGATCGTTCCGCATGCCCTACACCTACGACTACACCAGCGTCGCCTCCGGCAACGAGAGCGCCTCTGCGCACTATTGGCGCTTCGCCAAAATGACGCTGACGCGCTGGACGAGGGTCAAGACCTTCGTCTTCGACGGGCGGTCCTACCCGTACCTCTATCACTTCTGCAACAAGACCTGGAAAAACGAGCGCGGCATCGAGATCCCGATCTTCCGGGAGATCCTGCTCCGCCATCAGGCTATGCGCATTTTAGAGCTCGGCAACGTGCTCGCACACTATGTCCCGATCCATCACGATGTGGTCGATAAGTACGAAGTCGCGCCCGGTGTGATCAACCAGGACATCGTCGAATTTGCACCGACACAACGCTACGATCTCATTCTGAGTATCTCGACGCTGGAGCATGTGGGATGGGACGAGGAGCCGCGGGAGCCGGCCAAGCTGCTCCAGGCCATTGAGCATCTTCGGGACCGCTGCCTCGCCCCAGGTGGACAAATCGTGGTGAGCCTGCCGGTGGGCTACAATACGTTTTTCGACGGATTGCTCCGTGACGGCAAAAGCCCCTTCACCCAGCAGCACTTTCTCAAGCGGGTCTCGAAGCGGAACTACTGGGTGGAATCGGATTGGAACGGGTGCAAGGACGCAACCTACGGCCGATTCGTCGCCCACGCCATCTGCATCGGGATCATCCAGGGATAATTCTGTCACTTATTGACGGGAACGTTCGCTATCTTCTTCACAATTTCTATGGGTTGAAAGACCGGGTCCTGTGAGCCTTGGGAAGACTCGGCTTCAACCCGCTGGAGAAAGGGTGCCGGGCCTGCGATCGCCCCATAATTGAGGGTGGCTTCGACGTCGAAGGTCTTGGTGTCTTTCGGTGTTGGAAATGAAAACGTCTCGACCCTGATTTCATCAGGCTTTAACACCGTATCCTCCACGACCTTCACCGCTTCAAAATCAAACACGGTCTTCTGCCCCTTCGCATCCACATAGGTCCGGCCATAGACGCGACGGTCGCTAAACACGGTCTTAAGATTTTTCCCTTTCACATCGAGATCCAACACAACCGTGGCCCATGCCGGATGGGTCGCAGGCAAATGGTGCGGCACCAGGCTCTGAACCTTCACGGTCACGGTCGTCCTGTCGCCCTCAACCTTGGTCTGCACGTCCAACTTCGCCGCCTCCTGACGGAGCTTGCCGAGACGGCCTGGGAATGTGTGGTTGGCAACTTTTCGCTTCTTCTCCCCGTTCGCCGACTCTCCGACCTGTTCGGGCATATGGCAATGCTGGCATTCTTTGCCGGACTTGACCGCCTGGCTCTGGTCCCAATTACCGAGTAAATCGTTGGCCTTACCGAGATTGGCCGCCGACGGTATCGATTGGTGGCAGTTCAGACAGAGATCGGATTTTTGAAAGAGCCCCAATTCCATCGATTGGTGCGCAAGATTCTGGACGAAATCTTTGTAGGGCCCGTAAAGCGTCTTGCTGCCGATTTCATAATTCGGATCCGGCGGATGTTTGGCGCGATCCACCTGCTTGATCAAATGGCACTGCGCACAGGCCACACCGTCCAGAGAGGGATCGCCGGACCTCGCCTGGTCGATGAACAGCTGCGCCTGATCGGAAAACTCCCGCACATGCGGCGCATGGCATCGGAAACAGAGTGCTTTATCTTTGCCGCCCGGCGAGTTGAGATAGGCATCGAGCGACGCGCGGAACGCCGGAGAATGGATGGACTTCGACAAAGGCGAAGTTTCCCACTCTTCAAAGACCCGCTCGTGGCAACGCTTGCACTTATTGGAATGGGGAAAGGCCTTTTCAATAAGCGCTTGCCCCTTGGCGTCCTGGGCCAGCGCTTCGGGAGTTCCCCCTCCATACACACAGATCAAGCCTGTGACCACAGCCGCTATAGCAAACTCCACCACTCTGTAATTGGATCGCAGCCAGTTTCCCATTCTTGCCTTAGAGCGCTTTCACACGATACGTCAGCATGCGCGGTTGCGTGTACTCGTGGACGATCTGCTTCGCCTCGTCCCGCTCTTTGTCGCTCTTCAATGTCGCGAGATAATTGTCCATCAACGCCGGGGCAGGAGTCGGGATCAAGGCATAGGTGAGCACCGCTTCTACCGTCGCCGCCGTCCCGGCCGGCAGCGTCAAGGCAAAGAGAATTTTTCTGGTGTGTCCCCCCTTGATGAACGGATCAGGGATCGGACCACGCAAAATCTTGTCGTAGGGCAACCCGAATCGCTTCGTCTCTTCGGCCAGCACCAGGCCCTGGGCGTCTTTCGCCGTCAGGGTCAGAAAGAACTGCTTCAACACCGGGTCGCCGTCGGGAAAACTGTGCGGGAGGCTCCCGATCTTCACGAGCGCAGTCCCCTCAACCGTACCGCCCGTTCGTTTCACGTCAAGATCGATGCGTGGCGCCCACTCAGCTTGAAGATTGCGATTTTTCAACATGGTGTCGGCGCCGACCACGCCGCGAAACCAATGGCGGCCGATGGGTCTGGTCATGGCCCCACGCCTCGACGTCGAGCTGCCGGTCGAGGGTTCCATATGGCAGTCCTGACAGATCGTGCCCTGAAGAATTTCTCCCGCCAGATCCTTCTGCGTCACGTCTTTGACTTTGTCGAAATGGCACGAGGCACAAAAGGATGCCTCGCGGAACAGATTCGCCCGCTTGGCTTGGTGCACCAGATTTTCTTCCGGGTCGGCATATGGTCCGTAGAGAACAGACCCCGGCTGTACTTTGAACGTAGGTGGCGGCGCCTGCGTGCGTTCCACCTCATGAATCAAATGGCAGGAGGCACACCCGATCCCTTCCACTTGGGGTTTGCCCGCCAGGATCTGCTGCATCAATGTTCCGGCATGCTGGGGAAAAACCGTCATCGCCGGCGCATGGCACGACAGACAGCGGCTCCGCTCCTCCGCAGTCGGATTCGTCTGGCCCCAGAGACCCAACACGGTTTTGAAGATCGGTGATTCCAACGAACTGCCGTGCAGCAGCGCCGCATCAACCCGTCCGAACGCTTTCAAATCCGGCGTTTGCTCCCTGGCTCCTTTCCACTCTTCATAGTGCCGCTCATGGCATTGCTTGCAATCCTCCGAGCGGATGAACACGCTTTCGATTTCGTTTACCCAATCAGGCCGTATCTGGTCCTCAGGCCGCTGCGCCATCACCCCGCCAGGGAACAGACCACTCAGCCAGACGAGCGACAGAAGACAAATCGCTGTTATGCTACGTCCTCTCAACTTACCCCTCACCACTTGCTACTTGCTACTTGCCCCTTGCCACTAGTCCCGCTTGCAGCCGACAAAGTGGAAATTGACGCCCCACCCGACCGGATCGCCGGGATCAGCCGGTTCGTAGGTTCCGACGGTGAAATTGCATTCCTTCATGGCCTTCTTGATGGCCGACCCGAAATCCGCCATGGTGCGGATTTCACGCTTGTCGATTTCCTTGATGACCGAACGAACCTTGATGCCCGCATAGTCGGCCCGTGAATTACCGATCACCTCGAACACGGCGACACCCTGCGGACGCTCGAGCTTCAGTTCTTTCTGAATGTCTTCGTCCACGGCTCCGACGACGATCCCGAATTCCTCACCGAGCCGGGCCGCTTCTTCCTCCGTCATTCCATCAGACTGAGCTGCAGCCTGGACGCCTCCAACGGCGGCGAAGAGCAACAGGCCCAACATTGCGACTGCCAACACTCTTCTTCCCCTCACAACGTCTTCTCCCGCTACTGTTCGGTGATGCGCGCTGAAACATGGCCACTACGTCGCTCATATCTCGCAAGCAAAGATGGGACACGCTCTCGTTCCGTCCTACGATTCAACTGATCAATAGTACGGGCTACAACTTTGCGATAGGGTCAATGCTGAGCTGAAACCACGGCGCCACCGCCTTCTGGCCGTTACGCTCTTTGTTCTCCCCATTCCACACGGCGAAGGAAACGGTTTGCACACGGCCGGGAATGAGTTTCGCTTCGTTCTCTTGTTCCTCGCTGACGAGGGGACGCTGCATGACAACATGCCAGACTCCATCCTTCCACAAGGCCTTTCCCTGCACCCGGCCTTGCTTCTCTTTCGTCGTCAGCGTGCTGAAGCCACCGCCGATCAGATCTTCCACCGAGGAGATCCGGCGCGGAATGACTTCGAATGTCCGCACGCCGCCCTCTTTCTTCTCGGAACTTCGCGAAGCCCGCCGGTCGATGTCGCTTTGCCAATCCGCTTTCCAATGCCAGATGTTGATGTAGTGATCCAGTTGTCCCATACAGAAAAATGCCGGCGCATCGCCAAGCGGAAGGCCGATCGCAACCCCGTCCCGGAACGTGCCCGGCGTCAGCCGGTCGTTCTTCGTGTTGTCCTGCCACTCAAGGAGAAACGCAATGTCATTGCCATTATGAAGCGACCGCACCACCAGCGCCCGTGCAGTCGGCTCCGGCCACACCGGACGCGTAATGACCTGGCCGCTTAATGGAATCGTCATGGGCGGGATCGCGCCCCACGCAGCGTCATCAGGCGCCTGGGGAAGGTCCCCCTCGATCCAATGCGATCGGATCGTCAGCCCTTCTGAACTGACAAGAGGAATTCCGAATCCACCGAGGATACTGGCTGCCAGGAGAAGACCGGACAAACACAGGAAGAGGAGAGGACGAGAGCGGCAGAAGTTCGTCATGCCCACCATGCAACACTTTCGTGAACCGGGTGCGCGGCGATGCGGCCTACGCGAGCTTGAGCCGGCGTATTTTGTTTTCTCCGCGTTCGCAAATATAGAGATGCCCTTGCGAGTCCAGCGCCAAGCCGACCGGGGCATTGACGACCGCCTCGATTCCCAGCAACCCGTCACCATGCTTGAGCGTGCCGGCCGACTCTTTTGCGACGAACCGCGCTGCGCCGCACCCGCCCATATGCTTGTCTTCGTACCCGCTGTCACCGTTGCCCGCCACCGTCGTGATGATACCGGTGCCGGCATCCACCTTGCGCACCCGGTGGTTCATAGTATCGGACACATACAGATTATCCTCGCGGTCGAAGACGACTGCCTCCGGCGCATGCAACATGGCTCTGACAGCCGGTTTGTCGTCGCCGTCATAACCGTACCGGCAGACGCCCGCAACGGTCGAAATCAGACCCGAGCGCCGGTCGATCTTTCGCACACGGTTGCTGCCTTTATCGACAAGATGCACATCGCCCTTGTTGCTTACCGCCAAGCCGACGACATCGTACAGACGCGCCTCCATGGCGGGCCGCCCGTCGTCCAGATACATCGACAGGTCCAGACCATCCGAACAGACCGGCATCAGCCATCCCTGATCGTCGCTGAAATCGATGCCGATCGCATCGCCCGATAACACCACCAGATTACGGGCAACCAGCGGCTGCTCGCGGGCCTCATCCTCGGCCGTCCAGGCTCCGGCGATCGTGGTGACCATGCCGGTCTTCGGGTCGTACCGCCTGACCTTATGGGCTTGTGTATCAGCGATATACAGCACGCCGTCCCGATCAAACGCGATCGCAGCCGGCCAGGTAAGATTCACCTCCAGCGCAGGGCCATCTCCATTAAACCCATGCTGTCCCGTACCGACCACCGTCGTGATAAAGCCGGTCTCATGATCGATCTTGCGAATCCGATTGCTTCCGGAATCGCAGATATACATATTGTTCCGGGAATCGAACGCCAGACCCAACGGCAGATAGAGGCCGGCCTCACCGCAAGGGCCATCGTCTCCGCAGTAGCAGGTTTCGCCGATCCCGGAAAAATTGTGGAGCGTGCCGGCCTGAAGATTGACGCGGCGGATGCGGTCTGAACCGGACTCCGCAAAATACAACCACTGCTCGTCAACATCCAGCGCGACATCATGCGGGAGCGGAATCCCCGCTTTCACCGCTATCTTCCCGTCACCGGTGCTGCGCGCTTTTCCGTTTCCCGCAAAGGTTTCGATAAACCCGCCGGCTAACTCTACTGCGGTACCCATAGATATCCCCTGCCTCTCCATAACTGACAACGCACGATCTGCTTACACGCGTGGAGCAGGCTGCGCAGCTGCTGCGGTCTGATTGGCTGAGACGGTCTGCGCCGACGAGTCGGCCACAGCCTGGGGGGCCGTCGCCTGCTGTGCCGCCGCCTGGGCCTCGGCTTCGATAGCCTCCGCCTCGTGTACGGACTTCTTGAATCCCTTGATCGCCTTGCCCAATCCCTCTCCCAATTGCGGCAACTTGCCTGCCCCGAAAATAATCAGGACAATGACCAGGATCAGGATCAGTTCTGTAAATCCAAGACTCCCAAACATGGCGCGCTCCTTCGTAAAGGGTGGATCAGGCTCCTGAACTGTCTTTCGACTTTTTTGCGAATCGCTCTCTCAATCGTTTGCGGGCGGCTTCGGCCTTTTCGAACATTTTGCACTTGTCGTACACGCTGATGAGATTGTAGTAGGCCAGCGGCTCATCGGGATTCTGCTCAACGGCATTTTCCATGACCGTGACTGCCAGATCGGTCTTCTTGTGGTTGAGGGCAATCTCCATCAGCTTGAAGCTCGACTCCAAATGTTTCGGGTCCAGTTCGAGCGTTCTGAGGTAGCACTGAATCCCCATGTCGATCGTGTTGTAATCGGACACTTGGGGATTATCCAACTCAATGTACACGCCGGCCAGGTTGTACCACGCAATCGGATCGTCCGGGGTGATTTCGACGAGGCGCTCATAGTAGCCCTTCGCCTCCATGTACTTCTTCTTATCCGCATAGACACGCCCGAGATTGAACAGCGCCAGCACATCGTGAGGAAACACGTCCAACGCATGCCGAAACTCAGCCTCGGCTTCGTCCGTCATGTTCTTCGTGGCATAAATAGTGCCGAGGTTCGAGTAATACATGGCCAGCGAGCGATTCATTTCCGCGCGCAAGCCTTCGGCCATTTCAATCGACTTCTTCACCTCCGCCAGCGCATCGTCAAGCCGCCCCTGGCTGAAATAGAGCTCGCCGAGGCGGCAGCGTGCCTGGAAATCGTCCGGTTCGACCGCGAGCAATTTTTCGATCGCGGAGATTTCTTCTTCCGGCGAGAGTGGCTGATCGCCAGGATCCACTGCGACAGCGCCAGGCTGCATCGGTTCCGACATCGGTGTTTGTGCGTCCATACGAATCTCGATTCCTGTGGTTCAGTACTTGTTTACGCCTCTTCGGCGATCATCTGTTCCGGAGATCTCAGCAAAGGGCTGTTGGCAGTTTTCGATGATTCCGCGACGGGCGGCCTGACCCGGTCGAGCGTCAACAACATTACGCCGAGAATCACCATCAGCGTCAAATTGGAAAACATCAGCGCATACCCGGCGATGAACATGAGCCCAAGACCATACCCGGCCAATCGCCCCATCATCAACAGCTTGATGACCGTATACGACCAACAGAGCAGGCCTCCGATGTAAATTGCAAAAGGGAGATAGAATGTATAGCCCATCCCGAACTGGAAAATCCAACCGATCCCCTGCGATGCCTGTCTGACCGCCGAGGCCAACGCCGGATTATACAGGTCCAGCACATAATCGGTGAAGATCAGCGCCGTGAAAATCGTAGCCGTCGTCGTCCAAAACCAGATCGCTCGATGCCGCTGCCGCCGGTTCTTCGTCCACAACGAGAGTCCCTGTCCGTACGCTGCGAAGACAAGGATGCTCGCCAATACCATAAGGGCTTCGCCGGCTCGATGCACTTCGTACACGAGCGGCGGAGCCGCCACTGTTCCGGACAACCCATAGATCGTCGACACGATCTGATAATACAGCCATCCGGATATTCCAAGGTAATAGGCTGCCACGAGAACACGCTGTGCCGGTTCCCGATGGGCAGTGAGGTACTCTGCCACGAACAAGGTGAGCGTCACCAGCGCCACACTGTTGTAGATGATGGCGCCCAGCATCCCCGGCTGTACGAACAAAAACGCGATGGTCAACAACAATAAGAGGGCGGCACTGGCGATCCCGGATTTGGCCAGCCGGCCGGTATCCTGCCCGAGGCCCCGATTGACCATCGTCAACGTGAGGCTCAAGAACAACAGTACCGCGACAATATTCAACAGCCACGCGCCCACCTCCGTGAGGGTGGTGAACGTCGGCGTAATCCATGGATGCGTCCCCGCCAGCTTGCTCAGGTGCATGCCCAAGCGAGACATCAGCCGATACAGCACCAACTCCAAGAAGGACGCCAGCAAGACCAGCTTGATGGCATATTCGAACAGAAGACCGAAGTCCCCTACTTTTCCGGTCGGCCGGTCGCCTATCGCCGCAGCCTTGATCACAAACGAACCTCTCTACTTATCACCCGATCGGTTGAGGCGCCTGCACTGCCTCCTCCTTGGCTCTCGCGATATACAGCAGTCCATCAGCCATCGAGTAGTTGAACGGCAACTCGCAGACGACTTCACTGATCCGCTCATAGACATGCTGATAGAGTGTCTCCGCTTGATCCGGTGTCATGCCCCCTTGCACCTCATAGAAGAATCCCAAGCTGAGATCCTCCGACGAGGGGCGCATAATGCGCCTGATGCCGTACGCCGCCGGATCGCTCATGATCGGAGCTTCTTTCTCCAGGTCGAACAGGCAGGGCTGGCAGGAAAACCCGAATGACTCATTCAGCTTGGCGTTCTCAACAATGAAGTTCATCGTATCGAGCGCTTCCGGTTCCGTTTCCGTGGGGAACCCGACAATGATGTAGCAATGCACCGCAATCCCCAGATCGACGCAGTCGCTCGCGATGCGGCGAACCCATTCCTGCTTGATCCCCTTCTTCATCAGATCCATGACGCGCTGATTGAAGGACTCCAGGCCAAACACGATCTTCAAGCAGCCGGCATCACGCATCGAAGCAAGGAGGTCGCGCGTGAGGTTCTTCTCGAACCGCATTTCGCAGGTCCATCTCACCTTGAGCTGCTTCTCGGTGATCTGCTGGCAGAGCCGTTTCGTCGGCGCCAGGGCAAAGCACTCGTCGGTGAAGAAGAAATTCCTGGCGCCATACCGCTCTGAGAGCCACTCCAATTCATCGACTGTCCGCCCCGGGTCCTTCTGCCTGAAGTTCTGGTGATCAAGTGTCAGCGCGCAAAATGCGCAGTCCTTGTAATAGCATCCGCGGGAGAACTGAATCGGCAACACCGGCTCCGGGGAGAGGTATCGGTCGAGCGGAAAGCCATCGTAATTCGGAGCAGGCAGCTGATTCACGTTTTCGGAATAGAAGGGCTGATTGACCGTGATCTTGCCGTCCTTCCGGTAAATCAGATTCGGCACTTTGCTGTAGTCTTTCTTGCCGGCCAACTGGTTCACGAGTTCCAACAGCGCCGTTTCGCCTTCGAAGACGACGATGTCGTCGGCCAATTCAAAGAGGCTGGGACAGCGGCGGATATTATCGACGAGGCGTGTGAAGATGCTCCCCCCGATCGTGATGTGGAGATCCGGCGCCGTCTCCTTAATCAGCTTGCAAAGCGTCAGGCCGGGAATAATTTGCGAGGTCGCCGTGATGGACACGCCGATCAAATCCGGACGATCCTTGACGATCGAGGGAATGAAGAGATCACGGAACAGACTGCGGTAGGGATTCTGCGCGTCGTCTTGAATGACCTTCATCAGGTCCTTCGACGAGTAGATCGAGTAATTGCCGAACTGATTATCGACGACGGTCAGCCTGGTCGGGAAATAGATCGAGGACACCAGTTCCAGCCACTTATCGATCATAAACAGACTGCCCCGGTAGGCATCCAGATCGTAAAAGCCTTCGCCGCGTAAGGTCTCCTTGGCCAGTTCAATCCGTTCTTCCAGATAGACGAATCGATCGAGCGAATCGGCCACCTTCGAATAATGTTCCCGGCTCCCGTGGCCCGTTTCTCCGGATTGGGACCGCTCAAGCTCGCGCTGCTTGCCGATCAATTGTTGATAGACCTGAGCGGCATAGCTCTTGGTCAGCATGCGATCCAACAACTCGATCCCAAGATCGCGTTGCGAGACATCCGACACGCCACCTTGATGGAGAAATCCCGTGAGCGAAGGGAGACTGAGATACGGCTGGGACGGATGCCATGTCGGAGGAAAAAGGAGTGAGACTTTCATACGACGAGCACTCCAATTCTTTCGAAATATCAGAGAGTTTTGAGTTAAAACCTATGTGGGGTTATACCCTCCGCGCCGAATGAAATGCAACCCTGGAATCGTCGTCCGCCGGTGAGGTCTACGCACGACCACTGCCGACGCGAAAAAAAGAGGCTCCGGACCAGTTCGTCATTGCATGACGCCGATCCGGAGCCTCAGTTCTGCTTCTACAGGTATCGGTCTCTCACCACATGGAGGCCCATCGCCTCCACAACCCCTGCCCGCTGACTACAACTTCAGCGTAAACCAGGTGGAGAGTGACTTCATCCCGTTCCGTTCAATATTCGCCCCATCCCACACCGCAAAGGCGATCGGGATAGACAGCCCGGACTTAAATTGCGTGTCGTTGGCATCGCTGGTTTCCAGCGAGCGCTTCACAACCACGCGCCACGTCGGACCAGAATAGGCTCCGCCTTTGACGGCTCCGGACGGCTCCCACACCCCGTTCCCGATGACATCTTGATGTGCTTGAGTGGTCAAGGTGCTGAACCCGTTCGCACTCAGGTCTTCGACCGAGCTTACACGCAGCGTCGGGTCGGACATGATGTTCCCGGACCAGATACCGGGATTGAACGGGCCAAGGCTCCGGCCGATCCGATCCGGATAAGTCACGCCGCCGGCCGGCTCTTCAAAGTAGAAGTCCCAGAAGATCCCGGGATATTGATCGTCAACATCCCAAATACCGGCGCTGTCCTTGCCGAGGTCCTTCTGCCATTCCGCATTCCAGCGCCAGATGTTCGTCGTTCCGCCGGATTGTCCCATACACTGGAACGGCGGCGCACCGGACGTATTGACCGGGAACATGACGGCGACCTGATCCCGGAAATCCTGCGGGCCGATCGTCGTATCGTTCTTGGTCTGGTCGATCCACTCTAACCGCATCGCGATTTCCTTGCCGTTCGTCATCGCCTTCACGAACACCGACTTCACCGAGATATTCGGGTGCATCGGTGTGGTGACCAGCTGACCGCTCAGCGGAACCACGACCCCGGGCACACCTTCCCATACCGGGTTGGCGCCATCCATGGGGATCGGCCCCTTGATGGACTTCGCCGGGATTGTGACCGGCTGGCTGACCGCCAGCGGCACCTGCCCGATCGTCAGCATCGCGCCAACGGCGAGGGCAGAGAGAAGAATGGCAAACACCAAACTTTTGTTGGCCGTCTGCACTACGCGCATATGACTAATCCCTCCTCTCAACGAATAAAGATTACAACACCCTGGAAGAGACCACTGCCATGAAGCTCGGCTTGGTGTCGAACCGCCTACGCGGTCCCGACCGGCCCCTTCTCGTCCTTCTCCTTGTCCTTGTCCTTGCCATCCATGAACGACTGCGCGCCCACTTCATTGAGCAACAGACTCAGTTCATTGCCCTGATCCTGTGCTCCACATTCATACGTTTGGCCTTCGGGAGAATTGAAGGTCGCCGGCCGATAATCGGTCTCCGTGTAGGGCTGCGGCGCCACTCCCAAAAACGCCGTTTCAAACTCCATCCAATCGGCCGTCATGTCCGCAACCAATCTGAAGAGACCGGAATCCGCTTTCTTGGACAGCATGCGGCAAAAGAGCGGCACCCACCGGCCGATGTGGTTTTTGACAAATTTCTTCTGAGCTTCAACGACAATCTGCGTTTTCTCGGCGCCGTCGTGACAGCGCGAGTACGACTCTTTGTAGGCGAGGAAATGCATGAACTCGAATTCGACACTCAGATGATCCAGCCGTTCGTGAATGTCCTTGGAGAGCTCCACACCGAACGCCTTGTAGAACCCCGAAATATCACCCATCACATGCGACTGTGCAAACACGTGATCGTTTCCAAACAACGTTTCGTACGGCGGGCAATCGAGCGTGATGACGTTACTGAAGACCCTACGATGCTCCGATTGCAAATCGCTGAGCTGCCAATTGGCGCATTCGGAAGCAATCAGTGTTTCCGCCAGATCAAATTGTTTCTTGAGCGCATGGATCTTCTGCACGGCGCGCTCGCCTCCCGCACCATCCAGCATGGCCTGCAAGGTATCCAGCGCGGTGCGGCCATCCTCCACAAATTCGCCGCAGCGGAGATAGTCGAGAAACTCCTCGTCTTCCGGATAGAGCAGGCTCCAGGAAATCAGCAGATACAATTTACTGCGATTCAACGCGCGTTCGACTGCAGGAGAATCCTTGATCGTCGAGGGAGCCGGAATAACGGCAGCAGCGGAAGGAAAGGCACCCGACACAGGCTGTTTACTTGGCATCAATTTGTCCTCCGGGCTGTCGAGTCATGTCAGGAGACACCCGCCCCTCTCACAACGAACTCGCCCACCCGCGCAACAACCGGATACTGAGACCGGAGACTTTGTATGTATATGAAATGGCCGGGTGTATGTCAAGGGCGAACTGCTCCGGCACCCGGTCACCGATCGATCCCTGCAAGCCGTCCGGCCGGCGTGACGCGGATCGCCACATGGTCATTGACGGTTTTACACACCATCTCGCACATACCGCACCCCACGCATGCCCCGGCCGTCACGGTAAGCTGGAGCGACCCTAGATCCATGGCAAGCGCGCTGGTCGGACATTTTGACACACAGGCATAACACCCTTGCCCAGCCGTACACAACCGATGGGATACCACCGCCATTCCCATTCGGACGTCGGCAATACCACCGACCGGCAGCAACGCTCCGGTTGCACAGGCTGCAATGCAGGGGAAATCGTCGCACAACAGGCAGGGCGACCGGTCGGCGAATAAGACCGGCGTCGCATCGTGGCTGTGCGCGACAATCGCGCCGGGCGGACAGGCCTTGATACAATCCCCGCATTGGGTGCAACGATCAAGAAAAAGCCCCTCCCCTACAGCGCCCGGTGGACGGAGCCAATCCATACGAATCGGCAGCGGCCCTTTCGCCGGAGCGGCATCGGCCTCCCTGGAAAATTCCTGTGCGGCCTTCGCCACCGAACGAACAGAATCCTTGATAAAGTCGCGTCGGCCGTATGAGGGGTCCGTTGCCATAGAAGAAATGTGATCTTCCCGACCAGATGGTCGAAATGGCCGTCGATCTCACCCGCCCAGCCCCGGCGCGCCAAGACGCGCCGTTCCGCGGACTCGGCCGCAGCTGACCGATAGCTCTCGTGCTGCCCGCCTATTCGCTTCACGCTTCACGAGATACGTTTCACGCAATTCAAAGCGATGTGAGAACAAAGCTGGCGGCCCTTTTCACCATCTGGCCTACATGACGCCGTCGGCACGCAGCTTATACACCTCCACGCAGCGATCACAGGCGCCGAATTCCACATCCCATCCCGGATGGTTCTCCCGGATAAAGTCGAGAACATACGACTCGATCTTGCTCCCCATGTCTTCCACCCAGGAATAGGTGGGAAATCGGCACAGCGGACAGGGAAATCCCGGCATGAGCATAACCTTATTTTCGCTCTCCGGCACCTCGCCGCCCTCGACATCGACCGCGCGATCCATCACGCGAAGTGTGTCGGTGGCCATCTCGATCAATTCAGAATGCGTAAAATACGAGGTCTGCCACAAGCCTTCGAACACCGACTTTAATTGAAGCGGCGCGATCTTCCGATACCAGGACCGGAACTCCTTGAACCGATCCTCCTTGCTCAGCATCGGCTCTTTCCCGGCAGCAACCAGCCGGCTGTCCACACTCAAGCTCCACAGTACCCGGTAGCGCTGCAAGATCAGCGTTTCTTCGCCTGGATTCTGTCCCACCTTTGTGTCCGGGTCGTACCCGAAGACCGGATCGATCATGTCGGAGATATGCATCAGCTCGTGGCGGCAGTACCGCGTGAGAGCCGGATCATAGAATCGTCGGGGAATCAGCTTGATCCCGACGCCTTTGAGCCCCTTCTCCTCGAACTCCCTCGCCAACTCCTTTTCCACCGAACCCCACTTGCGCAGAATATCGACACCCTCCTGATCTTCTTTCAGGACACCCTTCACCAGCACAATCCCTACCTTGTTCTTCAATAATGGATACTCGTTAAACGAGTCTCGTACGATATCGGAAAAGCCCCATGTCCCGAAAAGATACTGATAGAGTTTCTTAAACTCCCCTTCCCGGTCTTCGAGCATGAATTTCTCGTAGATCGGATCAGCATGTTCATGAAACTCTTTGTAATAGGTCGGATCGCCTTCCCGCTCCGTCTTTTCGACGAAGGAATCGATCACTTCTTGCAGCAGCGCGGGCTGAAACCTGATTTCCATGATGGGACCTCGGACCGTAAGGACAGTAATGTATAGGCAGTTCGGTGGTCGCTACGAACCGGCGCTCTGAGGAACTCCGTGACCGGCTTGACTTGCCCGCAGAGCATCTCTTACGATCCCGCAGGCTTGGCGAAAATTATACTGGCCTGATCGAACGGCAATCAAGGACCTGCCGGAGAAACTTTTACCATCACCATGATACCGAGCACACGATGACGCCTTCTCTACCGGGCTCACTCCCAGGATCTGCACCGGACGCGGTACAGACATCGTCGACCGACTTTCTGGACTATTGGAAGCTCGATTGCCGCGAGGTCAGGACCTTCCGCGGCCATTCGCACGGCATCTGGGCCGTCACCTTCTCCCCGGACGGACTCACGCTGGCCAGTGGCGGCGCAGAGCGCCTCGTCCGCATGTGGGACATCGAGACCGGCCGGCTTCTGCGCTCACTGCGCGGCCACACCAACGATGTCCGGGCCGTCGTCTTTACACCGGACGGGCAGACACTCGCCACCGGCAGCGAAGACCGCACGATTCGCCTGTGGAACGGCAAGACCGGCGAGCCAACGAAAATTCTGTTTACCCGATACGACCACAACGTGTGCAGCCTCTCACTGTCGCCCGACGGCCTCATGCTGGCGCGCGGCAGCCACAACAAAGACATCAAGATCTGGGAAGTCACCACCGGCACCGAATTGATGACGCTGCTGGGCAAAGACGAATACGACCATCATTGGTCCGTCTGCGTCGCCTTTTCACCCGACGGCATTCACCTGGCCCACGGCACCGACATCGGGAAGATCAAGATCTGGGAAGTGCTCCCGAGCGGCGAGGAGAAGGTGCTGCACGACGGGCATTGGCGGCGTGGCGTCGAAGACTCCACCGAGACGCGCGGCTACTACATCGAAGACGACGGCGGCTTTCAAAAACCGATGGATTACTGGATCGGCGCCATGACCTTCACGCCTGATGCGAACACGCTGATCACCGGCAGCCGGGATCGTACGATCAAGTTGTTCGAGATGCCCCAGCTCGTCGAAAAGAAATCTCTCACCGGCCACACAGGATGGATCCGCAGCCTTGCCGTCTCGCCGGATGGAAAAGTCCTGGTCAGCGCAAGCGACGACCAGACCATCAAATTCTGGGACCTGGCCACAGGCCGAAACTTCAGAACGCTCAAGAGTCACACCGGCGCCGTCCGCTGCGTAACCTTTTCACCGGACGGCAAGCGGCTCGCCAGCGCCTCCTGGGACCGCACGATCAAGCTCTGGGAAGGCGGAGCGAAGACGGAAGAGTAGTCACGGGCTCGTGACCATCCTATATCCGGAGGTGCCATCCACAATGAGTCGCATGTGCGCCAAGGTATGCCTCAACCTTCGTGCGCATTCCTACTGTGAGACGGCGCTGAATAAACCTTGACGATCAGTTCGGTGCGATTTCGTAGACCAGCGTCACGGTCGCCTCGACCTTCATTTCGCCCGGGGAGATCGGGGATTCCCCTCCCCCCGCATCCATCGCCATCATCGACCGCGCCATGTGGGGCGCCGGCCGAACCACATGGCCGCCTTCGTTGACTGAGAGCACCCGCACAAGTTTCACACCCAATGTCTCGCTCAACGCGGCCGCCTTTTCATGGGCCCTGGCCGCAGCGCTCTTCAATGCAGTCAATCTCGCCGGCTGCTCGTCGCGTAGAACCCAATGCAATCCCTGGAAATGGTTGACCCCGGCGGCCAGGACGTCCTCGATCACCCTGCCGATCTTCTCCAGGTTCCGCACGTCCACCATCACAGTATTGCTCATCAGATACCCGATGATCTCCGGCTGAGCAGGCGACGTGTCGCTGGAACGCTTGGGCGGCGGTTTGTACTGGGGAGACACCGTGAAGGAGGAGGTCTGGATACGCTCTTTCTCGATGTTCTGATCCCGGAGCCGGTCCATGACCCTGGTCATGACAGCGTTGTTCTGTCGTTGCGCATCGGCCAGCGAGCGGGCCGCAGTGTCTATACCGAACGTCACAAACACCTGGTCCGGCGCGAACGCCAGACTGCCGGTCGCCGATACCGTGATCGTCGGCGGCTCCGGCCGAAGCTCATCATGAGCCTGTACGACACCCGTCCATACTGTCAGCAGCGCGAGCACTGCAACAACAACCATGGGTCTCCTCCTGTCGTGAAATCCGACCGTCTCTGCCACGATCCTCGTGCGACATCAGCCTACCCCGCGGTTGCGTTCAGTGCAACCGGCCCGGCCCCCTTGCCTATCGCAGGCAGCTTGGCGACAGCCGCCGCGGCGGTAACAGCCCCGTACCCGGTCGCGTTCTGTATGCCGCAATCGAAGCAGTACTACCGGCATGCTGGTTGACTGCAATCAGCGTCCCAGCACTGGATCTAACATCAAATGGACACGGGGAAATGCTCCCTCCGACACCTGACCTCTAAGATTTGAGCCCGCCTGCTACAACAGGCTGACAAGAAGTCCTCGAAACTCTAGAGGAAAATTCATCCCGACGCTGCCGTCCGACATGCAGGGAAACTCCTTCACACAACTTCGAAAATAAATCAGAAAAATAATCAACGTCCGCACAAGATTGGCGGGAAGACTCTCGTCCCCATGTTCTGTGGATAATCCTGTGAACAAGTTCCGTCCGGCGTGCAGAAACGCGTGAATTCACCACACATCGCTTCACAATGCCTACTTTTTAGGCGTCTGCCGCCTCGTGGACATACCCCTAGTAATAGTGGCTAGAAGAAGAATTTCTTATTTTTTCCCACATTACTAGGCCTGGACGGCTTGACATGATGAAATCAACGCTCCTGGAGCGTCTCCTACATTGGCCAGCTACTTTCTTATCCACAGCCTCAACGCTTTTCTGGGGATCAGAACCCAATAAGCACGACTGGAGCGGTGTTCCAAATCTGTCAAGGGACAAGCTCAAAAATAATCAAAGAGGGGATGATCGGAGAAGATGAAGAGAATCATTCGCTTGTGAAAAATCGAGATGCAGCGCGTTCGGCAGGCTTATTTTTTCCGATACACGTTCAACCCCACTTTCTCCTGACGATCCGGGATTGTGACATTTCCCTCTGTTGAGGCAATGATGATCGTCTTGCCCGATGCCGACGGCCCAAACTCCTTCGACAGATCAACTTTGATCGTCAGCCATGTGCCCTCAACAGTCATCTCGACATTCTTCATATTCCAGTCCTTTCCCTCATACCATGGCAGAATGAATCGTCGACAGACCTCCTCCTGCTCCATCTAATCTTATTCATTGGGAAGTCTCCGGCTTCGCTTGCAGTAGCAGCTGATTCAATCGTTCCTGCTGCGGCTGTGCTATCGACACAAAACTCACTCCGACTTGACGCCCGCGACTCCAGCGTACTGCCGCCCGCTCGATAAGAAGCGGCGCAGCCCCCGCCGGTACCTCGATACGGATCGCGACCGACATGCCGGCATACACTTGAGCGTCGCATTCAATGAGGCAGCCGGTTTTCGACAGATTCATAACCACCCCGGCCCATTCCTTGCGCGGGGATCCGGTCATGATGCTCTGAAGTTTTACTGAGAAGCGCTTCTGACGACGAAGGTCCATAACCGAACCTCTTGAGAAAATACCGGATGCCGCTCCACGCACAATCCAGTCTCTCGGCTTTCTAGACAGACCAGAAACCGGATGGCATGGCTATCTGGAACCCTTACCCAATCCGCAGCATGCTTGGATTAATAGCCCCGCCCTGTACTACCCCCTCGGCCCATTCGATCCAACGGCAGCGCCTCGTACCGCTTTTTTAAGTCCGGATGCCCGTTGAGAAAACCCTTCACCGCCGTATCGTCGGCAAAGATCTCCGGACTGCGCTTGCGATAGTCCGCGACCGTCAAGTTATGCTTGGCAAGCAGCGTGGTGAGCTTCGCATTAATATCGGCTCCCATTTCCTTCATCTGTTCCGGAGAGGGGCGCTGCCCCTCGGCAAACTGCGCTCCACCCTGAAAGTAATTCGTCATCATCTCGCCGATTTCAATGCGGGCTTTCACAAACGTTTCTATTTCAACCGGTTCCGCTGCCAAACCGACAACCGTGGAAAGCATGACACCTACTACAATGGCGAGCCCGTATCTGGCCTGATTCATGGTCATCATTTCCTTTTCATCGCATACAGAGGACGACAGTCCATACGCCGGGAGGATCATAGCACCCTCAATCCACAACTGAAAGGCCCAGCGTCGGAACACGCTTGCTCATTGTACATCCCGTATGGCTGACCCGGAGCAGCATCAACACTACCGAGAGCAATGGCCCAATGAAGGCCTACACCGTATCCAGCGGCTGTCGCAACCCAAAAGCAGCTCCGCACAGCCCCTTCCCCACTCGATCCACCAAACGGGCGATCACAACGAGGCCGACGCCTGTAGTCACAGCGAAGAACGGCTTGGTCAACGCACCCAGCGCGTAGCCGAACAGAGCCAGCACCGTTCGCTTGCCCAGATAGTCGCTCAACGTCCCTGAAAAGACTTTGACTGCCAAGGCAAGAGACTCAGCGAGACCTTCCATGATCCCGACGGCGACCGTGCCGGTTCCGAGCACCGTGACCATGAACAACTGCAGCAGGTTATAGATCATCTCGGATGAGACGTCCATCAAGAGGCTGACGAACCCAAGCGCCCAGACACCGGACGGAATCCGGCCCATTGAATGTTTAGATACTGTTGTGAATGAACTCAGACTTCTCGCTAATAAGCGGATGACTGATATTCCGAATCTGGAAACTCCGCAAGGCATTCCAGACACACGAGTTGTTCGGACTTCATGCCGGAGGGGCCTCGGAACTCATCGACAATCCGACCGTGGGTGCAGCAGCGCGGGGGGTGAACAGGAATAATGGGGGGATGGTGGCGCTGTGATGGTTGGTTGCAAGGCATCCTCCCTTTCGATGGGATGGTGTGGACGGGGATCTAATAGCGAATGAATGGGCCTGGCAAAGGAGCCCGTCAAGGGCTCGAACACGAAATGTGACATGCTTACGCCATTGCACTAAATGAGCACAATCCATACCCTACTTTCCCGCAGGGATCTTGACAAGCCACGGCACTCCCGTGCTAAGCATGGGGCCATCCACTCGATAATCAGACGGCTGTACACACTGGTAGATTCGTTGAGGCTGCACAATGCCGTGCACATCCATTCAGCGAGTCACTTACATCCATCTAGCCCTCTCGTTGCACTTACTTTTGCCCAAGCGCAATGGTTTCCGCTGTCCGTGGAGGCCTTGTCCTCCTTCTTCTTGGGACTACCATACACACTCAGCAGGTAGGCCCACTGTACAGATCACAGAACCGACCGAGCCATGCTCCGTCTCTCAGCCACTTGTTCAAACAATACACCTTGTCACTGAGAAGATGCGGCTGACTCCAGAGACCTATGATCCCTATGCACTTAAAGGAGGCATGTAATGCCAATGAATGTTAGCAAGACAATCAATTTGTCCGTCGTGCTCATACTCTGTTTGAGCATCCTCTCGGCAGGTTGTAGCGGCCCGAAGATCCGTATCGACGACAGGATCGAACCCTTTCGCGTTGACCAACCAATCGTTCCTCAAATATCACTCTGGTGCGAGTCCCACGAGCTGCAGGATATAGGGGGGTACTATTATATGCCGCTCCCGATCTCCGAAACATTCTGCGAGAAGAGCGCGCAGGCGCTGCTTAAGAGTGGGTTAGCGCAAACAGCAGTGAGGGTAAATTCGGCTGATTCCCGCACGCCGACCCTACGAACAATCGCTCGGGTCACCTATGAAGGAAACATAGGGATGGTGGTAGTGAAATCAATTGTTTTCACCCTCTTATTCCCTCTACTTCCTTTCATGCAACACACCGTGACCTACACAGTCTCAGCAGACCTCTTTGTCATTCAGAGTCAACAGTCAACGCAGGCCGGCACTTTCAGCTCAACGCTGCATCTCACACGCACGTTGGGCAATGCCGGCAGTTTCAATGAGGCTGACGTTATTCCTTTGATCGCCGAAGACGTGAGCTGGAAAATCGCTCTGGAACTCAAGCGCCATCCGGATTGGTTGCGACCGGCGAACACGACTGGGACACCCTAAGCCATGACGTCACAAAACAGAATGGGTTTCAATCGAGCGCTCGCGCTGTTTCTCTCTTGGAGCATGTTGTGGGTTGGCTGCGCACCGGTAACAGACGCCGATTTACGGGCGGCGCTGGACCAGTCTGCAGTCAAGGCGGCAAAAAAGCGAGGTGACACAGACCTCCATGTTGCGGCGGGTAAGGGTGATTCCTCTGCCACATTGGCATTAATTGGGCAGAAGGCCGATCTCAACGCGGTTAATGACAATGACCACACACCGCTCATGCTGGCAATCCGGCAAGAACAAACCAATACCGCAAAGCTGCTTATTGCCAAAGGCGCAAAAGTAGACTTGGCCGATGAGCAAGGAGACACGGCACTTCACCATGCAGTCCGTGCGGGGCAGGTCGAGGTAGTGCGTGCATTACTAGGGAAAAACGCGGTTCCGAATGGACGCAATGCGGCCAAGGATACCCCGCTGATTCTCGCCACACAACTCGATTACCCTGAGATTGCCCTGCTCCTGATCAGTCAAGGCGCTCAGGTGGCCGTCGCTGATTCCCATGGGCTCATACCACTGCACTACGCGGCAAATTGGCGTCGAACTGCTGTGGTGCAAGAACTTCTCCTGAAAGGCGCAGGCCCAGATGTGAAGGCACCAAAAGGCCAAACGGCGCTGATGACGGCTGCCTATTTGGGCGACCTTTCGACAGTGAACCTTCTGATCGAGAAAGGTGCGCAGGTGAATGTGCGAGATGAACAGGGGCATATGAGCCTTCATTTGGCTGCGCAAAATGGCCACGCAAACGTGGTGATGGCCCTCCTCAAGGCTGGAGCAGATCTCAATGCCGTCACGACCGCAGGCCGAACCGCAGCACTGTTTGCGGCTCAGAATGATCATGCGTATCTTCTGAGAGATCTGGTTCAAGCAGGGGCGCGATTTGTTCCCCTGGCCGAAACCGAAAGGGACATCTTTGCCTCTGCACTCGTGGCTCAGGCAATTGCCGAAGAAGCGATGAAGCAGAAGGACATTCCTCGATCCCGCGAGCACTACAAGCTTGCCACTGAATGGTTTGAGAAGGCCGCCTCGGCGTACGAAAGCGCAGCCAACAGCACGGACAACAAACTACTCGCCAAGAGGATTCTTATTGGTGCAGCTCTTGTTGTGGGCGAGGTCGCTCTAGCCGTGCTTGGAGATATGGCGCAACGGCAACAAGCCAAATTCCAAAACAAGCAAATGGCCCAGATGGCCGCTTTGAATGATGCCCATGCAGACGGAACGGGCACACAAGGATACTATGCACGAGTAGGGGAATATGAGACTGCCTATCAGAAGGCCTATTGGAGTGTCCCTACGTATGGGAATGTTTCTGGGACAATTCCAGCGATTCCACACACTCAGCTGTTTCTTGCAGAGGAGCAGCTCAGGGACCTCTATCGCAACACTAGTCACCAGGCTCACGAGGCTGCCCAGAAGAGTGCGAGACGACAGAACTGTCTCAAGTCACCTGCTCAAGAAGCCGAGGTAATGAGCTGCTTACGCGACATCGCAGCAGATTCGTTTGGGCCGAACGCTATGGCAAATGGTCAACCTCTTCAAGAGACTCCTAAGCCTCCAATCAAACTTGATGCGGCGGCAGCGGTCAAAGGGAGCGCCCTCTTTGCAGGCAAGGGCGCCTGTTTCAATTGCCATGGTAAGACCGGCAAAGGGGATGGGTCTGTTGCACATATCCTGAATCCAAAGCCAACTGATCTGACGAGTAAGCTCGGCCTCAAGTATCAAACAGATGTGGAACGATTCAATGTCATGAAATTAGGCATTCCAGGAACTTCGATGGTTGAAATGAAACACCTGTCCGATGAGGAGATCTGGCTGATTGTTGCATACCTGAAACAATTGGTGGAGTGATCTTAAGAAGGCATGGTCACGAAGACAATCACGAAAGTCTGGGTTCTTGGGTCTGTCGGGTCCATGACTGTAACCGGACTATCAGGGTGCTTGTTTCGTCCGGTTCCTGAACCGGAGTTGTTTTGCGCAGGCAAGTAATTGCCGGTTGATTCTGTGGCGAGGATACGCGCTGAGAAGTATTGGACGATTTGTGGGCACTTCAGTCTGAATCCTACGCTGACTGGCACAGTGGAGATGAAATAACTTCCGATGAGGAGATCTGGGCACATGTGGCCTGCCCCAAGCAACTGAAGGAGTGAACGATGCTGGCGAAGCAATTTCTTGCAAAAGCCAGGCAAGACAGCACAGTGATTCTCATTGGCTATCTTACCCTGACTATGCTGGTGGGATGTGGAACCGTCCGTGTGGAAGTCGAAGATCCCATTGCGCGGGTGAGGTTCCCAGCACCTGTCATGGATCAGATCGTGCTTGTAGTTGCTGTGCCTCCAGATCAATTTAAGGCCAACGGGCAAGAAGGCTTCGCCCCTCTGAATAATCCTGGTAAATTTCAAGAAAGTTTAGGAAATTCGTTACAGCACACCCTGACCACTTCAGGATTTGCCAAGAGTGTGCTGACAGGCCCATCAAACAGATCTTGGACAATGTCCGTGACAGGGAAGTGGAACTCAAAGTGGTCGTGGTCTGAGTACACATGGGAAATTGTAAAGGTCACATTTACAGTGATCCTCTTATTTATCCCTGCTTTCTTTATCAGCGAATCATTTACGGTTCGGACAAAGGCCGATGTGATCCTTACGGACCCATCCGGCATTGAGCGAGGAAGATACAACGTTCAGTCCAGGCTAGAGGTTGACATCGCGGTCCGAAATGCCAGCAAGGAACTATTTGATGGAATGTTTACCATGAGTAGTGATGATTTGGCGAACCGCATCATGCTGGAGCTCAAGCGTCACCCGCATTGGTTCGAAGCGGCAAGGTGATGTGCGGCCCCAAACGACAGACTTGGAGTCACACAGGAAGGAGAACTGTGCAATGACATCCTCACTCAGGCATCTTGCCCAGGTGTCGTTGATTCTCTGTCTCAGCGTCATGCTGCTGGTAGGGTGTAGCACGGTAGGGGTGAGATTTGAAGATAGGACCGAGGCCATTCGCCTGGAGGCCTCACTCATTGACCGGTTACAGATTTCAATGGATGCACCAGCAGACAGTTTTATGCCTGGCCCCTTCTATATCTGGTACGATCATCTCAAATATGGGCAGGTGTTTGAGACTACACTGAGCCAAACATTGATCGCCTCAAACGTAGCCCGGACAGTTGGCGGGAAAGGGGAGACCGCTAAGGGTGGTAGTGAACTCCGCGTTGTGGCCTCTTTTGATGGTACAGTGCCCGCCTACAAATGGGTAGGCCGCATCGCATATGGTGTCTTTAGTGCGTTCTTGCTCTTCATCCCATATGCGTTCTATTCGGAAACTAATGAGGCTAGGCTGATGGCGGACATCGTTGTCGTTGCCCCATCTGGAAAAATGAATGTGCCGGTGAGAGTACACACAGAGCTCGAATTCGACCTGGGAGTGAGTACGGTTGGTGCCGATACCTGGCCATCGATGATGGCTCTTGGAATGGAGGACCTCTCTAGAAAAATTGTTCTGGAGCTCAAGCGTCACCCGCATTGGTTCGACGCGACGCGGTAAGATTTGAACAACCGGCAGGCTTGGAGTCGCAGCGGAAAGAGTGTCGTGGAATAAGATGCCCTCTCACGCGCCGCACCCCGCAAGCCTTTACCCACCAGATCCAACAGACGGGCGGTCACCACAAGCCCCAGACACGATGCCATGGCGAATATCGGCTTGGTCAAGGCGCTCAACGAGTAACCGAAAAGAGCCAGCGGTTTCCGTCGTCCCAGGTAATCGCTCAGGGCGCCGGAAAACACTTTGACGACCAAGGCAAAGGATTCGGCAAGGCCTTCCATAATTCCAACGGCAATGGCCCCGGTGCTAAGCGTCGTGACCATGAACAACAGCAGCAGACTATGGATCATCTCGGACGAGACGTCCATCAAGAGGCTGACGAACCCCAGCCTCTAGACACCGGCCGGAATCCGGCCAGGCCGGTGATCAGCATGGAATGTGATGAAACTGGGCTTCATCACCGTCTCATTCTACTGATTGGCCTTGCAAGAAGAGGCTCTGCTCCAGGATGCGGAAGAAATGCTGGTACGGCGCTGGATCTTCGACCGCGCGCAGGTAGAATTGGGCACTGGCCCGCACGACGAGCTGAGCGTCGTTCCGTTTCCGGACTGTAGCCGTGAACCGCACGAGATTGCTCCGGTGATAGAACGGCCCCCATGTGCGGGCATGGCGATTGAGCACGAGCAGCGCGTCGGGCTGATACAGCACATAGCTCAGGTCGCCCCCATAGATCTGTTCGTTCTCGACATATTTTTTCCCGGACACGACTCCCAGGTCTTCGTCGATGACCTCAACCTTGAAGTCCAAGTCTTGCATGGTGGAGAGGATCGCGGCCAACATTCGGTGCCGGTCCGTGGTGTCGAAGGCCCTTGATTGGGCGGCGCGGATCTTGACCTGGCTTTCGTCGGAGAGCCAGATCTGCTCACGCGAGTCCCACTGATTCTCATGCCGCAATTCGTAGGGCATTGGGCAGCCTTGCAGCAGCAGACTGAGCATCCCACCGAGCGCGAGCCCCAGGCGGTGCCTCATGCCGGGAACCAGCCGATCACGCCTCTCTTGATTCACCACAGCGGCCCTTTCTCAGATCATTGCTTGCCAACAAATAATGATCGTTCCAACGTGGCAAAGAAGTTCTGATAGACCTTGGGATCGTCGATGGGCTTGTTGTTATAGATGGCGTTGGCTCGGATCGTCATCCGGCCTTCGGCTTCGGGCCGGACGGTGACGGTCACCCCCACAACATCGTAGAAGTTCGGTTCGGCAAAGCGCGCAGCCGTGACCAATCCCAATGACTCATTGGCCCGCTCGATGATGAAGCCCAAATCTTGAAGTGCGGCAATCACGCCGCGCATGGCTGCCTGCCGCTCTTTCACATCGAAGGAGCGAGTTTGTATGCTCCGAATCTTCAGTTGCGCCTCGGTCGGCGCGAGCAGATCAGGACTGGGTTGCGGGGCGACACAACCTTGCGCAACGACCAACAGGGAAGCGGCCAATAGGCCGATCACGTTCTCATGTGTCATGTTTACCTCACGTTCAGAGTGCGAACGGCTCCAGAAACACAGCTTTCGACAGTTTGGCAAAGAAGGTCTGGTACAGCACAGGGTCACGCAGCATTTCCATCCGTTGCTGGCCTGGTGGGATCGCCTGTTGGCCGGACGAACCATCCCCTTTCCAGACGACTCGGTAAAACATAACCCGGACCTCCTGGCGTGTGGCTTCCGGGTTCACAGGCCTGGTGACCAACGCTGCAGCGATTTTTTGATGCAGGTCCACGGGAATGACGATCGGAGGCTGTTGGACCAACACCAGCGCGGTGCTCAGGAGAAAGACAAAGAAGCGGCTGATGTCCTGACCGTGCTCGCGGGCACTCCGCTCTTTCGTCGCCCGCAGAAATCCAACCTCTCGCACGCTTTCTTCGACCTGAAACCCTAAGTCTTGCAGGACGGCGGCCGACGCGGACAGCAGCTCGGCTTCGTCCCTTGTTTCAAAACCGCGGGTTTGCATAGCCCGGTTGGCAGCGCTCTCGGCTTTCAGCTGGAACAATTCGTCCGGTTGTGTGTGCGCGACACAGCCCGTCATCTGACTCCCGAGAACCAGGGCGCCCGCCACTATGATCCAGAGCCGCATCGTCAAGTCCCAGCCCCAATCAGAATTGAGTGTAATTATAGGTAAAGTCGCGGACCTTTTTGTCTTCGTCATACTTAATGATAACGGTCAGTGTCCGCTGGCGCTGCGAACTGGAGCTGTCGCGCGAACTAGCACCTAGAATGATGAGGCCCGCAAAGGTGGAGCTGGCCGTATCGACCCGATCTGTGGATACCTTGTCGTAGATCCAAACCTCCCGGCGCTTCTCGTCTGTCGTAACAATATTGGGGCTTCCGAGCAATTCCGCCACCTGAGAAGCCGGCATCCCGACCTTCACCTCGCCCTGCACCTTCCCGACTGTCAGCCGGTCTTCTTTAATTTCGGCCTTCCCGCCGGCACATCCCGAGACAGCCACCACCAGACACATACCCATCGCCATCCATGTTCGTTTCATGAGAAGTTCCTCCTGAAATACGACGACTCTGCCCTCAACCGATGCCTCTCTCACTTAGAATACACACTCCAAGGTTTGAAATCACCTTGCGAGCCAAGCCTCCCGTTACCATAATAAGAACATCTTTGGCCTTAACCCGCATGCCCCTCGATAGCTTCCCATCAGATCCCCCCCCCGCCTTTAGTTTTGCCCGGACACGACCGATAGTGATATCGGAACGCTGATTCGGCTTAAACCGATGTACACAACTGTCACACCGGCGAACATGTGTGCAGCCTACTCGGAAAGGCTCTGATATGACCTCAGCTCAAGAACTTATTCGATCCTGCTCCACCATGTTTACACTCCCGGAAATCTATACCCGTGTCCGCGCGGTCGTCGATAACCCCGAGTCATCGATGGACGACCTGGCAAACGCGATCAAAATCGATCCGGCCATCGCGGCGCGTCTCTTGAAAGTCGTGAACAGCCCGCTGTATGGATTCCCGAAGCAGATTGACAGTATCAGCCGCGCGGTCAACATGATCGGCATGCAATCCGTCAGCGACTTGGTCGCCGCCACTACGATCGGGCGAACCTTCTCAGGAATGACAGCAGGCCTCATGGATCTTCCGTCCTTCTGGAGGAAAAGTGTGCTCTGTGCCCTGATGGCAGGGAAAATCGCCAAAGCCAGCGGCATCATGGAAAGCGAGCGCTTCTTTATCGAGGGGCTCTTGCGGGACATCGGACACTTAGTCCTCTATCAAACCGTGCCGCAACGGGCACAGTCTGCCCTGATCGAGTCCGGACATCTCGGAACAAGGCTGGCCGAAGTGGAACAATCGAATATCGGATGCGACTTTGCCGAAGTCGGTGCGGAGTTAGTTCGCTTCTGGGGTATGCCGAGTCCCATTGAGCAGGCCATTCGCTACCAGATCCATCCAGAGGAAGCAATTGAGTATCAGCTGCACGCGTCGATCGTTCACCTGGCCGGAGTTGCCGCCGATGTCGCTCAGTTGGAAACGAATCGGGCCGTCGATCCACCCCCGTTCGACCCGTTTGCTCTCACCTGCACGCAGTTCAAAGTAGACACGCACCAATCTCTACTGACCGAGGCTCAGCAGGAGCTGCAGGACACGCTGGCCTTTATTTCTCCGTTGGCGACGGCCGCGTAGCAGAATCCTGCACCGGCTACGGCTTCACCGTGCGCGGCAATTGATCGCACGGACTGATGAGGCGCGCACACCTATGTTATTCATCCTCCTCATCGCTCCTGTGCGCTGACGGAATTCCGTAGCGTTTGCATTTCTCCCACAGCGCTTTGCGGGACAGGCCGAGGATCTTTGACGCCGCCGTGCGGCTGCCTTCGGCGCGCTCCAGCACAGACAGAATATACTCCTTCTCGAAACCCTCCCGCGCTGCAGCCAGCGAGGTCAGAACTGTATCTGCTTTCTTCGGTCCCCCGGTCAGACCCTCGCTGCAAAAACCGCAGGAGTCTTGCGGTGGTCCGCCCAGGTACGGGCAGGATTGGAACCCGCACAGGTCGGCCGGCTGAATCACATCCCGCTCATGCCCCAACGCCACGGCCCGCTCGACCACGTTTTCGAGCTCACGCACATTCCCCGGATAGGAATAGCGCAGCAGCAACTCGCGCGCAGGGGGCGAGAATCCTCGCAGCTTCTTGTTCAGCTTGCCTGAGCAGGTGTCCAGCACATGCTCGGCAATCACCATGATATCTTCCTGCCGCTCCCGCAGCGGTGGAACAATCACCTGCACGACATTGAGCCGGTAAAAGAGGTCCTCTCGAAACCGTCCCTGCGCAACTTCCTTGCGCAGATCCTTTTGTGTCGCACACACGAGGCGTACATCCGCATCAATCGTGTCGTTTCCCCCCACCCGTTCGAACGTTCGTTCCTGCAACACCCGCAAGAGTTTCACCTGAACCGCCGCAGACAGTTCACCGATCTCATCGAGAAACAATGTCCCGCGATGTGCCAACTCAAATCGCCCCCGGCGCTGCCGCATCGCCCCGGTAAACGCGCCCTTCTCATGGCCGAACAGCTCGGCCTCCAACAGTGTTTCCGGCAGGGCGGCGCAACTCACCTTGATCAGCGGAGCATCCCGCCGGGGACTGTTCTGATGTACCGCATTGGCCACCAGCTCTTTCCCCGTTCCGCTTTCACCAAGAATCAACACCGTCGAGTCGGTCGCCGCCACCAGCTTGATCTTGTCCAGCACCGCGCGCATCCGGCTGTTGACGCCCAGAATGCCGCCGAAGCTGAACTTGTCTTCCAGTACCGCCTTGAGATCCTGATTTTCCCGGCGGAGCGCGACCACATGGCCGATCCGCTCAACGATCAGCAGCAACTCATCCATCTGAAAGGGCTTCGTCAGATAATCGATCGCGCCCAGCTTCATCGCTCCGACTGCCGTGTCCACGGAACCGTGCGCGGTGATCACCACCACCTCCGTCTCCGGCGCCTTGTCTTTGGCTGCCTTGAGCACCGTCAACCCATCGGCGCCGGGCAACCGCAAATCGGTAATCACAAGATCGAATTGTTCTTGCCGGATCGCATCGATCCCCTCGGTCCCGGATGCGGCCGCATGCACGTCGTACCCGATGGCCTCCAGCGCGTCCACCATCGACAAGCGCATCAGCGGTTCGTCATCGACCAGGAGAATCGTCAATCCCTTCATGACGGCCTCTCCACAAGCGACGGTTCCGGCGACACAGGCAGACACAGGGTGAACGTCGTTCCTTTGCCGACTTCACTCTCCACAAGAATCTTCCCGCCATGGCGCTCCACGATGCCGAGATTCACGGAGAGCCCTAACCCCGTCCCCTCCCCCTCGCCTTTGGTCGTAAAGAACGGATCGAATACGCGCGGCAGGATGGAGGGAGGAATGCCTGACCCCGTATCGCCGACTTCAACCAGGCAGATTCCCTCGGCTACGGAGGTCCGAATCGTCAACACCCCGCCGTGCTTCATTGCCTGCACCGCATTCAAGAGCAAATTCATCAAGACCTGTTCGATCATGTGGCGATCCACCATCACGCTGGGCAGACCTTGTCTCAATACCGTCTCCAGTGTAATCCGATTGGGGGCGAATAGGTGGGTCGTCAGCACCAAGACCTGCTCGACGATCCGATTGATGTCGGCCGGACTGAATTCCGGCTCATGCTGCTGAGAAAAATCCAGCAGCTGCCGGACAATTTTTTGTACCCGGCGGACGCCATGCTCCATAGACGCCCAATATTCCTCCTGACGCGCCTGGGATACGCCCCCTTTTCGAAGGTTGTAGAGACAATTGAGAATCCCGCCGAGCGGGTTATTGATTTCGTGCGCCACGCCGGCCGCCAACTTCCCGACGGAAGCCAGTTTCTCTGAATTGAGGATCTGCCGCTCCAGCTTCTTCGTCTCCGTCATATCGCGCGCAATGCCGAGCACACCGAGGATCTCTCCCTCGGCCCCTTGTAGCGGCGACACACTGACCATCACCGTGCGGGTTTCTCCCAGCCTGGTCATGACTTCGACTTCATAGACCTGCTTGGCGCCGATGTCCAAGGTGCTCTTGAGCCGCCGGCCACGGTGACGCCGCGAAAGTAAGGACAGATAGGGCCGGCCCAGCAGATCGTCTTTTCGATACCCCCAGACATCGACCTTGCTGTTGACGTAGGTGAACCGCTGATCCGTATCGAGTGTGTAGATAACATCGTTGGCATTTTCGAGAAGATTTTCCAAATACTGTTTGGTTTCTTCGATTTCTCTGGTCCGCTCACGCACCTTCGACTCGAGATCTTCCCGGTAGGACTGCAGCTGGCGCTCCAGCCGCTTTCGATCCGTAATGTCCCGGAGCTGTAGCATGACCAGCACCTGATCGCCGCCTTCTACCCGAATCAGATCCAGCTCGACGGGAGTCTCGCGCCCATCGGCATGAAAGACAGTCATTTCCTGGGTGGACACCTGCTGGCGGCCGGCGCTGGTATCGCGTAACCAGCCCATAAACACGTGGTGATGGCTCACCGGCACGACATCGAGCACATTCCGCCCGATGATGCTCGCCTCCGAATGGCCGAGCGCCTGTTCTTCCCGCTTGTTCACCGCGACGACGGCCCCTTCGGCATTGACCATAAAGACCGAATCCGCGACGAGATCAAAGAGGGCCTTGTACCGAGCTTGCGATGCGACCAGCTGATGCGTACGCTCGGATACTGCCTGTTCCAACCCGGTGGTATAGCGCTGCAGCTCCTGTTCCAATCGACGCCGATCCGTCACATCTCGAACGAATGCGCGTGAATGAATCAGCCCGCCACGCGCGTGATCCAAGAGCGCCGTGGCATGAATTTCCACATCCACCGCACGGCCATCCTTGGCCAGGAACACCGTGTCCATCGATCCTTGCCCCTGCGCGACCAATCGTTCGAGATACCGCAACACTCGCGATTCCTGTCCGGGCTGGACCACATCCCACAACTTCAGCGCCAGCATCTCATCGAGCGCATACCCGAGCTTATCGAGGCCTGTTTTATTGACGTGGACAAACTGGCCGCTCCGATCCAACTGGTAAATCATTTCCGGTGAATGCTCGATCAAGTCGCGGTACTTCTCTTCCAGACGCCGGACTTCCTCCATCCGTTGTTCGATCTGGTTAAACGAGCGCTGAAGATTGGACGCCATTCGGTTGAAGGCATCAGCCAACCATTCGATTTCATCGCCGGTCTTCAGCTCCAGTCGTTGCGCTAAACGTCCGCTTCCAATCTCCTGGACTCCGTCGTGTAACAGTCGAAGAGGCCCTGCAATGCGCCGGGCAACGAGCACGCCTGTTCCGCACAACATCCCCACGACCAATAACCCGCCCACCAGAACTTTCGCCATCAGCCCGCCGAGCGGAGCGAATGTTTCACTTGGATCCTGGCGTACAACCGTGATCCACTGCTTTCCCCCCAGGCTTCCGGGAGCAAGCCCCTCCAGAAACCGCACCGGAGCAAAGCCGACCAGCGCCTCCTTACTTCCATGCGAATCGTCCGCAGCAACGGCCCACCCGGGCTTCAGCGCACTCAGCAGGCGGCTCAATTCAGCATTCGCGGTATGCGCTTCAGGCGCCAGTACCGGACAGATCACCACGGCGCCGTCCGAATTGAAAAGCATCGCATGGCCGGTCGCCCCGACCGACACGTCGGCAAGAGACTGGAACAAGGTATCGCGGCGAAGCAGGATCGTCACGACACCGATCACCGTCCGCTGTTGATCGTCCAGAATCGGCGACGCCGCGATGACGACATGGGTCCCGAAGGCCGGATCGAATCCGATGTCCCCCACATACGGCTGTTGGCTTCCCGACTTCACCACTGCCTGCCACCAGGAGGTCGCAGCGTAGGCGTACTCGACTTGAGGAATGGAGCTGACCACCAACGCGCCCTGCCCATCGGTTACCAGAATGCCGACATAATCGGTCTTCCGGATTTCATGCCATCGAATGAGGAAATTTGTCACGATCCGGTTGACAAAGAGCGGGAACTCGCTCCGTTTATCACGTTGTCCCCACCGCTGCCGCCAATCGTCGATGATGCCGAGAATCGCCTGGGGATCTTTGCCTTCGTAGGTACGGTTGGCTTCCCCAACGGCGGTGCGCAGGAACGGCATCGTCGCCAACTGTTGGGCTTCGTTCACGCTGCGCGTGACATGCATATCGATGCGGCGGGCTGCCTCGACAGCCGCTTCTTTGAAGTTGGCTCCGGTCGTCTCACGCAACGCGCGACGCTCTTCGATATACAGCAGGATAAGAAGAAGACTCAGAGGCAGGAGGCCGACCATCACGATCGCCGCGATGATCTTGCGCTGGAGGCTGTGAAACCGGCTCCAGAGTGCCATGGTTACACCAGAATAACGCCTGAAACCTGTGTCGATACCGAACCGCGTTGCATGTGCCTCGCGGGGTCATCCCCGGACGAGACACTCACAACTCAATCACCCGTATCGACCGGGAGGCCGGCGAAGCGAGCGTCACAAACGACCCAACGCTATTCCAGCACCCGCCTAGCTACGACTCAAGAGTCGGCCGGAGCTTCCCGGCCACAGCAGCAACAGCGGACTGGCGACAAAGACAGACGAATAAGTTCCGAAGATCACGCCCCCCAGCAGGGCCAGAGAAAAATCGTGGAGCACTTCTCCGCCGGCCAGCGTCAAAGGAATGAGGACGAGCACGACCGTCAAGCTGGTCACAATGGTGCGGCTCAATACCTGGTTGACCGCCGTATTGATGGTCGCCTCTTCGCTCTCACGCCGCCGCGACTTCAAGTTTTCCCTGATCCGGTCGAACACGACGACCGTATCGGTCAGGGAATACCCGGCCAGCGTCAAGAGCGCCGTCACGATCAACAGGGTAATCTCCTTATCGAGCACATAGAATGTGCCGAGGACGGCCAGGACGTCATGGAAGGTCGCGAGCGCCGCGGCAACTCCAAACCGAAGCTCGAACCGGGCCGCGATATACAGGATGATGCCGATGAACGAGATGACGATGGCGATGAGGGCATCCTCCTGGAGCTTCTTGCCGATCGTGGGACCGATCTCCGTGCTGGAGTCCACGACGAACCGGTTCGAAGTGAACTTGGTTTTGAATACGTCCACGACGGTCTCGGCCGTCTTCTCTTCGATGGTGGTCGACGTCTTGATGCGGATCAGTAGCTTGTTGTCCTGCCCGAATTCCTGCAATTCGGCGTTCCCAAGCCCGTTGGCTTCTAAAACCTTTCTCGCCTCATCGATCCGTATCGGCTGCTCAAACTTGAGCTGAACCGCCGTCCCACCGGCGAAATCGATGCCGAGATTGGCCGCCCCCCGCGCAATTTGTACGACGGCGATCAGCCCCATCAACACCATGACGCCGGAAAAGGCGAAGGCAATCGTCCGTTTACCCATGAAATCGATATTGGTCTTTCCAAGAATCTCTAACATGCTGACTCCCTTTTCTAAACTATCGGCGATCGGCTATCAGCCCTCAGCGTCGTTCTAAATGCTCAACGTCTCCACCTTGGGCCGCTGATTCAGCAGATCGAAAATCACTTTGGTTCCGACCAGCGCCGTAAACAGGTTGATCGCAATGCCCAGACACAACGTCACGGCAAACCCTTTGATCGGTCCTGTTCCAAACAAGAAGAGGGCAACCCCGGTGATCAGCGTCGTCACGTGCGAATCGATGATCGTGAGCAGGGCCTTGTCATACCCGGCGTCGATCGCCGATCGCACGGCCTTCCCGCTTCGCAGCTCTTCGCGGATGCGCTCAAAAATCAGCACATTCGAGTCGACGCCCATCCCGATCGTGAGCACAATCCCGGCGATGCCCGGCAATGTCAGTGTTGCGGTCAACGCGGATAGCGCGCCCATCAGACACACGAGATTGAGCATCAACGCAAAGTTGGCGATCACACCGGACAAGCGGTAGTACACCGCCATGAACAGCACGACCATGGCCCCCGCCATAAGTGTCGCCTTGACGCCCTTGTCGATCGAATCCTGTCCGAGCGACGGACCGACCGTCAGATCTTGAACGATCTTGAGAGGCGCCGGCAGCGCACCGGCCCTCAGCACGATCGCCAGATCATTGGCTTCCTGCGTTGAGAAGGTCCCTGTAATCTGCGCCCTGCCTCCGGAAATACGCTCTTGAATGACCGGAGCGGAATAGATCGTGTTGTCGAGCACCACCGCCATGCGTTTTTTGACATTGTCGGCCGTGATCCGTTCAAATTCCTGTCCGCCCTTGGAATCGAACGTGATCGAGACATAGGGGTCGTTGAATTGCCCGATGGAGACTCGCGCATCGCTGAGCACGTCGCCGGTGAGCATCACCCGTTTCTTCACCACGTAGGGGATGCGGTATTCCCGGCCGGTCTCTTTCTCGATCGATCGCTCGAACAGGATCTGGTCGCCTTCAGGCAGTTTCCCCTCAAACTGGGTGATAATCTCAGCCTCTTTGTCTCTGGGAATAGCGGCAGGCAACTCCAGCCTTACCTGGCTGTCTTCATCCAGCATTTTAAATTCGAGCAGCGCGGTTTCCTTGATCAAGTCCTTCGCGCGCTTCGGATCCTTGACGCCGGGCAATTGCACAACGATCTGTTTCAACCCCTGCCGCTGCACGACCGGTTCCGCCACACCAAACTGGTCGATGCGGTTCCGGATCGTCTCCAAGGCCTGATTGATGGTCGAATCCTTGATGCGGGCGATCTCGGTGTCGCGAAGCTCCCAGACCAGTGAGCCGGCAGTTCCGGCTGCATCCTTTTCCATGAAGGTCGGATAGTCATCGAGCAGTTTCTGGATCTGCGCTTTGAGATCGGCATTCTGGAATTGAATCGTGATGCGCGCCGGCCCTGTGCGCTTCACCGATTCGACAGGAATCTTTTTGTCGACCAACAGATCCTGGAGCGACATGGTGGAGCGATCCACCGCGATCTCCACCGCACGGTCTTCATCGACTTCCATGACCATGTGGATGCCGCCCTGCAAGTCCAGCCCCAGGGTAATCCCCTTGTTCGGCAGAACCGTCTTCGCCCACACAGGCAACGCCTGATATACCGGCTGATAGGTGGGCACAAATGCCACCACCGATGCCGCCAGAACCAGCGCCAATAACCACAACCGCCCCGCCACCTTCTTCATGTCGTTTCCAACCCCTTTGTCGCGTTTGGATTACGCATCCTTGTCCTTGTCTTTGTCCTCGTCTTCTCCACGCACCCTCGCGATATTCTCGCGCTGCAGCTTAATCTTGGTATTGTCGGCGATTTGAAGCGTGACCGTCTCTTTCCCCAGATTGACGACCGTTCCCCAGATGCCGGACGTCGTGACGATCTTGTCGCCCTTTTTCAGCGCATCCAATAACGCCTTCACTTCTTTCTGCTTCTTCTGTTGGGGCCGAATCAGCAAAAAATAGAAAATGACGAAAATCAATATGAACGGTACAAACGTCAGCAGGCTGCTCGAACTTGAGCCACCCCCGCCTGCCCCTTCAGCCCATGCAATAGAATCCATCAGCATTGAACGGTTCCCCTCTTCGTTAGCAGGATGTTGAAAAAGTCCGCCAGCTTTGTTCTCGCGTCGCTCAAAGGCTCACCGTACAGTGCAGAGTACGATTCGCCTTTTCTCTCGCTGCGGCCTCGCTGGACGGCCTTTTTGACCATCCTGCGAGCATCCGATATTTACCGCGCTCTTGACTCCTGTCCAAAGACTGTAACCTACATAGTTGTTCAGCAGTTTGTTAAATATCCTGCGGCATCCGCCGCGTCGTACCAGCCTCGCGATCGCCTGAGGCCCGGGCCTCAGGCGGTTCCTGCGCATGACTGCGATAAAATGCATCTCGAAATTCAGGAAACGCGCCTTGTGCAATGGCTGTCCGAAGCCGGCGCATAAAATCTGAAAAATACCAGAGATTGTGGATCGTATTCAGCCTCGATGCCAACATTTCTTTGACCGAATACAGATGATGCAGATAGGCTCTCGAGTATCGGGCGCAGACCGGACATCCGCAGTCTGGATCGATGGGCCGTTCATCCCGAACATATTGCGCCTGTTTGATCACCACCCGCCCGCCTGTCGTAAACAAGGACCCGGTTCGGCCATGCCGGGACGGCACGACACAGTCGAATAAATCGATGCCGCGAGACACGCCCTCGATCAAATCCTCCGGATGCCCGACGCCCATGAGATATCGTGGTTTGTTCTCCGGCAATTCCGGCACCGTCGCATCCAGCATCGCGTGCATCTCGGCCTTGCTTTCGCCCACGGACAAACCGCCGACTGCATACCCCTCGAATCCCAGCGCCGTCAAATCTCTCGCCGACTGCGCGCGCAGATCGTGATCCAAACCGCCCTGAACGATGCCGAACAGCGCCTGATCCGATCTTCTCCGGCTCGCCTGACAGCGCTCTGCCCACAGCTTGGTTCGGCGTACTCCATCCTGCACCGCCTCCCGGCTCGCAGGAAGCGCCACACATTGATCGAACGCCATGATGATATCGGCGCCCAGCGATTCTTCGATCTCGATGGCTGTTTCCGGCGTAATGAAATGGGTCGAGCCGTCGATATGCGATTGAAAGGTGACGCCTTCGTCGGTCACCGTACACAACTTAGCCAAACTGAAAATCTGAAATCCCCCGCTGTCGGTCAGGATCGCACCGGACCAGCCGGTGAACGAATGCAGCCCCCCCATGTCGGCGATGATTTTATGGCCCGGCCGCAGATACAAATGATAGGCATTGTTCAGCATCAGCCGGAATCCGAGGCCGTGAAGATCGTCCGGCTCAAGCCCCTTCACCGGCCCCAAGGAACCCACCGGCATGAAGGCCGGCGTCTCGATCACGGCACGGGCGGTCCGCAGCTGCCCAAGCCTGGCCTGTGATCGCCCATCGCGTTGCCGAAGCTGGAATTGCATCATCGCCTGCTCACTGCTCTTCCCTACATCTGCTCAGGGGCTGAAATCCCAAGCACCGACAAACCGTTTCGGATGACCTGCTGAACCCCCCGCATCAATACAAGCCGGGCTGCGGTCTTCTTGGGTGTCAGTTCTTCGACCGGTTCTGCTTCGCCTGCTTCCTGTAAGCCCGCCGGAGGCAGAATCCGGTGCTTGTTGTAAAACGTGTGCAACAGCGCCGCCAGTTGCTGCAAATAGTAGGTCATCCGATGCGGTTCGAACGCCGACGCACTCGTCTGAAGAATGTCCGGGTAAGCAGAGAGTTTTCGGATGAGTCCCAATTCGTCGGGGTCGGTCAACATCGAAAGATCCGCGTCCGCCGCCGGAGGACAATCAATACCCCTGGTACCCGCGACGCGCCAGAGACTGGAAATTCTGGCATGGGCATACTGCACGTAATACACCGGATTATCGGCGGACCGCTGCTTGGCCAGGTCCAGATCGAAATCCAGATGTGTCCGTGAATCGCGCATCAGGAAAAAGAACTTCGCCGCATCTGCTCCGACTTCATCGATAACTTCCCGCATCGTGACAAATGATCCGGTCCGCTTCGACATCTTCACTTCGACGCCGGCCCGCAATAGTTTGACGAGTTGGACCAGCACTACATGCAGCCGCTCTTTCGGATAGCCGTACGCCTCCATCACCGCTTGCATCCGGGGGATATATCCATGATGATCCGCCCCCCAGACGTCGATGAGCAGATCATACCCCCGCCGGAGCTTGTCCCGATGATAGGCAATGTCCGACGCCAGATAGGTATATTCGCCGTCCTGTTTTTTGACGACACGATCCTTTTCATCCCCGAATGCCGAGGAACGGAACCACCAGGCGCCCTCCTGCTCAAAGAGGAGGCCACGGGACTTCAATTCATCCAACACCTGCTCGACGGCCTTGGATTCGAGGAGAGACGCTTCGCTGAACCAGGATTGAAACTCGATGCCGAAGGAGTTGAGGTCTTCACGGATCTCCGCCAACATTTCCCGGTAAGCAAACGTGCGGCACTGCTCTTCGATCTCAGCCGGAGCCCGGTCCTTTGCCGTATCGCCAAACTGCTGCTTGATTCGTTCGGCCACGGCAGTGATGTAGACGCCGTGATAGCCGTCTTCTGGAAATTCGACCGGTTGCCCGGACAGTTCCCGGTAGCGCGCATAGACCGACGCGCCAAGAAGTTTCATCTGCCGGCCCGCATCGTTGACGTAATACTCACCGGCGACCTCGTAACCCACCGCGTCCAACAAACGGGCCACCGCCTGCCCGACCGCTGCGCCACGGCCATGCCCGACATGCAGCGGACCGGTCGGGTTCGCACTCACATATTCGACAAGTACTCGGCGGCCCCGGCCAAGATCCGCCTTGCCGTACGCTGCGCCTTGCGACTCAATTTCCCTCAGTACTTCCTGCCACAGCGCAGGTTTCACGGTGAGATTTAAAAACCCAGGCCGGACGATCTCCACACGCTCAAAGAGCTGTTCCCGGCGAGGAAGATTCTCAACGATGATCTGCGCGATATCATGCGGCGCCCTCTGTTCGGAAGCAGCCAGTGACATCGCAACCGTTGATGCCAAATCACCCCATTCAGGCCGCTTGGGCGCATCCAATGTCAGTGCCGGCCAGGCTTCCGTCTTCAACTGCCCCTTCTTCTTGGCCCCATCGAGGGCTCCAAGCAAGGCTGTCGCGACCATCTCTTGGACCACGCCTTGAGACACGGAAAATCTCCTAAGTCGTTACCATTGAAAGAGAAAATGAACGGGGTACTGTAGCACACGACTCCGGCCGAGACAAGGCGTACAGCGAAGGATTTCGAGGGGTTGTGTCTATCGATCTTGCGATCTTCTTACCGGCCGCAACGATCATCTCGGTCGATATGGCAAAACATGGCTTTCCCGAACAGGCTGCGACACTTTCCCAGGTTGGGCAGGAACAGAAGGCTCCCCGCAACACGGTCACATGGGAACCTCGCGGCGCCCATCGTTCCGGGTCCGTTGGACCGAACAATGCAACAGTTGGAACAGCGAGCAACGCTGCCAAGTGAGTCATCCCTGAATCATTTCCGATGTAGAGAACGGACCTCGCCAGGAGGCACGCAACGAGTGAAAGATCCCCTCCTGCAATCACCGGCACAGCGGGAACCAGGTTGGATAAACCGGCTACGGATTCCCGGTCGGCCGGCCCTTCTAGAATGAGCGGACACATTTCCTCACCTTGAAATTGCTCGATCGCCAAAGCCAGGACTTTCGGATTCACGCATTTCCGCAGGCTTCCACTGCCGGGATGTATCAGAACGATGGGCCGGTCGAATGCAATCCCCATGCGTTCAAGATGGACCTGTCCTCGCTCCATAAGATGGGAGGGAATCGGGATCTGCCCATCGAGCGAGCCGTCCCCCACCGTCTCACCGATCGTTTCCAAAAAGCGATCGCCTTGATGCATGGCCTTCAGTTCAGGATCAAATGGTGATTGAATCATCATCTCTCGAACCCCGCAGCATCGCAGCACAGCCGCAAGAGTCCCTCCTTCGTCATTAATCCAAGCAACGGCACAATCACATTCGTTGAGCCAGCACCCAAGTTCAGTTGAAGCAGGGACAGCACCGGCAAAGAGGTCCGTACAGGCAGCACCTTGCACGGGTATCCAGGCATCGACCATCCGGCACTCCAGCAGAAACCGCCCAATCGGTTCGTTTGAAATGAGAAGACTACGATGCTGTGGAAACCGCGCCAGAAGACGCCTCATCGCCGGCACCGCCAGTACGACATCTCCGAGAGCACCGGGGTGGAGAATCACAACAGTACGTGTCATGTGTTTATGCAGACGAAGCGGGATCTGTTCCGCGCGCATGCCGCATCCGCGCGGCATCCAGATCCGCCGGCGTATTGACGTTGATAAACGACAGCCCCTCGTGGTCGATTTTCCGCAATTCGTTTTCAGCCACGAGCCGGGCATGAAGCGACGGGTGTGCGGCGAGATATTGGATCTTCAACTGACGGGCCTGCAACATCCCCTCGATCACAGGAAGACATCGCCGGCTGTAGAGCGCATGCGTCGGTTGCAGTCCTTGTTCCAATCGAACCATGACAATATCTGTCTTGTCTTTGAGAGAAACCAGATGGCGCACCAATATGGGATTGAGAAAGGGCATGTCACAGGCAACGACAAAGACATACTCTGTGTGAGCTTGCCTGAGTCCCGTATACAGCCCTCCCAGACTGCCGCAACCGGCTACGAGGTCACGAACCACCGGAACCTCCGCGTCCAACGGCGGGCTGTCTTGTGCGATCACGACACAGACCGTTTGAAAAATGGATTGGAGTACGGCAAGAGTCCGTTCAAACAGAGTTTGCTCCCCGAGCAGGAGAAACCGCTTGTCTTCTCCCATGCGCCTGCTCTTGCCGCCGGCGAGAAGAATTCCTGTTACATCGCCGATCATGGCATCTTCGACAACGCGCCTCCCTCAAAAACAAAGAGGGGGTGAGTTTCCCCACCCCCTCCCTCTGCTTTTCCACGAGTCGTCTCGTTCAGGTTAGAGCGTCTTGCCCTTTTTCCTATTGGCGCGACGGGTCAAAATCCATCCTTCCAACAGGACAACACCGAACGCAATCACGACCGGATAGATGTACGTCTCTTGTGGAATCGGAGGATTCATGAACGTGTAATAGAAGGCCGACACGGCCATCTTCCGTCCTGCATCGCCGTTATGACCGTCCCATGCAAAGAAAACGGTCGGGATATATTGGCCGACTTCGAAGAAGGTATCTTCATCGTAGTCCTGATCCTTCTTATTACCAACCGGACGCTGAATCATTACGTACCAGCGGCCGTTCTTCCATTCGCCCTTGAGGACTTTGAGATTCTCCTCATAGGTATCACGCTCAACAAAGTCTTTATCCCATCCGGTTCCCAGGAACGCCCGGACTGAGCCATCGGCTTCCCACTTCACGATATCGACGGGGAACTGCTCGTTGGTGCCGAACAGGTAGCGCGGCTTGATCGGAGAAGGCAGCTCTTTCCATTTCACCGCCGTTTCGATGGCGATGGCATCGTTATACACCGCGTACTTATTCTGATTGGATGCGATAGATCCTTCTTCCCCGGTCTTCGGCTCCTGTTCCTTGATATCGATGTTCACCTGCGTTGGAGCCCACGGAAGCTTTGCCTCCGCAACACTCTTCGTTCTGTCATCCCACTCGACAAGATACACGATGTGCTTATCGTTATAGAGTGAACGAACCCAAATATCGTCGATCCGATTGACGAAGTTTCTGGGCTTGTGGGTGATTTGTCCACCCATCGCGACGTACCGCTTAGGAGCCTTCTGCCAGGCTTCATGTTCGATGTCGGCAGGGATCTCTCCCTCAACAGGATCGGAGGGAATGACGAAATTGATTTTCGGCTTATCGGACAATGGATCGATCGGAAGAGGCTTGCCTTCCGCATCTCTTTCACAGAGAGAATTCACGAAATTGGCAATGTCCCATCGTTCATCCACCGAAGTATTGTCGGCGAACGACGGCATCGGAGTGCCATTAACGCCCGTGGAGAAGGTCCGGAAAATATTGGAGACATTATAGGGGTCCTGACGGCTTCCACGGAAGTTCCAGCACTTATGCCAGTTGGCGGGCTGGATCGAAAATCCCCAGTCATCCTTGAGATTGAAGGCATTCCCGTCACCACGGCCTTCCATCCCGTGACACTCAACGCATTTCTTCTCGACGATCAATTCCGAACCGCGCTTCTTGCTCTCCTCGCTCGCAGCCTTCGGCTTGAGTTCTGCGAGGTTGAGAATCGTCTGAGATTCAGACTGCTTGTCCGTAAATTTACGATCCTTCACCAGTTGCGTGGTGACGAAAGACAAGACTTGAAGCCGCTGCTCTTCGGACAGGATGCCCTCCCATGGCGGCATGGCGGAACCGGGCAATCCGTGCGTCACAGTCTCGAAGAGATCGTTCTGACCGGCAACCGGCTTTTTTGCATCAAACAACGGCAACTCGCCGCTGGCCGTGTGGCGAATCTTGAATGTCCCTTGATTGAAATTCCGCGGGCGCGGCCAGAGACGATCGGCTCCCGGGCCATCACCTGCTCCATCGACACCGTGGCACCATACACACTTGGTAAAATAGACCCGCTTCCCCGCCTCGATCATTTCAGCGGAAGGCTCAGCAGCCAGCTCCCCTTTCTTAAACCCTTCAGGAAGACCGCCTTGAGCAAAGACTGTTCCGGCATTAGTGGCAATCAGGATAACTCCGAAGGCAGTGACGGCACCGAAGCCGGCCTTCCGAGTGACGCTGTTCATCATATTGATCCTCATGTCGTCCATCCAGGTTAGCAGTAGATTCCGCAACTGATTAATCCCAGGTACGGGGATAGTAGCCCGTATGCCAATATTCAAACAAAATGACTTTCCAGATTTCGTCCACTGTCAAGTGCTGTTCCCACGGTGGCATGACCGAAGCCCAAGGGAACCCTTCGTTCGGCAAGCCGATACCGCCCTTGGAGACACGCCAGAAAATGAAGGTCTCCTGCAGCTGGGCAATTGTACCCGGGTCAGTAAAGTTTGCCGGAATCGGGTTGAACGCGAAGGCGTGCAGGCCGCGTCCATTTAGATTATCTCCGTGGCAGAAATGGCAGTTTTGGAAAAATATTTCTCCGCCTTCCCTGACATATTTCAGATAGCCTTGATTCTTGTCGTCCCAAGGATTGGCATTCGGCTTCATCAACCGCCCCATTCCCTGTTCCACAATATTGGCGTTACTATACTCTTGGTCGTACTTCCCTTCCGGGTTCACACGATAGGGACTTTGGGATGTCTGCAAAACGTACGTCTTTCCATGAACCTTGGTGCTGGCCGGAGGAGCGGGATGGACAGTCCGGAGCTCAACGGGTTCCTCGGACTTCGGGACCATGGCGTTGTAAGAAAATCCCCCGACCAGGATGGGAATCAAGACAAGATAGAGATACCGCATCATCTTGTTCATGCCCGTCTGCGCATCCAACACGTTCATGATCGGTTGCTTGAACTTCTTCCAATCCTCCTCACTGGCAGAAATCCACATAAACACGGCGACCATCGACACCGTCCCATACATTGCACGGACGCTGAACGGGATCGGCGGATAGACTCTGAACTTCAAATAGAGCATGAAAAACAGCCAGAATCCGATCCCCTGCCAAAACCTTGGCATCGGCATGCCCATGGCGCTCAGCATGAAACTCAATCCCGTGAAACCCGCGACATAACAGGCTACTTCGATCAACATTTGCATCGGCATGTAGCCTTCGACTAATCGCACCGTATTTGACGGAACGACGTCGAAAATCATACCTGCGAGCAGAAGGAGCCCCATGGCTCCGACCAGAGCACCGAGTGACATCAAAGCTTTCATCGCCTACTCCCTTTCCCTCCGCAACAGCGATACATAAATCAATACTATGAAATCTTTGGTGGCGGCGCGCCCACTTTCACTTGCGATAGATAATCCACAATCTTCTTCAACGCGCCTGCGCTCAATTTCTGCCCGAACACCTTAGGCATCGTGTTATCCGGGAACGGCTTCACGACGTACGCGCTCGGCTCGACGATCGACTCCATAATATATTCGGTCGTAGACTTGGCCGTCCCCTTGTAGGCTGGATCCTTTATGCGGAGTGGGGCATTTGTGCCCTCCTCCAGCTTAGGACCGATCGTGCCGACCGCTCCAGGAATACCAGGAATCACATGGCATGAAACACACTGTCCCTTGGCGAAAATTTGGTCAACCGGCTCAGACCCGTCTGCCAACAACGAACTTGCAGCACCTGCCGGCTTATCTTCTTGCTGCTTGGGCCGATCGGATTCTGGAATAAACTTCTCATAGGACTTGATCATATCTTCGTAAGAAGGCGGCTCCTTGCCTTCACGGAGATACATCCAGGTATCCACTGCGGCCAACTCTGGAAGACTCAAGGATATCGGTGGCTTATGAATTTTCGGCATTTGGCTTTCGCGATCATTCGATCCCTTCAGCCCGAAACCAGCCACGACATAACAATTCGGGCAGGAATGCGATTCAGCGATATACTCCTGTCCGGTCGTCGCCGTTCCACACCCGGGGCAAGACTCCTTCTCCACTGTGTCGCGCTTTGCCGGCGCATTCATGCTATAGCGAGGATCCGCCAGCCGTTCCTTCTCCGCGCGCTCAGGTAGTCCATAAAGATTCGGGGCCCGTTCGCTCAAGAATCCTTTTTGAAAACCGTGACAGAGCGGGCATTGCCCCTTGCCGATCTCTCCCTGCACGCTGCTCTTTCCGATACCGCCGAAGATAATCTCTTCGCCCTTATCGGCCAGCTGCTGGGGAGTCATCGAGTCCCAGGTGATCTTTTCTTCTTTCGGCGGGAATCCCCCTTCGACTTGCGGTAGCCAGTTGCCATAGCCCGAGAGGAACGCCGCCACAAAGAACATAAATCCGCCGATTTTCAGCAATGCGCCAAGATTGGTGAAGTACATCGCCATCACAAAACTTGTGACGGTAATCAATGCAAGGGATGCAGGCAGCATCCGGTTTTCACCGTAGAAATTGTTCTTATAATTGGCGATCGCCATGAACAACAGAAACGTGGCGACAATCCCGATAAAAGTCTTGAACACCGCTCGTTTTTTTGCTGCAGGCTCGGCGATGGACACCTGAAAGTAGACGAGCAAACCTGCAAGGATGACTATCGCCATCCAACCCATCGAGAGGGCTTCGCTAATCAGATTACCCAAGGTATTGACCTCCTCCGGCTCACGCGGGAAGGATAAGAGCTCCCCGCCGACTCATGCCTGCCGAATATCTATAAATATCTATCTGGCTAGTGGCTTGCTGCCGGTTGCGGTACCGCACCAGGCACCCCTGCCTTTGCTTCAACCGGGGCCTTCTTGGCCGCCAAACTACCGAGCCAGAACACGAAGAGAATACTGACCCAAAAGAACAATACGTTGAAAGAAATCATATTTGCCGCAAATCCCACCGTATGAGTATAGGCCCAGGGTGAGTTATCGCGCATAATCTCATTGACGTGCCAGAAGAGACGGACGGATGAGCGAATGTACCCCATCAATCCCATCATCCAAGTAAAGGCAGTCGCCAACATGATGAGCGCATATTGCGAACGGGCGGAAATCTTCCCCCACTCGATCGGCCCCATTTGCTTTGCCCCCTTCATCATCACACCATTAAGGGCAAACATAAAGAAGAGGCAGGAGAGGGTGGTCGCCACCTGGGGAACAGAAAGCCCCACGCGGACGTTCGCCGGAATGTAATACCCGTACACGGCTAGCCCGATAATATTGAAATAGGCGCACGCAAAGAAGACGCCCATAAAGATATTGCCGAACTTCGCCCACGATACGGTTGAAACCTTGTTGCCCCGCATATACCAGACGAAGCTCAAGACCGTCGTCGTAATAATGACGTTAATGCCGCCATTCTTGGCCGACATAACACCATAGTTACCCAGCACAGGATGCTGCTGGCCTCCCATGGCCTTCAATTCGGCCGGCGTCATCACCATCGTGTGCGGCGTGATAAACACCATGTAGCCGCACGCAAGCAGGAACACCAGATACTTAATGTATCGTTGGTATTTTTCAGCTCCACGCATCCGGCCCATGGCCTGCCACAGGTAATAGTTGGTGCTAAGGAAGAGGATGCCGATCATGGTCGCCTGAATAATGAACAGCCAGGCAAGCAACCCGCCCATGAGGGTGATGCCCATTTGCTGACGGTAGGCATAAACCTCGCGCATCAGCCAATAGCCTGCGAACGGCAACGGGATCAAGAACGCCACGCCAAGCGCCATGGCGATATAGCCCATCCAATCGTAATGCGCACGATCCTCGTCCGTCTTCGATGCCAGAAACTTATAGGCGGCATACGCAGCCACGACGCCTCCGCCGAAGGCCATGTTGCCAAGAATGCGGTGCAAGTTGAGCGGATTCCACAAGGCGGTGTGGATCACGTGCCAGATATTTCCGAGGAATCGGCCCTGCTCATCGACACCCGCCGGTGACATCATGAAGCCGATCCACGAATTCGCCAGGAACATGAGCAAGGTCCCGATGATATTGAGGACCACCGACATGCTCAGGTGAATCCACTTCAAGAACCCTTCCTTCATCTTGTCCCAACCATAGTAGTAGATGTAGAGGGTTCCACTCTCCGCCACAAACATCAGTGCATAAATATGCATGACCGGGCGGAAGATGCCGGATAGATACCCGAAGAATGCCGGATAGAGCGTCAAGAAGGTAAAGATCAAAATACCGCCGAGAACGGCGGTCAAGGAATAGGCCGTCAGGCTGATCTTAATGAAGTCATATGCCAACTGATCATACCGCTTGGCCAATGCCTTATCTTTCGTCACCACCCCCATAAACTCGATGATCATGCAGAAAATCGGCACGGCCAGCACGAAGCTGCCGTAATAGAGATGCTGCTGATTGGCAAACCAGAGCAGGACCCGGCTTTCGAAGTTGTACCGGGGATAATCCCTGGGGCCGTCGACCGTCTTCGGAGCCGGGGCACCCATGACGATACCCTCGGTCTTATAATAGACGTCGCGCCCCTTCTCGACTTTATCGCCTTCCTTCTTTTCCGCGTTAGCGGCCGGCGCCTCTTCACCGATAGCCAGTGACGGCAACGCCATAACGATCGGGAGCAGAAGGAGGCCCACCATCGCACACAACCCCATGATGGCGAACAGGCTCTTCCGGGTTACGAGACCCATGAAATACCTCCTTGATGCAATGCGAATAAATCCATGAGATGTCCGTATGTCAATCGACTCAGGTCGGTACCGGCATCCTTCTATTACTGGCGGAAGAGATACCAGAAATCCAAGCCCTGCATATCCATCAGATAATGATCGACCATCGCGAAGTACCCCACCGCAAGGATGAGAGAGACGATTACCGCGATGACCGGATTATTCAGCGCACTCATATCCTCTTCTCCTCTTTTTCGTCCTTCTGAACTCGTCACTTTCCTAAACGCATAACCTGCGGATCGCGTAATCAGCGGCCATCAACAGGGACACTGAATTCCGGCAAACCAATAGAAAAACCACAGCCCAAATGCACAGGTGATGTAGAAAATCATCTTGCCGATTTTGACCTTGATCTCACTATCTTGAGGTGCTGCCGATGCCATCGCTAACTCCTTATTGCTGATCGATTTGATGGATAGCTATTGAGATTCCGCGTTTCTTGACAGCCAGGGAACCCTATGTTATTCAACTTCCTCGCGACTCGATTGTGAGCGTGATCACGGAAGAAAAATCATGGCACAAAACTCAAAAGCGTTCGACATTATAGTTTTGGCTGGTATGGTTGTCAACATCATCTTGGCCGTGTTTTTAATTCTCTACTATTTTGATTTTCTGTAGCGCCGGACGGCTTCTCCTGCTTCTCTTCTTCCGAGTTTTTTGAGACCGCGCAGCGAAATCCGATCGTTTCATCGCGAAAATCCGGCATCATTTTGCTGCGGCTGGTAATACGAATATCGGCTCCGGTCGTCGTAAAACTTCCGCCTCGCAACACCCGATACGTCCCATGCTCAGGGCTCGGAGGATTCTTCTCCGGCGATTCCTTGTAATAGACTTCCTGATACCAATCGCCCACCCACTCCAAGACATTGCCGGCCCCATCCATTACCCCGTAGGGACTCTTGTCGGTGTGGAAACTTCCCACCGATGCGGACACTTCATGCCCGTCATTCACTCGGGCCCAGTTGGCGCCGTTGGCCTGCTCCTTATCCCCCCAGGGCCAGAGTCTCCCGTCGCTGCCACGCATCGCCTTTTCCCATTCCGACTCCGTCGGAAGCCGCTTCCCCTTCCATCGGCAATATTCCGTCGCATCGTCCCATGATACATAGACGATCGGCTGATTGGTTCCCTTCATCCTGCCGATGCTCTTCACATAGCGCGCGGGCAACCCGGGCTTCCGGTGGCCGGTAGCAGCGACGAACTGCTGATAGTAATGATTAGTCACTTCATACCGATCGATCGAAAAACTATCCAAGTAAATAGTCCGTGGCGGCTGTTCATCAAACCCGCCGCTCTCAGTTCCACGAACGAAAGGCCCGGCCGGGATCGTCACCATGTCCTCCGGAACCGGCTCTTCGTTCGTCGCGCTGTCCGGCTCCCACTCAACCACATTCGTCGATTCACCGGATGGCTTTTCGAATGGTGTAAGAGTCGTGCCTTTCATGATGCCCGCGATAGGGAGGGCTGCGCAGGCCAACACAACGAACAGGAAGACTATTTTGAATTTTGATTCGAGCATATGGACCTAGCAACCACCAGGGAAGCTTGGCTTACTTATACAGCATTGTTGACGTCTTACAGATGCCACTACAGATTCAATCGCATCAGGATGCTCAAAAAGGCCGTCCGGCCAGACCGTAGCGAGCGAAGAGGCGAGGCATACGCTTCGGTACGTTAAGCCTCTGGGCGATGCGAGAACGCCGCTGGCGGATTCTTTCAGCATCCTGCTAGGAGGCAGGGGCGCCACCCGGTAGATCAGGATCGCCCGCGCAACGAAAACCGATCGTAATATCCGTCCGCCAATGCTTCGCGGCAAATCGTTTGGAGAGCCTCGCATTCTGTTCCGTCTCCCGCCATGACCCTCCCCGCACAACTTTCAGATCCGCATTCTCCGGCCCTTTGGGATCACGATACGACGATTTTTTATAATAGTGCTCATCGTACGAGTCCGCGACCCACTCCGCGACGTTGCCGGTCATATCAAACAGCCCATAGGGACTCCGTCCCGCCTCGAACGATCCGGGTGGCGCGAGGTACTTGTAGCCGTCTTCACTACCGTCCACATTCGCCGCATTGACGGCGAACTTCTCTCCCCAGGGATATTTCCGCTTGCCTTCACCGCGTCCTGCCTTTTCCCACTCTGCCTCAGTCGGAAGGCGCTTGCCGGCCCACTTACAATAGGCTATCGCATCATCCCAGGACACACTCATCGCGGCAAACTCCTGCTGGAGCAGCTTTGACTGATCGTCTTCGAACACTTCGATTCTCGGCATCTGACGCTTGGTCATCTTGGCGAACCGCGCGTATTCCGCCTGCGTCACTTCTTTCCGGTCTATAAAGAATCCTTTCAAGAAAACTTGATGCTCCGGCGCTTCATCCGGATCGGCATCTACGCTCCCCATCGTAAAGGGCCCTTCAGGAATCTGGACCATCTCACGCCCCTCATCTCCCATTTTCGTTTTGTACATCGAATAGTCCTGGGACGTCCCGCTGCTCACCGTCTGTCGATCCTCGGACTTGATGGATGCGGCCAGTTGTTTCATCTGATTGGCCTTATAGGACTCATAGGCCAGCAGGCCGACCATGAGAAAAAATGACGCGAACACGAAAATAATGGACCCGTACAACACACCCTTATTTTCCACGCAATCCCCTCTTCCCGTTCACGGTTGAGACCCAGACGGCTCAGCTTCCTCCGGCGGAGCCTTTCTGGCTGCGCGCATATCGAGAAGCATTGAAATCTGGACGCCAAGGAAGCCGCCCATCGCCGCACCCGCTCCCGCCCCAACCCAAATCCGGTCGATCCCAGCCAGCAACCAAGCCAACACCCCGCCCAATACGGTTCCAATCATGATACTGACCAGAAAGCGGCGGCCGCCCAAATATCCGATGACGCAACCCAACACAAGCCCGACCCCAACAGCCACCGGAAACAATCCCCCACCCATGGTAACACCGATGAGAGTCCCAACGGTGCCCATCACCACCATGCCCAGGGCTATGTCCAACACTTTCCAGATCGGCATACTATCAACCTGCACCCTGCGCGACACCCATTGTACATATGCGCGCGATGGAGGCGTACGCGCACGTATTGTGGCACTGTCCTTACTTCGCCGGCAGCGCCGTCATCGGACCAAAATCGATCTCAACTCCGGGACTGGCGATAATCGAGATCCCCCAGGCTTTTGCCGCCGGCTCATGCCGATGGATCCGCTTGAAGTCTTCATAGACGTTGATCCGCTCTTCAAACCACTGTCCCAGCGCGTTCGTTCCACTTTGGACGACGATCTCGGACCCGCTGAACATACCGCCTTCGGTCAGCGTGCCTTCGGGCTTCGTAGCGCTCCATACATATTTCGTGAAGACCGGGATGAACAACAGATCGGTATCGAGCGACGCATAGATCGCGGCCAGTGGTTCCGTGCCGGTCGGAGCTTTCACCAAACGCCACCGCCACGTCAGTACGGGATAGGCCTTGGGATCCCAGTCGATTTTTTTCTTCTTGATCCGCTGCCCTGCGTCTTTCGCAGATAAGAAATTCCCGCCGTTTTCAGACTGCACCTTATACGCATCGCGGCCTTTGGACTGGCTCCGCTGATTCTCATGTTCCCACGCAGTGGGGAATCCGTCGGCTTCTTTCGCCTTGAATTCCTCCAGGATGAGCGCCGGTCCCTCCGCACAACCGAAACCGGGCCACACGAACCCGGACACCAGACTGCCAACCACAACTGCAGCACTCAGCAGCGCCCTTTTCATATCCTTCCACACCCTTTCGTTACGTTTCTTGTGACGGGACCGGCGACAGGATCGGCGCCTCCGCATCATGGAACTCCTCGCCCATGACCGACTGTTGCCCGCGCTGGCACATCCAAAACAAGACCAGCACCGCCCCCCAGAACACCACCATATTCAACGTGACCATTTTGGCGGCAAAGGCCAGGTCGGGCGTAAAGGCCCATGGCGACACATCGGCCATCAGTTCGCTGACATGCCAGGACAACCGGCCCGATGATCGAATAAAGCCCATCAATCCCATCACCCACGTAAAGGCCGCCGACAACCCGAACAGCACCACCATGCCGCGGAACGGAATCTTTCCCCACTGAACCGGCCCATGCACGACCGCCCGCGTGAGCATGATGCGGTTGATGATCAGGCTGACCACGATGACCGTAAACGTCGTAAAGGCCTGCGGCGCCGACAGCCCCACACGGATCTTTGCCGGCAGATAGTAGCCATACACCGACAGCCCGATGACGTTGAGCATACCGATAGCGAAGAGCACCGCGATGGCGATGTTGCCGGTCCTGACCCAGGACACCGTCATGGTCCGGCTCGCCCGCCGATAGTATAAAAAGCTGAGGGCGGTGAAGAGAAGAATGACGTTGATCGCGCCGTTCTTGGCCGACATGACACCGTAGTTTCCGACCACCGGATGCTGCTCACCCCCCATCGCTTTGACTTCGCTCCCCGACATCATGAGCGTATGCGGCGTCAGCCAGATAAACAGCGCCAGCGTCAGGCCGCCGAGCACGAATTGATAATACGGCTGATAGCGTTCCGCGCCCTTCAACCGCGCCATCCCCTGCCACATATAATAGTTGATGCCAAGGAACAGAACTCCGATGAGCATCGCCTGAATGACGAACAGCCAGGTCAGCAGCCCTCCCATCATCGTGACGCCCATCGTTTGACGGAACACGAAGACTGACCGCATCAACCAGTAGCCGGCGATCGGCATCGGCAGCAGCGCGCACACCGTCACAAACAAGAAGACATACCCAACCCAGTCGAAATAGGCTCGCTCCTCGTTCGTCTTGGCGGTGAAAAACCGGTAGCAGGCATAGGCCAAAACGACGGCTCCCCCGGACATGATGTCGGCGAGAAACCGGTGGACATTCAGTGGATTCCAGAACGCCGAATGCAACAGGTGCCAGACGTTGCCCAAAAACCGCCCCTGGGCATCCACACCGGCCGGCGCCATCATGAAGGCGGACCAGGAGTTCGCCAGCAGCAGCAAGGCAGTGCCCACGATGTTCGTTAGAATCCCGATCGCCGCATGAATCCACTTTCTGCCCCGATCGGCCATCCGGTTCCAACTGTAGTAATAGACGATCAGCAGCAGCGACTCTCCGACAAACACGGCGGCGTAGACCGGCATGAACGACTTGAATGTGCCGCCCATGTATTTCATAAAACTGGGATAGAGCGTAATGAATATCGTCAACATCAGACTGCCGATGAACGCCGTGACCGACAAAGCCAGGAGCGCCACCTTCGCCAAATCACGCGCCAGGCCGTCATAGCGAAGCGCCCAGGCCGGCTTCTTCGTGATCAATCCAAGAAATTCCAGCAAAGCGCAAAATAGCGGCAGCGCCAGCACGAAGCCGCCGAAATAGGTGTGCAATTGCGTCACAAACCACACAAGCAACCGGCTGTCGGAAGAACCGATCCGCGGATAGGTCGTCTCGTGAGGCGCCGGAGCCGCCGGACCCTGTGGCGTCCCGGGTGTCTGGAAGTAAAGATCCGTCGATTCCTCGGCACTGGCAGGAAGATCCAGCACCGGACTGAACAGCCCAAACAAGGCAACCACCGTAACGGCGAGCGCAAGGGACGTCAGCTTCTTATTTGAACGGAGAATATTCATCTTACGCTTTCGATCCCGGAGCCGGAGCAGAAGGTGCCATCGACGCGCCCATCGTTGCCGACTTTCCAAGAATGCCCATGACAAACGGACAACGCAGCAGCGCCGGACTCAGGCTCCGCCCCTCTTGCTCTTCCACATTTCGACGATACCCCAAATAATAGCCATAGAGCGCCATCAATCCGGTGACAAGCGCGCCGCCGATCGCCGCAACGGCCATCGGGAACTCCGGCTGCTTCATCACAAATACGGCCACGCCGACCGCAACCAGATAGTACGTAGCCGCAAAGGCCAATCCCGGCCACCACCAATACTTCAGCAACTCGGCAGTCTTGGTCTCGGCCAATCCCGCCATCCATGACGCCTGAGGCTTCAACCCGCCGAAGTACGCGCAGAGCGTGATCGCACCGCCCAGGATTGTCACGGCGGACAATTCGACGAATGCCGCTTGCTGTCCTCCCACGGCCTGCCCGAACGAAGCCGCCGCTGCGCCGATCGCCAATCCGGCGACAACCCAAGGGGCAACTTGTGTGGCATGACTTCCCACCATCTGACGCAAGGCGGCGCCGTCCGGAAACGTCGGCATCGGCTTTCCCATCAACCCAATCTTTCGCACATGACCGATCTCAAACGCATCGCGCGCCACCGATGTGCAGGAAATGATGATCGCCATCATAGCCGGACCGTCGGGGTGCTGGAGATAGCTGTAACCCGCCATCCACAAAATCGCCAAGACCAATAGTGACAACTGAATACCGTAGACTGCACCGATCCATCCGGCCACCCAGCCAAGCAGCCGACTCCCATCCTCACGCACCATCGCCGACCACGAAACCGCTCGTCCAACGCGATAGGCAAGCAACGCCGTCACCACCGCCACCAGACTGCTCACCATGAGCAGCACAAACACATCATCGAGCGGCACAACATGCTTGGCCAACCGATAGATGCCGAACGCGACGAACCCGGGCACGAACATCACGATCCGCTTCCGCTTGCGGACAGAGTCCTCCGTCACCGCCAGGCTCAAACTCGGCAATACTCGTAGCGCCATCCGATGCAGCATAGTGAACTCGTTAGGCGTGAAACGTGAGGCGTGAGGCGATCACCATGATGCTCTGCCTTCTTCCCTTTACGCCTGACGCCTTACGTCTCACGTCTTCTGAGACGCCATTCCAAAGTACTTGGCTTTGATTTCTTCCATCAACGCCACAGTGATGCGAAACGTTCCGCGATCCGCCGCCGTACGCTCCAATTCGACCCGCGCCATGGCGCGGACCGGAGCCGGCACGTTCTCCAACCGCCGTTCCGCTTCAGGCTCCCATTCGATCCGTTCCCCGGTAGACGGCCGCAACAATGTCTCATACGTGATCACCCGTTCGCCACGGACACGAGCCACGCTTTCCACATCCTCACGATAGAGAGGAGCCAGATAGGGCGGCATCCGCTCGACACGGTGCAGGGCCTCGTCCGTCCACATGAGCCGGTCAACCAGCCCATGCATCTGCCCCGCCGGGACATCGATCCCCACGTGTAATCCGCACCCGCGACATTCGGATCGGATAAACCATTGCAACGCCCCGTCGTCGTAGGCCCGCTCTTCGATCCCCGCCGTATGCATCCAGCGCCCACAGCCGCAGGTCAGCATGCTGGAGCACCGTGAAACGTGAGGCGTGAGGCGTGAGGCGTTTCGGAACGAATGCGCATCGTCCTAACCGATCTTGCCCGGATACAGGATATACAACATCGTATAAGTGAAGCTGCCGGTGACGAATAGCACACAGTAGATGACCATGGTGAAACGGCCGAGCGCGCGATGGCGTTGCCCGCCGTTCGGCCAAATCCGCTGGATCGCCATTTCAATTCCAAAAACAAAGGCCACAATGGCCAAAAAGATCACATAGACTTCCAGCTTTCGCATGGAAAATCCGGCGGTCGCGACGCGCGACCCAAACAAACCGAGCACCACGACCGTGATCCCGCCCAAGATCAGCCCCACCTTCTTCCAGGTCGTTTGCAACATCGACTCTCGAAGTGATCGCATGCCGTCCACGAACTGTTGGGAGCGAAAACCCAGCACGATCATGTACACGGCCATGACCAATCCGATCATGACCAGAATGATATGCAGCGTCAGTACAGGGATGAACACATAGTCGTACAGCGTCTGCGATCCGCCGAACCCTTCCTTGCCCTCGAACGCCAGCACACCGAGTTGCCGGAAGAGATAATAGGCGATGAAAAAGCTGAGCATGGAGATCATACCGCCCAGCATCAACCAATGGTGGGCATCGGCGCGGCGTTTCCGGGCCTGAAACCATCCCAGAACAAACAGGCCGGTAAAGAGCGTCGCCATAAACTGGCTCAGGTCAGCCCCCACCGTGGCATGCGTCCCGAAAAATCCAGGTTCCCGTAACCAATCCATCATTCTTCCGACTCCCGCCCGCTCACGCCTTACCCCTCACCCCTTACTGTTTCATACCCTGCACCACGGCCGTTTTCTCCAGTTCCGTGACGGAGGTAAACCCGGCCTTGGTCATCCAGCTCATCGCCTCACTGGTTCGATAACAGCTGCCTTGCTGCGTATTAACCAAGATATGCATAGCAAAGGCCGTTGTCCAAGCCGGGCCTGTACCCGCCTCGTCCAAAAACCGATCCTTGATGACCAGCCGGCCACCCGGCGCCAGGTGAGTGAATACCTTTCCAACCAAGGCGGCATTCGACTCGAAGGTTTGATAATGCAAGATGTCGGACATGAGCGCCACATCATAGGGACCACCCAGGGCATCCCGGTTGAAATCACCGGGGAGCAGCGCGATCCGCGATTCCAGCCCCGCCTCTTTCACAGTTGTTTCCGTCAACCGAAGCGTCGCAGGAAGATCGAAAACCGTGGCAGTCACTTCGGGATAGACCTGGCAGAATGCGATCGCATTTGTCCCTGCGCCACCGCCTAAATCCAGCAGATGTTCACGCCCGGACAGCTTCAGCCGTTTGGCCAAATCGGGTCCGCTGTGCTGACCGATGCGATGCAACACCGCCAAGACGTTGCTTCCCAATTCAGGATCGGTTTCAAAGACATGCCGGTCGACCGGCCGGTGCCCGGTTCTGATCGTCTCCTCCAGCATCCCCCAGTTATTCCATTCCGCATCGTGCAGCACGAGTAAGTGCCCGATGTACTGAGAGGACTGGCGGACAAGGTGCTTCTCCGCCGCCGGGGAATTCCCATACGAATCCCCTGCTTTGGTCAGCAACCCTAACGCCACAAGCGCATTCAATAAGAGGGTCAGGGTCGGCTCATGGGCCCCGATGCGCCCCGCGACCTCCTTCGCGGTTTTCGGCTTGCCATCCAGCGCGGAAAACACATCCAGCTTGACCGCCGTCAAGAGGATCTTGGTTTCCCAGTAATAGCCTAGCTGGAAGATCTCTGCGAGTGAGAATTCTCGTGACACACCAATCCCCCCAGGCCCTCAGGCGCATCGCTTTGAAACGCAGGATCTTACCTAGATCGGAAACGGAAAGGCAAGGCAGGGAATTCGCTGTCGCTCACCGCAAACGTCACCGGATAGAGGCGCCGTCGACAGACCCGTGACACGGTGTAGCAGGACTGAGGGCTGAGTCGGAGCCACTGATTGTGAAGCGGGTCGAGATGGGGTTATTGCGGGGTGACCAGAATTTGCAGCCGCTATTGAACTGCGAAGAAATAAAGAGATCAGCAGTGCACAGCACAAACACAAAGGGCTCAGCGGGTTTCCCCGCTGAGCCCTTCTCTGCGGCTTGTGCCGCTCAAACTAAATGCTTGCTTACTTGATCTCGGCCTTCAGGTTGGCGGTTCCGCCGTCCGTCACATCGACCTCGAACTCGACCTTCTTGCCCTTGGCGGCAAATGGATGCCAGGCCACCACTTTGTGCTTGCCGGCCGGCACGTCCTTGATCTCAAACGAACCATCCTCCTTCACCACGGCGAAGTGCGGATTCGACACCGGGAGAAAGAAGGACTGCATGAACTCATGCTGGTCGCACTGTAAACGGTAATAGCCATCCTTCTCTGCACCGCCACGAAATACCACTGGCTTGTCGAGCTTATCGCCCTTCTTGGCGAGACCGATATTGAAACCGGTGGCTGAGCTGGTGCCCTTGACGACAAAGCTATGCGGATTATGCAGCACACCCTGAACCGACTTGGGGTCGTCCGGGTCGGCGTCGGTATTTTCAACCTTGAACGACTTGTTGTTCACCACCACGCCGGCAAACGGCAGGAACTCGCAGAACGCCGCGGTCACTTCGGTGCCCTGATAGCCGCCCATGAACGCCTGGTCCTCGATATCCACAACCGCAACGACCGCATTCTTCAACCCGCCATCCTTACCGACTTCGATGCTCTTCAAGAACCGCTTGTCCCCGTCGGCCAAGCTCTTGTTCGGATTCTGAGGGCAAAACTTGGGGTTGGGGAACTTCGAGAAGAGAAACTCCTTCTGCTCGGATTTCCCGGCAAAGGTGACCTTGCCGGAAATCGTTCCGCCTGCGAACGAAGTGAGAGGCGCCGCGACGACCGCGACGGCTGCCACGCCCAACACGATGGACAATGCACTCTTCATTGGACTGCCTCCTTGTGATTAATCTACCGCCCTTTTAAAAGCTAACCCGCATATCCCTGTATTCATTCACCGGCCCATAAGAGAATAATATGGGAACGGCAACTGCTGTCGCATACATGATCGACGACGTGCCGGCGAGGCTGGCTTTCGACCAAGTATGTATATGAAATCTTACCGTCCCCTGTCAACCCATACAAGACCCCCTCCCCGCATTATTCATATTAGGGTTAGCCCATCGCGACATCGCTTGAATGAGCGTGGCGCCCTGAGGACAAGAACTGATAGCTGATGACTGGTAGCATCCGGACGTGAGGGGTAAGGCGTCAGGGGTGGCAAACAATGATACGTTGGCATCTGATAACTCAGCACTCATTACTCAGTCCTTACCCTCGCCATCTGCTCTGAAAATGAATGGCTAATTGCGTCTCAACCTGTTACAGTACGCACTGTCGGGACGCACCGGCCTTCCTAAAAAACCAGAACATAAAGAGCATCGTCGTCCGCATGATCCACCCATCCGAGGATTCCCCTGCATCCGATACCCTCTTGCCGCAGAGTGAACCGGCCGTCCCCATTACAGGGCTCCGGCGCACCTATCCCAGATATGTGACCATGCTGCTCTTCGGTCTGGTCACCTGCAGCGCCATGATCGGAGTGCCGCTCTTCGGATTCTTCCACGGCTACACATGGCTGGACTGGACCATGTTCGGCCTGTTGTATGTCGTGACCGGGTTGGGTATTACCGTCGGGTACCACCGATTGATTTCACACCGAAGCTTCACCTGTCCGGGTTGGGTCAAGGTCTGCTTTCTCATTGCTGGCGGCTGGGCGCTTCAAAACTCCGCCCTCAAATGGGGGGCTGACCATATCCGCCACCATGCTGCCTGCGACCAGGATGCCGATCCGTACAATGCCAAACTGGGATTTTGGCATAGCCACTGCGGATGGCTGTGGTCGGACCAAAGCCATGCCGACCCCAAATACGCGGCACGCCTTCGGCAAGATCCGATCGTGATGTGGCAGCACCAGTATTACGTGCCGATCGTCCTCTCCGGCCTCGCGTTTCCATTCGTCGTCGGATGGCTGTATGGAGGATGGATGGCGGGGGTGAGTTGTTTCATGCTCGCAGGAGTCGGCCGGATGTTCGCTGTCCTCAATTCGACTTTTTGCATCAACTCAGTGTGTCACTTGTGGGGAAGACAACCGCACAGCCAGGCGGATTCCAGCCGGGACAGCTGGCTGGTCTCGCTCCTCACATTCGGCGAGGGATACCACAATTACCACCACACGCACCAAACCGATTACCGGAACGGTCCACGCTGGTATAATTTCGATCCGTCGAAATGGCTGATCTACACCCTCTCGCTGCTTGGCCTGGCTTCCTCGCTCCGCACCGCCTCCGGTGGGGATCGAGGACAAGTGCTGATGGCTGATAGCCGATAGCAACCGGACGTGAGGGGTGCGGCGTCAGGGGTGGCGGACATTGGTGCGGTGCAGCTGATACCTCACAATTAAGAACTCAACACTCACAACCTCTGCATTGGCCATACGCCATCGGCTCTTTCGATCCAACCCCTGTCAGTATTTTCTCCATGCCACGGGCGGCAGATTCCAGAGCTCCGCGCGGACGGCAGTCCACCGAAATCTCCAGAAGATAGCCCTCCTTCTCTTCCGGCCTTCTCAAAGACCTCACTTGGAAACTTCTGAATCCCCCCATCGATTTATCAGGGATTTTGGCCTATCCTACGGGAGATTCAAAAACTTATTCTTGTGGGGCAGATCTTCATGCAATCATTGCACTCGATATAAGCAACTATGGAGTTCGCGATTCAGCACGCTGGCTATGCGGTAGAAACCTGAGGATGACCATGGCCATTTTTGCGGCACTGGTCCTTTTATTGCTCACTGCACGACCGGATCTTGCTGACTGGGTGGAGATCGATTTTTCGAGCAAGCGAGGAATGACCACGTATATTGATCCGCAGACAATTCGGCTACATGGGAACTTAGCTCAACTGTGGATACTGGCTGATTTTAGAGAAATGCAACAATCACGCTGGTCAGCACCCTATCGATCCGCAAAGACTCTACAGGAATTTGACTGTGTAGAAGGGCAGTCTCGCATCATATCAATGACTCGGCTCGCTGGGAATATGGGACTTGGAGAAGTTGTACTGAGTGGTGATAAGCCGGATATGGCTTGGGAAACAATGGCCTCCGGCAGTATCAACAGGCTCTTATTCAAGATGGCTTGTGGCGAAGTCGGGCGCGTGACAGGCTCACCACCTTTTCACTAATCTACTTATTGGTATCATAATGGGTTATTTGTGAGCCTGCCGTTTCATGCAGCATAAATACAGGCGAGATGAGGACTTGTGATTACCATAGAAATTAGAGGATTTGAGCACAGACTTTTTAATCTCAGCACTCGCAAAGGTAACTGAACGATGCGTCGTATCCTCTTCATAGTTTTCTCGGTCATGACGTGTACGACAGTCGTAACAGCAGCTCCACCCACCTTCCTTATAGAGCATGGACACGCTAGGGCACAGTCTAGTCTGGCCAGTCAGTATTTCATTGGGCAGGGCAGCTCACAAGGCTATGAAGAGCTGCTGAAGGGCCTTCGAATGGGGGCGGAGCAGGGACACGCCATGTCGCAATTTGGGCTTGGCCTGATGTATGAGAAGGGACAAGGCGTGACACAGGACACCCAAGAAGCAATAAAGTGGTATCGCAAGGCGGCGGAGCAGGGATATGCGAAAGCGCAGAACCTTGTCGGTGCGATGTATGCGCAAGGGCGAGGCGTCCCGCAGAATGAACTGGAAGCACTGAAATGGTTTCGCAAGGCGGCGGAGCAGGCAGACGCAGAGGGACAATACAATTTGGGTGTGCTGTATCGCGACGGTCAGGGTATCCCACAAGACTTCATTCGTGCTCATATGTGGTACACCGTTAGTGCAGCAACGTTGAGTGGCGTTGATCTAAAAAGGACCGCAATGAAGAGTCGAGACGATGTGGCATCGCGAATGACCGCAGCGCAGATTGAGAAAGCGAATGAGATGGCACGGCGATGCCAGGAAACGAAGTTTATGGAGTGCGATTAGGGGGTAGAGCGGAGCGAGAGAAGCTTCCTCTCTTTTTGACGGGGGAACTTACGGTATGGCTACTCTCCTCTCGCCTTTCGAAAAACCCATGGGGGAACCGGATTCGGGTCAGCCCAAAGGCCACGCTTTGATTCTTTCGCCTCTCGCTCAAACGCTTTTAGAGTTTTCTTCCAGTCAGGATCCAAATCGGCCTCATCATGCACCCATGCCAGACCTGCCTTGACAAGTTCTTCATTAGCCAGTGTACGGTTGGGCAAATCAACAAACGCGACCATTAGCTCCTTGCTACCTAAGACCACGCTATCCACTTTGATCCATTTCCCGACCAAAATTTTGTAGAGATAATCTTTCGCCTCTTGCCAATACGGCTGTCCCTTCTCCGGTGCATCAACGCCATAGAGTCGGACGAGGAAGGACTCTTTTTCGTAATGATAGGAGATGACAGCCTTGTCACTATCCTCGATGGCAAGAAGATAGCCCGGAAAATCACGTCCTGGACGTTTGTACTGCTCAGTGCCGCTGATTGATTCAACGGTGTCGGGAAATTCATACTCTTTGGAGAAGATGGTACTTACAGGGAATACCAGGAGAAAGAGGCAGGTCCATAGCGTGATGAACGGAAGTGGGTACGTGCAGAGACCTCTGTTTTGCATGGTCACACCATCTGCTTCACCCATTCCATCCTGCAGCACTTTCAAAACTTTTTCTACCATACTCGCCAGGCCTCAAGGTTTTCTTCTATTCAAGGGAATATGGCTTGTGAGGAGCAAGCCAAACTCCAGAATTGTGCTCTTTTTGTGCTCAAGCCCACCTCAATCCACCCACTCAGGCCTACTCCAGCCAAAGACGTGAAGTCGCCTAAACCCTTGTTAGGGTTGGCTTGAGTGAGTCTGAGTGAGCTGGAGTGGGATACCGAGGACGCTTTCCTAAACCGCGGGTCGGAGAGGCAAGTCTGTCGCCCAACTATCTGATTACAGGGTGCGAGCACAAAGGACTTCGTCTCGGCGGAGGGCTTCAAGGGCAGAGGCAGGAACACTGGTGACTGCTATCGTATCGCCCAGGGCATTGAAGACTTCGATGGAATAGCCCTCAGTTCCGTCAAGAGCCACATGATGCTCGACCAATTTGACGATGTCGCCACGGCGGAGACGATGCTCTGGCACATCACACTTCAGTGCCACATCCGTGTAGAGATCAAACTTCATTTGGTCCTCCGCGTGTCTGGAATCAGTGTAACGAACTTCGTAATGCCCGACAAGTGTTCTGTCATCCAGATGGAGCGAACGGGCAGTGCCACACCACTTGGACCGGTCAGCGTGCCTCGTATTTCATAGTATTGCCCGAATGCGTTCGATTCCAGCCGCTGTGCCTCCAACGGAAGGAGTTGGGTGCGCAAGTCTCGCAGCAAGTGGCTCGCGGTCTCCTGCCTATAGCCGGCTTGCGCTAGAAATGCCGACTTGTCGCCACGCGCTTGCGGTAATAGCAAGTACCTCGTCAGCTTGTCTTCAGCGATGGCGGTATCCAAGGGTAGTCTCATCAACCTTCACCCTCGCACGGCTAACATGGTCCGCTGTTTAGATAACAGGTTACAGGTATGCCGTTCTTATCCTTCAAGACCGGCGGCGCAGCTGGCTCTTTGGACCCGCCCCGTTAGTATTTGCGCCACGCCACCGGCGGCAGATTCCAGAGCTCTGCGCGGACGGCAGCCCACAAGGCATCCAGTGCTCCGGTGAGATCCGGTGCAGTCCTGGCCAGAACTTTGACCGCGACTCCCGGCGCAGCCGGCTGAGACACTCCCCCCAATAGAGATCCGGTTTGCTCGTCCAACAGCAGGCCGATGCGCGCTTCCAAACGACTCCACACCTCGGGCGTGACGGTATCGTTGATGACAAAGAGCGATGCGACATAGTCCCATTCAGCCGCGAGCCCGACCGATCCCAAGTCCGTCGCCGGATCGAGGGCATACCGCTCCACCAGCGAGTGCCCAGCCGCTGTCGTAATGCGTATCTCATTCTCCAAACTTGCAAAGGCCCATCGCTCGTTTCTGGCAATTCGACCTGACGCGACGGCATCCCATAACAGAATAGTTGCGCCTGATTCTAACGTCGCATGAATTGATTGGCGAAATCGCGAACCGGCAAAGGGGATCGTATGTTCCGGCAACCACTCCAACACGGCACCGGCGCCGAGAGTAATTTTGATATCCTGAATCGACACCTCGCCCTGCGAGCGATAGACGCGGTTCGCTGAAGGCGCGGAGATGAGGACATGGGTGTCCCCGCCCAGCCTCATGTCAATGGACAGCCGATCGCCACCCACCAGGCCGCCGGAAGGATTGACCAGCAATGTATAGGCCGCACCCGTCTCATCGAGATAGATCGGCGGGAGCAGGTGCCAGGGAGTCGTGCAGTGGGAGCGCGCGATGATCGTCCGGCCGTTGCGCCGGGCATACTCCAGTCGCAACGCTCCAGCGCGGCCGACCGACTCGGTCAGAATATCCGGTGAGGTTTTTCTCTTTGGTGACACAGGCACCGGTGAGACAATCACACGCGCGAAACCCGCCGTGGAATGCGTTGCTCGACCCAGGCCGAGAGGGTATCGAGTCCGTCCCCGGACAAGAGGTTGGTAAAGACGAACGGCAACTCGCCTCGCATCCTGAGAGTGTCCCGCTCCATTACGGCTAAGTCGGCACGAACATAGGGAGCCAGATCCTTCTTATTGATGACCAGCAGGTCGGATCGCGTGATGCCCGGTCCGCCTTTGCGTGGAATCTTATCTCCACCGGCCACATCGATGACATAAATCACGTAGTCCACCAATTCGGGACTGAAGGTCGCGGCCAAGTTGTCCCCACCGCTCTCCAGGAAAATTAACTCGATGTCCGGATGCCGCTTGAGCAGATCGTCGATCGCTTCCTGATTATGCGACGCGTCCTCCCGGATCGCCGTATGGGGACAGCCGCCGGTCTCCACTCCCACGATCCGGTCGATCGGCAAGGCGGCGCGCTTCGTCAGAATCTCCGCATCGATTTTGGTGAAAATATCGTTCGTCACGGCCGCCAGGCTGTAGCGGTCACGCAACGTCCGGCACAGGGCTTCAACCAGCGCGGTTTTGCCGGACCCCACCGGTCCGCCGACACCGATCACCGGAATGCCTTTTTGTCTCGCACTTGTCGGGTGCGCTTCGCCGTGACTGTGCTGATTGTTGTGGTCATGCATATTGATACCGAGAGCTTATCGCCTATGGCTTATGGCTAACAGCTGAAAGCCAATCACCGCTCTCCTTCCCCTTCTTGCCACGTGCTACTTGCTACTTGCCACTTACTACTCACCACTCACTACTTGCTACTCACCACTTACCACTTGCTACCTGCCATACGCTCTTAGCTTCTAAAAAGCCGCCACTCCAGCCGGCCGTGGCGCATGGCATAAATGTCCTGAATGGGGGACCAGGAACTCATAGGTGTCTCGGTCCCGACTTCGCGGCTGATACGATCGATCACCGGGAGCCACTCTCCCAGCACACGCTGCCCTTCACGTTGGCCGAGAGGAGTCAGTCGCATCGCGGCCGAGACGAATCCCACCGCCGTCTGGTACAGAAACGCCGCGGCTGTTTCTTCGCCGTTCCACCCACAGGCTCCCAGCGTCAGCCCGAAACTGACGGCCAAGTGGCCGGGGGCCTTACCCGCTTCCACCGCGTCGCGATACTCCGTCAGCACTGTCTTGCCCCGGAGTTGATCCGCAGCGACCTTCAATACCTGCCGGCCCATTTGGCGGCTGGCAAGGCGCGATTCACGGCCCAGCTTCGTTGAATCCAATTCCCGATCGACCTGGACCGCTGGATCGAGTGTTCCTGCTGCCCCGGCCCGGTTCGCCAATTTGACGGCGATTGCCTCCCGCCGGCTCATTCCTCCGCGCAGCAGATCTTCGACATAGCGGGCCAGCTGATCCGAGTCCTTCACGGCGCCGCCCTGCACGGCCGCTTCCAAACCTGATGAAAAAGCGTACCCGCCCGACGGGAAAAATGTATCGGTGAACCGCAAGCCCTCAAGCAACCCGCGCGTCTTCATCCGGCACCAATTACGGGGTCAGGTCCCACGCGAAGCGCGAAGAAGGGGACCAGACCCCCAGGTTAAAAGAGGAAATACCGCTGCGCCATGGGCAACACAATCGCCGGTTCACACGTGAGCCGCTCGCCGTCCGCCGTTACGACGTATGTTTCCGGATCGACTTCGATCTTAGGCAGATAATCGTTCAGCTTCAGATCGCGTTTCTTCACGGTACGGCAGTTTTTTACCGCGGCCACGCGCTTCTGCAAGCCGAGCTTCTTCGGGATCTCTCGATCCAGCGCCGCCTGAGATAAGAAGGTGAAACTGGTGCTGTGGATCGCCCGTCCGAACGAGCCGAACATCGGCCGGCTGATAATCGGTTCCGGCGTCGGGATGGACGCGTTGGGGTCTCCCATCTGCGCTTGCGCGATGAATCCGCTCTTCAGCACCATCTCCGGCTTCACGCCGAAGAAAGCCGGCTTCCAAATCACGAGATCGGCGATTTTTCCCACTTCCACCGAGCCGACTTCATGAGCAATCCCATGCGCAAGCGCGGGATTGATCGTGTACTTGGCCACATAACGCTTCGCCCGGAAGTTGTCGTGTTGAGCCGAATCCTTCCCGGTCTTCGGCGACAGATGGCCCCGCTGCACTTTCATCTTATGCGCCGTCTGCCAGGTGCGGATAATCACCTCTCCGATCCGCCCCATAGCCTGGGAATCGGACGACATGATGCTGATCGCGCCCAAATCGTGCAAAATATCCTCCGCCGCAATCGTCTCTCGCCGGATACGAGACTCGGCAAAGGCAACATCCTCCGGCACACGCTTATTCAGATGATGGCAGACAATGAGCATGTCCAAATGCTCATCCATCGTATTCACGGTAAACGGCATCGTCGGATTGGTCGAGGACGGCAACACGTTCGGTTCGCCGCAGACCTTGATGATATCCGGCGCATGCCCGCCGCCGGCGCCTTCCGTATGGAACGAGTGGATCGTCCGCCCTTTGAAGGCCTTGATCGTGTCCTCGACGAACCCCGCTTCATTCAACGTATCGGTGTGAATAGCGACCTGCACATCATAACGTTCGGCGACACTCAAACAGGTGTCGATCGCGGCCGGCGTGGTCCCCCAATCCTCATGGAGCTTCAACCCGATGGCGCCGGCCTCGATCTGTTCATCCAATCCTTGCGGCTGGGATGCATTGCCCTTGCCCAGGAAACCGAGATTGATCGGGATGCCATCGGAGGCTTCCAGCATCCGATGAATGTTCCATGGTCCCGGTGTGCAGGTCGTGGCGTTGGTGCCGGTGGCAGGCCCGGTTCCGCCGCCGATCATCGTCGTCAGGCCGGCGGAGAGCGCCTCCCAATACTGTTGGGGACAGATATAATGGATGTGTGTTTCGACGCCTCCCGCCGTCACAATGCAGCCTTCTCCGGAGATGGCCTCTGTGCCGGGCCCCACTTCCATTCCCTTGGTGACATTCGGCATGAGGTCGGAGTTCCCCGCCTTACCGATGCCGGCGATGCGGCCGTTCTTAATTCCGATATCCGCCTTGACGACACCCCAGTAGTCCAGAATCACCGCATTGGTAATCACCGTATCGAGCGCGCCGCTGGCGCTGGTGGCGCTTGGCGACTGACCCATTCCATCCCGTATCACCTTACCGCCGCCGAAGACGGCTTCGTCTCCATACGAGGTGAAGTCTTTTTCGATTTCCACGAATAGCTCGGTATCGGCAAGCCGGATTCGATCACCCACCGTGGGGCCGAAGAGATCCGCGTATTGTTTGCGTGGAATTTTCACCGTGCCCCTCCTTTGCCGGAGAATCCCAGCTCCGCGGCCTTCGCCAGCGCCTTCGTTTTGACTTGTGGATCATCCAGTGAACCGTTGGTCAGGGCATTAATGCCATGGGCCAGCCGCCGGCCCGCGAGCGCCACGAGCGTCACCCTCTTCTCTTCGCCCGGCTCAAACCGCACCGCCGTGCCGGCTGGAATGTCGAGCCGAAACCCGAACGCCTGTTCGCGATCGAATGTCAGCGCGCGGTTCGCCTCGAAAAAATGACAGTGCGAACCGACTTGAATCGGCCGATCGCCGGTGTTGGCAATCTTCAATTCCTTCTTCGGACGGCCCGCATTGAGTTCAATATCACCGGAAGCAAACTGGATTTGGCCCGGAATGATCGGTCGGGACAACTCGGCCTTGATCGCGGCGGCCAGAGAGCCCCCTTTCTTCTGAGGAGCTTTGTGAGCCCTCGCCGGAGCTCGTTTGCTCTTCTTCGGCATTTGTCCCCTCCTCCAACAAAGAATATGAAATGGCCGATTGGACCCGGGTGCCTATCGGATAGGATCGTGCACGGTCACTAATTTCGTGCCGTCCGGGAAGGTCCCTTCGACCTGAAACTCGTGAATCATTTCCGGCACGCCGGGCATGACATCATTACGCGACAGCAGAGTGGCCCCATAGCTCATGAGGTCGGCAACGGACCTGCCGTCGCGGATGCCTTCGAGAATGGCCGCAGTCAGGTACGCAACGGATTCGGGGTGATTAAGCTTGAGTCCGCGCTTCTTGCGGTCCGCCGCGAGCTGTCCTGCGGTATAGATCAACAGTTTTTCTTGTTCTCTTGGAGTGAGATGCATACGTCCTCCTCTCTTACTCGAGCAATCGTTCGTCGTGAAGCGTATCTCGTATCTCGCAAACAAAGATGCGACACGCTCTTATTCCGTCCTTGCGCTTCACGCTCGCCTCGCTGAGTCGGCGAAGCGGGCTTCACGAGATACGAGCAACGAAGGTCGGAACAGCGGATCGGCTCACAGAGGCAGCAGAAGTATTCATGAATACCGTCCGTTACACCGTCAAATGCTGGCGAACCATATCGGCGTTGAGCTGATCGCTTTTCCCGGCGGCCATGACCGCGCCTTTGGCCATCACCACATATTTCTCCGCCAGACGGGCGGCGAAATGCAGCCCCTGCTCGAC
>JALHMZ010000016.1 GCA_022843785.1 Nitrospira sp.
ATGAGATCCTGCCCGATCGGTCGGGAGCAGAGCCGCACCTTGTGTGGTCGGCGAAAACGATGGCGCCGACGGAGATAGCGGGCGAGTTCCCGCTTCAAGGCGCCGCTGGGCAGCACATACAGATAGGTATAGATGGCTTCATGAGAAATTCGCATCGTCGGGTCGTCAGGATACCGCTGCGGCAAGCCGTGCGCAATCTGTTCGGGAGACCAGCGGTGCGCGAGCAGGTGCAAGACGGCGGCGCGCAAGCGCACATGATCGCGAGCTTTCGAGGCTTGCGCGGCTGGTGAACCCAGCGCTGTGCCCGGTGATGGGCAGGCACCGCGCGATAGGTGACCGGCGACGTGCGATGGCGTGTGAGTTCACGCGACAGGGTGCTCGGCGCTCGCTGCATCGCCTGAGCCGCCGCTCGAAGACTCGCGCCTGCCGCCAGCATACGACTCAATTCTTCACGCTCCCTGAGACTCAAGCGTCGATATCGTTCCATGTGCAACTCCTTCGATCCTGGAATGACCAGGATACAGGTGTTGCACTAGAACCTTGAACCCAGACTGACACCTTTGTTTTACCGTGAGTTGCGAGTGTCTAGTTTCTAGTTGAAAGAAAATTGGGGCCGGCGCGTGCTTGAACTCACCACTGAGCACTCACAACGTAGAACACCGCCGAAGTGCGATGTGGTCGGGGCGAGAGGATTTGAACCTCCGACATCCTGCTCCCAAAGCAGGCGCGCTACCGGGCTGCGCTACGCCCCGACGTTGGAATCCCGTCACTAGTCATTCGTCATCGGTTGAACGGGAGGAGAATCTACTGCGACTTGTCGCTCTACCCATTGACCAATGACTGTTGACCGCTCTCCTGAATAATCTCCCGCAACTTAAGAAACGCTTTCGCCCGGTGGCTGATGCGATTTTTTTCGTCCGCCGTCAATTCGGCCAGCGTCTTTCCCAATTCAGGCACAAAGAACACCGGATCGTAACCAAAACCCTTCGAACCAACAGGCGCTTCGGTAATTGTCCCGCGCAATTCCCCGGTCGTTACTTGCGCCCCATCCCCGGAAGCCAGCACGAGCGCCGCTACGGTGATGAATCGGGCCGTCCGCTGCGCAGGAAGCACTCCGTGCAATTCCTGGATCAGCTTCCGGCAATTATCCTCATACGTGGCATGTTCCCCGGCATAACGGGCGGCGTAGACCCCTGGGCGCCCGTTTAATGCATCAACTTCCAGTCCCGTATCGTCGGCGACTGCAGGAAGGCCGGTTGCTGCCGCAACCTCCCGCGCTTTCTTGATGGCATTGGCCTCGCAGGTGGCTCCATCTTCAACGACCTCCGACACATGAGGAAATTCGTCCAATGTCCTGATCGTGATGCCTAGATCACCCAGGAGCGTGGCTAACTCCTCACCTTTGTGGCGATTCCTGGTTGCCAGCACAATTTCCTTCACCGCCAACTCCTTAACCCAACTCGCCGATCAATTCTTTCTGAATGATCGTCAATCGCTGAATCGCCTGCCAACCGAGAGCCAGGAACTCATCCATATCCTGTTTTGCAAAGGGTGTGCGTTCGGCCGTTCCCTGCACTTCGACATACCGGCCCTGGCCGGTCATCACGAGATTCATGTCCACTTCAGCCATCGAATCTTCGGTATAGGCCAAATCCACCATCACTTCGCCGCCCACCTTCCCTACACTCACAGCAGCCAGGTAGTCGGTCAACGGCAGCCGCTTAATCAGCCCCTTCTTCTTGAGCGCAAGACAGGCATCAGCCAAGGCAATGAACGCACCGGTAATGGATGCCGTTCTGGTCCCCCCATCCGCCTGGATCACATCGCAGTCGAGCCAAATCGAACGTTCACCCAATTGAGACAGATCGGTCACCGAGCGCAGCGAACGACCCACTAACCGTTGAATTTCCAGGGTTCTCCCGCCCTGTTTTCCCTTTACGGCTTCCCGCGACGTCCGTTCATGGGTCGCCCGTGGCAGCATTGAGTATTCTGCTGTTACCCACCCGGTCCCTTTCCCTTTCAGAAACGGCGGAACCTTTTCTTCCACCGAGGCAGTACAAATGACTTTGGTATCCCCCATCTCAATCAGCACAGCCCCTTCGGCATGTTTGATGAAGTTTCTTGTCACCTTAACCGGGCGTACTTGATCTTTTGTCCGCCCATCGACCCGCACAAAGCCCGTGATTCCGCTCATTCCAAATCCCTTTCTTCAATATTCCGGCGATTATAGTGAAGGCTCGAAGAAAGCGCAAACGATCGGCTGCTTCAGTCAGTGTTGCACGGGTTGAGAACATTTCATCGCATCGCCCCTCACGATCTATGCGACTTGTACAAAATTCGGAGACCACCAAGGATAATTCTGTACACCAATTTCATCACGGATTGAGACATTGTCGATCACGCCATCACGTCACTGATGGCGCTCAACATGACAAACAGCACCACAGGCATAGCGATTCATTTCGCATACCCACTCTCGGAAAATGGATTTACTTTCAAACACCTCGTCGTCCCAAATGATTTTTCAATGGCACAAAAGGTGCATTTGAGTTATAGATCCTCTTCAGTCCTTCAGATAGGACCGAATCAACCGATACACAGATAGACTACTACCAATAACCTTCAAACTCGGTTAACTACTGCCCCCCATGCAAACACCTTTGGATCGAAACGCGCACCAAGCCTTGCTCGACAACCGCAACATTCTCATTGTCGATGATGAAGAACCCATCCGGCGAGTGATCGGCTATCTCCTCAGCCCTCATGGATACCCCGTCGATTTCGCAGCCGATGCCCGCGAGGCTCGCAAAAAATTGGACACACACCCCTTCGCGCTCATGCTGTGCGACGTGAACATGCCCGGTGAGTCCGGTATGGACCTGGTCCGCGATATTCTCTCGCAACGTCCGGAGACCGCCGCCATCATGGTCACCGGACTCGACAGCTCGGTCCTAGCCAACGCAGCCATCGAGGTAGGCGCGTTCGGCTACATCGTCAAGCCCTTCGAGTCCAGCGAAGTGTTGATCAACGTGGCGAACGCCCTTCGCCGCCGCAGGCTGGAATTAGAAAACCGTTTTCACCGGGAGAATCTGGAAGATATTGTGCGCACCCGCACCGTCGCCTTACAGCAGGCGTTGGACTGGCTGGAGCGCAGTGAGAAAGAATTGCGCCTCTCGCGAGAGGAAACCATTCAGCGCTTGGCCATTGCCGCCGAGTTTCGTGACAGTTCGACCGCCCGGCATATTCACCGAATGAGCCACTACTGTGAGTTGCTCGCGCGCCGGTGTGGGCTGTCCTCCGATCGGTGCGACCTGATCCGCACGGCCAGTCCCATGCACGATATCGGGAAGATCGGCACGCCTGATCATGTCCTGTTGAAACCGGGGAAATTCACCCAGGAAGAATTCGGAGTGATTGCGCAACATGCCGAGATCGGCTATCGCATCCTCAGCGGATCAGACGCCGAACTGCTCAAAGTCGCGGCCGTCATTGCCTATACTCACCACGAGCGATTCGACGGCACCGGCTATCCACGAGGCCTCAAAGGGGAAGCGATTCCCATCGAAGGCCGCATCGCCTCAATCGCCGATGCATTCGATGCGCTCACAACCCAGCGCGTCTACAAACCGGCATTTGAGATCGGCCATACGATCGAACTCATGCTCAAACACCGCGGCGAACACTTCGATCCCGAGCTGCTCGACCTCTTCGTTTCATCTACAGACGAACTTGTGCGCATCCGCGACCAATACGCCGACCCTACCCCCCCCGCCCCTCCCCTCGACTCCTAGAAGCCCGCTCCCCTATTCAAGACAGTTCATCGCGGCATTGGCTGAATGCCTGCGCCGCGTGAATGACCACAACCGGAGCAGCGCGTTGACACGCCACGACAGCATGAAGGCTGAAAGAAGAAAGGATTGCCGGTGATGGCAAAGAACACAGCGGTGGCTCGGAATCGGACGGAACACCGAAACTGGATCGCCTATCTCTGTGAAGCGCTTGTGACCTCAGGCGCCATGCCGACGTGGGAGGCCGCCACCTATCTCACCGAGAACCTCTTCGGCGAGAAACCGAACCCGCGCTTGCTGACTCCTGTAAACCCTCACGAAGTGACTTCGCAGTTTCTTCGCCGTCTCTATCAGCCTCTTGTTGAAGCGGCATCGCGCGAGGTAACCCTGCCCTCCTCCGCAACCCTGCATATCTTTACCGACATCAGCCTCACAGGCCATTCCGCCGTACTCATCGTCCTCTTTCCCGGAGACAACAGACCTCAGCAACTGATTCTACTGGACGCTGCCAAAGCCTGGGACCTCGTTTTTCCTGACGCCGAGTCATTCAACCGCTGGGCAGGCGAACGGTACCACCGGATAGTGAATGCGCTTCTCAGCGCCACCGTCGACCCTCAAGACGATTTCCTATCGTCGGCGGTCTGAATATGAGTGGCAAGTAGCAAGTAGTGAGTGGTAAGTGGTCCGGATCGATTGACGAATGACCAATGAGGAATGGCCCCTCACTTCTGCTCCCTCTTCCATTCCGACCATCAACCATTCTTCCCCTACTCTCATTACTTTTCACGTTTCACGCTTACCCGGTTGAGTCCGGTTCGTAATTGAGATTGGGCGAGAGCCAGCGTTCAATCGTGCGTTGGTCCATCCCCTTACGGAAGGCGTAGTCCTCGACTTGGTCTTTCCCGATCTTACCAACGGCAAAATACTTGGCGTCCGGATGGGCGAAGTAGAATCCGCTGACGGCGGCAGCCGGCAGCATGGCAAAGCTTTCCGTCAACGTGATGCCAGTGGCCTGTTCGGCCGACAACAGATCGAATAACAGTCGCTTCTCCGTATGGTCCGGGCAAGCCGGGTACCCCGGCGCGGGACGGATACCGCGATACTTTTCACGAATGAGATCGTCAGCCGTCAGTCGTTCGGATGTGCCGTATCCCCATTCTTCTCGCACCTTCCTATGGAGATACTCGGCGAAGGCCTCGGCTAACCGGTCCGCCAACGCCTTGGCCATGATCGAATTATAGTCGTCATGATCCGCATCAAAGCGTTTGCAAAGTTCCTCCATGCCGATGCCGGACGTCACTGCAAAGGCTCCGAGGAAATCCTTTCGACCAGAATCCTTCGGCGCAATGTAGTCGGACAACGCACGATTGGGCTGCCCGTCAGGCTTTTCGGCTTGCTGCCGCAGCGTATGGACCGTCGTAAGAACTGCCGTACGCGACGCATCCGTATACAGCTCGATATCGTCACCCACACCAGCTGCCGCGAAGAATCCATAGACCCCTTTGGCTCGAAGCAGTTTCTTCCGGAGGATCTCATCCAGGAGCCGTCGTGCGTCATCGTACAGTTCCTTGGCCTTCGCCCCGACCGTGACATCATCAAAGATCGCCGGATAGCGCCCCCTCAACTCCCAGGTATGAAAGAACGGCGACCAGTCGATGAAGGGAATCAGGTCGGTCAACGATTGGTCCGCAATCACCCGGACTCCCAGAAAACCGGGTGTCGGAATATCGAGCGCAGCCCAGTCGGTGGCCAAACGATTGGCGCGGGCACGGGCGATCGGCAGTACCGGTTTTCCTCCCTTGTCCTGATGGATCTGTCTCATCCGGTCATAATCATTCCGGACTTCCTGCACAAACCGGGGCTTCTGAGAGGGGCTGATCAGGTTCGACACCACGCCGACGGCCCTGGACGCATCCAGCACATGGATGACTGACGGACTATAGGAGGGCGCGATTTTGACGGCCGTATGGGCCTTGCTCGTGGTGGCGCCGCCGATCAACAGCGGAATCTCGAATCCTTCGCGAGTCATCTCCTTCGCCACATGGACCATCTCGTCAAGCGAGGGAGTGATCAGCCCGCTCAAACCGATGATATCGACCTTCAGTTCCTTGGCCGCCGACAGGATCTTTTCGCAGGAGACCATCACCCCGAGGTCAATGACCTCGTAGTTGTTGCAGCCCAATACTACGCCGACGATATTTTTACCGATATCGTGGACGTCGCCCTTGACCGTCGCGAGCAACACCTTGCCCTGCGCCTGGTATCCGCCCAGCCGTTTTTTTTCTTCTTCCATGAACGGCATCAGATAGGCCACCGACTTTTTCATCACCCGCGCGCTCTTCACTACTTGAGGCAAGAACATCTTACCCGACCCGAACAGATCCCCCACGATGTTCATACCGGCCATCAAGGGCCCTTCGATCACGGAAAGCGGCTTGGGATATTTTCGGCGGGCTTCCTCCGTATCCTGATCGATGTAGTCCGTGATGCCCTTCACCAGCGCATGGGACAGACGATCTTCAACCGTGCCCTGACGCCATTCATCGTCCTTGACCGCGACTTTCCCCTTTTGCTTCACCTTCTCGGCAAAGGTCACCAGCCGTTCGGTGGCGTCGGGCCGCCGGTTGAGCAACACATCTTCCACCAGTTCGAGCAGGTCTTTCGGAATCTCCTCGTAAACGGCGAGTTGACCGGCATTCACGATGCCCATGTCCAGCCCGGCCTTGATCGCATGGTAGAGAAACGCCGAATGCATCGCTTCACGCACGGCATTGTTTCCGCGAAACGAAAAGGAGATATTACTGATACCGCCGCTGACCTTGGCTCCGGGCAGGTTCTGCTTAATCCATCGTGCTGCCTCGATAAAATTCAGCCCGTACCCGTTATGTTCTTCGATCCCGGTCGCCACGGTCAAAATGTTGGGATCGAAGATGATGTCCTCGGGTGGAAACCCAACCTGCCCGGTCAGGATGCGATAGGATCGCGTACAGATCTCTTTCTTCCGCTCCAGAGTGTCTGCCTGTCCCTTTTCATCAAATGCCATCACGACCACCGCCGCACCGTATCGGCGCACAAGCGTGGCCTGCTCGACGAACTTCTGCTCGCCTTCTTTCAAGCTGATACTGTTGACGACGGCTTTGCCCTGGATATTCCGCAACCCGGTTTCCAATACCTCCCACTTGGAACTATCGACCATAATCGGCACTTTGCAGATATCCGGTTCCGACGCGACAAGACGCAGAAACTTCTCCATCGCTTTATTGGAATCCAGCATGCCCTCATCCATGTTGATGTCGATGATCTGCGCGCCACCTTCGACTTGCTGGCGCGCCACGGAGAGTGCGGATTCATAGTCGCCGGCCAGAATGAGTCTGGCGAAGGCCGGAGACCCGGTCACATTGGTTCGCTCGCCGATGTTCACGAAATTGGAATCCGGACGGATCGTGACCGCTTCCAAGCCGCTCAGCCTCGTATACGAAGCCACGGCCGGAATCGTTCTCGGCGTGATACCGCGCACGACCTCGGCGATCGACTTGATATGCGCCGGCGTGGTTCCGCAACAACCGCCCACGATGTTGAGCCACCCGTTCTGCGCCCACTCACGCAGCTGAGGCGCCAGACTGTCCGGGGTTTCCGGGAAACCGGTCGGGAGTAACGGATTCGGCAGACCGGCATTCGGATGGGCGCTCACATAGACCGGTGCAATGCGCGACAATTCCTCGATTAACGGGCGCATTTCTTTGGGCCCGAGCGCGCAATTCATTCCCACACTGAGGAGCGGCACATGGGAAATGGAGTTCCAGAACGCCTCAACGGTCTGCCCCGTGACCCCTCGATTACTTCCGGCCTGGATAAACGTGACCGACGCCATAATTGGCACAGGCCTGACGCCTGATGCAAAAACCTGTTGAATTGCAAAGAATGCCGCTTTCGCGTTCAGCGTGTCGAAGATGGTCTCCACCAACAGAAGATCGGCCCCGCCGTCCAACAGTCCGCGTACCTGCTCGCCGTAGGCCACCACGAGTTCTTCATAGACCGTCCCACGGGCTGCGGGATTGTTCACATCCGTTGAAATCGATGAGGTCTTGGTGGTCGGTCCGATCGCTCCGGCAACAAAACACTGTCGCCCCGGTTGTGCAGCTTGAACCTGCTCGACCGCCCGTCTGGCACACTCCGCTCCTGCCCTGGACAGTTCATAGCCGAGAGACGCCAGGTGATAGTCCGCCAGCGAGATCGACTGAGAATTGAACGTGTTGGTTTCGACGATATCAGCCCCGGCTTCCAGATATTGCCGATGAATGTCTTCGATAATCGCCGGCTGTGTGATGTTCAAGAGATCGTTGTGGCCTTTAAGGTCTTTCTTCCAATCCTTGAACCGCTCGCCGCGGAATGCTGCTTCGTCCAGCTTGCGCTGCTGGATCATCGTCCCCATAGCGCCATCAAGAATGAGGATACGCTCCTTGAGCAGCGCCTCAATCTGAGCCTGTTGCCTGATCTGTGTAACCAACTCCCGATCCTCCCCAAACAAAAACTGAGTCGAGATCATACTGGATGCATGATGCACCGGCAAGCCAGCAGGGGTGGTCTCCTTGACATCGATTCAGACCCGCCATACCATCCCCGCCTATTATGACTGCTCCACTGATTCCCCCTTATATCGCTGGGCCAGCTGCTCTCACCACCGTACTCCTGGTCGTTTTGTGTTGGCTGTGTCCGCCGAATCTTGCCGCCGCGCCTTACTTCGAAGACGGTTTTCTTGGCCTGACTCAGACAGAGCTGCATGCAAAGATGGGCCGCCCCCAGGCCGTGCGCGACCGAAAATCTGCCCTGCGCATCTTCACCTATTATCCAATCACCGATTGGTCGAGCTATTTCAGCAAGTTGGTCTCTCCGGAAAACGGAGAAGATGTCTATACCTTCACACGCAACGGTACGGCTATCCGCTATTCGTTCAGCTATTCGGCCGATCCACGCGATGAGAGCGAGAACCGGCCGCTGTTCGTACGCCTGGTGGACATTGAATTGTCCCCGCCCATGCCGATCGACAGGCTGCCGTCGTTGATTCCCGAGTTTCGCCCGTCAGCAGAGCAGGCCAGCCCAGCCTTCCGCTCCAACATCTGGGTATTGCTCTTCAAAGGAGCGCCGTCACCGGAAGCCCGGTTCATTATCAGGGAACAGGAGAAAGACCGGCTGGATTGGCTGTTGAGCTACCAATTGTTCTCAATGCAAGGGCTTCCTGACCGCCTGACACGGTCCGCCTTGATCGACCGAATCGAAATCAGCGCTCAAAGCCTGCAACTGGTCACCCAACGACAGCGGCATACCCATGAGCCCATCCTCAACCCTTACTGTGGCGAATTCATCCGCCAATCTGCCGTACCGGTTTCGCCGGCTAAGACCATTCCTGTGCCGAAGTACGCAGAATAAACCACTCATATGGGTAAATTGCGCTGAGGGAAGAAGCGCTATTGCGGCACTTGCTGGAGACGATTCTGCTGAGTCTGACTTGTGGCGGTTGCCTTCTGTTTCATCACATCGAGTGTGCCACCTCCACTCGTATAGATGAGTACCGGAGTCCCGACTCCCAACAGAATCAGCAGAGCCAGAGCTAGCAACCGTATCATCGGGCTGTTCTTGCTGAGATACATAATGAGGAGCAAGAGGACCGCTGCTCCCCCGGCATACTGGAGGATGGTATCCTGATCCATGCTCCGCACATCCATATCTGCGGTGCCTGATCCCTTCTTAGCTCCAAACGCCTTCACCCGGTCTTTGATCGTCTGCTGAACCGATTGAAAAGCTGAGGAGGCTTTTGACTCCGGGTCAGACAACTGCTGGACCTTCGCCTTCGCTCGGTATTTTTCCGGAATGGTTTCCAGCTTGTCGGTATAGACAGCACTTCCCTTGTCATCGATATATGAATAGATGGCACCGGCAGACGCATCCGAGAGCCCTCCCTGCCCCAAAACCAGACCACAGGCGAAGACACAGGCCAGCGCCACACGACAACATTGTTGTCCTGTACCTTGATGTTCCATCACCTGCCTCACTCACACACCCAGCCCACATACCCTATCAACAATGAGTATACATCCCGGCCTTCAATTAGGAATTGATTTTGCAAAATATGCCGATTCTTGACGCCCCTTCCCCCCCCCTGTTAGCATTCGCCGCTTCTAGGGGTCTTTCCGACTGGTTCCTCGTACACTATGACTACCGAAATACCCAACCCTGAGCCCGCCTTGCTCGAGCCGAAACCAGACGAAGAGTCGTTTATTCGACGCCGGCCGGTGCGGATCGTCATCTATGCGGGACTTGTCATTTTTGCCCTGATGATGGTGCTCTGGCCAATGATTGCCCAGCTGCGCGACCCCGACTTTCAACAGCATATCGACCAGCATCGGGTCATGGTGGGTATGACGAAGGAGCAAGTTCTCAAATCCTGGGGTGGGCCGCAGACGATCCATACCAGCTTCACCAAAGATGGTATCCGGCAAGAAGAATGGATTTTCGAAGACTGGGAAAGCACGGCCGTAATCCGGCACCGCTATTTGTATTTTGAGGAAGGCACACTCGTCGGAGGCTGGTACGAGGGAACAAGCGAACGTCGGCCTGGTGACTTCCCTGCAGAGAAGCCTCACCCCAAGATTGAGCCCTAGGAGCCTGCAGACAAGAACTGATAGCTGATGGCCGATAGCACGTGACCTGAACAGCCGATCAGTCTTACCGCAGCGGGGACTGTGAATAACAGGACTTACGCTGACGCTTCCCGGATAGACAGCCTGAGTCGGCTGAGCAGGACTTCGGCACGGGCCTGGTCTGACACATCCACCATCACACGGCTGACAAAGAACGGCATTCCCGGATACAGGCTGCTCATATGCTCGCCGTGAATGACATAGGCGATACGGTTGCCGTCGAGCAGGCTTTTGATGATGGCCAACTCCCCCACATCCTGGGTATTGATGAGAGGAATCATCGGCATACTCACCCCATCCGTAATCGTCTTCTCGGGCGAGCGAAGAGCCGTTCATCCGATTGCACTTTTCGACCTCTCCCTTTACACTCCGGGTGAGTTATGGCGTTTCGGTGATGCGCGCGCGCCGCTCCTGACCGGGACCGCCTGAAATGGTGAGTACCCGCTTCCATTCGCGCACCTGGTAGATGGCCCAGGCATTCGGCTGGCCTTTGAAGAAGGCTGTCGGATCTTCGCCGCTGGCGTTCAGGAAAATCGGCTCCGTAAACCCTTCTTCCAGGACGTAATCAAGAAGGGATTCAGTGGTAAAACCCGCTCCACAGAGCGTCACATCGGCTAATACGTTGAGGATCTCATCGGGATTTTGGACCGTAATCGGATTCATTGACTCGCTCCCATGTTGTGCCAGCGAATTGTAGCGATGCACCGCTCAAGAAGGCAAGAGACGATGGCTGCTTACATGACCAACTCAAAATTTCTCGACGCTCTCCTCCGTATCATGGATGGAAAGCACCACTGGGCCTGGGATCACTTCGCCACCGGCACCCTCACGAAAGAACAGTTAAAGATTCACTTCCAGCAGGAATATGCCGTCTATGTGAGAGATTTTCCTGTTTTTCTCGCCCGTATCCATGGAAGGAATCCTCCTGCTCCCGTCCGTCGCATGCTGGCCGAAAACATCTATGAGGAAGATACCGGAGGCCTCTCTCTGGGAACGTCCCACCCCGCACTCTTTCTCTCCATGATGGAGGGACTGGGATTCAATCCTGACGACTTCGAGCGGGTTCGCCTATTACCGGCCAGCCGTGCCTACCGCGCCTGGCTCGACCGGATGTCGAACCATCGCCAGTGGGTAATTGGCGCTGCAACTCTGACAATCTTTGTCGAGGGCAGCGTGAAGGACCGCAAAGAAATTCATCAGCCGTCCGAACCTAAAAGCGCGGAAGATATCGAAGCGGTCATCCGGAACCATCCGCTCGTTCGTCACCATGGCCTTTCACCCGACCACATGGATCTGATCCGTGCCCATCAGTTGGTTGAGGCAGGACATCGCCATGATGCCTATGACATGGTGGTGAATCACACTGCGCCGCCATTGAGACGATCAATTCTCACCCACATCAAAAAAAGCCTCGACTTTTGGCTCCGCTATCGCGACGCCGTCGCCAAGGCATGTAGAATTAAACGACCGTGATACCTCGGATTGCTCCTGCTCCTGTGTTCGTTGCGACCCTCTCGTTCATGCTCTTGGCTCTCGGCCATCAGCCGTCAGCAATCAGCTCCGAGATTCCAGATGACATGGTCCTAATTCCTGCCGGAGAATTCCTCATGGGTAGCCCGGATGACGGCCTCAGTTTCGACGACGAACGGCCGCAGCGCAGAGTCTACGTGAGTTCCATGCTCATCGATCGTCATGAAGTCACCAACGCCCGTTACAAGCAGTTCGTGGATGCCACCGGGCACCCGGCCCCGAGTCACCACAAACTGGAATTCAGATTGTGGTTCCACGGTGTCCCGTTCCCTGGAAGTGAACAACATCCGGTCGTCAACGTGAGCTGGGAGGATGCCGTCGCTTACTGCCGGTGGCAAGGCAAACGGCTGCCGACCGAAGCAGAATGGGAGAAAGCCGCGCGTGGCGCCGAAGGCCATCGCTATCCCTGGGGCAATGACTGGGATATCACGCGAGCGAACAGCGCCAGCCACTGGGCCGGCCGCACGATCGAATTCAAGGACACAGCGGAATGGAAGGCCTTCTGGGTGACCGGCGACGGCGCACGCATCGCCCATGAGCGCGGGATCAGAGGCGAAGTGCTGACCCTCCCCGTTGGTAGCTTTCCCGAGGGCGCCAGCCCCTATGGCCTCTACGACATGGCAGGCAATGCCTCTGAATGGGTGCAGGATTGGTACGAACCCTATTCGTATCTCAATGCCCCGCTGGCCGATCCGCAAGGACCGAATGGACAGTTGCTCAAAGTGGTCCGCGGCGGATCGTGGCTCAAACCGGCACGAAACATCCGGACCTCTGACCGAGACTATGGCTTCCCCGCCGACCGCGCCAGCGGCATCGGCTTCCGCTGTGCGAAGGACGCGTTTTAAGGGGTTATCCGGCCTGCAGTCAGACTGATACTGTGCCTGTCTCTACCTGGCGGATCAGCCAGTAGCACCTTCATCATCTTTCCTCCTAATATAGCAGTGTATCTTTTTGGTCACGGTTCATAAGTTACTCATATATGGACACATTCAGAGACTTTAAACGATACGCGGATCAAGTCGCCGAAACCGCCCGCTGGGCGGCGCGGAAGGGCTGGGCGCCGGCAACAAGCACAAACTACAGCGTTCGCTTGCCGGATGAAGCCGCGCCGGCAATCTGCGCAATTACCATGTCCGGCATCGACAAAGAACAGCTCAATCCTGACTCTGTCCTGGCTGTGGATGATCAGGGACATCCGGTGAATGGGGAGCGACTTCGCCCATCCGCAGAGACCCTCCTCCATCTGATGCTCTACCGCAGACGGAATATCGGCGCAGTCCTTCACACCCACTCCGTGGCCGGCGCATTGCTGTCCCGATTAGCCGAGATGGAAGGCTACGTGAGCCTCTCCGGCTGGGAACTGCTCAAAGGCCTGGAGGGAATCGATCGGCATGATTGCGAAGTCCGTTTGCCCATTTTTCAGAACTCACAAAATATGGCGCAATTGGCGGCACACATTGCACCTCGCCTCCCGGACACTGAAACCTGCTACGGTTTTCTATTGGCAGGCCATGGCCTCTACGTCTGGGGCAAGACACTCCCGGACGCCACGCGTCACCTTGAAGTGTTCGAATATCTCCTGCAATGCGAACGGGCGGTGCGACATTATGACTGAACTACGAGTACCCGATAACCATATCCACCTGACCGAAGGACCAGCGATCCAACATTTCCTCAAGGGACGCGGTATCTGGTATGACCATCGGCCTGCTGGGGTCTCGCCAATCGGTCCGGGCGACGAAGACATCTTGCAGGCCCATGCCTGCTGGCTCAAGCCCTTCATGGACAAGAACGGCTATCGAACCGCCGATGTCATCCGGGTCACGCCCTCGACTCCGAATGTGCCCGCCATCCGGGACAAGTTTCTCCGTGAACATACCCATAGCGAAGATGAGGTTCGATTCTTCGTCGAGGGCGAGGGTCTCTTCTGGTTTCACAAGGAGATGCCCGAAGAGGAAGTATTTTCGGTCCGATGCACAGCGGGCGATCTCTTGACTGTGCCGGCCAACATGAAACACTGGTTTGACCTTGGCGATTCTCCCAGGGTCTGTGCTATTCGGATCTTCACAGATCAAGCAGGGTGGGTTCCCCACTATACTCAGTCCAACATCGAACAACGGTACTGCTGAAATGACTATTCGCTGCATTCTACTCGACATTGAGGGCACCATCATTCCGGTGACCTTCGTCAGAGATGTGCTCTTCCCTTATGCCAAGACACACATCGCATCATTTTTACACGATCATCGGATAGACCCGCAGGTCCGCCAGTGGGCGGCGGTGTGTCATGAAACCATCGCGCAAGAATCCGGCGTATTGCTTTCATACGAGAATCTCGCCGGAGTCCTCAGCCAGTGGATAGAAGAGGATCGCAAACACCAGGGGCTAAAGGCGCTACAAGGCATGATCTGGGAAGAGGGCTACCGAACCGGTGCCTTCGTGCCGGAAGTATACGACGACGTCGCGCCTTCCTTCCGTCGCTGGCGACAGGAGAGTCTCATGCTTGCGATGTATTCGTCCGGATCTGAGCAGGCACAACGTCTCCTGCTTGCTCATACGACCGACGGAGACCTCAATCCACTGATTTCCCACTGTTTCGATACCGGCATAGGGTCAAAAACAAACCCCGCATCCTACAGACGTATTGCCGACCGTCTCGGTCTCCATTCTGAGGAGATCCTCTTTCTCTCCGATGCCGAGCCGGAACTGGATACAGCGACCACCGCAGACCTTCAAGCTATTCATGTCGTACGACCCGGGACCAATCCGAGCGCCCGGCACCCATGCTGCTCGACGCTCCGTGATCTACGCAATACAGACATGCCTGTTGCGGAAGTTAATGTGCTCGCCGCCCCTTTAAAAGCACATCCACCCGCTCGACTCTGACCACCGGCATAATCAGACCACGCCCCTCCTCTTCGTGGGAAAAGTCATAGACGATCGACTCAGAAGGAATCAGAGCGCCCGTCATGACCACAAATACTTCCACTTTCTTATGCGCGGCAAGACGCCGATTGATCGAACCAACAAGAGTACTATCCGGCATAACCCGTAGATTGCCAGGTACCTCCTCAGGCTTAAACCGAACAATGCCCCAACTCGTTTGATTGAACTCTGGTCCAATCGACACCGGAAACCCCTTGGCCTGCCGGTCAAACTGAGATAATTCCCCGGACCACACAAATGCCACCTGCCGGGTCAGAGCCGGACTTCCCTCACGCGCGGCATCCCGCTCCCGATTCAGATTAAACAACCGCTCGTCGTGGCCGGAATCGTGATGACCATGGCCGTATACCGCAGGCCAATCGGGAGGAGTCCCGTCCAGCGCCGCAAGAAATGCTTCAATCGCCTTCCGCTCAATCAAGAGATGCGTGCCAGAAGGGAGAATCGAATCAAGCCGTTCGAGGGAAATTCTTCTCAGCGAAGTATGTTCGGCTGGATCAGCCGACCGTGAGGCGGCCGGCGAGACAAGCAGAACCGGTACGAGCAGAAACGGAAGCAGGCGCATCGTACGCCTATTCTGTACTGGCGCGAGCCATCACCCGGTCGTAGGAAGTCTTGAGAGAGACCACCCCCGGGTGGTCGACCGCCAGCACTCCAATGTCGATGAGCACTGCAAGGCGAGGCGTTGGATCGATTCGTCGAAAACCGGATCGAGTCAGGTCGGCTGAGCCCAACGTCTTTTCATAAATACCCAGCCAGGATTCTGTCACAACGCGCAAGCCTGCATCCGTGGGTTTCATACGGCCTAACCGGACCTGCTCCAGCAGCTTGATCAGGGGGTCGGACTGCAAGATTGTCGAGATCGCGCGTTGCAGCGCCTGGTCGCCAGACTCGTCCATGGGAGACTAGTTCATCGAGCAGGAACCGGGACCACGCGGATCGCCGCAACTGCCGCACGACCCTCCGCTGCTCGTCACAGGCCATCCACCGGTGCCCCCGACGCCAAAAGCGGAAAACTGCTTGTCCAACTTGTGTGTCTTACACTGAGGACAGGCTGCTTCCGCAGAACCCTGAAGCAACAGCTCGAATCGATGATTGCATTCCCGGCAGACATATTCGAAGATGGGCATAGTAAAGCTCCTTTTCGTGAATCGCATTATACGATTGCATCTGCTGGATCGCAACGAGAGGCCGCATATGTATCAGGAAGAAAAGACCTTCACACTTCGATTCAGTCTGGAAACCCGATTCCCGGACGAATACGAAGGCGACGACGATGCTCATGCCTGGGTGCGGGAATGGGAAACGCGCATCAAGCCGGAGATGATCAGGGCGGTATTTGAATCGCTGCGGCAGACACCTCACTGGACCGCTCACACCCGCAACCGTGGCAAATCACCGGAGGATGAAATCGAAGTGGTCCTGGAACGAGACTTCTCCGTATCTACGCCTTTTTCAGGGTGACCGATGCAGTCCCACCGCGACGTTGGCATCTACCTGCACATTCCCTTCTGCCGGCAGCGCTGCCACTTCTGCGCCTTTTACCTTGAAGTGGCAGGAACAGATCAGGGAACGAATCGGATCGACGCGTTCCACCTCGCGCTTGCACAGGAAATCGAACTCCATCGCCGACACGATTCGATCGGAAGCCGCCCGTTGCAAAGTGTCTATTTCGGCGGCGGAACACCGACAGCACTTCCTGCCACCCAATTGGTCTTGCTGCTGCAACTGGTGCGAACCGCCTGGCCGATACAGGCGTCCGCCGAAATCACGGTCGAAGCCCACCCCTCGACCGTCACTCCAGCAGATTTGAAAGTTCTCGCGGATGCCGGATTCTCCCGCATCAGCTTCGGCGCAGAATCCATGAATGAACAGGACTTTGCCCCGATTGGCCGGCCCGGACGGGTGCAGGACACGAAAACCGCCGTTGCAGCCGCGCGTGCTGCCGGATTTGCCAATATCAGCCTCGATCTCATGTACGGGCTTCCAGGCCAATCGCTCGAGTCATGGACACACACTATTCAAGCACTGCTCCTGCTCGAACCATCACACATCTCGTGTTACGCTTTAACTATTGAGGACGGTACGAAACTCTCAAGGAATATGGCTTCGAACCTTGTGCCTGGGATAGACGAGGCCCTTCAGGTCGCCATGGAATCGGCGGCAGAAACCCTCCTGAGTGAGGCAGGATTTATTCGATACGAGATCTCCAATTATGCCAAGCCCGGCTTCGCCTGCTGCCACAACCTGCTCTACTGGACCGACGGTGATTATTTGGGCCTTGGCCCAAGCGCCCAGTCTTATGTGAATGGAGTCCGCTTCGGCAACGTCGCTGATTTGACGGCCTATGTGGACATGCTGGCGGAACGCCGTCTGCCGATTACCGAACGCACCGACCTCTCGGACTGTGAACAACAGCAGGATGCGCTCATCTTTGGACTTCGCCTCCTCCGCGGTGTACCGTTGAACCGGGTCCTCAATTCGGAACAGCACAGAAAAATTCATGCGCTCATTGAACAGGGGCTACTTGAGTCGACCACGGACCGGATACGGCTGACACCGTTAGGGCGGCGTTATGCCGACACCGTCGCGGGCGAACTGTTCTAGCCCGCATTATTCATCACCGCATCCGCTGCGCTGGTATGTCTATGGAGCTAAAACACCGTCGATCCGTTGCTTCGTCGCTCGCGAAGCGTATCTCGTATCTCGCAAACAAAGATGGGACAGAATCGCTTTCCGTCCCGCGCTTCACGCTTCACGAGATGCGCTTCACGATGGTCAACCCGCACTAGCGAAGATTGACAAGCCATGCGGTCCGGCAGGAAACTATCGAGTATTGCGGAGGTATCGTCATGCCGGTGAACATGGACCCATCGAAAAAGCGGCGTCGCACAATGACACCGCCGAATCCGGCATCGGATTCTGCCCGCCTGAGCAGCGGCTCTACACCGCAAGCGTTCGGAGAAGAAACTGAAACTGATCGTGAGAAAGACTTGGCCGAGGCCGAGTCGAAAAACCTGTGGGCAGCGACCGAAGTCATCGACATGGACACGGTATGAGCGCCTGCGCTTCACGGGATACGAAATGCACAGTCACGCAGGCAGGAAGTAGAAGGCGATGGCCAGCATTGTATACACACCAACCAGCATCACGCCTTCCATCCAGTGCGACTCGCCATCCATCGACACAAACCCAAGAATCAGCACCGACATCGTCACCGCCGCCACCTCAAAGGGAGTGAAGATTAAATCCAGCGGAGCCCCGAACAGATAGCTGGCAAATACCAGAAGCGGCGCGACCAACAGGGCAATCTGCAGGCTTGATCCAACAGCAATGCCGAAGGCCAGATCCATTTTGTTTTTCATGGCCATCAGCACCGCTGTAGAATGTTCCGCAGCATTGCCGACCAGAGCCACCAGAATCACACCCACGAATACCTGCGTCAGCCCCAGCTTGTGAGCCGCTGGCTCGATCGACCCGACCAACATCTCGCTCATCACCCCGATGAGTATCGCCACCGCCGCCAGCACACCCAGCGACATCCGGTAACTCCACGGCTCCTCGCCCAGATCATGAGCATCGTGGGTCTCTCCCTCGAAAAGATGGCGGTGCGTCCTGAGAGAAAATGCCAGGCTCAGCACATAGATCAGGAACAGGACAATAGCAATGTCGAGACTCAGCTCGTGCTCAACTTGTGCCCCGCGATCGGATGCCGTGAAGTGAAAGAGAGCCGGGATGACAAGGCCGACGGCCGCCAGCAACAGAAGGCTCGACCCCATCCCGGCCGCCGTCCGGTTGAACGTTTGCCGCTCGTACTTCATGCCGCCGGCGACCATCGACACGCCCAGCACGAGTAAGATGTTGCCCAGAATCGACCCGGTCAAGGAAGCTTTCACCACATCGTGGAGCCCTTCACGCAGCGCCGCCAGTGCAATAATAAGCTCGGCGGCATTGCCGAGCGAGGCATTCAAGAGACTCCCGATACCGGCCCCGACATGGGTCGTGATATGTTCCGTAGCTCGGCCGAGCAGTCCTGCGAGAGGAACAATTGCCAGCCCCGATGTGATAAAAATAAGGAGCGGGTCGGCCTTCAGAAGTTCGAGGGCCACCGTCACGGGAACAAACAGCAGAAACAGATCAAGCCAAGAGGAAAAGATTCGTCGCACCACGGAAACCTAACATGAGTACTATTCTTTGTCGATCATTGTCATGACACGATCCGGCGTCTTATTTTATCCGTTTCATCTCTGTCATGAACGCACGTTGCAGTGGCTGCTGGAGCGGTATGAGCAGGTGCACTTCCGGGACTATATGGCCATACAGCTCAGCCCATTTTGCGGAACAACAGCCTTTCCTGAACGTATGGGAGATTCCTTCCCGGACCTCCTGACAAGCAAGCGGCTGGTGCAGGGTTACAATGTCAGCGGGCCACTCAATCCGGACGCCTGCACAGCCGTCGATCGTGATCTGACCGACTCGACCTGGCGCGCGCTCTTTCATAGAGCCCTGGTGGAGAATCGACGATTCCAACGAGGTCTGTTCGATGGCGCAGACATCACAGGACGTGACAAAGATGGCGTTGCCGAGCCAGCCTTGATAGTTCGCTTGAAGGATGTCTCCTTCGAGACCGCTCCCTTTACAGTAGCAGGCATCCGCGAACTCAGCCGGCGACGGCCCATCGGCAAAGACGCTGACCTCTTCGACTACGGCCTTGCCCTGCTGAAAACCTCAGCCTCACTGGTATATACGATACAGCTGGCGATAGCGGGACAGCTTGCTGTGGCAACCGACTCGCGCGCCCATTTTACATTACTCACCCGGCTTGTAGAACGGACAGGCGCCACCATCGAGAACAGGTCGGTTGAACAAGGCGCGGCTTAACCATTACACTCAGGTCTGCTAGAATTCTTCTCCATGCCTACGCCCTCGACGCCTCTCACAATCCCCAAGACGACCGAACGTATTCAGACCGGCGCCGGCACAGGATTCGAGTCCCGCGTAGTCGTCTTCAACTGCGATTGTCATACCTATCAACAAGTCATCGACCTGTTCTGCCGGTTCATTCCGGGCATGACGTCGGCAAAGGCCTTCGAGCTGGCCTATCGAATCGATCACGAAGGAGAAGCCGTGGTCTATAACGGCTCACTCGAACAGGCCGAGGAGGTCGCGGCGAAACTGGCCGGAGGGGGACTCAAAGTCGTGGTGCAGTAGCCAGGGAACAGCGGCGGGGAAACGACTATTTGTGCTTGGCCTTTGGCTTTTTCTCTAAAGCGGCTTTGGCAGGCTTTCCAGCAGATTTCTTCGCCGGAGCTTGTGCCGGCTTCACGGGTTCGGCTTTCGGCAGTTTTGCCGGCTCCGGCTTGACTCCTTTGGCCGGTAACTTGACCACAGCCTTGCCCTTTCCCTTGCCTCCCTTGGAAGGAGCCACGGGCATCATGTAGACCGAGCTTTTATTCACCTTCACCAGCTGCTCTCCGCTCAGCACACGCACTTGGTAGAGCTCGAACAATTTACCGATGGCTTTCGTATCACCTCGCCTGGCTGCATTGAGCAGCTTGCGGCGTTGGTTCATTTCCTCTTCTTCAGTATGAGAAGCAGCGCGCCGTTCCATATCTATCCCTTATCTACCTTCCTAAGCGCCTAATGATACAACCATACAGGCACCAATCAACACATGATCAGCCAGAAAATGAAGGGAGTATAGCAGAGTCAAGCCGGAATTTGGAACAATCCGGCTTCAGGTCACCTACTCCGCGCCAGCATGTCCCGGGATCGCCTGAGTACCATAAACCGCGCCCCTCTCTGCCATTGAGCCCCCTCAACTGCAGCGTGTATACTCCGTTACGATTTCACACTGCCTACAGGAGAACACATCATGGATCAGCCCAAGCACAACCAGCCGACCGTAGCCGACGACGTACACGCACGTGAATTGCTCCGCCGGGCGTTTGACAACACCGCCCGATGGCCCAAAGAGTTCAACGGCTTCACGGCCGACCTAACTGTCAACGTCAACGGAAAGGAGACCAGCGGTCCCGTCCTCGTCAAGAGTCCGCGTGAAGTCTCCGTCCAACTCAGTGATGCCGATACGCAAAAGTGGGCTCAGGAACAGCTCGGCATGATCGCCGTCCATCGTGGTCCGCGCAGCTTCGAAGAATCGGACGGAAAATACTCCTTGACGATGGAGGAGGATGGGCACCCCTTGGGCACCAAACTCATTATCCACGGCTCGAATTCGTTTTATCGGCTCAAGAACGACCGCATCACCCAAATCAATCGGACCATGGCCCATCCGGGCATGACCCCGTTCGCCTTCACGATCAACGTCGAAGAGAGCGCCGTCACGCAAGATCAAAAAAACCTGACGACCCGATACACCGTCTACTACTACTCGCCCACTGACGGCAAACTGAACAACGTGGAAAGCTTCACCGACACCCATACGCGTCTCGGCGCATCCGATCTGCCGGCGACTCGCCGGATCATTACGTATGAAAACGGCGCCGTTACGGTAAAGAACCTGACCTTCACAAACCATCGCCTGTTGTAGCTATGGACTTGAGAACCAGTTTCCCTCGCAGCATGAAAGTGATGATTGCGGGCCACGTCCATGTGGCCCGCATGATCGACAAGTGCCGTGCCGTGCTGGCCGGAACCGAGGGGGAATACATCTACCCCTGCCCGATGGACGAACGGCTGATGGAGTTTGCCGGCATCACCGCGGAACAGTTCACAACAGCCGTCAAGACCCATCCTACCGATGAAGAAGTTACGGCGTGGTTTCAACAAGCAGCAACACCACACAGGCCTGCCGAATTGGAAGACTGGAATCAGAAGCTGCTGGCACGCGGACCGAGTTCTCCTGAGAGTGCGGCCAAGTTCAAGAAATACCGCGACGCCATCGATCCCTCCCGCACGGACATCACGGCGTGGTCAGACCTGCAAGACTTAGAAGAAGGCCGCCCGGTTCCTTATCGACCATCCCCCCATTAAAAGCGTCATTCTCAAAAAGCCTCCTCACCTCACGAAGCACCGCTCTCCCGGCTGCATTAGAACCACATGCGCCGTAACAGATCCCGCTACTCACGAGACGGTTCCCCTGATTGCCTCAATGGAGATGACGGTAGAAATCCTTTAGAAATAGCGCCGTTCCTCCGATAAGAAAAAGACGAGGGACGGACTCCCCTGCCTATACAAGCCGCTCAGATGACTAGGCACCAGGCAGGGGTGCGAACACATCTTCGGAGAGTTCGGCACGATGAAGCGAGTGGTAATCCAGGAACTCCTGCCGGGCATGATCCTGGCCAGGGCGGTGACGAATACCAACGGACTGCCTATTGTCGCGGTCGGGACTACACTCGACACAGCCATGATCGAACGGCTCCAAGGGATGGAGTTGCCTTCGGTGTATGTGGAGGGTGATGCAGGGGATTCCAACGGAAAAACACTGATGGAACTGGAAGCCGAGCTCGATCATCGATTCCGGCATGTCGCTCAAGACCCCATTCAGCAATTGATCCTCCGAACGCTGCGTACGCACTTGCATACGTCTCACGGCGCGGCACCGACGAAGGGATCTGCAAGCGCATGACCACATTCAACCCGACAGATCTGCGCAATCGGATCGAGAAGCTCGGGGACCTTCCCACGCTTCCCCATGTCGTGCAACGGCTCGCCGCAATGATCGGCCGTCCAACCGTATCAACCGAAGAGATCGGCTCGATCATTGAAAAGGATCAGGTGCTCGCGGCAAAAGTGCTCAGGCTTGCCAATTCACCGTTTTATGGATTCCCCTCCCGCATCGGCTCGGTGCCTCACGCGGTGATCGTGCTGGGGTTCAACGTCGTCAAAGGGCTTACCCTCTGCGCATCGGCCCTCAGTATCATGAAAGATGCCGGGATGGATCAGTTATGGCGACATTCCTTGGGCGTTGCCATTACTGCCAATCTCCTGGCAACCAGGATGGAAATCAAGAACTCCGAAGAACTCTTTGTTGCAGGTCTGCTTCACGATATCGGAAAAGTCGTCCTCTACATCAAATGGCCCGAGGTAGGAACCGGCATCAAGAACGTTCTACAGGCGGGCGGCGACCGTTCACTCTTGGACGTGGAACAAGACGTCACAGGTCTCTCACATGCGGATATCGGCGGTTGCCTGGCAAACGCCTGGCATTTACCGATCGCGCTCCGCGAGCCGATCCTGTACCACCATGACCCGACGCTCGCCAAGGAAGCCGCGCTGCAAACAGCCATCGTCCATGTAGCCGATATCCTGGTCAAAGGGCTGGCCTGTGGAAACCCGGGGGATGACATCATTCCGCCTCTGTCAAAGGCAGCCTGGGACATGGTCGGGCTTGATGAGCAATCACTGAGTCACTGCATCGAAAAGGCATCGAATGAATTCGTGACCATTGACGATTATCTATGAACCACTCCACGGCAGGCCGGAGAATTCTCCTTTTCCACAACGAGCTTACTCCTGCCCTAACCTTGACCTCGGCATTGGAGAAAGCCGGTTTCCAAGTCGTGGAAGGAAATCTGCCCGATCTTGCGCTGCATGAACTCGTCCACGATCCCCCCTGTCTCATCCTGGCCTGCGAAGGAACCGGCGGCCATTCAGTGGAAACACTCACGAGAAACCTCAAGCTTGACGCCTTTCTTGGCCGCCTGCCTCTCATCGTCTTCGTCCGGGACATCCGGCTCAACGACATCGATTGGGGGACATTGTCAGTGGACGACTTCATTACGATCCCCTATCGCCCGGAAGACGTTGTGCATCGCGTACGCCTCTGCCTCAGCCGCCTGACCCGTTCACTCGATGCCAATCCCCTCACCCGTCTCCCAGGCAACACCACGATCCTGTTTGAAACCACCGCCAGAATTCAAAGCAGACAGCCCTTCGCGCTCGCCTATATCGACATCGATAATTTTAAATCCTTCAACGACCGCTACGGCTATGGCCGTGGCGATGAAGTCCTCATCGTAGCGTGCCGCATCCTGACCACGGTGGTGGGAGAACTTGCCGGTTCGGAGGGATTTGTCGGCCATGTCGGGGGAGATGATTTCGTTTTCATGAGCCGGCCGGATAGCATCGACGCCATCTGCCGGACCGTCATCAAACGTTTTGATCTGGTGATTCCGGACTTCTACGACCGGGAGGATCGCCTCAAGGGCTATATCGACTCCGTCGACCGCCGTGGCAATAAGGAACAGTTTCCGATCATGAGTCTGTCCATTGCCGTCGTCACCAACGAACGCGTTCCCATCGCCCATCCCGGCGACGTGAGCAAAATCGCCTCAGAACTAAAGAAACGAGCCAAGGCCATAAAAGGCAGCGTCTATGTCAAAGACGAGCGAGGCCAAGCCACCACTTCGACCTCCGCGACTGCAGATTCCATCAGTCTCAGTAGGTAAGTCCCACATACTTGCCGAGATAAGTTGGGTGCTCAGCCTGCGCCATCATGAAGTGCGCCACATCAGCACGGGAAATGGCGCCCACCTTCATGCCTTTCACAAGGTCGTCGAGTACACGATAGCGGCTCGTCATTTCACTACTGGTTAACCGGCCCGGGCGCACGATCTCCCAACGCGAATACCCGGCCGCGATCACCCGCTCCTGCTCGCCTTTATCTGCATAGACTGCCTTGAGGAGCAGGGTGAAGAAGATCCTCATAGGAAGCGAGTTGTAACTCCAGCTAGCGCCCGTACCGAAACCCGTGAGTACGATAAGTGTTGGAGCGGAATTCGTTTCCCGGAGGACTTGCAACAGAAGGCGCGCGGAATCGGAGAACAGGGTGGTGGCGAAAGGGCTTTTTACACCAAGCGTTACCAGAATGGCCTCGGCCCCGTTCACTGCGGCTTTGACGTCGCTTGGATTGATCGCACTCCCCTGCACCCTTCTCAGCTTGGCGTGATTGGGCAGCGGAACGATCCGACGGGACAAGGTCGTGACCTCATGCCCCTTCTGAAGCGCGAGACGCGTAACCTCATGCCCAATACCGGCAGAAGCTCCAATAACCGTGATCTTCATATTTCCTGTTGGCTCTAAATGGATCTTCGAACCACATCTCATTCTCAGCCGATTTATCAGCTCCGTCAAACACGTCTGAGCCCTGTTCAGTGACCTGAGGTTTGTTCAGGAAGGAATTACCGGGTTATCGCAATCGCGATTGCCAATAGTCAGGTCGTCGTTTCAGATGCATCACAGCGACGATGAGCAAACTACTACCACGTTGGCTATAGACGACCGCGAATGGGAAACGATGCACAAGGAAGCGTCTCGTTCCCTGTCGAAACTCCGGCCAGGTATTGGGTGCTTCTTGTATTCGGATAATGGCGGTGGCAATTTCTTCAAAGAACGACTCCCCCAACCCATGCCGCTGCCTGTCATACCACCGCTTGGCTCGCTCCAGCTCGGCAAGCGCATCGGGATGAAAGTCGAGAGACAGTTTATCGGCCATGTCGCAGCCGCCTCTGCACCTCCTCCCAGGGAATCGTCTTCACTTCGCCGCACTCAACCTGCTGGAGCCGTCGCTGGACTTCCTCTTGCCAGGCCTGCTCAACATCGGCATCCGACCCGTCGTCCAAACTCGCAATCAACTGCTCCGCCACCTCTGCGCGTTCATGGACGGTCAACTTGAGCGCCTCCTCTAAGACGACCTGCGACTTTTGCGTCATCTTCACCTCCCCACTAGCCCACCAGATGCTCGCTCAGACATTGTATTATCGTCTGAAGGCCTTTGGGAAACAACCGTTTCGCAACTCCCCATCCTCTTCCGTAACGGAGCGACAAATCCCAAGCTGTTCAGTCCTCTACGAAATCCGCCGGTCCGTGATCTTGTCCTGAGCCGTAAAATGGACTAATTGGGGAAGGGGGCCGACCATTTACCTTCTTCGCATCACCAAATAGTTACACCGCGCCCCAGGCGACGGCTAGCGTTAACGCATGATCGACTGCCCAGGCGTCGAATTTGCCGGGATCGTACGTGGTTCCCACCCAGGCGCGAATCTCCTTGTGCCTAGGATGGCTCCGATCTTTCAGCGCCTCCATCACTTCCATGAACCCCGACGGCCCGCCGGAGTCCTCCGGCGGTGCCGCTCGTTCGCCGTCGAGAAGTCGAGGCGACCAATCCGGCCCGTGTTCCGACGGCATCGGGAGTACGGCCTCCACGACAATATCGTGTTCCCATCCATCGCCGAAGTCGTACAGGTAGGTGAACTGCGACCCCGTGGAAAGCGCAAGATCGCAGAGCCTGATGGCCGTGGCATCTTCCACCTCCGACTCCGGTCCTGGAGCCTCAAACCGACGAGACCCAACTTGGAACTCATAGAGGTGATAGTCGAGACGGCTGAAAATGATTTGGAGGACGCGATGTAATTGGTGCAGGGTAAATTGGTCCGGCACGCGAATCAGGCGCCAGATCGGCGGAGTAATCGCGGCCATGGTGATCCGCAGCAATAGCTGCATCGGCTTGCGGCTTTGCCTGCGTCCGCGAAGACTGCCGGCTCGTATCGTGGTCCGAGAGGGCATGTTGCTCGATTAAACGGTGGCCATAACTGAACCGTTGCAAGTGGGAAAAGAGCCTCGCTTACAACCGTCGGCGTTTATGGCCTGGTTAGGTCTGTCCCTTGAGTACCTTTCAGTCGTTTGCGCCAGTAGAATGGGCGCCGTTTCTGGTGAGCGAACGCGACAATTCGAATTCGATCTGGATAGATTGCGTAGACGAGGCTATAGGGGAACCGCCACAACGGCTTCCTGCGCGATCGCCTCCCGATCAACTAGCAAGCCTCCGGATTCGTTGAAATGTGGCTGAGCGCCCGATCCACTTCACCGAGCAAGTCGAAGCCAAGACCCGCCGAATGACTCTCGTAATACTCCGCTGCCTCAGTAACCTCAGCGTCAGCCTCAGGATGAAACGTAGTCGGCTTCACGAGAGAGCGGCCCGTGCTCGGCGCATCACCTCCTCGGCCGGAATCTCGGTCACTAATCCCTGTTCCAATTCATCCAGCCGGCGCTCTGCTTCCTTGGCCCACAAGGCCTCGATCTCAGAATCTGACAGCTCGTCGAGGCTCTCGACGAGCCACTTTGCAAGCGCCGCACGGTCTCCAAGTGGCAGCTTCTTAATCTCGGCTTCGAGTTCTTCGATGCTCATGTGCCTCTCCTTGGGTAGCGTAATTCCGCAACAGTTCCTTCGTTGTCTCAACACTGTTCAGATGGATCCGCTAAACTACAGTTCCTATCCATATAAATAACACACCACTACGATTATGGGCGGTCAACTTGAGCGCCTCCTCAAGACGACCTGTGACTTTTGCGTCATGTTCACCTCCCTGCGAGGCCACCAGATCCTCGCTCAGAACTTGCATTATCCTCCGTAAATGGCTTCGGCACTTCTAGAAAAATTCTCTGACCCTATTTCACCTTCCGGTGTGCTGCCTCCTACGGAAACTCCTGTGCGCCGGTCTTCCCACGATAGAGCATGAAGAGTTCTTGTAATTCCTGGCGCGAAAAGACCGCCGCCTTATTCAAGCCCCAAGGGTTTCGGCCTCGCTGGTACTTGAAGTCGAACCAGCGCTCTTTCGGTGAATCAGTCGGGTATGTCTCCCGCATCATTGGAACATAGTCTTCGGACTGACGCCCAACGATATGAATAACCCGCAGCGTGACCTTGTCCTTGCGCGGAAACTCATACGTAATTCGGCGAAAGGCTTGGCAGTGCGGGCAAGGTGAAACGAGGAGGGATTGATCCCAGTCAGCGCGCAACAGCTTGTCCCACACAAAGCTAGACATGCTCAAAGTGCTGACCACTGTCGGGAAGTCGGACTTCTCACCGCACCCCTCGCATTCCCACCAGTACCCAGACATAACCTCCTCCCTGCTCGCCAACCAATGAGTATATTGGCCTACACAGTACGTATCGGTAGTCTGCCTGCTAATAGGTTCTTATCATCCTTCAATCACTGGCGACTCGCTCCGTAAAGCGGAGTCGGCGTGCCCTGCTGACTGGCATAATTCCCTTATAGTGGCGAAGGACTCACCCCTTCGACCCTATCGGCTGAACTTTAGTCACCCTCTTCTGCCCCAATTCAAATCGTGCATGTAGACCATGTTCTTTTGTACACCGGTGCGTCTCAATAACTCATGAACTGTTCGCTGCACTTATCGTTCCCCAGATATCCATGAAGCGAAACGAACGTCCATGCGCAGCATATTTTCAGCCCGTTCGCCAGGTCCGTCAAGCGCCGCCATCGAGTGCTGATCTTCCATTTCAGATGAATACGCGCTACATTAGCTCCATGGTGCCATCTACCAAACAATTGCTACAAGACGCGCTGCAACTGCCCGATCAACAGCGGGCGGAATTAGCCGCCGAATTACTGGACAGCCTCCCGCCGGCCTTATCAGGACAAGATCGCAGCAACGCCCAGTGGCTCGCAGAAATAGAGCGCCGCGCGCGGGCGGCACAAACCGGAACTCCAGGCGTCACGTGGGAAGACGCTCGCGAGCAGGTGCTGAATCGCCTGCCTAAACCGTGAAACCGATCAGCCTCTCGCCTGAGGCTGTCTTGGAATTAGCCGAAGCTGCCGCCTGGTACGAAACTCGCCAATATGGGCTTGCCACCCGGTTCCTCCAAGAAATCGATCACACACAACGCACAATACAATTACGACCTCTTTCATTTCCCAAGCTGGCAACCATAAGCATCGATCTAGAAATCCGGCGAGCCCTACTCCCACGATTCCCCTACGCCCTCGTATTTATCGAACTCCACGCTGAAACCAGAATTCTGGCGGTGGCCCACCTCAAACGCGACCCCGGCTATTGGCTCAACCGCCTACAAGACACCTAAACTCAGCAGGCGACGTCATGTGCGCTAAGAGGTTCGATTCGCGGCACATCTCAACCGATTTACCAGAAACCGCCACGCGCAACTGATGAGTCTTTCGAGAAATATATCGAGATTTTCAATTTACTGGTGCCTTTCCAACCATCCATCATCTTCCTTGTCCCGCCCGGGCAATCAGTTCTTTGAGCCCATTCAAATCCAGCATCCCGGGCACCAATTCGTTCCCCACGATGAAACCGGGTGTTCCGGAAATACCAAGATCCTGAGCAAGCGCCCGATTCTTCTCGATGACGGCCTGCCACTGGGGATTGGCCATATCCGCTTCAAGACGTGTTGCGTCGAGGCCGACACCGACCGCGATCTTCAAGATTTCTTCCTTGGTCATGTCGGCGTGAGATGCGAACAGCGCTTCGTGGAAGGCTTGATGCTTCCCTTGCGCCTGAGACGCGAGCGCGGCCTTGGCCGCGAGCTCCGATGGTTCGCCTAGAATGGGAAAGTCCTTGTAGACCACCCGCACCCGTGGATCGTCCTTCTGAAGATCCGTCACAGCCTGAGCCGCCTTTTTACAATAGCCACAGCGGTAGTCGTAAAACTCGACCAGGGTGATTTCGCCTCTGAGATTCCCGCTGACCGGTGACGCCGGATCGTGAAACAATTCCTGCTGCTTCGTTGCCAGGTTGGATTTCTGACGCTCCTGCAGCTCTGCCTGGCGTTTCGTTTCCATCGCCTGCAGCGATTGCACGATCACCTCCGGATGGGTACGAATGTAGCGTTCAATCGCGGCATCAGTGAGGTCTTGCGAAAAGGCCGGTATATGCTTCGTCTCATTAGCCGCGGTTGAACAGCCAGATACAACCAGGGCCAGAGCGGCACAGACATTCAACGAAAGCGGAAAACGGCGCCAGACATCGTGACTATTCATGGATAAGATTCCTATGCAGTGAGAGGGTTTGCACACCACCTTGTCTTTTCAGCCCCTATGAGATGCCCAGGCTCCGACGCGGACCATTTTCAGCCGGTTTGCAGGCTCCGTCAAGCGACCTTTTAGGGATCGGCATCCCCTACGGATGACATGCTTTACGAAGTACCTCGGCGCCCGTCACCCGGGCCATTTCACTCTCCCACAACCCATGTCACCATTTACGAACGAAGCTCGCCTTTTTCCGTCTTTCGTACCAAATCGGGCCAATCAGAAGCGCTGAAACCTTAGTAGACCGTTGATTTTACTTCATATCGCATTTGGCACGTTTCTGGAAGAGAGGAGAGGGATCACAGGTCACCAGCGGACATCCTGCGTGTCCCGTATCCAATACGTTGCCGGTGACACACATCACAAGGAAAGGAGGTAACAGACCATGGATTTATTGATTATCGGAATCATGGCAGCGTCCGTCATATTGGTCGTCGTCCATCATGCGCTGATCGCATTGGATGCGGATAGCGAATAGCCAACCGGATGATACGATCCTGGTATAAGAGCGGCTCGCCCCTGAACAGAATCTGGACACATCCAACCGGAACATGGGCTGGGGAAACAGCAATCTGGAGTCTGTGCGTAATAGTCCTTTTGGTCTTCCGCTGGGCCGAAAGGTTGATTCTACCCTCACCTCTTCAGTCGATTCGGATCATGACTGTGGGCCCAAGACCTCTCGCCAGATAATAGCCAGATCCTGGAGCGCTTTGCTTCCATCGCCCACATAAACCGAACCATGCATCGTCGCCAGTCGTTTCGGCTGCAGCGCCGCCAGCCGTTGCAGCGTCGCATCCGTCAAGGTGCAATAGGGCATATAATTCGCCAACGGACCCTGCTGATACTCCATCAATGTCTTCCGACATCGGCCGAGCACGTCCGACTCCGTCATCGGCTCCACATCCCCATCTTGGTGAAGAAGATCCGAGCACAGAAGCGTCCGTTCCGTTTCTTCGAACAGCAACCCCGCCTCCCAACAATGAGGCACATGCGGCGTCGCCAGAAAGCGGAAGCGGCAGGTCCCCGTCTGGAGCACCTCCCCATCCGTCATCCCTTTGGCAGGACGAAGCGCGAGACAATCGTCCACGCTCACCAACTTGCCCACAACACTACACACCGCCTGGGACTGCGGAGCCAGTTGTTGCCACTCCGGCAAGGTCGCACATTCGTCTGACTCAAAATGGCTGAACCCGATCCAACGTAATGCCTGCAGATCAATCAGCGATGCCACGGCTGCTTTGACCTCGGAAAACAGAGCCCTGGGGCCCGTATGAAATAACAGCGGCTCGTCGTCACGCACCAAAAACTGGCTGAACTGAAGATTAAACGGTTTGACAAATGTCGTGATTCGAAACAGGTCCGGGGCTATTTCAGTAATGTGCGCCATAGAGCCTTCCCTATAAATGGGAAAGGTCGATCATACGCACCGCCAGTCCGCGGCGCAATCCAGGCAAAGCGTTAGGAGACAGCAACCCCTTGGAGTCTGTCCGATGGTCGCGCACGCGAAGTTGATCGAAATAGGAGGTTGTCCCCGGGAGCAGGCTGCTAAAAATAGGAGCCGCGTGCGAAGACGATTGGATTGCAGAAACCGACCGTTTTCGGCTTGTGAATGAACGGCTACAGAACGCCAGCCAATCGATTGAGCCCCATCGTCGTGTGCATAAAAAACAGGAGAAATGTCTGATAGTCTGACGCACGCACCGGCTGATTGCGCACACCATGATCGCAATAGATCAACCCCATCGGCCTCGTACCCACCCGCAACGGCGCCAGAATCGCAGAGACGGGGTTCCAGATCTCGACAAATTCCTGCTTCATGGCGCCCTCCGTATGATTCGTGAAGTCCGCCATCAGCAGTGGATCGAACCGCTTGAGGACGTTCAGAAACAATTGGTGTTCGTTGCTGAGAGAACCCGAGAGAGCCCGAAGATAGGGGGCCAGAGGCGTCGCCCCCAACACAAGCCGGCCGACGAGTTGATCACTATCGTTGAGATTCAACAGGGCCAATCCAACCCGCTCGAATCCTGCGTCTTTATGCAGCGATTGCACGAAAGATCCCAGCAGACCATTGAAATCCTTGGCCTCGCGCAGTGAGTCCTGAAAGGTCTGCAACGTTTCGAGGGGGCGAGCCTGAATGGGAGCCGGAACCTGTGGGGACACTGCGGGAACAGGACGCTGACTCTTCCGGTCATGCGTTGGCTCCACCGGGGCCTTGGTGGGAGGCGACGGCTTGCTGTTTTCTTCGGAAAGGGACGGCGCCGCGACCTCGGCCATATCCATAGAAAGTCCCATCGAACGAGCCAGCTGCCGGCCCCGGTCTATGGCTCCGAGCATCAAGTCCGCAAACCGGTTAGGAGGGAGGCCGCTTCCAATCAGGAGTACCCGCTTGGCTTCCTCGATGACGTGGCGCGAACCGATACCGGTCATGGCTTCGACCAACCGGATGGAACCGATGACAATTCCCTGATACGTCTGCTGTCCACTCTGCCATCGGCCAACCGGCTGCTCCCGGACCATGCCAAATAGTTCTACGAGGTCTTCGGGTAAGTTCCATACTTTCGCTAAGGCCTGAGCGAGTACCATGCGGGGAATGCCGATGATGCGAGTCTCCTCGATCGCACGGTCCGCCCCTGGTTTCGGCTTGGCATGGATGACCTGCACAGCCTGGTAAACCTCCGGTGCCTGGTATGCGATGGCGAGATCCCCGATGGAATAGAGTAAGGCGCCGGTAAACAGCTGCCCCGGTTGAGCATATTCCATAGATGCCCCCAATTCTCCGGCAACCGTCGCCGCGATAAGGGACTTTGCGATCAACCCTCTCAACTGCTGCTGTCGTTGCGGCCAATGGTTCAGTTGCTCGACCAGATGGGCCGCCGCCACAAGGGATCGTACCGTATCCAAACCCAACCAGCTGACGGCGTGGGGAACAGAGGCGATCGTCTGCTGAGGGCTATACGCGATGCTATTGGCAACTTGTAGCACCTTGCACGTGAGCCCATGGTCGCGACTGATGATTTGCGCAAGACTGTTCGCATTGGAGTTTGGACCCATCACATTCATGACCTGCTGGCACGTCGACTGTAAGATCGGCAAGCATCGATTGCTTTGATCGAACAAGGGCTTGAGCTTGTGGTGGAGGCGAGGACGGATAGACTCAACTAACGCTGATTCGACAGCGGTCGACAATGAAGGCATCTGGGCTCCTATGGTCGATAACTGCTACCTCTATCGGTCACGATCATACGAAGCTTAAGCCGGGCTGCAGCGGGCTAATCAGATCTCCACAGAATGGGGAGAACGGCAGTGGTGACCGGGAGAAGGATAGCGAAAGGGTGACGGTGGTTGAGCGGAAAATAGGTCCTCGTGAGTTGTCGGATCTAACTCAACACTGACAATTCAGATCTTATCGGCCCCCTGCCAGACGCCGAAAGCTCTTTTCGCGATCGGGAAAACAGACACCGGCAAGCGATCTACTTATACCCTTCCCCGCTGGTCCCGCCGCCGAATCCGCCCCAGTTGCCGCCGAATCCACCCTGCCCCGTTCCCCAATACTCGCCCTTCTGAATGCGGCGATAGGGATGGCGAAGATCCGGACGGCTGATCCACCAAAAGCACACGATGGCGATAAGAGTGGTGCCGAGCCCGAGCCACAATCCGATGCCCCGGAAATGGGTTTTCGACAGGGTGCCGACGCGGACTTCTTGAGACGGCGCAGACAAGACCACCGCTGTGCGATACAGCCCTTCGCCGAAATGGCCGAGCTCAATCGCCGGTTGGAGGTATTGGCTCCCCGCCTCGCGCCTGACCTCCGGTGTGATGATCGGCAGCATCTGGCGTCCCAAAGTAATCGCCGCTTGCCGTTCCTGCACCGCAACCAGCACCATCATGCCATGCTCCTGCTGCGTGGAGCCGATGTGCCATTGCTCATAGAGCGCCGTCGCATACTCATTCGCCGAAGAAAATGGCTTGATGCTGGGCACCGTCACCACGACCATCTCAACGCCGGTTTTCCGCTCAAGATCCTGGCAGACTGAACGAATCCGCTCTTTCCATTCGGCATCAACCACCTGGGCATGGTCACTCACATAGCCCATCGGGCCGGGCAACTGCGGACGGTTTTTGGGCCGGTCGTAGAACGAAGACTGCCCCGCAGCCGGCCAGGGCAGGACCGCGCTCATCAACAGCGCAGCGGCCATGTACGCAGTCCACACCCGCGTCATTTCTGCCCAACCTGCCGTTCCACCGCATCAACCAATCGTCCGAGACCGTCGAAGTAGCGATCCATGACTCGCGGGATTTCTTTATGTCCTGGAGAGATGTGTCCCCGCTTGATCGACAGCGCCTCAGACAGACCTGTCAGATCAATTGCAAAAAACTCTGCGAGATCCTGCACAAGAGGCTCACCGTGGGACAGCACCGGCCTGCCCAACAGACGTTGCACACCGCGCAGCACCGGCACTACCGCCGTAATTGAGAGAGGCAACAACAACATCATCGACTCTTCCGTGGTGTCCCCTTCCACCAACCGCTGCCGCATGCGGACAAGATTCCCGCGTAGCGATTGCAAGACCTCTCCGGCCAGATGACGTGGATCGACCTTGAACCCGATAAAGGGGTCCTGTCCCCACAACAGCCGATGGCAATCCTGGATATCCTGATACTCCAAGGGAAACACGAGGGCCGAGGCCTGGAGATCGGCCTTCGTAAGAAACAGCGGCACCACGACTTGGTCGTGACTCCACTTCTTATGCACCCCGGTATAGGCCTTTAAGAGCGCCACATCGTAGGACCGGAGAAACAGCAGAATGTTCAGATTCGACCGGCCGGGCAGGAACTCTCCACGGACTGCGCTGCCAAAAAGGAGGATCGCGTCGAGTTGTTCGCCGTAAGCCTGGGCCACGTCCTTGACGTACGACCGGAGCAATCGCTGCGTGTCATCCGGCACCCCATCAATCGTCCACGCCACTGCCGCCATCCTGTTACCCCGCCCCTGGCGCGGTGCGCTCCGGCACATGGGCCGCAGGGTCCGGAACAAATCCCGCCGCCATCAAACGATCCGCCATGCCAAACGGAGGAGTAGATCGCAGTCCCGCCGTCGTGGACAGCACACGATAGCGCAGCCGCTCATTGCGATCCAGCGTGCGAAATACGCGATCGCGCAGGAACGCAACCATGGGATTCGCCGTGTTCCAAAACAACACTTGCTCATCCGCCAGACGCTGGAGCATGGTGATCTGAGGCCGGCGCGTGAGTTCGAAACGCTTGAGTCGCTCAGCGGAATAGTCCTGTGATGCCAGACACTCAGGCAACAGATCCGCCAGCGTCATCGCATCCACCATCGCCTGCATACGGCCCTGGGACGCATGGGGATTCATCGCATGCGCCGCATCCCCGATGAGCACCGCGCCGTCGGCAACCCACGTCGGCGTACGCACACGCCCGGTCGGCATGAAGGCGGTCTGGCTCCAATCGGTCAGCGCCCGGAACAGCATTTCGTTGGAGGGATCGATCGCGGTCCACGCCTGTTGCAAGGCAGGAAGGCCCTGTGCCTTGACCCGGTCGTATGAGCCGGTAGGGATCATGTAGAAGAGATAGACCTTGTTCCCCGCGGCGGGAAACATGCCGAGGATCGTCCGCTTCCCGACAAAGTATTTCGCCTCGGTCACCGGTGTCGGCGCATCCACAATCGCGATCAGATACCCCTGCGGATAGAGATACAGATCGGCGGGGATCTGCAGGGCCTGGCGGACTTTTGAAAACGCCCCATCGGCGCCGACAACCACCTTGGCTTTTATGGTGATCTCCTCGGTTCCCTTCTTCGCGGTCAGCCCGACAACCCGACCGTTCTCCTTGAGCAGACCGGTGAACGCTGCGCCATACCAGAGGGCTACTGACGGCTGGGTCTGAATCGCATCGAGGATGGCATGGTGCGCCACATTCGGCAGCGTCACCACAGCCCGATTATAGGGAGCCGGCAGATCGCCATAATCCACCGTGCAGAGCCGTTCACCGCCGACCTTGCAGAAATGGAACCGGCGCACCGATCGTGTCGCATCGGCAGGCAGCTTATTCAGCAATCCAAGCTGATCGAGCACCCGTTGCCCGTTCGGTTGCAGGATCTCGCCACGCAGACCTCGCGGCGGCCCGGGGGCCTGTTCCAACACAATAGTCTTGATCCCCTTCTGCGCCAGCGCGAGGGCGAGAACCGCCCCGCCTCCACCTGCCCCAACCACCGCAATGTCAGTCTCTTCATGCTTCACATCCAACCCCTTGCGACTTGCCACTCACCATTCACTTCCGACCCCTTGCCCCTTGCAACTTACTCTTCACTTCAGAACCCTTACCCCTCACTCCTTATTCTTCACCGCCACTTGCCCCTTGCCACTTGCGACTTGCCACTCACCATTCACTTCCAACGTTCAAATCGCTCACGATCCTTCCACATCGACAGAAACTTCTCACGGGATTGAACTGCAATCGGATGGTCTCTGATGACATCCAGCCGTTCATCGTTATATCGATTGCCGCTGGTCGTATGATTCATCGATCCACTGGCCGTGATCTCGTCATCAGCCACCACTTGTTTCAGATGCATGAGACCATCATGCCGATTGACCATGATGGGAATCCCGGCTTCCCGAAGGGCCGACACCGCCCTCAGTTGATTGGGGTCGTTGAACCGCTCGCGGTCGGTGATGACACGGACATCCACGCCACGCTTTCCGGCATCCAGCAACGCTTTGACCACAATGGGGGACGTGAGCCCGTACACAGCCACGAAGATGTACCGTGTGGCCTGTTCATAAATCTGAGCGACCTTCCTCAGGGGCTCATCCTCAGGCCCGTACCAGACCTCTATCGACGTCGCCGAGGCTTCCTGGCTCGTGACACTTAGCACGCCGACAAGCAACCAGACCAGTAGGCTTCTAGAAGATCCCGGCCGCGCGTTGAACCAGCGAAGTCCCATCATCCCTATTCAAACAGTTCGCGAAAGTTGTCCTCCGATGCCTCCCAAGCCTGCGGCGCATGAGTCCGGAACCAGCGCCCGAGAAATTGCTTCTGGCCCGGCGTCAGCATCTGCTTGATCTGGTGAGACCGTCCTTGGAGGGGCTGAAGGAACCCCACTTGCTTGACCACATCTAGCGTGGCGGTGCGGACATAGACATTGGTAAACACCTCGGGCTTGTCGTCCTCGCCGTCGCCCTGGATCCAGACGGAGAGGAAACGATCCAGGGTGAGCCCGGCGCTGTCCATTGCCGGCTCGGTGTCATGAAACAGTTCGTTCTCGGACTGCGGCATCGGCGTATCATCCGCAGCCCGAAAGAGGAAATTCTTCTTCCACATGGCACTGCCTCCAGAAATACGCGGGCATAGTGGGGGCGATGCCGGATTAAAGTCAAGGCTGCTGTGCTGGCATCCTGACTCCCGTCGAGACCCCGGCAGTGGAAGGAAAATGATGGGTCGGACGTCTTTGGCGATGCTGGACAGTTCGCGAATTGCATTGTACGGTAACGCGTACATCTCAGGAGGCCGTCATGGATGCGATGACCTACACCGCCGTTCGCGCAAATCTCGCGAGCACAATGGATCGGATTTGCAACGACCACGAACCCTTGATTATTACCCGCAACGGCGCACAGTCCGTTGTGATGCTGTCGCTCGAAGACTACAAGGCGCTTGAAGAAACCGCCCATCTTCTACGAACACCGGCCAACGCCAAGAGGCTGCTCTCAGCCGTTGCACAACTGAACGCAGGCAAAGGCATTGAGCGGAAGCTGGCCAAGTGAAGCTGGTGTTCGCAAACGAGAGTACGGGAATGGGGATGTTCTGAATCGTTGGGAACAGTCGCGTGAGTCGCGCGTTAAGAAAATCAGAATGTCCCTATTTCTTCGCCCCCGTTGGCTTGGACACATAGTGCCATTACTATTGGTTTCGCCATTGCCAAGGCGGAATGGGATCCTCCGTTTTCCATAGACCGACGCGCTTGGATCTGGCCCATCTTTCGAGTCTATCAAGCTGATGCTGCCGAGACTTTGGCAGGTGACCGTAATACTTTCGTGCCACCCACGCATGGCCGAGCATGACCATGCGTTCGTTCACATTGATCCACTCCGAATCGGCACTGTACTGCAGGTAAACAGTCGCTAGCGTTCGACCGTGTTCATCAACTCCATGCGTCTCCAGATACACATAACGGCCTCCAATTAGCTTGATCAGTCCGGCTTTTGAGATATTGCCCCAATCTTGGCCATCCTCTGGACAGTCTATGGCGTCAAGTCGAATTCGAGTTTGGTGCCACGACTTGGAAACAACAACTGTGTCGCCATCAATTACGTATCGTACTTTGACTCTTTGAAGTTCGCTCGCAGCACCCGGCGGCGGAGGAACCGCACGAGCAGACGAACTAAAAAACAGCAATTTGACGATGATCGCCAAGGCGACGATCGCTAGAAGCAGGATGAGCCCACCAACATCCACTATGTTCTCCGACTACGCTGGGTACTCGCATGGAGACATTCTGAATTATACGAGCAGACGCTTGAATCACGCGTCAAGAAAATCAGAATGTCTCTGTTTTTCACCTTTCCCGTTCTTATTCGGCGGCCTTCATTCCAGTCTCCGCAGAAGTTCAGACAGTCTATCTCCGAGAAGAACAAACAGTCGTGTAACCGCATTGGGTGAAGCAAACTCCTTATGCCCCTTGAATTTGCCAATGCTCCAACTAACGACCTCTACAAAATCATGACCGTGAATTGCCAAACGCACGTCACCGCTCACCGCTGCCCGCCATCGACCGACGGTACTGCCGAAGACAGATGAATCTTTGGCGCGAGAATTCGCCATCAGAAGGCGTCGAGAGTACTCGCCGTGGTCAAATATGAGACGGCCACTCGCAGCACTTAGGGACAGGCACCGCTCCAGCGGCAGCCACTTCATATTCCACCCCAGCTCACGGTCCGCCAGGCGAAATATGTACGCTTCTCTAAGTGCCGTTGTGAGCGAGTCAATGTACTCGGGCCATTTAGATATTCTGCATTGAGCCGTCGCAAGCATGATATCGCGCAAAGTCTCATCGGAGAGGAAATACAATTCAAGGGAACAGTAGTCCGTCCAGATAAGCCGTGGCGTGCACTCAATTCTTCCAAACCAATGGTCCAAGTCGCGGTCGACAATACACCTGAGGGGGCAACTTGCGTCCAATCCTGACAGTTCACGTGCGAGCACAACTACACGCTGCTTATTCCCACATGACAACCCATGTCGAGCTAGATCGGAGTCGGGAACATCTACGGTGGCTATTTCGTAAACCACTCGATTCGACTGCCCGTTAGACTTCACAGCCTGCGTCAAGGCATCCCTATCGAATGCACCCTCGACAAACACATCGCGCAAAGACGGTTCCAGCGTGTAACGAGCCCGCAAGTCCGCAATTGAGCGCCTGGGTAGTGTGCTCATGATACGCTGGTCAACTTGACAACGCGGTCACGGTGCTGGGCAAGAAGCTCCATCGAGTGAGAAGCGAGGACAAATTGAATCTTCGCGTCCTGGGTAATGTCTAGTAGCGCTTGCACCAACTGGCGTTGCCATTTGATATTTAGTGAAATCTCAGGTTCATCAATCATGAAAACGCTCGGTTGATCACGCGCGGTGAGCACGTAGCAAAAGAGCAGAAGCAACTGCTGCTCACCTGATGACAATTGCCCAGCGGCGAGTTCCTTCTGTAGTCTATTATGGACAGCTAATCCATGAGTTAGTGTGTAGGTGATGGTCTTATCGGTTAGAAAGTTGTTGACCGTGCTTACAAAACGATCCGTGATGTTGTATATGGGCTCCAGTGCATTTAGACGGCCCTCTGTGCTTTCAACGTATGGCCGTAGCAGGCTTGCCGCAAGTTGAGGGCGCCCACGGCGCGGAACATGCAGGGCAGCTTGAAACTCATCAGTCTCGAGTGGCGTTTCAAACTCATAACGTGAGTACTGGCTTGTTCTGTCTTTGATGTCAGCTAGTCGACGGATGAGAGTTTCCACGTCAGCGCTTGGCCGCTTAGCACTCCGTGTGGATGACCTGGTCAAATGGCGAAGCACATTGGAATAGACGGCGTGCACGTTAACGCTGCCTTGGTTTGCTGCTTGTACTGCCTTTCGCGCAATCCACTTGCCAGCGGTATTCATAGCCTGAGAGAGCGCAATTTCTCGCGATCGTGCGACCAGGTCAGTGATTCGCTTTGGCTCCCCGTAGTGCATTACCCGACGGAGCTCGACTTCATCGCTGGGATCGGGCACGGCATCACTATCAAGTTGGCGGTCGGCGGTAAGGATGAACACTGTGGGCATGAATTGCCCAAGTGCCGTGAGAAAAGCACGCTCTCCGCTCGGAACTGCCGATGCGGTCTGTTCCTTCTTTCGACGGTGCACTATCAAGGGTTTGCCTGTTGAGTCTACCTGAATCTCGATACTCTCCAGCGCACTAACCTCTGCGGATTCCTCTGCCCTAGGCTTGTAGTTCCATACTGCCTTGGCTTGGCCATCCTCGATGACGGTCATAGAAAGCATCGCGTTGCCTTCTTGAATGCTGCGCGTTGCGACAACACTGACCCCCGACGTGAGGTCAACCTCTAATTGGTCGAAGACAGTGTTGTAGAGGGCCGTCCGATGGCCCCGATTATCTGCCGCCGATAAGAGATGAAACGCCAACCGAAGTAAGGTGCTCTTTCCGACACCGTTGTCGCCGTACAATATAGTAGCATTCGAAAACATGCCGCTCTCTGGAAGATGATATGTGTACAGTCCAAACAGGCGGGTGACTCGCACGGCGGCGATGAGTTGCTCATTTGTTCTCATTCAGTCTCTCCGTGGTATGTGCCTGCGATCTGTTTCGGTGTTCTGAGCAATTACGTTTAGACCGATCCGCATAAGAACCGGATCCACAATTTTGTGTCCGTATAACAGGACGCATTTAACGGGTCTGCCCCCTTTAGTTCTGATCGAACAGCAGCTTCACGACGGGGGAATCGACACCAGTTTCCGTTCACGGTCAGCAGCAAAAGCCAGGCAGGCGCGGATGTCTTCGCGTGTCAGGTCAGGGAAGTCTTTGAGAATGTCCTCTTCGCTCATACCGGAGGCAAGGTACTCCAATACATCGTACACGGTCATGCGGAGGCCGCGGATGCAGGGCTTTCCGCCACGCTTCTCAGGATCGATAGTAATGCGGTTCTTCCAATCCATATGGTTCAGGGTAGCTTGGGAACCCGCAAAGATCAAGGCTGCAATCGGAAGTCGGCGAGCGTCTCCTTCCTTCCTCCGTGACAGTATCCCTCCCTGCATGCCGAGCAGAATGAATCCAATCTTCAGTCCATGACTCTAATAGCGAATACGGTCGCCTTGACAAGCAGAGTACGCGTTTGCTAGCTTGACAAAATCCCTAATCTCTATGCCAACTTGGGAGCATTCATGCAGGTGAAGATTAACGGAAAACCAGAGGAAGTCCAGGGCGGAACAGTCCTCGACTTGCTCAAGACGAAGAAGATCGAACCTCAAATGGTCGCGGTCGAGGTCAACGACAAAGTCCTGGATCGCGAGCACCTTGGCTCCACTCCCCTCAACGAAGGAGACCAGGTTGAGTTTTTGTTCTACATGGGAGGGGGCCGCTGACGATGGTATTGCACAAAGACATCACCGAGCTGATCGGAAATACCCCGCTCGTCCGGTTGAACCGGCTGTCAAAACCAGGCGCTGCCACAATCTACGGCAAGGTTGAGTTTTTCAATCCCGGCGGCAGCGTGAAGGACCGGATCTGCCTCAATATGATCAATGAGGCGGAACGCCAGGGCAAACTGAAGCCAGGCGGAACGATCGTTGAGCCGACCAGCGGGAATACCGGCATCGGCCTGGCCCTGGTCGCAGCCGTCCGCGGCTATAAGCTGATCCTGGTCATGCCGGAAAGCATGAGCATGGAGCGGGCCAGCCTGCTGTCGTCATATGGCGCGCAGCTCGTCCTGACCCCTGCCTGGGAAGGCATGAAAGGCTCGATCAAAGAAGCGGAAAGTATCCTGGCGCAGAATCCTTCGTATTTCATGCCGGACCAGTTTTCTAACCCGGCCAATCCGGCCATGCACCGGATGACGACGGCGGTTGAAATCTGGGATGCGCTGAACGGACAGGTCGATGCGTTTGTCGCGGCGGTCGGAACCGGGGGCACGATCACGGGATGCGGCGAACTGTTCAAGGAAAAGAATCCCGGCGTGAAGGTCATCGCCGTGGAACCCGCCGGGTCGCCGGTGTTGTCCGGCGGCGATCCGGGTCCGCATAAAATTCAGGGAATCGGCGCGGGCTTCATTCCCAAGGTCTTGAACCGGACCATTCTTGACCGCGTGATCACCGTGACCGACGACGAGGCCTATCAGACCGCCAAGCAGTTGTCGAAAAAAGAAGGCCTACTGGTGGGCATTTCAGCCGGCGCCAATGTGTTCGCCGCCCAGAAAGTTGCAGACGAATTGGGGGCCGGCAAGAACGTAGTGACAATTCTCTGTGACACCGGCGAGCGGTATATTAGCATCGAGAAGTATTTCAACATATAAGAACGCTGAAAATGGCTTCCAACTTTGTTCTCGGCTCAAGAAAATCCTCAACGTACCCCAGAGGGTACGCCTCCGGTTTTCTTTTGCCTGCGGCCTCGCCGGAAACCATTTTGAGCGTTCTTGGCACCGCTGATTAAGATGGAATTTACTGACGAGCAGATCAATCGCTACAGCCGGCACATCCTGCTGCCGGAAGTCGGCGGCAAGGGACAGAAGAAGATCGCCAAGGCGAAAATTCTTCTGGTCGGAGCCGGAGGCCTCGGCTCGCCGGCCGCCCTGTACCTGGCAGCCGCCGGAGTAGGCAGGATCGGTCTCATCGATAGCGACGTGGTGGATCTGACCAATCTGCAACGCCAGATACTGCATCACACGTCTGATGTCGGGCGCTCCAAGGTTGTGTCCGGAAAAGAAAAGATTCAAGCGTTGAATCCCGATGTGGCCGTCTCGATGTACGAAGAACGGTTGACCGCCGGGAACGCACTGAAAATCATCGCGGACTACGACATCGTCATTGATGGCGTCGACAGTTTCACGGCAAAGTTTCTGATCAACGACGCCTGTTTCTTCGCCGGAAAGCCGCTGGTGCATGGCGGCATTCTGCGTTTCGACGGACGGGTGACGACGATCATCCCCAAGCAGTCAGCCTGCTACCGCTGCGTCTTCAAAGCGCCGCCGCCGCCCGGCTTGGTCGCCTCCTGCCAGGAAGCAGGCGTGATCGGCGTGTTGGCCGGCATTATCGGCACGATCCAGGCCACGGAAGCGTTGAAACTCGTGCTCGGCATCGGCCGTCCGCTGACGAACCGCATGCTCGACTTCGACGCGCGCAAAACGCAGTTCCGTGAAATCAAAGTCCGGCGCAATCCTAATTGCGCCCTCTGCGGTGACCATCCTACGATCACCGAGTTATTCGACGATGGAGATCCGTATGCCGGCTGTGCGGTCCATCCTTAATCACAGATTGCCGAAGGCGGTGCTGTTATGAGCAAGATGAAAGCGCTGGTGTGCCGCGAGTGCGGGAAAGAATACCCGACCAAGGCGATTCACGTCTGCGAGATGTGTTTCGGCCCGCTCGAGGTGAAGTACAACTACGACGAGATCAAACAGACGATTTCCCGCAAGAAGATCGAAGACGGCCCGCATAGCATGTGGCGCTATCTCGACCTGCTGCCGGTCGAAGGCACGAACTTCGTCGGGCCCCATGCCGGGTTCACGCCATTGGTCCGCGCCAAGAATCTCGGCGCCTATCTCGGCTTGGACGAGCTCTACATCAAGAACGACACGGTGAATCACCCCACCCTGTCCTTCAAAGATCGCGTGGTCGCGGTCGCCTTGACCCGTGCCCGCGAGTTGGGATTCGAGACCGTGGCCTGCGCGTCGACCGGGAACCTGGCCAATTCGGTGTCGGCCCATGCCGCAGCGGCCAATCTGCATTGCTACGTGTTCATCCCCGGCGATCTTGAAGCCGCCAAAGTGCTCGGCAATCTGATCTACAAGCCGCACGTCGTCGAAGTCGAAGGCAACTACGACGATGTGAACCGGCTGTGCAGCGAAATCGCCGGTGAACACGGCTGGGCATTCGTCAATATCAACATCCGCCCCTACTATGCGGAAGGCTCTAAAACCCTGGCCTTTGAAACCGTGGAACAGCTGGGTTGGAGAACCCCGGATCAAGTCGTCATCCCGATGGCATCCGGCTCGTTGCTGACCAAGATCTGGAAGGGGTTGCACGAGATGAAGTACGTGGGGCTGATCAATGAGGTGCAGACGAAGATCAACGGCGCCCAGGCAGAAGGGTGCTCGCCGATTTCGACGGCCTTCAAGGCTGGCCGCGACTTCTTCAAACCGGTGAAGCCGAAAACCATCGCGAAGTCACTGGCGATCGGCAACCCGGCTGACGGCTACTATGCTCTGAAGGCGACGGCCGAGTGCAAAGGCGCCATGGAGATGGTCACCGACGAAGAAGTGGTGGAAGGTATTCAATTGCTGGCGCAGACCGAGGGCATCTTCGCGGAAACTGCGGGCGGCGTGACCATCGGCGTCCTCAAGAAGCTGGTGAAACAAGGCATCATTAAGAAGAACGAGCTGACGGTCGCCTATATTACGGGCAACGGATTGAAGACACAGGAAGCGGTGATCGACGCCGTCGGACGGCCGACCCGCATTCAACCGAGCCTCGTGGCGTTTGAGAAAACCTTTAAACTTGGGAAAAACGGTGGTGGTGACGCATGATTAAAGTCCGTATTCCGACTCCGCTCAGACCGCTGACGAAGAACCAGGGTGAAGTCGATGTGGCCGCCGGCTCTGTTGGGGACATGGTCGACACGCTGGAGGCGTCTTATCCCGGCATCAAGTCGCGCCTCTGCGACGAGAGCGGCGAATTGCGCCGGTTCGTCAACATCTACGTCAACGAAGAAGACATCCGGTTCTTGAAGGGCAAAGACACGGTGTTGAAAACCGGAGACGAAGTCTCAATCGTGCCGGCCATTGCGGGAGGCTAACCATGGCACATGTCTCACACTTGCGATTTCACGTCCGGTTTCCAGAAGACAAAGTGAAGGAGCCGATCATTTACCAGATCGGCCGCGAATACAACATCGTCACCAACGTGCGTCGCGCCGACGTGCGCGAAACCACGGGCTGGGTGGATGTCGAGCTGTCCGGTGAAACGGCGGAAATCGAGCGCGCGATCGAAGGCCTGCGCAAGAAGGGCTGCGTTGTCGATCCGATCGAATTAAACGTGGTGGAGTAGCCACGTGAGGGGTAAGGGGTAACGGCTTGGGGAAAATCGCCTCTCCTCACGCCTAACGTTTCACGCCTAACGGAATACCAATGGAACTCACGGAATCAGAAATTCAACGCTACAGCCGGCATATCATTCTCCAGGATGTCGGTGGGAAAGGCCAACTCAAGCTCAAGCGGGCGAAAGTCCTGCTGATCGGCGCGGGAGGCCTTGGCTCTCCGGCTGGACTCTATCTGGCCGCCGCAGGCATCGGCACCATCGGATTGGTCGACGGCGACGTCGTCGACTTGTCGAACCTGCAACGGCAAGTCATGCACTCAACCGCCACACTGGGCCAGCCCAAGGTCGAATCCGGGAAGAAAACGCTCTCGGCCATCAATACCGAGATTACCATTAACGCGTATCACCAGTTGGTCGATGCCCAGAATATTCTTCCGCTCATTTCTCAATACGATATCGTCCTCGACGGCTCAGACAACTTCACAACCCGGTTTCTGGTGAATGACGCCTGTTTCTTCGCCAAGAAGACGCTGATCTCCGCCAGCATGTTCCGGTTTGAGGGACAGTTGACGACGATCAAGCCGCACCAAGGGTACCCCTGCTACCGCTGCCTCTATCCCGAACCGCCGCCGGCCGGTTTAGTCCCGAACTGCCAGGAGGCCGGGGTGTTGGGCGCACTGGCCGGCACCATGGGAGTCTTGCAAGCCTCTGAAGCCATCAAGGAAGTGCTCGGCATCGGCGAAACCATTGCCGACAAGCTGCTGATCTACGACGCGCTCGACATGAAGTTCCGCAAGGTGGGGCGTCCCAAAGATCCGGCCTGTCCGCTCTGCGGGCCGAACCCGAAGATCACCGATCTCAGCATGGACTATGCCGTCAGCTGCACGATTTAACGGAGCCCGGTCTGAAAGTTAAAAGTCTTCAAGCGCAAACGTCCTCTTGCTGATCGTTCACAGTGAAACGACTTGACGACTTTCAGACATTCAGACTTTTAACTCGATGACTACGTCCCTCGCCATCCCTCGACACATTCTCGATGACATGATCGCCCACGCGCGGGAATTGGCTCCGCACGAATGTTGCGGACTCCTGGCCGGAACCGGCGGCGTGGTCAGCCGGATCTACCGCATCAAAAATATCGTGGCGATGGAAGGCGCACAGAATCTCTCCTCCTTCGACTCTGCCAAAGCCGCGCACTTGGAGCGGCTCTCGCCCGAAGAACGGGCGGAAATCGCCTTCGTCATGGACATGCAGGACTTTTCAACCGCCAAGAAAGATATGCGCAACAACGGCCTCGATCTGCAAGTGGTCTACCATTCCCATCCTCACGATCCGGCTCGTCCCTCTGTGACTGATATCAAGATCGCCACCGACTACGAAGAAATCTGGCCGAAGATCAACCTGCCGATTCCCGCCTATCTTCTGATTTCTCTCATGCATGCCACGCCGGATGTTCGATCCTACTGGATCAAATCCGGAGCGGTCTCCGCCGCCCCGTTCACCGTTCGGTGACTCCATATTTTTGCAGTTTTCTTCCCGATCATCGAATGCCATAATACGGTCTCATTGATTCACCTCCAGAAGGAGTGACCGTCATGCCCTCTCTGCTTGTAGCCCTGCTTGCTGCCCTGCTGGTCTCCGGTCTGCCCGGTACAAGTCTCGCAGTAGAAAAGAGCTTCTATAGTCCGGTCATCCATGTCGACGTGGAACAGCACCGCATTCTGATTTCCCAGCTCGGCGGGGTGTTCTACATTGACGTTCCAGAAATCGCGCGGCCCCATATGGAGAAGCTGCCGATTTCAGGGCTGGTCGATTTCGTTGTTGAGTGGAAAAGTGACGATGAAATGCCTGTGCTCAAAACCTGGAAGGTCAAATCCGGCGAATCGACCTGTCTCTACTTCAACGGGAAAGAGTGCAAATAATGGTGGAACGATGGAGATGAAAGCCGATCATACTTCGTAAACGGCACGTCGATGACCAACGGTCAAGACTAGAATCACCAGTTCATTCTTCTTCCCCTTGTACAAAATCCGCCAGTCACCGACACGATACGACCATCGATCGCTCAGAAGTCCGGTCAGGCGTTTCCCCAATTCTGGATGCTCCGAGAGCCGAACGATTGCTCTGCCGACTCGCTCTTTGACGGCCTTATCCAATTTGGCAAGACGACGCGCGGCTTCCTCCGTGTAGAGGACGCGATACGTCATTTGAAGATATCTTCATGCTCGACCAAACGTTGGGCCCGCTCATCCTCTTCCGCCTTCAGCAAAGAAAGCATGAGCTTCTTATCCGCCAAAATCTCCAATGTTTCGAGCTCTTCTGGCGATAAGAGAACGGCCGAGGCCGCACCATTTCGAGTAATAATGACCCGCCCACGCTTTTTCTTGCGGAGTGAAGCAAGCATCTCCGGCAAATGCGCTCGCACATAGGACACAGATGCAATTTTGGTCATAATCAAATCCTCCTCTCACAATGTACACGATTTCGTACATAGATGTCAGTGGATTTCGTGAGATGGGCCAGGAGCATTTGTTCGAGAGGTGTAACCGAGGTATCGTGAACTAAGATCGGTCTGGTTGCAGGAAAGTCTTGATCGAGAGGCAAATCAGCCCACAACATATCAGGGGCTGCGGACCACAATTTATTGTCCATTCGTCTGCTATCTCCAAGAGGTGCCTAGCACCTCGCCCCAAACCCATCCATATAGATACATGTACGACTTGCGACAATGAAGCCGAAAACCGTTCAACATTTCCGCCGAGTCGACTTACACAAATCCTCATATATGAAACCCGGTCATAAACCGCCGCTATCGGCCAGGAACGGAAGTTCGACGCTGAGATCGTACGGCCATAAAGCGGTCCTCAACCCTGTCGCATTAACGGAAAGCATCAACGGCACGGGGCTTTGTCCGTGTCCCCTAGATGCTTGGGTCAGGCATGCTGGTAACTTCAACCTGAATCCTTGCGCCTCCATACCGAATCACGCCACTCTCGGTACCGTTGAATCGGGTCTCGACGACTTTCCACTGGTATGAGTGCTTCATATAGAGCACGCATTAAATCGTCCGCCCCTCCTTCACCTAACTGGACATATGCCGCGCCGCCAGCACGTCCTCTGAGAAAACTTGCGACGTGAGAAGTCGGCTGGGAATGGACGTCACACCAGTACACTTTGTGTTGGCTTGAATCACAGCGACGCAGGGCGGCCATTAACCCATCGTTCCACCCGCTGTAGCCGATGGTGATGACGTCGCGGGATTCCAGGTAGCCACGAAGTACTTCAATGTTCTTGTTTTCGAGACCGCCCAGCTCATCGATCGTGCTTGCCGGGTTGTGTCGAAGAATGCTTCCGTGGATATACACAAGGTGAATCGGTCCTTCCTCTGCGAGGAGCTCGGAGTGATCAAGGCCGTTCTCCGGTCTATCCGAAAGCCGATACAACAGGTTCACCATTTGCAGGGTATTCTGAAGCAACGTATCGAAGTTAGTTGTAAAGAGCGTCCGACAGAAGGCGCAGGTCGCCCATTCCCTGCCTAACTGCTGTTCTTCGAGCAACGCCGCCAGATAGAGATGCGCCGAGTTGAGGTCGCTTCTCCCCGTCGAGCCGAACCCGCCCTCAGCTCCAGGGTCCAGCACGTACCGGAGAAACCCCTTCACAAAGTCCTCACCGGTTTTTTCCTTTTGCTGCGTCTGATTAAACACCGCCTCGACGGCATGGCTTGTGGGTGAGCCAGGCAACACAACCAGTGGTTCTCGTTGCGCTTCTGGTCCTTGGCGGTTCGCGCGCAGTTTCAGAAGTCGATCCAGATAGGTCGGCTTTTTGGGTCCGAGTTGTGCAAAAAGCACATTGGCACCTTCATACGTGAACAGGTACTGATACGCTGCGCCCGGCTCCTTCGGAAGACGTTTGGCGTCCAACGCAACGGTTGGTAGCCCTTCTTTCGCCGCTACCTTGTTGAATTGCGCCCAGAAGTTTGCCGAGTTTTTGCGGAGCACGCTCGATGGACGCTTGAGGGATGACTGATCTTGATCCGGGTAGTAGTAGTCACCGATCACCTCGTGCATGAGTTCGTACACGAGTGGCACGACCCCGTAGCTGAACCCGGCACCCAAAATCAGGACGTAGGCCGCTGGCTCTGTCGGGCCCGGTGCCACGCTGAAATGAGAATAGGTGGCTTTATGTGGCCTGGACTCGAGCTTGGACTTAATCCGCTCAACCAGTTGGTCTCGAGTGATGGTGGGCACGTCGATCATGTTTGATTGTTTCGGTTTGCATGCCTGACAATGTTTAGGCCGATCCGCATAAGAGCCGGATTTGCCATTTTCTGTCCGTATAACACGCCACTACGGTTCGTGAACGATATGCCATAATCGACGATTGTTCAAGGAGTTGCCACTGCGGGACCATTGATCACGGGTTCTTATACGGATCGGCGTAAGCCCCCCTTCTGGTAGCGGTCGGCCGTGTACTTCTGCTTTGGGTCGGATACCGACGGTCGCAGAACGGCCACTTGGCGACAGTCGCAACGGCAATCTCCTCGACAGAAAGCTGCCCGTTCATTAGAGATAGACTCCTGGGAATAGGAATTTTAAAAGGCCTTTTTGACGTGACCGTAAAGTACCAAAGAGCCCGGTGCGGGGTCTATTAGGGATCTCCGCTCGCTGAAAGGCGGAGTTCAACCTGTGCGGATGGTCTGACTGGCCCTTTTGCCAGGGATCAGGCCCAGCATGTTGCTCTCTTGTGGGGTGGAGGCTGGGCAAATGGGCAAGGGGGATCTGTCCGCTCCAGGCACTGAACCGGAATCCGGTGGGAAGCTTAGGCTGTTTGCAAGAATGTGTCGAGGCGGGCCGGGGCTCGGGGTGGCGCGCGGGTGGGCAAGCCCAGATGCGCGAGAATCTTGCCGATCACGGCTCGTACGCACTCTCCGCGTTCGAGCCGCATGTGAATGAGTTCGGCGCCGACGTGTCCTGTACCTCCGGTAACGACGATCATGCGCTACCAAATGCCACTTCTGCTGGCCGATGTCGAAGGTCAGTGCGAGGCGGTCGTGAGGGTTGGCTCTGGCGTACCCACCGCAGTTTTGAGCTCGGGCGGCAGGCGGCGAGCAGGCACGATAAAGGGCGGCGGCAACGGACATTGGGTACAAGGTCCGCGCATGGGTACCGTAAGTGAGTGGCCGAGCTTGAGGAAGGTGCCGCGCATACCGTTCGCGCGCTGAATCATGCGAACGCTGCTGCCGTACTTGCGCGCGATGCGGCCGAGCGTATCGCCGCTGCGCACTCGGTGCGAGACCTTGTTTTCGTCAGGGCGCTTGGCGAGCAACGGCTGCACGCGGCGACCAAGCTCTTGCGAGCGCGGCGAGAAAAAGCGGACATGGAAATGATCACGGTGGCGGCGCGCATGCTGAACGAGCGATGCGGTTCCCGCGTGAAACAACGAATCGAGCCACTCTTTGTCTTCGCCCTGCGCGAGCGCGTGTTCGTAGAGGACGTTCTGAATACGGCGATCGGTCAGGATCACTTGCACGTCTGTTTGGGTCACGATCGCACGAATGAGCGCCCAGTTGCGCGCGGGATCGATCAATTTTTCACGGGCGCGCGGCAATCCACCAGGACCAACGTCGTTTTTGTAGAAGAAGCCAAGGTCAACGTCGCGCCCCGATTGGTGGCTCCTGTGTGGGCGCACATATCCGCCGTCCTTTTTGCCAATGTGGTTCACGCGCAGCGGGACCGAATCTGGGAACTGCGCTTTGACCAGCCGCGCCGCCGCAGACAAATAGTCGACCGTCTCTTGTGTGCCCCAGGCGTACTCGGGGACCACCAACGTCCAGGCGGGATCTTGTGACATTTTGACGGCGCCAATCATGCGCCCCGATTCGGCGAAGCCCACCGAGATGGAACCCAGCGACGCGAGGTCGCCGCAAAAACGCTTGTCCAAGTCTTGGTCTGTGAGGTCCGTCGTATAACGAATGGTATCATCGAGTGGGACGTTGGCGCCTGGGATCGCTTCCAATTCTGGGTCGATGCCGTTTGCTGGCTCGGCCTCATCCTCATCGTGGTCATCCGCTTCTTCTTCGGCTTCCACAGCGACGGGCTGTGAGGTGGGCTCCCCGGCCCAGGCGGTGGCGTAAAGAAAGGACGTCAAAATCAGAATAAAGGATCGAATCACCAACCAAATCTCCTGCCGCAAACACCAAGGATTCCCGGTGCATGGCCGGCGCGTCAACTATTTGGGGGGAATAGGAATTTCAAAAGGCCTTTCTGACGTGACCGTAAATTACCAAAGAGCCCGGTGCGGGGTCAATTCGCAGACGTTCCCGTCTGAAAGGCGGGGTCGGAACAATGGGGTCGCATCTTGCACTCATACATTGGGGAGACCGTCCGACAGATGTGCGCTTGCGCTCAGCAGAAACAGCAAGCTACTGGATCGGCGCCGATCCCAGATGTATTGCTTTATCTCAATGGGAATGTCGTTTTGATGTTGATCACGTCATTCCATTGGACCACCTGATAGCGGTCGGTCGTGTACTTCGGCTTTGGGTCGAATGGCGAGGATCGGAGATCGGCCAAAAGCGGAAATCCAGCGACGAGATCACACCGCCGTAAAGCACTCCTCATGACATCCGGATCAGCATGGACGGCACCGGCTGCTGGCGGAACAACGTGTTTGTCGAACGGCTGTGACGGAGTGTGAAGTACGAGGAGGAAATATTTGTAGGTCTATGCCAGTATCAGCGTCGCCCATAAGGACGTAGCGCGGTAAATGACGTCTACGACCAGACGCGGCCGTACCGAGCGCGTGACGGCACGACGGCCCCAAGAGGTGTGCTGCGACAACCTGACGCCACGGCCCACTGCCGCGTAGTCAGACCACTGCGAGGCGCCACTGAAGAAATGGAACATTCTGTCCAACCAGCTGAGGCCACCGCTCCCCTTCTTATTTGGCTGCATCCACCCCAGGCCTAATAGTTTCCCCACGAGAAATATTCTCCCTGAGACTTACCTCTCATCCTGCCCGCTACATCATGGATCACAAGGAGCTGTTTAATCTTTGCAGAGGTGTTGCTCCTGTCTGAAATTTGTGGCCATGCAACCTTTACGCGGTATCGCTCTTCTGCGGATCTTGTCACGATAAACATGTGCGAGAGTGGAGGATTAGGCGTGTCGGTGACTTCAAACCCTCTGAATTGTTCGCTCAGATAGTCTCGAATGACTTGTTGATTCTCTTTGACTAAAGCTTCTTCTGTTACTTTGCGCATAGAGTCATCCTCCGTTGGGGTCGAAGTCTATCAACAGCGGGAAAAGGCCAACGCCTTCAGTACCGCAGGGAACCGCAGCTTCTCCAAGCCATCCCATCATGGAATCAACGGAGTGAGTTCCCTGTCATTACACCTTATCATGCACCGAGTGGAAATCGTGGCTTCTTCGAGAGACATGTTCTCACGCTTGGGGCGCTCGTTGCTCATCAGTCTGACACCATCGTGCCGTTTCCATGCTGGGCTCGCCGCGCAAGCCGTCGGGACGAGACCGGTGCTCAGTCTTCCACGCCCACGCCAATCACGATGAGAACTGCATCGTCCTGCGTTGTACAGCTCTCGACTGGAGGCATCGCTCCCCCTGGCGCAACTGGAAACGCCAGCTTCTGCGCGTTTGCCGGCAAACACGAACCACCAATCGCTGCTGAGGTATAGGAGGCGGAGCGGCAGGCCAGGTGCGTCACGTCATAGCGCATCGCGCCTTTATTAAGCGCCCAGCGCCTGTCACCATTTCTGTCGGCCGGGATGAATGGTCAGCACAGCCGTCACATCGCGGGCGCCCGTGACCATGTATTTGCCGGAAGGGAGCGGAAACACCGGCGGCTCCATAATTCGGGACGGGCATACAAAAACTCGATCACCGCCATGTCCCCAATGGACCCCAAATCCACATCGCGAATGACTGTTTTGTGTCGATAGCTCAGATTACCTGCCCAGGTCGAGTCTGAACTGCCTGAGTGCTGTCGGTGGAGATAGAAATGGGGTATCAGGCGGATAGCAACCGCGGCCCTGTCCGACGAACTCTACCTATTAGGCCGCGATACCTTCGACGATCAGATGCCGGACATCCGTTCGTTCGCTCGCATGTTCAAAGGTAATGGCACACACGTTACCGCCTGCATCGACATCCAGTATCGTCTTTTCATCCAAGTCCTTGGATTCCGTGATGTCGCTGTCCCGGAGCTCGATATAGAGCGTATCGGTATCTGTAAAGTAGCTGACTTTCATAACAAATACTCGATCACAAAATGCGCTGAACGCCCGCTCGACATTTCATCGCTTCACGCTTCACGAACGACGCTTCACCATCACTCCCCGCTGCCTGCCATGTCGTCGATCAAAGGGCGATTGATATCGGTACAGCCCATGCAGATCAGATCAAAGAGTTCATCGTGGTTCGCGACGAAGTTTTTGGCATCCACGAGTTTTTCGTTCATGACCAGGGAATGGCAGGTATCGCAGAGCATCATCAGCCCGCGTGAGACTCCCACTGTTTTTCGTCCCGTACTTCCAGCCATATCAATCAGACCGATCCTTTTTGAAGCGCCATGAGAAAATCTTCCGTTTCGAGTTCAATGCCGCATTGCCCGCACTCATAGGGACGATCATCCTGTGCCACAGCCAATGGCGTGCGATCGACCCTCCCCCGGCAGACATGATAGAACTTCCCCCTGGCATTCTCATCGTCCAAGGGGTCGCTTTCGTAAATCAGCACCATGCACTGATACTCCCTATGCCTGCCGGCGAGTATACCGACTGGCCTGCCCTACCCGCAACCGCGGGGAATAGGACAGGCACCGGTTCTCCATCCCCTCAAACCTGAAACTGCGCTTCGTACAAACCCGCATAGACTCCTCCGCGAGCCAGCAGATCATCATGCCGGCCATCCTCCACCAATCGGCCGCCATCGAGAACCAGAATCCGATCGACATCGTGAAGCGTGGACAGCCGATGGGCGATGATGAAGGTGGTGCGCCCTCTGGTCAATTCGGTCAACGCCTCACGGATTTTCACTTCCGTTTCCGTATCGATATTGGAGGTCGCTTCATCGAAAATCACGATGGGCGGATCTTTCAACAGCACCCGCGCAATCGACACCCGCTGCTTTTGGCCGACCGACAGCTTGACGCCCCGCTCGCCGATCCAGGTGTCATAGCCTTCCGGCAGCGCCGTGATGAATTCATGCGCCCGCGCAGCCTGCGCTGAGGCTTCGAGATGCTCCTGATCGGCGCCGAGATCACCATACAGAATATTGTCCCGCACCGTCCCATTGAACAAAAATGGCTCCTGCTGCACGATGCCGATCTGTCGCCGAAGGTAGGCCAACGGCAGATCCCGAACATCCTGCCCGTCGATCAAGACCGCCCCGCCCTTCACGTCATAGAACCGCATGAGCAGCTTGAGCAACGTGCTCTTTCCTGCCCCACTCGGCCCAACCAGCGCCACCCGCTGGCCCGCGGGAACAGAAATGGAGAGGCTCTTGAGTACCGGCACATCCGGACGATAGTGGAACTGTGCCTGATCGAACTGAACGACTCCCCGCACGCGATGAATGGGAGTTTCGACGCCCGGCCGGTCCGTCACCTCAGGAACCGCGTCCAGCACATCGAAGACCCGCTCGCTCGCCGCCAATGCATGTTGCAGCATATGATTCACGGAGTGAATCTGATTGATCGGCACGTAGAACAACGCCAGATAGGACAGAAACAAAACCAACTCGCCCAACGTCAGCCGGCCGTCAACGACTTCACCGGCGCCATACCAGATAATCAAGACGGTGCCGAGACCGGCAAGCAAAATCATCCCCGGCGAATAGATCGACCACAACACCATGGCCTTCAGATTCGCGTCGCTATAGGCGAGGCTCAACCGGTCGAACCGAGCTTGTTCGTAGGTCTGCTGCATGAAGCCCATCGTTTCTCTGATGCCGGACAGGGCATCTTGCAAATACCCGCTCAGATCCGCAGAACTTTTCCGAATATGCCGGTAATAACCATGCACCCGCGAGGTAAACCACCCGGCCGACAGCATCAACAACGGAATCGGCAGGAGCGACAGCGCCGCAAGCTTCCAATTGAGCATGAACAGCATGATCGTGATGCCGATCAGGGTCAGCACCGCCGTCACCACGCCTTCAAGCCCGTCGATGAAGATCCGTTCGACGTGTTCCGTGTCGTTCGTCACCCGCGACATAATCTCGCCCGTCGACCGGCTTTCGTAGTAACTCAGAGAAAGCCCTTGCAGCGCGGAGAAAATCTGCCGGCGCAAATCGTGCACCACCGTCTGTTCCAGCTGGTTATTGAGCCGGATCCGGAGCGAGGCGAACAGATTTTTCACCACATAGGCGCCGACCAGCAGGCCCAATGCCCAGGGGAGCAAGGCCAGTTGCTTCGCTTGGATGACATCGTCGATGACGATCTTGATCGCCCAGGGAGGCACCAGCTCGGCGGCTGTCGCGCAGGCCGCAGAGACCAGCGTCACAGACGCAAGTCTGCGATGGGGTTGGAGATATTTGAGAACGCGAAGCAGTGGTTTCACAAAATCAAGGGGGGGCGGGGCTCAGATCACATTTGTCGGTTCTTTTTGCCAGTACTGCGAAAACTCAGGAAGCTGGGTCAAGGTGGACATGTCCTTCATTCGATCCAGAAACACTTTGCCGATCAGGTGATCCATTTCGTGCTGAATGCACACGGCATAGAGGTCTGTCGCCTCGAAATCGAGAGATTTGCCCTTTCGATCCAATGCCTTCACGCGCACCACCGACGGTCTCGTGACTTTCCCTCTCAACCCGTCGACGCTGAGACAGCCTTCCCAATTTTCGACTTGCTCAGGGCCGTAATAGACGATTGAGGGATTGATGAGAACGGTCTCGGGAAACCCGCCTTCGTCCGGACAGCCCATCACCACGAGTTGGATTGAACGGGACACTTGCGGCGCAGCCAGTCCGATTCCCGGCTCATCATACATCGTTTCCAACATCTCATCGATCAAGCGTTGCAACTCACCCGACTTGATGTCACGCGGGTCAATCAGGGCCGCTGTTTTTCGAAGGATCGGATTGCCGAGCTTGGCGATTGTCAACATAACCGAAGGCCAGAAATTATGGTTGCCACACCCGTCTACTAGATACACTCCTAACACAGGCCCCTCCGGGCCTGCAACCCTCTCGGCACACTGACGCAGTCTCTGGCAGATTACGATTTTCGCTTCGGCCGTGGGGGCTCCGGAATTTCAAACACCTGTTGATTGTCGTTCCACCACTCGACCCATTCGCTGACCCAGACTGCGCGATCCTGCTTCGTCGAGGTCTCCCAATCGTGGAACTCCGTCTCGTGTCGTGTCAAAATCCACAAGGAATGGAGCGCCGACAATGCCACGAAGCGTTCATCGTCGGTCACGATCGAAATCAAGACGGGGATCACCGCTTTGTGCCGCACATACCGCGCCTCGAACGCCGCCGCCTTTCTGACAGTCGGATTCAGATCTGCCGCCATCACCTCGATCGCCTCCGGCACCAGAGACGGATTCAACCGGATCGCGACGCGCAAGGCATGTTCGCGCACGCGGGGTATTTCGTTGACATCTTTGGCCGTGCCGACGAGCGCCGGGACTCCCGACACACCTTTCATCATCGACAACGTTTCAATGGCGTTGTACCGAACCCTGGGACTCGGCAGGGTCAGCGCCTTGACCAGAACAGGAATCGACGACTCTCCCAAATGGACGAATTCCCCCATCGCCCAGAATTCCTGTTTGCCTTCCAGCAGCGGCAGCAAGGCTTCCGCGCGTGTCAATTCCTCAGGGCTCAACGGATTCGTGTTGGGAGGGACGGATACATCAGGTGCATCCTGACTGCCGGGCGGCGCCTCATACGGCACTTGAACCGACCAGACGTCCGACGCCTGCGCACGATCCGCCTCCAGCCCGTACAGACCTCCCGGCAGCTGCACAGCAAGTACTAGAGCAAGTCCCCTTATGATGATCCGATGCATCTTCACGAAACCTACGCTCCTTTCCACCAGTACGGCGGCGCGATTATCCAGTCCGCCGACAACGGCAGCGGCCCCAAACACCCTGCTCTTGGATTATGACAAATATACAACCGGTGCGGTAGTCACCTGCATGACCGTCGCGATGGATGGGGCTGTACGATGAGCTGCACATGACGGCGGGTGATAGTCATACTCAGAACCACGGCATGAGTCGCCTGTTCCTGTTGAGGCTCCACGGCAGGATCAGCTGTCCAACCCGTTTCGAGAATCGGTGTCTCGCAGGTGTTTCCTGACCCGCACTTTCTCATGATGTTTACGAAGCAGTTGCCGACGAATGGCATCCCGATCCTCTGCGACGATCCGGACCAGCCGGTCCACATCCTCCGCATGTTCCCGAACCAGCTCGGACAATTTCTGCAGCTGCCCTTCCAGCCGCTCGACCCGCCACGCCATGTTGTTCGCGGACTCGGCAGGCCTGGTGGAAGACTTCACGACAGGCTTGGAATTATTTCGAAGGGCGGCCACAACAACGTCGCGTTTCATGCTCACTCCTTTGTTACTCAACATGGAAAGCGGACGACCGCTGGATGCTGTCGGCTAGTATTATCCGCAAGGAACGGGAAGTCAATGATTCCGCTTTCTTTCTGTCAACCCAATTTAGAAATGTCCGCTTTCTCCCCAAGTAGAAATGTCCGGTTCATGTGATGGGCCCCGCCGCCAGGAGTTCTCGTGGAGGCAGCGCCCGTTTGCGCCATGGATGAGT
>JALHMZ010000017.1 GCA_022843785.1 Nitrospira sp.
CAAGACCCAAAACACGCCGATCCCCAGCATCGCCAACCAGCCGATCTTCACCGGCTTGGAATCGTACCACTGCGAAATATCATAGCCCCTATCTGATGCTGCCATAATGGCACCTCCTTGGTTAGATAAACCTCCGCATCACGGAATCTTCACAAGCGGCCCTGAACCGTCCTGCCCCTCAGTCGCTTTGATTTCGAAAGCTCATAGCCAATCAGGCCGAGGACAAGGAGGACGGTCAAGGGGACCATCGCTTGTCTGGCAATGGCCGAGTAATTAAGTTGCTGTACTCGAAGTAGATAGGATGAAGGGCTGAACCCTTCCGGGGTGATGATGAATGTATAGAGCCCCTTGTCCAACTTCGCTTCGCCTCGGGCCACACCGTCTGGATGGATGGCTGGAGGCCAGTAGGCCACCGTTTGATCCTCTGCGGTGTCGTTGAATCCCCTGACAATCCGCACACTCACCGGCATGTTACGCAGGCCCGGATCCATGAGATCAAGGACGAGGAAGGTATCGCCTTCACCGGGAATATCCGTACAGTACTGACCTTTAGTTTCATTCTGCGGCTGATACGCGTTGAAATGGACGAGGCTTCCGCCGACCCGTCGGACACAGGGATCCTCCTCTATTGCCACATTACCATGAGCATTGGCTAAGGCTGGCAGGAGGATCGTGAGCGCCGCGAGCATACCCACAACACGATGCCTACGGACCATCTGTGTGTGTCTGACCCTACTGACACTCCACCTCTTTCTGTGCATCATTCCAGCGACGACGCTGAATGCAACCACGGCAAGGAACATGGCCGTCATAGATCGTCACCCCCTTTCACTCCTACTACGCAACCATACTCTCGAGCCATGAAGGCTACATTAGACCCTCGTGAAAAATTCTTCATGATCTTTTCCCGCTCACAAGACCCAGCAGCGAAACTTTTCATCGAAGCATCTCACCCTAATCGTTCCCCCCCACTCTTCAGCCCTTCGCACTGCTTTCACGATTTGTAATAACGCTGGTACGGATTCATGTTTATCATGGTGTCCATGGTTTGTCAATATATATATATTGACAAACCATGGACACCATAAATACAATACACCCTCAGTGTTGTTCTACTAGACACGAATAAGGAGCCGCTCGCTATGTCGGTATATTCTAAAATTTTCCTTGCGCTATTTGGCTTTGCCACTCTCGGAATTGGACTCTGTGCCTTCACTGAGTCAGACGGTGATGCAAAGGAGAAACGATCGAATGAGGCATCAGGTTCGGGGCACTCGACAGCGCCTCTCTATGGGTTTCGCCTCCCAGACATCGATGGCCATCCTGTTGATCTTAAGACGTTCAAAGGCAAGGTCCTCTTGATTGTGAATACTGCGAGTTTCTGCGGCAACACGCCTCAGTATGAAGGACTCCAGGAAATGTATGAGCGGTATCGAGAGCGGGGATTCGAGGTCCTGGCGTTTCCGGCGAATGATTTTGGCCAGCAGGAGCCCGGTACCAATCAAGAAATTAAAGGGTTCTGCTATACCAAGTACAGCATCAGTTTCCCTCTGTTTTCGAAAATCAGCGTGGTCGGAAAGGAGAAGCACCCGCTCTACCGATACTTAACCGAGCAGAGCGCATTCCCCGGCCGTGTGACCTGGAACTTTCAGAAATACCTGGTGGATCGCTCCGGGAATGTAATCGGAAAATATGATCCCGAGATGAACCCCTTGTCGCCCGCTATTCTAGCTGATGTGGAGAGAGCATTGGCGGCAAGCTGAACCCTTGCATCAAAAGGGAATGCGGCATGTGGATGCGCCGGGCACCTATCATAATTGGTCTTAGTCTGGGCTTCTTTCTGTATGACACGCCCGGTGTCAGCCTGGCAGCGGCTGCTTGGGTGCGAATCGGCGGGACCCATAAATACGACCGTTATGTGGATATGACCACCATTGGGGTGTCGGGAGCGAAAGTCACACTCTGGACACTCCGGGACTTTCGTATCGAGCGAACTATTCCAGGCGGTCCCTACCGGTCATTAAAAATCAAACGGCAATACGATTGCGGCCAGAGAAAAAGCCGACCACTCCATGTCCAGTACTATCCGAAGGCCTTGGCACAGGGCCGTGTCTTTTACGCTGCGCCAGCCACGCGTGAGTGGTCCCGCGTGGTTCCCGGGAGCGATGACGATGCGGAAATGAAGATCGCCTGTCGTGCAGTCCCGGTCGGGATTCCGTCTAGATAGCAGAGGGTAACATGCAACGACTATTGATGCTGGTGGTGCTGAGCGGTGGATGGATGACAGCCTGCACGGGAGGTGAGACACCATCCAGTTCCTCCCCAGTCTCCGCAGCGGAGTGGAGCAAGATCGGAGAGACGGAGACCTACACCTATTATGTCGATCACGGCAGTATTCGGAAGGCGGACGAAACCGTCACCATGTCTGATCTGTTTGATTATAAGATGGCACAGACGGAAGCTGACATCCCGGCACTCTCGAAAATCACTGTGCGAGAATACGACTGTCAGAATCGTAAAAGCCAACCGGTGAAAACGACATGGTATGCCGAACACATGGGTTCCGGAGCGGTCGCTCGCAGCACTGGTGCTGCAGGCAAACTGACAACCTCCGTCTCGGGGACATCCACCGCAGTGCTTATGAAGATCGCTTGTGGGATTTGAAAGTCTACTCCCGCATTGTGGCGCTCTGATCCGCTCCTTGGCTAAACAAAGTCCTACCTGTACGAGGCAGATTGCTTGGTCACTAATCTGATGAATCTAGAGAATACCGGCAGTTGGAGTCACAACAGGTCGCAATCAGTCAGTACTGCTTCAGCTGATTTCCGTCCCGACAACAGCGCGCCGTCCAGCGTACCGCTTTCCCGGTAATCGCCACACAGGTAAAGACCCGCAGTCACGCGTGGTGAAGCTGTACGGTTGCCGGGGGACAGCAGGTCAATCGGAGGTAGCGCGTGGTGAATGTGATCGGTCCTCAGATGTCGCCACCCGTTGACCTGTGAGCCGAACCAGGATTGAAGAAACAGCCGCACCGCTTGCGGACCATCACTATGTGCCTCAATCTGGTCAGTCGTGGTCACGGAGATCAAGGCTCGCCCAGGTGGCGCGTACGAAGGCGCTGCTTCACTCAGGACGCAGACTGTCCGGACAACCCCATCGCCTTCCCCATTCAACATCAACCAGGGACCACGCTGCGGAGCAACCGGGGCATCGAAATAGAGCGTCATCGAGCCACGAGCTGAGGTTCCTGGCACGTGCTTCCCTTGCAAGCGGGACGCAGTCACATCATCTGTCGCGATCACCAGTGCGTGGGTCGTGAGACGTTCCCCGGACTCCAGTAGCACACTCGATTCTTGAATCTTCTGCACAGCGTGGTTCAAGCGGACTGTTCCTGGCGGCAAGGAAGATGCCAGCTGTTGTGCGATGGCACCCATGCCGTCTCGCGGTACAGCTGTTGCTCCTCGGCAGAAGGCCGCCCAGACCAGCTCAAAAATCCAGCAAGGTGTACTTAATTCTGCCTCCAAGAAAACGCCGCTGAGAAAGGGCTTGAAGAATCGCGTTATCATGGCGTCCGAAAATTGATAGTCCCGCAAGACTTCGCGAGTCGGACGGGCGGGGTCGGTCATCTCAGAGCAGAGGTGTTGGCGCAATGCGTCGCGTCGCACTTGCAACATTCGCAACTTGTCGGTGAGCGAGCCGATCGGGCTGACCAACGTCTGCAGTAGATCTTGCGGACGGCGCAAGAGATCACTCATCACATGAAAGCGACCGGCGTAGCGAATGAGCGCTCCGGGGTAAAACGGCATGAGGTTCAACGTGGCATAGTTCAGCGCCTTGCGCGCTTCCGGATAGCCGGTGAGAAAGACCTGGAATCCGCGATCGAGTTGAAAGCCCTCTGCGCGATCCGTCCGGACACGCCCCCCGATACCGTCGGACGCCTCAAGAACCGTGCAGGCGAGACCGGCGTTTGTCAGATGACGTGCACAGGCCAATCCGGCAAGGCCGGCGCCGATGATGAGCACCTGTGGAGTGGCGTGTTTCATGTCACGATTACGTTGAGACAAGAACCTCTGTCACAATCGGTTCCCAATGGCCTGTAGCCTCTTGAGATATGTCGCGGAGGAAGTATCCCCCAGAGTACCGGTTTCTTGTTTGCGGAAGTTGCGCCTTGTTCTACCAAATCCTCCACTACTTCTTCCAATGTCGGTGCGCAGAATTCGACGTGGGCCCTAGCAAAGAACTGATAGATTCAGATGTGGACACTGTGGGGCCGCCACCCCGACTTGGCGTAGAGGAGATGGACGACACTCAGAGACCGTTCCAGGAACCCACCTTCACAATAACAGAGATAAAAATCCCAGAGACGGAGGAATTCCGTCTGATACCCGAGCGCTTTGATATCCGGAAGCTTTGCGGCCATGTTCTTCCTCCAAGCCTGCAGCGTAGGAGCGTAGTGCATTCCGATATCTTCGAGATGAATCAGCCCCAGATCGCCGACTTTCGCCGATTCTTGCATCAGAGCACTCACGGAGGGGATGCAGCTGCCTGGGAAAATGAAGCGTTGAATAAAGTCCACGGATCGCTTCGCCTGCTCGTAGAATCGTTCGTCGATCGTGATGCCCTGAATGAGGGCCAGCCCGGAAGATTTCAACATGCGGCTGCAGACCTCGAAAAAGGCTTTGTAAAACTGATGTCCGACGGCCTCGATCATTTCGATTGAGACGAGCTTGTCGAATTGCAGACCAAGCTTCGGCAAATCGCGATAATCCGTGAGCAACACCGTGACGCGATCACTCAAGCCGGCCTCCTGAACTCGCTGCAAGGCCATGTCATATTGCTGCTGCGAGATCGTTGTGGTCGTTACACGACATCCATAGTGGCACGCCGCATGGACGGCGAATCCACCCCAACCGGTACCAATTTCAAGCAGATGGTCGTTCACCGACAGCTTCAGCTTATGGCAAATGCGATCGTTCTTCGCACGTGAGGCCTCTGCGAGGGTGGACTCCGGTCGCTCAAAGTAGGCGCAGGAATACATCATCGTCTCGTCAAGCATGAGCCGGAAGAACTCGTTACCTAAATCGTAATGGGCGGTAATGTTCTTCGCACTGCCGGCTTTCGTATTACGATTGAGCCAATGGATTGTCTTGAGTAACGGCTTGGACGCCAGTGCGAGGCCACCTTCCATGTTGTTCAGGAGCGATCGATTCAACACAAAGATACGAACCAACGTTGTGAGGTCATCACAGTTCCAAAGCCCCCGACGGTACGCATCGCCGACTCCGACGGTGCCGCCCAACGCAATGTCGATATAGGTGTGGGAATCATGAATTGTGACGGTCGCCTGGAGTGGGCACTGGGGAGTTAGTTGACCGAAAGAATAACGTTCCTTGCCCTCCAAGAGCGTGATGGCGCCATGCTGCAACTTGTTGAGCTTGAAAAAGATGAGTCGGCGTGCAAGCCGAGAGATCCGGCTTGCGCCCGATGAGAGCCCCTCATGGCTGCTGTGTCGATCGTTGTGCGCAAGACCGGTTGTAATCATCTGGTTGCTCATGATGGTGTCTGACTCGTCGCCGCAGGCGACGGCTCCTTCCGTTTCCTGGGGTGGGCATAGAGAGGGATACGCTTGGCCCAGAGTCTCAAGGCCTGCCAATGGATGGCACCGATGACCTTGGCTGTCATCAGGGGATACTGCACAAGCACGCGCGCCAGGGATGTACTAGAGAGCTCCTGACGTTGGAGCCTCATCGTAGCGTCAAAGAAAGGCCGCCCGTCGCGAAGATTTTCCATATGGATGGTGAGTTGCGATGCCGGCTCGGTAAATCGCCAATCGTAGACGGTATCCATGTCGATAAACGGCGAAATGTGGAACGCCTTGTCGAATTGGTAGTGCTTCCTTCTGCCGCGGGCACGGTTGTCCTCCCTGCCCAGAACGTAACAGTGACGCTCTCCCCAGGGGGTGTTGGTAATTTCCGCGACGATGGTGTCGACACCACGATCGAATCGGTCATAGCAAAAATAGAAGCTGACCGGGTTGAACACGTAGCCGAAGTAGCGGAAGTGAGTCAGGAGGCGAATCGGTCCAGTCGGTCGACTGCCCGTTTTCGTCTCGACGAGTTGTCGTATCGATTCATGTAACGGAATGATCGGATCGCCAACATGGTCTCTACGCCTGAAGGCGGCAAGGTTGGTGCGGTCAACGGACCAGAACCAGCGATCCTCAAAGACGGCCGGTAGTTCGTCCAGGTCTACATACATCATGAACAACCGGTAGGTGAACGCGTGCGGAACCGGACTGAACCGCCGGTGCCGGACATATCCTGTATAGATCGCGCTCTTCATGACGAGAGGTCCTTCCCGAAATGCTTGCAGACGGCCAGCGCACTGTTCACTCCATCTTCGTGAAATCCAAATCCCCAGTAGGCACCGCAATAGGACGTCCGATTGAGGCCGTTGATCTCGCCGTGGCGCTTCTGTGCGGCAACGGCTTCCGGTGAGTAGACAGGATGATGATACGTGATGCGACGCAGGATCGTGGCGGGATTGATGGCGTGCGTGTGATTGAGCGTCACGCAAAACTCGCAGGGTGCGGTCAGGCCCTGCAGCTTGTTCATGTGGTAGGTCAGAACCGCGCGATCAGGCTGGGTCCCAAGCAGATGGTAGTTCCATGCGGCCCAGGCGAGTCTCCGTTTGGGTAGCATCGACGTGTCGGTGTGCAACACCGCGTCGTTCTCCTGATAGTGAATGCTCCCCAGCACTTCTTTTTCCGTCGGCGTGGGATCGGCAAGCATGGAGAGGGCCTGATCGCTGTGCGTGGCGATGATCACATGGTCAAACCGCAACACCTGACAGTCTCGCCCGTCAAGCTTGTTGCGAATCTCTACGTAGTCCGGGAAACGACCCACCGAGTCGACAGGGGAGTTGAGGTGAATCCGATTACGGAACGGCGCGACGAGTTTTTCGGCATACCGCTGCGAGCCACCCGTTATGACCCGCCACGTCGGGCGCTCATCCACTGAAAGCATGCCATGGTTCTTAAAAAACTGGATTAAGTACCGGGCCGGAAACTTCCACATGCTCTCGTGACCAGCTGACCAAATCGCGGCTCCCATTGGGATAATGTAGTGGTCGATGAACTCCCTTGAATATTGATGAGTCTCCAGATAGGACCCGAGTGAGGGGCCTGGCTCCGGCCGTGTCAGCAGTTCCAGCGACTCACGATTGAAGCGCAGGATGTCCCGAATCATTCGGTAAAACGTGGGGCGAAGCAGGTTGCGCCGCTGGGCGAACAGCCTGTTCAGCGACGTCCCATTGTACTCGAGGCCGGTTCGCTCGCATTTGACACCGAAGCTCATGTCGCTTGGTTCCGATTCCACGCCGAGTTTCCGGAGCAGGGCAATGAAGTTCGGGTAGGTCCAATCGTTAAACACTATGAACCCCGTGTCTATGGCGTAATCTCGGCCTTCCATCGAGACTTTGACCGTATTGGTATGTCCGCCGATATAATCAGCAGCCTCGAAGACAGTGATCTCATGATCCTGGTGCAGGAGGTACGCCGCGACCATTCCCGAAATGCCTGTGCCGACAATCGCGATCTTCATGCGGTCTTCAGTGCTTCGTTGATCGGATTCACATCCAGCCAGATTGTCAAAGAGGCCGCCATACCATCGACACCCGGCATGCTTCCCCTCCGCTGGCGTTGAGCGCCGACCCGGTTCCGCCGACGGGCCGGTCTGTCACCACAGTACAATCAACGCGTTCCATGGCCCTTCAGGGCACGCTAATTCCACCGTTGAGGCACCTTGCGGACTTTGGACACATCGTAGCCTTCCTCGGCGATGAGCGTGAGAAACCGTTGATAGTCCGAATCGGGAATTTCAGGAGTTCGCGCCATCAACCACACGTAATCACGCGCGGTTCTTCCAATGACCGTTTGACTGTACGACTCATCCAGAAAGACGATGCGATAGTCGGCCTTGATCGGCCAGATGAACTGCATGCCCCAGACGGCATTCGATTGCGTATCGATGATATAGCCGGTCGGATGATAGGTCTTGCGCTCCCCCTCAAAGCCGCCCTCGCGGAAGCTAAAGGTCGTGGGCACGGTGCCGTCCTCGGCCAAGCGATAGGACTCCACGGCGTTGTAGGCGTTCGTCTCGATAAAAGTGGGAATATTGGCGATGACGTACCAGTCCCCCATGAACCGCTCCAAGTTCACAGTCGTCGCGGTGCGAATGGGTGGTGGGCTGCTGCAGGCCGCAAGCGTGAGCAGCACAACGGGCATGAAGAGTGACGGCATCACAGATGACATAGTGTCCTCACTGGAGCGTATAGCGAAGGGTATCGCCCTTCTTCGTGGTGGAGTGAAGGGCGACCCAGCGGCCGTGTAAGGTGTACCAGAGATCGATCGTGAACTTGTCCGTCACGATGCGACGGTGTGTGGTTCGAGTCGGGACTCCCTGCACGGAGATCGTCTCCTCGCCCACCGCAAGCATGGACGCAGGCTGATGTTCGCCGGTCTGCGAGTTCAACAATCGCTCGCCTTTGATCCACTCAGCGTTCCAGTATGCAAAAGTCTTGATGCATCCTTCGCCGATCCAGTTTCCGGCCTGTGTCTGCACGTGCATCTGCCCGTTCCGAACGATGCCGGTCACGAAAAAGGGTTCACCGTTATCATCTGTCTCCGCGCGAATCTCGCGCAGGCACGTTCCCTCCCATAATTCGACGTTGGTATGTCGATAGGTATAGACGGTGATGTACAGGAACTTGACCGCGAACTGCGCCTCTACCCGGACACGGGTCCGCTCGCCTTCCGTAGAGACGTCGAAGCGCTGGCGTCCGATCTCATCTTTCCCGAGGAAGACCTTGAAGTCATACGTCTCGGAACTGGCACTCCAAGCTTCTTGGGGCGCAGATCCAAGGCACGTCAGGCATCCGAGAACGGTCACTGCCATACGAAACCCGCTGGTAATGAAAGATGCGCTAATCATGTGGTCCATTTCCTAGAGGGGGGGCATAGGTACCCTGTTTCGGCAGACCGGGAATGAAGGCATTGGTCCGGGCGATATAGTCACGATAGGCCGGTCGCCGTTCGACGATCGTCTGTTCCATGAGCGTGACGCCAGAAAAGCGTAAGAGCATGTAAGTCAGGAGCAGTGGCCCTACGAACGTCCACCAGGCTCCGGTCGGCAGTGCGAAGAAATAGAAGCCCCACCAAATCAAGCATTCCCCGAAGTAGTTGGGATGACGTGTGTAGTGCCAGAGTCCGCGGTCCATCACCTTGCCGTGGTTTTCCGGATCGGCCTTGAACCGTGACAACTGCCAATCTCCAATGCCTTCGAAGATCATGCCGACGGTCCATACCGCGACTGCCAGTACATCGGATGCCCCCCAGTCGACCGGAATGGTGAGAGCCGGCCACAGGGGCATGGAGATAATCCATGCCAGTACTGCCTGAAACCAGAAGATGAGGCCTAGACTCTTGAATGCGAAATTTGGTTCGTATTTCCGGCGGATGTCCTGATAACGCCGGTCCTCAGGCTCACCCCAGTTGCGATGGATGATATGAGCCGACAGGCGTAGGGCCCACAGCAGGACCAGCATCAGGATGAGCATGGTCCGCCCCGTGTAGGGCTCCGCACCGGTGGCGTACAGGGTCGCGGCGGCGAGGAGCATGAAGGCCCATGCGCCGTCCACGATGCTCACATCGCGCTTGAGGACGCTGACCACCCAAGTCAGCGTCGCCAGACCCAGCGTCGAAACCAGTCCCAAGAGATAGAGCGATACGTTCATGACGCCTTCTTTTCCAGCAGGCCGGCATAGCCGTCAAAGCGCGACGACAACGCCAGCAGCAACGGGGTGAGCACCGCCCAGCCGATGGCCAGGGCCATCAGCCCTGCCGGCATATTGGCGAATTCCAGTGCCCCAAGACGGAGGCCACCATAGTAGGCGGCAGGGCCCCCGACGGCTCCAAACAGCACCGCGATGACCCAGCGCCCCCTCATCCAACGCAATGAGACATTCAAGAGGGTTGCAAAGAGCCCCCACAACGCCACGATCCAGTATGGGGCTACGTTCGGGAGCAGGATTCCGGAGGAATACTGAAGCCAGCCCTGCCAAACCAACAGGCTATCAAAGACGAGTCCTAAGCCGAGTGAGAGGAGCACCAGTTTGAGCTCCGCCTCCGGCAGGGGAGCGCGGAGCACATGCGTGAGCACCACCCCGGTCGTCACCAGCAGGCCGATCCAGGGCTGATGCGTCGCGGCGCTCCATACACAGGCAAACCAGCCGATCTGAAACAGGACAAAGTTGCTGACGATCATGGTGGTGCTCATCTTCATGACGCGCTCGCTACCTGTTTTTCGAAAAGGTAGTGGCTGACTCCCCACTGACGGCCCTCCTCATAGCCGAACAGTTCGGCACAGGCCATGAAGAACAGACGCCACCGCCACCACCAGACTCGCGCGCATGCTTTGCCGTAGACACGTTCGATCACCGGCCACAGTGTCTCGCGGGCGGAATCCATATTGGCCAGCCACGCGTTGGCCGTCTTCTCATAGTGCGTGCCGTCCCATCGCCAATGGTCCACGCAGGCAAGCTGGTCCTGACAGACCAGCGGCAGGCCATCACTGGGCATCATCCCGCCCGTGAAAAACTGACGACTCATCCAGTCGGCGGGCCCCCGATCTTCGAATAGGTAAGCAGTTGAGCGATGCACGAACACGTGCATGAAGAACCGGCCTCCTGGTTTCAGCCATCGGCAGACGCGCGCAAAGAGATCAGGCCAGTTACGCATGTGTTCAAACATTTCCACCGACACCACCCGATCGAAGAGCCCTGGGTCGACCTCGAATGTGTTCATGTCGCAGGTCATGACCTGAATCCGGTTTTGTAGGCCGCGTGCTCTGGCTTGGGCTTCGATGTAGGCCCGCTGCGAGCGGGAATTGGAGACCGCCGTGATACGGCTGTCGGGGTAGTGCTCAGCCATCCATAACGTGAGGGATCCCCAGCCGCATCCAAGCTCCAAGATCGTCTGCCCGTTCATCAAGCCCGCATGGAGGCAGGATTCACGCAGGCCGGCGGCTTCTGCTTGGTCCAGGGTCTTTGCATCGGCGGGCCAGAAGGCGCTGCTGTATTTCAGGTGCTGCCCGAGGACCTGCCGGAAGAACTCAACCGGGACCTCATAGTGCTGATCATTGGCTTTCTCCGGTACCACCGCGATGGGCGCACGGCGCATCTCGTCGATAAACCGCCTTTCTTGCAGTGCTGCTATTCGATCGTCGCCTGACCGGATCTCCCGGAGGCGCTGCATGAGCAACTGTCGAATCCCCCATCGGAGCACCACGTCCGGGAACAGCCCCTGTTCGGCCAGGTTCAACGCAAGACGAGTGAGATGTTGCATGGGCTTTGCCTCCAATCAACAGGCACGTAGGGATACCGCCCCTAGCCATCGTCATGAAAAACGCGTCACCTGCTTCGCCAAGGTGTTTGCGACCAGCTCAAGATCGAACGGCCAGGCGTAACGCAGTTCCACGTCAGGATACTGTGGCCGCAACTGATCAAGGATTTCCGGAATCTCAACTTCCGAATGCGACCCACCTGGCGTGAATATCATTGTCGTCACGGTCAGTTGTGACTTGCGTCTGTGTCTCCTCACTTTGAACCTGCTGTTGCCTCGAGGTATTCTTGTAAGTTGGTTTTTCCATAACGGCTCCCCGGGTACACCGTCCGAATGAATCCCGCGACGATGGCCATCAGCTTCTTGACCGCGGGGGTTTTCTCAGGATCCGTGGCGGGCAGCAGCCGAACCGTGATGGCTTTCTCGTGCAACTTGAGCTGGACAAAGAAATTGCATGAGGCACCCTGTTCGATCGCCACGGACTCCAGCAGGGCGTCTTTCCCGCTCCGCGACAAATAGAATTCCTGAACTTTGAGAATTTCGTTGCCGGCTCGGTGAACCATCGGCGTGAAGGCCTCATAGAGGCCCTGCAGATCTCCGGCTTCTTCTACGACAACATGTGGCATCGCGTTCCCCCCTTACGCATGATTCCGCAACATGAGTTCTTTCGGATGCGGGTTCAGATAGACCTGATCGCGAATGTATCCGACGTCGAGGATCTGGACGTAATGCTTGACCAGCGTGAGAGGGACGATCAGAGGCGTCATCCCACGATGGTAGTCGGAGATCACCCCCAACAGCTCGGCTTTTTCATGAGTGGCCAATCGACTCTTGAAATAGCCCACAATATGCTGCAGCACATTGACATGCTTACGCACGGTCGCCTTCATCGTCAGGGCTTTCATGAAGTGCTCACCGTATTGCGACGTTAATTCTTTAAGGCGATAGCCCCCCACTTGTCCGACCAGACGGCCCATCGTTTCGTAGTGCTGCGGGCTATGGGCTAACAGCAGATATTTATGGATCGTGTGGAAGCGGATGAGAGCCTGTTTTGTGACTCCGTTCTGCACCAGATCCTGGAACCGGCGGTAGCAGAACACTCGCTCGATGAAGTTCTCCCGAAGCGATGGATCAGAGAGCCGCCCTTCCTCCTCGACGGGAATCAGAGGGAACTGCTCTACAAAGGCCTTCGCGAATATTCCGACGCCGCTATGGCTCGGCATGCCCTGTGCGGTGTACACGCGCACCCGTTCGACCCCGCAACTGGGCGAGCCTCGCTTGAAGACAAACCCTGAGAGGTCTAGTGTTTGGAGTGAGTTGAGCCGCACGTCGATCATCGACTCCATCGCCTCGGTGTGATCGTGCTTGCTCTTGATGGTCATCAGCCGGGGACGATGTGGATTCCCCACCAAGCGCATGGCTTCGCGCGGGGTGCCCAATCCCGCTTCCACCTCAGGGCATACCGGTACCCATTCGACGTAGGGGCCCAATACATCGGTCAAGAAATGGTCCTGCTTGTGTCCTCCGTCGAAGCGGACCTCATCTCCGAGAAGACACCGACTGATTCCAAGGCGAAGCGGGGAGGTCGTCATCTCATTACCTCCTGCTTTCCGAGGTTGAGATATTCCTGTCGGGCATGTTGATGGTCCACAACCGGGGAAGGATAATCGTTCCCGATTTGGCACCGAGCGCGTTCCTGCTCATCTGCGGTCATGAGATGTGGCTCATGAATTCGCTTCGCCGATACATGAGCCAGTTCCGGAACATACCGGCGAATATAGGTTCCGTCCGGGTCGAACTTCTTGCTTTGAAGCGCAGGATTGAAAATCCGATAGCCCCGCATGGCATCCGTGCCGGTGGAGGCACACCACTGCCAATTACCGTTGTTGGCCGCCACGTCAGCATCGGTGAGATGCTGCATGAAATACCGTTCGCCGCTCTGCCAGTCGATCCGAAGATCCTTGATCAGAAAGGATGCCACGACCATTCGGACGCGGTTGTGCATCCATCCCGTTTGATTGAGTTGCCTGATCCCCGCATCCACGATCGGATAGCCGGTCTGCCCATTGCACCAGGCTTGAAACAGGCCGTCTCGTTCCGGACCCGACTCACGCGACGGCGGTATGACCACCTTGCGGAATGGTCCCTTTGCAACATGGGGGAACGAAGCCAATACCTGCTGAAAGAACTCACGCCAGATTAATTCATCGACCCAGGTGAGGACATCAGGCCGGGACACTCGGCCGCCTTTGGCCAGTGCGTTCAACGCTGCGCGTACGGCCTTGCGCGGCGACAGTGTTCCAAAACGGAAGTGCGGTGAAAGTTGTGAGCACCCATCGTTTGCCGGCAGGTTTCTGTTTGTCGCGTAGGAATGCATCGGTCCTTGGACGAACCAGCGCAATCGCTTCAGGGCGTTCTGCTCCCCCGGCTCAATCCACGATGCGACCGGAGCGTATCCAAGCTCGCCGGCTGTGGGGAGCGGACGAGAGTTGGGCACTGAGACAGCTTTCTTCTTCGCAAGGGTTGTTGGGATTGGGTACACCTCCGGAGTCGCGGCATACCATCTGGTCCACCAGCGTGCGCGATACGCGCTGTACCGCTGTAACGGCTCGCCTGTCGCGCCACGCACCTCATCCGCTTCAAATACGACATGATCTTTGAACGTGCGGACGACCACGCCGGCCTGCGCCAACCGTTGCGCGACCGCGCGATCTCGTTCAATTGCGCTCGGCTCATAGTCGCGATTCCAGTAGATCGCATCAACCTTCCATTCACGAGCGGCACGCACGACTTCCTCCACCGGTTCGCCGCGTCGCCACTGAAGCGAGAGACCTCGGTCAGTCAACGACGACGCCAGATCCTCGAGACATCCGAGCATGAAATTCACACAGGCGGAGCCGAACACATGGGAGTGCAACAAAGGCTCGTCGAACACAAAGAGGGGGATCACCTCGCTACATCTTTCGCAGGCCGCCGACAAGGCCGGATGGTCTGCAATGCGAAAATCCCTCCTGTACCAGACGATTCCTCGCATAGATGGTCTTCCCCTGAACTAACCAAGTCGATACCAGTTCAAATCTGCGAAGCAACGGCTAGGTTCTGTTACTCAGGTCTTCCGTGAGATCCCTCCGGTCGTTTCAGCTTGTCACCCGCCACACGCTCGATGGAAAGCTCATGAAGGCCTTTCTCATCCTTAACCCCAACTTTCACGACGGTTCCCGCTTCCCCTCGTATCATTGTGACGACCTGCTCGTAACTCTTTCCCTGTACCGGCGTCCCGTCAACACTCGTGATTTCATCTCCATGACGAAGGCCTGCCTGGTGAGCCGGTCCCTCAGGATGGACCATGCCGACATACAGGACGGAAGGATCACCGATCCGCTCCGCGCTTACCTGCAGGGAAATACCGATAATGCCGTTAGCGTGTTTCGTCGCATCTTTATGCCCATAGGGAGTCTGGGCCGTGTGTTGGTCGGCCATGGCCGATCCAGCGACGAGAAGGCCCATCATCAATGCTGCCGCAATATGAAAGCCTGAGATTCTCATAAGAACACCTCCTGGTGATTACAGAAAGACTACCAATCCAAGTACACACAGTGTCGCGATCGCAATAAATCTCGCCATCAGTCCGGTTGCTATATTGATTGCGGAGTTGTTCATGCACCGGCATATCCTCGATATCTTCGGGGCTCATGCCGCTCTTAGAGCGGCTGTCGTTCCGGTCAGGATGGCTTGAAGGGCCGGTTCGAGCGTTGGATACCGAAACCGATAGCCTCCCGCCATGGCTTTCGCTGGAGTTACCCGCTGGCCGGTCGTCATCAAGGTGCCCAACTCACCAAGAAGCAGATTCAAGGCAAGTCCTGGAACAGGAATCCACGACGGTCGGTGCAGCACCCGTCCAAGAACTTCACAGAACATCTTCATCGTCACCGGCTCTGGGGCCACAGCATTGAGGGGACCAGAAACATGATTGTTTGCCAGTGCCCATTGGATTAAACCGATATGATCACGCCGATGGATCCAGGAGACCCACTGGGTTCCCGGCATGATCGGACCCCCTGCAAACAATCGAAAGGGCAACAGCATCTTGGGCAACGCCCCGCCGTCTTGTTCGAGCACCATTCCCGTTCGCAGGACGACGACGCGCACACCGAATTCGGCCGCCCGAAGGGCCTCTGCCTCCCATGCAAGGCACAGGTCGGCAAGGAATCCCTGACCGCGCGCTGTACCCTCATCCAGCACCCGATCATCGCTCTCACCGTAATAGCCGATACCGGATGCGCTGATGAGCGCCCGTGGTTTTGTAGACCGGCGGGACATGGCCTCCACCAGCAGGCGGGTACTGAGCACTCGACTGTCGGTGAGCTGTCGTTTCCGCGCATCGGTCCAGCGGGCATCGGCAATGGATGCGCCGGCGAGGTTGATGACCGCATCGGCTCCTTCAAGACTCTGTTCCCAGGTTCCCGCCTGATGACCATTCCACTCGACCGAAACCGGGGTGGATCCTGGCCGTTGCGACGACGCCTTAGCTCTGGTAAGCACGGTGACGTGATCACCCCGCTGAAGCAATGACGTGCACAAGGCCCGACCAATGAACCCCGTTCCACCGCTTACCACAATGTTCATGATCCGTCCTCTCTACGAGTTGTGCTGCGGCTCAATCGCCGTCCCGGGTTCCAGTTCCACGACGATGCTTCTGGTCGGATTTCGTCGATTCGTCCTGATCCACCTGTTGTGCATAGTTTCTCTGCTTCGTGCCGTACAGCAGATTGGGCGCCGGGCTTACCCGGTTTCGTAGAATCGTCGGGTCGATAACCTCTCCGCAACTCGTGCAACGCCAAGCCTTGAGGCCAATCTGACCCGTGTCGTCTTGAAGGTCCATGTAGTACTCGATCACCATTAATCCACCGCAGCGCGCACAGGTGTCACCGGGGTCCGGGAGCGAGAAAGAAGAATGGTCTGGTCTCCCATTTGTTTCCATGGGGCTCCTCGACACAGGTGCCGAAGGACCACCGAATAGGCGTTACTTGGCGCAAGGTCTGTTCTTTCTTAATTGAGGTCGCAACGCGACAGCGACTCTCACGTGTTTGTTCTTAACCGCACAGCTCAAAGCTCCGATCGCAAGCGCCAATAGAAATGTCGTTGTCATACTGTCCTCCTTATGATTGCCCGCAATGATCACGTACACTCCTCTGATCAAACGTCGTGTTCCACCGAGGAGCCAGGTCCCTCACCGGGGAGAGACCTGGCTGTCTCAGCGGGTGACGCCGTGCGGAGTGCGGCGTCACCTCTTCCGGAGAAACAAGCCGGCCTCCGAACTCTTGTCGCTGCCATCGTATTGCCTCGCACTTTCACCGCAACCGGTCCTTCGAGATTGCGTCTTCAAGACTACGTGCGCAGCGGAAGCCTGTGCCATGAGTCTGAAGGGCAAATCCACCACGGCCACGCGCCGATGCGGTGATATCGGACGCCGGACTATGCCAGGACCCACCGCGAATCGACCGAACCACTCCCTTTTTGTCGGGACCTTGTGGATTCCGATTGGGCGCATGGTGATAGTACTCCGCGTCATACCAATCGGAGACCCACTCCCTGGCGTTGCCAGCCATATCCTTCACTCCGTAGGGTGAATCTCCATCAGGAAGTGACCCGACAGGCCTCAAGGTATGCTCGTCCTCCCACTCTCGATCGAAGTTTGCCCGCTTCGCCGTGGGTGGTTCATTCCCCCAGGGGAATATGCGGCCGTCAGTCCCGCGAGCAGCCTTTTCCCATTCTGCTTCCGTCAGCAGCCGTTTCTTAGCCCAACTACAATAGGCCTTGGCGTCGTACCAGGTCGTCTGGACCACCGGTAGCTGCTCAATGCCCTTAATGGACTGAAGGAGCCCGGTGCCATACGGATTGGGTGGTGTGCGATGGCCGGTGGATTTCACAAAGGCCATATACCGTTCATTCGTCACTTCGACTTGATCGATCGTGAACTCATCGAGGTAGACAGATCGCTGCGGCCTCTCATCATCCCGGCCTTTTCCTTCTGGATTGCCCATCAGAAATTCTCCGGCCGGAATCGTGACCATCGGCACCAGGTCAAGTTCTTTGTTTCCCGGCAACGCTTCCGCGGTCAGCGACTGCATGAGCGCAAGGACCGTGACAACCACGATCGGCATTCTGTTGAACTGAGTTGATCTGCGCCACAGACCAGTGATCATTTCTTCTGCTCCTTGCTGCCCGCAATTGCTTGGGCTGTATGGAATCTGACTTGCTTGCAGAGTTCCTCCACCTGCCGATCGTCTCCCCGATCCGCTGCCTCTTGCGCCTGGGGCACGAGGGTTCTGGCTTCGTGCAGGTGCTGCTCGATTTCCGCCTGAAGGGCAGGCGAGGCCACTGTTCCCCCCAACGCGGCTCGATGGTAGATTTCCCATGCCTGGTCCACGTCATGATTGGCCGCATGAACCAATTGGGCATTATCCTGATGCGCGTGTCCGGGTGAATCGATGGGACCAGCGTAGAGGGATGAGGCCCCGAGTAGGGCGATGAGGACAATCCCTAGATATAGAATTCTGTTGTGTATCATCGGTGCGCCTCCGTCACGATCAAACCATGAGAAATAGTCCGTGAAGTCTCCCTTCACGGTCGCTTCATCGACTGCTCAATCAAATGTTGAAGCTCCACGAGCTCCGGATTCTTGGGGTCAAGGGCCAGTCCTTGAGTGACGGCCTGCTTAGCCTCTGCGAATCGCTCTCGCCCCATTTCCACATAGGTCAAGATGGCGGCCTCTTTGATTTGCTGAGCGATCTCGGATGGGGCTGTCTTCGCGCAGCGGAATCCAAGCCCCACGCCGTAGCTGTTATTGAGAGGGTGATTCCAGAATCGGTGCGTTGCCCTCACCGAACTTTCCGGGGCGACCCAGGATCCGCCTCGAATCACTCGCTTTTCTCCGAGTGTCAGCAGGTCCACATAAGTCCCGGTGCCACCTATCCAGACGGGTTTTTCCGGGCCAGTGGGATTGACCATCGGTTCCAGCTGGCTGTAGTAGCGAGGGTCGTACCAGTCGAAGACCCATTCGAACACGTTGCCGGCCATGTTGTGGAGGCCGTAGTAGCTGACTCCATCGGGATATAAATCGACCGGCTTGGTGCCGTCGTGACTTTTTCCATAGTTGGCTTTCGCCGGATCAAAGTCGTCGCCCCAGGGATAGAGATTACCATTGGGCCCCCGGGCGGCCTTCTCCCACTCCGCTTCCGTCGGCAGCCGCTTTCCGCGATACTCGCAATAGGCGCGGGCGTCGTACCAGTTGACGCCGACCACTGGTTGTGTCGGTCTATTTAGACGGGGATCATCCCAATATGCGGGTCCTCCGTGTCCCGTCGTTCTCATGAAATCTCCATAGTCCCTGTTGGAAACTTCATACTTATCGATCAGGTAGGAATCGAGAAACACCATATGGGCGGGGCTTTCGTCGTTTAATGTGGGAGCGGGGGTCCTGTTTCGCCTGTGATACCTCGCAGGGATGTTAGCCTGCTGAGTAGCTCCTTCCTTGTCGAGTCCCATGATCGAAGGCCCCTGGCTGATGTACACCATATCTTTCGGCATCAGGGATTCCTCCGCACGGACTGTCGGGTTCACTGTTGTGAATGCGGTTGCCAACGCCGCGATCACAATAATTCTTGTCGTATGCATTTCAGACCTCCATCACACTTTTGTGTGCCCCCAGGAATTAGTCAGGGTCTTTCTCGCGACGCCAGGTTCAGCCACTATGTGTCGTGGCCGTCTGCCTATTTGGTATTTTCGACATATCGAGGTCCTTCATTTCTTGCAACGCTGCTTGCGCGATTCCCCGCAACATCCCATTGAATACAAACTCGTGCGGCACGTAGAGGGAATACCAGTACAGTTGGCCTTTCAGTCCCACAGGATCAAAGATCGCCGTCTGTCGAATCTGCGTTGAAGAGTCTTCCGCCGTCACTTCAAACTCCAGCCACGCCCGCCCCGGCAAATTCATCTCGGACTTGAGCCGCAGAAGACGATTCGGTTCAATTGCCTCAACGCGAAATGAGTCAACCGTGTCGCCGACGCGCAGGGTTGTTGGTGAAGGCCGTCCACGTCTCATGCCGACCCCCCCTTGAAGGAGGTCGATGGAGCCACGCAGGCGCCACAGCCAGTCGCATGCATACCAGCCATGGTCACCACCGATCCTCTCAATACATCTGAAGACGACTTCAGGCCGCGCTTCGACCGTCAACGCCCGTGAATCGACGATACGCGTGCCGAACCGCACGCCTCCCCACGACTTCTGCGTGCCGGAAGAAGAGAGCGAGTCGGACCAGCGCGTGGCGGCGAAATGCGTCTCTTCATGGGCCAGGGCCCGGCGAATTGCCTCGTCGATTCCCATCGGACGTACAGAGAAATTTGTCAGCGCAGTATTGTCCCGTACCACCGTGACATGGACGATGCTCTCAATAATCGCTCTACCGATGCGAGCATAGAGCGGCGTGATCAATCCCAGCCATAGAGCAGACAGCCAGGGGGTGAGGACCGGCACCGGGATGATGAGAGGCGTAAGTCCACGTTGACGCCCGTAGGCGCGCATCATCTCCGCATAGGAAACTTTGTCCGCCCCGCCGACTTCGTAGATGCGATAACTGGCTATCGGAATCCGAAGCGCTTCCATCAGGTAATCCAGCAAATCGTCGATTCCGATTGGCTGCGCCTTCCCCTTGACCCATCGGGGTGTGAGCATGATCGGCAAGCGTTCGACGAGCGCACGAATCAATTCAAATGAGGCACTGCCAGAACCAATCACGGCGGATGCACGAAACTCACAAACCGGGAGGCCGGACTCTCTTAAAATGTTGCCGACCTCGTGGCGACTGCGCAGATGCGTTGAGAGTTCTTCCTCATCGCTGCCTAGGCCTCCCACATAGATGAGGCCCTTCACACCCGCTGCCTTCGCTGCTTCGCTAAAGTTCCGGGCGGCCTTCCGGTCCGTCTCTTCGAAAGAACCGGTCGAACTCATGGAGTGGACCATGTAGTAGGCCACGTCGACTCCGCGCAACGCGTTGTCGAGACTTTGTCGGTCAAGAACATCACCCGCGACTACTTCAGTTGTGGAACTGACCTTCTGTCTCAGAATGTTAGGATGCCTGGCCAGGCATCGGAGCCGGTAGCCTTGTTCTTCGAGCGAAGGCAGCAGTCGACCACCGATATAACCGCTCGCACCAGTGAGCAGAATAAGAGAGGTGCCCGGGATAGCTGCTGGATTCACTAGCGACGTATTTGCCCCTGTCTTGTCGGACGTATTCACGAGAGACCTCCCCCACGGCCTGACCCATAGGAAGGGGGCGAAGGCCCCCCTCCGTCAGTTCTGCTCCTATTTCTTCTTCATGCTCTTCTTAATCAGTTCACGGGTCGAAACGTACTCCTTGTTGTCCGGATCCGAGGCCAACGCCTTCTCAATGGCGGCCAACGCCTCAGCGTGTTTTTCGGCACCCATCGCAACTAGAGCCAGAATGAATGCGTCGCGGCCTGTCTGTACGGCCTCGTCGGACACCGTCTGTGCCGACTTCGCGCAACGGAATCCGAGGCCGACGCCATAGGAGTTATTGTCAGGTTGATTCCAGAATCGGTGGCTCGTATGGAGTGAGCTTTCCGGTGCCAGCCAGGAACCGCCTCGTAGCACCCGCACCGGTCCTTGGTTCGCAAAGTTGTAGCCCTTCTCGGCTCCACGGGGGTTCAGGGCCGGGCTCTCTTTGTAGTATTTCAGGTCATACCAATCCTCAACCCATTCGAAGACGTTGCCGGCCATGTTGTAGACACCAAATCCACTAACCCCATCGGGATAGGAATCCACGGGGGTTGTGCGGCCAACGTTCTGACCATAATTTGCCTTTTTCGGATCAAGTGTGTGCCCCCATGGATAATGATTGTCTCCGTCTGGTCCTTTTGCTGCTCTCTCCCACTCTGCTTCACTCGGAAGGCGTTTACCCTCCCATTTGCAGAATGCATTCGCATCAGTCCAGCTCACACCGACAACTGGATGGTTCGACTTGTTCAGCCGCGGGTCATCCCAATAGGCCGGTGCGGGGTGACCGCTAGCCTTCATAAACTCTTTGTATCGTGCATTCGAGGCTTCGAACTTGTCGATGAGATAGGCATCAAGCACGACCTGGTGCTTGGCTTCATCTGAATGTTCGTTGCTCCCCATGGTGAACTCGCCCTTCGGGATGAGCACCATGTTCTTCTCGCCGCTTGGCATGTCCGCCGCCGTGGCAACGGTGACGGCTCCAACCATCAATGCTACTCCCACGCCGACCTGAAACACTGTTTGACTCCGCATAGGATACCCCCTTGGTTTAGAACGCCAGGACCACCCTGGCTGCTGAATAGTGTGCTTAATCCGATCGAAAGTAACTCTCCCCATGGTGTACTAGCGCAATTGAAACGTAGCGATCATCGATGACAACATGTCTATCGAAGTTGCATCGCCCTATTGCCTGGCAAAGATTGTGCTGCAGGCTGAACCGTCATCGGCTGTTGATGAAGGCTGCGATTCCGCAAGATGACAGGATCGAGGATGTCACCACACTGCACGCATCGTGTCGTGACATATTCCAACTCGCCCGCGATGTTCATAAGATCAGTAGACACTTCCCTGACCATAAGGCCGCCGCATCTCAGGCAGGATGAGTGAAGTAGTGCCGAAGAGAGAGCTGATTGACTCTTTATCTGACCCACGTTCTCTTTTTGCTCCGCTCTTGCCATGATGACCTCCATTGGATTGCGGTTCAATGTTTGTCAAAAGTATGTCTAATGTATAAGCCAAAATGTCCAATGTGTCAAGTGTTATTTCGTGATATTTTGACAAACATTGAACATTGTAATAGGATCGAAACATTGCATATGAATAATCATAGAATTCATAGAGTTGCAAAACTTACTGGCCTCTCGCGAGATGTTATTCGCGTGTGGGAACGACGATTTGAAATCCTAAAACCGACTCGAGGAGCCAATCGTTATCGCAATTATTCCGATGAAGATGTCTCGTTACTGAGGTTCCTGAAGGAGCAGTTGGATACGGGAGCCTCGATCGGAGAGCTGTCGAAACTAGGACGTGAGGAGTTGTTGCGGCGAGCACAAGCCAGTGCACCGCAAGTGTCATTCGTCGACAATGCTTTCAGTAAACTCCTGCAAGAACTCCTGTCTAGCTTGAGCCCCTTCAATCGTGTGTTGTTTGAGAAGCGTTTGAACGGCGCCGTGGCGGTAATTCCCTTTGAAGAAGCGCTGCATGGGATTTTTCTTCCGCTTCAGGAGCAGGTCGGGGAGCTCTGGCACGATGGTCACCTGGATGTGGCCATCGAGCATTACGTCACGCGGCAAATCCAACAGAAGGTTTTCTCAGCCATGAATCAGCTCCCCGTGGCTGAGTTTGGCGCCAAAGTGGTCGTGGCCTGCCCGCCCGGCGAGGAACACGACATCGCCGCGTTTGCAGTGGCATATCGATGTCGTGTTCGCGGCTGCCGGGTTCACTATCTGGGAGCCAATGTGCCTCTTGTCTCACTGATCAGGCTCTGTGAGCAGGTGGAGCCGGATCTCACCATCATGTCATTTCCTGTCGCACTTCCCGAGGCCAATGGGACGGAGCTGGTTCAAGCCCTTGCCGATGAAGTGCGTCCTGCTTCCGATCTAGCCGTCGGCGGAAATGGCGCGCTCGCCATGCGTGACCTTTTCATGAAATACGACATTACGGTTCTGGAGAATTTTGCTGACTTGGATCACAGGCTGGATCGCTTGATAAGACACACCGTCGCGCGCGGGTGACCAGGAGAGGCCGATTAGATGGCATCATACCCGCTCACAGTATTCTTCGACGGAGCCTGCCCTATTTGCGATCGAGAAATCGCCCTGATGAGGCGATTGGACAGACGTGGGAGGTTGAAATTTTCAGACTTCTCACGGCCGGACTTTGCCCCAACATCAATAAACATATCTCCCGCTGAACTTGGGAGAATCATTCATGCCCGTTGGGGTGACGGGACCGTCATCACCGGCGTCGATGTGTTCCGTGCTATGTGGGAAGCAGTCGGCCTGGGATTCTTGGCTAGGCTCAGCCGTCTTTCTTTAGTCGAGCCACTGGTTGTGAAGGCGTATGCGTGGTTTGCACGTAACCGCTTGAGGCTCACCGGTCGCCCGACCGCCTGCGCAGGAGACACATGCAGCTCAGCTCCTCCGGGCCGGCACATTTTGTAGACGGGCAGGAGACAACAGTCCCGCCTCGCTCGTTCAAACCATCCTTCGCGATAGGCGTTCATTCTTTACTTGATTTGAGATAGATGCGTGACGGCAGTTTCGGCATGTTTCGTGGCCACGTCGGCATGACCGGCCTTGCCATGCTCAATCGCTGCCTTCAGATTGGTCATCGCTTCTGCCGCATGCGGGTCTATGCCTCCTTTCATAGCATGCTGCAGCGAGGCTTCGGCATGGGTCACAAGCTTCTCGACATGACCCTGTTTGCCGTGTTCCACTGTCTCCGTCGCGTGCATGAGGGCATCTTTGACGTTCTGCTGCTCTTGCCGCACGACATCACGCCGTGCCCCACCTTCACCGAATGCCGATTGGAGCGGCATGCCAGTGGTGAGGAGCGTGGCTAGAACTCCTGTCAGCGCTAGAGCGATTCGGGTGTTAGATCGTGTCATTGGTAGCCCTCCTCTTGTGGAAAATGTATTGGAGAGGTTCTTTTGTCTCGGAGAATGTTGGTTGCATGTGGTCCTCGGTATCATCGAGCAAGCCTGGGTAACAATGTCCTACGGATTCTTCGCACACCGGAACCCGCTGTTGAAGTTCCGAAACGCCGGTGAATCGTAGTCTGTGGTCGATGGTATGTTGAAGTCCCGCCGCGCAGATCGCAGGTTCTCAGCAGCAAGGTCCCATGAGCCTCCCCGCACGACTTTGTATTTACCACCTTCAGGTCCCTGCGGGTTTTTCGATGGGCTGGTCGCATAATAATCTGGGTCATACCAGTCGCTCACCCATTCGGAGACATTTCCCGCTAGATCATAGATCCCATAGGGGCTCTTGCCGTCTTTCAATTGCCCCACCGGCAGCAGCGCATTGTGGTTGTCCCACTTGTCCTTCCCGTAGTTCGCCCGGAGCTGATCGGGTGGATCGTTGCCCCAGGGATATATACGACTGTCCGCCCCCCGTGCCGCCTTCTCCCATTCAGCTTCTGTCGGCAGCCGCTTGCCGGCCCACTTGCAATAGTTGTTCGCATCCGCCCAATCGACATTGACAACCGGGCGCTTCTGATGAGGCGGCTCGTCCATCGTCGTCCACTTCGCCGGTGGGAATATACTAGTCGATTCCAGAAACTTCGCATATTGCCCGACCGTTACTTCATAGACATCTATGTAATAAGCATTGAGAAAGACCTTGTGCTCGGGCTTTTCATGGTCATTACCTTCGTTGCTCCCCATGGTGAAGTCCCCGGCGGGCACGAGCACCATCGGAGCCACATTCTTGGGCTTGATCTTCTCCGGTTGCTTGTACCCCGTATAATCTTTGTGTTCGGCAGGTTTCCCTCCATGCGAGAAGGTATGCATGAATGCGACAACTTGCCAGATCTGCTCTTCTGAGAGGAGCGATTTGTATGGCACCATTGGCGTCTTTCGAATTCCTTCCGCCACACGCCAGAACCAATAGCTGTCTGAGAAGCGCTTAGTGTTTTTCAAGCTACGAACCCCCTCCCCACTTCTTACTGGTTCACCATCCTCGCCATGGCAACCAGTACAGGAGACAAGCGGGTCGGCTTCACCGACATAAATCTTTCTTCCCTCCTCAATGATCTTTGGATCCGTCCACCAGCCGGCTGGCATTTTTTTCTTGGCATAAGCGGCTGGCACTGGATCCAATGGCATGAGTTCTGCCGAAGCGGCGATCCCTCCTGAGAAAGTCAGGCCCGATACCAAAACCATGATGCATTGCGCGATCCTCCTGCCACTCATGCGCGACCTCCTATTGCAACCTCAACTTATTGGACATCTCAGTAGTGTTTTACTATCAATTGGACAACATCATGTTGACTTTGGATTAGGACGGGTCATGAGGGATAGACTAGTCCTTCTCATCCTTGTCTTCTGTTTCTTTTTGCACTTCTTTCAAGACCATCACACCCTGGACTCGACTCGCATTGAGATCGCTCTCCGGGACCTTCTTGTGGACCAGATTCTGATGGCAGTCAATGCAGGTGGCGCTCTCGGTTTCCATCTTCTTGTGCGCGGCCTTCGCCGATGCGCCAGGTGGCTTGGTATTCTTGTGACACTCGCGGCACGTGACGCTGTCCCAGTTTTTCAGAGACATGCGCGCGTAGTGGGCCATGATGGGCCGGCGCTCGTTAAATTTCTCGATCGTTGAGTAGTCATATTTCATTTCCGCGAGCACCGCCCGCGTTCCGTCATAGATGTGTGTCCAGGCGGCCAGGTGGAAGTTCCCTAAGCCCTGGGGCACGTGGCAATCCTTGCAGCCCGGATCAGCCCCTAGCGCACCATAGTGCGAGGACTTTTTTAGCTCCTCATATGGATAGGTCTGGGAGTGGCAGCTCACGCAGAACTCAGTCCTTGAGAGGGCATGCTCCCCGCCAAAGACCACGGCGATTGCTCCGACCGTAGTAAGGGAGCCAAGAAGCAGGGCACCACCCGACATGCTCAAGTATTGTCCGAATCTCTCTCTCACGATGACCATCCTGGCACATGTCCAATGTTTGCATCTTTTCTGTCCAATGTATAACGTAATAAGTCCAATGTGTCAATAGTATTTTATAATTATATTTGACAAACATTAGACATTTCGATACAATGCCATTATGTTCATGAATAAACATAGAATTCATAGAGTTGCGAAATTAACCGGCCTGTCGAAGGACGTGATTCGTGTGTGGGAGAGGCGGTATGGGCTTGTCATGCCTTCGAGAAGTTCGAATCGCTATCGTGAATACAGTGATGAAGATGTTGCCCTCCTTCGTTTTGTAAAGGGTCAGATGGAGCAAGGAGCAACAATTGGCGGGCTCGCTTCGGAGGGGCGCGATGCACTCATAGCACGCATGCGTCTCGCCACTCCATTTCTCGCAGAGGAACAGAAGCCGCATGAGCATCTATTAGATGAGTTGATAGGATTGCTTGCCCCAATCGATAAGGCTGGGTTCGAGCGAAAGCTCAACGGTGCCGTAGCCGTCATTCCATTTGAAGAGGCGGTCCAGCGGATTTTACTTCCATTACAACGGCGTATCGGAGAACTGTGGCACGAAGGTCGTCTTGGGACAGCGATCGAGCATTACGTGACGAAGCTCATCCAGCAGAAGTTGTTTTCTGTGATGAATCAGCTTCCAGTGAATGAGTTCGGTCCGCGTGTCTTGATCGCCTGTCCGGAAGGCGAAACGCATGAAATCGGGGCCCAAGCCGTCGCGTATATCGCAGCGACGAGAGGTTGTCAGGTGTATTACCTTGGCCCTAATCTTCCGATGTCAGACCTCTTAGCCTTCTGCGAGAAGATCAGCCCTGACCTCGTGCTTCTCTCCCTCACGGAAGCAAAGTCTGAGGACGCCATGCTCCAGCAACTCAAGGAACTTAAACAGCTGGCCACTCAATGGCCTCTTGCCGTGGGTGGCCAGGGTGCTCGCGCTTTCGGAGATCTTCTCCGAGATACCAAGATCGAACTGCTCGATGATCTTCCCGCGTTGCACAGCCGCCTGTCGATTCTCGTCTCGCCCCGCATCAGTACGGCGCGGGGGTAATGGACTGCACATTCTCGAGAACTCGGCGTCGAGTGCTTATCAAAGGAGCCCGAACGCCAAGTCCGAGTATGAACGAACGGGGGACATTCTGACTCTGATAAGCTGGGGTCGGGTACGATAGGAATGTGAGAAAAGGGAGGGGCTGCGCCATGACAAGCGCAGCCCCTCTTTTCTTTAGTGTCCTTGCGATTATGCAAACGTAACCTGCTCCCGGTAGTTGTACCACCATGAATGAGGATTACGCACAGCGTGATGCAATCGCTTCTGCTACTGGCGGACAAGAGTTCATACAGAGGTGGACTTTGGAACAGGGGTAGCTAGATGACGATCCGCGCCGTGCCGCAGTAGTTCATTTTGCGACCATTGTGAGGCCTGGGATGTTCAACGCATGGACTGCCTGTCGAATGACGTCGATGACGCGGGGCCGCGTGAAGCCGCGCCGCCAGGCGAGACCGATTCGACGGCCGGGCACCGGTTTCGCCAGGCTGATGGCGACCAGCCGTGTGCTCTCGTATTTAGGCGTGAGGGCGCTGGAGGGTAAGACGGTGATGCCCAACCCCGATGCAACCATCTGTCGGATCGTCTCCAGGGAATTACCCTGCCAGACTTCGGCGTCCGACCGACTGAGTTCCGGGCACGCGTCCAAGACTTGCTGTCGAAAACAGTGGCCGGCATGTGGCAGGAGTACCTTCTCGGAGCTTAGCAAGCGAGAGTCGATCAGTTTCTTTTTCTGCCAGGGATGCCCGGTTGGAACCAGAACTTTGAACGGTTCGTCGTACAGGGCTTGGGTCACGATGGCCGGTTCGTCGAAGGGCAGCGCGATCATGATCACATCCAACTTTCCGCTCTTCAGCATGCCGGCCAGATTGAGTGTCAGATTTTCTTCCAGCTCGAGTGGCATTTTAGGGGCGCGAATGCTCAACTGCTGAACCAGATCCGGCAAGACATAGGGCCCGACAGTCGCAATGACCCCAAGCCGCAAGGGTCCATTCAAATGATCTTTGCCTTGAGCCGCGATGATTTTGATCTGTTCGGCTTCTTCCAGTACGCGTTGAGCCTGATGGACGATCTGCTCCCCGATCGTTGTGAGTTCGATTCGGCTTTGGCGACGATCGAAAATCGTCGAGCCCAATTCTTCCTCCAGCTTCTTGATCGCAAGACTCAGAGCCGGTTGTGTGACAAAGACTCGCTCAGCCGCACGACCGAAATGACGCTCTTGAGCCACCGCGACGATATATTGCAGCTCTGTCAGAGTCATGTCCCCCCTCTTAATCAATAAGATATTCTTATCGCTATGCTATGTACTATCAATTGGACTAATTATCAAGGGGTGGGTACCTTTGCATTTGAGCGCGCGGGATCATCTGCGGCGCATAGCAAACCATGGGGAGGATGTCATGAGAGGGAAGAGCATGTTGGCAGTTGCATTTTTGGTAGTGATGGCCGTCACCGGAGTTGTGAGCGCATCCGACAGTTTTGCCGGTGCGAGTCGTGTGGACGTTATCGGGGATCTTCGAGAAACCCTCGCGCAATCAGACAGCATGAAAGCTCAGGGGGAGAGGGTGAGGGTGGATGTGATTGAGAATATCGGGTCTGAAGGCGCGGTATATCCCTACACCAAGCCGATGAGTCGCTGAGGATCTGATGGGACTCCGGACCGAGGAGGGGATCCTGGCCCTCCTCTCGTTCGACTCTGAAAGGCAGTACCGTAATCGTTTCGTGATAGCAAGTTGATTGAGTCGGCAACGTGAGTCATGATATGAGAAGCATGGATGGCTCGGTGTCCGCATGAGTAGTGGGCTTCAGCGCAGAGTGCGTGGGGTGTTGTCAAAAACGGTGAGTGAGCCAAGATGAAGCGGTGAGTGTAAGGCGGCGGTCAAGAAATCACATCCACTAGTAGGTAGAAAGGAGCCTGCGATGAGACGACACGGGAGGTTTGGGAGGTTGGGACGGATCGGGCTGATGGGGCTGGGGGTTGCGGTGGCCCTGCCGCTGCTTTCGGTCGGCGAGACGCGAGGGGAAGAGTATAAGCTCAAGATCCCGTTCGGTCTCGAAGAGACTGCTGTTGTGATCCCAGCCGACAATCCTTTGACGAAGGAAAAGGTCGAGTTAGGCCGGCTGCTGTTTTTTGATAAGCGGCTGTCGCAGGACAACACGATAGCCTGTGCGAATTGTCATATGGCCAAATTCGCGTTCACGGATGGCAAGCCGGTCTCTGCCGGCATCCGAGGCCAGAAGGGTGGTCGCAGTGCGCCGGCATCGTTCAATCGGGTGTTCAGCAGCGTTCAGTTTTGGGACGGCCGGGCTCCGACATTGGAAGCACAATCGGTTGGTCCGTTTACCAATCCGATCGAGCACGGTTTTGCCAACTATGATGTCATGAACGCGAAGATGATGAAAATCCCAGGGTATCGGAAGCTCTTCAAGCAAGTCTTCGGCGACGACACCATTACGACAGAGCGGGTGGGCATGGCCATTGCCAGCTTCCAGCGCACCGTTCTGTCCGGGAACAGCCCGGCGGACCGGTTCGATCAGGGTGGACAATCAGGGGCCATTCCAGAAGCAGCTCAGAGGGGCCTCGTCCTTTTCCGTGAGAAGGCGCGGTGCACCAAGTGCCACTCCGGGTTCAATTTCACCGACGAAAAATTTCATAACCTCGGTATCGGTTGGGATGACAACAAGGTCGATCTTGGTCGCTACATGGTAACCAGCAATGCGGAAGAGATCGGTGCCTTTAAGACCCCGACCTTACGCGAGATCGCTCGAAGCGCGCCGTATATGCATGATGGACGCTTCAAGACTCTTGAAGAAGTCGTGAATTTCTACAATAAGGGTGGTGTCAAGAACCCTCATCAGGACAATCTCATCATTCCGCTCGACCTGACGGACCAGGAAAAGCGCGATTTGGTGGAATTTCTCCACACGCTCAACGGCGAGGGATGGCAGCACGTCTCAGCGCCCAAGTCGTTCCCGAAGTAAGCGGACAGGGTTCTCACGCACGATCCGCAAAGAAGGGCTCCTTCGACCGTCGGTCGAGGGGGCCCTTCTTCTTGAGGGAGTCGAGGGTTACGGAACTGTCAATGTTGCCCCAGCCTGCTTGCATGATGTCATTGCTCGTACGGTGAATCTCAAGTGCCGATAACCGCCAAACCATCCGATGATCGGACGTGATACGCAGTTTACGCTCCACCGGACTCGCTCTCCGCGCAACTTCGCTCACACAATGTGCAGATCGTGCTTCCAGGGTCTCTGTGAAGCCGCAGAACAAGGGCTGGATTTGTCTATCTGGTTTTCGGTACCTTGAGAGGCGTATAGCCCTCTTCAATGGCGGTTATCGTAGGAGTTGATCCGGTATGGGTGTGGATGCTCGGCTCATGATCTGTGTTGCGGTCGCCAGTGTGTCTCTTGGAGCAGCTGTTGTTTCTCCACCTGTTGCCTTGGCAGGTGAGAGCCGCCTGGCCAGACATGAGCCTGTACCAGCCGCCTCGACGAGACTGGCCAAGTCCAATCTGTTCGCCGCTCCACATAAAACGAATGCAGCACATGGCTTTGATGGTGAGTCTAGATCCGGCAGCAAGGTCAAGTCAGCGGCCAACGGCGGTGTGTCCCATCATCCAGGCCCATCGTCGCACGTTCATCAGGAAATGATCGGAAAGGACGGCGCTCCGATGGTATTGGTGCCTGCGGGCGAATTCGCCATGGGAAGCGACAAGGGCGATGAAGATGAATTCCCTGTCCATCGTGTCAATCTGAATGCGTTCTACATCGATAAATTCGAAGTGACCAATGGACGGTTTGCCAAGTTCGTCGATGCGATTCAAAGCGAACCTCCTTGGGGTTTCGCGGACAAGGATATGCCTGTGATCTATGCTGATCGGCCGGTACGCTGGGTCAGTTGGATGGATGCGATGGGCTATTGTCTGTGGGCCGGGAAGCGGCTTCCGACGGAGGCAGAATGGGAAAAGGCGGCGCGCGGGACCGATGGACGGATCTATCCGTGGGGAAATGATCAGCCGACTCCGGTTCATGCAGTGTATGGCTTGAAGGAAGGGGGAGAAGAGACAATCTCAGAAATCGGCGCGCGAGACAAAGGACGGAGCCCTTACGGAGCGCACGATTTGGCCGGCAATCTGTATGAATGGGTTATGGATTGGTATGCCGAAGACTATTACATGAACTTTGCGGCGAATCCGGCGGTCAATCCGCGCGGTCCTACCGAGGGCGCGGCCAAGGTGCAACGCGGCGGATCGTATATCAACAGTCCGTATCGGCTGCGGTCCTCTTTTCGCACAAAAGGCGAGCCGGCCGAGCAGGACCCGAATGTTGGCTTCCGTTGCGCGCAAGATGTGCCCAAGCCGCATTAGCTCGCATCTGTTGCCATCTTGTTCATCGGCGGCCGACGGAGTTGGATACTGTCATGATCCAGCGTAGGAGAGGACAGACAATGAAGCGGTATCGAATTCCACAAGGCATCAAAGTGCACTTGGACAAGATGGACCCGGATGATACCGGCGACTATAAGAAGACCGAACAAGGGAAAGAGCAGGCAAAGGCGATTACGTCTGAGCTGATCGGACGCCTCGGAGAACTACAGGAAAGGCTGTACGCGAACGGCGAACGATCAGTGCTGGTTGTGCTTCAAGGGATGGATACCAGCGGGAAAGACGGGACGATTAAAAGCGTGATGTCAGGCGTCAATCCGCAAGGGTGTCGGGTGGCTTCGTTTAAGGCCCCGTCGGACCGTGAACGTGCCCACGATTTTCTCTGGCGCGTTCACTATGAAGCTCCGCAGAAAGGGCACATCGGAATCTTCAATCGGTCTCATTATGAAGACGTCCTCATTACTCGCGTGCACGGGTGGGTGTCGGAGAAAGCGATCAAGCAGCGATTCAACCAGATTAACGAGTTTGAGAAGCTGTTGTATGAAAACGGGACCACCATCCTCAAGTTCTTTCTCCATATTTCAAAAGACGAACAGAAGGAACGGCTCGAGGAACGGATTCGCGATCCTGAGAAACGCTGGAAGTTCAACGAAGGCGATGTGGAGGAGCGCAAACGCTGGGAGGACTACATGCGTGCTTTTGAAGCCGTGTTGGGTGCTACGAGTATGGTTCATGCACCCTGGTATGTCGTGCCGGCCAATCGAAAATGGTATCGCAATCTTGTGGTGGCGGAGACGATCGTCGAAGCGATGAAGGGTTTGAGGCTAAAGCGTCCGCCTGAACCCAAAGGGGTGGATTTCAGCAAATTGCGAATCGTGTAACCTCCCCCGGCTTCCGGACGATCGCCGATCGGTGGATCGGAGGGGGGGTGTAAGGTATTGAACGGCGAGGCGCAGAGCCAATGGGAGTGACGCGGAAGCCCAATCTCCTATTGATAGGGAGGCGGCGGGCTCATCACTCGCAGACTCGTGTTGCCTGTGAAAAATGAGTATGGCTGGCGCATCCTCTCTTGGGCATGTCGCTTCATCGTCGGCATGGTATGTTTGGCCTCCGCCCTTGGAAAGTCGCTGGATATTCCGGGATTTATCGAGGTACTCGGAACCTACCGCTTCTTTCCCGATTGGGGACTCTGGCTGGTCGCAATTGGGATCACCGGTTTGGAATGGGTGCTCGCATTGTGGCTTTTTTCCGGGTGGCGCATTGAGGGCGGTGCGCTCATCGCGTTGATCCTGTACGGGCTGTATGCGGCCGGCCTCGTCACCACCCTGCTTCGCGGACTCGATCTTCCTAATTGTGGTTGCTACGGCGTATTCTTCCCGCAACCGCTTCGATGGTATTCACCGCTGGAAGACCTGGTGTTGGTTGGCATGTGTTATGCGTTATGGCGGTTTGCGAGAAAAGCAGGGAAACCCATTGACACCTCTTTCTAATAGGCGTACGAGGACAAGTGCGGCTTATGTTTTTTGAAGAGCGGGAGATCGGACAGACCGCGCGGCTGTCATCCAGGTCTCTCGATGACTTCACTGAGAAAGGAGGGTGGATATGGACGATTCGACGCCACCTGGTCCGTCAGGCCCGCCGATGCAGGAGCGGGTTTCTCGTCGGTCGTGCTAGCCGATGCTCCACTGGCTGTGCCGTATCGGCACCTCAGGCCAACCGGATGTTAGCCATGTTGTGAGTGGGGATTGTTCGGCAGCATGAGGAATTTCAGAACCCGGGATCGACGAAGTCTCCCCCGACTGGAACTCAGTACTACCGGTATCGGACGGGTCTAGCGGCCGCGACAATTGAACATCAGTACGGCGTCCTAAGCGCCACCCTACGGGCGGCCTCCCACCTAGTGCAAGGCCGCCCGTGGTGTATCGTGTGTCAGAGATGTTATGGCAGAAGCGAAACCAAGAACAGTGCGTGCAACTTCTACTGGGGAACGGCGGAGAAAGCCTGCCGGTGCTTCCACTGGACTTGGAGCGATGGATCTGCAATCCACTGCGCCGCCCAGCGAGGTCGCGGCACTACATCACGCCGTCGTCGATGACGGTGGAAAGGTGTTAGCGGTCTATCGTGAGCCCTACGGTGGTCGCTGGCTTGTCATGGCTGCGCTCCCCATCGACCTTGTGGAACCGACGCCCTATCAACGAAATCTCTCCGATACCCATGTCAGAAAATTGGAAGCGGTGATTGGAAAGGTCGGCCGGTTCCTCGATCCCATTATCGCCGTGCGCATGGCGATAATCGATCATGACGCAAAGTATTGGACACCGAACGGCAACCATCGCTTATCCGCCATGCGGACTCTTGGGGCGAAGAGCATTGTGGCAATCGTGGTGCCGGAACCATCAGCAGCCTATCAGATTCTCGCGCTGAATACGGAGAAGGCCCATAACCTCCGTGAAAAATCGCTGGAAGTGATTCGGATGTATCGAGAGCTGGCGCAACTCGATGGTGCGCCGGAAGATACCTACGCGCTCGAGTTCGAAGAGCCGGCATTGATTACGCTGGGGCTCTGTTATGAAGCACGCCCACGATTTAGCGGAGGCGCCTATCACCCAGTGCTGAAACGGGTGGAGGCGTTTCTGAAGAAGCCGCTGCAGGCAGCCTTGAATATTCGGCAGCAGCAGGCGAACACTCTCCTGGAGCTTGACGATTTAATCGTGAAACAAGTTGAAGCGCTCAAGGCGAAAGGACTGACCAGCCCGTACCTCAAGAGTTTCGTTGTGGCTCGTGTGAACCCTCTCCGGTTCCGTCCCAAGGATGCATTGCCGTTGTCGTTCACTGATGCGATGGGTCGCATGGCCCAGGCCGCGCAGAAGTTCAACCCAGACAAGATCAAGGTGGATGATCTGGCAAAGTCCGGCGGAGTTTCTGACGAACCTGAATAACTAGACCCGATCTGCCTTGTTTCTCGGGCGATGGCCCATTTAGAATACCCTTTCATTCCAGGATGTAAGGAGGTTGGTCATGGGTCTAGCCGACAATAACTGTATTCCCTGTCGTGGAGGAGTTCCGCCGGTGCCGAATGATCGTGCCGAGGCCTTGCTGAAAGAACTGGGTCGAGGGTGGTTGCTCAATGGGCAGGGCCATCTTGAGCGGCTCTACACGTTCAAAGATTTTGCGCAGGCGTTGGCCTATGTGAACAAGGTGAGTGCCATTGCCGAGGCCGAAGGTCATCACCCCGATCTGTATCTCGCCTGGGGGAAGTGCAAAGTCGAAATTTGGACGCACAAGATCAATGGCCTGACGGAAAGCGACTTCTACCTGGCTGCCAAGGCCGATCGGGAGTTTGAGCCGTTCAGGGTTGCCACCAGCTAATCTGAATCCAACGTTCTGCCATGAACCAACGAGGCAGCAGATGAGTGACCAGGCCCAGGTGGCGCTCGTCAATATGCCGTTCAGCTATGCCAAGTATCCATCTATTCAGCTGGGCACACTCTCCGCGCTCTTGAAATCGAATGCAATCCCTGTCGACTGCCACCATCTGAATGTCCGGTTTGCCCACCTGATCGGCGTTGAGTTGCACGAGAGCATTTGCGAGAAACGGGCGCTTTTCGGCGAGTGGCTCTTTTCCTCTCTTCTGTTTCGAGACAACCCGAAACGCATGGAGTATCCGCAAGTCTTCAAGCCGGTCTTCGAGCAGATTGCTCAAGAGAGTGGCAAGCCAGCCGGATACTTTGAGGAGATCGCGACGCGGATCGCTCCTCAGTTTCTGACCTGGGCCCTCACGGCCATTGACTGGGGACAATACAAGTTGGTCGGGTTTACTTCGACTTTCGATCAGAATATCGCAAGCCTCACGATGGCCAAGCTCATCAAGGATCTGTATCCGGAGGTGACGATCGTTTTCGGCGGGGCCAACTTCGATGGCGAGATGGGGCTTGAACACTTCCGGGCATTTCCCTTTATCGATCACGTCGTGGTTGGGGAGGGGGAGGAAAGTTTCTTGCCGTTAGTCCGCCGGATCCTGGACGGCAAGACAGAGGATTATCCGAACGGAGTGATCTACCGCGAAGGCGAGAAGGTCATGCCCACGCCGAATGCGGCGCTCTTTTCCGATTTTGCCAAGACCGGACCACCCGATTATGACGACTATTACCACCTGCTTGCAGAACTGGGCCACAAGGCGCAGGGTCTTGAGCGTATTCTTTTGTACGAAGGCTCACGAGGCTGTTGGTGGGGAGAGAAACATCACTGTACGTTTTGCGGACTCAATGCGCAGAGCATGAAGTTCCGGGCAAAGAAGCCCGAGCAGGTCTTAAGGGAGATTGCCGACCTTTCCCAACGTTACGATGCCGTGCGGTTTCGTCTCGTCGATAATATTATCGACATGACCTATATCGAGGGCCTCTTCGGCAAGCTGGCTGCGGAGCATTGCGATCTGGATGTATTTATCGAGACAAAGAGCAATCTCCAGAAGCATCAGATCAAGACGCTGGCTGCTGGCGGCGTGAAATGCATGCAGCCAGGACTGGAAAGCCTGAGCTTCAATCAGCTGCGTGCGATGGACAAGGGTGCCACGCCGATGCAGAACATCATCTGTCTCAAGTGGAGCCTCTACTATCACGTGACGGTGCTCTGGAATATCTTGCTGGGGTTTCCAGGAGAGACGAACGAGGACTACCAGCGGCAGCTTGATCTGATCCCGTCACTGCTTCACTTCCAGCCGCCGGAAGCCACGGGCAAATTCTGGTTGCAGCGATTTAGCCCCTACTTCACCAGACCACACGAGTACGGTGTTCGCATCACCGGGCCCGGGATGGCCTATGAATATGTGTACGATGCGCGGCAGCTGGATCTAAAAAAGATCGCCTACGATTTTGAGTATGAACTCGATAGCTGGCAGGTGGACCCACAACGCTATCAAGAGTTAGTCGCCGCGATTGGAAGTTGGCAGCGGCTCCACAAGTCCGGAGACCGGCCGTTTCTGTATTATTCTAAAGCGCCGAACTATATGACGATCTACGACGGGCGGAATCCTCAGGCTCCCACGCGTCGGCGGTATGACGGCTCGGCCGGGGTGATTATCGAGATTTGTAGTGAAGCGCCAAAGAGTAGGGCACAGATCTGTGCAGCGGTAGCAGAACGAATGGATTGTAACGAGGCGGCGCTAGAGCCGGTCCTGACTGAGCTCATCAATCAGCGTGTTCTCTATGAAGAGCGTGGCAAGTGCGTGACGCTAGCCATTCCAGAGAATCCGTATTTGTGATCCCGCCTTACATCGACAGCTTCTCCGCCACGTTGCGCATCTGTACGCCATGGATCAGCGACGCACCTCCGCGGATCGCGCAGGCCACGTGCACGGCTTCGGTCATCTCTTCGATATTCGACCCCTTTTCGAGCGACGCCTGCGTGTAGGCATCGATGCAGTAGGGACACTGGACGGTATGGGCCACTGCCAGTGCAATCAAAGATTTTTCGCGCTCGGATAGTGCGCCTTCGGCGAATACCGCACTGTAGTACCCCATGAACTTGTCCCACAGTTCTTTATTCCCTTTACCGATGTCAGCAAATTTGCTGAGATCATGCGAATGGTAGTACGAGTCCATACGAGCCTCCTGGAGCGGGGTGAAGAAAATAATGCGGGCCTTAGAAGGAATTAGGCATGACCGGAAGACGTCGGCTCAGCCTTTGAAAGCACTTCGGAAAAACGATGGCCGACGATGCCGGTGACCTTGGCCATGAGATCCGTCACTTCTCTCCATTCGTCCGGCAGCAGGTCTTGTTTAAGTTGGGGATGAACTGTCCATTGGGCGTCTATCCGAGTCTCTTTTCTGCGGACAAGGACGCGGAGTAATTCAATGTCCCAGGTAGCCGGATCGGCGGTGTGTTCACCGGAAGGAGTTCCGTTTGTTTGGCCTGAAGGCGGTGTTGTGCGCGCCATGATTATGCTCCCAGCACAGTTGCAAAAGCATACCCCATCTACGGTCAGATTGTATATCGGACTATTTTGTGACGCGAGAAGGGGATAGGTATTCGCTCATTGATCACGGTGATGAGTTTTTCTGGACCGGTGTTTCGTTCAGGACTGTTAGCATGGCGTGATGGATGTGCCCGTTACTTGCAACTAATTCTTGCCCGTAGAGTGAGAGGTCACATCCGAGGAAGTCTGTCAGCCGACCTCCGGCTTCTTTCACCAGGATAGATCCGGCAGCCATATCCCACGGGTTGAGTTTTACTTCCCAAAATCCATCGAAGCGTCCAGCCGCTACGTAGCACAAGTCTAGCGCTGCAGATCCCGTGCGTCTTATGCCTTGTGCCTTCAGGGCGAATTTGGCGAAGTGATCGAGATTGTTTCTCGGAGATTCTCTGATGTCATACGCAAATCCTGTGACGAGGAGACTGTTATCCAGGGTGCTTGCATTCGACACATGGATGGGGTGGCCATTCAACTGGGCTCCGCATCCTTCTATTGCCGTGAAGAGGTCATCCCGTGAGGGATCAAAGACTACGCCAAGCACGCAGCGTCCTCGATACTCAAGCCCGATAGAAACACAATAGGCCGGGAAGCCATGAGCAAAATTCGTGGTGCCGTCAAGCGGATCGATAATCCAGAGATAGGGCGATGGGGACTGCTCAATCCGGCCTTGTTCTTCGGCCAGGAAGCCATGGGTTGGGAACCGTGTGTGGATATGGTCAATGACGCATCGTTCTGCTGCGTGGTCTGCGTCTGTGACGAGATTGATCGGGTTCTTATGTTCTATGCGGAACCCAGACTTGGTGAAGTCGAGTAGGATTGATCCAGCTTTTCTCCCTGCTTCGACCGCAACGTCCAACAGAACGCTCATGGGAATATGCTCAGTGGCAGATAGCATGCCGGATCATAGCATGCCGAGCAGAGGGGTGAGTATGCTTTGAAATCAGGTCGTTCGGCGTAAGCAGATACGGCCTGCACTATTATTATAGGCTAGTGATTCCCAAGGCGTTGTAAGTACTCACATTGTAAAGTATGACGTATGCCTACAAGGCTTCTAGGTTCCTGACATGCAATGATTACATGCGAGAATAAAGTGCTTATATCAAGCAGATTAATTATTCAATAATAGTATCTTGACATAGTTCACAAGCAATGCTATAAAGCAAGCATGCTTTTTGGAGCATGAATGTGGAAGAGCTAACTGACATCCTTGTTGGCCTTGAACAGCGAATTAGTGCCTACAAGAATCGCTTCCAGGAACTCGAGAAAAAGCGGCGTCGCCTCGACGACGAAATCGCTACTATTAAGAAATATCTTGAGCTTGCAGAAACGCTCTATCGAGTCGAGGCTGATAAAGCCAAGCTTGCCAGCCTTTCTACTCAGCTGATCACGGATGACCCTAAAGGTGTCCGTCCTCTTCCGGTCATGGATGTGACCGACCAATCACGCGAAATTCTTCTGGGACGCAGTAAGTACGTCGGGAAAAGTGTTCCTGAAGCAGCGTACGAAATTCTTCGAGAGTCAAATCGTTCGATGCATGCAAAAGAGCTTGTGCAGCGTTTGGGTGAAGGTGGGTTGCAAATCAAAGGGAAAACCCCACTTACCTCGATCGCAACCTCACTCAAGCGCGATAGGCGTTTCAGGAAAGTCGGGCCGAACACCTTTGAAGCGGTGGATGACATGCTGATTCAGGCTGTGTGACGAGCTATTGAGGTCAGTTCAGCAAACATGAATGCCGAAGGGGGGTGAGAGTCTTGGCAACGAAGAAAGCAGCGAAGAAGAAGAAGAAGTAATCCCCGCCCTGAATCATACGCCGGGCGTGAGGCCACTCGCTCCCGGCGTAGTTTTCCTCAAAGACCTTCTCCTCGAAAATTTTCCAGAACAGACTGTTTGGCAGACGGGTTAATGGTCTGCCCGCGAGGCAGCATTACCCCAGCCATAATAGTATGGGCTGGGGCGCGAATGTTTAGGAAGCTTGAAGGGCGACTGAAGGCTGGAGGTGAGCTCTGTGCAGAGCAGGCTGCTCTTCTCTTTCGGTGGATTCCGTATTGAGCAGTACCCACTTCTCAGGTTGCTCAAGGACCCGTTGAACCAACCGTGTATGAAGAGCGTGCCCGGATCGTTCGGCAATAATATGGCCAATAAATGACATGCCAAGAAGAGAAAAGTCGCCGATTAGATCCAGAATTTTATGGCGGACGAACTCGTTGTGGAATCGAAGGCCGGATTGATTCACAAGGCCGTCTTTTGAGAGTACAACGGTGTTGTCTAATGTGCCGCCTCGGCCAAGCCCGCGAGCCCACAGTGCCTGGACTTCATGGAGAAAACCAAAGGTTCTTGCTTCGGCAATCTGGTTTTCAAAGGCGCTCGCAGAGCAGTCATGTTCATAGGTCTGAGTCTGGATGAGCGGATGATCGTAGTGGATCGAATAGGTGATACGAGAGGTGGACGCGGGTTCGATTCGTACCCGTTTCGATCCTTCTACCACCTCGATCGGTGCCATGATTTTCAGAAAAGGCTGCTTCCGATCTTGTGAGATCACTCCAACAGACCGAATTGAGCGAACAAACGGCGCAGCGCTTCCATCCATCACGGGAATTTCGCTTCCCGTCACATCGATATAGACGTTATCAACCTCAAGGCCGGCCAAAGCCGACAGCACATGTTCAATGGTCTTGACTTGGACTCCATTGCCGGTGATGGCTGTGCACAATTCGGTTGGGACGCAATATTCAACGGAGGCTGTGAGGGAGGCGATGGAATCCCCTTTCTGAATGGCAAAAACTACCCCGGTATCGGGGGGGGCAGGTCTCAGCGTGATGGTTACAGGTTGACCAGAGTGAAGCCCTACGCCTGAGCATGTTACCGCCGCTGCTAACGTCTGTTGGTTCCTCACAATTCCTCCGTCATGCATATCTGCAGTCAAACAGCCAATTTCCAGATATTGCATGAGCAATACATATGCCAATATTGAATTTGTATAAATAGTTAATATGTTTGTTGAAATTTAAATTTTCACAAACGGCCCATAGTGCCGAAAAGGTCACAGTTGTGATCTTTCATGGAGCACGCGAAAGAGTTGTATGAGGTCAGCATGAGGTAATAAGGGGCATGCCGATCGCCGCAGGCCTCACTCCGGAAGCGAGCAGTATCCTCCGCTTTTTTCGTCCTTCCCCATTAAAAAAGAGAGTTATTCAGACCTGCCCTAAGGTTTTACACCTAGATACGCCACGAAGGGAAAACATACAGCAGTATTTTGTGGCGGTCAATAATGAATACCTACGACGGCAACAGAGAACTCCCTCTTGCGGGTATGCACAAGACCTCAGTTATGAAGGAGTAGGCCATGTACGAAAAGCAAAATAAGGTGACATCTAGCGGTAGGCGAGTATTCTTCTGAAAAGAGCATTTCGGCGGGGTTTTGAGGCCGACTGGGCAGAGGTTTGCCTTAACAAATTGACGTAGCAGGGAGCGGCGAGATCAAGAATCTAATGGTGACAGAGAGACGCTCTCAAGTCATTACTAATCTTATGCTGGGAGGCCTGGTGGCTTTCTCCACTATCGGTTTGGCCGGATGCTTCATCAAACCGGTTCCGTTGACTGTGGACGAAGTGCGGTCCCGGATCACAGAAGATCGGGCAGTTCTGACGCAGGATCAAGAGCCCCTTTCTGGTCCGATGGACCTCTATGAAGCCATGGCGCGCGCGCTGAAATATAACCTCGATGCTCGTGTCGAGCTGATGCACAAAATGTTATCGCAGACCCAACTCGATTTATCGCATTACGCGATGCTACCGCGGTTGGCGGCAAACGCAGGATTCGATGGCCGCAGTAATTATGCGGGAGGGGTCGCGCAATCATTGCTCACGGGGAGGCGGGTGCTCGAACCATTTACATCGGCTGAGAAAAACATTTTTTCAGCTGACTTGTCTCTTAGCTGGAATGTCGTCGATTTTGGGCTCTCCTACATTCGAGCGAAACAGGCGGCGGATGATGTGCTGATTGCCGAGGAAGAGCGGCGGCGTGTGGCCAATCGCATCATACAGGATGTGCGGGCTGCCTACTGGCGAGCCGTGAGCGCGGAGCGGATTCTTCCGTCCCTCAAACAGTTAGATGAGTGGGTCAAGGACGCTCTCGATAAGGCCCAAGCTGTGCAGGATGAAAAACTCAGTGCGCCGATGGTCCCGCTGCAATATAGACTCGATCTTCTGAATACGCAGCGCTATATCCAGCAGCTGTTCAGAGAGCTTAACACCGCCAAACTTCAATTAGCTGCCCTGATCAACCTTCCTCCCGGCCAGGAGGCAGACATTGTGCTCATGGTTCCGGAGCGAGAGTCTACGACTCTAAGTTTGCCTTCAGATATGACGGTGCTGGAAGACCGGGCGTTGGAAGCACGTCCCGAACTAAAGATGATCGATTATCGTCGCCGCATCAACGCGCATGAGGCGAAGGCGGCAATTCTGGAATTGATGCCCAGTCTAAACCTTGTTGTCGGAGAGAATTACAGCAGTAACAAGTTCTTATTCAATAATCATTGGGCTGCATATGCGGCCAGGGCGAGTTGGAATTTGCTGAATTTGTTTCGGTATCCAGCCCGTGCCAAGACGATTGAAGCGCAGGATAAGGTCTTACACACGCAGAATCTTGCACTCAGCATGGCGGTCATGTCGCAAGTGCATGTCGGCGTTGCGCAGGTCGCCCATGCGAAGAAAGAGGTCTCAACCGCGAAGCTGTACCATGATACTCAGTCGCAAATTACTGAACAGATACGTGTTGCCTGGAGGTCGTCCCGAGTAAGCGAACAGGCGGTGCTTCGCGAACGGGTGGCTCAAGTGGCAGCCCAACTTCGATACGATGCCGTAGAAGCAGAACTCCAAACTGCCTGGGCCTCGTTGTTGGCGGCGATTGGGGAGGATGTCTTGCCGAACAATCTGACGCAGGAGCAACGCCTCTCCGATTTGGCGCTCCAATTGCGTGCTCGATGGGCGAAGGGGAAGGAGTCGATCAAATGACATTCGAAAGCCGACACCTCCTTAGCGGTTTGATAATCGCCGTGTGGTGCTTGATCCCAATATCGTCCGCGACGGTTGCCGCCAAGTCGGACGTCAAACCCAGCAGTAGTGCGGCAGAACTCAGTACGATTCGGGGGGTGGTGAAGGCTACCGCCCAGGCCACGCTGGCCAGCCAGGTTCAAGGCCGAATCAGTCAACTTCCCTATAAGGAAGGGCAGCGGTTCAAAAAAGGGGCTCTCCTAGTGGCCCTGGATTGCTCAAAGTATGAGGCTGAACTGGCGAGTGCCCAGGCAGAATATCGAGGGAAGAAGAAAACCTATGAGAATAATCTCCGACTCTCCGAGCATCAGGCTGTTGGCACGCTTGAGATCGAAATTTCAAACGCAGATGCGGACAAGGCCTTTGCTGCTGTGACAGCAGCGGAGGTCAATGTAAATGCCTGTACTGTGTGGGCCCCATTTCCCGGGCGCGTTGTGAAAACGATTGTGAATGAGCACGAGAATGTTTTCCCCAATGACCAACTCATCAGCCTGTTGGATGACAGCTTGCTCGAGATCGAGTTGATTTTGCCGTCGAGATCCCTCGCCTGGCTGAAGGTCGGTACGCCTTTTAAGTATGCCGTCGATGAAACCGGACGCCGGTATGCAGCAGTTGTTCAAGATATCGGTGCGAATGTTGATCCTGCAAGTCAGACGGTGAAGGTCAAAGGCCGATTCCGTGTTCAGCCTGACCATGTCCTTGCGGGAATGAGCGGAACCGCCTCATTCGAGGAGCCATTACACTGATATGGCTACAGCCGAAGCGGTTACCCAGAGTCTGCCTCAAAGAAACACCTCCTTTACCATGCTGCTTCAGCTGGAAGGGATGGTCCGCGCAGCCCGGACCCGGCAGGAGCTGCAATTCTTTTTTGTCAATGAGACTCGCCGGCTGATCCCCTATCAGCAAGCCATTCTCCTGATTCCGCCAGCCCCGTCGTCGCCACGCTATGAGGTGCAGGCGGCATCGAGCGTGCCGATCGTGGATCGCGCGGCGCCGTTGATGCAATGGACAGAACGACTGATTCAGGGGCTGCGAGCAATTTCCCCAGGTTCCGATATTCGTCAGGTTTCGGACAGTGACTGTCCTGAGGAACTGAGGCGGGACTGGAAGGCGTTCACCCCAGGTCATGGCGTATGGTGCCCGCTCAAGCATCCTGATGGGCAGCTACTTGGCGGCCTATGGCTTACGAGGGAACAGCCATGGGCAGACCATGAGGTGACGGTCCTGCAGCGTATCGGCGACGCCTACGCCTATGCCTGGCGAGCGGTAGGCGCATCGAGCAGCCTTCAATGGCGATGGGGGATGAGCCGAACTGTGACCTGGATACTTGCGAGTGCGATAGTGGGCGCGCTCGCGATCCCTGTTCCTATGTCAACTCTGGCGCCGGCCAAGGTTGTCGCAAAAGACTCGGTGATCGTGAGTGCACCGATTGATGGTGTCGTCTCGGATATTCTCGTCCTCCCCAATACGGTCGTATCTGAAGGGGAGATTCTATTCCGGTACGAGGACACAACATTCAGGAGTGAGTATCAAGTTGCGGAACGGAATCTGGATGTGTCAATCGCGCAGTATCGTCGCGCGGCCCAAGGGTCCTTTGTCGAAGCGGAGCAAAAAGCCGATGTGCCGCAGTTGAAAGCTGAAGTCGAGTTGCGAGAGACCGAGCGAAACTACATGTACGAACGATTGACGAAGGTTGAGGTCAAGGCAGAACAGGCGGGGTTGTTGCTGTATACGGATAGGTCCGATTGGATCGGGAAGCCGGTTGTCGTTGGTCAGCGCATCATGGAAATCGCAGATCCAAAACGTTTGGAAGTCCGTATCGATCTCCCCGTCGAAGACGCCATCGTGCTGCGTGAAGGCGCTGTGGTGAAGCTGTTTCTGAATGCCAATCCATTTTCCAGTGTGTCTGCCAAAGTCAGTCATGCGAGCTATCATGCCGAGGTCTTGCCAAACAATACGCTGGCGTATCGGGTGATCGCCCAGCTTGAGCAGGGGGCATCGGAACTCCGAATCGGTTGGCAGGGAAGCGCCAAAATCTACGGGGAGCCGGTATCGCTGTTCACCTATCTGTTCCGCCGACCGATTTCCGCCCTTCGGCCTTGGGTAGGTCTATGAGCCAGCCGGCGCTTCAGAATCAGGAAAAGATACTGCCGCCGCTGCGCGAAGATCTTCGATTCATCGAGGGTGCGTCGGGCCCCGATGGCTCACCGACATGGGTCATTGTTGACCCAGTCCGCGGAAAATATTTTCAGATCGGCTGGGCTGCCTACCAGATGCTCTCGCGTTGGAGAGGGTTATCGGCGGAAGCGCTCCTGTTACAGATTCATGCAGAGACGACCTGCCGCGCGACCCAAGAAGATCTTGATGCCCTTCTTCGATTCCTGCATGGGAACCACCTTATGAGAGACCCTCCACAAGGGGGTTATCGTGCGTATGCGGCTCATGCCGATGCCGCGCGTCCGTCCTGGCTGGCCTGGCTTGTCCATCACTATCTATTTTTCCAAATCCCACTGATTCAGCCGGATCGATTTCTTCGTGTGACACTCCCCTACGTGGAGTGGATCTTTTCACGGTCCGTTGCCTGCATCATTGCGCTTATAGGACTGACAGGTCTCTACTTGGTTTCGCGCCAATGGGATACCTTTACGGCATCGATCCTCCATTTCTTCACTCTGCGGGGACTTGGGCTATATGTCCTCTGTTTGGCAGTCGTCAAGGTGTTCCACGAATTGGGGCATGTCTACACAGCGGCGCGCTATGGTTGTCGGATTCCTGCCATGGGCATTGCCATGGTTGTGATGGTGCCGATGCTGTATTCAGACACGTCTGATGCGTGGAGATTGGCTTCCCGTCGCCAGCGAGCCGCCATCGGCGCTGCGGGCATGATTGTCGAGATATCACTGGCGGCCCTGGCGATCTTCATATGGAACTTTCTCGATGACGGTGTGGTGCGGAGTCTCGTTTTTATCATGGCGACCACGAGTTTATTGGTAGGCATTGGCATCAATCTGAGTCCCCTGCTGCGGTTTGATGGGTACTATGTGTTGTCCGATTTGTTGGGTATCCCCAACTTGCATGATCGTGCGTTCGCTTTCGGTCAGTGGCAGCTGCGACGGCTATTGTTCGGCCTGGATGTGCCGATGCCTGAACCGGTTTCTGCCGCCCGTCGTCGATTGTTGGTCTGGTTTGCCTGGGCTGTGTGGGCATACCGGTTCATGCTGTTTCTCGGTATCGCCTTCATGGTCTACGAATACTTTTTCAAGTTGCTGGGAATCATTCTATTTGCGGTCGAAATCGTGTGGTTTATCCTGCTGCCGATCGGGCGAGAACTCAATGTGTGGTGGGGTTTGAGGGGAGTGATCGGCGAGCATAACCGAACTTGGGCATCAGTCGGTGTTCTGGTCTTTCTGATCGCAGTCTTGTTCGTTCCCTGGTCCGATCGTCTCAGCTTTCCGGCGGTGCTGGAATCGACGCCACATGCGACTATTTATGCTCCGGTACCGGGAAGAGTTGTCGAGTTAGTGGTGAGTGAAGGCCAGCGGGTAGGAGTGGGAGATAAACTGGTAGTGTTGGAATCGCCGACACTTGAGAAAGATATGGCATTGACACGTAAGAAGGTCGAGGTCGAGCGACTGAAGGGTCGGCGTCAATTTGTCAATCAACAAGAACTTGCGAAACACCAAGTGACGTTGGAAATGCTGAAGGCGCATCTCTCGCACCTTGAGGGCCTGCAGCAGCAGCAGCAGAATCTCTCGCTGATATCCCCCATCACGGGAGTCGTGACCGATCGGGCGGAGGCGTTGCACGTGGGGCGATGGGTCAATAAAGAGCTGCCGCTCGCCTACGTGACCGATCCGGCAGGTGAAGTACTGCATGCTCTGGCGCCTGAGACGGATGTCGGCTATCTCCGAGCGGGGCAATCGGCTCGCTTCATTCCTGAGGCGCCGGATCGTCCCAGCATAAAAGCAAAGGTCGTTGAAATTCGGGACATTGACGAAAGCAGCTTCACGGTTCCGTACCTGGCTTCACAGTACGGCGGGGATGTGGCAGTTCGAGAGGATGCGGCTCGAAAACTGAGACCGGAGGCTTCTGTCTATCGTGTCACTCTGCAGCTTCTCGAGTCACCGCCCCAATGGAACCAGGCTGTGCGAGGGACGGTGTTGGTGGAAGGGCCCTGTATCAGTTTTGCCCAACGGCTCTGGGAACAGAGCGCCCGTATCTTCATTCGTGAAAGTGGTGCGTGACAAAAGGGTATCCGGGCACTCCTGTAATGTGTTTTCCTCTTTGTCGAGCAGACGCTGCAAATACGTGATGCCCTGGACAAAAATTTGTGTTCGGCGGCCATTTTTCGTCTCAACGTCTTGTAAGTAGCTAATAAGTATTCTGAATTTGCAGTCATTCTCGGCACCATCTTTGCTTGCTCTTTGTATGATGAACTAAAAACGGATTCTCCCGGCATCTAAACTGTTATGCGGATACTGCGTAGAAAGAAAACACCGGAGGGTAGCCCAGCGCCGGACAAACGCTCCCGCGTAGTAGCTAAGGGATCATCCGGTACTACCTCTGACTCGAGCGTTGTCGGTACCCTGCTGTCGCTCGAATCTCGCCTCATGTTCGATGGCGCTGCAGTGGCCACGGCCGGGGCCGTGACGACTGAGCAGGCGTCGCAAAACCAGGCCGAGGCATCGTCGTCTGACAGTTCGGCGACGGTTGATACCATTTCCGCAGCGCCGACCGGCGAACCCCAATTCACCACAGACGAGCAGGCGCTATTCGATGCGCTGGCGGCCTATGATACCTCGGCGGCCCGCCAGGAAATCGTGTTTGTGTCCTCTAGTGTTCTCGAATATCAACAACTCCTCGACGGCATCAGCCCCAATGTCGAAGTTATCATTCTCGACCCTGCCCGTGATGGCATCGAACAGATGGCGGAGGCGCTGGCCGGCCGTACAGGGATTGATGCGATCCATTTAATTGGTCATGGGACAGAAGCAGAGATCGAGCTCGGTTCGAGTTCGCTGACACAATCTTCGATCGGTACGCAATATGCCGAACAGCTTCAACGGATTGGCGGGAGTCTTTCAGCGGACGCCGACATTCTGATCTATGGCTGCAACTTCGGTCGTGGCGAGGCTGGACAGGCAGCCATCCAAACCTTGGCGGCCTTGACGGGAGCTGACGTCGCGGCCAGTACCGATGCCACGGGGCATGTCGAACTTGGCGGCGATTGGAATTTGGAAGTGCAAACCGGTTCGATAGAAACCGAGATTGCCATCGATCAGGCCGCGCAAGACAATTGGAGTGACCTCCTAGGGGTGGTGGACTGGGATGCCGTGACATGGACAGGCGGCACCACTGCGCCGGCCAGCCAAGTCATCACACTAGGCGACGGCAGCACTGTCACGGTCAGTGTGACCGAAACCGGCGCCGGAACATTGAACGGTATTACCACCGCCAACACATATACCGGTGGGCTATCTCCCGTGCAGGACGCGCTGCAGTTTGATATGGGCATCAACCCAACAACAGACACCATCACGGTCAGGATCGACTTCAGCAATCAGCTTGGGGGCAGCGTCAGTAACGTCAGTCTTACCCTGTTCGATGTGGATAATAACGAGTTTGCGGTCTTCAATAGTAATGTGGGGAACCCTACATCCGCAACAACCAGCACTACGAATACGTTCAATGGCACCAACACCGTGTCAGGGAATGGCACAGGTGCAAACGCAAACTCAGGCGCCGGCAATACGACGATTACGTTCGGAAAATCAGGCATTACCTGGGTGGAATTCACGTACGGCAGTACCAGCAACGCGAGTCCGGTCGTCGTGCTCCACGACATTCTCTTTAACAGCACAACCGCCGGCGGGCCGACGTTGGACCTGAATGACAACGACGCTACGCAGAGTGCCAGCGATAATTTTGACGATACGGCGGCCTTCACGGCGTCCTATACCAACGCGTCCGGCGGCGCCATTCCCTGGTCCACGAACTGGATAGAAGTGGATAGCGGCGCCGCTCAGAGCCCCACAGCTGGCGAAGTGCGGGTCGTGGATGTGGATGTCACCGCTGGTGTGGATGGAGAACTCCAGATAGGTGCTGGCAGTATCCAACGTTCGGTGAACCTCACCAACTACATCAACCCCACGCTATCGTTTGAGTACCGCACCAGCAACACGTTGGAAAACACCGACACATTAGTCGTCGAGGTGTCCGACGATGCCGGTGTCACTTTTACGACGCTGCAGACCTTTACAAATGATAGTGCCGGCACGGCGAGTCTGAGCTTGGCCGGGTATGAATCTGCCAATACGATAATCCGTTTTCGCGTAACCGGCGGCTATACCGCTGCGGACGAGTTCTTCTTTGCCGATAATGTCACGATCTCGGCAGAACCGACCGGTCACACGGCTGCTTATACCGAGGGCGGTAGTGCCGTGGGCATCAGCGACACCGACGTGGTAATTACCGACGCCTCCAGCGCAAATATGAGCGGTGCCACGGTCGCCATCGCCAGGAATTTCACCGCAGGCGACACCTTGATGTTCACCAATATCGGCAACATTACCGGAAGCTACAATGCACTGACCGGCGTACTTACGATTACCGGCGTGGATACCAGAGCCAATTACCAGACTTTTATTTCCTCCATTCGGTACAGCAGCACCAGCGATAATCCCACCGTGGGTGGAACCATGACCACCCGCACGATTTCCACCGTCGTCCGCGATCAAACGACACAGCTGCCCAGCAATACAGCCTTCACCACCGTGACCATTACGGCGGTGAATGATGCGCCCGATATCGTTAATGCAACAGTGAATCTGAATGAAAACAGCGCGAACGGCACAGCGGTCTACAACGTCAATGATTCCTTCACGGGTACGGATCTGGATCGTGATGGCACAGCCATCACTTACAGCATCACCGCAGGCAACACCGGCGGCGCGTTTGCCATCAACCCGGCCACCGGCCAAATCACGGTGAACAGCAGTGCTGTGCTGAATCGCGAGAGCATTTCGAGTTTCACGCTGACGGTGCAGGCAAGCGATGGAACATTGACGGATACCGCTACCATCACCATCAATCTGAACGATGTCGACGAGTTCGATGTGGGCGCCATTACGGACACGAATGGCGGGGCGAATGCGGTTAATGAAAACGCAACAACCGGCACGTTGGTAGGTATTACTGCCTCAGCCAGCGACGCAGACGCGACCAACAACACCATTACTTACAGCCTGACGAACAATGCCGGCGGGCGGTTCCAGATCGACAGCGTAACCGGTGTGGTAACAGTGCTGAACGGGGCGTTACTCGACTATGAGAGCGCGTCGTCCCACAACATCACGGTTCGGGCCGATAGTGCGGATGGTTCCTTCTCAACGCAGATCTATACGGTCAACGTCAACAACGTCAACGATGCGCCGGCGAACGTGGTGCCGGGGGCGCAGACGGTGGCGGAGGACACGGCGCTGGCGATTGCGGGGGTGAGCGTCACCGATGTGGACGGCAATTTAGCGACGACGCAGCTGGCGGTGGGGAACGGGACGGTGACGGTGAGCCTGGCGGGCGGGGCGACGATCAGTGCGGGGGCCAATGGCTCGGGGACGCTGACGTTGAGTGGGACGCAGGCGCAGATCAACGCGGCGTTGGCGACGCTCAGCTACCAGGGGAATCTGAACTTTACCGGGGCGGACCTGCTGACGGTGACGAGCACGGACAGTAACGCGGTGGTGGACACGGACACGGTGGCGATCACGGTGACGAGCGTCAACGATGCGCCGGCGAACGTGGTGCCGGGGGCGCAGACGGTGGCGGAGGACACGGCGCTGGCGATTGCGGGGGTGAGCGTCACCGATGTGGACGGCAATTTAGCGACGACGCAGC
>JALHMZ010000018.1 GCA_022843785.1 Nitrospira sp.
GCGGCGCAGATCGTCTCGCGCATGTCGAACCTGGCGGATGTGATCTGGAACAATGCGCCCAAGAGCATTCTGGATCCGTTCCCCAGCCAGGTGGCCACGGGACAAAAGACCGGCTACTAAGCGAGGTTGACTAGCCCGTCTGGTTAACCCTCTTGGGTAATCTGGAACGGGATGAGTGAGCAGAGGGGCTGCGCCATACCGGCGCAGCCCCTCTTTCTTTTTGTTGAGACGTCTATGGGAAAAATACCGGAGAGCTAGGATGAAGCAGGCTGGTGTCCCCAACGGGATTTGAACCCGTGTTACTGCCTTGAAAGGGCAATGTCCTAGGCCAGGCTAGACGATGGGGACTTGTTGCGCTGAGCCAAGATGTAGACGCACTCTTACCATATTAAGAGTGATACTGTCATCCGTTACTAATGCATCGGTTCATTCGGTGGATCGATGATTCCCGCATCGCTGGGGTATAATTGGCCCAATCGGTCGATGAGGGGGCGGGCTTCCGGGGTGCTTCCTCTGGTTGGTTCACTGACTGGATGGTCCCAAACTAGGGTGTGGATATCAGCTTCGATGAGGAGAGATCGAATGGTCGATACACAGGCCTCCAGCGTGAGTTCTGTTCCCCCCCGGAGGTCCAGGACACGTTCTTTTTGGCTTGTGGGAGGAGCGTCAGTATGGACGAGCGACCAACACTGGTCGAAAATTCTTCGTCGGAGATCTTCAGGAACATTGATGGTATTCAAGTCGGCTGTGCAGAGGGCGGTGACAAAGAGCACGAACTGCAAATCCGGCATTCCGGGATGTTGGACATCAAGAGACTGCATATTCCCGCCATTATCGATAGAGATGGGGGCTGAGTCAATCCTCGGTGTAGGGTATCGTGGGAGTTTCCTCTATCCACAGGGAGTCTCGATGGTATGGTAACGATTGTCCTGACCGGCCAGCTCCAGACGGTTGATGGTGAACGCGATCTTGCCTGTGAGATTGCTGCACCAATATCCGTTCGGCAGCTGATTCAGAAGCAAGGTGTGCAACTTCGTCATCTGTTGCAGTTGCTACGGGAAAAGAAAGTTCTGGTGACCATCAACAAGCGGATTGCCAGTGAAGATTCTCTGGTTCAGGATGGCGATGCGATTCGTCTGGTCGGGCACGATGGCATGGGTGGGAGTGGGCTGGGGCCGTCACATTTCTAATCTAATGGCCTGCGGAGACACACAAGGGCTGTAGCCATTCAATGGCTACAGCCCTTGTGTGTTCGATCGTTATACACAGCGGATGAGACCTTACAAACGGCCACGCGCTGCGCTGCCATGAAGACGGAAATTCCTCGTCGTTACTTCTTTCCGAGAATTGCGTCCTTGGCTGCCTTGGCAACTCGGAACTTGACCACTCGCTTGGCTGGAATCTTAATCTCTTCCCCGGTTTGAGGATTGCGTCCGATGCGGGCCTTCCGGTTGGCCAGCTTGAGTTTGCCGATACCGGGCACTGTAAAGACATTCTTGGCTTCACGATAAGCCAGTGCCGCGAAATCATCGAGAATCTGGACGGCGCCCTTCTTGGTGATCCCGGCTTTCCCAGCCAGGTAATCGGCGATTTGCGATTTGGTCATTGACTTTGCCATTCGTGGACCTCCTTGAAGGTGAGAGAAGTAATGTGAACTCGATATTTCCGCCAACTCGCCTGCGTCGAAAACGTTCGGACTCGCAAGGTCGGTGTCATGAAACGCTCGCAAATACGCATACGGCGAAAACCCGCGAGAGTGTAGCCAAGAGTCTTAAGACTGTCAATGAGAAAAACGCACGTCTGGTGCGATGAAATGCGCTTATGGCTATTGCGGTGCGGATCGTCAAGCCGGTACAGTAGGGGGCTGAGGTTACTTAGCTCGATAGAATCTGTCCTTATCCATGGACAGGACTGGGGATATACTATGGGCAAGGAATTACCGATTGTCTCCACGGCCACGCCGGAAGCTGCATCGGAACAAGCTGAAAAGGTTATCTATTCTCGCGTATTTTGCCAAAGGGACAACTCGCCGCCACTCCGGCTGCTGGTGGAGTTTTTGAGAATGCGCGGTCAAACTCCGATCATTCCTTCCGGGATCGACGAGATTGCATTAGATGAATGGGCATGGGTCCAAATGGCATTGAGTTACCAGCAGGACCGCAAGCCAATCCAGCTATTCTGCTTACGAGATCGAGGTACCTACAAGGATGTCTTCGACCAGGAGAGAGGGCAATTTTCTCAACTGCTCTCCGTTCATGACGGGATGGAGTCGCAGCTTGTGCGGAGCTATCTCACTGATTGCCGGTTTATTCTGACCACCCGGATGATTGAGCAGGACATCACTGAGGAGGGATACGATTTCAACGGATGGATCTTGGAGTTCTACCAGGAGCAATGCAATGGGATCGTCCAGATCGACAATCGAGGCTTCTATTCGCCTAAGGGTGAGCTGATCATCGATATGTCGGTCTCCGTCGAAGACTAGAGTAAGGTGTCCAACCACTACGTTTCACGATCTGATTCCCAGCTTTTCGATAAAACCTCCCACTGGTTTTCCCGTGCCAGGTCGGCGCTGAATGACAACCTGCCCTGCTGCCGGGGTTGTTCCCATTGTTGCGTGGGCCTGTTCCCCGTCACGATTCTCGATCGACAGGAAATTCAGCGAGGCCTGCACTCAATTCCTTCTGAACAACGCCGGGCGATTGAGGAGAGGGCGGTCCGGCAAGCCCGTATGATACAGGCGTCAGCGCCGCAATTGGCCCTTCACCCAGTCATCGACCACTGGCACGACCGTGACACGGACGCGCTTGTCGAGCGATTTCGCGAGCTGCCCTGCCCAGCCTTGGAAGCGAACGGGAGTTGCAGTCTTTATGAGTTTCGCCCACTCGCCTGTCGATCAATGGGTATTCCCGTCGAGAGTGACGGTATCGTGCAGGGCGCCTGCGCCATTCAAACATCGGTTCCTCTCATTCGACTCTCCCCATCGTTTCGCCACGAGGAAGATCGTCTTGCCGGCGAAGAGGCAGAAGAACTGGCGCAGTTGCGTGTTCGACAGAGGATGCCGGGCGAAGAACTGCTCCTCCCCTATGCGTTTCTACCCGATGTTTTGGAAGAACCGATGAAAGCAGTGACCTAGACAGCGGCTTTCACGCCGTGCTAAGGTGCATCTTATTGCTTGCGGGAGCGCCTGTAGCTCAGCTGGATAGAGCATCAGCCTCCGGAGCTGAGGGCCACAGGTTCAAATCCTGTCAGGCGCACCATCCAGCACGCAAGCGACCGCATCCGCCAGTACATAGCCTCGACGTTCACACCCGGTGGGCCGTTAGCTCAGTTGGTAGAGCAGCTGACTCTTAATCAGCGGGCCGTAGGTTCGACCCCTACACGGCCCACCAAACCAAGCTTCGCTTGTCCCGTGCGCGCTTCTTTTATTGCTGCGCGCGGATAAACCCAATTGGAAGATCTCCCTCTCCTGTAATTTTAGCTTGCTTCTGCCGATGGCTATTCGAATGCAGCCACAGAAGAGACTCGCCTCTTTTATGCCACTGGGTAGTGGGGCTCGGCCTGCCCCCAGGCACCTTGGTAACAGGCAGAATGTCCCTATTTTCCCGTCCTCGTGTGTGACAAGCCATGCCGCAGAGAACTCGGCTGGCGACTGTATTCTCGTGGCGCTGCACAGGGCCTCCTTCGACGCTTTCGACCCACCTCATTGCAGGTAGGATATTCAGAATGACCCCATTTTCTTTGCAAATCTTGAAATTATTAAAGTGTCCGCGTACTCTACTTCTCTCAAAGTCGAAAACATAGATAATCAGAACTTTTACCACAAAAAATAAGACGAGAAGTCAGAGATCGTGCATGCTTAACCTTTTCGCAATAGCGAAACAGAATGCGGTAGCAATTTCACAGGCATATCAAAGGGAGCTTGATTCAATTTCCGGTTCAGAAGCTTCCATAGTTAGCAGTTTCGCTACATGGGTCGAAGCAACTGCACAGCTATCTATAAATGCGAGACTTCATGTATTGGTACGCCTTGTCACCGGGGGGGCCCATTTAAACACCTATGAGTTGACTGATGAATTAGCTCGGCTAAGCGGGCGCACTCGTGATGACCTATTGCGAGAGCGTCTCAATACCTTTTATGAGAAACGCACTAATTTCGACTTGGCTTTTGTAAATGGAGATAAGTTCCGCTACGGCATGTTGAACGGAGGAGGGGTGGGCCTATCCCAGTATGGAACATATTGCCTCGTTCTCGATTGGAGCGTTTTAGGGTCTGTAGAAGATATAGCTTACTTACCTGGGGATAGCTTGAAACTTTGCTTGAGAGCGGACGGTAGTTTAGATCAAGGTCTCGTCGAGCATTCTACAACTCCCCATTCTCACCGTCATTTCATGGCAGCAAAAGAGCGTGTACACGATATATTATCCACCACAAGCCAACACTGGCCTGAGGTTCTAGTTAGTTCTAAGGATAAATATTTCGAAGCGATTTTCATCGGAACCGTTACCTTGTCTAGTGTAAAATGCGTGAGAATAGTCAAGTCTGAATATGATCGGTTGTGGGATATGGCTTTTAAAAGCCTGGATAAGCATCTAAGTGACGCTGAACGAGCAGAAGTCGATGACTTCCTTCAGTTCCGAAGAGGTGTGGTAGATGGAATAATCAAAGAGGAGGTTATGAGGTGAGATTGCGATTAGAGGCGATCTCGGTTCCAGATGGAGTGGGAATCGTACGATCTGGACAAACCTTAAGGCTCGCCAGGCCACCTTACCTACTTATCAATTCCCCTGTAATAAGCGAAGACTCGCTACAAGAGGCAATTTTGAAAGCTGGTTTTTCTGCCTCAAATGTTGGTTTTCAAAATTGGGAAGAACTTATACGGTTTCTCAACTCAAAGGTAGTTGAGTACCGTGAGCGGCAAGGGCGACCCATACCCAACTCAATTTCACCCAAAGATATTATCGACATGGCTCCCCCCGAGGTAGTTAACGGCTTTCTAGAGCGAGTCGAATCAGAGCTGATACCTCAGCACCACTTTGACCATGCAGAAGCAATTCTCTTGGCGGTACTATCCAACCAAAGTCTATTGGAACGTCCGATGGTACTAACCCGAGCTACGCAGTTGCTTCGATTAATCAAAGAGGCACGCGACACTTCAAGTCATGGAATCGAGACGTTAGCTAGGCGTGATCTTCGATTCCCCAGCTTGATTAAGCACAACGAGGTAGAAAGAAGTGACCGACTTGCAAGAGCCATCGAAACGCGCGGATGTGTGTTCGTACCGGCCTCTTGAAATTCAATGAAAACAGTAACCTTCTATAGCTATAAAGGGGGGGCGGGGCGTTCATTGGCTCTGGCTAATGCTGCGCGTTATCTTGCGCGGCTTAAGTACAAAGTAGTCGCATTGGATTTTGACTTGGAAGCTCCCGGGTTGCACTATAAATTTGCCTCCACATCAGACGCTAAGCCTCTCCCGGTGTCAGCCGGCGTTGTCGATTACATATATAATTTTGTTGTAGAGGGTCGGATAGAAGATTCGATCAAAAGCTTTGCATACAATGTGAGCGTTCCAGGAGTTGATAAGCCTCTAGTTCACTTAATTCCCGCAGGAAGAGCTCCATCAAAAGAATACTGGACGAAACTCGCACGAATCAATTGGCATGATTTGTTTTATTCGAAAGATGCCAAAGGCGTTCAAGTATTCCTAGAGCTAAAAAATCGCATTCTTGACGAGCTGGCCCCTGACTTTCTCCTCATAGATTCACGCACCGGCATTACTGAGATGGGTGGTGTGGCAACCACTTTGTTGGCCGACATGGTGATCTGTTTGGTTCTTCCCACGATGGAAAATCTTGAAGGGGCGCGAGCTGTTTTGCGCAGTTTAAACCACTCCGTGCGCGAGAGTGGACGTGATCGCCTCGAACTGATGGTAGCTCTTAGTCGACTACCGCAGATGAAAGAATCAGATAGCGAGGAAAAGTTTATCCGAGTAATCCGCTCTACCCTCAATGAGGAGGCCGAGGATCTCAAGGATACTCTGTCGTGCTCAGAAATATATGTACTGCATTCTGAGTCAGCGTTGGAGATCAAAGAAGTGCTTCGCGTTGGTAGCGGTATTAGTCCGGATGATTCAATACTCCTTAGGGACTATTTGAGGCTATTTGCGAGTGTGGTGCCGAGGGAACTGATTCAATCAAAGATTGGAGTCCTTGTTGAAAGAGCCAAACAACGTATCTGGGAGGAGCCTGAAGCGGCACTTAAGGAAGTTGAAGAATTGGCAGAGTCATTCGGGCATCCTGAACTCTACCGAGCCCTGCTTAGCTTTTATGAGGTAAGAAATGTTCCGGTGTCTCTAGCAATTAAGCGTGCTCAACGATTGTGGGAACTTACGGGCAATTCGAATGATCCCTTGCTATGGAAAATTGTACAGAAATTTGCCGACGGTTCTTTAGTGGGAGCGAGAGCGTCACGAGCCGGAAATTGGAGTGATAACTTCCAGTTTATCGAGGCCATATGGCGGAATGCTGGAAATCGTGATCCGCAGGTGGCAATGAAGCTGTCTAGTGCCTACTCGATGATGGATTTGGATTCTCATGCGGCAGATCTACTTTTAGAGACGATTAAGGCGCTGGGACCAGATCCCGCTCTAGTTTCTCGATGTATTCGAATGCTAGATTTTGCGAATAGGGGTACTGAAGCAGATTTATTGATCAAGGATTTAAAGCAGGGGCTTTCGAGTGATCCTACTTTTGTTCAAGCTTGGGCGAAACATGCACTGAAAGCAAAGAGCGCCGACGCTCTTAGTGAGATTTCTCAGCCTGTGTTTATTGATCTACTTTTGCAAGTTGATACTCCTACAGTCGCACGCATGTATTCTAAGTTGGGTTCGTTGGCAGAGTCCAATCTGTTGGCCGAGAAATATGCGCGCGAGGCAGTATTCTCGGAACCGCATGACCTCGCGAAAATAAGGGAAGCAGGAATGCTTTATCACGATTTGGGACGAGCGGAAGAATTTGTAAGGCTTGCTGAAGGTAGAGTCCCGCAGCGCATACTCAGCGAAATTCAAGAACGGTTTGAGATTTTGAGCTGATGTAGTGCAAGTATGCAGATTAGTTGTAGCCAACGGTCCGAAAAGGATCTCCTCTAGTTAGTAACAAATCCTGATCCTGGCCTTGCTCCCGATTCGACTCCCGATGACCGTCAAACCCTTATGAAAACACCCTTGTTCAAGCTCTTAATCAGCAGGCTGTAGGTTCGACCCCTACACGGCCCACCAAACCGCACTTCGTGAGAGCCGGCGGCTCTTCTGGCGTAGCCCCTCTTTGTTGGCGCCGCCGAATAAATACCTCCAGTTGATGGTTCTATTTCTTCACGGCCGTTCCACGATCACGGCTAGCGCTTCTCCTCCACCGATACACAGGCTGACGAGGCCGCGTCTGGCGCCGCGCGCTTCCATGGCATGCAGCAACGTGGTCACCAGCCTGGCGCCGGTGGCCCCGATGGGATGGCCGAGCGCAACGGCCCCGCCATTGACGTTGACCTTCTTTGGATCGAGTCCCAATTCCCGGTTGATGGCGAGCGAGACGGCGGAGAAAGCTTCATTGATCTCGAACAGGTCAATATCGGCGAGTGTGAGGCCGGTCTTCTTTAGCACAAGTCTGATCGCATCGATCGGGGCCAACGTAAACCATTCGGGTGCCAGCGCGGTCCCGGCATAGCCGACGATGCGGGCCATGGGGGTGAGTCCAAGACTCAGCGCTTCCTCTTCAGCCATCACGATCAACGCGGCGGCTCCATCGTTACAGGATGGAGAATTGCCGACGGTCAGGACGCCGTTGTCCCGAAACACCGGCTTGAGTTCACGCAGCTTGCTCAGAGAGACGCGGTTCGGCTCTTCATCGTCTGTGACGATGACGGGCGGACCTTTCCGCTGCGGCACCTCGATGGGAACGATTTCTTTTGTTAACTGCCCGGTCGCCATAGCCTCTTGGGCGCGTCGATAACTTTCCAGGGCGAAGTCGTCAACCTCTTGGCGCGTCAGCCGGTATTTGGCGGCGCAGAGTTCGCCGCCCTCGCCCATATGGAAATTGTTATAGACGTCCCACAGTCCGTCTTTGATGACACTATCCACCAACTCCGCATGTCCCAGGCGATAGCCCTGGCGCGCTCTGTCCAGCAAATACGGGGCACGGGTCATGTTTTCCATGCCGCCTGCGACCACGATCCTCGCGTCGCCGAGCGCGATGGCCTGGGAAGCCATGATCAGAGTCTTGAGGCTGGACCCACAGACCTTATTGACGGTCGTGGCGCCGGTGGTCTGAGGGATACCGGCGGCGATGGAGGCTTGCCTGGCAGGCGCCTGGCCGAGTCCGGCACTCAGCACACAACCCATATAGACATCATCGACGTGATCCGGCGTCAGATTGATGCGCTTGAGAGACTCGGCAATCGCGGCGCTTCCCAGTTTGGTCGCCGGCAGGGGGCTGAATACTCCGTTGAAGCTGCCCATCGGTGTCCGTACGGCGCTGACGATGACTGCCTGCTGTTTCCTATTCACAGGATTCGCTCCGGCGGTGTCGTTTACAACGAGCGTTCACGTCGATACCACTCTTGTTCGGAGAGATCCGAACCGGCGGAGGGCGGTGGAGGCCTATGCTACGGCCTCTTCCGTTATTTCTCAATGAGGGGAACGATTCCCTCTTCCAGCCAGGCATAGTCGCCGTTCATGATGGATTGCGACAGGCGGAAGACGGTGGAGTCTTTCCCCGGTCTTTGTTTTCCTGTCGTTGCGGTTGACCCGTGCAAATGATCCTGCATTTCCTGGCAGAAATAGTCGGCCAGCTGACGAATCCCCGGCTTGGTGCGCATGTCCGGCTGCGAGGCATACCAGATCGTCGCAGCCATGGGAAAAAGCCAGAGACTCTGATCCACCAGACTTTGCAAGAGGAGTTGTTTGTTATGCAGGCCTTGTCTGTGACGGACTGCCGCGGTCAGCGTCGATCGAGTGAGGCTTCGAGCGGATGATTCGATGAAATGAACCCATCCGGCGTAGTCCTCTCCGAACATCCCGGAACCGGTCCCCGGACTGAAAGCAGGGATGCTCGACCGGAGCGCCATACGAGAGAAGTACCCTACTGCCGTGAGCTTGTCCGGGGCGGACCCTTGAAGGAACGAGAAACCCTGTTCAATGTAGGGCGCGAGCGATTCACGCGCCATCCAGATGCGCAGAATCTCGCTCGTCCCTTCCCATACAAGATTGATCCGGGCGTCGCGCAGCATCCGCATCGCGGGAATATCCGGCTCCCCGTTCATGCGCTGCGACTCGACGGTCATGAAGCCGCGGCCGCCGCGCACTTGGAAGAGGTCGTTGACGACGTCCCAGTACCATTCGCTTCCGAGGATTTTGGCCGCCGCCGACTCCAGCCTGAGGTCGCCTTTCTTGTTGGCCCAGGCTCCGCAGAACGCCATCACGGCGTCGAGTCCCAATGTATAGGCGGCGGAGCGACAGAGTTTTTCACCGATGAGGGTATGTTCGCCGATCGGCTTATTCCATTGGACACGTTTGCGTGCCCACCAGCGCATGGCGGAGAGGCACTGTTTGAGGCCTCCCACTCCAGCTGCGGGGAGCGTGAGGCGGCCGACGGTGAGGGTGGCGAGGGCGATTCTCAAACCGTCATCTTCGTTACCGAGGCGGTTTTCAACCGGCACCTGCACATTGTTGAATGTTGGAATACCGTTATAGATGCCCCGGACACCCTCGAAACGTAAACGGGTGACCGAACAACCCGGCCACTGAGTCTCGACAATGAAGGCTCCATAATGTTTCTGCGCGTGCGGGTCTTGCAGCTCTTCAGGTCGATCCACAATGCGCGCAATCACCACGAGCATCGAAGCCAGAAACTCGCCATCCTGCTTGGCAGAGTTCGTAATGAAAAACTTTTCACCCGTGATGCGATAGGCGACGGTGTTCCCGTTCTCCCGGACGCGAACGGCGTAGGTATCGACCTTTGAGATATCGCAACCCACATTTCGTTCCGTGAGGGCAAACCCGGAAATCTCCCCGCGCGCAAGACGCGGAAGGTACTTGGCCTTTTGTGCTTCGGTGCCGAAGAGCCGCAACGGTTCCGGCACTCCGATCGATTGCGCGGCCGAGAGCAGCACGGTCAGCGAGGCGTCGTGGCTTGCACAGAGAGTCGCGATCTTCTGATACTCGGACTGCGTCAATTCGAGGCCGCCGAAGTGCTTTGGGATTTTAATGCCGAAGGCTCCGATAGCAGCCAATGCTTTCAAAACAGACCCAGGCAGTTCTCCCTCACTGTCGACGCGTTCAGGATCCAGGGTGAGCAAGGCGCCTTTGACTCGTTCGAGGAACTGTTGGGCATCCCGACTCATCTCCGGTACGGTAATCGAAGTGAACAGGTTCCAACGAACGTCAGCTTCGAACAGTCCAGCCAGGAAACCGGTATAGGGAGCTTTGTCGCGAGCAGTCTCGGCGACGACCTCAGACCCTTGAAAGACATCCTGTGTTGTCATTGAAGTCTTGTTTGTAGAGGCGTTGCGTTCGTGAACCCGGGTCTCGATGTACGTATAACCATACCACCATTTCAACGATCTTTGTCCTGAATTGAGACCGGGGGACCGCCTCGAAAAGTGCGGTGCGGGAGAGGGGTAATCCAGGAGCCACATGGTAGGATATGTGATAGGCTAGGTACGCCGGTAGGTATCGCGCGGGACCATTTCTTCACTCCGGAGTTCGGACGGAGAATGCACCATGCGTCAAGTCGTCGTTGTCGATGCTTTCCGCACTCCCCTGTGCAAAGAAGGCACGGATTTTCACGAGACAGATGCCGAGATGCTGGGCGCCTGGGTAGTCCGTGAAATGATCACGCGGTGCCACCGCTGGAATCTCCCCCCGGACACCATCGACTGTGTGTTGGGGAGCAACGTGGCCACCCCGACGCATGCGGTGAATCCTACCCGGGTCGCTGCGGTCACGGGGGGCCTTCCCGTTAGGATCCCGGCGGATACGGTCGCAGGGAAAAATTGCGGTTCCGGCGTGGCGGCTCTCTACTACGGGAGCTTGCGTATCAGGAGCGGCGATGCCGATACGGTGCTCGTCCTCGGCATGGAGGCCATGAGCCGGATCTCTGTTTCCTATGATCACGCAGTCGCCAAATTACTGTTCCAGTTCGGCAAAGCCAGAAACCTTCGTGACCGGATGGCCGGCGCGCTGGCCCTCTTTCCCGCCCTGCTCAACCTCAAGAAGTATCCGCCGCGTGTAGGCATCGTGCTGGGTCTCACAGATCCGATGTGCGATCTCATCATGGGGCTGACCGCAGAGAATATTGCCAAAGACCCTGTTCTCGGCATCACCCGTGAGGACCAGGATGCCTTCGCCGTTCGATCGCACAGACGCGCGGCGCAGGCATGGAAGGATGGGATCTTCGCGGACGAAGTGGTGCCGATGTACGTTCCTGAGAAAAGCGCCTATGTTGCGCGTGACAATGGGATCCGCGAGGATGCCAGCCAAGAAGCATTTCGCGACGTCAAGCCCGTTTTCGACAGGCGTTACGGCTCCGTGACGCCGGCCAACTCGTCGCAGATCACGGACGCTGCCGCCGCCGTCCTCTTGATGGAGGAAGAGAAGGCCCGGTCGCTCGGTTTGCCGATTCTCGGCTATGTGAAGGACTATGCCGATTTTGGGTATGAGCCCTCCTGTATGGGCCTGGCCCCCGTCGGCGCCATCGCCAAACTGCTGGCCAAGACTCGCCTGAGCCTCAAAGACTTTGCACTCTGGGAGATTAACGAGGCTTTTTCATCCGTCGTCTTAGGGATCAGCCGCATTCTGAATTCGTCAGCTCTGATGGAAGGAAAATTCGGGCGCTTCGGATTGACGGAACGTCTCGGTGAAATCCCGCCTGATGATTTGAATCCCCACGGCGGCGCGATCGCACTTGGCCATCCTGTCGGAGTGTCCGGTCTTCGCCTGGCGATGACGGCGTTGTTCGAACTCAAGCGACGCGATGCCGAACGGGCGATGATCAGTGCCTGCGTTGGAGGGGGACAGGGCGTGGCCATGATTGTGGAGAGAAAATAGCCATGTCGAATGGCCAGATTAGCGCCCCCAGGGAGTTAAAGCATTTCAAGATCGTTGTTCTCGACGGAGGCATTCTACTGGCCGGGTTCGACTATGCGGGAAAGCCTGTCAATGTTCTGAATGTAGACAGCATGTCGGAGTGGCAGAAGATTGTCCGATATGCCCAGGAGTCTGATTCCATTCGAGGCGTCGTTCTGGTGAGCGCGAAGGACGGAAATTTCTGTGCAGGGGCCGACTTGGAACAGATGCACCAGGCCCAACTGCAGCGGTCATTTCACGAGATGGAACAACTCGTGGTCACCGCGCACATGCTGTTTGACGAGATGGAGCGATCGGCGAAACCGTACGTCGCTGCAGTGGAGGGAGCCTGTCTTGGCGGTGGACTCGAGTTGGCATTGGCCTGTCATCTGCGCATAGCCAGTACCCACCCGAAAACCTGTTTTGCCCTGCCTGAGGTGAAGCTGGGAATTCTTCCGGGATTCGGAGGCACGCAAAGGCTTCCGCGCCTGATCGGTGTGCCGGCGGCATTGGAAATGATCACGACAGGAAAGACCCTTTTCCCACGCCAGGCGCTACGGATGAAGCTGATAGAAGGGATGGTCACCTCGCTTCCTTCCGGGGTCAGGACGCTGGAGGCTATTCAGCGGGAAACTCTCGTCGAGTCGGCCATTGCACAGGCCCGTGCGCTCGCGTCGGCTCCTGCCAAACGGACCCCACTGCCGGTAAGCGTGAGATTCTTCAGCCTTCCCGGAATTCGCGGACTCGTCTGTCGCTATACTCGCGGTCAAGTTATCGCACGGGGCCGGCATTTCTATCCGGCTCCCCTCCGCGCGATTGAGGCAGTCGGAAAAGGGCTGGGGCAGAGCGTGCTGGAAGGATCGCTCACGGTTGAAAAGCCACGCCTGATGGAGCTGATGGCCGATCCGGTTTCCTCACACCTTGTCGAGTTATTCCTGGCGGGCGAGAAGGTGAAACGCAACGCGCCCATGGTACCGGCGTCGGCCGGGCGTATCGGTGTGTTGGGGGCGGGATTGATGGGCTCTCAGATTGCCGGTCAACTCGCCGAAAAAGGGCATGGCGTCGTTTTGAGAGATGTGTCGTCGGATATTCTCGCAAACGCCGTCGGACGTATCCACAAAGCGCAAATGGCGCAGGTGAGAAAACGGATCATCCTGCCTTCCGAGATGCGGTATCGCATGATGCGGGTCGCCCCGACGATCCAGCTCAAGGATGTGAGCCCTTCGTCTCTTGTTATCGAAGCGGTATCGGAAAAGCTCGATGTCAAGCGAGCGGTGTTGGCCGAGTTCGAAGCGGCTGCACCATCCGACGCAATATTTGCCACCAATACTTCGTCCTATACCCTGGCCGACATCGCCGCGAAGGCCGTCCATCCTGAACGGTGTGTGGGTCTCCATTTTTTCAACCCGGTGGCGAAAATGCAGTTGGTCGAAGTGGTGCGAGCGCCCTTTACGTCGGATTCGGCATTGAAGCAGGCGCGTAGTCTGGCTAGACGCCTGGGGAAGTTTCCGTTGGTGGTCAACGACGGACCAGGGTTTCTCGTCAACAGGATTCTCTCGCGCTATTTGGCGGAGGCTGTGATTCTGGTCGGTGAAGGTATTCCTTTTTCGCGTATCGACAGGGTCGCAAAGAATTTCGGGATGGCCGTGGACAGCGGGCATCCGATGGGGCCGCTGGAGCTTCTCGATTTGATCGGACTTTCCGTCGGCCTGCATGTCCTGACGTCTCTCACTGTACTGGGGGCCCGAATCGAGTCGCGCGAGGCGCTGCTCCGGACACTCCTTCCGGAGAAGGGACCGCCGGTCAGGTTTTGGAAGGCCGGAAGAGAGAATCCGCAGGCGCTCAACGCGGTTGCAATGTACCGTCAGGCCCATCCATCGGAGGCCGGTGTTCTCTCCGACGACGTGATACATGACCGGCTGTTTCTTCCCATGGTTGATGAAGCCGTACGTTGTCTGCATGACAAAATTGTGGAGGAACCCTGGCAGGTGGATTTCGCCTTGACCTACGGGATCGGATTCCCGGCGTTTCGCGGCGGGCTGCTCGGATGGGCGGGGCGCACCATGGGGCATGAGCAGATCCGAGAAAAGCTGGAGTTCCTGTCGAAGTCCTATGGGACACGCTTCGAACCGAGTCCCGAGTTGTCAGATAGACGCTGGTGTGCCCCACGGGCGGCGTAATCCGGCTGGCATCCAAGGGAGAAAGTGATGTCCCGACCACCGTGGTTCCAACATTATCCGGCCGAGGCTCCCCAGGAGCTCTCTCTTGCATCGATCACGCTGGTGGAGATGTTGACCAGGAGTGCGAGGCGGTTTGCGCGTCGCCCGGCTCTCTACTTCTTCGGAAAGACGCTCTCGTACCAGGAATTGGGCGCCATTGTTGATCGGTTCGCCTGTGGCCTTGCAGCGCGGGGCATTCGCAAGGGCGATCGGGTGGCCCTCTGTCTGCCGAACTCTCCTCAGGCGGTGATCGCGTATTTCGGCATTGTGAAGGCCGGAGGGATTGTCGTGTCCTGCAACCCCACGTATACGGAGCATGAGCTGGCAGTGCAGCTGCGAGATGCTGGCGCGCGCGCGATCGTGGTGCTGGACATGATGTATCAGAAAATTCAGGATCTTGATCTCGATCTGGTCGTCGTGACGCGGATCACAGATTATATGACGACCATTGCACGGTATCTCTATCAGCACCGACAGGGTCGGGCTCCGATCGAGATCCCCAGCCGGGAGACGACGATCGCGTTCCATGAGTTCTTGAGCAGCGCGACTCCCACCGCATCCGACCAGCTTCCCATCGTCACGCCGGATGATGTCGCCGTTCTGCAATATACGGGTGGTACAACCGGGGTGTCCAAGGGTGCGGAGCTTCGACATCGGAATTTGACGGCGAATATTCAACAACTGGTCAGCTGGTTTTCCCCGGAAGAGAGAGTGGAGAGCTTTCTGGCGGCACTGCCGCTCTTTCACGTGTTCGGGATGACCGTCACACAGAATATTTGTTTGGCCGTGGGCGGGTGCATGGTGCTGGTGCCGGATCCTCGGAACATGCCGGTTCTGTTGCAGTTGCTCCGGAAGAGAGAGCCGACGGTTATCACACTGGTTCCGGCCCTTGTGCGAAAACTTCTCGAACACTGTGAGGCCACAGACTTGTCGCAGGCGCGGTTCGTCATCTGCGGCGGGGCCGCGCTCTCCTTTGAGCTGCTGAAGGCATTTAGAGAAAAGACCGGTCAATTGATCATCGAAGGATATGGTCTTTCGGAGGCTTCTCCGGTGACGCACTGCAATCTTCCTCGTGGGCTCTCGGTGAAACGATCGATCGGACTTCCCATCGCCAACACAGAGGCGAAAATTGTCGATGCAGGGGGGGTAGAGGTTCCAGTGGGAGAGATCGGCGAGCTGTGGGTGCGGGGGCCCCAAGTGATGAAGGCCTATTGGAACAATCCCGTCGAGACAGCGAATGTGTTGAAGGCAGACGGCTGGCTGGTTACGGGCGATATCGCCCGCATGGATCAGGACGGATTCTTCTATGTTGTGGATCGAAGCAAGGACATGATTCTTTCCTCTTCCGGATTCAATGTGTATCCATCAGAAATCGAACAGGTACTGGCACTCCACCCGATGGTGAGCGAATCGGCTGTGATCGGAGTGCGACATAAAGATGGGAGCGAATTGATCAAGGCCGTTGTCGTCCCGAGAGAGGGCGGCGTGTCCGCGGACGATCTCTTGACCCATTGTCGTCGATACTTGGCCTCGTACAAAATGCCCAAGCGGATTGAGTTCCGCCCTGAATTACCCCGTTCGATTCTTGGAAAAACTCTGCACAGGATGTTGCGTCTGGAGGAGGAAGCCCGGACTCAGAACCAGCATTCATCGGCGTCGCCGGGCTGAGGGATTTAGAGACGGAAACGTTGTTGGATGCAGGGCAGATCGACGACGTGACGGGCCAGTGCCAGGGAGGCAGAGAGACCGGGTGACTCGATTCCGACGAGATTGACGAGCGGGGGTTCTGCCCGGTCGGTCGAGACGATAAAATCGTGTTTGTCCCCGTCCCCTGCTACGACGCAGGGACGAATTCCTGCGTAGGCCCATCGAAGATCCTGTTCTTCCAATACAGGCAGGAACTTCCGCGCGGCTTCGATAAACAGCCCTGGTGGAGTCTTGTTGGACGTATAATCCAGTTTATCTGTGACAGGCACCGCGTTCGGTCCAATGAATAATCGCCCATCGGGACGAGGGCTGAAATGAATCCCCTTTCCGGTTGCCAGGGGCGGCAGGGCAGGATAGATAAGCCGTCGAACGAGGGCTCGCTTTTCAGGGGGCACGACCTCGTAATACTCACCGCGGAGGGGTCGAATGGTATAGTTCTCGGAATGTAACGCGAGGTTGGCGATGTGGTCGGAATGTAGACCGGCTGCATTAATGAGGCAGGTGGCATGGATGGTTTGGCGATCGGTCGTTAGGGTATAGGCCCTCCCGTCGTCCTGGATACCGGTCACCGGGTGGTTGAACGCGAAGACGGAACCCGTTTCTTCTGCATCAGCCTTGAGTGACTGGACAAAGGCCTGAGGATCTATGACGGAGACGCTCGGAATGACGATCCCGCAGCAGGCGTGGAGGTTCGGTTCCCAGGTGCGGAGCCTCGAGGCAGTTACGAACGTGACTCGAGTCCCTGTTTTCCACGCATTGAACCACAGTCGTCGTAGCGAAGAGGCCTCCTTCCAAAGACCCCGACGGATGTCCTCCCATGCGACAGCGATGATCATGCCCGTGTTGAGCAGCGGGATGCCCCGTTCCGTCGCATATGAGACAGCCAGGGCACTGCCTTCGTGGGCCAATCGAGCTTTCAATGAATGTGGGTTCTCATGGATGCCGCTATGGAGCACTCCGCTATTGCGCCCGCTGGTTTCCAATCCTGCGGCCTGGTTTCGTTCGAGAACGATAATGCGAAGCGGCCTGTCCCACCGCCGCCGGCCCAATTCTCTTGCGATGGCGCAGCCCACGACCCCGGCGCCGACGATACAGATGTCATACAGATTCATCGACTCAGGCCTTTCTGCCCAAGGCCTGGTTGCAAAGAGAGGGACGTTGTGGAATCCGGCTGTCCGGTGTGAACGGGGCGGGCTTTCGGGTCGCAGGGATTCGGAGATGGCCTATGGGTGAGGATCTTTCGAAGAAGTACGCGAAGATTCTCTTCGTGTTTTGTGGAGGTGGCTGCAAGGCCGTGTTCCAGGCGGTCGCCGCAACAGAATTGGTCAAGGCGGGGTTCACTCCTGATCACATCATGAGCGCTTCTGCTGGAACCTGTAATGCCCTCGGATTCGTCGAACAACCAGGTGTCGCCGGTGCGGAGAAGACTCTGCTCGTCTGGGAAAAGTATATCAACTCTCCGGATGCGATCTATGAAGTCCATCCATTCCTCCGGGAGCGATTGGCCCATCTCTTGGGCGTTGTCCCACAGGCCACGCAAAGTTGGGGACCAAGTGGTTCGGTTCTCCATGATCTGAGAAGAGCCGTTACGTTTCTGCCGCTGGTCATCTCGTTAGGTGTGCGGATGCCGCTTCGTATAGCCGGCCGTGCAGTCAGTGTCGTCTTTCGCCTCATGGACGCGTTTGCGTCCCCGCACAAGTCGTTCCGACGAGTGGTCCAAGCGCCTGAAATCCAGGAAATGTTTGGTGAATTGGATAAGTATTTCGAATTCAAGAGAATGAAGGCGTTCCTCGACCCGTTGCCCCTGCTCGCCAGGCTCGGCGGGGAGTTCGATCTGCAAAAAGTCCTCGCAAGCCCCATTGTCTGGCATATCCTGACCGAACGGTATGAAGACGGAGCGACCGTCATGTTTTCAAATAGAGACGCTGATATTTCTATTGATACCGGTGACGATTCGCGAAGGAAAAAAGCCAAGCTGGATCTCTTCTTTCAACGAATTCGCGCCTCCATGGCATTGTACCCCCTCTTTGAGATGGTTGAAATGAAGGGCCAACGTTTCCTTGATGCAGACCTCGCCAATCCACTCCCGGTTGAAGAGGCGTTCAGCCTGGGCTGCGATACGATTTTCATGTTTCTCAATGTTCCAAGGCAGACGGTTCGGGCGGAACCAAATCCCCTGCGGGATCTTGGGGAATTGAACGATCTCATGCGGTTAAACGAGCGGTATATCCACCATCGTATCAAGGCCGCACAGGAGATGGCCAAGGAGCGAGGCGTGAACCTGTTCATCATCCGCCCGGAAGAGATCCCTCCCGGTCTTGGGCTGCTGGAAATCGACAGGAACGTGATCGAATTCGTGAAGACACACGAGCGACAACGGATGAAAGAATATCTTGGCAATCTTGATGCGCATAATTTGCGAATGGCCTCGCCACTTCCTCACCCCAGCTGCGTCTCTCTCTTTGGCGAAGGTTCGAAGGAGGGTCCGTGCGCCGGGTATTGAGGATTGGCCATCGTGGGGCTGCAGGCCATGCTCCGGAAAATACATTGGCTGCAATTCAAAAGGGGATTGATCTGGGGGTCGACTTTGTCGAGATCGATCTGCGGCGTACGGCCGACGGCGCGCTGGTCGTACTGCATGACGCAAGCGTGAATCGGACCACCAACGGGAGGGGGCGCGTCGATCGATTATCACTGAATGAGGTGAGGAAGCTGGACGCGGGGAACGGTGAGCGGATCCCGACCCTGGCGGAAGTACTCCCAGCGGTCTCATCGCGATGCGGGTTGATGTTGGAGATCAAGGCCGAAGGAATCGCCCGGCAGGTTGTCGAAACGGTGAAGGCGGTGGGGTTCAGAGGTCCCGCCATCTATGCGTCTTTCCTGCACGACGAGTTGAGGGATGTGCGAGTCGCCGATCCCAAGGCCCGTCTGATGGTGCTCTTCAGCCGACTGCCCCGGGCACCGGTTGCCCGTGCCACGAAATATGAAGCGACGTATGTCGGTCTCAGACACGACACCGCCACAGGCCGTCTGGTCGATGCATTCCACCAGGCGGGCTTGCTTGTCTGTGTCTATACGGCAGATAGGCCGGGACACATCCGGCACGCACTCTCTGTGTGTGTCGACGGCGTGATATCGAATGTGCCTGACCGGATTACGACGACCTAGTTCGTACGTCTGGCGAGCGTTTCAGGAATCTGGTTTTATTAGGAACACATGATGGAAGGAGGTACACTGATACCGTACAGCAGATTCGTAAGGGATTCATTTCTCTCAGTATTCTATGGAGAGCGAATATCATTCAAGACGGTCCTTAGTACATTGGTGGATACACGGTATCGCCATAGCCCTGACCGTCGTCCTGATTTCTTTCTTGGGACTACTCGATGGAATCGACGTCCTGGCCTACAAGTTAATTGTGGTTCAGATTGCAAACGAGACCATTCAGAATCAATTGGCCATCGCAACGGCGACTAATGCCCTCGGTACCCTCAGCTTTGTTGAGCCGACTCAGTCACCAAGCAGATTCCAACAGATGCCTCCGGTTGTGACTGCCGTACTTCTCAGTATAACGGCGTTTACCGCTGTGTGGATGACCAGACGGTTTCAGCTCGCCGTGTCGCTGGGGCTTGTTGTGTTGCTCTCAGCCGGGTATCTCCTCGTCGCCGTCGTGATGAGCCTTGCAACCCACTGGGTGTTGCCGTTGAGTGTGGGGGTTCTTGCCCTCTCCATGGGCTATGTCGTGATGGCGGCAGATTCGCTCGTGCTGGCCTGGAAGCAGCGCCGATTTACCGGGCAAGTGTTCTCGCGCCATGTTCCGGCGGATCTTGCTGATCGGATCTGGCAGCAGCGGAAGGATTTTCTTCCCGGTGGTGGGTTGTGTTCACAAAAACTCTCCGTGACTGTTCTCTTTGCAGAGATGAACGGATTTGTTCCTCAATGGGGAGTATTCGATACCGGGATTATCACGAAATGGACGACCGACTATCTGGACACAATGGCCCGACTTGTTGTGGATCATCGGGGTGTGGTCGAGCAATGCTTTGGGGATGCGCTGAAAGCCAACTTCGGTGTGCCATTTCCGCGAGCGCACTCCGATGAGATCCAGGCAGACGCGTCCCAGGCAGTGGCCTGTGCCGTCGCCATGGGGGAAGCGCTGCAAGTCTTAAATCGTCGATGGCAGGATCGAGGTTTTCCGCCGATTGATATGCGCATTGGACTGTCAACCGGTGAGGTCGCGGCTCTGTGTGTTGGGCGCGGATCACTTCTTAAATTTACGACGAGGGGAGAGGCGGTCCGTTGCGCCGGTCAATTGGCGCGTCATCCGCATGAACCAGACGATCCGGCTCTCGGTCTTGGTTCCTGCCGCATCCTGGCTGTGGCCACCACGGCAGCCTATCTCAGCGATCGATTTTGGCTTCATCAGATTGAAGCAGGAACTGTTGCTGACAGATGTCAATCCATGGTGGTCTATCGAGTGTATGGGAAACATGATCGTCCGGCCTGTAATACAGCAGGAGATCTACGCGTGTCGTTGCGAGTGGAGATCATGACACCCGTGACTCTGGCATGTGGTACGTGCGCAAATGGGCTGACGAGCAACATCGGTGTCGGAGGTATGGCGGTCTGTCAGCTTGTCCAGCCACTGCAGATTGGATCGACGACGCTGTTACGATTCGAGGTGCCTGGCCATGCTCAAACTATCAAAGCTGCCGGGACTGTGGTTTGGACGAGGCAGGACAGGGCCGGTATTGCGTTTGGCGCGTTGGCTCCTTCTGACCGTGCCATGCTGGACTCTTTTGTCATTCAAGAAGTTTCAAAGCGATCTCCTGCCGTGCTGTGACGACTCGAATCTTCTGAGGGTTCGGGATGTTTCATTTCTTTCGTCGCTTCTTCCAGTAGGATGAAGGCCTGCACCAGTCACAATGCTTCTCCTTGTGAAGACCCCCCCCTCCGAGTAGCATAAGTCATGGATTATACAGCAAAGAATCATCAATATTTTAATGGTTTCGTTATGGTAGGCTAAATTGTCTATAGGGAAGGACGAGGTGGCGAATGGGTGCCATCGTGAATGAAAGAAAGAGACAGTTGCGGATTCCACACGGTGTGGTGCTTCCATTCGGGTATCGGATTACTGTGAAGCAGCTCTCCGATGTAGAGATGGACAAACGGGATAAGGATGCCGATGGAATTTGGGATGCGGAGACAAAGACTATCTATCTGCGCAAGCGTCTTCCTGTGACACGCCGGCGCTATATCCTCGCCCATGAACTTGGCCACGCTTGGTTGGATTGGCAACATCGGTATATAGATGATGGGAAAGCGAGCACCTGATCATTCAATCCATGGCCTATCGTGCCAAGGACAGAATGTATTTCCACTCCAATGGACTGACCGGCTGAACCGAGAGACGAGATCCCTTCCGCAAGAGAACCATTCCTTTTAGGGTAGACTCTTTCCGTAATTGATCCAGCGACAACGGGTGTGAAAACTTGCGTACATACTTGATGTCCACCATCTCCCATCTGGGCTGGGCAGGCTTGCTCTCCGGGTCGTAGTGCGAGTCCGTCTTGTCGAACTGTGTGGGGTCGATGTAGGCTGTGGTCACGACTTCGGCGATTCCCATGACCGCCGGAGGGTCGGTGTTGCTGTGGTAGAACAGGATCTGATCACCGACCGCCATGTCCCTCATGAAATTGCGAGCCTGATAGTTTCGGACCCCGTCCCAGCAGGTGGTTTGCGATGGAGCCTTCATCAAATCGTTGATCGAAAACGATGTAGGCTCCGACTTCATCAGCCAGTATCGCTTTGTTGGCGGCATGTCACATGGTCCTTTCTGGGTCCTCACTCCATACTCTGAGAGGCATATCCGTCACGTTTCTTTGCGAGAACGCGACTCAATGAAGTCGATCAAAGCCCGATAGGTTACTTCTCTGGTCTGTGCCTTGCTGGTGATATGATTTCCAATATTTCCTTCCAGCCAGACTCGCTCTGCGATCTCGGCGGATGCGTTGTTGCAAAGACTCCACATCTGGTGGAGAAAATTATAGGGGAGGCCGACTTGCATGCCCTCCGATTCAATACGGTCGTCGAGCAACGCAAGCAGATCGGAAATGGCCTGATCGGGCCGATAGGGCGTCTGGGTGAATCCAAATTGTTCATGCGCTCTGGTCTCTTGCGCAGCTTGATCGACCAGGTCGTGCATATACTCTTTCAGCAGGCCGATAACATGGCCGGAGATGATGACCGGTGGTTGCTCCATAGCTCATTATCGGATTTCTCCTGTTCAGGAGCAAGGTTCTGCCGTCCCATATCGCGGTTGACCGTCTTGCGGCCTCTTGTCTATGATGACAACTGGGACAGGCCGCGCAGGGTGTGTCCATCTTGGATGAGGGCTGACAGGTTTCTGCTAGGATATGAGCATACAAGCGACCGAACGGTTTGAAATTGCTCTGAACACGAGAGCCGGCCGGTTGACGACGGCCGTGGATGTACCGACTGCCTTTGTTCCTGTCACTGCGATTGTCCCTCTGATGCGGCGTTTGGGAGAGGAGGCGCAGGCGCTGGAGGAAACCCAGTCTTCCGCAGAAGGGAAGACGCGTTCCTGCCAAAAAGGTTGCGCCGCCTGTTGTCGAATGATGGTGCCGATTGCTCCGCCGGAAGCCTTTGCCCTGGCGGAATTCATTCGATTGCTACCGACCGAACAACAGCAGCGTATAGCCCAACGATTTGCGGTATCGAAATCCACCCTGCTGGCACAGGGACTCTGGCATGGTCTTGTGGAAATTGGCGAGTCTTCTCGACCACCGGACGATGATGCGTTGGAGCCGATCAATCGGAAGTATTATGGGCTACGGATGCCTTGTCCATTTCTGGAGGATGAGGCCTGCTCGATTTACGAACAACGTCCTGCGGCGTGCCGTGAATTACTTGTCACCTCACCGGCAGACCAGTGCCAGGATCTGCTCGCGAATTCTGTGGAGCCGATCTCTGTGCCCATTCGTATCGGTCCCGCACTGGGGTTACTCTGGGGTGAGTTAACCGAGAGTCCGGCCAGAATGATTCCGTTGCCGACTGTTATGGATTGGCTGGACGGGCATCAGCATGAGTGCCATAGAACATGGCAGGGTTCCCAGCTCCTGGATACGGCGCTTGACAAGGTGTGGCGGTTCTTAAGCCAGGGGATTACGGAATCAGAAAATCAGGGAAACCGGCAGGCAGCTGGTGGCTCTACGCTCCCAACGAAATCTTGAGGAATGAGGAGTGATGTCATGCAGAAACCCGTGATCGTGTGCTTGGATTTGGAAGGCGTGTTGGTTCCTGAAATTTGGATCAATGTCGCGTTGAGAACCGGGATAGAGGAATTGAAAATCACGACCCGCGAGATGCCCGACTACGACAAATTGATGAGGCAACGGCTGACTATTCTGGATCGGAATAATCTGAAGATCAGCGACATTCAAGAGGTCATCGGTACGATGGGTCCGATGGAAGGGGCGCCGGAGTTTATCCGCTGGCTTCATGACCGCTGCCAAGTCATCATTCTGTCCGACACGTTTTATCAGTTCGCCTTTCCGCTCATGAAGCAATTAGGCTTTCCCACACTGTTCTGTAATCAATTGGAGATCGACGCAGCGGGGCGCCTTGCCAATTATCATATGCGGATGCAGAATCAGAAGAAGCACTCGGTGGCCGCGTTCAAGTCGCTGAACTTTTTTACGATGGCCGCCGGGGATGCGTACAACGATACCGCCATGCTTGGCGAAGCGGATGCCGGATTCTTCTTCAGGCCGCCCGACCATTTGCCCAAGGAGTTTCCACAGTTTCCCGTCATGCATACGTATGGCGAGCTTCAGGATCGGTTGGCGAAGGCGGGCAATCTCTAATTGCGTCGCAGTGTGCACGCGCATGATGTCCAGTCGATAGGGTGTGTCTCAGTCCCCGGTCAGGAGTTTGAGTACACGCCGACCGTACCGCTCGGCTTTCGTCTCGCTGATTCCTGGAATTGCCAACAGCGCAGCGGCTGTGAGGGGTTTGTGGCTGGCGATCGTACGGAGCGTTTTGTCGTGAAATATCACAAAGGGCGCGACCCCTTCTTCGTCCGCGAGTTCCATACGGAGGCGGCGGAGCCGCTCGAAGAGCTGAGGGTCGATGATCTCGGATTTTGGAACAACCGCCGGTATAGCTCCTTCACGATGAGGTCTCTCGGGGGGTGCTTGGATTGTCCGTCCCGGTCTCTTTTCCAGATTGAGGGAGCGGTTCCCCTGCAACACCTCTTGCCCGATCCGCGTGACGGACAGGATCGGGTAGTCCAGTCCTTCGATATGCAGATAGCCTGCATCGATCAGGCTTTTAACCAGCTGAGTCACTGATATCTTCGACTGGGTTTTGCATTTGCCATAGGTTGGACAGTCTTCAGCGCCGTAGGCGAGCATCACCTTTGATCGACTTCCGCGGACGATGTCAACAATACGGTTGATTCCGAAGCGTCCTCCGCACCACGAGATGGTTTCCAAGACGGCCTTTGCATCGGCGTCATCTTCGTCACCGAAGGCTTGGCGGTCTGCTGTCTGAGTAGTGTTGCAGCGGTCGCAGAGGTTGCAGGGTCCCAATGCTTGCTCATCAGCATCGTTGAAATAATGAAGAATTGCCAATTGGCGGCAGGTCGTCGTGGATACGTAGACGATCATCTCGGTGAGAAGCGTTCTCATACGGTCGGCGCGGCCGGTGCTGCCGGGGTCGCGTGAGGCTTGCTCGATGAAATATTCCTGTGTGGCCAGATCCCGCTCATGAAACAGTAAGACGCAGGACGCGGGCCCTCCGTCTCGTCCTGCCCGTCCGGCTTCTTGATAGTAGGCCTCGATGCTGCCGGGAACGTCAAAATGGACGACGAGCCGCACATCCGCTTTATCGATCCCCATGCCAAAGGCATTGGTTGCAACCAGCACCCGAATGGCGCCGCGGCGGAAGCCGTTGTGGAGGAGAGACCGTTCTTCATCGGACAGTCCAGCATGGTAATAGCCGATGGACTGGTGTGACTGTCTGAGCATACCTGCCACTTCTTCAACGGTCCGGCGGGTCGCGCAATAGACCACAATGGAACCTGCCTGGCAGCCGTTGACCATGCGGTTCAACGCCGCCATTTTGTCCTGACGAGAGACGCAGGAACGTACGGATAGGGCGAGATTCTCACGGCGAAATCCGGTGACCAAATGGAGGGGGTCTCGCAGCAGTAACCGCTCGCTGATGTCGATTTGCACTCGTGATGTCGCCGTAGCGGTCAAGGCCAGACATGGAGGGTTGTTGAGTTCCTTGCGCAGGTTGCCGAGCTTCATATAGTCGGGTCTAAAATCGTGGCCCCATTGAGAAATGCAGTGCGCTTCGTCGATGACGAGCAACGAAATGAGGCAGGAGCGCAGCAGGCGCACAAACCCTTCATGCTGCATACGTTCCGGCGCCAGATAGAGGAGTTTGAGGCGTTGCAAGCGCAGTGATGACACAACAAGATCCCGCTCCCGTTCAGAAAGGCTGGAATGAAACGCGGCTGCTGCAATGTTGCGCTGTGTGAGGCCTGCAACCTGATCCTGCATCAAGGCAATGAGTGGGGACACGACAAGGGTCAGTCCCGGCAGGAGGGTGGCGGGTAGCTGGTAGCACAATGACTTACCCTGGCCGGTCGGCATGACGGCCAGCGCATCGCGCCGGGCCAACACGGTGCGAATGACCTCTTCCTGTCCGGGCCGAAACCCTTCGAAACCGAATTGGCGCCTGAGCTGTCGCGTAAGGTCATCCACAATCAGAGAGAGATGGATTCGAACGTGTCGGTTAGAAATTCAACCAGAGCTGTGCATAGGCCCAGGTCTGGTTTTTGCTGGTTCCGAGGTTCTCGCGGATATAGGGTCCCGTAAAGAGATAGGAGAAGGATGTCTGAAAAGCCAGCTTCCCGTCCATGAACAGGTGGGTCCAGGTGAAGTCCAGCTCATCTCCAAGGTGCTTAGTCGTATTCCCTACCTTGGAAAAGACATAGACGCCTTGGCTTGCGCGGTACCAGTTGTCTTGGGCATTGGCGAGGTTGAGGTTGGTGTACCAGACTTCTATATGATCGTCCCGTGTCGGCCTCGCTTGGAAATTGGCTGACCAGGTCAAAGTATTCTTCCATCCCTGGACGTCCATGTAGCCCATGTGGATGTGGTTGGTGGGGTAGAGGTTTTCGAATGTGTTGGCGGTGGAGCAGGTTCCATAGGCCGGGTTCAACGTACAATTTGCACGGCCGTCACCGGAGGCATAGTCGAAATTAAGGGCAAACCGTGGTTTCCAGGCCCAATCATAGAACGTGTAGCCGATCCAGTTTCTGGTCGCCCACGCACTGATGTGGAGACACTTCGTCTGATTTCCTGTCGCGCCGCAAGGTTCGGTCGTCCCGCCGGTGTCACCCATTTGGCCGAACTGGTAGACCAACTCATTAGAGAAATCGAAGCCGCTCTTCTTGACGGCGATACGATTCCCAATGACATGCCGCGTTTGGTTCCCATGCTTCGGTGTGCCTAACCCCTGCGCACGGACATCTGTCGAACCGAGATTATTCTTGTAGTAGATATAGAAGGGTTCGATCAAGGACCAGGGGACGACCTTGATCTGATTATAGAGGACGAGCATATCGACATCCCCATGCGCATTTCTTGCTTGGCCGGTCACCGGTAGGCCCGTGACCGGGTTGATATTCGGTCCCCCGCTGCCGAGCGCTGCGCCCTGTGGGAGATCAGTCTCAGCAAGCCTGAACCAGCCGAAGGATGAATCCATGAAACTCGTACCGTATTGCGCCATGATCCCGTCGAAGGAAAACCCGGTGTTCGCCCAATCGAAGTGTCCCAACAGGCTTTGATCACCGAAAACAAGGTATTGCCGTCCGGCCTTGATGCCCAGGCCAGGGACTCCGGCAAAATTGCGAACCAGCATGTAGCCTGCTCGGATCCCGAGCGAACAGGCTGATCTGCCGGTGTTGAGAGCGGGGGCGCATGTATGATTAATCGGATCGCCGTTTCCACCCCAGGTGCGGGAATCGATGAATTCGAAATACAGATTCACATCGGGAGAGATGTCATAACCGATGCCCAATCGGGTCATCTGTTGAACAAATGAATCGTTGGCGTTGCCTGTGAAGTGGTTGGCTATTCCCAGAGGGTTGTTACAGTTTCCTCCGCCTCCAATCCCTCCGCCGAAACAGAGATTGTTCCTGTATTCAGGACGGACGCGAAGGTCTGCGCGGATCCAGAGATTTTTGAGGTCGAAATTCCTGCCGATGTTCGGATCGAAGAGCTCGTACTTCTCCTTGAGGGGAATGCCTCGGCCGATCACGATGATATTAGTGATTCTTTCGCCTTCCGGTATTTCGAAGGCCGCATTGACGATCGTGGTGGTGGCCAAGAGGAGAGCTGGGCCGATCGCAATGGCGAGTAAGAAGGCACGTATGCCGAGGTGCTCGTTCCAGGTACGGGTCCCCAGCCGGGTTTGCCTCTGGTGTCTGGGTTGGAAAAGAAACGAGAAAAACGATCTCACGTAACGGTGGTTCCTTGAGACTAGTGGTGTATCGGCGGGTGGTGATGATGCACGATCAAACCTGACCCGGCTGGCCGGCTGTTTTGTCTTCGACCTGTTTGGCTGCGGAGTTGATTTCCTCTTCCGTCTCTTTCAGCGATGCCTGGAAGTCCTGTTCTGCCATTTTGACTTCTTGTTGAATGAGATTCAACTCGGGCTCGACGGATTTCCGCAAATCTTCCGTCACATCTTTGAATCCTTTAAAGGCTTTTCCAACTTGCCGCCCCACCTCCGGCAATTGTTTAGGGCCGAAGAGGAGAAACGCAATCACCAGAATAATAAGGACTTCGCCTGCTCCTAGTCCAAACATGGTGTATCACTGGAAATGCGTGATTGATTCGGGCGGCGTCCAATTGCCGCTCGCGTTGCATGGCTCAGGTTCTCTTATCCTTGTTTGACCGGTCCTGGTTGTGCGGCTTTCGGCGCGGATGAAGGCGCGGCTTCCGGTTGTGCGGCGGCCGCATTGGCTGAAACACCCTGGGCTTGTTGAGACTGTTCAGCCGGCGTGACGTCGATCGCGTCCGCTTCGTGCACGGTTTTCTTGAACCCTTTGATGGCTTTTCCAAGTCCTTCGCCCAGTTGCGGCAGTTTGCCGGCGCCGAAAATGATGAGGACGATGACCAGGATTAGCAGTAATTCCATCCAGCCGAACGAACCGAACATGTCGAACCTCAAATGCGTGATGAAGCAGGGAAACTGTCGGGACCATTACCGTAGAGAGAGGCTATACGAAGGGTCTGGATCAAGTCAAGAGAAGGGATTGCCGGAGTTACGGGTAGACGTTAGAACGGTTGAATGATGCCCCCTCCCAAGACTTCATTGTCTCGATAAAATACGGCGGATTGCCCAGGGCTTAGCGCGCGTTGGGGTTTATGGAACTGGATGCGAAGGGTAGAGGAGTTTAATGGGTAGATGGTTGCCGGGGTCGTCGACGTGGCATACCGTACCTTGACCTCGGCATCAGTCGGCCCATTCTGAAACGATGATGTAAAGAGGTTGAGGTCGCTGACGTCGCAGGTGCTTCGATAGAGAGACTCTTCGGGACCGAGCATGACAGTATTCGTCGTAGGGATGACAGATTGGACATAGAGGCGTTGGCCTGTGGCGACACCGAGCCCACGGCGTTGCCCGGGAGTATAAAAAGCGATGCCCTCATGCTGGCCTAGGGAACGGCCTGTTTCATCGACAAAGGATCCCGGCTTCTTGGCCTGGGGGTTCTCCCTTTCGATAAAGGTTCGATAGTCTCCGTGACTGACAAAGCAAATCTCCTGACTTTCCTTCAATTCATCAGCAGGGAGGCCGAGCGCCTCCGCTTCCTGCCATACTTCTGTCTTCTGCATGCCGCCCACTGGAAACAGAAGTTGTGAGAGCCAGATAGGATTGAGCCGATAGAGAAAGTAGCTTTGGTCTTTCTTTAAATCGACGGAACGATGGAGCGTACAAGATCCGTCGTGTTGGTGGACCCGCACATAATGACCGGTGGCGACATACGGAATGTTCCTCGATTGAGCCAGAGCAATCAGACCCTGGATCTTGACTCGTTCGTTGCAGCGGACGCAGGGATTGGGAGTGATGCCATGGGTATATCCCTGGAGAAAGTCCTCGATGACTTTTGTTCGAAATGTATCCCGGCTGTCGATGACTTCATAGGGGATGCCGAGCGTCTTGGCGACATGTTTGGCGATCCCAATCTTGCAACATCCCCGCTCCTGCCACTTTTTTGAAGCGGCCACGGTTTCGTCTTCATGTTCCCAGACCTGGAGCGTGACGCCGTGCACGTCGTAGCCCTGGCGAACGAGCAACGCTGCCGCGACGGAGCTATCGACTCCGCCACTCATGCCGAGGAGAACAGTCTGACGGCTCATAGAGTGCTATTGTACAGAGAGGGCCGTGAGAAGAGCTAGCCCGGATTCTTCATGACCGCATAGCAGAGGGGTATGAGGAATGTGACTAGAGGTCAGAAGCACGAATTTTCCCGCGATGGGAAGTCAGATCGTAGACGTTTTTATTAGGTGCAGGCTGTTCCTCCTCTACCCATTTATGGGCGCCCATGTCGCACATTCCATGGAAATGGGCTCCGTCTTCGATGGCAATGGCGGGGGTGCGAATATCGCCGATGAGTATGCCGGGTTTCAGGATCTGAATCTTTTCGGCAGCGGTGACAGTTCCGTTGATTTTTCCACTGGTGATCACTGTTTTCGCGGATACCATCCCTTTGATCACCGCATGTTCTCCCACGATCAAGGTTCCGGTGGTTCTGATTTCGCCTTCAGCTTTTCCGTCAATGCGTATCGTTGCGTCAAAATGAATGACGCCCTTAAAATCGACACCTTTCCCGAGAAAAGTAAAGTTCTCACTGTCGACGCTGTCCTGAGCACTCTTGTCGCTCATGGCCCACATAACTATCGTCTGCTCCTTTCACGCCGCCTGATAGCGGCGTGTTTTCAAGGTGTCTCGGCAGGAGGTCGCGTCACCGTGACTAATGTCTAGGTGCGCAACTATCGTCAAGCAGGCGTTAGCCGGCGACTCGCTTCACGGACGGTTGCTCTGACTGGGTGATGGCCCGAAGTGCCGGCTCTCGTTGCGTGTCGCGAGCCGCTTGGGTCATTTCGAGTGTGCCGTTGAAGAGTACGCCTTCTTCGATCGACAACATGGGGGTCTTCACACCCCCGTTGATGACAGCGGGAGCTCTCAGTTTGAGCTTCTCTTTTATATGAATATCTCCGGTGATCTTTCCCTTACAGATTAGGGTTCCTGCCGTCACTTTTGCTTTGAGGACAGCCTCTTCCCCGACCAGCAGGACACCATCGGTCGTGATCTCGCCATCAAGGGATCCATCGATTCGTACCGTTCCCGTGTAGGAAATAGAACCTTTGAAATCAACACCCTTCCCGATGAAGGCGCTGACATCTTCTCTTGTTTCAACTCGTGTGGGCGTGAGGCTCGGCCCATTTTCCTCTGTACCATCTTGCTTCTCAGGCTTCCACATATGGATCTCCTCCTCATCCTGTCCGGCCAAATTAAGTGCAGCGAGTGCTTGTGTATACTGTTGCAGTTGTATCGGTCGCTTCAGGTAGCAAATGTAGCGGAAATTTATGGAAAAGCAAGAAGTAAGTCCTTTCCCATTGTACCCGATGCAACTGAGATGGAGCGAGGTCTACTCTGAAAGTAGAGTCTCGACGATACCATCTAATTGCTGTGCTGAGAAATACTGAATCGCGATTGTCCCACCCTGCCCTCTAGGCACGAGATGCACTTTCGTTCCGAGTTTCTTCTGCAATTGAATCTCGAGCGCATTCCATTCAGAACTTACCTGGGTCTTGCGAGCGCGCTTTTTCTTAACTAGTGAAGATTCAACGAGTTTTTCTGTTTCTCGCACGGAAAGTCCATGAGAGACCACCATTGTGGATACTTGCATCTGTTGTTCAGGGGACTCCAGACCAAGGATAACTTTTGCATGGCCGGCTGAGAGAGTCCCGTTCTCAACGAGTTTCTGCGCTTCCGGGTGGAGCTGTGTCAGGCGCACTGCGTTGGCGACCGAGGATCTGTCGCGCCCAACTTTCTGAGCAATGGCATCTTGCGTGAGTCCAAATTCGTTTATCATCCGTGAATAGGCACGGGCCGTTTCCATCGGATTCAAATCCGCTCGTTGTATATTTTCCACCAAGGCGATCAGCAATGATTCTTGATCGCTACAATTCCTGACGACAGCTTGGATTGTTTCAAGACCAGCTTCTTTTGAGGCGCGCCATCGTCGCTCACCGGCGATGAGCTCAAAGATCCCATCGCCTTTGCGGCGCACCATGATGGGCTGTAGGATACCGCTCTCCTTGATAGAGGCTGCCAATTCAGCGAGTTCTCCCGGAGCAAAATGATGCCGCGGCTGATACCGGTTGGGAACGATGTCAGTAATTCGTATGTGCTGTACGTCGCTGGCCTCAATCGGCTGGTTTACAGCCACAGACGGCAAGAGAGCATCGAGTCCTCTACCGAGCGCTTTCTTTTCCATTAGTTAGAAACTCCTTGGCTAGAGCAACGTAGGCCTGCGAACCGGCTGATGCTGCGTTATACAATATGCCGGGCCGGCCATAACTCGGAGCCTCTGCCAGCGCGACATTGCGGGGGATAACCGCGCGATAGACCTTTTCCGTGAAGTGCGAACGCACTTGATCGGCAACTTGGCGAGCCAATGTATTGCGGGCATCAAACATTGTCAAGACGATTCCTTCGATATGGAGATCAGGATTAAAGGATTGGCGCACTCGTTCAATACTGCCTAACAGTCTGGTGAGGCCCTCCATTGCATAATATTCGCACTGAACCGGGATGAGTACAGAATTGGCTGCTGTTAGGGCATTGACGGTGAGAATCCCAAGCGCTGGCGGGCAATCGATAAAGATCATGTCATACTGTTCAGCGATCTCTCCAATCACATCTTTCAAATGAGCCTCTCGACCGGTGGCATTTACGAGCTCTATTTCCGCTCCAGCAAGATCTGCATTAGCCGGAAGGACCGTGAGACCATGGATGGCACTTTTCACTCTCACAAATTCACATTTTGTATCTTTAATCAAGCAGTTATAGACTGTTTTATTCAATGATCGCGGATCAATTCCAAGGCCGCTCGTTGCATTTCCCTGGGGATCCAGATCGATTAAGAGGACGGATTTTCCCTCCAGGGCAATCGCCGATGCAAGATTGATCGTCGTGGTTGTCTTTCCTACCCCACCCTTCTGATTGGCTACTGCGATAATCTTTTTCATATGCAGTGTGGCTCTAGGCCCCTCTCTCAACAGATTCTGAAGATCTGGTCGAACGAGATGATAGAAAATGTTCCACGTGGAACATCAATGCGTCATCACTACTATTCATATGGGTGACAAAATAGAGACCACTCTATGACCGAAACCAACGGGAAGGTCAAATTCATGTTCTTTATTAATAGACCATCCATTCCCAAGCTCTAATGGATTAATTCGACAGGATGAATAGATGATAGCCTTCCCGCCAGTTGTGAGGAGTTTTGACCCTCTTCGCAACACTGACTCGTATTTCAACGCCCGCGTGGTCATGTAGTCGAATGGAGAGTTTTGTCCATTCTTGAGGATGAACTGATCAAGGGTCCCATAGAAAATGGTGACTCCTTCAAGGCGGAGAAGGCCGACGATAAAATAGAGGAATGATATTTTCTTTTGGACTGGCTCTATCAGCGTGATATTCAAGTCATTTCTGGTAATTTTCAGTGGAATACCTGGAAATCCAGCCCCTGTTCCGATATCGACCAGGCGGGCCCCATGAGTAATCGGTTCTGCTGTCAACCCGGCAAGAGAATCGACAAAATGCTTGACGATAATTTCTTCGGTCGCTGTGATACTGGTTAAATTGACTGATCGATTCCAGATTTGAAGCTGTTCCAGGTAGATCATGAATTGTTTCACTTGATCAGCCTGGAGACGAATGCCGATTCGATCAGAGAATTTTTCAAAAATAGAGGAGAAATTGGAGATTTGTTCCACGTGGAACAATTACGTGAATACGTATGCCAGGTCAAGAGAAACGTTCTGTGGTCTGGAACGGATTACTCGGCGTTACTAATGGACCACTTGCTGAGGAGGCTGGCGGTGGTATTTTTCCACTGCAACAAGGAGCAGTGATATCGCAGCAGGCGTGACGCCGGAGATCCTTGAAGCCTGTCCAATTGTTTCAGGACGCACCCGTTTCAGTTTCTCCCGTACCTCGCGGGAGAACCCGGACACCAGATCGTAGTTGAAAGTCTGCGGGATGCATCGCTGTTCGAATTTCTTGAATTTTCCAATCTGATGAAGTTGGCGCTTGATGTAGCCATCGTACTTGATTTGAAGCTCTACTTCATCTGCGATTTCAATATCTTCAATGGCATCAACTTCCAGCGTACGTAGCAGGTCCTGATAGGTCGATTCCTGTCTGCGTAAAATCTGGGCAAGGGTTTGTGAAGGGGAAATATCTTGAAGATAAGTATCATGTGTTCGTGCACGGACAGAGTCGGTCAATCGTGGCCGTGTACGATTAAGCCGGACGACCTCGTTTTCAATTGCTGTCTTTTTCTCCACGAGTCTCTCATAAGCCGGGGCATCGACTAATCCAAGATGATGGCCGATCTGCATTAGTCGTAGATCGGCATTGCTATGACGAAGCAGCAACCGATATTCCGCCCGCGAGGTAAACATCCGATAGGGCTCATAGGCATCTTTTGTAATCAAATCATCAATCAGGACCCCGATGTAGGCTTGAGATCGATCCAGGACCAGCGGTGGTTGATTTCTCACCTTGAGAACGGCATTGACTCCTGCCATCAGACCCTGCGCGGCTGCCTCTTCATAGCCGGACGTTCCATTAATCTGTCCCGCATGGTACAGACCTGTGACCAATTTTGTTTCCAGTGTTTGATGGAGTTGACGGGGGGGGAAATAATCATATTCGATTGCATAGCCTGGTTTGAGCATCTTGGTCTGTTGCAATCCAGGAATCGTCTTGAGGACAGCTGATTGAACATCGACCGGGAGGCTGGTCGAGATACCATTTGGATAGAATTCGATGGAATCGAGCCCTTCCGGCTCTACGAAAATCTGGTGCCGCTCCTTGTCCGCGAAACGCACCACCTTGTCCTCAATGGATGGGCAGTACCGAGGTCCTGTGGATTCAATCACGCCGCTGTAGAGCGGTGAGCGGTCAAGGTTTGCTCGGATTATGTCATGCGTGTCCTGATTCGTGTAGGTCAGATGGCAGAGGATCTGCCTGGTCTCGATTTTCTTGGTCCGATAGGAAAAGGGCGGAGGTGGATCGTCGCCCGGCTGCGGAATCATGACTGAAAAATCGATCGTATTTTTGTCCAGGCGTGGCGGCGTCCCGGTCTTCAAGCGTCCAATTTCGAATCCAAGATCTCGCATGCAATCAGATAAGTGTTCCGCCGAGGCTTCTCCCGCGCGTCCTGCCGGAAAATGGTTGAGCCCGATATGGATAAGTCCCTTAAGGAATGTTCCTGATGTCAAGACGACGGCTTTCGCGGTGATCGTCTGGCCGCAGCCCGTGACGATCCCCGTCACTGCACCGCCGGCTGTGAGCAGGCGATCCACGGTTCCCTCGGCAATGGTCAGCTGCGGTTCGCCCGCAAGCGTGTCCTGCATGGCTGAGCGGTAGAGCGCCTTGTCGCATTGGGCGCGCAGAGCTCGCACCGCCGGCCCCTTGCTTGTGTTGATGAATCGAAACTGAATGCCGGCCCGGTCCGTATTCCGCCCCATCTCACCGCCGAGGGCGTCGATCTCTTTGACCAGATGTCCCTTGGCAATCCCACCGACGGCGGGGTTGCAAGACATCTGTGCAATACGGGATCGTTCCATCGTCAAGAGCAAGGTCGTCGCGCCCATCCGCGCAGATGCGAGCGCCGCTTCGCATCCGGCATGACCTCCGCCCACCACGATCACATCGAATTTCATAGACTCCAATCCTACTTATTTCCCGATACAGAATTCAGAAAAGATCTGATTCAAGACCTCGTCGGAGGTGATTGCGCCGGTCACTTCTCCGAGCGCATCTGACGCTCCCCGAAGGTCGATTGCGACAAACTCCGGTTCCACTCCATTTCGAACGGAAGCCAATGCCTCTTGAATTGAAGTTTCCGCGCGTTCCAGGGCCTGGCGATGGCGTACATTAGTGATCATCATACTGCCGGTAGATTCCAAGGATGCCGGCAACAAGTATGTGCGAATTGATTCTCTCAGCTCATCGATTCCCACCCCTGTTCGTACGGATATCACTAGTACCTTGCAGCCCGTGCCTTCTTCGGCCAGACGGAATAGATGCGTGATCCGATCAGTGTCGACCAGATCACTTTTGTTAATGACGACGAGGCTCATATGGCGGGCGGGCAACGAACATGTCTGGCTCAAATCCAGCTCATTCAGCTCAGTCGCATCCAGGACATGCAAGACGAGGTCGCCCTGTTCCATGGCCGAATGAGCCCGCTTGATTCCTGCTTGCTCCACGATATCGACAGTGTCACGTAGACCAGCGGTGTCCACCAAGGTGATCAGAAGACCATCCCACACCACAGACTCTTCGATCACATCACGGGTAGTCCCAGGAATATCCGTCACGATCGCTCTGTCTGCGCCAAGCAGAGTATTCAATAGACTAGATTTCCCAACGTTTGGGCGGCCCGAGATGACCACGCGCGCGCCCTCCCGCAGCCTGACCCCTCGCTGTGACGTCTCCAGCATCGTCCGGATCTCATGGCCGGTTTCGTCCAGCGCGGAGCGCAGCTCCTCCCGTCCAACGAAGGCGATATCTTCTTCAGCGAAATCGATACCGGCCTCGACCTGTGCCAACAGCCTGACGAAACGTGTTCGCAACCGCTCAACCTGCCGCCCCAAGTCACCCCGGAGATGACGCTGCGCAATCTTCAGCCCGGCCTCAGACTTTGCCCGGATCGTATCGAGTACGGCCTCTGCCTGAGACAGATCAAGACGCCCATTCAGAAACGCCCGCTTCGTAAATTCTCCAGGCTCAGCCAAACGGGCACCTGCTGTCAGGCAGGCTTCGCATACTAGGCGAAGGACCACATGACCGGCGTGACAATGAATTTCAACCACGTCCTCGGCGGTGAATGAACGGGGTCCTTTCATAAGGACGACGAGGGCCTCATCGATAACGTCTCGGTCCGGCCGTATCAGTTGCGTGGCAGGAGGGTCGCATAGAGAGGGCAGCTCAGGGGGAAGAATATCGGCGAGATGCAACGTATGGGAAGACACCGTGCTTAGCAGCAATCCGGAACGAAGCCGGACGATCTTCTCTGCAACAGACAGTGTCCCGGGACCACTAATGCGAATAATGCCGATCCCACCCTCGCCCGCGGGAGTCGCAATGGCACAAATTGTATCCTCAAGGACTCCGTCCATAGGTGCAAAGACGCGACAGTCCGAGCCCTGCCGACATCGGATGTGGAACCGCGATACAACGAAAGAGCAGTCGGGCTACTTTTTCCCGGTTGCTTCCGCAACCACCGGCACCGGGGGGCGGCGCTTAAAGATAAACCGATCCGTGACCAGTTGCTGTCCGATCGTCAGCGTATTATTGGTCAACCAATACAGCACGAGACCGGCGGGAAAATTGATAAAAAGAAAGGTCATGAAAACCGGCAACAAGAGCATCATCTTTGCTTGCGTCGGATCCATCGCCGTGGGGGTGATCTTCTGCTGAATCACCATGCTGCCGCCCATTATGATCGGTAAGACGTAAAAGGGGTCCTGGATCGACAGGTCGGTAATCCATAACCACAGTGGTGCTTGCCGCAAATCGATGGCCACGTTCAGTATGTTGAACAGCGCCACAAAGACCGGCATTTGGAGCACCATCGGCAGACACCCGCCGACCGGATTGACCTTGTGGTCCCGATACACTTTGATGAGCTCCTTATTCAGGCGCTCACGATCTTCTTTGAACTTCTCCTGAACCTCCAGGACCTTCGGTTGAATCCCGGCCATTTGTTTCATCGACTTATAGCTTTTGTACTGGAGGGGCACGAACAGCAGCTTGATCATGATGGTCAGCAGAATGATCGAGGCTCCGTAATTCCCGGTGTAATCGTTGATCGTGCGCAGTACATAAAACAGTGGCTTCGCCACCATTTTAACCATGTCCCAACTTCCAAAAATGAACCAGCCGAAGTCGACGGTATCTTCCAGGCCAAGCTCGAGTGCTCGCAGCGCGTCATATTCCTTGGGGCCGGCAAAGAGCTGAAACTCGATTGGGGTGTCGGGTGAAGCGATGGGGATAAGGACCGATGTCGAGGCCAGCTTCTCACCTTCCTTTTTCACCAAAACGGTTGGACTTTCCTGCGGGATCAGCACAGATAAAAAATACTTATCCTGGAGGCCGGCCCATTTCACGGACCCCTTGTGCTCCGTTTCCGAATCGGGCAAGTCCAACTTGATTTTGCCATCCACTAGCGCCACAGGACCGATCGAGCCGATAAAGCCCTCGCCCCATTCCACAATGCCGAAATTCGTGCCCAGTCCAACCTGCATCGAGCCGGAGAGTCCGCTCTGATTCAGCGACACGTCCACCAGATAGCTGTTTGCATGAAACGTCAGCTGTTTAACAATACGAACACCGGATGACAGGTTTTCATACGTGAAGGTCAGATGGCCGGTGGGGTTCTTGTCGTCCAGGATCGTAAAGTCTCTTGTGACCCGATAGTTCCCGTCATTGATTTCTTTCGACAGGAGTGAATCATCCGCTCTGATCGACAATGGGCCGGCGAATTTTCCGCCTTGCCGGACCATCTGTACCGGTGGCGCATTCTTATCTGCGCTGCTGCGATAGCGCTTGAGCTCCCAGCTCGTCAGCACCGCCCCGCGGGACGTAAATTTTGCATGATAGAGAGCGGTGTCCACCTCGACCGTCTCCCCGACCGTATTGACGAGTTCAAGAGAAGAGGCCTTATCCGGCGAACCCTTGTCGGAGGGGAGTTTTGTAGGAGAGGCGCTCGCAGGCGTTATTTCGCGCGGAGCCGATGACGTTGATGGCGTGGTGTCGGTGACCGGGGCCGGTTCCTCAAGCTTAGGCGGATCAGGGAGCAGACCCAGTTCCTTGAGCGCGTACTCGTACCCGAAGATAATCACGAGTGAGAGCACAAGGAACACAATGACGCGCTTTTCCATGAACAAGATGTGTTTCCCCTAGAGTGTATGACCACTACTTGACCGGGTCTTCTCCCCCGGGATGGAAGGGATGGCACTTCATCAGGCGGACCAATGCCAGGCCAAGACCGTGGAACGCACCGTACCGATCCACGGCATCCAAGGCGTATCGAGAGCACGTGGGCTCGAACCGGCAGGCCGGGCCAAGCAAGGGAGAAATCATAAAGCGGTACCCGTGAATGATCCAGAGACACAGCTGCCGCATATCAATCTGCCTTTGGTCGAATCAGATGAACTCGCCGCAATGACGTATCCCACATTCGGGTCAGGTCTTCGTGCGTCTGCGCCAGCGCTTCGCGTTTCGGGAATACCAGAAGGGCCTGGCCCGGAATCAAGTCCTGGTGCCGCTGTCTCACCAACGCACGAAAAACCCGCTTTGCCCGATTTCTCCGGACCGCATTACCGAAGCGTTTTCCGACGATAATTCCGACGCGGCTCGGCGCGTCATCCATCCTGTGCATCAACAGATTAAACAGAGCCGTGGAAATTCGCCGTCCTTGACGTTTGACGGTTTCAATATCCCGGCTGGCCCGTAAGAAAATGCTGCGTTCTCCTTGCGGCTTCGACATCGCGAAAGGATCGTCCCACGGCTGCACGCCGTCCTTCGATGGTCTGAGTCGGGATGGCTTCTGACAGGGAGATGCGATCCCAGGGCAGCGAGATATCACCGGCAGATGCACAGAAGAACATCGAGAGTGCCGTCGGTAGCGAGCTAGACCGTCAGCCGGGCCCGTCCCTTCGCACGTCGACGAGCCAGGACCCGACGCCCGTTTTTCGTGCTCATGCGCTTTCGGAAACCGTGCTCGCGTTTCTTCTTGAGATTCGATGGCTGCTGAAATGTAAAGGACACGGGGCTCCTCCCTCACGATCATTAAAAAGCGGACCACTCTAAATGAACGGTGCATTATAGGAGCGGCTTTGCGACCTGTCAATTTACAGTCTTCTATGATTCTGTTCATTAGCACGATTAAATCCCTCTGTTGATCCCCTTCTGCCTTGAGGCGCTTTTGTCTCCGTAGCACCAGATTGCCACAATTTACCTATATGCCCCCAAGTCGCGTATAATCTAAAGTATTGACACCATGGACATTTTTGTCATATTTGAAAATATTATCTTGGCACCGAGCTTGCTGCTTGATAAGGATTTGCCTGCAGCGCTCCGCGCGGTAGGGCAATGGCATCGAAAATACAACGAGTTTTTATGGAGGACATGACACCATGGTGCAGATCAGACAGCTACTGGTACCCATAGCCCTTACCACTCTCATCGCAGCCGGATGTACGAAGCCGCCATCAGAAAAAATTGAGGCGGCAGAACAGGCCGTTAAGGCTGCGCAACAGAGCGGAGCGGGCACCTACACTGCTGAGGAGTATGCGAAACTTGAAGGCACCCTCGATGCGTTGAAGAAAGAGGTGAGTGAGCAGGACGGGAAGTTTGCCCTCTTTCGGGACTACGGCAAAGTTGAACAGCTGGCTGCATCGACAGCAGCCGAAGGCCAGCGCGTAAGAACAGAGGTGGCCAAGAAGAAAGAAGAAGCCAAAGCGGGAGCGCTCCAGGCTCAGCAGGTTGCTCAAGAAGCCGTCGCGTCCACTCTGAAACTCGTCGCCAGGGCGCCGGTTGGAAAAGATCGTGCGGCGGTTGAGGGGATCAAGAACGACGCCGAAGCCCTCAAGGCTTCGCTCAATCAGGTTCAGCTGGCGATTGACAAAGAAGATTACCCGGCTGCGCAGACTCAAGCGAAGGCGATCAATGACAAGAGCCGGGCCGTGTCAGACGAAATAGAGAGTGCATTGGCCAAGATCGGAAAGGGAAAATCTTCTCCTTCCAGGAAGAAGTAAGGTAGAGTTTTGACGTGGCGGCGATGGATATCAACCGTGCTAAGATTGCCGGGAGCATCTGCGTCCTTCTTGTGACCGGATGTGTTCCGGCTGTTCCCCCCGACCTGATCGCCGCCATCGATGCCATCGATCATGATTTGATTTCCATAGGGGCTCCCCAGGCAGCGCCTGAAGAGTATGCCTACTTTACGAGGCAATGGGTTTCGCTCAAAGCCCGCGTGCAAGCCGATGATGATCTTATCCGCTGGCCGTGGGAATCCAACGAGATTGAGAAGGAACTCAGACGGCTTCATAGCGAGGGTGGAACCACCGTCGCCCGGCTGAATGACCGGCAGGCCGCCCAACGGCGGACGGCAGAATCCACACTCACCCGTCTTGAAGCTCGCTTTCTCTCCATCGCGTCGCATGTCCAATCGATCAACGGGCGTGTGGCGTTGGGGGAAAAACCTGTCCAAACAGACTTGCTCCTGAAACAAGCCCGTTCCTTCTTAGAACAAAGAGACTACGCGCGATCGATCCAGGTTGCGGAGCAGGCCAGCCAGGCTCTCCGGATCCAGACGACCGCATTAATACGGGAGTTAGGCCGGTATGCCGATGACCAGCAGGTCGGGCATTGGCAGGCCATGGTCAAACAAACGGTGGACTGGTCGAGGGCACACCAGTCCACGGCTATCGTTGTCAGTAAGGCCGACCGGGAATTAATCGTCTACAAGGGCGGACGCAAAGTGCTATCATATCCCGTCCGGCTGGGATTCAACGGCATTCGGGAGAAACGATTTCAGGGAGATGGAGCCACGCCGGAAGGACGGTACCGGGTGACGGAGGCTCGCGGTGCAGGGCAGACGCAGTTTTATCGCGCCCTCGTGTTGGACTATCCCAATGCAGAAGATCGCCGGCGGTTTCGGCTGGCCAAGCAATCGGGGAAAATTGCTTCGGCAAAGGATATCGGAGGCCAAATCGAAATCCATGGTGTGGAGAATGAGCTCATGGCGCAGACGCTTGGGTGCGTCATGCTGGCGAATCCTCACATGGCCGAACTCTTTGCGCGAGTATCCTCAGGCACGCCGGTGACAATTGTCGGCGCATTGACCGGACGTAATTCGATTGCGTTGGCCTTGGCGGAGTTAGCGGGTCGAACAGACGAAACCTGAGTGTCATTATGATATCGGTACGAGTCGCTTTTTCGTCGTTCCTCCTTATCGCACTATTGGCGGCTGATGTCCCGCCCAACAGCCAGGCCTTGCTCCCAGCCTCCGAGCCACAGAGGCTTTCCACATCGGACACGGCGGGTGATGGTCATCTCCACGGTCTTCAAGCCCGGTACAAGGCGTTGTCCGCGCAGCTTTCCCGGCTCAAACCGCAGCAACCGTACATTCTCGTCGATACGGCCCGGAACCATTTGTATGTGAAGCGCCGGCAGGAAGTCGTGCTCGACGCCATTGCGTCGACAGGCAGCGGAACCATTCTGGATAAACCCGGTGAAGGCAACGACCAATGGGTGTTCGATACCCCGCGAGGAGAATTCCTCGTGCAGTCCAAACTGACCGATCCCGCCTGGGTCAAGCCGGACTGGGCATTTATCGAAGAAGGCGAAGAGATTCCTAAAAACCCGGCTGACCGTGTCGAACAGGGTGTGCTCGGCGAGTACGCGCTAGGGTTCGGGAAGGGATATTTCATCCATGGTACGCTCTATACGCGCTTGCTGGGAAAGAATGTCACACATGGCTGTATCCGGCTGAATGACGGCGATCTCAAGCGGGTCTATACGTTCGCTCGAGTTGGGACACCGATCATCATCTTCTAATCACTCTTCGTCTGCGGCCCTGCATCCCCTCATGAGAGTCTGCGCGATCCTTTTCATACTGCTTGTGCCGGGCACCCCGAGTCAGGCCGGGGATCTTGAGGCGTTTCCTGATCTCCATCTCAACGACGCTGGCGCAGTCCAGGAAGCCACGCGTGTGCTGGAAGAGGAAGTGAAGCTGGCGGCTCGTGCCCAGACCTATCTGCTCATCGACCTTGTCACACAGACGATTCAAATCAAGGGCCGTGGCATCGAACTGCACCGAATCCCCGTCGTCTCGTGGTCGGCCAAGGCCGTGCAGAATATGAAAGGCGCCTATCGCCTGATCACGCGGCCGCCGGTTATAAGGAGAAAGATTGATCCAACTGCTTCTATTGAACAAGAACCCATTTCGTTGGCTGACATGCCCGTGGACTATACGCTGTCATACGCTCCAACACTCACCATTGATGTGGCGCCTGTGGCGGGAGAAAATCCGGTTCAATGGCTCAGAGCCCACGGGAAGCGCTGGTGGAGAAATGCGAAAGATTGGAGCGATTCGTTTCCAGCAGCTCAGTCTGTGCCACAAAGCCCGTATCTCCAATTGGAAGTCTCCGCCGAGCAGGCCCGATCCCTGGCCTGGTCGGCTGTTGACGGCATGGCTTTAGTCATCCGCCGACCGACCGATAAATAGATGAGTATGAGTCGGCCCAAGATTGTCTTTTTCATGTCGGGCTCCTAAGATACGGGGCCGACTCCTCCCGGCCCCATCGAACCCATTTGTGGAAGGGAAATTCCATGTCCACTCCATCACGAGATCAGCTGGCGTCTTCATTCCAATCCACAATCGGTCCGGCGCTGGAGGCGTTGAGCCAACATCGGGTTATTGAGCGGGTATGGGCCAAAGACCACCGGCTGTGGAAACCGGACCCGAAGGAGATCACCGACCGTCTCGGCTGGTTGGCCCTGCCCGAGCACATGCGGCAAGAATTAGATAATCTCCAACGATGTGTCCGTGCGGCGCAGGAGATGCGTATCACCGATGTCGTGCTGCTGGGCATGGGCGGAAGCAGTCTCGGGCCGGAAGTACTCCGTACGTCGTTCAAACCGCAAAAAGGATCTCCACGGCTATGGGTGCTTGACTCGACCGTACCCGGCTGGGTACGAGAGGTCACCAGGGCTATTACACCATCCCGAACGCTGTTTCTTGTCGCCAGCAAGTCAGGGGGAACTGTCGAAGTCATGTCCCTCTTTGCCCACTTCTGGAAGCTGGTCGGCAGGGCAAAAATGAACCGGGGCGGCGATCAATTTGTTGCGATTACGGATCCGGGAACCGGATTGGAAAAGATGGCACAGGATTACGGGTTCAGACAGACATTTTCCAATCCACCTGATATCGGGGGGCGGTATTCTGTCCTCTCGCTGTTCGGCCTCGTGCCTGCGGCACTTCTTGGGCTTGATATTACTCGCCTCTTGGACCGGGCGGCCGGTATGGCGGAGCGGTGCCGGGGACAGGCGGACATCGGTATGAATCCCGGCGCCTATCTCGGCGCTGCGATGGGGAGTCTTGCCAAGGCAGGACGAGACAAGGTGACGATCATCGCCTCCCCCGGCCTTGCCACGTTCGGCTTGTGGGTTGAACAGCTGCTTGCCGAGAGCACCGGCAAGGAGGGAACCGGCCTCATACCGGTCGCACAAGAACCGGTTCTGGCGCCGTCCGCGTATGGAAAGGACCGGTTCTTTGTCCATTTGCGTCTCAAGGGAGCGAACAATGCCGTCCTCGATCGGCAGGTTCAAGCCCTCCGCACCGCGCAACATCCGGTTCTCCGATTCGAGCTACAAGATTGTTACGACCTCGGGGCGGAGTTCTTTCGCTGGGAATTTGCCACAGCCGTGGCCGGACATGTATTGGGCATCCATCCATTCGATCAGCCGAACGTCCAGGAGAGCAAAGACAACACGAATCGTGTCCTCGGGATTGTCCAATCAACCGGACGGCTACCGGAATTACCCGGCAGCACTCCCAAACAAGCGGCGCAGGACCTCTCCAGCCAGCTTCGAGCCGGCGCCTATGTCTCTGTCTTAGCCTATACGACGCCGTCGCGGCCGTTTGAGGCCGCCGTGCGACGTCTCCGCCGAACCCTTATCACGAAACATCATGTGACCACGACTTTTGGGTACGGGCCTCGCTACCTGCATTCGACCGGACAACTGCATAAAGGCGGACCCGATACCGGTCTCTTTCTTGAACTCGTCGATCGTATGACCCCGGATCTGGCGATCCCGGGTAAGTCGTTTTCGTTCGGAACATTGGCCCATGCGCAGGCCGCAGGGGATGTGGAATCGCTTCGCGCCCATCATCGCCAGGCCATCCGTATCCAGTTGGGGCACAATCAAGCGGCGACGGTCGATGCCGTGACAACGGCACTTACACCATCCGGACCATCACGACAGCGAACCGTTGCAAAGAATCGCCGACGGACTTCCCGACGCTGACATGGTGGGTACTCCCGACATCCGCATCGCACCCGATGGCCATGCATGGGCTCATGCAGCGGTCTCGCTCGTCCATGCCGTCAGTGAAGAGGCCATTCGATCCCATGGCCGGTTTCTCTTGGCGCTGTCAGGCGGCTCGACTCCGAAAACTCTGTACCAGACAATGGTGTCACCGGAGTGGAAGCCGCGATTCAATTGGCCGCAGATGTGTTTTCTGTTCGGAGATGAACGCTGTGTTCCACCGGAGCATGCCGACAGTAATTTCCGCATGGCCCAGGCGGCGTTGTTTCAACCAGCGGGCATCGCCCCTGATCACATCTATCGAATCCAGGGGGAACACCCGGATCCTGAAACTGCCGCACAACGATACGAGGAGGCGCTACGCCGACTCACCAATACGGTTGCTCCCGAAACACCCCGGATCGACCTGATCCTTCTCGGCCTTGGAGAAGACGGGCATACGGCCTCGCTGTTTCCAGGCACAGCTGCGCTACAAGAACAGAGACGGGCCGTGACAGTCGGTCACGCGCCCACAGACATTGGATCGCGCCTGACCATGACACTAGGTGTGCTCAATAGGGCGACTGTGGTACTGTTTCTGGTCGCAGGTTCGAGCAAGGCCGGCATCGTGCGCGCGATTCTGGAGCCGGACAGTGCGGCAGATCGCGCGCTTCCGGCTGCGCTGGTTGCCCCGGAAACAGGGCGACTGATGTGGATGTTGGACCGCTCTGCGGCCGCACGATTGACAATCCTTCACCATGATGAGATCCGGGGTGACGGCCAGACATGATTCTTGCGGGCGATATCGGCGGAACCAAGACCAACCTTGCTCTGTATGAGTGGACCAGGGAGCGGACCGAACCGATTCGTCTCGAATCATTCCATAGCCGCGACTACAGCTCTCTTGAAGAGATTCTCCAGGAATTTCTGGAGCCGCCGACACCGCCCACTGCGATGGACGGGGATGCGACTGCGGAAACCGACGTGGCACATGAGACAAAACAATCGACGGAGCGCGTTACAATTGCCGCTGCCTGCTTCGGCATCGCCGGACCGGTCATCGACAATCATAGCCAGACCACCAACTTGCCGTGGGTGGTCGATGGTGCGAAGATTGCCAAGCAGTTCAATATTCCCCGTGTCCAGCTGCTCAATGATCTTGAGTCGACCGCCTATGGCATCGCATGGCTCCGGCTAGACGAGCTGGAGGTGTTAAATGCCGGGAACCCGCCTAAAAAACGGCAAGCCCTCGCACTCATCGCTGCGGGTACGGGATTAGGAGAAGCCATTCTTTTTTGGGACGGGAAATCCTACAGGCCGATGCCCTCAGAGGGAGGCCATGCGGATTTCGCCCCGAACAATGACCAGGAAATCGAGCTGCTTCGTTATTTACGAGGCCAATACCTCCATGTGAGCTATGAGCGCATCTTGTCTGGTCCCGGGTTGCATGCCGTGTATGAGTTCCTGCGCGACACCAAAAAGAATGAGCCCACATGGCTGGCGGAAAAGGTCAAGGCCGGGAATCCAGCCGCAGAAATCGCTGAAGCCGGTTTGAAGGGGCAGGCGGACATTGCCAAGCAAGCGCTGGATCTGTTTGCCACCATCTATGGTGCTGAAGCCGGAAACCTGGCCTTGAAGGCGCTTGCTCTGGATGGAGTCTATGTGGGCGGCGGGATCGCCCCGAAACTCATCACGAAACTTCAGGATGGCACATTCATGAAAGCATTCACGAACAAGGGTCGGTACAAGCGCCTCATGACTCAGATGCCGGTAAAAGTGATCATGAACCAACAGACCGCACTACTTGGTGCGGCGTCCGTCGCAGCGGCTCTCTCGCTCGCCCCTACACCATGACATCTGTCGATCTCGATCAGCTCAAGAAAGCAGCAGCCTTACAGGCCATCGAATTCGTGCGCGCGGGCATGGTCGTCGGACTGGGGACCGGATCGACCGCGAAACATATGATCATGGCGCTGGGCGATAAGGTGCGCGCAGGCATGAAGCTGCGAGGGGTGCCGACATCGCAAGAAACCGCTGATCTCGCCAGGCAGGCCGGCATTCCTCTCATTGATGCAGAGAATCGATGGGAGATCGATGTCGCGATCGACGGTGCCGATCAAGTCGATCCTCATTTCAATTTGATCAAAGGTGGCGGGGGAGCGCTCCTCAAGGAAAAGATCGTGGCGGCGTCTTCGAAACAATTTATTGTCGTGGTCGATCACACCAAACAAGTCCCGGTGCTTGGAGGATCATTTCCGCTGCCGATCGAAGTCATCCCGTTTGGATGGGGCAGCACGGCGCGTGACATAGAAGCGCTCACAGGGAGCCGCGTGGTGCTCAGGGAACGTCACGGAGTCCCGTTTAAAACTGAATCGGGGAACGTGATCGTCGATGTGCATATCGACCGCATCAGTCAGCCGGGCGAACTGGAAATAGCGTTGAACCGCATTCCCGGTGTCGTAGAAACGGGGATTTTTGTCGGTCGAACGAATATCCTGGTCGTCGGTACCCCCCAAGGTGTTCACATCCTCCATGCCTCTCAGGCCTGAGCACATGCTCGGCAGACGAGAACTTTTCCAGGAACTGAGTAGACGGGCTCGCTTTCTTCTGATAGCCCCGATCGCGTATACAATCATCCCATCTGAATGTGCAACGGCTTCCACAACTACCAGACCTCAAGGGGAAGACATGAATCTTGATGATACCTCCGGCAACACCAATCCCTATCGGCTCCCACGGCATGTCATCCCGACCAGATATGAATTGCGGTTGGAGCCGGACCTTGCCCGCGCGACCTTTACCGGCAAGGCGGTCGTCATCCTGACGATCACTCAACCGACGACTACGATCGTCATGAATGCGGTTGACCTGACGATCAGCCAGGCCGACATCGCCGGTCCGACGGGTGCGCATCAGGCCACATCGATCGAAGCGGATGAACCGCTCCAGCGTTGTCGCGTCGCCTTTGCACAGGCGCTCGTTCCGGGAGAATGGACATTACGCCTCACCTTTCAAGGAACCCTCAACGACAAGTTGCGCGGTTTCTATCGCAGTACCTATAAGGATCAATCAGGAACGACACAGACGATGGCGGCCACGCAATTCGAAGCGACGGATGCGCGCCGCGCCTTTCCTTGCTGGGATGAACCGGATTTCAAAGCCGTGTTTGCGACGACGTTGGTCATCGATCCGGGTTTGACCGCCGTGTCGAATACATCCGTCGTCTCGGAGTCTGTCGAGGCCGGCAAAAAAGTCCTGCGCTTTGCGGACAGCATGAAGATGTCCACCTACCTGGTGGCGTTCATCGTCGGGCAGCTGGTCGCGACTGAACCACGGTTCGTCGGCAAGACGCCGCTCCGGCTCTGGACCGTTCCAGGCAAGCAGCCGTTGACACCATTCGGCCGGGACATTGCCGAAGCCTCGCTCGCATTTTTTGAGGACTACTACGGGATCCCGTATCCCGGCGATAAGCTCGACCTGCTCGCCATCCCTGATTTTGCCTCAGGCGCGATGGAAAATCTTGGGGCCATCACTTTCCGGGAAACCGCGTTGCTGGTCGATCAACGCACCGGGACCCACGGCGAACTCGAACGGGTAGCCGACGTGGTCGCCCACGAGAACGCGCACATGTGGTTCGGCGATCTCGTCACGATGTCCTGGTGGAATGGACTGTGGCTCAATGAAGCCTTTGCCACCTTCATGGAAATGCTGGCCGTCGACGCCTGGAAGCCGGAATGGAAGCGCTGGGACACATTCGGCGTGTCACGGGCGGCGGCCTTTTCCGTCGATGGACTGTGGAGCACGAGGCCGATCGAATATCCGGTTCATGCGCCTAAGGATGCCGATGCGATGTTCGATGTGCTGACATACGAAAAGGGCGCGTCGGTTCTGCGCATGCTGGAACAGCACATTGGACCAACGGCCTTCCGGGACGGCGTGCGGGAGTATCTCCGCGCCCATGCCTACGGGAATGCCGATACGAAGGATCTGTGGGTGTCACTCGGGAAGGCCGCCAAGCAGCCGGTGCCTGAACTCATGGATGGGTGGATCTTCCAGCCCGGCTATCCGCTTGTGAGCGCTCAGTTGGATGGAGTCTCAGACCTGCTTCTCACGCAGCAGCGATTCGCCTATCTCCCAACGGGCGGGTCTTCCACGCAGGATTGGCACATACCCGTTCAGATTCGCATTGAGACGAAGGACAAAGCGGAGCATAGCAGGCTGCTCCTCACAGGACATCAGACACGTATCCCTCTTCCCTCAGATGTCCGGCAGGTACTCATCAACGAGGGGGGGCACGGGTTCTACCGGGTCCAGTACGACGCGCGCCTGCTCCAACGATTGCTGGAGACAGGGCTGGATCGTCTCGCGCCGACTGAACGGTTCAACCTCGTCAGCGACGCCTGGGCGACGACGCTCTCCGGCGCGATGCCGCTTCCGGACTATCTGCGGCTCACTCGACATTTCACGCAGGAACGGGACAAGAATGTCTGGGCCGTGCTGCTCGACTCCCTGTCCTTTTTAAATCGGATCATTGCGGTGGAGGAGCGGCACGTACTTGAAACCTTCGTCAGGACCCTCGTGGCTCCGGCTGTCCGGGAATTGGGATGGGAACCGGGATCAGGGGAGAATGTGCTGCTCAGTCAGTTGCGCGGGGAGTTGCTCGCTGCATTGGGTAAATGGGGCAACGATCCGGCGATTCAAGAACAGGCCCTGGTTCGCTATGCACAATACCGGACTGATTCGGCTGCCGTCGATCCCAACATCGTGCCGGCGCTGGTCGCGGTCCTCGCCCATACCGGCGGCGAGGCGCGCTACGAAGAGTTCTCCGAACGCTATAAAAAAGCGGCGACTCCGCAAGAGGAGCGGCGCTATCTCTTTTCACTCGCCGCCTTTCAGTCCCCCGCATTGCTGGCGCGCACCTTGGCCCGCACGATCGATGGAGAGATCCGCACACAGGATGCGCCCTTCATCGTCGGTGCCTGCCTGGGCAATGTGTATAACCGCGAGATCGCATGGGATTTCGTGAAGACGAATTGGGAGAAGATGGATCAGTTGTTCCCGAAACAGGGCGTCCGCCGCATGTGCGGCGGCATCGTCAGCCTCGCGACTCCGGAACTGGAACGGGATGTCCGGGAGTTCTTTGCCACCCGCCACGTCGATTTGGGCGGGAAGACGCTGGAACAGTATCTGGAACAATTGCGTATCGCCGTGTCATTCAGAGAGCGGGTCAGAGCCTCGCTCGCGCAGGATCTCACATCAAGCGCGTAACGCATCGAAGGATGCTACGTAGTCAGCACAAGCTGTAATCCCAAAATGACAATGTCCGGTTTCAGCAGAATAGAAATGTCCTCATCGTTGATAGACTGTTCGCTCTCAAAAGGAGGGTGGGATGGTCGGAGAGGACAGAGTCATGATGAGT
>JALHMZ010000019.1 GCA_022843785.1 Nitrospira sp.
TCCGTGATTCCGTCTCGTGCGTTTCATTGCCTCGCTCCTCTCGTAGGCCACCTCGCGGTGGCGTTGGTGAAGCCAGGCTACCACTTACCACACTGTCCGATTTTCCGGAGCCCCCTCTGTCTTTCCGGTGGTGACTTTGAAAAACTTCTAGTTGCGATAATCACTACTCATATTCGATATGTAATTGTGACCAATCAAAATCCTTTAGACCTTGAAACACGGTTCTTTGAAGCAGCTCGCTTGATTCGCCACCACGCTGATTCTGGTGAACCAAGCTGGAAACAGCTTCAAGCTGCCAAAGAAAAGTTGGCAGAACTAAATGTTGACGATACAGCCGTACTTCAAGGCGCCAAAGATCTGGTACTAGAGCGGCCAGATGCTGTCTGGTTAATGGCGAAATTGGCGAACAGCAAACAATCAACAACCGGAGAGATTGGCATGGATAAAGCCAACCTAGAGCACGTATTTCCTCAAAATCCCACGTCAGCAGCCTGGCCTAATGCTGCTAGTTTGGAGCCGCTGACCTGGCATATTGGAAACTTAACTATTCTAGGCGAAAAGCTCAATCACAAGGCTCAAAGGAAAAGTTTTACGGAGAAAAGGACGCTGTATTTTGCAAAGAGTGAGATTGAGTTAACGAAGGATATTTTGAACTATAGCCAATGGGATGAACGTTCGATTCTTCAGAGAGGGACGGATCTTACCAAAGCTATTGCCGAACTCTGGCCCTCATTGTAAAAGGGGCATCCGCACCCGCAACACCAGTGGGATCAGCAACTGTCTTGGGGCAGAAATACGGAGACATTCTGAATTTTGTAAGAGTGCGACGTAACCTGAAACCACATCGCGTCACGGACACAGCCCATGGCTGACGTTTTCAATCTCCAACGCTTTCTCGACGCGCAGGAGCGCGTCTATGACACAGTCCTCCAGGAGCTTCGGGCCGGGAGAAAGGCCAGCCACTGGATCTGGTTTATTTTTCCGCAGATCGCCGGGCTTGGTCACAGTGCGATGGCGCAGCAGTTCGCCATTGGCTCACTCGACGAGGCCAAGACCTATCTGCAACACCCAGTCTTAGGTCCCAGGCTCAAAAGAAGTAAAGAGTGTCAGGTCTTGCAATCCAAACATTGCCAGGCACGATGTCGTCCTTGGAAAAATCTACTAGACTGCGGATAGCTTATGTGCGACGCCTACAACCTCCAACGCTTTCTCGACGCGCAAGAAGGCGTCTATGACACAGTCCTCAATGAGCTGCGGGCCGGGAGAAAGTCCAGCCATTGGATCTGGTTTATCTTTCCTCAGATCGCCGGGCTTGGTCACAGTGAAATGGCGCAGCAGTTTGCTATTGGCTCACTCGACGAGGCCAAGGCTTATCTGCAACACCCTACCCTCGGTCCCAGGCTCAGAGCCTGTACACAGCTTGTGCTGGATGTGAACGGTCGTAGCGCTGAGGAGATCTTCGGATATCCCGACTATCTCAAATTCCGGTCCTGCATGACCTTGTTTCTGACCGCGACCACCGACAACACCATCTTCAACGACGCCCTGCTCAAATACTTCGACGGCAAGCCCGACACCTTGACGCTAGATATCCTGGCCCGGCACAACATGCCACGGTGCTAGGAAGCATGCGCGCTGCCCCGCCCGCCACATTCACACTCGTTTCCCGAGATCGGCGTGAAGCTAGCCCGCATTATTCATGACGGTCGTCGCGAAACCGCCAAGACGCCAGGCGAGACGGGCGTGCGGAGATCACGGGGACTGACACCCTTCCCCGCGTCTGCGCGTAGGCTCTGTCCCCGTCCGAATCGGGACAGGCACCTCGCCTGCGGCGGGAGCCAGTCCCCGACAGTAGATTGAGGTTACGGCGGGTGTAAGGCTGTACACGCTGGGCGGCTGGTATGTCGATCAGCCCAGAATTTCCAGAAGTTCAGTCATCATGTCAACCAGCGGCATCACGATCACGCCATTCGATATCGGATATTTTTCCGCACCTGGATAGACGATATAACGGTGTTTGGCTTTAATATCCTCGCACCCAAGATGGAAGCCTTTGGATACGGATGGCGCGAGCGACCGCTTGATCTCAATCGCTATCCGTTGACGCAATCCCTGTTCGATCACAAGATCGATCTCCGCGCCTGCCGCTGTCCGGTAAAACCATGATGTCGCCCCGTCCGGCATGACTGACAGTATATTCTCCAGCGCAAACCCCTCCCAGCTTGCCCCTACGACGGGATGCCCTAGTACATCATCAAGCGTCGTCAGGTTTAACAGGGCGTGGGCAATGCCGCTGTCCCTAATGTAAACCTTTGGCGCTTTTACCAGGCGTTTTTTGATATTTCCCGCCCAGGGGCGCAGCGTCCTTACCAGCAGAAGATCTTCGAGCAATTCGATGTAACGCTTTGCCGTATGGGCCGACACGTCAAGCCCGCCTGCCAGTTTAGCGACATTGACCTGCTCCCCCTGACTGTGGGCCAGCATGGTCCATAGTCGCCGCAAGGTGACGGCAGGGATACGCGGTCCCAGTTGCGGCACATCCCGCTCCAGATAGGTGCTGATAAAATTCATTCGCCAGCGCATGCTGGCCCTATCATCATGAGCCAGAAAGCTATCGGGGAATCCGCCGCGCAGCCAGAGGGTTTCCTGATCTTTGCTTTTGATCTCGGACACGGTCAAGCCTGTGAGTTCCTTGTAGGCAATGCGCCCGGCGAGAGACTCCGAGGATTGCTTCAACAGATCACGCGACGCTGAGCCCAGAATGAGAAACTGTCCGGCTTGCTGTCCGGCCCGGCGGCGGCGGTCGATGACGCCACGCAGAACCTGAAACAGCCCGGGCGTGTGCTGTATTTCGTCAAGAATGATCAAGCGATCGGTGCGGGTCTGAAAATACTGGCCAGGGTCATCGAGTTTTGCGAGGTCGATAGGATTTTCAAGGTCGAGATACACAGGAGAAGGTTTGGTGCGGGCGGCAATCTGTTGGGCCAGAGTGGTCTTGCCGATCTGGCGCGGTCCTAAAATCGCGGCTGCCGGAAATTGCTCCAGAAGCTGTACCAATTCCGTTTCTGCGTAACGTTTTATCATCCTTGTAAATATGCCATATCATGTCATATTTGCAAGGACTTAATTCTGTGCCTGCCCGACCCAGCAAAGAGTGTCGGGTCTTCCAACCAAACATTGCCAGGCACGATGTCCTCCTTGGAATAATCTACTAGACTGCGGATAGCTTATGTGCGACGCCTACAACCGCCACCGCTTTCTCGACGCGCAAGAGCGCGTCTATGACACAGTCCTTGATGAGCTGCGGGCCGGGAGAAAGTCCAGCCACTGGATCTGGTTTATCTTTCCGCAGATCGCCGGGCTTGGTCATAGTGGAATGGCACAGCAGTTCGCCATCAGCTCACTCGACGAGGCCAAGGCTTATCTCCAACACCCTGTGTTAGGCCCCAGGCTCAGAGCCTGTACGCAGCTGGTTCTTGATATGGAGAGGCGCAGTGCTGAAGAGATCTTCGGATATCCCGACTATCTCAAATTCCGGTCCTGCATGACCTTGTTTCTGATTGCTGCCACCGATAACGCCCTCTTCAACGACGCCCTGCTCAAGTACTTCGACGGCAAGCCCGACACCTTGACGCTCGACCTCCTGGCGCAGCAAGGCGGGCGAAAGAATGCGGGCTAGGTCTTGCAATCCAACAACCCCGGCAACCGCCACGCCTGCCTGCCACGCGTAAATCGTTACTCGTGAAGCGTCAATCGTCAGCCCTGCCCATACCTTCTCTCGCACGATAGTGTTGTGCTGAACGAAGCCTTCCGCTATAGTCGCGCCACCCTACCCGATGAAAACGCTGGACGACATTCGCCGACAACTATCCACCGGCAAGTTCGAGTTCAGCCGCCACGCTTTTAAACGCGTAATCGAACGCAACATCAGCGACGTTGAAATCCAGCAGGCGGGAGCTCAAGCCTCCATCATTGAGGATTATCCTGAAGATAAGTATGCACCCAGCAGTCTCTTGCTTGGGTTCACCGAAGCGGGCCGTCCCCTACATATCCAGATCTCCCACGTCGACTCTGACCTGGTGAAGATTATTACGATCTATGAGCCGGACCCAGCAGAGTGGTATGATTACGCCAGACGGAGGTAGCCATGTTTCACTGTCATGTATGCGGCAAAACCGAGAGCCGTCAGGAACTGGTAAACGAAGTGTTTGATATCGACGGGAAGCCCGTACGAGTTGAACAAATTCCTGCAACCATCTGCCTTCACTGCGGCGAACCGGCATTCAGCCGAGACGCCACGGAACGAGTTCGACGCATGGTGCACGGCGAGGCCACACCCATCAAATCGATTCAGATGGACGTGTTCGCTTACCGCTAATCTCGCGCAATAACAAAATGCGGTAGCCGCCTTGCTCAAGTTTATCTTTCCGCAGATCGCCGGGCTTGGTCACAGTGAAATGGCGCAGCAGTTTGCTATTGGCTCGCTCGATGAGGCCAAGGCTTATCTGGAAAACCCTACCCTCGGTCCCAGGCTCAGAGCTTGTACGCAGCTTGTGCTGGATGTGAACGGTCGCAGCGCTGAGGAGATCTTTGGATATCCCGACTATCTCAAATTCCGGTCCTGTATGACCTTGTTTCTGACTGCTGCCACCAACAACACCATCTTCAAAGACGCCCTGCTCAAATACTTCGACGGCAAACCCGACACCTTGACGCTCGACCTCCTACCTCAAAATAGATTGCCTCCTTTTCAATAATCGCCCCCCCTCCCCCCGGATAAATTAATTGTACGCCACCTACCCGCAGTGGTAACGTAATCGTTACTTGCCTTGCAGTGCAGGGATTTATGGGACTCACAAGGGAATTTAGAAACACGATCGCGGCGCGTGTGGAACGGGACCCTCGCTTTCGGGAAGCGCTCTTTACGGAAGCGCTCAATGCCTATTTCGCAGGCGACACCGCCGTAGGCAAAGCCATTCTCCGGGATCTCGTCAATGCCACTGTCGGGTTTGAAGAGCTGGCCCTGACGCTGAAGAAACCGAGCAAGAGCTTGCATCGAATGTTGGCTCCGCGTGGAAACCCCAGCACGGATAACTTCTTCAGCATCGTACACGCGCTTCAGAAAAAGGCTCACGTCAAATTACGCGTGACAGCAAAGGCCGGCTAAGAGAATACCGGCCAGACTCACAGGGCCAATGACCTATCCACTCGATTAGGAGTTGCCATCATGATTAAAGAGCATGACCTTGTGGTGCTGGGAACCACAGTGCCCAGTGAAGGGCTGGTGGCTGGTGATGTCGGCACTGTTGTGCATATCTATCGTGACGGGCAAGCGTACGAGGTGGAATTCACCACCTTAGAAGGAAAGACCGCCGCGGTTATCACAGTGGAAGCTTCACAAATCCGTTCTGTTGGGCAACGTGAAATCTCACATGCGCGCGAGCTGACGCCACGGTAATCCATACCTGTAGCCGCTTTAGGAACATTCTGAATTTGGCAGAGTGTTCCGCATGCCCACCTCACGACATCAACATTCCGTTACAAATATGCCTCGGCCTCTCAGAACATGGGTGACGAAGCGTCATAAATAATGTGTGCTAGACACTTCCCCTGTCCTGAGTATAATGGGCTCAGTCCATCTCAGCCGCGCCGCACAGGACGACACCATATATCAATCACCCCACAATCAGGACCACTGACAGATGTCCACTATGCCAAATACACGCAAACAAGTTCTGACCATCGCCGGCTCCGACTCCGGCGGAGGCGCGGGAATTCAAGCTGATATCAAAGCCATGTCCGCCAACGGCGTCTTTGCCATGTCGGTGATCACGGCGATTACGGCCCAGAATACGGAAGAGGTGACGGACGTCTTTGAATTGCCGCCCGCGATCATCGCCTCCCAAATCGACGCCGTCTTCGACGATTTCGAGGTCGCCGCGGTGAAGACCGGCATGCTGGGTTCCACCGCCATCGTCGAAACGGTGGCCGCGATGTTGAAACCTCAGAACCTCGCCAACCTCGTCGTTGACCCGGTGATGATTTCCAAGAGCGGCCACTCCCTTTTGAAACCGGACGCGATCGACGTCTTGAAAACGCGCCTCTTTCCGCTCGCCCTGGTGGTCACGCCGAACGTGCATGAAGCCCAGCAACTGTCCGGCATCGAGATCAAGTCGTTGGCCGATGCGCGGCGAGCGGCGAAGGTGATTCACGGTTTCGGGTGCAAGTATGTCTTGATCAAGGGCGGCCATCTGCTCACCGAGCGGGCTACCGATCTGTTGTATGACGGCCGGTTCTTCACCGTCTTCAAGGGGGACTTCATCGACACGCCGCATACCCACGGCACCGGCTGCACCTTCGCGTCCGCCATTGCCGCGCATCTTGCGCTCGGCAAGCCGGTCGGCGATGCCGTACAAACCGCCAAGGCCTATCTCACGGAAGCGATTCGCCATAGCCTGGCCATCGGCCACGGGCACGGCCCGACAGACCACTTCTATTTCCTTGAGCGATAAGAGGCCCGGATGCTGTTTCTCCTCACGGGTTTCACCTGGCTCGTGCTCGCGTCGATCCTGGGCCTGGCTATCCTGATAGGCCTGGTCCACGGCGCCCCGCTCCCCTCATGGGTTCGGCAAATCCACGTGCATGCCGCGCTAGTCGGCGGCGTGACGCAGATGATCCTCGGCGGATTCCTTGCCCTGATGCCGCTCTCGCATCCACCCGGTTCAACCAGACAGGCCTCTCAACTTCCAGCCTTTCTGGCGCTCAATACCGGCACAGTCGCCATGCTGATAGGATTCTGGCTCCATCACTATCAGATCGTCGGCGCCGCCGGGGTGCTCGTCGGCGTCGCCTGTGTCTGGATGGCCCGTGTCGCATGGTCCCGATCGAGCCACAGTGCTCCATCGAATTGGAACCAGTGGTATTACGTCGTGGCCTTCCTTGCCCTGTTCGGCGGACTGGCCTTCGGCGAGATGCTCGCCTTCGGCCTCATGCCGGAATCGTACGGACATCTGAGGCTTGCCCATATCCATCTCGGGCTGCTCGGCTTCGCGATCGTGGTCATCATCGGCGCGATCGTCTTCCTGCTGCCGACCGTGCTACATACGTCCGGCTCCAGCCCCACGCTCAAGCAGCCGGCAGTGATCCTCATGCTGCTGGGCATCGCGGCACTCATCGGGGGATTTCTGAACGCATCGGTCACCATCCAACTTGTGGCCGGAGGACTCCTCTTTGCCGGAGGCACACTGTATACCGTGAATCTGCTTCGAACCTGGATGGGGTCACCACACAACGGCACTGCGGCCTCGGACCACCTGTTCATCGGCCTCTTCTTTCTCCTCTTCACCATCGTGCTGGGTATGCTGGTGGGGGTCAACAGCCTCTCCGGCCAGCCGGTGATGCCCTTTGGCACCTTGCACCTCATCGCTTACACCCATATGGCCCTGTTGGGATTCATGCTGCAAACGAGCATGGGCGTGCTTTCGTATGTCATCCCTCTCACCCTCGCCACAAGCCGCATCCCCAACAGCAAGAAGCGCGAGCCCTATCTTGATCGGCTCACCACGATCATGGACCGCTGGCGCACCATCCAAGTCGGCGGGCTCAGCCTTGGGACGATGGGGCTGGGCATCCTGGCAACACTCACCTGGAATGTCCCGCTGGGCTCGACGTACATCCGCGCCATGACCTGGACTTGCTTTGGGCTTTTGCTCAGCAGCCTGATTCTCTTTTCCGTCAAGCTTGTCCTGCTGCTCAGCCTGCAACCCAAAGATTCCTCGTCACCGGTGGCGTGACCCGTTGCCACTTCTTCCCCTTGCCCTTGCCGTAGTCGCCCTCTTTTCCCTACACCTCCTGAACAATTCTGGTCCAGCTGGCCGCATCTAACCTGCCGTATTTTCAGAATACCCGGTCCTTATTTCTCAGCCTGTTTCTTGCTCTGTGTGTGATACCGGTCCGCTTGCGGCGGGACAGGACATACGTCGCACATCACGAAGACAGTCTGAATGCGCTGCAGTTTGAGCAAAGGGAGGCTCCGGTAATGACGAACTGGAATTCATGGCTCTTTTGGCCGGATCACGTCGCGTTGTCCGTGCTCGTACTCGCCTTGATAGCGATGGTCTTTCTCTACGCCGCGCGCAAGCCGATGCACGGGATCATCCATTCGACGTGCACGCTGATGTCCCACAGTCTGCGATTTGTATCCCGGTGGCTCTTCCTCGCCGCAGACCAGATGGGGCTGCGCAATCAGTCTGTCTTGCTGGCTCACGGGCAGGAAAGCGAAGCGGTCACCATTGAGCGGGAATTCGAGCGAGTGGGGAATATCCTCCGCAAGGACATGCAGGAGTTTCCCGCCTTGCAGCGAAAAATGCTGGAAGAGGCGACACGCATGGAGGACGAGTACCGCAAATGTGGCGTCGTCCCGCCCCCTCCCCCGGAATGGGTGACGGCGCTCGAATCGGTCGCACAGATCAAGTCGGGAGGAGACATCCCCCGCAAATTACTGGAAGACATCAGTAAGTCCATTCAAAAGATCCACGACAAAACCATCGCAGAGTTCCGCCGCTCCTACGAAGGGCGGCACAAGATCTTACATGCCATGCAGCCGTCCTGGCGAACGGTCGAGAAACTGATGGGCGAGATGGACAAAAAGATGGTCACGCTTCAGACCAACGCCAAGCAAATCGACGTGCATATCGGAAAATTCGAGGGCATCCGCGCCAAGGAGAACAAGACCGAACACGCCTTGACGATGTCCTCGTTCGTCCACCTGGCTATCTCGTCGCTGGTCATGGTCATCGCGCTGGGCGGCGCCTTCATCAACTACAAATTGATCGCCTTGCCGATGTCGGAAATGGTCGGGGCCAGCGATTACCTCATGAGCAATCTCAAGACATCCGATGTCGCCGCGCTGGTCATCATTCTGATGGAAGCGTCGATGGGGTTGTTCCTGCTCGAATCGTTGCGCATTACGCAATTGTTTCCCAGGATCGCCAGCATGGACGACCGCATGCGACGCCGATTGATGATTGCCTCGCTGGCGTTTCTGACGATTCTGGCCGCAATCGAATCGTCTCTTGCGCTGATGCGCGACATGCTGGTCGCTGATAAAGCGTCACTGATGCGCGACCTCGCCTCGATCGCTCCGGCCCCGTCGGACGGGCTGCTGACCAGGATCCCCATGATCGGACAAATGATCATGGGCTTTGTGTTGCCCTTCGCGCTGGCGTTTGTGGCCATCCCCTTTGAGAGCATGATCCATTCGATGCGCACCGTGGTCGGCGTGTGTCTGGTGCAAGGCATGCGTGGCCTCGGCGTCACGCTCAGATTCCTGGGCCTGCTGTTCAAGCGCCTCGCCAAGGTGTTCGAAATGGCCTATGACATCACGATCGTCGTTCCGCTGATGGTGGAGCGCTGGGTGCTGACGATGCGCACCGGTCCATCAGTGGAGATGGAAGAGCCGGCGTTTTCAAAACAGAGGAGAGCGGCATGAAGAAGTCTCTCATGATCTTAGCCTTGTCGTTCGGCATGGTGTCATCCGGCGCGTGCAGCGACAACCGGATGCATAGTCACGGGGTGTATATGCTGGTCGATACCTCCGGCACCTATGCCCACGAGATGGGCAAAGCCGCGAAAATCGTCAACTACCTGTTGGCGACTCTGAATCCGGGCGACTCGCTGGCCGTGGCCAAGGTGGAGAGCCGCAGCTTCACCGAAAAAGATATCGTGGCCAAGGTCACCTTCGACAAGCGCCCTTCGCAGGCCACCTCGCAAAAACGTGTCTTCAAGGACAAAATTCACACGTTTGCCAAAGAGATCAAGGGGAGCGCCTATACCGATATCACCGGCGGCTTGATTCAGGGCGCGGAATACTTGAATGAGACCAAGTCCGGCATCAAGACCATCGTGATTTTCTCGGACATGCAGGAAGAATTGGGCAAGGGCACGATCCGGGACTTCCCCATCAGCCTTGATGGCTTCCGCGTTGTCGCGCTCAACGTCACCAAGCTCGGCACGGACAACGCCGACCCCCGGCTCTACCTGGATCGTCTGGCGCGCTGGGAAGCTCGGGTACGAAAGGCCGGCGCGACCGAGTGGGTGGTTGTGAACGACCTGGAGCACAATCTGGAATCTATTTTGACGACTCGTTGACGGGCCGATGCCGTGCATCACTCGACGCCCAGGGCCTTGAACAGACTCCGCTTCCGATCCTCCGGCACGGACAGCCGACTTCGGAAACGCCGTTCTGGTACAATCCCACCCCGTGGACACACATGATTCGTTTCATGACGCTCTCGGCCACCGGATCTCCTCCATCCTGACCACACCGGACGGCGGCACAGAGTGGATCGCCGTGTTGTGCCACGGGTTTCTTTCCTCCAAAACCAGCTCGACCAACAACACCCTAACCCGCATGTTGATCGAGCGGGGGATCGCCACGTTCCGTTTCGACTTCTTCGGGCAGGGAGACAGTCCCGGCCCTTTCGAAGAGATCACCACTACGCTGGCGATAGGCCAAGCCCTGGCCGCGCTTGACCATGTCAAACACAAGGGCTATCGCCGGATCGGGTTGATGGGTTCGAGCTTCGGCGGGCTGGTCTCGATTTTGACCGCCGCGCAGCGGCCCGATCTGGCCTGTCTTGCGCTGAAATGCCCCGTGGTCGATTTTGCGGAAGAACTCCAGTTGGGGTTCGGGAACGAAGAACTGGCGCGCTGGCAAGCGACCGATACCATCCCCAATATCATGGGTGGAACGGACCGGATCGCTCTTCGCTATGCCTTCTACGAAGACTGCCTACGCCGGATTGCCTACGAGCCGGCGAAATCGATCACCGCCCCGACCGTCATCGTGCAGGGAGAGCAGGATGAACATGTTCCTCTTCACCAGAGCCGCCGCCTGTATGACGCGCTTCGCGTGAAGAAACACCTGGAGCTGCTGCCCGGCGCCGACCATCAATTTACGAAGCGAGAAGACTTTACGCGGATGACGAATGTGATCGCCGATTGGCTGACGGAACACCTGGGGGACTGACACCCTTCCCCGCGTCTGCGCGTGAGGCCTGTCACCGTCCATATTCAAGTATCGCGTTCCTCGTGAAGCATCGATTGGCTCCACACGCCTATGGCGGAATGAGGCTGGGAGCTTATGGCTAATGGCATGTGGCACGGGACAGGAAAATGACCTGCCGATGGCATGACCATCCAGTCCGATCTTGTGCCATAGGCCATACGCTATCGGCTATACGCTCTTAATCCTCAACGAGAAACGACCTTGAAGGTATCACCGGCGAAAATGAGCCCCTCGGTCCCGTCCGGCAGCTTGACGTGGAAGGCATCATGGTCCGTGCCGTGATACACGCCGATGGCCCTTGCCGTTTCGCCTGCCTTCAGAATCGCAATGACTTTCCCCGGCTGAACACTCGCGTTCGCAGCTTCAGAAGAAGCCGGGGCCTGCTCTATGCTGAGCACCTCCGTGGGCTTTTCGATCGAGAGGATCGTCTCGCGATTGTCGCACCCGACCGGAATGACGGCACTACAGACCACTACCGCAATGACTGTGAAGCGATTTCGAAGTCGTTTGGCAACAGCGTTCAACCACATACCCTCGCGCACCCCGCTTCCTGTTAGAGATGGATTCACACGTCACACTGCTCAGGTTGGAGTCACCTTCACCGCCCTGCTCAATAAATGACGCCACCGACTACCCAGTGGCGATCGTCTGGAATATCGATCAACAGTCGGGTGAGATTCATACGGGCGAGCTGCGTCGTCACTTCATCTTCGGTGAACGCGGCCAGCAGGGAATTGTAAAAATCCCGGCGTAAAATATCCGGCTCGCCTGCGGCATACCGGTCCACGATGGCTTGCGCCTCTTCCGGCGAATCGGGCCGGAGCAAATCCATCACCAGCACCGGTGAACCGGGCTTCACCAACAACCGCAGCTTGTTCCAAAACTGCAACGGATTCGACAGATGATGCAGCAGGCTGTTGGACATCGCCGCATCGGCGATCCTGGCGCCGGGGACTGCATCGATCCGTTCGCAACGTAGCGTGATGCGGTCGGCAAGCCCGGCTTGCTTCACTGCCTGCTCACCCAGCCGGATCATCGGGGCCGAGGCATCGATGCCGACGACCTGACAGGCCGGATACAGCCTGGCGAACCGAATCGGGATATCGGCCGGGCCGCACCCCAGGTCCAGCACGCGGCCTCCGGAGAAGTCCGGAAAGTACTCGCGAAACCGGTCGACGAACCCTTGATTCTCTTCCGCGAAGTCGGCGCGCGCGTAGACCTCCGCCTGCAACGGATCGTCCATCAATTCCGGTTCAAGTATCCGGTCCATTGGTTAGCTCCAAGAGCATATGGCGAATGGCTGATGGCACGAACAAGAATCAGGACACTTCCTGCATCGCCTCTGCCATCTGCTATACGCCATACGCTATCAGCTCTTTATCTCAACGGCGTCCCCCGGCCTGGCCACGCCTTCGCGCAGTACCTTTGCATAGACACGGCTCCAACCGGGATTCACTTTCTGTGAAACCCGGGAAAAGTCTCCCTCTCGAAACCACGACGCATTCTTGCTGCACGGCGAGGTGTAGCTGGTCACTTCAAGCTGAAGCTCTGGCCCAACGGACAACACGATGCCCGGTTTCACCAAATCCCAGTCCAACCCCGCAATCGTCAAATTTTCGCCGGACAATCCCGCGTCGATTGAATGGCCTTCGTCCTGCAGTCGTTCGATCAATTCGAGGGAATAGAGACAGACCGCGCGGTCAGGTCCGCCATGAAACTTCAAATTCTCCTGCCGATCCCCCTCCACACCGTCCTTCCCGACTTTCACCTCGAACACAGGGCGTTTCGGCACGCCTCCGTCCGAGACGCTGATTTGGTGCACATGCGGATACGGAGGCCGTCCGGCGTTCATCCTTCTACTCCTTCACAAGACTGTGTACGCAGAAATTCCATCGCGAGCCAACCATCCTGTTCCCGCTGCCGGCATGGATACAGACCCTCCGCTGCGAATGCGGCCACGATCTCCTCCCGCTGATTCAGCAACAGCCCGGAGACCAGCACTCTGTTCCTTGTACAGCCTGTCAATCTGTCCGCCACGCTCAGCAGGGTTTGCCGATCCAAATTTGCGAGGACCAGGTCGAATGACGTCTCTCCCTGAAGTTCGTCCAGCCGGCCACAGTGTAACGACAGCTCTGAACCGAATCGATTGAGTCGGGCATACTCCTGTGCGCATTCAATGGCAACCGGATCGTAATCGATACCGACCGCCCGACCGGCACCCAATCGAAGCGCGGCCATTGCCAAAATCCCGCTGCCGGTCCCGATATCCAGTACTGACTCGCCCCCTTGGACAATCTCCTCCAGCCATTCGAGCAACATCCGGGTCGTTGCATGGTGGCCGGTGCCGAAGGCTTGCTTGGGATCGAGGATGATCTCGAATTGCCCGGCCCCCAAGGTCACCCCCTCCCAACTGGGACGGATCACCATCCGTTTGCCGATCCATAAGGGTTTCACCGACTGCGCCCACAGCTGATTCCAGTCCTGATGCGGCAGTGCATGGACCTGAATCTCCGGTTCGTTCACTCCGTCGAGTTGCCGGAGAATCTGTCGTAGCTTCAGCAGATGATCGGGCGACCAGATCTCACTGGGCCAGTAGAGATGCACGGTCTCGCCTTCTTGCCAGCCCCCCTGTGCCGTTGGATCGTCAAGTAATCCCAGCACCTCCCCGGCATCAAGGCGCGACACAATCCGCACGTCCACCCAGTCGGAAATCGTTGACGGCATCACGCGGTTCCCAGTAAGGTCGATGACATCATGGCCAATCTATTACCTGCCGCGCGCGCGGCACAACTGCAGCGGATGCTCATACGAATCGACCGCCTCATCCAGCGGGGGACGAACACCAGCTCTCGTTTCACACTGTGTCGCCTGGCCATTTTCCTCGCCGGCCTCGGCTGCTCCATCGCACTCTATAAATCCGGCTGGTACATCGCGGGCAACTCAGCGCTGGCCTGCTTTGCGGGCTTGTTCCTCGCCGTGGCCGCGTATCATAACAGGCTTGAGCACCGGATTCACCGGCTCCGCTTATGGAAGGGCATCAAAGCCGCTCACATTGCCAGGATCACATTGAACTGGTCCGATATTCCTCCGCGGCCATCCGAGGCGCCCGCAGCGCATGTCTATGCCAAAGATCTTGATCTGACCGGGCCCCACTCCCTGCTCCACCTCCTCGACACAACCGTCTCCGACCATGGCCGCGCGCGACTGGCTGCGTGGCTGCTCGATCAGCCGCCGGCGCATGAGGTCTGGTCCCGCCGGCGACGACTGGTGCAGGAATTGGCGACCCGCCCGCTCTTTCGCGACCGCCTTACCCTCCACGCACGACTGGCCGGTGAGGAAGAGATTAACGGCCGCCGCTTGGCCGCGGTTGTCCAACATCCGGTCGGATTCCCTCGGCTGAACGTGACTCTCGTCGTCCAAATCATCCTGGCGCTGTCCACGGCGGTGCTGGGCTTCGGCGCGCTGCTCGGAGCGCTCCCCGGCTATTGGATGTTCTCGTTTGGCGCGTATGCGGTGATCTATTTCATGACCGACCAGGGCGAACACCTGCTCGAACATGCGGTGGGACTCCATCATGAAATGGAACGGCTGGGAACCGTCTTGCGCCGTCTGGAACGGCATGCCAATAAGACCACGCCCGCCTTGGCCGACACCTGCGCGCCGCTGATGCGCAGCACCGCCCGGCCTTCGCTTCACCTGGCGCACGCGGCAAGAACCCTGCACGCCATCAGCGTGAAGGCCAATCCCCTGTTGCATCTGGGCCTCAATGCACTCGGCCCCTGGGATCTGTGGTTCACCCGGCGGCTGATTCACGTGCAGCAATCCATCAAAGACCATCTGCCGCTCTGGCTCGACTGTTTGGCCGACATCGAAGCGGCGTCGGCCTTGGCGAACTTTGCCTATCTCCATCCCCACTATGCCTGGCCCGAACCGCTTGAACGGTCCCCCCAACACAACGGGGCGAACGTCGCCATCCGCGCCAACCGGCTTGGGCATCCGCTGCTGCCTGCCAGCGCTCGCGTGGCCAACGATGTCCGTTTGGACAAGCTCGGTTCGATCCATCTCATCACCGGCTCAAACATGTCCGGCAAGAGCACGTTCCTGCGTACAATCGGCATCAATCTGTGCCTCGCGCAAGCCGGCGGCCCGGTGTGCGCCACATCGTTCACCTGGAGTTGGAGCCGTCTGACCTGTTGCATCCGCGTCGACGACTCGCTGGATGCGGGCCTGTCGTTTTTCTACGCCGAAGTCAAACGGCTCAAGACGATCCTCGACGCGACCCAGGACCGGACCGCGCCCCCTGCGCTGTTCCTGATCGACGAGATTTTCAAGGGCACGAACAATCGCGAACGCCTGATCGGCAGCCGCACATTCATCATGGAACTGGCCAGAGGCAACGGGCTGGGCCTCGTCACAACCCATGACCTCGAACTCACAGACCTCGACAAGACGGTTCCACAGCTCACCAATGCGCACTTTCAGGAAACCGTCGCCGCCGGCGCGCTGCAATTCGATTACACGCTCCGCCCCGGCCCCTGCCCGACCACCAATGCGCTGCGGATCATGGAATTGGAAGGCCTGCCGGTGCCGAGGCCGGATGACAACAGGCCATCGTAGGACGTTCTGAATTGGTTACGTGGCGTACCAAGGAATGTGCGTGAGGGAAAGACGCTATCGCGCCTTTACCACCGTGATGTCGTGCATGGGATAATCTTTTACATTGCCGGTCGCCAAGGTCGCGCCTTCGACAAAGGCCGTCGCGGCGATCAAGCAATCCGCTAACTCGAGGCGCCGGGTTTTCGTTCTGCGTTTGAAACGCCCCGCGACCTCAGCCATGTCTTGCGTCACGGGAAGTATCACCAACCCGTCCAGCAGCGCACGCGTGGCCCGCTCCTCCTCCGGATACATCCCCACGAAAAGTTCCGCCACCGAAATGACGGAACAGCAGGGAACAAATCGATCAGCCGCATCTTCAAGAAAGGCCCTGACAGCTTCCCGCCCTCTGAGCACGTCGATGAGGACATCCGTATCCAACACAATCTTTGTCACTGAGCACCCACACGCCTCAAGCGGGACGACTTCCGAAGCGAGCGGACAAACCTGCGGGCACCTTTCGCAAGATCCGCATGCTCGGCCTTCATCCACGCCCCAAAGCTGAGTTGCAAGGATTGTTTGAACTTGATCCGTTTCAACTCATGACGCAACGCGTCACCCACGACCTTGCTTTGTTCCCCTTTCGGAACCGCCCGTTTCAATTCATCAAGCAGATCCTCGGGTAACGTAAAATTCGCCTGTCTGGTTGTGCTTGCCATGCATCACCCCCGTCAACATAGAGAATGGCCTATATATAGCCTATATGATGTCCTAGGTCCAAGAAGCTGTCGAAATAAGTTCCTGCCCGACCACCAACGCATTGCGGATTATGGAATTGGAAGGACTGCCGGTGCCGAAGACCAACCCAGGCGACAATACTTGAGGGATGCGAGGGGAAATATTGAGAAAGGGCAGAACGGACTTTGTCAGCAGCCTGCCATCCAGCCGGTCGATCGTCTCTACCGATCCGTTTATATCGCCTTGCCGCGTGCTCCTCGTGCCTTCATGCCTTTGGAATACCTCGCCTGCCGGTGGATTCGGACGATCGCTTCGGCCCGGGTCTGCACCTCAAGATTCCGATAAATACGCTGCAGATGTTTTTGGACCGTCCGCGGACTGATACTAAGCGCCAGACCAATTTCCTTATTCGACAGGCCCTGCTTGAGCCAGCTCAACACAGCCTGTTCTCGCTCCGACAGCCCATCACTCATCGTCGCCGCCCTCCTGTCTCCCTGCCTGAACCCACGGCCGGCACAAAGATCCGGCCTTCCCGACCGCACATGATCAGGACAGTGAACCATGCACTCAATGAAGATTGGATTTCTGCGTGCCTCGAGCCGACACCATGAGTTCAACTGATCCGTGCCGAGCAGGCTCCTCAGCCTGTGCCCGGCACGGCCATTGACTGTTCCCTCAACACATACACACTTCTACTGCAATTGCTGGCCCGCATTCTGATGAACCGTCCGCAGCAATGCAGGCCAGGCTCGCCTCCTTCGTTAGTGGCTCATGGGCGGGGTGTAGGAATGCACCGGGCCCTCGGACCCGATGTACTCAATGACATCCACGCGCATCAGCCCCTTCCCCCGCATGCTGTCCGGCTGTACCACGATCTCTTGAAGCGACTCGATCAGGTCCGCCCGGTGAAATGCCAGTGCGGCGCTGCTCGACAAAGCCGTTACTCCGAATACCACAGCCATCGACACCATGCCTATTGCAAATACTTTCTTCACGGTCACAACACCCTCCTTTTAGTTAATGAGTTTTGGTGAATGAATACTGAAACTACCGGCACTACCCTGGCCCAACACTTGCTCACACCTACGGCAACAGCCCCATCCAGGCCGGATTGGGAGAGGGTTTTACCCTCCAGACCATGGACCTGACAATGGGCCGAATGGCGTAAAGTTTTTCACCTAAGTCGAGAAGCTCTTACAGAGTCAATCTTCGCCTCTCCGACTCACTCACTTGCCGACGTGTTCACACAATCTCTCCAGCTCTTGCCGGCCCCGGGTGTCGATTTATACAGCAGCTCCGTTCTGCACAGCACGCCTGTTGATGCCGAGCACCAACCCGATCCCTTCTTATGCTACAGACATGCCCTAACACCAATACCACCCTACCCTGCATTGCACATGGTGCGCGGCTACTTCTCCTTCAAGTAGCAACACTCATATATTTAGTTTGCAATGCTTCCTGAATGAGGTGTATCGTTTTGTTCGCAACCTGTATCTTTTTTGAATAGGACAGGTGCGCGATATAGTGGCACGACGTACCATTTCTCACGCACATCTCTTGCAGAAGGTTCACTGCGGAAGGCAGGCAGGTCACCGACCCGCAGATCATGCCGATCTCAAGGCAGCGTGATGCCGAAACACATTCTCGTGGTGGACGACGATCCGGATATCAGGCAAGTCCTTCAAGACCGCCTTCAATCCTATGGCTATGAGGTAGAGACGGCAGCGGATGGATGGGCTGCTATCCTGGCGTTGGAGCGCATCACACCCAGCGGCATCTTCTTAGACCTTCGTATGCCGGGAATGGATGGCTTGGAGGTGTTGGGGCACATTCGGGACCTTCTCCCGTCTATTCCAGTTGTCATCATCACGGCAGCCAGCGCCCCGGAACAAGTCCTTCGGGCCATGAGTGCCGGGGCACAGACATGCATCCTGAAACCGTTTGATACATCCCAGATCAAACAGATTGCGGAACGCTGGTTCGCAACGCCTTGAGCATCGCGCCATGATGGACACCGGCTGCTCTTCCAGTCATCCCACTGTCGATACCCAGCCAGGCGGCCCTATCACATCCGGCATACTCGGCTTGCTGCTGATGTGCTTTTCAGTGCCTGCCGTTGCCGCTCCGGAACCGGCCCGGGAGTCGAAGGATGCACCCCATGTGTTTTCATTGATCGAAGAAGAAACCGTCAGCACGGCAATCCGCCGGGAACAACCCATTTCCCAAGCGCCTTCCAATGTCTATGTCATTACCGCCGAGGATATCCGTCAATCGGGTGCCCCCGATGTCCCGACCATCTTGCGCCGCATTCCCGGCCTTGAGGTCATGCAGGTGACCGGAGCGGACTTCAACGTCAGTGTGCGCGGCAACAATCAACTGTTCGCCAACAAGATGCTCGTGTTGATCGACGGCCGCTCCGTCTATATCGATGTCCAAGGGTTCATCTTCTGGAAAGGCCTGCCGGTGACCCTGCCTGAGATCAAGCAGATTGAGGTGATCAAGGGACCTGTGGCGGCGCTGTACGGCTTTAATGCGTTCGACGGGGTCGTGAACATCATCACCAAGTCCCCGAAAGAGATGGAGGGGACCACGCTGCAAGTGGGCGGCGGGGAGATCGGCACCGTCTCAACCGCGGCCGTGCATGCCGGGGCAGAAGGGAATTTCAAGTACCGCGTCTCGGGAGGCTATGAACAGAATCATCAATGGCGCGCGCGCGATGCCGCGGCCTTTCGATCCTATAAATTCAACAGCCAAACCGAATATGCGCTAGCAGGCCAATCAAAAGCATCTGTTTCAAGCGGTCTCGTCTATATGGATCCCCACGACGGGCCGCTGGTCGGCTCCGGCAGTTCCCTCCTGACCTCCGGCGTCAAACTGCCATACGCAAACCTCTCCTATGAAAACCAGGGGTTCTTCCTCCGCACCTACTGGAACGGCTTTTTCGCGGATGTGGACGCCTCCGCCCATCCTCTCTTGCAACGGTTCATCACGGTCACGGATCCAGCAGGACGGTCCGATCTGAACTTTTCAGGCAACACCTACAATATCGAAGGCCAACACTCCATCAAGGTCAGCGAATCGGGACAATTAACCTATGGCCTCAACTACCGTCACAACACGTTTTCGTGCAACTGCATTTCCAGCTTTGGAAAAGAAAACCGGTTGGGCATGTACGTCCAAGGCGAGTGGTCCGTCCTGCCCTCGGTGAATGTCATCGGGGGATTCCGATACGATCTCCATACCCAGATCAATCCGACCTATAGCCCTCGTCTCGCCGTCCTGTACACCCCGATTCCCGGACACACGCTGCGCGCGCAAGCCTCTGTCGCGTATCGTCCTCCCACCTTGTTTGAGACCTATGAAGATGTCCGTTTGAACCCGCTTGTCACAAATCCGCTCTTTCCCACATCCAATCCAATCACTGGATCACGCAACCTTCATCCCGAGAAAATTGTGTCCTACGAACTCGGCTATCAGGGGTGGTTCTATCGTCACCGGATTCGGGTCAGAGCCGACCTCTTTTTCAACCGCATCTCAAACCTGATCAGCCTTGAGTCGACCAGCATCATGACGACCACTGTGAACAGCGATAAGACGGACATCTACGGGGGAGAAGCCGGTATCGAGTTTCAAGCCGCCTCCTGGCTGACCAGTTTTGCCAATTACTCCTTCCAGGAAATCGAGAGAAACATCGCGGGACTCGGTCGGCGCGGCGCACCCCAGTCAAAATTCAACGCCGGATTGCGTGGGGAATGGGACAACGGCATCAACGGCGAGGTCGTGCTGCATTACGTCGGATCGGCAACCTACCCCCTGGCCCAGTCATTCGATATCTTCGGGCGGTCGCCGGGAACTCGGGCCAGCGACTACACACTACTCAACTTCCGCGCCGGCTATCGCTTTTGGGAACACGACACGGCTGACGGCCGCCGACGGTCGGCCGAGGCTGCGGTGTCGGTCTTCAATGCGCTGGACGACAGCCATAAGGAACACCCGCTCGGCGACCTAATGGAACGACGCGTGATGGCCTGGCTGACGCTCAAATTGTAAGGGATGTCCCATGCAGGAAATCCCCTATCCACCCAGCCGACCCCGCGTCCCTGCTCCACTCATTGCACTCCTTCGGTGCGGTACCGCGTGCCTGCTTGCCCTGCTCCATACGGCCTGGTCGCCTCTCCCCGTCCCAGCCCATGAAGTCGCCATTCTCAAATCGGCCAATATCGCCCCCTACAATCAGGCGATCAGCGGCTTCAAATCTTCCATGCCGCGCGAGACCATCTTCATTGAATACGATCTCAAGGGCGATGCAGAGGCCGGGCGGAACTATGCCGCAAAAATACGCGCGTCCGGCGCGGATCTCGTGCTGGCGGTGGGATCGAAGGCCGCGATCGCGGCGCGGCTCGAACTGTTCGACATCCCCATCATCCACAGCATGGTCCTGCATCCGGCAAAATATGACCTCAAAGCCCCTAATATCGCCGGCGTGGCCTCCACTCTTCCGATCGGCCAGCAACTCACCCACCTGCGCGCCGTCCTGCCGAATCTCAAACGGATCGGCTACCTGTACGATCCCGACAAAACCCCTCCGTTCTCCAGCGACGCGGCGAACCAGGCGCGGCACCTCGGGATCACATTTGTCGACCGGCAGGTACGAACCGAGGAGCAGGTCCCTATGGCCTTGCGGGAACTCCTCTCCGAAGTGGATGCGCTCTGGCTGACCTCGGACAGCACGGTCTTGACCGAAGAGTCCTTCTCCTTTCTGTTGTCCGCCGCATTTGAACGGCATGTGCCTGTCATCGGATTCGATCCTGAATTCGTGCGCAAAGGGGCGCTGATGAGTTTCTGGATCGATTCAACTGATGTCGGACGAGGGGCGGCCCATCTGGCACAGTCGATCCTCGCCGGCACATCGGGCCCCTCCTCCAAAATGTTTCTACCAAAGCACCGGATGGCGCTGAACCAGGGAACCGCCGACTATCTTGGCATCACGATCCCACCAAGCGTCCTGAACCTGGCGGATGAAGTGCGATGACTGTGGTAAACATGGCAACCCGCGACCAATCTGTTCGTCTCACCGCATTTATCAGTCTGAGAACGAAATTCGTCCTCTTCGTCAGCCTGGTCATTATCGCGGTCTGTTCTGGCCTCAGCTGGTACTTTATCGCGCAGCAATCCGACTCCATGACCCGGTCGCTGATCGGGACCGGCAGCATTCTGGTCAAAAACCTGGCCTACAACGCCCGGTATGGCCTCGTTGCCAAAGACCGCGTGCTCCTTGAACAACTGATCAACGGGGTCATGGAAGTGGAAGAAAGCGTCTACGTCGTGTTCACCGGACCTGACGGCACACCAATGGCCATCAAGAGCAAGCGCGGGATCTATCCGGATCAGACACTCACCACATCACTCTTTAGAATGGGCTCGACCGAGACGACCATCACGCCATTTATCGCCAAAGCCGGTGGACGGCGTGAGCCGGTTTACGACTTTGCCGTACCGGTTGGACGCGGAAGCGAGAACAAGGCTCCGTTTCCCCTGCTGTCCTTGGAAACGGAAGATCCGCAGCCCGAATCATCCGCCCGGCTCTACGGCGTCGTCCGGATCGGCTTGACCGGGGAAAAGATGAATCAATCTCTGAGCCGGACCGTCGGCAACGTCGTCCTCATCACGATCACCGTCATCTTCAGTGGTATCTTGGCAGCCGTGCTGCTGACACGTCGGATCACGACTCCGCTGAAAAGCCTGGTCGGAGTCGCCGAGCAGGTGGCAGGCGGCGATCTGACGGCATCGGTCTCGCCGACGACGCATGACGAGGTGGGCCAATTGACGATGGTCTTCCGCCAGATGACCGAATCACTAAAAGATCGGGATCACGCGGTAACACAGGCGTACCGGGAGCTCGAACAACTCAACCGGACACTGGAACAGCGGGTCCAGCAGCGAACCAGCGAACTACAAACCGCCAACGACAAATTGAAAGAGTTGGATCGTCTCAAGTCGGCGTTCGTGTCCGTCGTGTCGCACGAGTTGCGGACGCCCATGACTTCGATCAAAGGGTATGTGGAAAATCTGTTGGACGGCCTCGCCGGCGCGTTGACCGAAAAGCAATCGCGCTCGCTGGAGCGGGTCAAGCACAACATCGACCGGTTGACCCGGATGATCAATGAGCTCTTGGATCTCTCCAAAATAGAAGCAGGCCGGATGGAATTGAATCTCGCACCGGTTCCGCTGCTTGAGCTGGCCGAAGAAATAGCAGAGAGTTATCATGCAGCGGCTCGCCAGAAATCCATTACCCTTCGCACAAGCCCTCATCCCGCACTGCCGATGGTCCAAGGAGACGCCGACAAGCTCAGCCGGATCTTGATCAATCTGATCCATAACGCGATCAAGTTTACCCCCCACGGAGGAACCATTCGAATCGAAGGCCAGTTGCGTGGTAACGCTGTCGAACTGTGCGTCATCGATAGCGGGAGTGGAATTCCTCCCCATGAATTGGACAAGATCTTCGATAAATTCTATTGGAGCGAGTCCGCTCCCATAGAGGCGCGAGGGGCTGGGCTGGGTCTGGCTATCGCCAAGAATCTCGTTGAGTTGCACGGCGGCACGATCCGGGTCGAAAGCGTCCTCGGCACAGGCAGCTGTTTTTCATTTACCATACCCATCGCACACCTCTAACTCTACCAGCGCTGTCAGCGAACAAGGTCTATCTGGTCTATTCGGTCTGTCTGGTTTTGTGTCGTCATTCGATCTGAACCACTTGCCACTTGCCACTCGCCACTTACCCCTCACACCTCGCTACGCGAGCAACTGCAAGAAGCATTTGCCTGACACCGCAAAGACTGGCACACTGCACCAGACCGTTTTAGAGGAGGCCGTATTCCAAGCACCGAAGCCCAGTCCACATCGTTGGCTCATCCCCTCCGCGGCCTGTTGGTCGCCCAGTTTTGCGGCGCGTTCAACGACAACGCCTGGAAACTGATGGTCGCCCTGCTGGCCATCCGGCAAGCGACTGCCGGAATGACACCCGGCCCGGAACTCGAAACCGCAGCGCAGACGCACACATCTATCGCCTTTATGATTTTCACCTTGCCGCTGGTCCTGCTGTCTCTTGTCGGCGGGACGCTGGCCGATCGCCTCAGCAAACGCACGGTCATCATCTCGATCAAAGTCGTTGAGGTGCTGCTCATGCTGGCCGGCACCGTGACCCTATGGTTAACTCCCTCGGGTGGTGTACTACCCTTGATCGTGCTCTTCGGCATGGGCGTGCATAGTGCGCTGTTCAGTCCGTCGAAATACGGCATCCTTCCTGAATTGATCCCCCATGAACGTCTTGCCGCCGGCAACGGCCTTTTGGAAATGTGGACCTTCGCCGCGATCTTGCTGGGCACAGCTGCCGGAGGGTTCCTCTTGCAAACCGCCGGAGACCAAACCTGGCTCGCCCCGCTCGTTTTGACTGCGCTCTCAGTCCTTGGCCTTGGCACAGCCCTCACCATTCCCCAAGTGCCACCTGCCCGTTCGACCGGCGGCGTGTCCGCTACAGTCCGCTGCGCGTGGGAAGCAATTCGCGCTGAGCCGCTGTTGCGCATGGCCATTCCCATGGAAATCTTCTTTTGGACGATCGCCAGTCTCTTTGGGCAGAACGTCGTCGTCTACGCCAAGGCCGTCTTGCATCTGTCTGATGCCGCATCGGGCCTCCCGCTCACTGTCTTGTCGATCGGGATCGCGATCGGTGCGATGCTGGTCGGTCGTATTTCGCGAAACCGAGTCGAGTACGGACTAATCCCGCTGGGTGCGATCGGTGTCTTCCTCTCTCTCCTCTTCCTTGGCATCCTGACACCTCCCTTGACGGGTACATTCCTGATAATGGGGACGCTCGGCATTTCCAGTGCCTTCATTTTTGTCTCATTGAATGCGATCTTACAATGGAAGTCACCGCCGGACCGGCGCGGCGCCGTCATCTCCTTTTCCAATACCTGTGTTTTTACCGGCATCCTGTTCGGCTCGCTCGCCGGTGGATCACTGGCGAATGTCGGACTCTCAACGTCCGGGATTTTCGTGGCCACCGCGGCCATGACCATGGCCGGGATGATGTGGGCGATCTGGTTGTTGCCGGACACCCTCGTCCGCTTGGCACTGGTGATCCTCACCAACACCATCTATCGCCTCCGTCTGGTCGGCCAGCACCATGTCCCGCACACCGGGGGCGCGCTGCTGGTGCCGAACCACATGTCGTTTGTCGATGGATTGTTGCTCATGGCCGCAGTGGATCGCCCCATCCGATTCATTGTCGATACCGCCTATGCCTCGCACCCCCTGTTCAAACGGCTCATGGCGACGATGCGCGTCATTCCGATTTCATCGGGCGGCAGCCCACGCGATATTCTTCGCGCGCTGCGCAGCGCGGGACAGGCGCTCGACGAGGGCGAGATCGTCTGCATTTTTCCCGAAGGCCAGATCTCCAGAACCGGAACGCTCCTGCCTTTCCGGCGTGGATTTGAACGGATCGTCAAGGGACGTCCGGTGCCCGTGATTCCTATCCACCTGGACCGCGTATGGGGCAGCATCTTCAGCTTCGAGCGAGGACGGTTCCTCACGAAATGGCCTGCGCACATCCCGTACCCGCTGACCGTATCGTTTGGCGCACCGCTCCCCTCCGATACATCAGCGTACGAACTCCGCCACGCCATTCGCCGGCTCGGCGAGGAAGCCTGGTACCTGCGGAAATCAGGACGCCGGACACTCCATCGTGAATTCATCCATGCGGCGAGGCGGCACCCTTTCCGCTTTGCCATGGCAGACCAGACCCGGCCGCACGTGTCATCGCTCCAGGCCCTGATCGGCTCCATCGTCCTCGCGAGAACGCTTCGACGGCATTGGGATGATCAACGTCACGTCGGCATCCTCCTCCCGCCGACTGTGGCCGGCGCCCTGCTCAACGTGGCTGCGCTGCTCTGCGGGAAAACCAGCGTGAATTTGAACTATACCGTGGGCAAATCGGGACTCGAAGCCGCCGTAAGGCTTGCCGGCCTTCGCACAATCGTCACCAGCCGAACGTTTGTCGAGAAGGCCAAGCTGGAGTTGCCTGAGGGACCGTCGATCGTGTGGCTGGAAGATGTCGCCCGTGCCATCGGCACAGGGCAAAAACTCACCGCCGCTCTCCTGGCCTTCTGCGCCCCCACCCGGGTGATCGAACGGGCCTGCGGCCAGACGCAGCCGCTGACTATGGACGATCTCGCCACCATTATTTTCAGCAGCGGGAGCACCGGGGACCCCAAGGGCGTGATGCTCTCCCATTTCAATGTGGATGCCAATGTGCAGGGCGCGAGCCAGGTCCTCCATCTCTACCAGGATGAGCGGGTGCTCGGCATTCTCCCGTTTTTCCATTCGTTCGGCTATCTCGTCTTCTGGCTGGTGACGTTGAACGGACAGAGCATCGTGTTTCATCCCTCGCCCCTGGATGCGACCGCTATCGGCGACTTGGTTCAGCGCTATCGCCTCACCTTTCTGGTCACGACACCGACGTTTCTCCAGCTCTATCAACGCCGTTGCACCCCGGAACAATTCAGCTCTCTGCGCGTGGTAGTCACCGGGGCTGAGAAGCTTCCGGCCCGGCTCGCACAGGCCTTTGAAGATCACTTTGGCATCGCACCGGTCGAAGGATACGGCGTCACCGAATGCGCCCCCGTTATCGCCGTCAACTGTCCGGACTTCCGGGCTGCCGGATTCTTCCAACCCGCTTCGCGGAGAGGGACGGTGGGCCAACCGCTGCCGGGCGTATCCGTGCAGATCGTCGATCCCGACAGCTTCGCCCCATTGCCTGCCGACACCCCCGGCATGCTGCTGGTCAAAGGGCCCAATGTGATGCAGGGGTACCTGGGACGTGAAGACCTGACAGCCGGCGCGATCCGCGATGGCTGGTACATTACGGGCGACATTGCCAAGTTGGATGAAGACGGGTTCTTGACCATCACCGACCGGCTGTCACGCTTCTCCAAAATCGGCGGCGAAATGGTCCCTCACGGCAAGGTCGAGGAGGCACTACAGCAGGCGGCCGGCGCCGACATGCAAGTCTTCGCTGTCACCGGCATTCCGGACGAGAAAAAAGGCGAACGCCTTGCGGTCTTGCACACGCTCGATGAATCCCGCCTCCCGGATATTCTGAGCAAACTGACAGAGCAGGGATTGCCGAACCTTTTCATCCCCGGACGAAACCAATTCGTCAAAGTCGACGCTCTGCCGGTGCTCGGCACCGGGAAACTTGACCTGCGCGGCATAAAAAGAATCGCGATGGAACGGCTCGCTTCGCATGAAGCGTAAATCAATTCCTTGTTCATTTGGTTTGGTTTGTTTGTCTTGTTTCTTTGGTGCAATCGTTTAGAAGGATTTGTTCCGATCAACCAAATAAACCAGACAAACCAGATAAACGGAGAAACTAGTAGCTCACGGTCGGCCAATGACGATGCACCACTGACCATTGACTCATGACACAAAAGACACTGATCGACTGCCACGTGCATCTGGCTGCGCTGCCGGACGGCGACAACGGCTGCTTCATTTCGCCCAAGATGTTGAAGAGCCCGCTGTTCCGGTTTCTCTTGTGGAAACATGACCTGTCCCCGGCTCATCCGCGTGAGACGAACGCCCGCTACTTGGAACACCTCATCACCGAATTGCGCGCGTCGAAGCATGTGCAGAAGGCTGTCCTGCTTGGCATGGACGGGTTCTACGACCAGACCGGTCTCCTCAATCGACAGCACACCGACTTTCTCATCAGCAACGATTATGTCCTGAGTACGGCCAGGAAGTATCCGGAATACTTCCTGGCCGGGCCGTCGATCAACCCCCAACGCGAGGATGCAGTGGACGAAGTCCATCGTGTCGCTGAAGCCGGAGCCGTCCTCGTGAAAGTCCTGCCGAATGCGCAACAGTTCAACCCGGCTGATCGCAAGTACATTCCCTTTTATCGGGCGCTGGCAGAACGGAAGCTACCGTTCCTGAGCCACGTCGGTTACGAATTCAGCCTGATCGGCAAGGATCAATCGGTCGGCGATCCCGACCGGCTTCACACCGCGCTCGACGAAGGCGTCACCGTCATCGCCGCCCATGCCTGCAGCTACGGCCTGATGCTCTATGAAAAATTTATCCCCACCTTCCACGAGTTCGCCAACCGTTACCCGAACTTCTATGCCGACATTTCCGCCCTGACATTGCCCAATCGCCTCCGGATGCTGTTGCACCTCCGGAAACATCCCGAGGTGCAGGATCGGCTGCTGTTCGGCACCGACTATCCCCTGTCCGTTTTCCATCTGGCTGCCTGGGGGCGCGTGGGGCCCGGCACTATGTGGAAGCTGATCCGCACAAGTAATCGGTTCGACCGTCAAGTCGAAGTGTGCCGGGGGCTCGGTCTTGGCTTCCGTTCACTTGGCGACATCGTGGCTCAACGTAACCAATAATCTCAAGAACGATGGACCGCAATCAGATACTGGCAGGGCTTCGCGAAAGGATTCTCGCCTTCGCGACATCACGGGTATCGAGGGACCATGCCGAAGATTTGACCCAGGAGACGCTGGTCGTCCTTCATGACAAGTACCCCGCGGTCACCGACTTGACCGAACTGGTGCCCTTGGCATTTCAAGTCTTACGATTCAAGATGCTTGACGCCCACCGGAAAGCCTTCCGGCGAGGCGAGTATAATCACGAGTCCGTCGAGGAACTTCCCTTGGCCGATCCTGCAGATGATCCTGCAACACAGCTGGACCAACGGCAGCGCGTTGCCCGCTTGCTCTCTGCGATCACGCAATTGGGTGATCGCTGCCGTGAACTGTTCAAGTGGAAGTTGGAAGGACACAGCTTCCCGGAAATCCAGACACTGATGGGACAAGCCTCCATCAATACGATCTACACCTGGGACCTGCGCTGCCGGAAACAACTCCTCAGCCTGATGGGTGGTTCATGGGAATGACCGGCCAGCATCTAAGTGCTGCCGCCTCACCCTTCATCCCTCACCCCTTACCGGGGGGTGAACATGGCTGAACATGACCTCGAAAAACTCCTGGGCGGCTTTGCGGCGGACACGCTGACACCGGAAGAGAAACAGCGGCTATACGGTGCCGCCCTGCAAGACCAACAACTCTTCAACACGTTGGCGGATGAACAGGCATTGAAGGAATTGTTCGCAAACCCGGCTGTCCGCCGCCGATTGCTCCAGGCATTGAACCAGACTCGTGCATCCAGCCCCGGTGGTTCACTGGCATGGCTCGATTGGTTTCGCCGGCCTGCCGGCCTGGCCTGGGCAGGCGGTCTGGCTGCGGCAGCCATCGCTGTCGTGCTCGGGACCAAAGTCTATCAAGACAGCCTCACGCAGACTGCCCAATCAATCGCCACGGAGGAGACCAGGCCGTCTGTTCAACCCGCTCCTGCCGCGCCCTCGCCTTTTCCGTCCTCACCCCATACTGCTGGGCCGCAGCCGCAATCCACGATGACGGAAACCCCGGCAAGTACCACCGCGAGAAAGGACGCGTCGCCTGACAGGCTCGCAAAGAGGGAACGGGCTGCATCGCCAACCCAGGAGCGGAAGGCATCGGACTCTGCGATCACTGAACGCCAGAGCTTCTCTGAACAAGACGCTATGCGTCAGTACACTGAGACGCCGGCCCTTCAACGTGGCAAGAGCACGATCGATCCCGCACGCTCAGCCCCGCCGGCTTCTGGGCAGGCGCCCGCACAGGCCACAGCCGGCGAATCGGCGAGCCCGGATGCCGTGCCGACTGTCAACGCGCGATCACTCTTTTATGGGAAACCGACGCCACAGCTTGGCGCAGGTCTGATTGCGCAGGACAAGAAACTTACGAGGCCCCTCCGGCCTGAATCAGCCCCTCAAGCAAATCGCCCTGACGGACGGCTCGAACCGTTTCCCGATCTCGGCCAAGCAAAAGTACCCGCTATGGAAGCGAATCCCCTGGGTCTCCGCTATAGTTTTGTCGTTCAGGATCCCGGCGGGCTGGGGCATGAGGTAGATGCTAAAACAGCAGCAACGAGCCTGGGGCCGGTACGGCTGACCCTGGAGACGAACCAAGATGCTTACCTGCAAGTCTGGAAAGCGGCGGGTGACTTACCTCTAGAGTTGCAGTATCCAGACGGAGACGATACTCCGCATTTCATCAAAATCGGTCCCGGTCAACGCCAGACCATTCCATTGTCACGAGAGCGTGGGCCTGTCACCCTCTTCGTACGTCTGTCCCGTGTGCTGCAGGAGTCGCCTGCCAAACGGGAAACCCTGTTGCGCGATCGCCGTGCTCCCGACCGACTCCACACATCGAATACGGTACGCGAGTCAGTCACCGGTGGAGAAGACGCCACCTATGCCGTGAACCGGGATCTGTCCTCGGATCAGCTTGTTGTGGACATCGTCACGGGGCCATAAGAAAACAAACGGGCCGTCCTCCTTGGGGAGGACGGCCCGTACAGATCGCCCGGCGGATGGCCGGCAGGCTCTATTGGCTCACAGAGATACGGTCCTTGATCAAGTCAAACGTCTCCTTAGGCACGACATTCTTCGCCACCAACTCCCCCTTCACGCGATAGGGACGATTGCTCACAATACGATCGGCCTCCTCCTGCTTCAACCCTAAGAACAGCACCAGATCGCTTGCCGATACCCGGTTGATGTTCATCGCAGCGGAAGGTCCAGCCGACGGAGCGGGAGCAGATGGGGGCGGGACCTTCGCGTCAGCCGCCGGAGGGACGACCACCGCCATTGTCGAATGCGACCGGTCTTTCAGTTCCTTTTGATACCGTGCCACCAAGGACTTCAAGGTGTCATTGTGGCGTTTGACATCCTGATATTCCTGCCGCACGTTGCGATTCTGCGCCGACAACGCCTTGAGCTGCGCTTCAAGGTCTTTCGTCCGTCCATCGACCGAGCCCCGCTCCTTGTCGCGGCCATGTTCAATCCGTTGCAATTCATCGCGCGCCGCAAGCGCTTCGTTGCTGAATTTCACGTTCAGTTCTTTCAACGTGCGAATCTGCTGCTCCATAGAGGTCTTCTGTTGGCGGACCTTTTCCAATTCTTCCCGGGCAGTATCGGCTTCCGTCAACGCCTCTTGGTACTGCGAGTTGGTCACACATCCTGCCGACAGCATGGCCCCGGCCATCATGATTGCGATCCACTCCCGTCTCATACGATCCTCCTCTTCCTCACATGCTCAGTGAACGCGTGCGCACACGCATCGACATGACTTTCTCTTCACATTTACCACGCTAGTCTATCTGCCTGATTCAGTTCTTTGATTGTGTAAGACAACATCCGTTCTTTGTCAACATATTTGCACTCAGGACCTGTTACCGGAACCGGCCGCGCCATTCAATCCTGCGCTTGACGGAACAGCATCGCTCTGTGATGATCGCTCGTTAATCGATCAACCGTATGCTCATCCATCATAACCCAAAGGCATGCTTGTGAATGAATGGGGGCCTGTTCTTGCCGTCATCCTCGGCATCGTGGAAGGGCTGACCGAATTCTTGCCTGTCTCCTCCACGGGACATCTCATCCTGGTCGGCTACGCACTCGGCTTCACCGGCGATGTAGCGGCAAACGCGGAGATCTCCATTCAACTGGGAGCCATCCTGGCCGTCATCGTCTTCGAGCGCGAGAAAATCGGACGGCTTGTCTCAGGTGCCTGGCAAGAGCAGGCGAGGTTTCGATCCTCTCTGCACGATACCCGACACCCAACCTGGGCAGCATGCCTCCGCGCCTCCATACAGGCCCATCCTAATCTGTGGTTCATGCTGGGCCTGGGTATTGCCTTCCTGCCCGCCGCCTTGGTCGGCCTGGCGGCGCACGGTTGGATCAAGTCCCACTTGTTCACGCCTCACACGGTTGCCGCCACGTCCATCCTCGGCGGGATCGTGATCCTCATCGTGGAAGCTAGCGCAAAAACCAGCCGGGCGATGAGCCTCGATCAAGTGTCGCCGAAACAGGCCTTCTGGATCGGCCTGGCGCAATGCGCCTCGCTCATTCCCGGCATGTCCCGCTCCGGCTCAACCATTATTGGCGGCCTGCTGGCCGGACTTGACCGAAAAGTAGCCACGGAATATTCCTTCTTCCTGGCCCTCCCGACCATCATCGCCGCAACGGTCTATGAAACCTGGAAAGCCAGGGGAACATTTACCGACCAGGACTTTCTGGCGCTCGGCCTCGGCATGATCATCTCATTTCTGGTCGCATGGGCTGTGATCGCCGCCTTCCTGACCTTTGTCCAACGCCATACCTTGCGTGTCTTTGCCTACTACCGTATTATTCTGGGCATGGCAGTATTATTGATCTTCAGATGAAAGGGGTGTCCGCATGGCTTCAGATACGATTCGTGTTTACGATACGTGGGTAACCGGCAAGAAAGGCCGCATTCATTTTGATGTGATGACGACGGATGAAACGACCGCCTTAAAGCTGGCGAAGGAATACTTGGTCAGTATCGGTGAGCCGACAACATCAGTGACTACGAAGGAATGCCAGTTCTGCCACAGCGAGCCGCTCTTCATGTTTTCGCCGGAGCAGCAGAAGCAGGTGAAAGAAAAGGGCGGATTTATCGTGCCGATGCCGGCCTAACTTGCGCGTATCTCGTCGTTCGTAGTTCGCATCTCGCTTACCATTCCGACGCGCATCGTGAATGATCCTCCACAAGATACGCTTCACGCCTCAGGGCGCTGAAGACGTTTCCGAGGCGAGAGGCGGATCGTCCTTCTTCTCGAAGGCAAAGTGGACGATCAGGAAGATGACCCCGACGGTAATCGCCGAGTCCGCGACATTGAACGCCGGCCAGTGGTACTGCTCGAAGTAGACATCGAGGAAATCGATCACTTCGCCGTACCGCATCCGGTCGATCAAATTTCCGATCGCGCCGCCTAAAATGGCTGCCACGCTCAAACGCCCCATCCGATCGTGTGCCGGCATCCGCAGAAGAATGGTCCCCAGCAGTCCAAGCGCAAAAATCGAGGTGAGCCCGAAAAACACCATACGAAACGTAGTGCTGCTGCCGGCCAGCAGTCCGAAGGCCGCGCCAGGGTTTCTGATGTACGTAAAACTGAAGAAGTCGGGAATAACGGGGATGGATTCATGCAACCGCATCGTCTGCATGATGTAGAGCTTCGTGACTTGATCTACTGCAACAACGACGCCGGTGAGCGAGGCCAGGAGAAAATTGTGCAGGTAGGAGCCGTTCAACGAATAGCCTCCAGACACCGGTCGCACAGCGTCGGGTGCACGGCATCCTTACCCACGGCCTCCCGATAGTTCCAACAACGCTCGCACTTCCCCGCCGATGATTTCGTGACTGTTACCCGGACTGGTTCCGGCCCGCCGGCGCTGTGCGCCAGCGTCACGCTCGAGACAATGAAGAGCGAGCTGAGATCCGCTTCATATGGCTTCAAGAATGTGAAATGATCGGCATCGGCCTCGATGCGCACATGCGCTTCGAGCGAAGAACCGATCGCCTTCTCCCGTCGGCTCTCTTCCAAGACTCCCTGGGCCACACTGCGGCACTCCAGCAAACGCTCCCACCGTGCAGCCAGCTGAGTATCTTTCCATGACGAATCAGCCTCCGGAAACGCTGCCAGGTGCACACTCTGAGCGGTCGCAAATCCAGGCATTTGAGTCGAAAGCGTCCGCCACACTTCCTCAGCGGTAAAGCTCAAGACCGGTGCCATCAGCTTCGTCATGGCCACGAGAATGTCGTAGAGGACGGTCTGGGAACTCCGACGCTCAAATGCGTCCTTGCGGAAGGTATAGAGCCGATCTTTCAAAATATCGAGATAGACGGCACTGAGATCCACCGAGCAGAAATTGTTCAGCGCATGCACGATCGTGTGAAACTCAAACTCTTCATATCCTGTTCGCACGCGCGGGATCAGTTCGCCCAGCCGCATCAGTGCCCAACGGTCTAATTCAGGCAATTGCGCATACGGCACCCGGTGCTGTGCCGGGTTGAAATCGTACAGATTACTCAGCAGGAATCGGCAGGTATTCCGGATCTTGCGGTACGCCTCGATCAGATGGTTCAGAATCTCCTGCGAAATGCGGAGGTCCTCGCGATAGTCCTGAGCCGCCACCCAAAGCCGGAGAATTTCGGCTCCTGACTGCTTGATGATATCTTGTGGTGCAACCACATTCCCCGCTGACTTAGACATCTTCTTACCCTGCCCGTCGACCACAAATCCATGCGTGAGCACTGCGGTATAGGGGGCGCGCCGATCCGTCGTCACGCCGGCCAGCAGCGCACTATGGAACCAGCCTCGATGCTGGTCGGACCCCTCAAGATAGAGATCAGCCGGCCACCACTTCCTCGGTTTCAGCACCGCCGCATAGCTCACGCCGGATTCAAACCAGACATCGAGAATATCCCGTTCCTTTTCAAACGTCGTCCCACCGCACCCGGAACAAGTCGTTCCAGGCGGAAGCAATTCTGTCGCCGATCGCTCGAACCACACATCCGTTCCCTTTGACTCGATCAGTCCGGCAATGTGTTCGATGATATTCGGATCGGCCAGGACCTTGCGGCATCCGACACAGGTGAAGCCTGGGATTGGCACGCCCCAGACACGCTGGCGCGAGAGGCACCAGTCCGGTCTCCTTTCAATCATGCCGTTGATCCGGTCCCGGCCATAGGCCGGGATCCACCGGACTCGCTCGATCTCCGCCAGCGCTTCGCGGCGCAGATCGTTCGTCTCCATCGACACGAACCACTGTTCCGTGGCGCGGAAAATCACGGGACTCTTGCAGCGCCAGCAATGCGGGTATGAGTGGTTCAACGATCCGTGGCCGAGCAAGCGCCCATTCGCCTGCAAATACTCCACGATTTTCGGATTCGCCTTGAAGACATGCTGGCCGGAAAATTCTTTGACGATCTCTGTGAAGCGCCCGCCGTTGTCGACCGGCGCTAGAACTTCCAACCGCTCACCAGGAGAGGCCTTGGCATTGTGATGGAGCACGAGAATGTAGTCTTCCATGCCGTGGCCCGGCGCGATATGAACACAGCCGGTGCCCTGATCAAGCGTCACGAAATCGCCGAGCAGAATCGGCGACAGACCGGTTGAGAGAGGGCGTTGCGTTTCCAACCCCTCGAACCCGGCTCCGCCTTTTTTGACTCCCACGACCCGATACGTCTCGATGCCGCAGGCCTTCGCCATGCTCTCCAGCAGCTTCTCGGCCACAATCAAGAGTTCACTGCCAACCTGGACAAAGGCGTAGTCGAAATCGCTATGGAGACAGACGGCTTGATTGGCCGGGAGCGTCCAGGGCGTCGTGGTCCAGATGACGACGGAGATCAAGGTGATCCCGTCTGGAAACGGGATGCCGGAAAAAGTACGGCTGAGGACCGCCGGTGACGTGACGACCGGGAACTTCACATAGATCGACGGCGACGTATGGTTCTCGTACTCCACTTCAGCTTCAGCCAACGCGGTCTGGTCTTGCGTGCACCAGAGCACCGGCTTCAGACCTTTGTAGACACCCCCGCGTTCGACGAATTTCCCGAATTCGCGAATAATCGCCGCTTCGTACGCCGGCGTCATTGTGCGGTACGGCTGCTGCCATTCGCCGAGCACCCCGAGACGCTGAAACTCCTCGCGTTGAATCGTAACGTATTTCTCCGCATAGTCCCGACAGAGTTGGCGAATCGCTAAGACATCCAGATCCTTTTTCTTGTCGCCTAGCTCTTTCATCACCTGATGCTCGATGGGAAGCCCGTGGCAATCCCAACCCGGCACATAGGGCGCATGAAAGCCCGCCATCGTCTTGGATTTCACGATGATGTCTTTGAGGACTTTATTCAGCGCGTGGCCGATATGGATGCGGCCGTTCGCGTAGGGCGGGCCGTCATGCAAGACATACCGTGGCCGGCCCTTGCCCGCCTCTTGAATCAACTCATAGAGCTTCTGCTGTGCCCACCAAGCGAGCTGCTCCGGCTCCCGCTGCGGCAAATTCGCCTTCATCGGGAAATCGGTCTTGGGCAGATTGAGAGTGGCCTTGTAGTCCATAACCTGGTTGGTCTCTCGCAAAAATTTCAGAACATGATTGGGATCAAGGGCTGGAATATACCGGAATGACAGGCGAGGCACCAGTCCTTAGCTTTGATGCGGGATCGTCAAAAACGTCTTCCGGCAAGGCCGCAGCAAGTGACGACCGGACGCGTACCCTCTGGGGTACGTTGAGAATCTGAGCGATGCGAGAACGAAGCTGGAGGCGTTTTTCACGATCCCGCCCGCTAGCTAACGGACATCATGCGGTCCAACGCAATCTTGGCCCACCGCTTGTCGTCGTCCGGCACAACGATGTGATTGACCACATGGCCGTCGGCCAGATTCTCCATAGCCCAACACAAATGCGCGGCGTCGATCCGGAACATCGTGGCGCACTGGCAGATCGTCGAGGAGAGAAAAAAGACCTTCTTGTCGGTCATCTCACGCTTGAGGCGATTGACCAGGTTCAATTCGGTCCCGACCGCCCAGGCCGTACCAGCCGGCGCAGCCGTGACAGTCTTGATGATGAACTCAGTGGATCCGGTGAGATCGGCCCTGTTGACCACGTCCTCATGGCACTCGGGATGGACGATGACCTTGCCCTCCGGATACTGCTTGCGAAAATGATCCACATGCGCCGGTTGAAACATCTGATGCACGCTGCAATGGCCCTTCCAGAGGATCAGCCTGGCACGCGTAATCGCGTCTCTGGTGTTCCCGCCGTTAGGCTGATAGGGGTCCCACACGATCATCTGGTCACGGGGAATACCCATTTTGTTCGCTGTATTACGGCCCAAATGCTCGTCCGGGAAAAAGAGAATTTTCTCACGCCGGGCCCAACACCATTCGATAACCGCGCGCGCATTGGAAGACGTGCAGGTAATCCCGCCGTGTTCGCCGCAAAAGGCCTTGAGGACCGCCGCAGAATTCACGTAGACCGCCGGCATCACCGTCTCCTCGACCGGCACCACGCGACCCAGCGCTTCCCAACACTGATCGACTTGTTCGATTGCCGCCATATCGGCCATCGAGCAACCGGCCGCCATGTCGGGAAGAATTACCGTTTGATTCGACCGGCTGAGAATATCCGCCGTTTCAGCCATAAAGTGCACGCCACAGAAGACAATATACGGCCGCTCCGACCGTTCGGCGGACAGCTTGGACAGCAGCAATGAATCGCCCCGGAAATCCGCGTGCTGAATCACCTCATCACGTTGATAGTTATGGCCAAGAATCATGACGCGAGCGCCCAACGTCCGCTTGGCCTCGACCGTCCGGCTGAACAGTTCTTCAGCCGACAGAGTCTGATACTCGGCAATCAATCGTGGTGATATCGTGCTGGTGGTCACAAATCCCCCAATTCCAAAATGATTGCTATTCTACGATAGCCACCCTGCACATTCAATGAATGCTCAATAGAAGAAGCCCTATCCCGACCGCCCCTAACGGCATGGAACCCGGATGATTCGCGGTAGGCCTAATGGCCGATTGACTTCGTTTTGTTCTGAAGCATATGATCTAGGGAATAGCTAGGGGAGCCCCGCGGCTGAGAGTCCGAACGATCGGACGACCCTCACAACCTGACCTGGGTAATACCAGCGTAGGGAAGCCGGACTACAGCGGATATTGTGAGGATTCAGCCGTGCCTCCAGACATGGGGGCGCGGCTTTTTTATTTGAACATCGTGATCAGTACACAGCGACCAGCCATCAGCTTCCGGAGTCTGCGCTGACGGCTCGTCCCACAAGAAAGGATCTCCTTATGGATGTCCCTATGGTCGAGAAGAATGGAAGCGCCAATGGAAACGGGCACGGCGTGCCGACCTCCACACTGAGCACCACACCCTTCCCTGCTTCACGCAAAATTTATGTGCCAGGCGCTCAACCGGGTGTTCGTGTGCCGATGCGTGAAATTACACTGACGCCGACCAAGCCGATGAACGGCGGCTCCGCAACGCCCAACGAACCAGTGACGGTCTACGATACGTCAGGCCCCTACACCGACCCGAACGTCGCAATCGATGTGCGCAGCGGACTCACGCCGTTGCGCCGTCCCTGGGTGCTGAACCGGCAGGATGTCGAAGAGCTCCCGGCTGTGACATCCTCCTACGGCCGCATGCGCGCCGCCGATCCCAAACTGGCGGAACTCCGGTTTCAGCATATCCGCAAGCCCCTCAAGGCAACGCCCGGCCGGAATGTCACGCAACTGCACTATGCGCGGAAAGGGATCGTGACCCCTGAAATGGAATTCATCGCCATCCGCGAGAACCAATCACGCGAAGTGGCCCGTGAACTGGCCTCGCGCAACGGCCACGGCGGCGGTATCGCACAGCACCCAGGATTTGCCTGGGGCGCAGGCATCCCCTCGGTGATTACCCCGGAGTTCGTGCGCGACGAAGTGGCCCGCGGGCGCGCGATCATTCCATCGAACATCAACCATCCCGAAAGCGAACCGATGATCATCGGTCGCAACTTCCTGGTGAAGATCAATTCGAACATCGGCAACTCCGCCGTCGCCTCGTCCATCGAAGAAGAAGTCGAGAAGATGATCTGGTCGATTCGTTGGGGCGCCGATACCGTCATGGATTTGTCCACCGGCAAGAACATCCATGAGACCAGGGAATGGATCATCCGAAATTCGCCGGTGCCCATCGGCACGGTGCCGATCTATCAGGCACTGGAAAAGGTCCACGGCAAAGCCGAAGACCTGACCTGGGAAATCTTTCGAGACACGTTGATCGAGCAGGCTGAGCAGGGCGTGGATTACTTCACCATCCATGCCGGTGTTCGCCTGGCCTACGTGCCCATGACCGCCAAACGGATGACCGGCATCGTGTCACGCGGGGGAGCGATCCACGCCAAATGGTGCCTGGCGCACCATCAGGAAAACTTCGCCTACACCCACTTCGAGGAAATCTGCGAGATCATGAAGGCCTATGACGTGGCCTTCAGTCTGGGCGACGGTCTTCGTCCCGGCTCGATTGCCGATGCCAACGACGACGCGCAATTCGCCGAACTCGACACCCTGGGAGAATTGACCACGATCGCCTGGAACCATGATGTGCAGGTCATGATCGAAGGCCCCGGCCATGTGCCCATGCACATGATTCAGGTCAATATGGAAAAACAGTTGAAGGCCTGCCATGAAGCGCCGTTCTACACACTGGGACCGCTAACCACCGACATCGCGCCGGGCTACGACCACATCACCTCCGGCATCGGCGCCGCGATGATCGGCTGGTATGGCTGCGCGATGCTCTGCTACGTGACGCCTAAAGAGCATTTAGGTCTGCCGGACCGCGAAGATGTGAAGACCGGCGTCGTCACCTATAAAATCGCCGCCCATGCCGCGGACTTGGCGAAGGGCCATCCAGGCGCGCAAATCCGCGACAACGCCCTGTCGAAAGCCCGGTTCGAGTTCCGATGGGAAGACCAGTTTCATCTATCCCTCGATCCGGATACGGCGAAGCAATTCCACGACGCGACGCTCCCGGACAACGCCGCAAAGGTGTCGCACTTCTGCTCGATGTGCGGCCCGCATTTCTGCTCGATGAAGATCACCCAGGACGTGCGGGACTACGCAGCCAGCAAGCAGGTGGACGAGCAGCAGGCCATTCAGATCGGGATGAAAGAAAAATCGGAAGAATTCAAAAAAACCGGAGCGGAAATCTACAGGTAAGCAAGGACCTTTATGTCTAAACCAAAACCGGCCCCCTTAAGAGAACGAGACATTACCCGGCATATTGCCCGGGAATACTATAAAGAGTTCGACCAACTCATCGAGAGCGACGTGATTATCGTGGGCGCCGGGCCATCCGGCCTCATTTGTGCGCATGATCTGGCGAAGATGGGTTTCCGCACGCTCATCGTCGAACAGAGCCTCGCGCTCGGCGGCGGCTTCTGGCATGGCGGCTATTTGATGAACAAAGCCACGATCTGTGAACCGGCCAATGAGATTCTCGAAGAGATCGGCGTGCCCTGCAAAAAGATCAATGAATGCGACGGCATGTACATGGTCGATCCTCCTCACGCGACCGGCGCGCTCGTCGCCGCGGCCTATCGCGGGGGCGCGAAGGTGCTGAACCTGACCCGTGTGGTCGATCTGATCTTGAGAAAAGACGGTATCCTTGAAGGCATCGTGGTCAACAACACCACTGCAGAGATGGCCGGCCATGATATGATTCATGTCGATCCCATCGCCCTGGAGAGCAAGATCGTCGTGGATGCCACCGGCCATGATGCGGTTGTCGTCGAACTGCTTCACAAACGGAACCTGTACAAACAGGTTCCGGGAAACGGCGCCATGTGGGTATCCCGCTCCGAGGAAGAAATCATGGACCGAACCGGCGAAGTGTATCCCAATTGTTTCGTCATCGGATTGGCCGTCGCCGCCGTTTATGGCACACCGAGAATGGGCCCGGCTTTCGGCTCGATGCTGCTGTCCGGACGGTATGGAGCGGAATTGATTAAGAAGAAGCTGAAACAGGAGTAGCAAGAGGGAGCGTGTAGCGTATAGCCTGTGGCAGAAGCGTAAAGCGGATCCTCTCTCGTGCCATAAGCCATTTGCCATACGCCATTAGCTCTTACAACCCCCCATGGATGTTCAAGACTTTCTCGTACAAGGCGAAGGCCACGAAGAAGACAAACGCGAAGCCTGGACGCTGTTTCAGCAAGCCTATGAACGGCAGATGAAAGGCGAGTTGGAAGAGGCCGTCAGCCTCTACAAACGATCGCTGGCCACCCACCCGACCGCCGAGGCCTACACGTTCCTAGGGTGGACCTACAGCTTCATGGGGCGTCTCGACGAGGCCATTGAGGAATGCCACAAGGCCATCGCGCAGGACCCGGAATTCGGCAATCCGTATAATGACATCGGCGCGTATCTGATCGAGAAGGGCGAGTTCGACGAGGCGATCGTCTGGTTTCAGAAGGCGATGAAGGCCAAACGCTATGAAAGCCCGGCGTTTCCGCACCTGAATCTGGGCCGGGTCTATGAGCGAAAAGGTAAATGGACGGAGGCGATCGACTCCTATAAGAAGGCGCTTGCTCTCAATCCCAATTACGCCCTCGCCAAGAAGGCGCTGGGACGGTTGATTAGCTCATTGAACTGAACTGGTCTGTCTGGTCGATCTCGTCTATCTGGTCTGTCTAGTCGTCGGTCTGTTGGAAAGGTTGCAGGAGTCACTCGAGGTGCACAAATGAATACAACTGCTCACCGGACAGACAAGCCAGACCAGATAGACAAGACGACGATCCTCGTCGCAGTCAACGATATCTTTTTTCACACGAAGGTTCGCGACGCTTTGCTTCCTGACGGCTACCGGCTGGAGAAAGCGCGGGCGCAGCAGGATATTCTTGAAAAGGCGTCGAGTGGCAATCCAGCCCTGGTGCTTCTCGATATGAATGACAGAACTGTCGATGCATTTCAGGCATTGGAGACATTGAAAGCTGATCCTCGCCTCAGTTCTATTCCGATCTTAGCCTACGCAAACCATGAAGAAGTAGACACGTGGAACAGGGCCAGGGCGCTCGGTGTGACCAAAATCGTCTCACGAAATGAATTTTCCGCCCGCACAAGAGACCTGGTGGAGGAAGTACTCAACGGCCCTGTCATCAAGTCATAAAGTCCGAAAGTCATCAAGTCCGTGGACTTTTGACTTTTCGACATTCAGACTTTTCGGCTAAAAGAAGATGAAACATTCACTGCTTCACAACCTCCACACAGAACTGGGCGCTTCGTTTGAGGAAACAGCCGGCTGGAACATGCCTGCACACTATGGCGACGTCGCGTCGGAGCATCGTGCCGTGCGCCAGGCTGCAGGGATCGCCGACCTCTCCCATCGCGGGAAAATCAGAGTGACAGGCGACGACCGCGTCAAATGGCTGCAAAACCTCATCAGCAACGACATCCTTTCACTCAAGCCGGGCCAAGGCCTGTATTCCAGCCTGCTGACTCACAAGGGCAAGATGCTTACCTACTTCCGCCTGTATCTGCAGAGCGACGCGATTATGGTGGAAGACGCGGGCGAGATCGGCGAGACAACGTTTCAAGCCCTGCGCAAGTTTCTGCTCTACGGCACCAAGGCCAAAATGGAGAATGGCGCGGAAAGCTGGGGACTGCTGCTGGTCAGCGGCCCCAAAGCCACCCAAGTCATCCAATCTGCGTTCGGCGTCGATGTCGCATCGCTGACGCCGGTGAACTTTGTCACAGCACAGGTCGGCGGGACCCAGGCCCTGGTGATTCGAACGGAAGAAACTGGTGAAACCGATATCGAGATTCTGCTTCCGATCGCAGGCCTGTCCACCGCATGGAGCACGCTGCGAGAAGCCGGCGCCAAATTCGACATCAAACCGATCGGCGCCCACGCCCTGGAAGCCTTGCGCATGGAAGCCGGCATCCCCAAAGCCGGACCGGACCTCAATGAAGAGATCGTCCCGCCCGAGGCCGGCCTGGAAGGCAAAGCCTTCAGCCTGAGCAAGGGCTGCTATCCGGGCCAGGAAGTCGTCGCGCGGATGGACACCTACGGCAACGTCCGGCGGCACCTCGTCGGATTGATCTTGAAAGATACAGCCATCCCCCCCAAAGGCGCAAGACTCTTCAGCGGAGATCGTGAAGTCGGCTGGGTCAGCAGCGCCGTCCGTTCACTGCAACTCAATCAGGTGATTGCCTTCGGATTTCCGCTACGGGATTTCAGTAAACCGGGCACAGCGCTGGCTGTAGAAATCGAAGGAACGAAACACGACGCGACGGTTACAACCCTGCCATTTTATACCCGATCATAGACGGCCTCCTGATCAACCTATAGCCATCACCCTACGCATTCAATCTCCAAAGCATCTGCTCCACACCTTCCGCTTACGGGACACAGCGAAAAGCATCACTGTGGAGAAGCGCACAGATCTGCAGTGGTGACGTCTACCACGGGATCGGCCGATCGCGACGATGAGTCACATCGTGAACATCCAGCAATTGACGCCACATACAACAAGGTCCCTCACTTACAAACATACACTCACTGTTATCAACGGTTGAAAAAGAAAACCCTACAAGGGTATCTTCGACCCATACGAACTTTTTCGACTTCTCTACACACATCATCAGGATTCACATGGCAGGCGACGAGCAGGAAGACCGCGTCGAGGTCACTCCCTACGAAGCGGCAGGCGGGATCGAAGGCATCACGAAGCTGGTCGACGAATTTTACATCAACATGGATACATTGCCCGAAGCTGAAACAATCAGAGGCATGCATCCGCCGGACCTCACTGAATCACGGAAGAAGCTGACCTATTTCCTTAGTGGCTGGCTGGGAGGCCCGAGGCTGTTCCAGCAACACTATGGGCCGATCAGTATTCCCGGCGCGCATAAGCGGTTCCCGATCGGATACGAAGAACGCGATGCCTGGCTGCTGTGTATGCAGCGAGCCCTTGCCGTCCAGCCATACAGTAATGAGTTGAAGGACTACCTCCTGGCCGCGCTCAGCATTCCGGCGGAACGGGTCAGGCAAGTGAACGCGGGAGAACTCTAGCCTACGTGGCCGCAGCTCGGTTACGAGAACGGGCTTGAATCTGAATCGGAACTAGACCAGAGTAACCAATCGACGCCCACTCAGTATGGGAGAGTACCTCAGTATTTCTTGGAGTGACACATGCTTCCCACCACGCAATTTCACTGGACCGCTCGACTACACGCCGCGACTCTTGCCCTCTCATTGCTGGCCGCTGCAACAGTTCATGCGGCGCCTATCGGCGATGCCGAATCTGACACCGAAGCAATCCTGCTCGCCATGATTCCAATAGGCAAACAGCTGCTGGAGAAACAGGGCACGTTCGTCCCGTACGGCGGCGCTATGACGATGGATGGCAAGGTGGTCACGGTTGCGGGATACAGCGGAACCGAACCGCCTCCGTCACAGGAGATTATCGACGCCTTGAATTTTGCCTTCAGAACCGGAGCTCTCACGGGCAAGTACAAGGCAACAGGACTGTTCTCCGACGTTGAGGCTTCCCCGCCGGGGAACAAAGAAAAAACGCGTGCGATCGCAGCCGCGCTCGACCACCAGGATAACTATTCCGTGGTGATCTATTTCCCGTATAAGATCGTGGCGGGCAAGGTGCAGCTCGACGAGGTCTTCGCGTCGCCCGGAGAGAACAAGCTGTTCCTGAAATGAGCGCGCGTCTCACCGCGAGCAGAATCAGTTGCTCATCGCTCGGGATTTCTGGCGGCCGTGACCGCCGAGGCAAACGTCAGCAGGCTCTTTCGCTCGTCATCGTCCAACGCCAGCAAGAGATGTGCTTCCTCGCCGTGCATCAAGCGCAGGCTCAGGAATGGTTCTTCCCGCCGCTTTTCCCGGTTGTCCCACATCGCATCGATCAGTTGCACTTTATCCAATTGGCCGACCGACACAACATCGTACCGGAAATAGGAATCGCCGATCACGATGTCGAACACCACGTTGCCCACGGTCAGCAGCGCCAGGTTGAACCGGCCTTGATCCTCATACCCTTCCGGCAGGAACTTGTTGATGTGGCACAAGGCGACTTTTCGGTCACCAAGCGCCGCGTGGATTTTCTCCTTGAGCGACTGATAATCGATCTGGAGCGCTTTCTCATCCGGCCCTGTCGCCGCCACAGCTGCAGCTTCTACCTTCGAGAAAATATCATCCGCAGATAACAATCCTGGCATACCTGATTCCCCTTTCACTTTGGCAAACAAGAAGCTGTACCGTAACCGGCACCTGGCAAAAATTGCAAGAGGCTCATGGGGAATTGGGACCTTCCTGCACGGTGAGGCGATAAGAAAATTTCGGCTGGCCCGCATCGTCTACAACGGCAACCTCAAACACCGTCTTAGTGATCCTGACTAAGCCAAAATTGTGGTACCCCTCCTCATTGATCAACCGTGTTGGGTGCAGGGCCTCGCTCGCCGGCGTGAGCCGGCCTGGGCGCGCAGACAACGGACCCGCAACGAACTCATGAAAGTCGACGATGCCGTCCTGGTTTGGATCGTACGCATTGGCCTGAACCCAGTGCACATCGCCGGCTAGAAACACGACGTTCTTCATCTTGCCGGCAAGAATCGCCTCGACAATTACCTGCCGTTCCCGTTCAAATCCCGGCTCATGTGGCCCGGCGGCCCACCCGTCCGAATACCCTGGCCCTCCCTTTGGGACCGACAGCGGAACCGACGTTGCAATGACTTTCCATGTCGCCGTCGAATGTGTCAGCCCTTCGATCAGCCACTGCAATTGCGCGGCCCCCAGCATGGTCTTGGCCGGTCCGTCCTGGTCGGCATCCCGACTTCGATATTGCCTGGTATCCAGAATAAACAATTCGAGATCCGCTCCATACCGGACGGAGCGATACAACCGATGCGGCTCGTCCGCATGCGTCGAGATCGGCCAGTACTCCCGCAACGCCTGGCGGCCTGCCGGCATCTGTGGATCGAATGGTCCCGAAAAATCGTTCCGCACTTCGTGATCGTCCCAGATGACATAGACCGGGACACGTTCAAGGAACCGGCGAAGCGATTCGGCCCCGCGCTGATAACGATGCCGTGCACGATACTCAACCAGCGTGGTTGCCTTGAAATCGGCGCCCGGCTCATTCGGCGGGGAAGGACAAGGACTATCACTGTAGATCGTATCGCCCAGGAACAAGAAAAAATCGAGGTGCTGCCGGCTCATCACATCGAAAATAGGATAGCCGCCAGCCCCTTGACGACACCGCCCCTGGCCTCCCAAATCCCCGCTCCAAGCAAACGTGACCGGTACAGAAATCTTGGCATCAGGCACGGTTGAAAATTCACCCTTTGCCACAAGCGTGGCTGGCTGCTGATCCATTGAGTCACCGGCATGCTTGGCCATGATGTAATAGCGATAGCGCGTCGCCGGGGCCAGGCCGACAAGCGGTATGGACAGGGTATAATCCGTCTCCGCACTGGTCACCAGCGGCTTCGTTCTTGACACCGGAGCAATCACGGTCCCCATCAGTGCGGCCTTCTCCCAGACTGAAGGGGGAGCCCATTCCACATACACGCTCGCGGGACCCTCGGTGCGCACCCATAGTACGGCGTCATGAGCGGTCACGTCGCCGAGCGCCATGCCTTGCGGCAAGAGATCCGCCGCCAACACGACTGACGTCTGAAATAGGCTACCCGGAGGAAGTCCATCACGCGAGGGTGAAACACAACCAACCGGAACAGCCGCCAGCAGACAGGAACTCACTACTAGACATAGACCACGCATGATGGACTGTCCTATCCCATGGAGTAGGAGAGATCAAGTGTCAGTGCGAGGAGAGGCCTTGAAAATCCAACGCGCCGATCGGCATACTGGCTGTTCTGAACCGAGGAGTGCCATGCACGACATTCATTGCTGCGTTCCCAATTGCAAAACCAGACCCTACGCTCCAGCCGGCACCCAGTCCCTGTGCAAAGACCACTTCTTGAACTTTCTCACGTGGCGACGCCGGCGAGGCCCGCAGATGTTTCACAAATACGCCGCGATGACGATGGAAGCGCGCGACACCATCGCCGCAGAATGGATCAAGACCATCCGGATCGATGAAGTCCCGGCTAACTCGCCGAAAACCTGACCTCGCTCGCATCATTCATGATCGCTTCTGCTGCAGGCGCCGATCTCTAAGGGCCGAGACACAGCCAAGCCGTTACTCTGGTACTCGGAGTTGCGAGTTCCGTGTCATCTGAAAACCGCAACTCGCAACTCGAAATCAGAAACAGCCCCTCACAGTGATTTCACGACGGAGTGTCACGAATACTGCGAGCTTGCCACGGGATGCAAAGCCGGCAGGCCGATAGGTACCTGATGCCGGTCCGGATGAATGGCATGGGCAAGAAGTTCGAGGCTCTCAATGAGACGGGGACCGGGCCGATTGAAATACTGCGACCCATCCGCCACATAGACCCGCCCTGATCGAACAGCCGGTAACTCGCGCCACCCGGCCATCCGCTGCACAGCTGCCAAATCTTGCCGCGTCCGTTCCACGGTAAACCCGCAACAGGCAATAACGATGACCTCCGGCTGCCAGGCAGACACCTCGTCCCATCGAAGCCGCCTCGATGGCTGGCCTTCTTTGCCGAGCCCCTCGATACCACCGGCAATCCGAACAAGTTCCGGATTCCAATGGCCGCTTGAAAACGGCGGATCGAGCCATTCTAAGAACGTGACGCGGGGGCGTTCGGAGACCCCAGCCAATCGCATTGCCACTGCCTCGACTCGCCCCTGCAAATGTCGAATGGTGTTTTCAGCAGATACACCGACAGCAGAGGCCACCTGCCGGATCGCCTCGAACAGGCCGTCCAACGACTGCGGTTCAAGATTGACGACGCGCGGAGCGCCGGGAAACTGCGCCAGAGCCGCCTGCACCTCGTTCGGCGAGACTGCGCACACATCGCATAGCGATTGCGTCACAATCACATCGGGCTGTAATTCTTTGAGGAGCGGCAGATCAAGCTGATACAGCGCCTTGGTTGTCTTGAGCTGCTCGCTCACCAGCCTATCGATCTCGCCACTGGACGCATCGACAGGAATCAATGTGCGCGTGACCCTTGGGAGACTCTGCACAGATTGTGGATAGTCACACTCGTGCGTCACGCCAACGAGCTGGTCTCTTAGACCCAAGGCGCACACGATCTCCGTCGCACTCGGCAGCAGTGACACAATTCTCATTCCATGCTCCTAACAATGAACCTCGCTAATGTCCGATACGGTCGTCTGAAGCCACGCATTGGCTTGCACTCGCTCCCCACAGCACCCACAAGTCTCAGACGGGTGGCCTCATGGGCTTTTCCTGCACGCATTGATCGAGCACCGCCTTCTCTTTCTCCCGCTCCACTTCAGCGCGGGGGGCGCCGACCAGGTTGCCTGGCCGCCCGCAGCGGGGTCCCTACACCGGGCGGGGTGCGAGGACGGCCAGGCTGGTCGGCGACAGGACCCGCGCGCTTACCCCATCACCGCCGATCCATGATGATGAATCAGCAGCCATTCGTCGCCGATGCGTTCAAAGAGATTCGTCGCGAGAACCTTGGCCTGCTGTGGTTCGTCGGACTGCTGGGTGGTAATATTTTCGACGCACACGACCCAGGCCACGTCGCCCGCCACCTGCACCATCACTTCGGTGAGTTCGAACTTCATCGAGAACGTGTTGTTGAAGATGAGCACCCAGGAGTCGCGCACGTTCGGCCACTCGGAACGAAGCGTCCATCCCGGATGGATGCAGGTGACGTACTCCTGGTGCGCCCAGACCCCGTCCATCTTGGCAATGTCGAGAGCCTCAAACGCGTCATAAAATTTCTGATTGGCTTTGGTCACTTCTTCGATACGTTGTTGCAGCACCGGGCTCCTTTCTGGCAAGCGGAGCCGTATCATACTGCAACCGACCAAAGTGCGGCGAGGATAATTTCTACCAGGGTCAATCGAACAACGAGTAACGGAACAGACTCAACATTCTTGCGCGACTCGGGCCGGAGATGAGGTCGCGACTTTATGCCCTCTTCCATTTACTCAATTCATCACATAACCGCCCTCCCCCTCACTCTGGCAACATATGCGCCGCAATCCCCACCTGATTGGAGACATCGTCACCGGACTCCTCAGGGCTTTTGGGAAGGCTGATCAAGAGATCGTTCAGCGTGATCGCAATGCTCTTAATGATTTGGTGAAGTTCCTGTTCCGTATACTGCAGAGGAACCAGCCGACGCCGCTGCCATCCTCGGAGAGCAAACGTCTTCACCGGACCCAATTGCCGTTGCTCGCACACCATCATCACTTCCCGCCCTTGATCGTCTTCTATGATGAAGCCTTTCACATTCATGTTGCTCCACCCCCTTGTCATGGATGCTTCGCTCCGCATGTACGCTGAGCAGCATCTTCCTTTATCATTCTCTCACTCTGCCAAGCCGCCGCACACACCTCCTTTGATACAGGCGCGGGCCGCCCCGAACAGGCATTCGGCTCTGGAGCGCAAGAGATACATGCGAGTTGGGAGCAGGGAGAGAGTAGGCATCATGTGCCCCCTGCATTGACTGCCGAGGCGGCTCGTCCTTTGCCTCGCTACGACAAACACGGCGATAGTTTGCACGATTCGGCTCTACACAGCGACCAGCTGTCCTGCCCGCTAGACCGTGAGGTGCTGGCGAACCATATCGGCGTTGAGCTGATCGCTTTTCCCGGCGGCCATGACCGCGCCTTTGGCCATCACCACATATTTCTCCGCCAGACGGGCGGCGAAATGCAGCCCCTGCTCGAC
>JALHMZ010000020.1 GCA_022843785.1 Nitrospira sp.
CACTCATCATGACTCTGTCCTCTCCGACCATCCCACCCTCCTTTTGAGAGCGAACAGTCTATCAACGATGAGGACATTTCTATTCTGCTGAAACCGGACATTGTCATTTTGGGATTACATGATTCCGCTTTCTTTCTATTTGATGCCGGTCCTGCTAGAATTCGCCATATGAAAAACATCTTCACGATGGTCCTCGCCGGCGGCAAAGGCGAACGGCTCTATCCGCTCACCGACCAGCGCGCCAAGCCGGCCGTCCCATTCGGAGGCAAGTACCGCATCATCGACTTCACCTTGAGCAATTGCCTGAATTCCGGGCTCCGGAAAATCGCAGTCCTCATCCAATACAAATCGCACTCGCTCGACCGGCATATCCGGGTCGGCTGGAATGTGCTCAATGCCGAGCTCGGAGAATATATCGCCTCCGTCCCTCCCCAGCAGCGCATCAGCGAAGACTGGTATAAAGGCACCGCCGATGCCGTCTACCAAAACATGTTCCTGCTCGACAGCGAGCAGCCGGAATTTCTCCTCATCCTGGCCGGCGATCACATCTACAAGATGAATTACGCCGAGATGTATTACTGGCTGATGGCCAAGCAGGCCGACGCGGTGGTCGGTGCCATCGACATCCCGATTCAGGACGCCTCACGATTCGGCGTGATCTCCGTCGACGAAAACTATCGCATCGTCCGGTTCGACGAAAAACCGGCCCAGCCTACTCATGTGCCGGGAGACCCCGCCCATGCGTTCGCCTCGATGGGCATCTATTTGTTCCGCACCAGCGCGATTCGCAAATTCCTGATGGCAGACGCCCAGGAATCCGGCGCCCACGACTTCGGCAGGAACATCATTCCCCGGATGATCGAGGAACAACGCGTCTACGCGTTTAAGTTTCAGGATGCGAATAAGAAAGCCGTCCAGTACTGGCGCGATATCGGTACACTCGATGCCTACTGGGAAGCCAACATGGATCTGGTCGCCGTCGATCCCCAATTCAATCTCTACGATCACGATTGGCCGATCCGCACCTACCAGGGCCAATTCCCTCCGGCCAAGTTTGTCTTCTCCCAGGACTATCAGGGGGGGCGTATGGGCGTCGCGCTCGATTCAGTCGTCTGCGGCGGCTGCATCGTCTCCGGCGCGCGAGTCCAGAATTCCGTGCTGTCGCCCAACGTCCGTGTCCTGGACCATGCCGACGTCCGCGAATCCATCCTGATGGAAAACGTCACAATCGGCGCCCACAGCCGCATCAAACGCGCCATCATCGACAAAGACGTCACGATTCCCCCGCACACGGAGATCGGATACAACCGGGACGCCGATGCCCAGCAATTCACGATGACCGATTCAGGTCTCGTGGTCATATCAAAGGGAATGAAGCTGCATGCCCCCGTCGATTCACCCGGTTGATCTTATCGCCTCGCTCCGCCAGAAGCACCTGACGCCCGCCATCGTGTTTCTCACATCTCGACGCGCCTGCGATGAGGCGATGCAATCCTTCGACCATGCCGATATCGTACTGCCGCCGGTGCGCCAGGATGCGATTGCGGCGGCGCTTGAACGGGTCATCACGCAATATCCCAGCGTCGCAGAGCACCCGCTGATTCCCACGGTGCAGCGGATCGGCGTCGCCGCCCATCATGCCGGCCACTTGCCCTCCTGGAAAATCGCCATCGAAGAATTGATGCGGCAGGGCTGCCTTGATGCGGTATTTGCCACCACCACCTTGGCCGCCGGTGTCGACTTTCCCGCCCGCACGGTCATCATCACCCAATCCAGCATCCGCAAGTCGCGCGATTTCACCGACCTCACCATCGGCGAAGTGCAGCAGATCGCGGGACGAGCCGGCCGCCGTGGAAAAGATCAGGTTGGATTTGCGGTCATCACACCCTCTCCCTATATCGATCTGGGCGTCCTCACGAAGGGGTTCACCGGCCATCCGGAATCCATCGATAGCCAATTCAGTATCAGCTACCCCATGGTGTTGAATCTGTTGAAAGCTCACCCCCATGAACAAATTCAGGCGATCCTGGCCAAGAGCTTTGCCCAATTCCAGCTCAACCAGCGGGCCGAGCTGTTGGAACGAAAACTGGATGGGCTCCATGTACAGATGGAACCGTTCGGCCCCCGCGTCTGCACCGATTGGATCAGCCAGTGGCAGACCTTCGATCAAGTCCGAAGACAACGACCGCAACGCCACCAGATCCGCAAACATGAATCGCCGGAGCTGTCCGCCCGCTTCCATTTCATGACACCGGGACGTGTGGTCGGGCTCGCGCGAGGACGCGGGATCGTCCTCCGCCAATACCGCAGCAAGGGCCAGAAGAATCCGATGATTTCCGTCCTGCGACTGGACGGCGCCGTCACCGAATGTCCCGCGTCAAATGTGGGGGATATCTTCGACCGGATATTTGAATGCGACGAAACTCCGGCGTTTCCCTGGTGCTCCGCCGCCGCCTTCGACGAACTCAGCTATCAACTGACAGAACTCCCCACCCGACTGCCGACGCTGCCTATTATGGTGCCCAAGGACTCGGAAGTGCTCCCGGATGCGATCGTCCAATCTCTCGGCGACTTTCCCTGCCCGAGCTGTCCATCGCGGCCGGCCTGCCAGAAGGACTTTGCGACTGCGCTCCGCCTCCGCCAGGAACAGCACCGCCACACCAAATCCATCCAGGCGCTACGGGCCAGCCTCTGGCATCGGTTCCAGGAGCGAGTCGAGGTGCTCCAGAAATTCGGTTATCTGTCACCCTCTGCCCATCTCACGGACGAAGGGGAATGGGCGCGGCTCATCCGCATCGATCATTCATTGCTCATTACCGAGATGATTCGGGCCGAAGCCTTTACCGGCGCCGACCCGTCCCTCCTCACCGGCGTCATGGCCAGCATCACGCATGACGACGACCGTCCCGGCTCGTTTCCACGCATCAGCCCCGGATTGAGTTCCCTCCTGGGCCAGGTGCGTAAACTGGCGGAGAGCCTGTCCCCCTATGAAGAGCCCCCGCTGTTACGGGCGGATGTTGCCGCACTGGCCGAACGCTGGATCGCCGACCCCACACTCACATGGATCGGCCTCTGCCGTTTGACAACGATGGCGGAAGGCGACATTTACCGGCTGCTCGCCAGAACCCTGGAGTTTCTGTCGCAGATCCACACCCTGCGCGCGACCCATCCGGGCTTGGCCGACACGGCATCACGCGCAATCACCCTGATCCGCCGCGGCGTGCTGGAGGAATTGCCATGACCGAACGGCGTCATTCATCGCCTCACGCCTAACTTTTAACGCCTTACGAAGACCACTATGACCATCGACGAACTCGAACAACTACTCGTTCAGCAACCGGTCGCAGTCCTGCATCGCTTGGCGCGCGGCCGTGTTCATCGACACTTTCGGGCCGGCAAACGACGCCTGATCGAGATGATTCTCCAGCATTCGAGTCAAAATCTCGCCGGCCTCGAATCTGATGTGCAGGCCCTGATCGCAGAGCGGCAATCGCAGCCGCAGCCCCCTCAGCCGCCGGCTCGCCCGGCAGGCCGTACGGCGGTTGCTCCTCCGAGAAGAACGGCCCCTCGCGGTGGAGAGCCGGAGACCGCCGAAGCCGCTGTGTCTTTGACCACCTGGCTGGAAGGGATCGGCGTTCCGGCTCCGCAACCATTTGTGCCCGATCCTTGGCAGAATGAAGCTTTGGCAGCACTCGATGAAACGGATGTCGTCGTCAGCGTCCCGACCGGGAGCGGAAAAACCTACGTGGCGGTGGAAGCAGCGAAGCGGGCGATCGCGCACAATCAGACGGTGATCTACACGTCGCCTTTGAAAGCGTTGTCGAATACCAAATATACGGAGTTCTCAAAAATCTTCGGCCCGGATAAGGTGGGCATCCTCACGGGAGACCGCCAGGAAAACGGGCAGGCTCCGCTGCTGATCATGACGACAGAGATTTTACGCAATCTGCTCTACGATGCGGCGAGCGGAGAAATCGATATCAGGCTGGATACGCTCGGACTCGTGATTTTGGACGAATCGCAATACATCGCCGACCCTGAACGCGGAGTCGTGTGGGAGGAGACCATCATTTTCTGCCCATCCCAGGCCAAGCTCCTGCTTCTGTCGGCCTCGATCGGCAATCCACAGGATATCGCCGACTGGCTGACGTCTATCCGCCCTACAACCTGTCGATTAGTCCGCCACAGCAAACGCACCGTGCCGCTGCGCGCCGGCTACCTCCATCCCAACGGTAAACTGGTACCGCTCTTCAAGACGGCAGCCATTCCCTCCGGCCACGCAGGCCACCTGCACCCCGAAGCCAAACGACTCTTTTTTGAATATGAAGAAGAGACGCTGCCGTCAGGCAGGCCACGGCGATAACGACGGGAACTGTTCGTCGCGACTAAAACGAGGCGGTGAGACCGACCGTCGGCCCGTGGCGAATCGTTTGAAACTCGGTCAGAGGCGCCGACTGAGAGCCGCTTGCGACCGAATGGACTTCCCAGGTTCCGGTATACGTACGATTCCACCACACACGGTAACCGGCAGTGATCGCAAGGTTGCGAGTCAGCATGAACTTGACCGTCGGCTCGGCACTGCCGCCGACTCCAACCCCCCACATGGAAAAACTCGGGTCCTGCCGGAGGTCACCCCTCAGATGATGGACATCTTCGTTATAGATGATACTGACAGGAGTTACGAAAGCTTTCAGCCCGACGCTCAATCGCCCGGTCAGCCGATAGTCCGTGTTGATTCCAACCTGAGGCGTAATCCAATGACTGGTATTGGTGATCGCGCGGGAGTCTGAGCTCTGAGGAAGACAGGACGTAACATTTGAATCGCATACAAGCCGATCAAATCCGGTGGCCTCATGCTCAGTTTGCCAATACCGAAGGCCTCCCACCACATCCAAATGTCCGCGCCCGTTTGGAAACTCCACCGCGCGATAGCCGACATTCCCATTGATATACCAGGTGCCCGTTCCCGTGATGTTGCTGTTTGTCCGGGAAAACAGATATTGACCCGTCAGGTAGTCGTCATCGGTCAATCTACCGCGATCGAAATCAATGGCAAATCCCACATCACCATCGAGATGCCATCGGCGGCTAAGGTGAAGCTTGGCGCCGAATTCAATGATGTGGGTATTATTGTCTTTGTAGGTCAGCTTTGAAGTGGGATCCCCGAATGCAGGATTGATCCCGGATGCATCGTGGCTCCACGTTGTTTGACCGTTTGTGAAGAGCCAGGACCTCGCCGACAGTTCTACGCGCGGCCTCGTCTGAGTTTCAGTATCCTGCCCCCAGGCAGAAGCCGTTGTGGTAACCGCAACCCCCAGGACAACCGCCAGCAATGGCCGCATGAGCCCGCATGTTGTAGTACTCACCGTCTGACTCCCCCTCGCTGAATCACCACAGTGTCATAGCACCGTTCGGCTGTATCCGGCATGACCCGTTGGCAGGATGCACGGATATCTTCTTGTTGGAATTGGCGTTGAATCGATGCGGAGAACCAGACCAACCAGGTTCCGATCACCGCCACAAGCACCGCCCCCGCCGCTAAGTATCCCCAGCCCATCCATGACGATGTCGCAGCAGGCGCCGCAGGCACAGACGGCGCTTCTTCATCAGACACAAGATGAACCGACGGCATAACCGGCTCTCCTATTCTTTGATCCAATTTCTCAAGCCACAAAGCCGACGCCCGACGCCAATCATACCTGAGGCGTTACATCCTGAATAGACTTTTCAGTTCTCCATCAAGTCTCGCAGGACCGGTACGATCATCTTTTCTACACTCCCCCACAGAAAAGAACTGGAACTCGGATCGGTCATCTTGGTAAGATGCGCACCTCGGTGGGGTCAGCGGAAGGAGCAGCACCAACCTGCCTCATGTCCGCCCCTGCCAGTCCTGAACCAGCAGTTGCGTGCCGAGGTAGCTCAGTTGGTAGAGCACAGCCCTGAAAAGGCTGGTGTCGACAGTTCGATTCTGTCCCTCGGCACCACTCGCCACATGCGCCGGATACTTCTCTGACAGTTGAAAACGGTTCCTGGTCTGACGGCAGGCCGCTACTTGGCCAGCGACCTGATATAGGCGAGCACGGCCCGGCTGTCTTGTTCGGAGAGCCGACCTTTCCATGATGGCATATTCGGATTTCCTTCATGGATGGTCTTGAGCAAGGCCGACTCGGACTTCTTTTTGATCGAAGGCGACGTGAAGTTGGCAGGATCGGCGCCCAGAAGTTTGTAGCCTCCCCCGTCGCCTGCGGCTCCATGGCAGCCGGCGCAATACTTGGCGTACACTTTCTTTCCTTTGGCCATGTGAGCCTGCTCTGAATCGGCCACAACTTGCCCATAGACTGGCGACTGCCCGACCCCCACTACCGCCATCAGAATCAGTCCTAGCCCGATCTGCGCCGCATTCATGAGGTCACCCTCGCTTGTTCCGGGTCCGACCCGCCCACTGGGTCTTCGCCGAACCCGTCTGGCTCCGCCCCTGATTGTTGCCCATCTGCCTCCGGTGAGGACCCGGCCGACCGGCCTTCCATCCACTGATACAAGACCGGCAGCAGGATCAGCGTCAGGAATGTCGATGAGACCAGTCCTCCGATCACAACGATCGCCAACGGCCGTTGGACCTCCGACCCGATGCCGGTCGCGAAGGCGAGCGGCACCAGCCCAAGCAGCGCCACCAACGCCGTCATCAACACCGGACGTAACCGCAAGAGCGCACCGGAGGTGACCGCTTCATCCAAGCCATACCCGTCATCACGGAGTTTGTTCATGTAGGAGACGAGCACGATGCCGTTCAGCACCGCGACACCGAACAGATTGATAAATCCGACAGAAGCCGGCACGCTGAGATACTCACCCGTCAGCCACAGGGCGACAATCCCGCCGATCAAGGCAAACGGCAGATTCAAAATGATGAGCGTCGCCTGGCGGAGCGAGTTGAAGGTCGAATACAACAAGAAGAAGATCAACCCGATGGTGATGGGAACGATGACGCGCAGCTTGGCCATTGCCCGCTCCATGTTCTCAAATGAACCGCCCCAGACTACGGTATAGCCAGCCGGCAAATGGACACGTTCGGTGATCTTCTGCTGCGCTTCCGCGACCAAGCTGCCGATATCCCGCCCCATCGTGTTGAAGCCGATTGACGCATACCGCTGGAGCCGTTCGCGGCTGATCCGGCCAGGCCCTTCTTCCAGCTTCACGGTGGCAAGATCTGACAGCGGAATCAGCGCGCCGGAGCCATCGCTCATCAAAATATTGCTGATCGTCTCAATGCTGTCCCGGTATTGCTCAGGAAAACGGACCACCAGATCGAACCGCTGCTGTCCCTCATACACCCGGGTTGCTTCTTGGCCGCCGATCGCCGTGGTAATCAGCTGCCGCACGTCGGCTACGTTGATGCCGTGTCGGGCAATTCTGGCCCGGTCGATGTCGATCGTGAGATAGGGCTGTCCGAACAACTGCTCCACCTTGATGTCACGGACACCGGAGACCTTGCCGAGCACACCGGCGATCTCCTCCGCCTTATTTTTGAGAATCTCCAGGTCCTCGCCGAATAGTTTGACCGTCGCTTCCGTCCGCACACCGGAAATCAATTCGTCGACCCGTTGTTGAATGGGCTGGCTGATCAGGAAGGTCGCGCCGGACACCTGCGACAGCCGCTCGCGGAACTTCTGCATCAGCTGGGGCATGGTTTTCGCCGTCGTCCATTGATCCAGCGGCCGCAACCGAACGACGGGATCGCTTTCATTCGGCTCCTGGGGATCGTTCCCCAGTTCGGTCCGTCCGATCTTGGACACCACCATCTCCACTTCCGGAAATTCCATGATCGCCTGCTGCATCCGCTTCTCAATCTCGATCGAGGCCTGGAGCGACACGCTCGGCAGCCGGATCGTTTGCGGAGCGGCCGTTCCCTCGTTGAGCGTCGGGATAAATTCGCTTCCGAGAAACGGCACCAGGCTGAGACTGGCGAGCAGGGCCCCGATTGCCAGCGCCACGACAACGGTTCTGTGCCCAAGCGCCCACCGAAGCGCCGGCGCATAGATCCCTTTCAATTGGCGGACGATCCAGGGATCGTGCTCCGGCCCCCGCTTCAACATCAAGGAACAGAGGACAGGCGACAGGGTCAGCGACAAAACGAGCGACACCAACAGCGCGATCATGATGGTGTAGGCGAGCGGCTTGAACATCTTGCCTTCCATCCCGTGAAGCGAGAGCAACGGGAGGAATACCAAGATGATAATGAGAATGCCGAATACCACGGGCTGGCCCACTTCCTTGACGGCATCCGTAATCACCCGCAGTCGAGGCACTGCGGCCGTCGAATGGTCCGAGAGATGGCGATAGACATTCTCCACGACCACGACCGAGCCGTCTACGATCATGCCGATCGCGATGGCCAGTCCGCCCAGCGACATGAGATTGATCGTCAACCCGATTTGCCCCATGATGATAAAGGTAGCCAACGGCCCCAACAGTAGCGTGCCGACAACGATCACGGCGCTACGAACATTGCCCAGAAACAGGAACAGCACGACAATGACCAACACCACGCCCTCGGCCAGCGACTTGTAGACCGTATTCAACGCGGCGGTGATCAACTCGATCCGGTCGTAGAACGGCACGATCCGCAGCCCAGCCGGCAGCAGACCTTTCGCGTGGATGTCATCGACTCGGCTCTTGATGCCTTCGACGACGTCACGCGCGTTGCCGCCTCGCAGCATCAGGACAATCCCGCTCACCACCTCGCGATCACCGTTCAAGAGTGTGGCGCCGTGCCGAACGGCATGGTCGATGAGCACCTGCGCGACGTCTCCCACAAAGACGGGCGTGCCTCCGGTTTCCTTTACGACGATCCGTTCGATGTCCTGTAGCGAGCGGATCAGCCCCACACCCCGCACGATATACTTCTCGTCATGTTTCTCCAAAATATTGCCACCCGCGTTGGCGTTGTTGCTGGCCACCGCCTCGAACACCTCCTGCAGCGTGATGTTGTACTTTCGCAGCATGGCCGGCTCGACCAGGACTTGGTATTGCTTGACATAGCCCCCCATTGAATTGACATCAATCACCTCGGGGGTACTCTTCAACAACGGTCGAATGATCCAGTCCTGGATGGTGCGTTCATCGATCAATCGCTGATTGTCCGCTGTCGCATCCGCGGGTAATCCCCGCGGGCTCTCAAGGTAGTACTGAAACACTTCGCCAAGACCCGTGCTGTTCGGAATCAGCATCGGATCCGCGCCGGGAGGCAGAAGTTCTTTGACTTCGAGGAGCCGCTCGAGAACCAGTTGACGCGCCAGATTGATGTCCATCGAGTCGTCGAACACAATCGTGACGAGGGAGAGACCGACCTTGGTGAGCGACCGCATTTCGGTCAACGCGGGAACGCCTGTCAGTTGAAGCTCGATCGGATACGTCACCACGCGTTCGACTTCAGCCGGCGACAGACCCGGCGCTTTGGTGACCACTTGCACCAGTACGCTGGTCACGTCCGGAAATGCGTCGATGGGGATGGTTCTGAACGCGTAGAAGCCGCCGGCGCCGACAATGACGGCGACAAGCACAACGAGAAGGCGTTGGCGGAGAGAAAAGTCGAGGAGACGCGAGACCATCAGGCCTGTTTCTTCAGAAGTTCGGACTTCAAAACGAAGGCGCCGTGAGTCACAATCGACTCTCCCTCAGTGAGACCGGTGAGAATCGAGATGGACGTTCCGTTGGACTCTCCGATTTGGACGTCACGGACTTCATATTCGCTCGCACTGCGCTGCACGAAAACGAAAACACGGCCCTGATCCCGCTGCAGCGCGGCCTCCGGCACGGCCAACCGATCCGGCTGCGCCTCGGAATACAGACGGACCGTAGCAAACATTTCAGGTTTGAGCCTGCCGTCTGTATTCGGAAGCTCCAGTCGAAGCTGCATCGTGCGGGTCACAGGATCCAGCACATCCCCCACATAGGTAATCGTGCCTTTGAAGACCTCCCCGTGATAGGCATTGATCCGCACCTCTGCCTGCATACCGCCCGACGCATGGACGGCATGGACGAAGGGAATGTCCTTCTCCGCAATGTTGGCCTTGACCCAGACCTCTGAGAGATCCGCAATAACAAACAAGTTTTCACTCGTTTCAACGACCTCTCCTCGTGTCAGTTTACGGCCAATCACCCGTCCGGCAAAAGGCGCCACGATCGGCACGACCGAACGGATTTCACGGGTTCGCTCAAGCCTGCGGAACTCTTCGTCGTTCATGCCGAGCAGTTTTAGCCGGTCATGCGCTTCATTGGACTCGGCCTGGTTACTCAGCAACTCCGCCTGCCGCCGCTGCGCCTCCGCCTCGCCGATTACCTTTTCTTCCAGCAGGAACTTGGCTCTCGCATAGGACTGTTCGGCAACATGGAGCCTGGCTCGCGCCTTTAGATACCCCGACTGGGCCATTCCCAGTTCGCTGCTGTATAAGATGGCGAGAGGCGTGTTTGCTTTGACCTCCTGCCCAAGATCCGCATACACGTCAACGACACGGCCGCGAACAAGCGTCGTGATCTCTGCCATGTTGTGTTGATCCGGCTGCACGATGCCTGGAAAGTCGCGATACGTCCTGAAATCACTGCGTATCACAGATTCGACGACGAGCCCGGCACGGGACGACTCTTCCGCAGACAGCCTCACCAGCCCCGACGATGGGGCAGCAGCAGGAGTCTTACTGGCGCTCACATCGTTCGGCGCTCCATCACAACCCGACTCCACCGCCGCGACGCCGAGCCCCACGCTGAACAGCACCTCGCGGATATATGGAAAAGATCGCTTCACTGGACCTGCTCCCATGCCGTTGGTATGGATGGACCGCACAAGAGAACGATCACAATGTCCCCCCCACTGCCTGCTCAAGCCGGGCCAACGACACCGAAAGATCATGCCGCGCCTGCGCGTAGTCCAACAGTATTTGCCGCTGCACACGTTGGGCGTCAAGGACTTCCAGAAGGCTCGAGGCCCCTTGCTGGAAGCTGAACTGTGCCAACCGGAGCGCTTCCTGGGCTTGCTTCAACAGTCCCTTATCAAAGACATCGATCAGTTCGGCCGTGGTCCGCGCGTCCTGGTAATGTTGATGAACCCCTCTGGCTAATTCATTGCGCGTCCGCAGTAATTCCGCTTCTTCACGACGCTTGGCGCCCAGGGACGAGGTGATTTCTCCCTGGCGGCGATACCAGAGTGGCAAGGGAACCGAGAGTCCCCCGGCAAAGGCTTCCCGCCCCATCTCGCGCCACACCCCTCCGTTGACCGTGACCGTCGGCATCCGTGATTGCCGCTCGAACTCGATTTTCCAGTCCGACTGTTCCACCGACTTCAGCAAACGCTGAATGGTTGGATGCTGATCCATCATACGTGACATTAATCCTTCGATGTGTAAATCTCTCGGAATACCTGTGAAATCGCCTTGCACCACATAGGCTGATCCCAATGTTCCGGCGGTCAGCGTGTCCAGCACGACCCGATTGACCCGGACCGCATTATCTGCGCGGGCAACTTGCTGTCTGGCTTTCAGGACTTCGACCTCGGCCTTGATTGATTCAAATTGCGGCGCTTCTCCCGACTTCACCCTGGCCCTGACGATTCGCGCAACCCCTTCGACGGTGTCAAGATTCTGTTTGGCAAGTGCCGCAGATTGTTGGGTCAGCAACAAACCGTAAAATGCCACTTTGACCTGCGACGTAAGATTCAGCCTCGTCTCCAGCATGCCGACATTGGCAGTCGCCAGCCCCAAATCTGCGACCTGCTGCCGGGCTGACCGCATTCCCGGCCATTCGACCGGCTGTCCCACCGACATATTGTATTCCGTAAGCGATTGACGGTCCAGCGAGGCCCCGCTGCTTGTCCGGCCTGCATCACGCAGTTCACCGTGCCCGGTGTATCCCATGACGGTCGGGTTCGGATATGCCCCGGCTGCAGTCTGCTGCCCGCGTTGCTGCTCGATCTGCCCTTCTGCTGAAAACACCAGGGGGTTTTTGGCCAGGGCCAGATCGACAATGGCATCCAGCGTATAGTTCTGCACCCCGGATTCTGCCGACACGTTGGGCACGGTCCACAGAAGACCGGCTTGCAGTACCGTCATCACACATCCAAGGGAGAGAACCGACCGCATGCTCATCCACGCAACAGGCTGGTCATGACTCTTATTCAATGCAGTTACCATCTGGAGATTGTAGTCTCTATTGTCACGCGATTGATATGCAATTTGACTATAGGACAGATCGCCATATCTTTTCAACGATATCCAGCCTCATGACGTGACGCTTCCCCCTGGGTAATGTATCGAGTGTCGAATTGGAAGAGCCTACCGCCGGTTGCAGGAGAAACGGCCATGAGCAATGCAGGTTAGGATACTGTCGGGAGAGTACTGAGATAGAACACACAAATCGCGACAGTCGCCGCAACATTCAATGACTCAACAGCGCCCGCCATCGGGATCGTAAACCTGACCGCAGAGCCCTTTACGATGTGTTCCGCCAATCCCTCCCCCTCATTACCGACTGCAATCATCAGCCGGTGAGGAATCGATTGAATGTTCCTCAAGGGAACCGCACCCGGCGATGGCGCCAGAGCGGAATACATCACGCACTGGTGTTTCTCGAACACTCCGGCGTCCGATCCCCTGAAAATTGGCAGGGTGACAACAGTACCGGCCGCAGCGCGAACGACTTTAGGGCCGAAGGGATCTGCGGAATCGGGACTCAACCAGACGCCTGTCAGGTTCAGCGCGGCAGCGGTCCGAATGATCGCTCCCACGTTCGCCGGATCTCGCAGCCGATCTCCATAAATTCCCAATACCCTGGCTTGCCCCAGCAGACGGCTTTCATCCCATTGCGGCTGTCTGACGACGGCCAACAATCCCTGTGGTGCCTCAACATCAGACAGCTGATCGAAGACGGCATCTGCGCAGGTATACTGGCGGACGGCGAGTGCGGACCTGGCTTGCCGTCCTTCGTCGCTTTCCGTTTGGAGATAACGCGGCGCCATCGTCAGACTGATGATGGCGTGAGGGTGCCGACGAATGACATCGAGGCAAGATTTGGCGCCTTCCAGAACGAAGGCGCCTTCCTGTACCCTGGTGTTCTTATCGCGAAGAAGAAGCCGGATCAGCGCACGCTGCCGCTGCGTCAGGACTTGAAGAGGGGGCGCTACATCCACCTGTACTCCGCCACTGCCCGTAGCTTCCTCCGCACCACGTACCGAAAACGACTTACCGCCGTCTCCGCTCAGCCGCTGCTTCTGCCGCGCGGATACGCTGGGCTCTGGCCTTCGCCCGCTTCAACGCAGTCAGCTTTCCCCTGGTCCGGGTCTGCTCAAACTGCAACTGCTCCAACTGGGATTTCAGATGCGCTTTCTCTCGCTTGTGCAAGTCTGCGCATTCGGCCTTGGACAGCATCGTCCAATCCCCGGTGCTCCTTGCGCGCTTGATCCGCTGATCCAGTGACTCCCGAAGCTGCCGCGACCGCATCGTCATCAGTGACTTCAGGGCCTGTTGCCGACGCTGCACTTCTTCTTCCTCGGCCATGATGCCGCGAATATCGGTTCCCAACATGGTCCCACCACCTCCTTAATACACTGCGAGATAATCTAACCAACCCGGCGCGTATTTTAACCGATTTCACCCCTCATCTTCCAGTTCGAGAAATATCCCGTAAGGCATTGAATCATTGAGTCAATTTCCATTCATCGCAAGACCGTTGAACCAATCACCCCTTGTCTGTATCATCGCACCATGTCTATCGGCCCCCTGATTCAAGCCTGGCGGCTCTCGAAAAAGCACTCTCATGAGTCGTTAGCGGACCTGGCCCACATTTCATCCACGCATCTTGAACAGATCGAATCAGAACAAACAGATCCCTCAGCCGCAACAGTCCAAGCGCTGGCAGGAGCCCTTCGCATTCCACCGGCCTGGTTATTCGACGATCCCCGCTCCTTCGAGTATCTGTTTCAAGACGCAGAGGATCCAGAAGAGCCGCCCCCGTCGCATATCGACCCGGTTACGGATCGCATTTTAGCTGCGTCGCGAATGGACCGATCACTCTACATCCTCCTCACAGCACTCATGCAAGCCGGCGATCCAAAACTATTGCGCGCAGCTGAGATGAGTCTGCGGAGTCTGGCAAAACAAGCCCGCCAAGCCTCAGTCCCCTGGCTCCAACGTCCGTCCGGACACTTCGAGCCTCCAAGCGACTAAGCCTGCATGTTTCATGGCGCGCCTACCAGAACCGGACGTCGCTCGTTGTTCGTGAAGCGCATCTCGTCTCTCGCAAACAAAGATAAGACACCCGCCCTTTCTTTCCTGCACTTCACGAGATACGAACGGCAAGAAACAGAACCGCAGAGGCCTCATGAATAATGCAGATTAACAGGGTGCCGAAACAATCAGCCGGTGAAGACCAGTATGAATTTCAGCAGGTCGCTGCCAACCGCCTGTCGTTTCGGGTCGCCGTCGCGGGATCCGGCGATCGACTGCTGCTGTGTTTGCACGGATTCCCGGAATCCGCCCTTTCCTGGCGTCATCAGATGGCCCCCATGGCAGTCGCGGGATATCGTGTCTGGGCCCCGGACTTACGGGGCTACGCCGGCACGACCAGACCGACGGATTTGAATGCCTATCGCATTGAAATGCTGCTGGACGATATCACGGGGCTCATCAATGCGGCCGGAAGCCGCCGCGTCACCTTAGTCGGGCATGACTGGGGAGGGATTCTCGCCTGGTACTATGCCATGAGGAAGCCGACGGTGATCGATGCGTTGATCCTGTTGAACGCCCCCCATCCGGGATGCTTTGAGCGTGAGATCCGCCGATGGAGGCAGTTTCACCGATCTTGGTACGCAGCCTTGTTTCAGATTCCATGGCTTCCCGAGACTGTCCTGGCAGCCGGTCGCGCCCGCGTCATCGGTGCGATCTTCGAGCGCATGCGGACTCAGCCTGAACACCTTCCAGACGACACCGTGCGCCTGTACCGGCAACAGGCTTGTGCGACGGGCGCTCTCACCGCCATGTTGAATTACTACCGCGCCGCTCTCCGAGGAGGCGGCGCCACCCGCCAGCGGACGCTGGGATATCCAGTTATCGATATCCCGACACTCGTCATTTGGGGCTTACAAGACCAGGCCCTCGCGAGCGAAAACCTCAATGGCCTGGAGAAACTCGTGACCGACCTCACGGTCGTGCGGCTGGAGAACTCAGGACATTTTGTGCATGAGGACGATCCCCAGCGAGTCACCCATGAAATCCTCAGCTGGCTACAGAACCGGAATGAGCGTTGATAGCCCAACGTCCGAACTCCAGCGCACGTCACTTCTCTCCGAGGATCCCTCTCTGAAGTACCAGTTCCGCAGTACACAGCTGATGTCTTTCTGGATATCCCTAGGGCCCGCCTGGTACAAGAGGTGGTGATCTGGTTGTTGCCGACCGATCCTGAAAGGACCACCGCGCAATGATGTCACTTCTGAAAACCATCGGATTGCACGCGCATGCCGCATTGGAATGCGCGAGGAGAATGCGATGCATCATTCGCTGCGCGTGCCTCGCAACAACATTGCTCGTGACCATCGCCTTCGTTGCTCAGCCGACGTACGCCGCAGGCGGGGGCCAGACGAAGTTCAAACGTATCTCAACGCAATACATCGCGGCATTGGGCGATCCCGGCTCAAACTCCGGGAACGGTGCGCAATCGTGGGGCCTGTGGCCGCTGGATCCTGGCCCGCGAGGCGTGAAGCTAAATCGCTATCCATCACTAACAAATTCCGGTGGCGTCGCCCCCGCGCGTTGGAAGTTCGACGAAACTGACTGGTGGCTTGAGGAGCACGGCTTGATCATGGAGCAACCGACCGTTCCACTCCCGCCTGGCAAATATGTGGTCACAGGTGCCCGCAAGGTGACGGCCGTACTGACCATTCATCCCACCGACAGCCACGGCGACAGACGCTGGGAGCTCGATCAAGGCGCAACGCTCTATGATGTGACTCACCTGGCCTGCCGTTCCGCGCGCTACACACCGTCAACGGCAGGTAGTTCCTGCTCACCGGCCAACGCAAAGCAGACGGTATTCCCCGTTGCACCAGGGGGAGCAATGCCTCCGGTCGAAGGCTGTACGAAGCAGGACTATGCAGTACTCATCGTAATCGGCGTGGGCGTGGAAGACTGAACCGCGGTGGCGCACTGGTGGCTTGTGCGGCGAACCCAATAAAAACCTCCCCAATGCATCTTCTACCTCTCAACGACGAGATAGGAAGGCGTGGGTACAGGATATTTGAATCAAGATCGCCGAGAGGCTTTCAATAAAAACTCTCGACCCTCTAATTCTGATGCAACCCTGCACCCGCCTCACACCAGCAACTCGGGGCCGCGCAGTAGGAAACGCCCGACGCTCCGTGCCCAGCCGCGCAGTTCGCTCACATTCCTCGGCTTCTGGGTTCGCATCAAAGTTTCGAGCACCTGCGCGGCGAGCATCCAGTCAGGACGATCCCCTTGACGAAACTCTGCGATGCATGCACTCATTTGATCTGTCGGGTCACGCTCCGACAGATCAGTAAAAATCTCTGCTGACGACGCAGGAACACCGGTTCCAATGGTGAGCAACGCGATCACCAGCTGATACGGCCCTGAGCTCACCCCGCCGCCGTCGGCCTGGCGCTCGGCGAGAAATGTCCGGAGCTGCGCCTCAGAAAGCCGCGCCTTCAGGAGGCGGTAGGCGTTGACCAGTCGTTTCACCCTTCTGGGGGATGGCCCGACATAGGCCGCCAGCGCGCACATGTAGTCGAGCTCAATTGGTTCGATCTCGATCTTGCCCACAGCGAGCTGCCCTGCAGCCGGTGACGCCGAAGCCGGACGGCCGTCGACGACGCCATCAGCCCGGGGTCCCGTGCGTACCAGCGAACGCATGAACTCCGCGGCGCTCGCGGACGTCAGTGGCGCGAGACGGAACGATACTTGGAAGATCTTCTCCAGGTAATCCTGAGGGGTCACCAGCGCGCGCGGTTCGTCGGGGCTCGGAATCGATCCCTCCGTTGGTTGGGCCGGCGGATTGCGGTGGGGCGACGGTGCCGATAGCCAGGGGTAGTTGTGCTTCAGGGATTCCTCCACCCAGCGGGAGTCGACGGCAACCACCACCACAAACAGCTCGAACGCCAGCAACATGTGCACGACCTGCAGCACGCGCACGACATCCTCGGGACGGCATCGGTCGAGATCGTCGATGTAGAGCACCACCCGGTCGACCGGGCGCAACCGGCCCGAGGACAAAGGCGCGGTGTGATCTTCGACTTTCTTTCGCAGGATCTCGCTCAGGGACTGGAGATCACCACGTGCGATTGAGATCGTCGTGAGTTCCTTGGAATACACCATGTCGTTCACACGCCGCTCGGCCAGTTGAAGCATCTGAGCAGGTAGGGTCGCCGCCGCAGCATCTGCTTCGGCATTCTGCAACTCACGTTGCGCCACGGCGAGGGCATCGGCCGCCTGTCTGGCCTGCTCCGTGGCCGTGGCCAGATGTGCCTCAGCAGTCTTCACCCCGGCATCATTCCGAACGCGCTTTTCATACGCGGTCACCACTTCGGCAATCGCGACATCCACCTGCGACGCGGCGGCGCTTGCGGATCGGAGCCAAAGCCCTCCGGCAGAGAGTAGGCCGCTCACGAGCACCATAGCTTCCCCGACCTGGCCAACGCTGACAATGTGGTTCACCAGCCACACCGCGGCGGGCGGTAGTGCGAGCAGAAGCAACGCAAACAGAATGGTGCGCGCCAAACCCAGAGATCCGAGCATACCCTTAGAGCGTCCGCTGATCGAAGCGAGACGAGTCTTCAGGTCGTCGATTCCCTTCACCGTCTCCCCGATCTTCTCGAGGATGCCGCTTTTCTTCACGTCCTCCGTGTTTTCCACCGCGACGCGCACGGAGGCCCAGACGTCCTCCACGACACGTTCGAGATTTATGGCCTTACCCCGAGCCTCGCTCTCGTGAGTGGACAGGGCAGTGGCGGCCGTGGCGACAGCATGGCGGGCGGTCCGCTCCACTTCCTTTGCCTGTTCAACACGCCGGCGCGCAACATCTGCCGTTTCAGCGCGCATTCTGGCCAAAGCCTGTCCAACCTTTGGATAGTCGTCCTTGATGAACGCCCTCACATCGCGCAGGATGGTATCCACCAGACTTGAGATCAATGCGTCCTCTGAGAAATGCCACGCATTGAACTCGACATGAACGACGTTGGTAACATACGGGGTCAGCTGAGACTTTTCTTGGGCTGTTTTCGACTCGTTTGCGCGCTCGTCGATGACCTGGCGGAGTCGGCGTAGGAAAGTGGTTTTGCCCGAACCCCAGGGACCGAAGAGGCCGATCGACAGCGGCGGATCGAGTGTCTTCGAGGCGATCAGCGCAGCAAAGGAAAAGACATCGGGACGGATGTGCAACGGATCGTTCGTCCAATCCGGGTCTGCGCGCACGACAGCATCGGGTTCATCACTATTGAGGTCGGCGGGGCGGCCCACGGTGGCAATCTCCTGTTCGCCCAACGCTTCACGCCAGATGTCGCCCGACTCTCCGATGACGGCCGCCCGTTCGATAATGGCGAGTCGTAGCGCCCGCGGGTCCAGTCCGAGGCTTGCCAGGGCTTCGTCGCCGTCGACGCGACGTGACACGAGGGCACCGGCGAGCTCAAGGACCCCCAGTTGATCACTTTTGCGTCCAGCAAACACGCCAAGCTCCCGAGCAGTCTCGAGGGCGTTCAGCACGCGCGGACTGATATCAAGGTCGTCGAAGGAGACAATGGCGTTCTTTGGCGTTGTATCGGCGAAGTATTTCTCCGCCGACGCCTGGTAACCTACCTCGAGCGCTTGGATCTGGTCACGGAGGGGCGAGACCACCACGCCAATGGTCGCATCCTCCCGCACTACGTCGACCAAGGCGAAAAACAGCGTCTGCAGCTTGAGCCAGCTGTCGGATCGTCGGGCGTGGTATTCTGCTGCCCGCTTTAAAATGGGGCTGGCCTGCGCGTCCCCTGCGATGTGGAGCTTTTCCGCCTTCACTGGGGTCTGCTCGAATGAGGCAACAGCCTTCGAGGGGGCGGCTCTGGCGCTCGCGTCTTCCCATGCTTCGGCCGTATACCGCCGTGCGGCCCACTCAAAGAACGCCTCCCGCCATGGACGCTCGCTGAAATTCCAGCTTGCGAGTTGTTGACGGTGCGCAGCGGGCGGGTTGAGGACATACGACGCGACCAGGTGGCGCACGCCAATGTCGGACCCGTGCACGCGTAGCGCCCACTCCTCGGCGGTTCCCATTACGGAGCGCGCGGAAACTGTGAGTAGTTGTTGGTCAGCCGCCAGACTTATCGATTCGGGTTTCCCCATTACCCGCCACTTCTTTACGGCTTCGAGAGTTGTGATTTTCCCCGCGCAAACCGCTAAGGCATTTGGACCGGCACTCGTGGCAAACTCCTGAAACCAGCGGCTCGTTTCGTCCTCTGCCGTGAGAAGGGCGAGCAACAGTGTTGAGAAAGTGATGGGCGGACCACCCTTTTCCACCTGCACACCGATGTAGTAAGCGTGCTCGCACACACGGAGCGCCTCCTGATCCAATGGCAGCGAGCGAGGAGGCGGATAGTCGAGTAACCAGTCTGTCGGATGGCGTCGTGGAGCGGTGTTCATCTGCAAAATGGGAGGTTGGGTTGGGGAGCTTGTAAATACCGGTCTGGACCCTTTGGCACCATGATCGTCACACCCACATACTGTCCGTCGGTCGAGGGCACCATGCCGGAAATGTTCGTGACTTGTTCTGTTATCCAAATCACCGTGGTAGGAACCTTCAGACTGCCATGACCGCGGGAACCATCCACGCGATTGGCCGATTTTGAAATGCTATCATTCTAAACCACCTTTTTCTATGACCGAAGCTATATCGTGGAACCGCGAGAGCGCCAATCCCCTTCCGTCTGATGAAAAACCCACCATTTTACCAGGCAGCTCGGCCTCTGAGTGGGCGGGAGGCCGCGAACGGTTGCTTGCGCGCCGTTCGTTCAAACTCACAGCGATCGGCAAGGCACGAGAGAAAATTACGCTACAAGACCTGCACGATAAAACACTTCAGATACCGCGTCTCAGGCATGCTGGCAAGAATGGGATGGTCGGCGCTTTGGCCTCGTTGTTCGATCAGCCGAATGTCTCGCTTGGCGTCGCGAGCGGCGAGACGGATACTCTTCCAGAGATCTGCATCGGAGACCGGATGGGAACAGGAACTCGTCACGAGAAACCCTTCCGGCTTCAACAGCTTCAGCCCCAAGAGATTGACATCCTTATACCCGGTCAACGCACCAGCCAAAGCCTGTTGGCTTCGGGCGAAGGCCGGAGGATCGAGGATCACCAGGTCATACTTCCGCCCCGCCTTCACCAGCTTGCGCATTTCCTCAAACGCATCCGCTTGGCGATAGGTGCAGCGATCCTCCACCTTGTTCATCGTGGCCTGTGTTCGGGCCATGGCCAGTGTGTCTAGACTGACATCGAGGCCTTCCACTGACACAGCCCCGGCCAAGGCGGCGTGAATGCCGAAGGCGCCGGTATGGCAGAACACTTCTAATACTTCCGCTCCTGCCGAAAGTTTGGCCGCGGCCAGCCGATTCTCTCGTTGATCGCAAAACCAGCCGGTCTTCTGTCCCTTCTCGACATCCACGAGAAACTTCGCGTTCCCTTCCTGAATCTCAATTTGCGTCGGGCCGCTGCCACGGAGAAATCTCCGTTCGAGCGGCAATCCTTCGAGTTGGCGACTTTTGGCTTCATTCCTCAAATAGACACTCTTCAGATTCAATTCTTTCATCAGCACATCAGCGATGAGTTCCTTCCGACTATCCATGCCAAACGAGAGGCACTGCATGACTAGTACCTGATCGTAGCGATCCACGATCAACCCAGGCAATCGATCGCCCTCGGCATAGATCAGCCGATAGGCATTGGATTGTGCAACCACGCGCTGCCGAAGACGGATCGCCTGCTGGACTCTCCCCCGCCAGAACGTCTCATCGATGGGTTCATCCTCGAACGTCAGGAGACGAACGCGGATTTTCGATGCAGGGTTGTAGAGACCGCGGCCGTAGAATTGTCCGTCGGTGGTCAGCACATCGACTAAATCGCCCGCTACGGCTTGTCCGACGAGCGGTCCGACATGCCCAGCAAAGAGCCAGAGCGGTCGCCCCTCCGGAATGCGGAGTGCCGTGAGGCGAACCTGGGCCATCGGTGTCATATTCTGTTCCCCCATAATATGGCGTGACAAACTTTATGCGTGAGTGGTCATCGGACGGCTGTCGGCAACCCGATGATCACATGCTCATTGCTTGACGAACCCCGGCCAGTATGTTTTCCTGGTCATGAATCCATCCAACCGTCGCTGTGAGGATAAAGAAGAATGGCAAACAAAGCCACCATTGGTTCTGCAGTGCTGGATCGGCTACATCGCCTCGGCGTTCGCCATATCTTCGGCATTCCCGGCGACTATGTTCTTTCACTCTTTCAACTGATCGAAGCCTCGCCGATCAGGCACGTCGCGACGACCCGCGAAGACTGCGCGGGGTTTGCTGCAGACGCGTACGCGCGCATCAACGGAATCGGCGCCGTCTGTGTCACCTATTGCGTCGGAGGATTGAACACCGTCAATGCCATTGCCTGCGCCTATGCCGAACGATCGCCGGTCGTCCTGTTGACCGGCTCGCCGGGCCTTTCGGAGCGGACACGCACACCCTATCTGCATCACATGGTCAGGGATTTTTCGACTCAACGAGAGGTGTTCGAGCGCATGACGGTCGCCGCGGTGACACTCGACGACCCTTTGACCGCCGAACGGGAAATGGACCGGGCCTTTGCCGCACTCCTGCGCTATCGACGCCCCATCTATTTAGAAATCCCGCGCGACATGGTGTATACACCGCTCACCGGCACTGTGAAACCAATCTGTATCGAAGATGAGCCGAGCGATCCAGCCGCGTTGGAAGAAGCGGTTGGAGAAGTCCGCGCCATGCTCGCCTCGGCGAAACGGCCGGCCATGTTGGTCGGAGCAGAGGTTGGACGATTCGGCCTCCAGGACGATCTCGCGCGCTTGGTGGAACGAATGAACATCCCGATCGCCTCGACACTGCTTGGAAAATCCATCATTCGGGAAGATCATCCACTCTATGTCGGTGTCTACGGCGGACTCATCGGACGGGAAGAGGTCCAGCAGTTCATCAATGATTCCGACTGCCTCTTGATCCTCGGCTCAATCCTCTCGGACGTGGAAGACTTGGACGCCCGCTCGCCGTTGCTCTCCGAAGGCAGAACGATTCACGCCACCGCCGACCGCGTTGCCATCAAACATCACCGTTTCGAGTCCATCAAGTTCCAAGACTTTGTCCATGCACTCGTACAGGCCCAACTCCCTGCCTTTCCCTTGCGGAAACCGCCGGCTCGAACCGTGGCTGCCTCAGCACAGCCCCATCCCGATTCGCCGGTGACGTTGGAAGGACTGTTCCAGCATCTCGACACTGTCTTGACGGACAAGACTCTGGTCATCGCCGATGTCGGCGAATCCCTGTTCGCCGCCGCCGATCTTCATGTCCGCCATCAATTTGAATTCCTGTCACCGGCCTACTACACCTCGATGGGATTCGCCGTGCCTGCCGCCCTCGGCGCATCCTTTGCCGATCCCAGCTTGCGACCTATCGTGCTGGTGGGAGATGGGGCTTTCCAAATGACCGGAACCGAACTGGCCAGTTGCGTTCGCTATGGACAGGCCCCCATTATCGTGCTGCTGAATAACCGCGGCTATTCGACCGAGCGGGAAATCCTGGAAGGCCCGTTCAACGACGTGCATGAATGGCAGTACGAAAACATATTCCAGCTGGTCGGCGGAGGCATTGGATCGCGCGTAAATACGCAACGCGAGTTCGAAGAGCGCCTCGCTGCAGCCTTTGCGGACCAGCGCCAGCCTCATCTCCTCAATGTCCTGCTCAGTCCGAGCGACCGTTCACCCGGCATGGTGCGGCTCGCCCGGCGTCTTGGCAAGAAACTTTCAACGGACAAGCCCTAGCCCACATTCCGGCAGCGGCTTAATCTTCCTCCGGATTGATAATATGCAACCCGGCCGTTTTAGATGCGGCTAACAGCTGCGTGTCTGCACTGACGACCGTCAATCGCAACGGCTTCAATTCCAACGCCATGGCCAAATGCATCACTTGTGGAGACCGCAGAAACGGATATTCCAAAACAAGTTCCTTGGTCGCCAGGTAGGTCTTAATGGTCGGCACGATAAAGTCGAAGAGCCCCTGTTTCGATTCGACTTCGAACTTATAGAGAACCGAATAGCAATCGTCCCGCGTGATGAGGCCCCCTTGGGCGCGTGTCGACATAATGGAGTAGAAATCTGTGACCGACCACGTCGGCAGAATCGCCACCTTCCCCCGCTTCACAAATAATTTATTTACGATGCGCGTCCCCCGCTCCATGCTGTACCGCTTGACCAGCGCCGTCGAGTCGAAATAATAGTATGGCATCCCGTTACATCCTCCCCTTCAGAATAATTTCCGCCAACGGCCCCGGGAGCTTGGAGAGACGGTCTTGCAGCTCATCGAGCGGCACTTCTTCATAGCCTTCTTTCCGCAAGGTGTCGGCAAGATTCCCCTGATTGAAAGAGACCGTGTCCTCCTTCAGGCGGTCATTCAGCCGCCGCTTCGCCAAACGGCTCGATATCTTCTGTCCTGACTTCGTCAAACCGCGTCCGCGGCTGCGTGGAGCACGAATCGAATTTCCGGCTGTCTTGCTCACAATCGTTATTCCTCCTTCTTAAGGTAGACCGCTCCTTGACTATCCCGCTGCGCCGATGCATCCTCTCGTGGACAACCCGCCGGCATGGCCGCCGGCGCCGGCAGCGTAGCCTCTCCAAAAATATGCGCGGCAATCGCCGTTGCCGCCTCCGATGACAATTCGCGCTGCGCGACACGCAGTGTCTTCGCCGTGGCCTCACGCTCCGTCAGATGGCCTTCTTTGCCGCCGCGCGCGACCGCCCCAACCACACGTTTGGTAGCTGCTTCCACAATGTCAAAATCACTGCACCACCGAACGTATTTGAAATTCGGGTCCTTGACTTGGATGGGAAACAGCCGCACCGTGCCTCGAACGAGTAATTCCGGCGCTACACCTCCGCCACCCGCCGCATCGGTTTTCACCGTGAGCCCTTCACGGATAAGCCCCTCCGTCAGAGCACGTTGAATCGGTTCGGCATGATCACCGGACACCTGCACGGTCAGTACAAGATTCGTCGCCAGAAACCGTTCCAGTTCATTGGACAACTCATTCACATCATAGGCGGCCGCGGTGCCTCGTCCGCTCGGGCGGATCACGCGCAGATCGGCATTGTAGGCTTCGCGCAGCACAAGATTTCTGGCAGCGCGCCGAAGATTGCGGATTTTCCCCAGTTTGTCGGTCATCCCCCGCGACTCGGCGACATCCGAATCGACTGCCCGGTCCAACGCGGCCATCCGATCCATCAACGAGGCCTCGGCTTGGGAGCGGCTCATCACAGCCAGCGCATAGTACAGCCCTCTGCTCACATCATGCCAGGCATCGGCGATTCTGACGTTCTCGATAACTTTGTCGGTCGAGACGCTTGTCACAGAATCCAGCGTGAGCCGCCGCTCAGCGTTCGTCGAGCCTCGATTTTCGATCAGGAGATACGACTCCCAGTCTTTGGCCTGCGCCGTCACCTCGGCCTTAAAAACCCGCGCGATAGCCGCATACGCCTGGTCCGACGCACTATTCCGGTTATCCGCCTGCCCCACTCCGATCACGTAGTGAGCCGGAGGATAGTCGGAGTCGGCTCCGTCAATCCATCCCGGCTTTGGATTTCCACCAAACCAGGCGCAGCCCGATGATGCCGTTGCAAGAAGGCAGAGACAACCCATGGTCAGAAGAGCACGCAGGAGAACGGCTCGGCCATCGTGGATCATTGCATCACACGCTGAATGATAAAAGCTGTTTGGCCTGGCGCGAGGTTAAGAGACCGTTCTGTTCGCCTCGCAGCAGGCCCTTGGCCGGACGGTTGAATCTCCACGTCATAGCGACCAGGAGCGACCCAGGCGCGCGCCACATGAATTTCATCCGGCAATGTCTCCCAACTGCGCTTGTCCGCCTCTTCTGACATCACGGCTAATCCCTTCGTCAGCAGTCCCACAAGAAGTCCGACCCAGGGGCCGGCATCTTTTCCTGCAGCCTGATACGCGCCGATGGTCGCCGCTTCAGCCATCGCAAATTTTGAAGCCGCCCGCGCGAGCGCTTTCGCCGTGATGGCCGGCATACGATCCGCAAGAGTCTTCTCGGCCAACGCCGTCACGTTATACACCGGTTCCGATCGAACCGTGAGAGCACGCTCTTGCTCGTCCTTCAGTATCACAGTCTCGAAGGGTACCCGCGTCTTTTGTGGCACAAGGCGTGGAAGCGCAACGCGCACCACACGCCCGCTGAGCCCGTACAGCACACTATCCACCACGGCTCTATCCCGCTGACGAGAGGATTGGGACAATCCCCGATTGAGCAACACCAACTGCAATGCATCCAGACTGATCGGAATGTCGAGGTAGCGATCCTCTTTCCGTGGAGCGCGGCCATTATAGCTGATCACGACGACTTGAGCGAGATCGTGGCGGGCCGAAGCCGGCTCCCACTCGACATCGGGGAATCTATTCCGATAGTTCTCGAATTCAGCCGCCAGACCAAGTGCTTCAGCCATGCACAGCACATCGGCCCGCAGGGACGGAGGAGACGGAATTCTCATCCATCCATGCATCGCCTCATACGCTTCGAATGCATTGCGGTAGGCGATGAACGCATTGTTGAGGTCGCCGGTTGCCTCGTACAAGATGCCGCTCACATAGCGGGCAAATCCGTCGTTTCGATAGCCGTTCTGCTCTTTTACCCGGTCGCCGAGCACATTCAGGCGGTGGTCGATGCGCCGCGCCTCAACCAGTGCTTCCGCCAAATTGCCCTGGACTGCGTAATTCAGTGCCTTGACCACATTGATCATGACATGTTCGTAGGCCTCGCCTTCGTACGGCAAGGCATTGTCGTTGGTCAGGAATGCGGCGGCTTGGGAACGGATAGTCCTGGTGTAGAGTTGCTCGACAACCTCTTCAGCCTGTTCCAGCACCATGTTGCTTTGCTGATAGTCTCCAGCCAATTGAAGGGTCAGACCGCGATCCATTCCATATAAGAGGCGGCTCTTCTCTCCATATTCCGTCTCCTTCTGCTCAACGATAGACGCCGCCATCGCAGGGTCGCCTGCAAGCAGACTTTGCTCGATGAGCAGATAGCGATTAACGGAAGGGCCGCAGCCGGTCAGGAAAATGAGTCCGGCAAGGACGCAGGTGTAGGAGACTGAAGTGAAACCGCTCCACCGCACACAACCACCGTGGGCAAAGCGTGAGAGGAAGGCGTTCAACTGGGTCCGTTGAGCCTAAAAGACTGTCCGCTTTTTTTCGACGACCTTCTTGATCTTCTTCTGTCCATACCAGACCTTCGCATTGCTCTCGAGGTCGATCATCTGAAGATCAACTTGGTAAAACACCGCCTTGGTCCCGTCGGCTTCGTCAAGAATCGTTGCGATGGCGCCCTTCATCATGTAATCAGCCCCCGTCTCTTTCCCCGGGGCCTTCTGAGTGTCTTCACGGGCATGCACCGCCTGCTCTTTTCGTTCGGTCCGGATCTCGTCCCTCTCGCCCTTCCCGGCGACGAACGTGACCTTCTGGGAGTTCGTGAGTTCACGCTCCAAATCCGTAATAAAGGTCTGCACGCTGATATGCTCATGGCTGCTGTTCAGCACGGTTCCGACCACAACCACCGGCTGACGCCGGTTCGCCTGAGTGAAATTGCCGAGCCAGGGATACTGCAACGCTTCCTTCACCATCGCCTCAGCCACGATCCGGGAATCGGTATCGTTCCACCGGCCACTCAAATCCGTCACGACACCGGCGTCGACACGGGTTACTTTCGTCTCATGCCCGCACCCGGCCAAGGCAAATACCGCACAGAGGACGATCGAATAGGACCGGCGATACCGCTGAATCACGTTGACACTCCGTCAGAGGTTGATGGCTGATTGTCGTACCGTTCGGACACTATCTGACCGCCCGCTTCTCTTCTTCTTTCTCCAGACGATCGAACAACTTATCCGCGTTTTTTCGCACGAATTCACGGACCTGCGCATTCAATTCCTTCGCCTGCTCCAAGTTGTTCTTCATGTCCTCAAGACTCAGCTTGGTCAGGACATAATACGTGTTCGTTTTCTCATCTTTGTATCGATCAATGGGACGGACACCGCTCAACGTCACCGTGGTCACAGTCTTAATGGCACGTTCGACATTCTGCTCTTCGGTATTGCGGGTAAAATCGCCAGCCGTCGTAGACGCGGCGTAATCCCGCATCAGATAACCGGTATACGTTTCAAAGGTCTTGGCGATCTCAGCCCGCCCGCGATTTTCCGCGGTGTCCCAGGCAAGCGGCTCATTGCGCACACCAGCCACCGATCCCACGCCATAGAACGCCTTACTATCCTTCTCATTCATCACCCCGGACCCCTTCTCCACCCACTTTGGAGGACCACCGCACGCCACAAGTCCCATGAGAAGAACAACACCGAGACCCATGCCGGCCAGTCTTGCACCCATCGCTTGAGACCGTATCATAAGATCCTCCTTCGCCGTAAAACTGTTCCGCTATCGTCCGGGAATGCACTGCGAGAAAAAGTGAATTTATGCTAACATGCGTTCCTGGTTCCGTCAACGGAACGCGCTCCTGATGAAGCGATTCATGAACCCAATCAGTCCTTGAGGAAACCTTATGGCGGACATTCAGATCGAAGACGGGATAGTCAAAATTACCAATCTCGACATCCAGGATCCCAAAGCTGCCGCTGTGTTGGCTGCTTATCCCCAAGCACGCTGGGCGGAAATCACGCGTCGAGCGGTCAAAATCGGGCTGGGCTACCTCAAAGGAGGGGAGCAGGGATAAGACCTACGGGGTTTGCTTTGCAGCTCGATCCGCTTCTGTAACAACCGCTCGCGCGCGGGCATGCGCTCCGCCCAATTCCAGATACCGGCGGAAAGCCTGAATGGATTTCAGTCGATCGTTGAGATGATCCGCATACAGCGCCCCCAATGAAAAATACACGTCTTGGTAGCCACCGTTGACCTTCAACGCCTGAAGCAGCGCCGTTTCGGCCTCCACAAACTTTCCCCGTTTCTCATGGACAAGCCCCAACATGTAAAACGAATCCGGATTGCCCGAAGCATGCTGGACGGCAAGCTGCCCTGAGGCGAGCGCCTCGTCGAGATTCGGAACTGCCTCCAAGTGGATGTAACTTTTGAGAACATATGCATCGCCATAGGTCGGATCGTGCTCGATCGCGAGATTGAGATGCTCCAACGCCGCCGCCGCTGAATTCCCTTCCTGAAGCATGGCATACGCTTGTTCGTAGTGAGTTCTGGCTATCCGTTGACGCTCCGCAGAATTGTTGGGTCCACTGTCCGACTGAAGCGCGGCCTTCCGCCCTTCAACCAATACCGTATCTCCATCCCCATCGATCCTCAAGCTGGTCGGATGCTGTACGCCCTGGGAGTCCGCTTGTACCCGTTGTGTAAGATAGTCCCCCAGCTCTGACGCCATGAGCCACCCATTTTTATCCACGTCAGCCGCGCCTGCGAGTCCGGCCAGCAACGCCTGGACAAAAAGGCTTTTTCCATCGGAACGAGATGAGAGTTCTCCCTTGCGGGCTGCGCTGATCACCTGCACCGCACGCCGGTCCATATCGGCCTCCGGAACAAGCCGGCCCTCAAGTGACACCGGCGGCGGCGACGTCAGCTCCCACCCAAATACAGGAGCATCCAGAATGAGAAGTGTGTGTTTCGAAGCTGATCGCCTGGTAAATTCCTTCAAGTACTCCACGGTCACAGCTTTTGCCGGATTATTCACCTGTGCATCCGCCGGCACAAGATAGCTTCGGTCTTCCCCGTCGGCATCTTGTGCCGATCCTGCATGGCCTGCGTAGAAGATCACCAACCGATCCATACGTCCGACCCTTCTCGGCAGCATATCGTTCAGCACCTGCTGCAATCGGCGAAAGACAGCATCTTTTTCGTAAATCTCTACGACCTCATCGAACCCCAAATTTCGAAACGCCTGGGCCACTTGCTTCGCGTCATTGACGGCGCCCCGAATAGGCGGCGCTACGACATAGCCTTCAATCCCGATCACGATTGCCCAGGACTTGTAATAGAGACCTTCCGGCTTCCCCAGTTGGGCGTGAGCAATTGAGGGGAAACCGTACGGCGTGACGCCTGAAGAATGGCTCAATATCAGAACGGCAATCCCGACAATGGAAAGGAATCGTTTCATAGATTTCGTCAGCCTACTGCCAGGCTTTGACGGCTGTCAAGAAATCCACTTTAGAATTCAGCAGCTTCCCATGATTTCGACAGAGCCGCCGGAGCTTCCTCACTCTATACAAATGTATGGTTGCAGGAGCTGTCACCTTTCTCCATAATCACGCTTTCTTGAGATCAGACTTAGTGGATCGAGGAGGCAGACAGACTATGAGTGAACAGATCGAGACGCTCCTGAAAGAAAGCCGCACGTACCAGCCGACCGCCAAGACGATCGAGGCAGCCTATATCAAGGACTATGAGGCCGAGTACAAGAAATCCATTGCCGACCCTGAGGCATTTTGGAGCACTGCGGCCAAAGAGCTCGAGTGGTTCTCTCCCTGGAACAAAGTTCTCGAATGGAATTATCCCTGGGCCAAGTGGTTTGTCGGCGCCACCTGTAACATTGCCTACAACTGCCTGGACCGCCACGTCAAAACGTGGCGCAAAAACAAGGTCGCGCTGATTTGGGTGGGGGAGCAAGATCAAGAGCGCGTGTTCACCTATGGAGAACTCTACCGGCAGGTGAATCGCTGCGCCAACGGTCTGAAAAGGCTGGGCATCACCCAAGGCGATCGAGTCACCATCTATCTCCCGAAAGTTCCGGAGCAGGTCATCGCAATGCTGGCCTGCGCCAGGATCGGCGCCATTCACAGCGTGGTCTATTCGGGTTTCAGCGCCCCGGCCCTCGCCAGCCGTATCAACGATGCCGAGTCGAAGCTTGTGATCACCGCCGACGTCGGCTTCGATCGAGGCAAAACTATCCACTTAAAACCGGTCGTAGACGATGCGCTGAAGACATGCCCGACGGTGGAGCATGTGATTGTCGTACGCCGCCAGAGTCAGGGCCAAGCCCTATCGGCACCGAAGGAACTCGATTGGAACGACTGGATGAAAGGTGAGCGCGCGGTCTGTGCGGCAGAACCGTTGGATGCTGAAGCCCCGCTATACATTCTCTACACGTCAGGCACGACCGGCAAACCAAAAGGCGTCGTCCATGTTCACGGTGGCTACATGGTCGGAACCTATACCACCACCAAATATGTGTTCGACCTGAAAGACGACGACGTGTATTTCTGCGTGGCCGATCCCGGCTGGGTCACAGGCCACAGCTATATCGTCTATGGCCCACTTCTCAACGGTGCGACAATTTTGACCGCAGAAGGGAAACCGGACTATCCGACCCCGGGCCGTTGGTGGGACTTGATCGAACGATACGGTGTCTCGATTTTTTACACGACCCCGACCGCAATCCGCCTACTCATGCGATACGGCGAAGACTGGCCCAAGAAATCGGACCTCTCGTCACTCCGCATCCTGGGCAGCGTCGGAGAACCGATCAACCCGGAAGCCTGGGAATGGTTTCACCGTGCAACAGGCGGAGACAAGCCCATTATGGATACCTGGTGGCAGACAGAGACGGGTTCCATTCTGATCACTCCCCTTCCCACAGTGCCGCTCAAACCAGGCTCTGCGACAAGACCATTTTTAGGGATCGAAGCGGATGTGGTAGACCGTGAGGGCAATAGTTTGCCTGCCAATGCGGGAGGATTTGCCGTCATCAAGAAACCCTGGCCCTCTATGATGCGCGCGATCTATAAAGATCCGGAACGATACAAAACCTACTGGAATACCATCCCCAATTGTTATGCTGCAGGTGACATATGCCACAAAGACGCAGATGGCTATATGTGGTTCATGGGCCGGGCCGACGATGTCATCAAGGTCGCCGGGAATCGGCTGGGCACGGCTGAGGTCGAGAGCGCGTTGGTCAGCCATCCGGCAGTTGCGGAAGCCGCCGTCATCGGCAAGCCGCACAAGACCGTCGGCGAATCCATCAAGGCCTTCATTATTCTAAAGCAGGGCGAGCAGGACAGCGCGGTGCTGATCAAGTCCATCAAGGATCAGGTGCTGAAAGAGCTGGGCAAGATCGGCGTCCCGTCCGAGATCGATATCGTCTCGTCCCTTCCAAAGACCAGGTCGGGGAAAATCATGCGCCGCGTCCTCAAGGCGAAAGAGCTCGGACAAGACCCGGGGGATATTTCAACGATCGAGGAGTAACCGTCTTGGCACGAGGCCAGCGCAAACCGGGCGAGCCGATCTATTCGAGACGCCACATACTCAGTCTTGCGCTGGCCGTGGGTCTTCCACTAGTCTTATTACAACTCTACAAAGTCTATATCGGCCCCATCGACTTCGGCACACAGCTTCTGGTCATTGTCATCACCTCCGTATTTGCTGGAGCAGCACTCTATCTCACCTACCGTTCCTCGGCAAAAAACCAGCCGTAGTATGACCGGGGGGTCTTGATCCTGTTCCATTTCTTGGCTCAACGACACGCATTTTTTGGCTCGATCTCTCTAATCTTCACTCTCATGAGCAGGAACCGCACCAGCAGAACCCCTTGAAATTCAATACCGGCATACTGCTTGCGATGTTGAGCGGGCAAGGAAGTTGTTTTACCTCGCAAGCCTGTCGAGCTTTGATCATCGATCTCGAATCCGGCTTGGAGTAACCAAGGAGGACCTCGAAATGAGCGCACAATTAATACAGGAATCTGCAGAGACTCTTTTGTACCGGAGAGGCCGGGTCTCAACCCTTTGCCTCTCCGCTATGCTCGTGGGGGCCTTCAGTGTCTCGCTGATGGCCAGCCCTGCCGATGCAGGGGACAGGCATCATGATAGAGATGATAATGACAACAAACGCAGTCTGGTGATGCGTCCCTATAGCGATCACAGTTTGCGCTACATGGTGATGCAGCTCCAACGGGAAGTCGAAAAGCTCAGGGGAGAACTCGCCGCGAGGCCAGCAAGTACCGGTACCAACACTGGTCCGAGCCTAACTGATTTCAACACCTTGAAGGGGCGCGTAGATGCCGCGGAAACTACGTTAGGACAACATACTACGAGTCTGACGGAAGTGAGAAACAATCCCCTGCTGGCCCTGAAAGACTATGTGAAGGTTGAGACAACGGCAGTCAATGGTATGCTTGGACCCCATATCATTTTCAGCGGAGCAAATGTGCACATCCGAAATGGAGCGAATGCAACCACTACCACGAACAGCCTCGGGAATCTGGTTCTCGGCTATAATGAAACCGCCCAGGGCGTTGCGCGCGACGGCTCACACAACCTCGTGAGCGGCCAAGGGAACTCATTCCGATCGTTCGGCGGGCTTGTGTTCGGCACTGACAATGTCATCTCCGGCCAGTTCGCCACAGTCCTTGGCGGTGGACAGAACAGGGCGACTGCACCGTACTCGACCGTAATTGGAAGCATGCAGAATGTCAGTGACTCGAATTATGAAATCACACCGATGCCTCAGAGCGGTGGCGGCGGTAGCGGTGGCGGCGGCTTCTAAATAATGCCCTCAGCAGCCGGGCTCCGACTGGGGCCCGGCTCCTCCTTGAGCATCTTCGCATTCTCACTCCTCACAAGAAACGGCACAGATCGGCGTACACCAAGTCGCCTCAGACCTGGGAATTAGACCAGTCCCCGCTTCTGCAAGTAGTCCATGTCGATGATGGGAGAGGACTTTGGAAGTTGGCTACGCTCTTGGAGGAGGCGTTCGACATACTTGCCAATGAGGTCGGATTCAAGATTGACAGGATCGTTGACCTGTTTAAGGCCAAGGGTGGTCACTTTGGCCGTGTGCGGGATGATCGCAATGCTGAAGGAATGGTCTCCGACTTCATTGATTGTAAGACTGATGCCGTCGACCGTGATCGAACCTTTCCCCACACAGCAGCGCAGGATGGCGGGAGGCGCCTCGATCACGAAGATAATCATATTGCCTTCTTGACGCCGGTTGCGGATGACTCCGACCCCGTCGACATGACCTGCCACCAGATGCCCGCCGATACGCTCGTTCAACTTCATGGCCCGCTCGAGATTCACAGGCGTTCCCACAGCCATGCTGCCCAGTGTGGTCACTGAAAGCGTCTCCGGCGACATCTCCACAGAGAAATCACGCTCACTTCGTGACACCACTGTGAGACAGGTTCCGTTCACACTCACACTATCCCCGATCTTGAGGTCACCCATCACGGTCGAGGCCAGAATGGTCACTCTCGTCCCCGCCAGTGTCTTGTCCAGTGTGGTAATGGCTCCAATTTCTTCAACGATGCCGGTGAACATGGATGACATCCCTTCGGTTAGCGGCCATTATACCATCACGGGACCGGCCGATCGTCCTCTCATGACCAGCCAGAACACTCCGCCAGCCGCCAGCTGAATACCGGCGATAATGGCAAAGGCCTGTCCATAGCTCAACGTTGCGATCAGCAGCCCTGCGAGCAGCGGCCCGCTGGCGTGGCCGATATCCATGATCGTGCCCTGCATTCCCATGCCAGCCCCTAGCGTCTTAAACTCGGAGCTGTCTGCCACAAGGGCAGAGGAGGACGAGGAGACCACCGCTTCGCCGAAGCCGAATCCAGCTGACAACGCCAACAATACACCAAACACCGATGACTGCGGGATACAGACAAACGTCCCGGCGCAGATCAACAGACCGATGAGAATCAACGGCTGCCGTCCTACCCGATCAGACACCCGGCCCATAATTGGTTTAGAAAAAAACGACGTGCAGGACTGGACGCTAAACAGCAGACCGACTTCGCCAGGGTTCAATCCAACGGAGATTCCGTACAGCGGTAAAAACGCCATCAAGGCGCCATTCGCGATCATCTTGGCGGCATCGGTCATGCTGGTGATCAGTACAACCTTATTTCTTGCAACGACAGTAAATCCCTTCCACATTTCAGAAAGCACGACCCTCAAGCCCTTCGCCTCCAATTGAGGTGTGGCAACGTCGAGATGAAGGCTATAGAACAACACCATTCCAACGCAGCCAAAGATGCCGGCCGTGACAAACGCCGTCTGAAATCCTGCCGCATAGACCAAATAGCCTCCGATGAATGGCCCCAAGAGCGCACCGGACTGAGTGCAGGCCGTATAGGTGCCGAGCGCCGCTCCACGCCGCTCCCGATAGAGTTCCGCCACAGTAGCCAGGGCGCTCGGCGCAAAGATCGCCGTCGCAAGCCCATGGGCAAACCGCAGCGCGGTGAGGGCATCTAGGTCGGTAATGAATGGATAGAGAAACGGCGGCAGCCCGAACGCCACCACGCCGATCCGCAACAACAACCGTCTGCCATAAATATCGGAGAGGGCCCCGGACGGCAGCTTGAGAAAGACTCCGGTCAATGTCGAGACCGACACGATCAGCCCAATCCGTTCCGGGCTTGCGCCGAGCGACTCTGCAAAAAGCGAGAGTGCCGGCATCCGGACCATGTTGTAGCTGATGAAGCTGAAAATTCCGACTGCACAAATCAATAGAAAACTGCGCGATGTGGTCATGGGGTTGATCCGTTCAGGCGGCCTGTGCGACTGAAATCATCTGCTCCTCCAAGCGACTGCTTCAAGAACTCGACATCGCGATCAGAAAGAGCGGGCGGATCCATTACTTTAAACAAGATGCGCTCAGGATGCTGCCGCATCACCAGGCCTAACCGATTCACCGTTTCCGCCCCTTTCCGAAATTTTCCTGTCACCACTCCGCCGATCAGCGGCCGCAGCAGCGACACCAACCCGGAGAGGACGCGATTGTCCAACTTAGTGTAGGAAACTACGGTGCTGTCCATCGCTTCAGCGCCGTTCGCCTCGTTTACCGGATTCATTCTGAGCAACACGACAGCCTTCCCGGTAACATCAGGAAGCAACCGGCTGTTGTGTGATCCTTCGAGATAATAAAGTCGAGATGTGCGGTCCCTATAGACGAGCTGTACGATCCCCTGCGTCCCTTCTCCATCACTCCCCCAGAATCGGTCAGGGCCCCGTTCTTCTGACTTGTACAACCCAAGCTCAAGGCGATCGATCAAAAGAGTCGTGACCGGAGGATGATCCAATAAATAGTGATACATCGATTCGGACAAGGCTGCCCGGACAGGCCCTACCGTAGTGACTGTCGTATAATTGTCGATGATTGACTGCAACAGACAGACCCATTCGGGATCAACCCGTGCAACAGGAAATATCATGCCTGTATGGTGAGGGGGCAGAGTACAGGTTTCTGACCGCGCCGCCCTGCCCGGCAAGACGAGTTCGAGTCCGGTTGCAATCACCAGCACCCCAACCAGGATCTTCCACGGAAAGCGTGCTTCGGCGCGCATGAGCCTTAGTTCTGAACCACGATCATGATGGCACGAGCACCCCCCCTCTTCACAGATCACCTTCCACAAGGAGATCGCTCCCGACGAAACGAGTGGTGACGTTGCGCAGCCTAAGTGCCGATGCGAGGCGCGCCGGACTCTTGCCTCCAATAAGACCTTTTGCGTCTACACCGCCGAGCAAGGCCGGCGCCATATATAAGCGCACATGTTGTACGAGCTTAGCCTTGAGCATGGCTGCATTGATTTCCCCGCCGCCCTCAACCAACAACGACATCACCCCCCGCCGGCCGAGCTCGCGCATCAACGCGGGCAGGGACACTTTCCCTCGCACAGCGGAAAACGTCAGCACCTCGATACCCCGTTTCACCAACGCCCGTCTCCTGGATGCCGAAGCCCTATCGGTGGTCGCCACAAGGGTCCTGGCTCTCTCTTGTCCGGAAAGAATCTGCGCCTTCATCGGAATTCGCAAGGCACTATCGACCACGATGCGAAGCGGTTGCTTCAATGCCAACTTGTTGAGGCGTGGACCGACCCGTGCTGTAAGAGCAGGATCGTCGGCCAGCACCGTTCCAATCCCAACCAAGACGGCATCGACGCACGCACGAAGACCATGCACTTCCTGCCGGGATTGCTTGCCGGTAATCCACTTGGACTCACCGGAAGCCGCAGCAATTTTCCCGTCGAGCGTCATCCCCGCTTTGAGTATCACATAGGGGCGCTTCGTCTTCATCCAATATAAATAGGCTTTGTTCAATCCTTCAGCCTCACGGCGGGCCACGCCAACGGTGACCGAGAGTCCCGCCCGCCGGATGGCTGCAGCTCCCCTTCCCTTCACCAATGGATTAGGATCGTTCATCGCAATGACCACACGGCGAACACCGGAACGAATAACGTCCGGCACGCATGGAGGAGTTCGTTTATTTCGATGGGAACAGGGCTCCAGAGTCACATAGAGTGTCGCGCCACGCGCGCGGCCGCCTGCCCGCTGGAGGGCGAGAATTTCCGCATGAGGAAGGCCTGGGCGAAAATGGAATCCTTGGCCGACAATACGGCCCTGGTTGACGACCACAGCGCCAACCATTGGATTCGGACTGGTTGTCCTACGGCCCTTCGCCGCAAGGCGAAGGGCCAGGGTCATGTAGTGGAGATCTTGTGCGCGACCAATCACCGCTTCGCGCGGCCAGCGGAAGATCGGCGGCCCGTGCGTGCCGGCTTCGCGGACTTTGCTCGCGATGCTGCCGCAGTCCCGGCGGCTTTCTTGGCATCAGCTTCAGCCAACGCGGCATGCGCAGCGGCAAGCCGCGCGATCGCCACCCGATAGGGCGAGCAGCTGACATAATCCAATCCAAGCTGGTGGCAGAACTCCACCGAACTGGGATCGCCGCCATGTTCCCCGCAAATGCCAAGCTTGATGCCGGGCCTGGTCTTGCGGCCTCCGCTGATGGCCTGCTGCATCAACGTTCCGACACCTTCCCGGTCGAGAACGGCAAAGGGATCATATTCCATGATGCCTACGGTCTTATAGTAGTCGATGAACTTTGCCGCATCGTCCCGGGAAAACCCGAACGTGGTTTGCGTCAGATCATTCGTGCCAAACGAGAAAAACTCCGCCTCTTCCGCAATCCGATCGGCGGTCACCGCCGCGCGCGGCAACTCGATCATGGTCCCGATCAGATAGGAGAGCTTGACGTTATAGCGCTTCATCGTCTCCTGCGCGACTTCGCGGACCAAGTCCTTTTGCGACTTCATTTCCGAGACCATGCCGACCAAGGGAATCATGATCTCCGGCACGATCTTCTTGCCTTCCTTGGCCAATTCACAGGCCGCTTCCATGACCGCCCGCGCTTGCATGCGGGTGATCTCCGGCATCGTGATTCCAAGTCGGCATCCGCGCAGCCCCAGCATCGGGTTGAATTCATGCAGCTCTTCGACACGGACCAGCAGGCGCCGCTTTTCGTCGAGCGCCGCACCGTCTTTGCCCGTCAATTCGAGCTGCGCAATCTCGACCATCAACTCTTCCCGCTTGGGAAGAAACTCGTGGAGCGGCGGGTCCAGCAGCCGAATCGTCACCGGATAGCCCTGCATTTCACGGTAGAGTCCGATGAAATCTTGTTTTTGGAGCGGCAGCAGCTGATCAAGATACTTTTCCCGCTCTTCCTTCGTTCTGGCCAAAATCATCTTCTGCATGACCGGTATGCGGTCTTCCGCAAAGAACATGTGCTCGGTGCGGCAAAGCCCGATGCCTTCCGCGCCGAACCCTCGGGCGATCTTCGCCTGCTCCGGCACATCGGCATTGGCCCGCACCCTCAGTGTGCGCACATTGTCTGCCCACGAGAGAATCGTCGCGAACCGCTGGTATTTGTCCGACTTTTTGGCATCCAGCTTACCTTGAATCACCTGAATGATTTCAGACTCGACGACCGGGATATCCCCCTCGTACACATTGCCGGTTGACCCATTGATCGAGAGATAGTCGCCCTCTTTGAACGTCTTGGCGCCGATCTTCACCCGTTGAGCATCGAGCACTTCCACCGCGTCGCACCCCGCCACACAGACCTTGCCCATCTGCCGCGCCACAACCGCCGCATGCGAGGTCATTCCTCCGCGAGCCGTCAAAAATCCTGCCGCCGCGTTCATGCCATGGATATCGTCCGGACTGGTCTCCTGCCGGACCAGTACGACGCGGGTGCCGGCAGCCTTCATCTCCACCGCGCGGTCTGGCGTCAGCGCGATTTTCCCCGCCGCCGCGCCGGGGCCGGCCGGCAAACCCTTGCCGAGTGGATTTGATTTTGACTCTTCGTTCGTATCGAAAATCGGATAGAGATACTGCGCGAGTTGATCCGGACCGATGCGCTGCACGGCTTCCTGTTTGGAGATCAGCCCTTCTCTCACCATATCGACGGCAATCTTGACCGCAGCGATTCCGGTGCGTTTTCCGACGCGGGTTTGCAGCATGTAGAGCTTGCCCTCCTGGATGGTGAACTCCAGGTCGAGCATGTCGCGATAGTGTTTTTCGAGTTTCTTATAGGTATGCGCCAGTTCCTTGTACGCCTCCGGCGCCTTCTTCGCGAGCTCGGTGACCGGCAGCGGGGTTCTGATGCCTGCGACCACGTCCTCACCCTGCGCATTCATCAAACATTCCCCGAAGAAGGTATGATCACCCGAACTGGGGCTGCGTGTGAAGGCCACACCCGTCCCGCTCGTCTCGCCCATATTGCCGAAGACCATGGCCACAACGTTGACGGCGGTCCCCCAGGAGTCCGGAATCCCGTAGAGCCGCCGATACGTAATGGCTCGCGCGCCGAACCAGGAAGAAAAGACGGCGTTGATCGCCATGCGCAATTGTTCCTGCGGATCGTCGGGAAAATCCTTTTTCGTTTCTTCCTTGATCAGCGCCTTGAAACTCGCCACCAATTCACGAAGGTGCCGGGCATCGAGATGCGTCTCATGGGCCGCGCCGACTTCGGCTTTCTTGTGTTTGAGGATAGCTTCAAAATGTTCGCGCTGGACACCCATAACGATGCTGCCGAACATGGAGACGAACCGCCGATAGCTGTCCTGCGCGAACCGGTCGTTGCGTGTTTTTTCCGCAAGTCCTTCTACCGTCTTGGTCGTAAGTCCGACATTCAGAACTGTGTCCATCATGCCCGGCATCGACGCGCGCGCGCCGGATCGCACGGATACGAGCAGCGGTTTTGCGGGATCGCCGAAACCCATGCCCATCGAACGTTCCACGCGCTTGAGTGCCTGCAACGCCGCTTCCCACATGCCCGGAGGATACTTCTTGCCGACCTTGTAATATTCGACGCACGCCTCGGTTGAAATCGTAAAGCCTGGAGGAACCGAGATGCCCAGATTGGTCATCTCCGCCAGTCCGGCACCCTTGCCTCCAAGCAGTTCCTTCATGTTGGAAGTGCCTTCGGCCTTCCCATCACCAAAGTAGTAGACGTATTTCTTGCCCACGTCTGTATCTCCTTTGCAATTCGTTCAGCGCATGACTGATGCGAGCTGCAGGCACCGCCTCATCTCGCCTTCCGGGAAGACAAACGGCGGCATCATGCTCCGTTCCGGCTAGCTCCCTTGTACCACAATCTGTGAAAAGTCCGCGAATATCATGAACAAATCATCGACAGCCTTCAGCAAAGACAACCTGTTATTGCGGACAGCCTTGTCGTCGGCATTGACCATCACCGCCGTAAAAAATGCATCGATCGCCGGCTTGAGCCGGACAAGCGCCTCCAGAGCCTGATGGTAATCACCCGCGCTCATGGCAGCTGCCATCCGGCCTCGTTCATCGGTGACGGCCTGCAGGAGAACGGACTCAACGGCATGCTGAAACTTCGCGGCATCCACCGGTTCCCGATTCCATTGCTCTTTCTCGACCAACCGGTGCGCCCGTTTGAAGCCGACAATCAAGGGGTCGAACTCCGGCTTCCTCGTGACCGCTTCGAGTGCCTTCATTTTCTGCGCCAGATCGACGAGATCCAGCGGTTTGTCATACGCGGGCCTCAACACTGCTTCGATGACATCGTCCCGCAACAGATGCACGACCCTTCCGTAATGCCTGACCCGCTCGAAGAGAAATTCCACGATTCGCCGCCGGCCTTGCTGTCCTGCGTCAGGTGTTCCCTTGAACCCATGATCTGACACGAGGGTTCTCGCGTGCTCGATCCATGGCCCCACATCGGTTCGAAGATTGCCTTCAAGCATGATCCGAACAATCGCTGTCGCATGCCGCCGGAGCGCAAAAGGATCTTCCGATCCGGTCGGCACAATGCCGACATGGAAAAATGCGGCGATGGAATCCAGCCGATCGGCCAGGGACAGAATCTGTCCCTCGATCGTCTTGGGCAAGTCACCTTCAATCGCCTTGGGGAGATACTGCTCTCGAATGGCCCGGGCTACCGCAGCCGACTCTCCATCATGTAGGGCATACTCGCCCCCCATGATGCCCTGCAACTCAGGAAACTCTCCCACAATCCCGGTCAGAAGATCGGCCTTGGACAAGGAGGCGGCTCGATCGCACGCCTGCCGCAGTTCATCCTGCCCGGGATACAGATGCGCGGCAATGAAGCCGGCTAGTTTTCTTACCCGCTCCTGCTTCTGCTCCATGGTGCCGAGCTTCTGATGAAACGTCACACCAGCGAGCTTCTTGCCCCGATCTGCCAGTTTCACCTTCCGGTCTTCATCGAAAAAGAATTTCGCGTCAGCCAACCGTGCCGCCAGCACCCGCTCATTGCCTTCGCGAATGAGGGACATGTCCTTGACGCGGTTGTTGGCCACGGCGATGAAATGCGCGACCAGCTTGCCGGTCTGCTTGTGACGCAAGGAAAAGAAGCCCTGATGTTCCTTCATGGAGGTGATCAGAATTTCCTCCGGCACATCCAGATAGGCCTCCTTGAACGATCCAATGATGGACGAGGGAAATTCTGTCGTATACACGGCTTGGTCGAGCAAAGCCTGGTCTTCATTCAGACGAAATCCCGTCTTGCTGCAAACTGTGGCAATTTGCTCTTGAATCAATTGACGGCGCCGCTGCGGATCGACAATGACGCCCTGGCGTTCCAGGATTTTCACATAGGAACGTGCATCCCGCACCGACAACCACTTCCCTCCGCCTACAACCCGGTGGCCCCTGGTTTGATCAGAGGCCTTGATCCCGGCCGCTTCAATTGGAAGCACTGCGCCTCCGTATAGCGCGAGCACCCATCGGACAGGACGGGCAAAGCGCACACCGGTCTCATTCCATTTCATCGCTTTAGGAAATGTCAGAGCCGACACCAGCCGCGGCAGCGCATCGGTCAGCACGGATGCGGCCGGCTGCCCTTTTTCATGTTTCACCGCGAAAAGGTACTCGCCCTTCGGCGTCTGTCGTACCTGTAGATCCTGAACGGCAACACCCTGACCTGCGGCAAATCCCATTGCCGCTCTGGTCGGTAGGCCGGCCTGGTCGAATGCAACAGTCTTCGACGGTCCCATCGCTTCTTTGATGATGGAGGTTTGTCCGGTTGCCAGGCCATCGACCACCACTGTCAGCCGGCGCGGCGTGCCTAGCGTGCGAATAGATTGAAAGGCCAACCGTTGATCTTGAAACAGCCGCTCGGCAGATTCCTTGAGCGATGCCAGCGCAGGAACGATAAAGTGATACGGCAGTTCTTCAACACCGATTTCGAGCAGCAGTTCTTCAACCGCCGGCGCAGAAGTACGGACTGTTTTTTTCAGCTTCACGCCTGGACGTCCTGCCTGCTTACGCATAGCCATCGCCTGCTACTTTCGGCCTGCTCTGGTTGTCGAGCCAGACCTGCCCGATTTGACGGTACCCTGCGATCCTGTACCGCTCAGCAACGGATGGCCCATGGCCGTACGCTCTTCGATATAACGCTCAGCACATTGCCGGGCCAAAGCTCGCACTCTGGCAATATACCCGGTCCGCTCGGCCACGCTGATGGCGCCGCGTGCATCCAGGAGATTGAACGCGTGGGAGGACTTGATGCAGTAGTCGTAGGCCGGCAGCGTCAGACGCGTATCGTTCCGGCTCAGCAATCGCTTACACTCTCCTTCATACGACTGAAACATCTGCATCAGCATCGGCACATCGCCCTCTTCGAAATTGTACCGGGAGCCTTGTACTTCGGTTTCATGGTGGATATCGCCATAGGTGATGGCGTCGGTCCACGCGAGATCGAAGACGTTGTTCACTTCTTGTAGATACATGGCAATGCGTTCGGTTCCGTACGTAATCTCGCCCGTGATGGGACTTAATTCAATGCCGCCGATTTCTTGGAAGTACGTAAACTGCGTGATTTCCATTCCATCCAACCGCACTTCCCACCCCAACCCCCAGGCGCCCAACGTCGGCGACTCCCAGTCGTCCTGAATGAAACGGATGTCGTGCTGTTTCGGATTGATCCCTAAGCAGGACAAGCTTTCAAGATACAACTCTTGGATATTGTCCGGAGCGGGCTTCAACACCACCTGATACTGATAGTAGTGCTGCATACGGTTTGGATTTTCACCATAGCGCCCATCTGTGGGACGACGGCAGGGTTGCGCATACGCAGCGCGCCAGGGTTCCGGTCCCAGCGACCGGAGAAAGGTTGCTGGATGGAATGTGCCGGCACCCATCTCCATATCGTAGGGCTGATGAATGACACAGCCTCGATCGGCCCAAAAGCGGTGCAGGGTAAGAATCAAATCTTGATAATTCACGGCAGGTCCAGCCTAGACGGGAGAAATAAACGACTGTTTATTCGGTTGCGCAAATCGAGGGGCAAGCTAACAAGAATGCTTTTCCCCTGTCAAGCAACATTCCCTCTGTGATCAATAGTTTGCAAATGTACCTATCTCATATGCATACGTACTAGCAGTACATGACGTAACTGGCGGTCCATCACCTTCTGGAATGTATCAGGAGTTGACAGGAGAGAACGACTTGACCTATTGTTCTGTTTGTTGACAAACTAACTCCTGAATATAGTCCTCTGTGCCTATGAAACTGTCGAAGAAAAGCGAGTACGGACTCCGAGCCCTTCTTGAATTGACACGGGCTCATGGCACAGCCACATTACAGCGCCAGGATATTGCCGCTCGCCAACACATCCCGATTGAATTCTTAGAGCAAATCCTGCTCCCACTGAAACGAGCTGGACTCCTTTCAAGCCGGCGAGGCGCCAAAGGTGGCTACGCCCTGATCAAGCAACCGAAAGACATTTCACTCGGCCATGTGATCCGCATTCTTGACGGCCCACTTGCGCCGATCGGTTGCGTCAGCAAAACTGCGTACCAAAAATGTAGTGATTGCCCCTATGCCAATAAGACACAGTGCCCCGTGCAGCACGTCATGGGCGCCGTACGAGACGCAATTGCCGATATCCTGGATAACTATTCACTGGCCGATTTCGCGGCAGGCCATCGGAAAACATAACGAACCATGGACCTGCTCGTTCTCGTATCGATCACCTTCATTGCGGCAACAGTCAATGGCGCGCTGGGATATGGCTTCTCCTCTATCACCGTCCCTGTCGCCTTGCTGTTCTATACCAATCGGATTCTGAATCCCGCGCTCGTGCTGATAGAATTGGTGATGAACAGCTACGTCCTGTTCATCAATCGAGCCAGTGTTCCGAATGTCTGGAAACGGGTGGCCCCGATTCTCATCGGCCTTGCAGTCGGTGTCGCCATCGGCAGCTATATCCTGTCCTTGGTCCATCCTGCCTGGGTCAAGTTCGTCACCTACTTTTTTCTGCTGCCGCTGATTCTCCTCCAAGCCGCCGGCATCCGAAAACCGATTAAAGCTGAACGCGCCATCGCCGTCCCGTTTGGGATGGGAATCGGCACCCTCTATTCCGTCACGACGATTTCCGGGCCTCCACTCGCATTACTGTTCAATAATCAAGGCTACGCCAAGCAGGATTTTCGTGCTGCACTCGGCATCATTCGTGTCGCAGAAGCTTCCTTCACCGCTGTCGCCTACGGCATCATCGGCTTTTACAGCGCCGGAAGTATGGAGATCATTCCGTATATCATTCCAAGCGTTCTCATGGGCATCCCACTCGGCAGCTACCTTATTCGCCTGATGGATCCTGAAACATTCAGACGGTTCTGCATGGCGTTCGATGCACTCGTGGTGGCATTCGGACTGTCACGGGTATTAGTCGAACTCGATCTTGCCTCAGCATTTACGACTTACAGCATCCTATTGATCGTCATGCTGCTGAACGCGTATCTCCTCTACCGGTTTTTCAGAGAACGCCCGCCGCCATAGATCTATTCGCCACCAAGGCTTCAAATTGATTTGAGCCCGGCACTTTTTTCCCTTCGCCTTCCTTGATATCCCCGGCCAACCACCACCTTGTGTAGTAGCTGCCTGAAAATCCCACACTAGGAATCCTTCAATTTTCTTCGCATTGTACGTCTCTCTCCCAACGATGAATCCTACACCCTTCACTCTATGCGTCTGCGCTGACCATGTCGGAGTCAAACTCCGCTATTCATAAGCATCTTTCGCCGACTCCTCCCAGGCACATCCCTTGCTTATACCTCCTCTCATATGGACAACACAGCTCACGTTATTTGTCAGAAATCGATCATTGGCCTGGCCTGTTCGATCACTTTGAGCGCCCTATTCCTCTCCCTCTCAGGTTGTGGATCAGGAGGCGCCGGGGAGCCAACAGTTTCTACAACCTCCACTGCAAGTGGAGCCACGGCAACCTTGGACTGGAATCCGGTGCAGCCCCAAGCAGGGGAACCATCCATCCTTGGCTATTACATTCATTATGGAAGACAATCTGCGGGTCAACCTGGCTCCTGTTCCTATGAAGACTCCATCTTTGTGATGACCTCAACTGGAACCGTAACAGGGCTAGAAACAGGCAGCCGCTATTACTTTGCGGTGAGTGCCTATAATGGAGTTGCAGGTGCCTGCTCAAACGAGGTCCTCACCGACACATAACACACCGACCCCTCAGAGATTTCTTCCAGTGGTTTCCTCGCAATTTCCCACTACTCTTCATTGACTCCCTCCAACTGATTTGTTAGCCTCAGGCCCCGCTGCGTCGTTATCGACAAGATAGAACAAACACGCTCGACGCCACCTTTAGGCATCTGTCTCCCGAAAGGAGTTCTCATGGCCGGCTCATTGGCTTCACCCGAATTACTCACAGCGCTTCAAAACAAAGCAACCCAACTCCGTATCGGGAGTGTGTTGGCCACTAGCGAAGCGGGAAGCGGCCATCCGTCCAGTTGTTGTTCCGCCGCCGACATTGTGGCGGCACTCTTCTTCTCCGTCATGCGATACGACCCAAAGAATCCAAAAGCACCCAATAGCGATCGGTTTGTGCTCTCCAAAGGCCATGCCGCACCCCTTCTCTACGCCGCCTGGGCAGAAGCAGGACTGTTCCCGGCCAGTGACCTGTTGAAACTGCGCACCTTGGCGTCAGATCTGGAGGGGCATCCGACTCCCCGCCTGCCGTTTGTGGATATGGCGACCGGCTCATTGGGACAAGGTCTTCCGGTTGGTATCGGCATCGCGCTGAACGCACAATTCGTCGACAAACTGGATCACCGAACCTATGTCTTAATGGGAGATGGAGAATCCGTCGAGGGATCGGTGTGGGAATCCGCTGAGCTCGCGCGTCATCACGGATTAGACAGCCTCTGCGCAATCATCGATGTCAATCGGCTCGGTCAAAGTGATCCCACCATGCTCCAACATGATATGGAAGCCTACCGTGCTCGATGGGCCGGCTTCGGCTGGCAGGCATTGATCGTAGACGGACACGATCTTTCAGCTCTGCTCACAGCCTTTGACACCGCGGCACATACAAAAGGGAAGCCGACCGTGCTTCTTGCCAAGACCTTCAAAGGCAAGGGGATCTCTTTCATGGAGAACCATCCGAGCTGGCATGGGAAGCCTATTCCTAAAGGGGAAGAAACCCAAAAAGCTATCGCTGAACTGAACCAGCAGCTCAAGCAGGGCAGTATCTCCGTGGCCATCAAGAAGCCGGCATCGACGGCACCGACAACCTCTCCTGTCACCCCGCTCCCGGTATCGCCCTACAAAACAGGCGACGCTGTCGCAACGCGCGAAGCCTTCGGCGTCGCGCTGGAAGCACTGGGTTCGGCAAACCCCTCGGTTGTTGCCCTTGATGCAGACGTCAAGAACTCCACCTATACCGACAAATTCGGCAAAAAGTTTCCCGCCCGGTTTTTTGAAAACTTTATCGCCGAGCAAAATATGCTGGGCGCTGCGGCCGGACTTGCAGCCTGCGGAAAAATTCCTTTCGTCGCCACCTTTGCCGCATTCTTTACCCGCGCATACGACTTTATCCGTATGGCTGCCATCAGCGGATCGAACCTCAAGCTCGTCGGTACCCACGTGGGCGTGAGCATCGGGGAAGACGGCCCGTCGCAGATGGGCCTGGAAGACATCGCCATGATGGCGGCGCAGCCGGGCGTCACAGTGCTCTACCCCTCCGACGCCACCTGCACCTATCGCCTGGTCGAAGCAGCGGCCAATCACAAAGGGATGGTCTACCTGCGCGCCGGCAGACCAAAGAGTCCCGTTCTCTATGGACCGGAGGAGCGGTTCTCGATCGGCGGCAGCAAAGTACTCCGCCAGAGCGCATCGGACGTGCTCACCATCGTTGCCGCCGGGGTGACCCTGTTCGAAGCATTGAAGGCCCACGACCAGTTAAAAGCGTCCGGCATCCATGTGCGCGTGATCGATCTCTACAGCATTGTCCCGATCGACCGCACCACATTGCTGGACAGCGCCAGATCTACCCACGGCCGCATGCTCACGGTCGAAGACCATTATGCCCACGGGGGCCTGGGGGATGCCGTGCTCAGCGCGGTCGGACCGGAAGGAATCAAGGTCCACAAGCTCGCGGTGCGCGTGATTCCGCACAGCGGAAAGCCGGAGGAACTTGTCGATCACTTCGGCATCGGCACACGATCGATCGTCGAGACAGTGAAACAGATCGCCACGTAGCTGTCCGTCCGCCGTCGTTCTCCCCGCTCAAGCGCCAGAGGCCTGCTGTAGCCACACGCTTCGCGTCGTGGATACAGCGGCTCAACGAGGCGCATACATTTCCCGGCTTAGAAACCACGCGCTGTGAGACAGTCCTCCTTTCCGTCACACACTTCACGAGAGCCTGCACGTGGCCCACGTTCCAACACCCCTCACCTCGCATGAATAACGAAAGTTACTTTGTAATCCCAAAATGACAATGTCCGGTTTCAGCAGAATAGAAATGTCCTCATCGTTGATAGACTGTTCGCTCTCAAAAGGAGGGTGGGATGGTCGGAGAGGACAGAGTCATGATGAGTG
>JALHMZ010000021.1 GCA_022843785.1 Nitrospira sp.
GCATCTGTCGCACCTCCTGTAGGACGGTCGCCCGTGTCATGGTGGCCCTCCTTGAGGACCCACCCTAAACCGGACAGATCACGTGCTACATAAACCGGACAGATGATGTGCTATCTACATTTCGACCGGGTACGCTTGACAGCGGCAGGGTGATTTCGTACTATACGAAAGCCTTTAACGCTCATCCTGTGAGGTGAGCAAGGAGTTCATCATGATAAGTACGCCGGCCTCTGCCGGGTTCTGCGATACAACCTTCTCACCAAGATACGGTGGGGAGGTTTTTTTATGCCGATTGGCCGAGGCTGGGCCGGCATACGACAGAAAGTAAATTTACGTGACCACTGGAAACCAGGCACAGCGGGACGATCTGCGAGTCGTGATGGACGCCGGCGACATCGCCCGCGCACTGACCCGCATCGCCCATGAAATCGTGGAGCGCAATAAGGGTGTGAAGGATTTGGCATTGGTCGGTATTCGCACGGGTGGCGTGCATTTGGCCCATCGGCTGGTGAAACGCATTCAGAGTATCGAAGGAGCGCAGATTCCTATCGGTGAGTTAGACATCACGCTCTATCGAGACGACCTCGCGCTGCGCAAGAATCAGCCGGTGTTGAGGAAAACCTCCGTTCCGTTCGATCTGGCGGACAAGGTGGTGGTGTTGGTGGATGATGTGCTGTTTACAGGACGGACGATCCGTGCGGCGATGGACGGGTTGATGGATTTTGGACGGCCGGGAGAGATTCAGCTCGCGGTGTTGGTGGATCGCGGCCATCGTCAGCTGCCGATCAAAGCCAATTACATCGGGAAGAATCTTCCCACGTCGCGAGAAGAAAAAATCCAGGTGTTATTGGAAGAAGGCGGAGAAGATGACCGCGTGGTCATCTGTAAAGCATGATGCGGAGGAGGCCATGAGTCTCAAACGCAAAGATTTGCTGAGTCTGGCGACGTTGTCCCTGGACGAGATCGCGCTTATTCTTGAGACGGCAGATTCCTTCAAGGAAGTGACGGGCCGTGAGATCAAGAAGGTGCCGGCACTACGAGGCAAGACCGTCGTCAATCTGTTTTTCGAGCCGAGCACGAGAACCCGCACGTCGTTTGAGCTGGCGGCGAAACGGCTGAGCGCGGATGTCATCAACTTTTCGCCCTCGTCGAGCAGCGTCGTCAAAGGTGAGACGCTCCTTGATACCGCGCGCAATATCGAGGCGATGCAGGCGGATATCATTGTCCTGCGTCATTCGTCCGCCGGGGCTGCCGAAACACTGGCGCGCGGGGTCAAGTCCTCGGTGATCAATGCAGGTGACGGATGGCATGAGCATCCCACGCAGGCGCTGCTCGATCTGTATACCATCCGGGGGCGTGGAATGGGTTTTAGGGGGTTGCGGGTGGCGATCGTCGGCGACGTGGCGCATAGCCGGGTAGCCCGCTCGAATATCTACGCGCTGACAAAGTTGGGCGCCGAGGTGCGCCTCGTGGGTCCGCCCACGATGATGCCGTGTGGAGTTGAGAAACTTGGTGTGAAGGTCTATTCGGATATGGACAAGGGCTTGTGCGGAGTGAATGTGATCATGATGCTTCGTCTCCAATTGGAACGGCAGGGGCGCGCACTCTTTCCGACCATCCGCGAGTACGCGCGGCTCTATGGATTGACGGCGGAGCGGGTGAAGTTGGCCGATACCGGTGCGATCGTGATGCATCCGGGACCGATCAATCGTGGAGTGGAGATTGCACCGGATGTGGCGGACAGCCTCTCGTCCGTCATTCTCGACCAGGTTGCAAACGGCGTGGCGGTGCGCATGGGTATCTTGTATCTCATGTCGGAAGCCGGATAACAGCGTCGCGTATAGTGCGAGGATAAGGAGATTATGCCGATTCTCATCAAGGGCGGAAAGGTCGTCGATCCGGGCCGCTTTGTCGGTGTGGGCGATGTGCTGATCGATCAAGGGAAAGTCGTCGCGGTGGGTCCCAATATACAGGCACCGGCGGGAAGCACGACGATCGAGGCGAAGGATCGGCTGGTGTTGCCGGGGTTTGTCGATCTACACGTCCATTTTAGAGAACCGGGGTTTGAGTATAAGGAGACGATTCAGAGCGGCAGCGCAGCGGCGGTGGCCGGCGGGTTTACGACGGTCTGTTGCATGCCTAACACGAACCCGGTGAACGACAATCAAGCAGTGACGGAATTCATTCTAGAGCGAGCCCGGCTGGCCGGGTTGGCCAATGTCTGGCCAGTCGGTGCGATCACGAAAGGCTCGGAAGGGAAGGAGTTGGCTGAGATCGGTGACTTGCGGCGGTCCGGTTGTGTCGCAATTTCCGACGACGGCAAGCCAGTGATGAACAGTCTGGTGATGCGCCGGGCGATGGAGTATGCGCTGGCGTTCGACCTCACGGTAGTCGATCATTGCGAGGATTTGCATTTGGCGGAAGGCGGATGCATGAACGAAGGCCTGGTCTCCACCGAGCTGGGGCTGCCTGGCATTCCCTCGGCGGCGGAAGATGTGATGGTTGCACGCAATCTGTCTCTGTCGGAGCTGACGGGCGCGCGCCTCCATCTCGCGCATATCAGCACGGCCGGATCGGTCCGTATGGTCCGCGAAGCGAAGGCCCGTGGGATCAAGGTGACGGCGGAAGCCTGTCCCCATCACTTCATCCTGACGGAAGAAGTGGTTCGCGGGTACAACACGCATGCGAAGATGAATCCTCCGTTGCGCACCTGGGACGACGTCCGTGCTATCAAAGAAGGATTGCGCGACGGCACGATTGATGTGATTGCGACCGACCATGCGCCCCATGCCACCCAGGAGAAGCAACAGGATTTTACCGAAGCTCCGTTCGGAATCGTCGGGCTGGAGACCGCACTTTCCCTGACGCTGGGTTTGGTTGAAGAGGGAGTCATATCGTTGGAGCAGGCGGTTGAGAAGCTCACGTCCGGTCCGGCGGCCGCGTTCGGTTTGAAGAAGGGAACCCTGGCGGTCGGCGCGGATGCCGATGTGACGATTGTCGATCAACAGGCTGAGTGGGTGGTCGATCCCGGTAAGTTCCGGTCGAAAAGCCGCAATACGCCGTTTGTCGGATGGAAGGTCAAGGGGCGAGTCCTGACGACGATCGTAGGGGGCCGGGTGGTGTTCGAGGCCGGCCCATTGGAATCGTAGAATAGTGCGGCGCGTGACCTATTGGGGATTGCTCTGCTGCTTCACGCTTGAATGGCTCGCGCTGGGTGTCTGGATCGGCGGGATGGTGGTGCTGGTTGGAGCGGTGATCCCGGCAGTATTCAATACATTCGGCGGACAGGATTCCGGCGGGTTGTTTCTGACGCGGGCATTCGAGGGGTACCATCGGTTCGTGATCGGGGCCATGGTGGTGTTGTGTGGGGCGTCCCTCTACCGCTGGTGGAGCGGAGAGCCGGTGGCGGCAGTTGAGCGAGGAGAGATGGTTGTCTTGGCGTTGATGGTGGTGATTGCCGGAGTCGTAATTCTGGCGCTGCATCCACAGGCTGCTATACTTCAAGCGCAGGCCTTTGCGGCACAAGAGGAGACTGCCAAGAAGGCAGCCTTTGAGTCCCTATTTCGTGTCTTGATGCCTATTCGTGTGCTCGACATCGTCAATTTGCTGTTGGGTCTATTCTTGATTGGACTGAAGTCAAAACGGACACTCTGTCCGAGCAGGCAGATTTTATGAAAAAAGCTCTGTTGGCATTGGCGGGCGGCGCATGTTTCGAAGGCCGCGCGCTCGGGTACGAAGGCGAGACAGTCGGAGAAGTCGTGTTCAACACGGCGATGACCGGCTATCAGGAGGTGCTGACCGATCCCTCCTACAAGGGACAGATCATCACGATGACCTGTCCCCATATCGGGAATTACGGAACGACGCCGGAGGATAGTGAGTCCCGCCGCCTGTGGGCGGAGGGGTTTGTCGTGATGGAGGCTAGTCGGCTGACCAGTAATTGGCGGGGTACGCAGACGATTCACGAGTATTTGACGCAAGCGAAAGTTGTGGCGATCGAAGGGCTTGATACCAGGGCGTTGACGAGACATTTGCGCGAATATGGATCGCAGCAAGGGGTCATTACACACGGAGGACTCGATGCGGCACAGGCTGTGGCAAAAGCACGGACTGCGCCTGGAATCGTTGGGCGGGACTTGGCGGCTGAAGTCACGTGTGACCGGGCGTATGAATGGAAGGCCGGATCCGGAGCGTGGGCACCGGAGGGAGGCGGGAGTAGATCGGCGAAACAGCACCGCCGACCGTGGCAGGTCGTCGCCTATGATTTTGGAGTCAAACAGAATATTCTGAATCGGCTGGTCGATGTCGGTTGCCAGGTCACCGTCGTGCCGGCGTCAACGACGGCTGCCGAGATCGAGGCACGCAAGCCGGACGGCATTTTCCTCTCCAATGGTCCCGGCGATCCGGAAGGCGTTCCCTATGCGGTGGAAGCCGTGCGGACGTTGATCGGCCGGTATCCGATCTTCGGCATTTGCTTGGGACATCAGATTTTAGGGCTTGCGCTCGGACTTGAAACCTATAAGCTCAAGTTCGGACATCATGGCGCGAATCATCCGGTGATTGATTTACGGAGCAGGAAGGTTGAGATCACCTCACAGAACCATAACTTTGCCGTCAAGGTCCCTATGTCGTTCAGCGAGGCGCCGAATGGTCCGCCGACGGTTGATACCAAGTATGGACGACTTTCCATCACGCATCTCAGCTTGAACGATCATTCGATCGAGGGCATGGTCTGTATGGATCAGCCGGTCTTCTCGGTTCAGTATCATCCGGAAGCCTCTCCGGGACCTCATGATTCGGCCTATTTGTTCGAGGAATTCGTCCGTCTTATGGAGACCCACCATGCGTAACCGGTTTCTTGCCTTGTTGTTCATCGGATTGTCGGTGTCAGGTTGCACATTCAATTTCCCGCTGCTTCCAGGCCCAGGACCCCTCAAGGAGATGCAGGTGAGCGGCACGGGAGCGGCCAAGGTCCTGCTGATTGAGGTCTCCGGCATGATCAGCTCTCAGGAGAAAGAAGGGTTGATACCCGCACCGAGCATGCTTGCGCGAATCAAGGAACAACTGACGCGAGCCGCGCAGGACGACAGCATCAAAGCCGTCGTCCTCCGGATCAATTCACCCGGGGGCACGGTAACGGCGTCGGATATCATTCATCACGAGCTCAAAGCGTTTAAGGCGTCCAAGAAAATTCCGATCATTGCCTCGATTATGGATCTGGGTACATCCGGCGGATACTATATCGCTGCAGCGGCCGACACGGTGTTGGCGCATCCCTCTTCGGTGACCGGAAGCATCGGCGTCATCATGCTGACGATCAATGCCAGGGGATTGTTGGAAAAGGTGGGAGTTGAAGCGACCGCGGTCACGTCCGGTCCCCGCAAAGACATGGGGTCGCCGTTTCGCGTGATGACGCCGGAGGAGCGGGCCATCTTTCAAGGCCTGATTGATTCGTTCTATCAGCGGTTTTTGACTATCGTGCAGGAGGGCCGTCCGCTGCTACAGATGGAGCAGATCAAAAAGCTAGCCGATGGACGGATCTATACGGGTGATCAAGCGAAGGCGGTAGGCCTTGTAGACGAGCTCGGGTATCTGGAAGATGCCATTGAACTGGCGAAGAAGAAAGCGAAGCTTCCTGAAGCGCGTGTGGTCACTTATCAGCGTCCCGGGGAGTATTCAAACAATATCTATTCCAAGCTTCTCGTACCCGGTCCACTGGCGGGGTTTGCCGATCTCGATATCATGGCGCTCGCACGGGGCGGTACGCCGCAATTCATGTATATCTGGATGCCCTAACCCACGTATGAGCCAATCGGACATATCGAGACAAAGTCAGGAATTTCGCATGACACGGGCATACGACTGTTCCGCCGACCATGCGCTCACTGTGCCGGTCGGGCGACGGGCGTTGCTTGGGTACGGCATCCGAGGAGTGATGGGGCTTTCTTCTCTGTTGAGTCTAGGGGCGGTCGGCGGGTTCGCATCGATGCTGAGCGGCTGTCTTCGCGCGCCGGGTACCTCCCGTGATCAATTCATTTACATCTCCGAAGAAAAAGAAATTGCCATGGGGGTCAGTGCATTCCATGAAGTCTTGCGCAACGCCCGGCTGAGCCAGAATTTGGAAATCAATGAAGTGGTCCATCGGGTTGGCAATCGAATTGCCGCCGCGGCTGCAAAACCGGAGTATCAATGGGAGTTTGCCGTCATCGATGATGACAAGACGGTCAACGCCTTCGCCCTGCCGGGCGGCAAGGTCGCGGTATTCACGGGCATTCTCAAATACACGAAGACGGAAGATGGGCTGGCAACCGTGATGGGGCATGAAGTGGCCCATGCGCTGCAGCGCCATGGGGCGGAACGGTATAGCCGCGGGATTTTGGAAACCATCGGACAGATCGGCGCGCTGGCCGCCGGAGCCGCGGCGGGACGTCCGGATGCCGCTATGGCGGCGATGAGCGCCTATGGAGTCGGCGTGTCCCTGCCGTTCGGGCGAAGCCAGGAATCAGAAGCGGATTTGATCGGACTTCGGCTGATGGCCCAGGCCGGTTATGATCCCCGCGAAGCCGTGCCGTTCTGGGAGCGCATGAGCGGCTGTCCCAGACAGCTGATCGACAAGGCCTGTTTTCGATCGAAGCAAACGATACCGGAGTTCCTGTCGACTCACCCGTCTGATGTGTCCCGTATCAATCAGATCGAAGCCTGGTTGCCGGGCGCCATGAAATACTATCGAGGATCGGGAGGGGATGTTGCACCGCCGGTAACGATACCGGACCCATACCGTCCTCCAGTCGGGCCAATGCCCCAGTCAAGCCTGCCGGCTTTTTTCTCATAGGAACATATGCCAAAACGTACAGATATACGGTCCATTCTTATGATCGGGTCCGGTCCGATCGTTATCGGCCAGGCCTGCGAATTCGACTATTCAGGCACACAGGCATGTAAAGCTCTCAGAGAGGAAGGCTATCGAGTCATCCTCATCAACAGCAATCCTGCCACGATCATGACCGATCCGGAGATGGCGGACCGCACCTATGTGGAGCCGATTACGCTGGATGTTGTCGAGAAGGTGATCGAGCGGGAGAGGCCCGATGCCTTGCTGCCGACGATGGGAGGGCAAACGGCACTCAACGCGACCATGGGATTGGTCAAACGCGGCGTGCTCGAGAAATACGGCGTCCGGCTCATCGGCGCCTCGGCCGAAGCTATCCATAAAGCGGAAGACCGGGAAGCTTTCAAGCTCGCAATGCAGCGGATCGGTTTGCGTGTGCCCCAAAGCGGCACCGCGCATACGCGTCAAGAGGCGGTTGAAATTCTGGATATGGTCGGATTCCCAGCCATCATTCGCCCGTCCTTTACGATGGGGGGAACCGGTGGAAACATCGCCTACAATCGGGAGGAGTTTGAAAAACTGATCGATTGGGCGCTGGCGATGAGCCCGGTCAGCCAAGTGCTGATCGAGGAATCGGTCATCGGGTGGAAAGAGTATGAATTGGAAGTCATGCGCGACATCAAGGACAACGTCGTCATCGTCTGTCCGATCGAGAATCTCGATCCCATGGGTGTCCATACCGGCGACAGCATCACCGTCGCGCCGGCCATGACATTGACCGACAAAGAGTATCAGCGGATGCGGGACGCGGCGCTCCGGATCATCAGGGAGATCGGGGTGGATACCGGGGGTTCCAACATCCAGTTCGGCATCGACCCGAAGAACGGAGACATGGTCATCATTGAAATGAATCCACGGGTCTCCAGGAGTTCGGCGTTGGCGTCGAAAGCCACAGGGTTTCCGATCGCGAAAATTGCGGCCAAGCTGGCAGTCGGCTATACCTTGGACGAGATCACGAACGATATCACCGGCGTGACTAAGGCCTCGTTTGAACCGACCATCGACTATGTGGTGGTGAAGATTCCCCGATTCGCCTTTCAGAAATTCAAAGGCGCAGACCCCACATTGACGACGCAAATGAAATCGGTGGGCGAAGCGATGGCGATCGGACGGACATTCAAAGAAGCCCTGCAGAAGGCCATCCGTTCTCTGGAGTTGGATCTCAATGGGTTGGGCTCGCGGGTAGGAATTGATCGGGGTATTCCTCCGGGGTTTAATCAGGGCGAGGCGGTAGAGAAGGTCCACCGAATGCTGCGTACGCCGTTGCCTGAGCGGCTCTGGTATCTGGCCGATGGCATCCGCTTGGGGCTCACGAATGACGAACTGTTCGCGATGACGAAGATCGATCCCTGGTTCATTGAACAGATTCGGGAGCTGGTCGGTTTTGAACAGGGTCTTGTGAGTAAAGCAGGGGCAACCGCGTTGGCAACGGCGGGTGAATGGCTGTGGGAAGCCAAGCAACAGGGATTTTCGGACGATCGGATTGGCCAATTGCTGGGTGTTGATCCGGCAAAGGTCCGCAAGACGCGTATGGGATTGGGGAAAACTGGAACCAGCCCCGGTGCAGGTCGATCGGTCACGTATAAACGGGTTGATACCTGCGCGGCGGAGTTTGAGGCTCATACGCCCTATCTCTATTCCACATATGGAAGTGAATGCGAGGCCAGGCCGTCGGATCGGAAAAAGGTCGTCATTCTTGGCGGAGGCCCTAACCGCATCGGACAGGGGATCGAATTCGACTACTGCTGTGTGCATGCCGCCATGGCACTTCGGGAAGAATCGATCGAAACGATCATGGTGAACTGTAATCCGGAAACAGTGAGCACGGACTATGACACCTCGGATCGGCTGTACTTCGAGCCGCTCACGGAGGAGGATGTGCTCAATATCGTGAAGACGGAGCAGCCGATCGGGGTCGTGTTGCAGTTCGGCGGGCAGACTCCATTGAAGCTGGCGCTTCCGTTGTTCAAGGCCGGCGTGAAGATTCTCGGCACCAGCCCCGATGCGATCGATTTAGCGGAAGATCGTGAGCGGTTCCGAGACTTCCTGAATACGCTCGGCCTCCGGCAGGCGGAAAGTGGAATGGCGCGTTCTGTGGATGAAGCGGTCCGCATCGCAGGCACGATCGGGTATCCGGTCATGGTTCGACCCTCCTATGTGTTGGGCGGTCGCTCGATGCAAATTGTCTATGACGAGGCTGAATTGTTGGAGTACGTCCGCACCGCCGTCAAGGCATCGCCAAAACATCCTGTGTTGATCGACAAATACCTGGCTGATGCCATTGAAGTCGATGCCGACGCGATCTCGGATGGACAGACGGTTGTCGTGGCGGGAATTATGGAGCACATCGAAGAAGCCGGTGTCCATTCGGGCGATTCCGCCTGTTCGCTGCCGCCCTATACGCTGGAGAAGGCCATCGTGCAAGAGATCGAGCGCCAGATGAAGCTGTTGGCGCTGAAGCTCGGCGTTGTGGGATTGATGAATGCGCAATTTGCCGTGAAAGACAAGATCGTCTACGTGCTCGAAGTGAATCCACGGGGATCGCGAACCGTGCCCTTCGTCAGCAAAGCGATTGGCGTACCATTAGCCAAGCTGGCGATGAAGGTGATGATCGGGCGGACACTCGAGGATCTTGGATTCACGAACGCGCCCCAGCCGACGCATCTGTCGGTCAAAGAAGCGGTGTTCCCGTTCAATAAGTTTCCCGGAGTGGACGTATTGTTGGGGCCGGAGATGAAGTCGACGGGAGAGGTGATGGGCATCGACAGTGATTTCGGCTGGGCATTTGCCAAGTCACAGGCCGGTGCCGGCGCCGGTCTTCCCATATCGGGGACCGCCTTTATCAGTGTAAAGGCAGAGGATCGGTCTGTGGCGTTGGATCTGGCGAGGCGGCTGCGAGCCATTGGGTTTCAGATTCAGGCGACCACTGGAACGGCTGGTTATCTGAGAGAACAGGGTGTTGAAGTGGCGACGGTCCATAAGGTGAAGGAAGGGCGGCCGCACATTGTCGACCATATTAAGAACGGCGAGGTGGCGCTCGTGTTCAATACCGTAAGGACCGCATCGTCTCATTCCGATTCCATATCGATTCGCCGAGAGGCCTTACACAAGGGGTTGCCGTATTACACCACGATGCGGGGGGCGATGGCCGCCGTACTCGGCATCGAAGCGATGGTAAAAAAGAAACTATCCATCCGTTCTTTGCAGGAGTATCATCGGACCCCTGGTCTGCCGGAGTCATAATCTTATGCCGACACCGATTACGAAAAAAGGGTACGAAGCGCTTCAGGCAGAGCTGGATCGCTTGCGCAAAGTTGAGCGGGCGAAGAATATCGAGGCCATTGCCGAAGCGCGCGCCCATGGCGATCTGAGCGAAAACGCCGAGTACGATGCGGCCAAGGAACGTCAGGGTTTCATCGAGTCGCGCATTGTCGAATTGCAAACCAAATTGGCCGATGCTCGTATCATCGAAATCACGGGCCGAACCACGGAAACAGTTGTCTTCGGCGCGACGGTGTCGGTGATCGAACAAGAGTCGCAGGCGAAGAAGCACTATACACTGGTCGGCCAAGACGAAGCCGATATGAAGTTCAACAAGATTTCCGTCCAGTCGCCGGTCGGCCGCGCATTAATCGGAAAACGGGTAGGCGACTTCGTCGAAGTCAAAACCCCGGTCAAGGTCGTCGAATATGAGGTCGTCGAGATCAAATTTGAGGAACTCTAGTTTCCGATACACTTCACGAACGACGAGCGACGAAGTGACCGCTCATGGCGTCTCGTTTTCATTCTGATAGAAAACTCTTCAAATGGCCGGCCGGTGTGGCGCCGGCGCGTCCCCTGATCACACTGTTGACCGACTTCGGCTCTCGCGATAGTTTTGTGGCGAGCATGAAGGGGGTCATCCTCTCGATTCACTCCGAAGTCCGCATCGTCGATCTGTCGCACCAGATTGTGCCCCATGGAATCGAAGAAGCGGCCTACGTGATCGCTTCGTGCCACCAATATTTTGAGGACGGAACGATCCACGTTGTCGTTGTGGATCCCGGTGTGGGCAGCGCCCGGCGATCGCTTCTGGTCACCACGTCGCGGCAGTATTTTCTGGCCCCGGATAACGGATTGCTCACGCGGGTCCTCTGGAACGAGCGTCACGCCGAGGTCAGGCAGATCGAGAACGTCCTGTATCGTCTCCCATCCGAAGGGGCGACCTTCGATGGGCGGGATCTCTTTTCCCCGGCGGCTGCCTGGCTTGCGATGGGAGAGCCGACGTCATCGTTCGGGCGCGTCATCGACGACCCTGTCCTGCTTCCGCTCGCGTTTCCGATCACGCAAGACGGGATGCTGATCGGACAAGTCGAGTATGTCGATCGATTCGGCAATTTGATCACGAACATCACCGCGGCGAATGTGCGGGAATGGTCGGAGACTGCCGGGCGTCCGCATCCGGAGATACACATCGGGCCCTGTATCATCCAAGGGCTGGTGACCAGTTACAGCCAGGGCAAACTCGACAGTCCCTCCGCGTTGATCAATAGCTCCGGGAAGTTGGAAATCTTTGTGGATCAGCAGAGCGCAGCCCGACATTTGCAAATCGGGGTGGGCGCAGAAGTGCGGCTGTGCTGATTGGTGCGCCGCAGGCTGCTCTCGCAGTACATTATTCTTGGCTGGCGGTCGGTATGAAGCCGCGGATCTCCTCGGTCACTCGTTGGAGTGCACCGGTCAGATTGTGAAAGATACGATCGAGGTGGCACATCGTCTCAGCCTCGGTCTCACCCCATGCCCAAAAAGACAACATGAGCTGCTGCCCATGCTGACGCTCCAGTGGACCCGGAAGAGCCGTAAATTGAGTCGTCACGATCGTGGCGGCGACGGCTCCCGATTCAAACAGTGGGTCGGCCTCGCTCAATGCCTGAGCGGTCGCATTGGTCAGCCGGTGCATCTGCTCACGTGAGGTATTCACGGCCAGGTCCCGGTACAGGATCATCAGACGACCGGAACATTGCAAGGGCTTGGAGGACGGAGTGCCGGCAGTAGCGGCGGCGCCGTTGAAGGCGGAATCATTGGACTCAAAGATCGATGCAGAGCCATTGAGCCATTCAAGGAGCCGATAGAAGGTCTCGATCGCAGGGTAGGCAGTCCACTGCTGTAGATCCTCCAGCGACGACCGGATGAGGTCCGGCTGTGTTTTGAAATCGTAATATCTGAATGCCGGATTGGATTCCGCATCGATCCAGGGGTGCGATCGCGGTCTCAGAGAGTCGGCGTCGCTGTGCTCGTACACCCTCATTTTCCGTCCAATCCCCTGAATGCGTGGCTATAGGCCGGGACTTCTCTTGTGGCGCGCATTGCACATCATAGCAAGTAACCGTCCGTCATGTAGGGAAAGAATTCCTGAGCTGTTGTTCGGGCTCCGAGATCAGAGCTGCTTTAGGCGTCGAGCCTGTGTCAGCACGACCGAAAGCAGTGAGTGGCAAGCGGTGAAAGACACTGGTCTCCCTCAACTTATGCCGAATCCCATTCTCAGCTTCGTCATCGCACTCGCATCTCATGCGGGAAGAAAATAAGGGAGTGATAAGGGGGGCGTGAGGTAAATGGCTTGTCTGTCCATCAGGAGCAGACTATACTGGTCACTTACGAACTGACCATGGAGGTCTCGTTATGAAGTCTACGGCAGTGTCTACACTCAAGGCGACGTTAAGTGCGTGCCTGGCCAAGGTCAAAGCCGGAGGAGAGGTGATCGTCATGGAACGAGGCAAGCCGATTGCCAAGTTAGTGCCGCTGCCTCGCGATGGAGAGATTGGGTCTGCGCATCTTCGGGATCTCGCGCGCGCAGGATTGGCTCGTCTGGGAACAGGGAAGCTGCCGGCCGGGTTTTGGAAAATGCGCCACCCCCGGGATCGACGGGGGCAGGCCGTCAAAGCGTTGCTGTCCGAACGTGCCGAGGGGCGATGAAGTTCTGGGACGCATCAGCCGTGCTACCGCTCTGTCTTCAAGAGCCGCATACGCTCAATTTGAAGAGACTCAGCGCGCGCGACGGCGCCGTGGTTGCGTGGTGGGGGACAGCGGTGGAATGTTATTCTGCATTGGCCCGATTACGGCGTGAAGAGGCACTCACTCCGGCGGATGAGACGCAAGCGCGAGCCCTGTTGCATGCGTTAATGGCGGCATGGACGGAAATCGAGCCCAGCGTTGTCGTGCGAGAACAGGCAGGGCGCGTCCTGCTCTTGCATCCGCTCCGAGCCGCAGATGCGATGCAATTGGCTGCCGCCATCGTGTGGGCAAATGGACAGGCCTCGGGACATGAGTTTGTGTGTTTGGATCACCGTCTGCGCGAAGCCGCGCAGCGCGAGGGCTTTACGGTCTTGCCGAAGCAAATCTAACGCTTCAATCTTCCTTTCTCTGTGCCCAGTATGTGTGTGAGAGGGGAGGCCTATTCAATATTGAGTGATGTGTGTCGGATGATTCCGACGAGTGCCGATTTGCGAATGACTTCGCAGGTCGGGCCAGCCACACCCCACGAAATGGACCGTGCTTCTTTTATTTCTGAAATAAGTCACAACTCATGCCTGACCCGAAAGTCTGGTTTCTCGTCCCGTCATTTCCCATGACACTTCTTGTACTTTTTCCCGCTGCTACAGGGACATGGGTCATTTCTTCCAACCTTCCCCATCGGCGGCACTGGGGGAGGATAAGAAGGCGTGGCGATCTCCATACTTATCCCACCTAGATAAATACCATCCGTAAGCGTTTTGATAGGTGGGATGTATGCCGGAAGAAGTGACTTCAATGCCTCGTGTGTGATTTGTCTAACGGCGGCATAGTGCGGATTGGCTAGAGGTTTCCATGTGCCACCGGTTGGCCGACCGTGCCAACCGAGAGTATTCCGCTTTGCTAGTGCGTGGTATTTCTTGTCCAGACCGGGATCGACATGTGCCCCACCGTCTTGATCTGCAAGAGATCGGACCAAATCTTTTCGGCTAAACTCATTGTGTTCTTGATCTTTAAAGACGATAGCGTTCCACCAGTCACCAAAACTAATCTGTCTAGCCGATTGCTGCGCAATATTATCAAGGGGGGCAACGTACTTAGGGTTTGCTCCATATACATTGACCACAATAAGTCCGCTATATGCGAACGGATTATGAGGGATTATCTCTTGTGCTGTATCGTAAAATAATACATCTGATTTGCCTGTTTGCCGTAACAGAGAATGGCAAGAGCCGCCATCATGAAATAGAAGACGGAGCTTGGCCGCCATGCTTTTAGCGGCTATTTCTGTGCCCGCATCGTAGTTCGTGGCATCCAGCTTTAAGAGTTCCAGTTGATCGTTCAATTCTTGTTCGAGTTCGGCGGGCGTACGAGGCACTTTCTCTGCCATGTGAAAACCTCGCTAAGATTGCTTTGACAGTCTACCCTTTCCCCGGAGGCCTCACAATGTCCAACTCTAAGCGAGAGGGGGGAGTACGCTACAACTTCAAAGCAATTTTGGAGACAATGTGTGAGGGGATAACGAAGCTGCCTAAATTAGAGCTGGGTGTTATTTCTAGTGGAAGTTATTTTGAGTGCAAAGCCTCGAAGGAAATCTATAGCGATTTGGTAGTGGCTTGAGTCACGGCCTCAATGGCTCTTTTCAGGATCTCGACCATGCTGGTGAGTTCTGTGTGTGATGTACTGAGGGGTGGGACGAGGATGATGACGTTGCCGATGGGGCGGAGGAGGAGGCCACGGCGGCGGGCCTCCATGGCGACGTTGTGGCCGATTCTGGCTGTGAGCGGAAACGGTGCTTTTGTCGCTCGATCCTGCACTAATTCGATCCCCGCCATGGTCGGCGATAAAGGGGTCGGGAGTCTTTTAATGGAATCTAGTACTGCTGGTCGCCTGCTATGATCCGCTGTCGGTCTGACTGAGTGAAGTAACAGCCTTGATGGACTCTTTCAGAATTTCGACCATGCGTCTGAGTTCCGGCAGCGACGTGCTGAGAGGTGGGACGAGGATGATGACGTTGCCGATGGGGCGGAGCAGGAGGCCTCGGCGGCGGGCCTCCATGGCGACTTTGTGACCGGTTCTGGCTGTGAGCGGAAACGCCGCTTTTGTCGCTCGATCCTGCACTAATTCGACACCTGCCATGAATCCCTGCTGGCGAATCTCGCCGACGTGCTCCAGTTTCGACAGTGATGTCAGGAGGCGTTTGAGTAAGGCGATCTTAGGCCGCAGTTGACTCAGCGTCTTTTCTGTCCGAAAGACTTGGAGATTGGCCAGGGCCAGGGCGCAGCCGAGTGGATTGCCGGTGTAGCTGTGGCCGTGGAAGAAGGATTTGAATTCTTCGTAGTGCCCGAGAAAGGCCTGATAGATTTCATCGGTCGTCACAGTCGCTGCCAACGGCATATAGCCTCCGGTCAGGCCCTTGCTGATCGCCAACAGATCCGGTGTCACTCCTTCATGCTCGCAGGCGAACATCTTGCCGGTTCGCCCGAATCCGGTAGCCACTTCATCGACGATCAACAACACATTATATTGCGTGCAGAGTTCACGGATCCGTTTCAGATAGCCTGGCGGCTGGATCACCATGCCGGCTGCTGCTTGAAGTAAGGGCTCGATGATAAATCCGGCCAGGTCGCGATGCCGAGTTTTGAGGAGCTGTTCGATCGGATCGATGCATGCCATCCGACAGGATGGATAGTTGAGGTTGAGGGGGCAGCGGTAGCAATAGGGCGGCTCTGCCTCGATGGTTGGAAAGAGCAGCGGTTTGAAACGAGAATGGAAGAGCTCGATGTTGCCGACACTGACGGCGCCGATGGTGTCACCGTGATAGGCCAGCTTCAGATGGAGAAACGAATTCTTGGCCCCTGCCTCTGGATGGCGCTGCCGCCAATACTGGACAGCCATTTTCAGTGCCACCTCGACTGCCGTTGAACCGTTGTCGGAATAGAATACTCGGGCGAGCCCCTTGGGGACGATTTTAATCAAGGCTTGGGCCAGCTCGATGGCCGGCTGGTTGGAGAGGCCGAGCAGAGTGGAATGTGCGATCTTATCGATCTGTTTCTTGAGAGCCCGGTCGAGGGCCGGATGCCGATGGCCGTGGAGATTGACCCAGATGGAGGAGGTGCCGTCGAGATACTTCTTGCCGTCGTTATCGATGAGGTAGGAGCCTTTGCCCCGCTCGATAATGAGGGGATCTTCCTGCTCCCATTCCCGCATTTGCGTGAACGGATGCCAGAGGTATTTCCGGTCCCAAGCGCTCAGCTGTTTTGTCGAGGGCGGTTTGGTCATTATGTGTTAAACGTCAATCGTCAATGGGGTGTTGGCGAGTGGCAAGTGGTCAGTAGCAAGTGGCACGCGTGTCGGACTCCTTAGCCTCAAATGGTCCGGAGCCACAAAATAGTAGCCATTCACTACTCGCTACGCGGCGTAGCCAGCGTCGGGGCGTCATTCGTCACTGGTCATTTGTCATTCGTTCCGAACCACTCGCCATTGACCACTTGCTACTTGCCACCTACCCCTAACCCTTCACCCCTCACGTTTCACGCTTCTGTGCGGCGCGGATTATACGGGGGGGCGTTTTCTTTGACAACCTAGGGGGCAGTTACTATAATGAACCGATTTTTTTGAAATGAGCCAGCATTTGCAAAGCCTTATACGCAATTTCTCAATTATCGCTCATATCGATCACGGCAAATCAACCCTCGCTGACCGGTTCTTAGAAGCTACTGGCGCAGTCACTGCTCGAGAGGCCAAAGAACAGATCCTCGATGCCATGGATCTCGAACGAGAACGTGGCATTACGATTAAGGCCCATGCAGTGGCGATCCGGTATAAGGCCAAAGACGGGAAGACCTACGCCTTGCATTTGATCGATACGCCGGGGCACGTCGACTTCACGTATGAAGTCTCGCGAAGTCTTGCCGCGTGCGAGGGGGCACTCTTGCTGGTTGATGCCACCCAGGGAGTTCAGGCGCAGACTATTGCCAACGTCAATCTGGCGATGGCCAACAACCTCACCATTATTCCGGTCATCAATAAGATCGATTTGGCAAGCGCGGATGTCGAGGGGACTAAACACTCCATTTCGGAGGTGCTTCAGCTGGATGCCACCGACGCCATGCCGATCAGCGCCAAGGACGGCAAGGGTGTGCCGGAGGTGTTGGAGGCGGTGATCGCGCGGATTCCTCCGCCGGCCGGTAATCCCCAGGCGCCGCTCAAGGCGCTCATCTTCGACTCCTGGTTCGACAATTATCAGGGCGTGATCGTGCTGACGAGACTGGTGGACGGATCGATTCGGCCCGGGATGAAGATCAAGGTCATGTCGAACAACCGGACGTTCGAAGTCATGGAGGTCGGACAATTCACACCCAAACGGACCAAAAAGACAGAGCTCCTCACCGGTGAAGTCGGATACCTCTGCGCCAACATGCGGGAGGTCGCGGATGTGAAGATCGGTGATACGCTCACGGATGCGGTGACGCCGACCAGTGCGCCCTTCCCCGGCTACAAGGAAGTGAAGCCCCTGGTCTTCTGCGGACTCTATCCCACCGACACGGCCCGGTATGAAGATCTGCGTGATGCGTTGGTCAAGCTTCGATTGAACGACTCGTCGTTCGTCTATGAGCCTGAGACGTCGCTGGCGCTGGGATTCGGTTTCCGGTGCGGCTTCCTGGGATTGCTCCATATGGAGATCATTCAGGAGCGGTTAGAGCGTGAGTATAATCTGACGCTACTCACGACCGCGCCGACGGTGGTCTATCGCCTGTTGACGACCAAAGGCGAGGTGCTGGAGGTCAATAATCCATCGCAATTGCCGCCTCCCAGCAGCATCGAATCCTTCGAGGAGCCGTTCATTCTGGTCTCGATCATCACGCCGGAGCGGTACATGGGCGCGATTCTCCAGCTGTGCCAGGAGCGGCGCGGGATTCAGCGGAGCATGCAATTTCTCGATCCGACCCGTGTGATGATCAGTTACGAGATGCCGCTCAACGAAGTCATTCTCGATTTTTACGATAAACTGAAGTCCCGCACCCAGGGCTATGCCTCGCTGGATTATGAGTTGCTCGGCTATCGGAACTCCGAGCTTGTCCGGCTCGACATTCTCTTGAACGGGGAAACGGTCGATGCCTTGTCCTTCATCACCCATAAAGACCGGTCGGTGCAGCGCGGGCGTCAGCTTGCGGAGAAAATGAAGGAACTCATTCCCCGGCAGATGTATGAGATCGCCATACAAGCGGCGATCGGGAGCAAGATCATTGCGCGCGAAACGATCGGGGCGATGAAGAAGAACGTCCTGGCCAAGTGTTACGGCGGCGACATTTCACGGAAACGGAAATTGCTCGAAAAACAGAAGGAAGGCAAGAAACGCATGAAAGCCGTCGGGAGCGTCGAAGTGCCGCAGGAAGCCTTCCTGGCGATTTTGAAAGTCGGTGAGGAATGAGTGCGGATCCGAACCGGGCCAATATCGAGAAGCTGTCCGGTTCTTCTGCCGGAGAGACGCCAACGCCTGTGTCCGCGGCTGCGGTGTCGGAACGGAAGGTTGAGCGGGCCGGACAGAAGTCGATTTTTCGTGAGTATTCGGAAGCCATCATCGTGGCCATTGTGCTGGCCTTTGCCATTCGGGTGTTCGTGGTGCAGGCCTTCAAGATTCCCTCCGGCTCGATGATTCCAACCTTGTTGATCGGCGATCATATTTTAGTGAGCAAATTGTCGTATGGATTCCAGTGGCCTGCGGACTGCAAGCTGCAATGGAATGTGCCGCCGGTCAATTGCTATACGTCCACGACGGTGATCGAGTTTGGCAAGCCGCAGCGTGGGGATGTCATCGTCTTCCGTTTTCCCGAAGATGAGGAAAAGGACTTTATTAAGCGCATCGTCGGGACCCCCGGTGATACGGTGCAGCTCCGCAATAAAGTGGTATTCGTCAACGGGCAGGCCCTGGACGACAAGGCCTTTACACAGCGCATTGATCCCGGCATTATCGACGGTACGATCAACTCGCGCGACAATTTCGGGCCGGTCACGGTTCCCGAAGGATCGTATTTCGTGATGGGTGACAATCGCGATCAAAGTCTCGACAGCCGGTTCTGGGGGTATGTGCGGGAAGAGAAAATCCGCGGCAAAGCGTTCCGGATTTATTGGTCGTGGAGCGGGCAGGGCAACTGGACGGAGTGGGTCCGATGGGAACGGTTCGCCAAGGGGATCGAATGAAAGCCGGCGTGAAATCTTCGACCGTGGCAGGTGAAGCGGGGAACCGGAATCAGCCGCCGACGCCTCAGGCGCTCCGGCAGTATATCCAGCGGTTTCCGCAGGCGTCCGTCCTTGTTGTGGGAGACCTGATTCTCGACCATTATGTCATGGGGAAGGTGAGCCGGATTTCTCCGGAAGCGCCGGTGCCTGTTGTGCACGTCGAGTCAGAGTCGCTGCGGCTCGGCGGCGCGGCCAACGTCTTTAACAATATTTTGGCACTGGGCGGGAAGGCCGATCTCTGCGGGGTGATCGGCGCGGATGAAAGCGGGCGGCTGCTGATGAAGGAATTGGGGACGAGGCGCTCCGGGCGCGGAGGTGTGGTGATCGACCACGACCGTCCGACGACGAGGAAAAGCCGGGTGATCGCGCATAATCAGCAGATCGTCCGGTACGATGTCGAAGGACGGCACGAATTGAAGCCGGCGCTCCAGCGTCGAATCGTGCAATATGTCGAATCGCGGCTGCGGGAACTATCCTGTGTGGTGATCTCCGACTATGCCAAGGGGGTTGTGTCGGCGTCGTTGATGTCCGATATCACCCGGCTGGCCGCGTTGCGAAAAGTTCCGGTCATTGTCGATCCGAAGGTCGAACATTTTGGATACTACAAGGGTGTCACCGTGATGACGCCGAACCATCTGGAAGCGACGCAAGCGTCCGGTTTGCACGGCGACGACGATCAAACGATCAATGAAGCCGGCGCGATGATCCGCCAGCGGCTTGGATGTCAGTCGGTGCTCATCACCCGTGGTGAAAAGGGCATGAGTTTGTATGAAGGCGACGGCAAGTCGTGGCACCTGCCGACGCAAGCCAGGCAGGTTTACGATGTGACCGGCGCCGGTGATACGGTGATCGGGACGCTGGCACTGGCGTTGTCGACCGGCGCAAGCATCAAGCATGGGGCGATCCTGGCGAATCATGCAGCTGGGATCGTGGTCGGCATGGTAGGGACGGCGACGGTCTCTCCCAAGCAACTGACGGAGGCCTTGGGAAATGACTAATCCCTCGCGTTCCGTCGTGGTCGTCATTCCGGCGCGATATGGCTCATCCCGATTTCCAGGGAAGCCGTTGGTCATGCTGAACGGCAAGCCGATGATCCAACATGTCTATGAACGGGCTGTGGCCTGCCGGGCTGTGTCGGACGTATTGGTGGCCACCGACGATGACCGCATCAAGCAGGTGGTCGAGCAGTTCGGGGGGCGTGTCGTCATGGTGACCGGAAACTATCGCACAGGCACGGACCGTGTCGCGGCAGTGGCGCGCATGTTTGTGGGGGACCTGTTCGTGGATCTGCAGGGCGATGAAATTCCCCTGAATCCGAAGTTGTTGGAGGATCTCATCGAGCCGTTCATTCAAAGCGGCGCTGGAATGGGGACGTTGAAGCGGATGCTGGATACGACGGAGGATCTGCATAATCCGGCCGTGGTTAAAGTGGTGACCGATTCCCAAGGGTACGCGCTCTATTTCTCGCGAGCGCCGATTCCGCTGGTGCGCGACGATCCCGACCGCCGAGTCGTCGGCGGACTGCACTATATCCATCTGGGGCTCTATATCTATACGAAAGAGACATTGCTGAAGTTCGCTGCTCTGCCGACCAGTACCTTGGAGGACGCCGAAAAGCTGGAACAGCTTCGTGGATTGGAACACGGTATTCGCATCAGAGTGTGGGAAACGAGGCATGCGTCGTTGAGAGTCGATCAGCCGGAAGATGTGCCGCTTGTCGCCGAGAAGTTGCAGCAGTTCGAGGTCGTCAAGCGCGAGGTGGGATTCATGGGGTTCAAAGGGGTTGTGTCGAGTCGATGAGGACGCGATGCGTATCAGGGTGGTCAGGGCTCCGGCACAGGAGGCAGCCATGAGCAAATTTATTTTCGTTACGGGTGGAGTCGTCTCATCACTGGGCAAGGGGTTAGCTTCGGCATCGATCGGGAATCTTCTCGAGAGCCGAGGTTTGAAGATCACGTTTTTGAAGCTGGACCCCTATATCAATGTGGATCCAGGCACGATGAATCCCTATCAGCACGGCGAAGTCTATGTGACGGATGACGGCGCCGAAACCGACCTGGACTTGGGGCATTATGAGCGGTTCACCACGCTGTCGCTGACGAAGGAAAGCAATTATACGACCGGCCGGATCTACCATTCCGTCATCACCAAAGAACGGCGCGGGGACTATCTCGGGGGAACGGTACAAGTGGTGCCCCATGTGACGGACGAGATCAAGCAGGCGATCATGCGTATTTCCAAGGGCATGGATGTGACGATCGTCGAGATCGGCGGTACGGTGGGCGACATTGAAAGTCTGCCCTTCCTTGAAGCCATCCGGCAGTTACCGTACGACGTCGGGCGAGACAATGTGTTGTATGTGCATCTGACCTTGGTGCCGTATATCGGCGCCGCCGGAGAATTGAAGACGAAGCCGACGCAACATTCGGTCAATAAGCTGCGTGAGATCGGTATTCAGCCGAACATTCTCTTGTGCCGCACGGATCGCTATCTGCCTCCAGAACTCAAGGGCAAGATCGCCATGTTCTGCAACGTGGAAAAAGACGCGGTCATTACGGCCAAAGATGTCGATACGATTTATGAAGTGCCGATCGTGTTCCGGAAAGAAGGCTTGGATGAACTGATCATCCGGCAGTTGGATCTGAAAACCGGACAGCCGAATTTGCGTGAGTGGGACGCGATGGTGCAGAAAATCAAGCGGCCCAAGCATGAAATTTCGGTGGCGCTGGTGGGAAAGTACGCCGGGTTGAAGGAGTGTTACAAGAGTCTTGGTGAGGCCTTAGTCCACGGAGGACTTGATCACGAAACGAAGGTCAACATCAGTTGGATCGAGTCCGAGGATGTCGAGCGGCAGGGCACCGAGCGGATTCTGCGCGAGGCCGACGGGATTTTGATTCCAGGCGGGTTCGGTGCGCGAGGGATCGAGGGAAAAATTTCCACGATCCGATATGCGCGGGAGCGGCAGGTTCCGTTTCTTGGCCTTTGTTTAGGCATGCAGTGCGCGGTGATTGAGTTTGCGCGTAACGTCGCAGGATTGACAGGAGCGAACAGCGCCGAGTTTGACGAGCAGTCGCTCCATCCGGTCATTCATTTGATGTCGGATCAACAAGGCGTCAACGACAAAGGCGGCACGATGCGTCTGGGGTCCTACCTGTGCCGGCTTGGCGAGGGCTCGCTTGCGCAGAAGATGTATGGGGTCGCCGAAGTTCGCGAACGCCACCGGCATCGCTATGAATTCAACAACGCCTATCGTGAACAACTGTCCGCCAAAGGGCTGGTGCTCTCCGGGCTCTCCCCTGACGGACGATTGGTCGAGATCGTCGAGTTGAAGGATCATCCCTGGTTCTTAGGCACCCAGTTCCATCCGGAATATCGTTCCCGTCCGCATCATCCGCATCCGCTGTTCAGTGGATTCGTTGGCGCGGCGTTGCGGAAAAAGCTGGGACAGTGAAGCGAGATGCTGAAACCGACTTTCAACGGCGTTCTCGGCCTTGGTTTGGGCAGGAGGGCGTCTCGGCGCCCTCAGGGCTGGGCGGGTGAGAACGCAAAGCCGGTTTGAGCATCTCATGTGAAACGAAACGGACAATCATGGCGCATCTTGTTGATATCGGTTCCTTCAAAGCCGGCCAGGGGCAACCGCCCTTTCTGATCGCGGGGCCCTGTGTCATCGAGAGTGAGCAACTCGTGATGGAGACGGCGGGCCGCATCGCCGACATCACGAAATCTCTCGGGATCCCCTATATATTCAAGTCTTCTTTCGACAAAGCCAACCGAACGTCCATCAAGTCCTTCCGGGGTCCAGGGATCGAGAAGGGGTTGGCCATACTGAAGAACGTACGGGATCATGTCGGCTGTCCGGTCTTGACCGATGTTCATACGGAAGAACAGGCGACTGAGGCTGGAAAGGTCGTGGATGTGCTCCAAATTCCCGCCTTCCTGTGCCGGCAGACGGACTTGCTGATTGCTGCAGCGAATACCGGGAAAGTCGTGAATGTAAAGAAAGGCCAGTTTCTCTCTCCGATCGAAATGGGCAATGCAGTCAAGAAGGTGGAGGAGTGCGGCAGTCGGCGTATTCTCCTGACGGAGCGAGGCTCCTCGTTCGGCTACAACAACTTGGTCGTGGATATGCGGTCCTTTCCCATCATGCGGAGCTTTGGCTATCCCGTGGTGTTCGATGCGACCCATAGTGTCCAGTTGCCAGGCGGGGGAGGGACGAAATCCAGCGGCCAACGCGAGTTTGTCGAGCCGTTGGCCTGCGCTGCGGCCGGCGCCGGTGTCGATGGTTTCTTCATGGAAGTGCATCCGAATCCGGATGAGGCTTTGTCGGACGGACCGAACATGGTACCCTTGCATCAATTGAAGTCACTGTTGGAACGGATTCTGCGCATATGCGACGCGACAAAACCGAGACCATAAAGCCGGCTGGTCAACCGCTTGCCAAGTCCGTCAAAGGTCAGGAAAGTCTTGACGAAGGCAGGCGTGTGCTGGCCATCGAAGCCCGCGCCGTTCAGACATTGATCGGCCGGTTGGACGCTAATTTTTCCAAGGCGGTGGACCTGCTGGCCCGCTGCAAAGGGAAGGTCGTTGTGTCGGGCATGGGCAAGTCCGGTTTGATCGGCCAGAAGATTGCCGCCACGTTGGCCAGCACCGGCACCTCATCGTTTTTTCTCCATCCTGCCGAAGGTGTGCACGGAGACCTTGGCATGCTGGCACGCCGCGATGCCTTGATTGCCATCTCCAATAGCGGTGAGACCCAGGAGCTACTCCAATTGCTTCCCTATGTGGAGCGCATGAGCATTCCGGTGATCGGCCTCACAGGACGGATGGATTCGACCTTGTCCAAACACTGCGATGTCGTCTTGGATGTCTCGGTAGAGGAAGAGGCCTGTCCAATGGGGCTGGCACCGACCGCGAGCACGACGGCGACGCTGGCTCTGGGCGATGCGCTGGCTGTGGCTATGTTGCAGAAGCGCGGATTCAAGGAAGAGGACTTTGCGCGGTTCCATCCGGGCGGGACGTTGGGCCGCCGGTTGCTGGTGAAGGTAAGAGATGTGATGCATGCCGGACCGGAGATTCCGATAGTCCAGCACTCTGTCGGAGGCATGGCGGCGATGCTCGAGATGACGGCCAAGAAGCTCGGTATGACGATTGTTGCCGATCAGGGTGGCGCGCTGCTTGGCGTGATTACGGACGGAGATTTACGGCGGTTTATCCAGCGCGGGACGGATTTGGTCAGTTCAACGGCCGGGGAGCTTGCTTCGCGGGATCCCAAAACCATCGCGCCTGACGATTTGGCGGCCAAGGCGGTAGAAATGATGGAGCGGTTTGAGATCACGACGCTTGTGGTGATCGAAGGCGATCGGGAAATCCGGGGTGTGGTCCATCTGCATGATTTGCTGAAGAACGGGATTGTCTGACGATGAATCGCGTGTTGGAAACCTGGAAAGAAATCGGGCAAGATTCGGTGAATCTGCCGAATTTTCTCACGCTCGTCCGGATCCTTTTGATTCCGGTCTTCGTCGTGATCTTCCTTGTGCCGACACCGGATCGGTCGTTGCTCGCTGCCGTGGTATTCACCGTAGCGGCAGTGACGGATTTGCTGGACGGATACATCGCTCGCCGCACCGGTCAGGTAACGAAGCTCGGCAAATTGCTCGACCCGATTGCCGATAAGTTGCTGGTGCTTTCGGCGCTGATCCTCCTCGTCAACATCGACCGTGTCAGCGCCGTCGTGGCGCTGCTCATTATTGCGCGGGAACTAGCCGTGACCGGCATCCGCGCTATCGCTGCCGGGGAGCGCCTGATCATCGCAGCGGAGGTCACGGGCAAGTACAAGATGGCCTTGCAAGTCGTCGCCATCGTCATGCTGATTTTGGAAGGGACTTGGTTGGCGGAATTCGGCAATCTGCACCTGGCCGGCACGGGGACGCTGTATCTGTCTTTGGTGCTGGGATACATCTCCGGCGGGCAGTATGTCTGGAGCTTTTGGAAGCAGGTGGTCGCCAAAGGGCTGTAGTCAGGATGCCTCGTTCGAACATTCTGTAGTACGTTGGATTTGATCCCTCTATCGAGTCTCTCCGTCATAGGCTGTCACCTGGGCGAGCCTGACATGGGTTTGAAATGCCGGGCCGTCCGCCGAGCGCCACTCGCACTGCAGATTGTTAGCTGTATCAGCTTCTCCTTCCTTGTCACTGCCTGCACAGAGAACGCCGCGCCTCCGCAAATGGAAGCCTATGCCTATTCGGATGCTCCGGCAGCGGCCCGCTGTGCGACGGGTACGCGAATCGGCGGGGCCGGCGCAAGCGACGGGGAATCCTCCGCCGAAGGTCTTCGCTATCATGTGCGTACACCGTCCAATTACGACACGACCATCGCTCATCCTCTGTTGATGGTCTATGCCGCAGCCGGTCAGAGCGGGCTGGCGTCTGAGCGCATGACCGGACTCACATCGACAGCAACCGCCCATGGGTTTGTCGTGGTGTATGCAGATCATCGGCCGCTTGGAATTCCCACAATCGAACAGCTTGGAACGATTCCCGGTTCGGTTGCCGGAAAATGGTGTATAGACGAGAAGAGGGTGTTCGTGACCGGTCACTCTGACGGCGGCACCGCTTCACTGGCGCTGGCCGTGATTGATAAGACAAAGAAGAAACCGGCTGCAATTGCACCGTCCGCTGCCGGATGGACCGGCAAGGACTTGGAGGCCTATCAGTGTCCGGCGCCTATCCCGGTCATGGTGATGCACAGCGCGAACGACAGTCTTTTTCCAGGCTGGGGCGCTCAAACATCAGCCTGGTGGGCTGCCTGTAACGGATGCGATGCGGCGAAGACGAGGAAGGTGGAAGGCGGGTGTGTTGCATATCAAGGATGTAAATCGGGGGGCGCGACGCTTTACTGTGAGGGATCCGGCAGTCATCGGGATTGGCCCGATCTCAATCGTGTCATGATCGAGTTTTTTACGCATCCGGAGAAGTTTCTGTAACGCCTGAACCCCCGTTGGTGCGGGAGTGATGGCGCGGAAGGATATGATGGATCTGCCAGGGTTGACCGGCCTGTTCATACTGATCGGGTATCTCTTAGGCGGGGTGCCGTTCGGCGTCGTGATTTCCAAGGCGATGGGTTTGCCAGACCCGCGCACGGTCGGCAGCAAGAATGTCGGTTTTACCAATGTGCTGCGTGTGTCCGGCAAGACGGCCGGCATTCTCACCCTGATCGGCGATATGGGCAAGGGGTGGGTGATGGGCTTTGCGGCAACGCAATTGCTGCAAGACGAATGGGCGATTCTGCTCGTCGCCCTTGCACCGTTTCTCGGCCATCTCTTTTCTCCGTTTCTCAAATTCAAGGGCGGCAAGGGCGTGGCCACAGCGCTCGGTTCCGTTCTTGGCGTCGCGCCGCTGATCGGGCTGTTGCTGCTGCTGGCATGGATCGGATCAGTAGCCATCTCGCGCTATTCTTCCGGCGGCGCGTTGACTGCGTTCGGTCTCTTTCCGATCATCGCTGCTCTGGCTCGACCAAGCGGTCCCTTCATTCTGTTCGCACTCCTTGTGACCGGACTGATTGTGATGAAGCATAAGGGGAACATTGAGCGGCTGTGGAAGGGGACGGAAAGTAAGATGGGGGAGCGGAAGAATTAGGGGAACAGCCAGGCCGTTCTTCTTGCTCGCCGAACGCGCGCCCTCAGAAGGGCCTCGTTCGATGCGCGCAGTGAACGACAGCCTGGCCGCTCCCCATTCTTCCTTTTGAGGGAAGAGAAGCAGAGGGAATCCATGCGTGCAGTTCTGGATTCAACCGGGCCAGTCTGATGAGGATGGGGAGGGAAGGACTAGTTCTGACAGCTTCAAGAGGATAGGTGCTAGAGTTATTCTTGAACGGGGAGATTTGAGGTATGAGTTTGGTCGGTCGCGGGGCGGCTGGAACAAAGGGTTGGACGTTTGCACCCTCACTGGTTGGTATCTAGAAAGGTGAGGACAATCCAGGGTACTGCATCTCTATAGGTTTCCTGCTTAAGAATGGTCGCTCCGGGGAAAAGAGTTGGTGTTTTGCCGGGCTCAACCAGATCCACGTACAGGAACGTGCGATAAGTCTCTGGACGAACGATTGCGACCGGAATCTCAAAGACAGAATTGTATGAGCTTGAATGGCAGGGCACATTCACCGCATTGTGCTCTCTCGCCGCTACACCAAACGACACGACGGTCTTGCTTCCCTTGAAGTTTACATCGGGCTTTGGTTTCTTCTGTACATTGAGCGCCATGCCAAAGCTCTTTTGATGATGTTGTCCGGATACGTGATAGCTCGTATGGGGCTTCCAATCGGGTTTATAATCTCGCGGCCAGTTTACGTAGACATCGGACGCTTGCGCCCGCACGACGGTTGCCATAAGGAAAAGGTCGGTATCTCTAACTGCGACTGCAATATTCATAGGCGATGCATACATGCATAATGAGCGCTAAGAAAGCGTGCGCCTGTGTGTTCGAAGACGGCCAACTATTGAGCATCCTGACCGGCGTAGTACGCCCAGATAGACCAAAAACTGACGGGTGATTCTTGCGCGTACGCAATTGCCTGTCAACGCTCTCCATCGGGCCTCCGCTTAACCCAGAGTGGAGTGGCAAGCAAAACGGTTGGCTGGATGGCTTTGTTAGGCCAATCTTCTTCAACTGCGAATGATTGCTCAAGACTTTTGAAGTGGCTGGAATCCAGCCGAATGCTTGCGTTACGCAGCGCGCCGTCGTTTGGCCCGTCCGCTCGAACGCGTTGTGAGGCGCGATGATTTCTCCGTGAACCGACCTGTCACGAACTTATGTAGCACACTGGCAATGAGCGTTTGGTAAGGCACCCCTTCTTCGGCTGCACGGGCTTGAATATCCATCAGATCGGGTGAGGACAATCTTACATTGACCCTCCGGTCCTTGATGAACGTCGCCCGGGCTGCTTCCTTAAAGCGTTTGAGGTCGGCTTTTGAAGGCGCAACGGACTGAAGCCGGCCGTTCTCATAGTCATTGGCGATTTGTTCTTCATACGATGGCCGACGCTTTCTCATTCATACACCGCCTTTCAGATAGTCACGGGTAGCCTTCCGGCTGGGAATGACTGTTTTAAGGAAGTAGTGGTCAACTTCTTCCACGAACGGAACCAAGTAGGCATATTGCTCGACCGCGACAATGAACATTCGTTGACGCGGGTATTTTCCTGGGTTGGCGTGCACCACGATATCAAGCAATCCGTCGGCTTCAATGGCGAGCACGATTTCCTCGAAGGAAATATTCCGTTCAGCTTTCAGCCGTTCATTCTTCTCGTGGCTCCAACGGAACGGCTTCATGCACCAAGTCTAGCCGAACGTGTGCCTGATGTCATCACCGGCTGAAGACGTCGATGTTACATTTTCTTCGAATGGTGATGCACTGCTGGTACGGGAATGCTAAATCTTGGAACCGGTTCCGTGGTTCCACCATTGAATTGACTCTCTTCCGACCCCTTCATATAATGCGGCTCGCTGGTGGTTTCCTTTGTCTGCCAAACACTTATGCCACTACCGTCCAAGGGTCGCATGGCTGAAAAACTGGCTCAAATTCAAGCCGGTTTCCGCCATGCTTTTGCTGTTCGGCCTGAATCTCAGCCCCTCTCCATTGACGATGTCGAACTCATGGAGCGTGTCGCCGATGTCATTGTGAAACGTGGCATGGCGGCGCCGGCGACGGTGTTCCTCGAATCGATGGGGCCGATGAATTTTCTGGGAAGCCAAGCGCTGCAGTTTTTCACTCCGATCATCGAGTGTGCCTTCAAGGTGAAGGAAGTCGAGCAAGTGGCCCGGTTGCTCGAACGTCGAGAGACGATTCCCCAGCTGATCGCTGTTATTGAGGCGAAGTCCTCGATCGTCAGGGCGTCGGCTCAATGACAGCTGCCGCGTCCAGCCCGCCCAAGATTGATCGTCCGTTGAACGTCATCGTCGCCACCGACTGTGGTAGCACAACGACCAAAGCCATTCTCATCGAAAAAGTCGGAGACGAGTACCGTCAGACCTATCGCGGTGAAGCGCCGACGACGGTCGAAGCGCCGTTCGAAGATGTGACGCGTGGCGTGCTGAATGCCATTGCCGAAATCGAAGAACTGTCCGGGCGCAAGATTCTCGACGGCGATAAGATCATCACGCCTTGCCGGGATGCCAAGACCGGTGTCGATATCTACATCTCTACCAGCAGCGCAGGCGGCGGTTTGCAGATGATGGTGACCGGTGTGGTCCAGAATATGACGGGTGAGAGCGCGCAGCGTGCGGCGCTGGGCGCCGGGGCCATCGTGATCGATGTGCTGGCTTCCAACGACGGGCGTCTTCCTCACGAGAAGATCGAACGCATCAGAACGATGCGGCCGGACATGATCTTGATGTCCGGCGGTACGGACGGCGGAGCGGTGACGCACGTGGTGGAAATGGCCGAGTATATTGCCGCGGCAGAGCCCCGGCCGCGGTTCGGGGCGACCTACAAGCTCCCGCTGATCTATGCCGGCAACAAGGAGGCGCAGGGGCAGGTCAACAAAATCCTTGGCGAGAAGTCCGCCTTGGTGGTGACGGACAATATTCGTCCGGTATTGGAGCGGGAGAATCTCTCGCCTGCCCGCAACAAGATTCACGATCTGTTTCTCGAACACGTGATGCAGCAGGCGCCCGGCTACAGGAAATTGATCGACATGGCGGGCGCGCCGATTATGCCGACGCCGGCCGCCGTCGGCGTGATTATGGAAACGATTGCCAAGCGCGAACACTTGAATCTTATCGGCGTGGATATCGGCGGCGCGACGACCGACGTGTTTTCGGTTTTCGAAGGAATGTTCAATCGGACCGTCAGCGCCAACCTAGGCATGTCCTACAGTATTTCCAACGTGCTGGCCGAGGCGGGATTGGCCAACATCATGCGCTGGGTGCCCTTTACGATCGATGAACAGACGCTGCGCAATCGGATCAAGAACAAGATGATCAGGCCGACCACGATTCCACAGACGCTCGATGAGCTGCAAATCGAACATGCCATCTCACGTGAGGCGTTGCGGTTGGCGCTGATCCACCATAAATCGCTGGCGACCGGCTTGAAAGGCGTGCAACAGGAGCGGACGATTTCCGATGTTTTTGAGCAGCAGACGTCCGGCAAGACGCTGATCGACATGCTGAAGCTGGATCTGATCGTCGGCAGCGGCGGCATTCTTTCCCATGCGCCGAGACGGATCCAGTCGATGGTGATGATGGTGGATGCCTACGAGCCGTTGGGGTTCACGAGGCTCTCTGTCGACAGCATCTTTATGATGCCGCACCTTGGGGTCCTGTCGACGATCGATGAAAAGGCCGCGACAGATGTGTTTGTCCGGGACTGCATGGTCTATCTGGGCACCTGTATCGCGCCGATCGGGCAGGGAAAAGACGGGGAGCGATGCGCCGACTATGAGCTCGCACTTCCTGACGGGAAGACAGTGGCGGATCAGCTGAAATTCGGCGACCTCCGGCTCTATCCGCTGGAGTCTGGAAAAAAGGCAACCGTGACCATGAGACCGGCCAAATCGGTGAACCTCGGCGCAGGCGCCGGTGTCACGGTCACACGAGAGGTGCAGGGTGGGGTCGTCGGCTTGATGCTCGATGGGCGGGGCCGTCCGTTACAATTGCCGACCGATCAGCAGGCGCGTGTTGCGTTGCTTACGAAATGGTTCGATGCTGTTGGATTGTATCCTAAGGGGAGTTGATAGCAGATAGCGTATGGCTGATAGCACACAATCACAGGGTCTCATGTTTGTGCCATTAGCCATATGCCATCAGCCATTTGCTCTGAGGTTTTAGACGATGGCCCACAGTTACACCCCCGGTCTCACTGTTACTGACTCCACCGTCATTCGTAGGCGGCGGATCTTGCCGCTTCTCGGCACGGTGCTGGTCAAGGTCGGTGACCCTGTCCGATCAAATCAGCCGGTGGCCCGCGCTGAGTTGCCGGGCAAGGTCTATCCGCTGAATCTTGCGAACCAGCTGGGTGTGGCTCCCAATGAGATCACGGAGTACTTGATCAAGAAGGGCGGCGATATCGTTCAGAAGGACGACATTCTTGCGGAGAACAAGCCGCTGTTTAAATGGCTCAAAACTGAAATTCGCTCCCCCATCACCGGTACGGTCGAATCGGTTTCGACAGTGACGGGGCAAGTCCTGCTGCGGGAACCGCCGCGGGTCCTCGAACTGCTGGGTTATGTGGATGGAACGGTCACGGAGATTCATCCTCAACAGGGTGTGACCATCGAATGTGCGTGCAGCATGGTTCAAGGGATCTTCGGCATCGGTGGGGAGACCTACGGCGAGTTGCTCATGGCCGTGGCTGCTCCCGATGAGGCCCTGACCCCGGCTCATGTGAAGCCGGACATGAAGGGAAAAATTGTGGTTGGCGGGTCATTCTTGCCCGCCGATACGATGGTGAAGGCGAAAGAAGTCGGCGTGGCGGGCCTTGTGGTCGGCGGCATCCATGACAAGGATCTGCGGGCGCTCTTGGGCTATGACTTGGGCGTTGCAATCACAGGAGCCGAACAGGTCGGGTTTACACTGATCCTCACCGAGGGGTTCGGCGCAATCCCGATGGCGCACAAGACCTTTGCGCTCCTCTCCGCCCACGCCGGTGCCAAGGCGTCGATCTCAGGCGCCACGCAGATCAGAGCCGGTGTCATTCGCCCTGAGATTATCATTCCTCGGACGGGGACACAGACGGGTTCCATTACGCAGCCACAGCGAGCGGGAATTCGTTTAGGCGATCCGGTCCGCATCATTCGTGACCCGTTGTTCGGCAAGATCGGCGAAGTATCAGCCTTGCCGCCGGATCTCACGAAGATTCCGACCGAGAGCGAAGTGCGAGTGCTGGAGGTACGGTTTCCCGATGGGCAGGTCGCGGTGATTCCACGGACCAATATCGAAGTCATTGAAGGAACGTAGGAGCGGTGAGGGGTAAGGGGTGAGGCGTGAGGAGTGTGGAGAAGACGTGAAGAGCAAGGGGTGAAGGGGACGTGAGGCGTGAGGCGTAAGGGGAAAAGGCGTGAAGGGACCGAAGAAGACGTGAGACGAGAAGTTTCAAATGTGAGACGGGGAAGCAGAGGGGTGCTATTTGTATGCACTCTGCTGTCTGCACTCATGTCTGTCTGGTTTTGTGTTCCTGCGTCGGCGCAATCGGCGTTGCCTGCTCCGGCTGGGGTGCGCGTGATCGATACGCCGAATGATGGCGGCGCGAGTCTCACCGTGCTCTGGGCACCCGGCGATGTGGATTCTCCTAATGCGCGCTATCAGATCTTGTTCGGTGAGGGCGGCGTTGTTGATCCTGCAGCGCTGAAGGTGATTGCGGAGTTTTCAGCCGATACTCGATTCGTGAAGGACGTCAAATCCACCTGGTGGACGAGGGAGGCAGAGAAGACCTGGCATCAATATGTGATCCGGAACGGGAAAGACGCTGAGATAAAGGACGGTAGGGCGTATACGGTCGCGGTGGTACTGCTTAAAGGGGAAGACCGGGCCATGAGTTCATTCGTTCAGGCCACTCCTGCCCCCAATTGGTTCAATTGGAACCAGCTCAATAACCTGATCCTGGCCCTGTCGTTCGGTGGAATTGTGTTCTATGCCATCAGCCATGCCAAGCGGAATGAGATCTTTCTGCGGCGTATCCCCGGTCTCGACGCGGTCGATGAGGCCATTGGTCGGGCGACTGAGTTGGGCAAGCCGATTTTGTATTTGACCGGCGCGCACGATATGAGCGATCCCTCGACGATCGCAGCGGCGGTGATCCTTGGCCGTGTCGCAAAGCGCACCGCAGCCTATGAGACTGAGCTGATGGTGCCCCATCGAGATCCGATCACGATGGCCGTCTGCCAGGAGATCACAAAACAAGCCTACTTAGAGGCAGGTAAGCCGGATCTCTTCAAAGAAGACTCGAACTTTTTTATCACTTCCGATCAATTCAGTTATACGGCAGCAGTCGACGGGATCATGCTTCGCAAGAAGCCGGCGGCAAACTTTTTTATGGGCTCCTACTTCGCCGAATCGCTGCTGCTTACAGAAACCGGTGCGAGCACCGGTGCCATTCAGATCGCCGGGACGGATTCGGATCACCAGCTTCCGTTTTTCGTGACCACGTGCGACTACACGCTGATCGGCGAAGAACTGTACGCTGCCAGCGCCTATCTGTCCAAAGAGCCGGTTCAGATCGGCACCCTCCGCGGGCAGGATATCGGGAAAGCTATCATCTTGAGTGCCATCGTCATCGGCACGGTGTTGGCGACCATCGGCGTCGTCACGGGCGCGCAATGGCCGTCTCTGTTTCTGGACTTCTTCAAGGATGTGAAATGATCTTCCTGCGCAGGCAATTACCATTGCTGATTACGATGATCACCGGGTTGCTCTTCGCCGGGCAGTATTACGTGCCGCATCCGGCCTCGGAACAACTGCTGACATCCGCCACTAAATGGCTGCAGATCGTCGGCGGCTTTGCGCTGGTCTTGGGGGTGACGAGCTTATTCCATCAACATGCGGCCAAAATCAGAAGGAAGGAAGAGGGGTGGGGCTATAGCCTCGTGCTTTATGCCGGGATGCTGGGGACGATTGCGGTCGGACTTTGGGCCAACGGGAAGGAAAGCATCGAAGGGGCAGTCACCGCGTTCGGCTGGGTCTATTCCTACATGCTGGTGCCGCTCCAGGGCACCATGTTCGCGATCTTAGCCTTCTTCATTGCCTCCGCCGCCTATCGCTCGTTTCGAGCCAGGAGTCGTGAAGCTGCAGTGCTCTTGATTGCGGCGGTGATCGTCATGATGGGCCGCGTCCCGCTGGGTGAATATCTGATTCCCCTGAGCGGCGATGTTTCGCAATGGATTCTGAATGTGCTGAATGCATCGGTGCGCCGCGCCATCCTGATTGGTGTGAGTCTCGGCGCGGTGGCCTTGTCATTCAAGATCATCTTCGGCGTCGAACGGTCGTATCTTGGAGGCGGCAAGGAATAGTGTACGTGGTGAGTAGTAAGTGGCAAGTAGTGAGTGGCGAGAGGAGGACGAGTCGTGCACATAGCATGTCGCCGTACCCCTCACGCCTCACCCCTGACGTGATGTTGTGGTTATGACCTTTTCCGAAAGAATGCTCAAGATCGACCGACGGATCATCTTCCTGGTGATCGGTCTGTGCACGCTGTTGCCCTTGCTCTATCCGGTCGGACTTCCGATCAAGATTTCGTCTGAAGTACGCGGCGTCTACAACCATATCGAATCGTTGCCGGAGCGGTCTGTGTTTTTCATGTCGTTCGATTTCGACCCGGCCTCGAAACCGGAATTGCATCCGCAGGCGATCGCGCTGCTTCGGCACGCCTTCCGGAAGAATCTGCGTGTGGTGACGATGACGCTGTGGGTGACGGGCACCGGCTTGGCCGATCAAATCGTGACACAAGTGGCGAAGGAGATGGGGAAGGAAAACGGCAAAGATTATGTCTTTCTCGGCTGGAGTCCCGGCAATACAGCCGTTATCATCAACCTTGGTCAAAATCTCTATAACACCTTTCCCAGCGATTACGGCGGCAAGCCGACGAAGGGACTTCCCGTGCTGGACGGCGTACAGAGTCTGAAGGATGTGACGTATCTGGTCAGCCTGGGTGCAGGCAATCCCGGAGTTGAAGCCTGGTATGTGTTCGGCAAGGACAAATACAAGTTTGAGATGGGAGGCGGTTGCACGGGGGTGATGGCGCCGGGACTCTATCCTCTATTGAGAAGCGGGCAGATCAACGGTCTTATCGGTGGCTTGCGTGGCGCGGCGGAATACGAAAGCTTGATCGATCAGAAGGGCAAGGCTGTGGCCGGCATGGATGCGCAGTCGGCGACACATGTGGCCATCATCGTGTTGGTGATCATCTGCAATCTCTTTTACTTCAGCATGCGGCGAACGGCGCGGGAGCAGAGTGGGTAAGCGGCCCGGCGAGTCCCCTGTGCTCGCCCAACGCGCACACGGGACTTAATCAAATTGTTATCAGAACGATAGGTGCTCGCTTGGGAAAAGGTCACGTCTCGGCGTGATCAGGGTTGGGCGGGTGGGGATGTGCGCGCAGTAGGGGACTCATCCGGACCGCTTTGGGGGTGAGTAGAGGAGTATCGGTCATTTTTCGGTGTTGGAGATAAGCAAGATTATGGACGCAACGGTACTCGGAGCGTGGGTGGCGACAGGCTTGACCCTGTGTATTTTCTCGTTCCTGTACAAAGATAACGCGTTGTTCAAGCTGGCGGAACATCTCTATGTGGGTGTGTCGGTCGGGTACACGATCGTGAAGGCGTACGACACGGTGATCGTACACTTAATCGTCAAGCCGATTGTCGAACAAGGTGAGTATGCCCTGTTGATTCCTGTCGCCATTGGCATGCTCATGCTGACACGTTATGTGCCGAAGGCTGCCTGGCTGTCCCGCTACGCCTTCGCTTTTATCGTGGGGGTCGGATCGGGACTCGCGATTCCACGCACGATTTCATCGTTTATCTTGCGACAGATTGAGGATACGGTCAGGCCCCTGCTGTCGTTGGCCGGCGGAGATGGCGTGACCTTCTCGATGAATCTCCTGAACCCGTCGAGCAGCATCAACGTCATCATCATTTTGGTCGGCGTGATCTCCGTGCTGTTCTATTTCTTTTTCTCGATCGAGCACAGCGGGCCTGGCAAAGTTGTCGCGAGAACCGGCGTGATGTTTTTGATGATCGCGTTCGGCGCAGCCTTCGGCTATACCGTGATGGCGCGTATGTCGCTTCTGATCGGCAGACTGACCGACCTGATCGAATTCTCGGATGCGTCATACGGGAATCCGACACTCTGGCTGGCTATCCTGACTATCGGGGCGCTCATTGTGCTGAGCAGACGGTCGAGTCCTAGTGAGCAGGAAAAACAATAGGTCTGTCTCGTTTGTCTGGTTTGTTTGGTTTATCTGGTTTGTTTAGCGCGATGGGATTGTTGCTTTTGGCCTCTTGACGAAATGGTCCATGGTCCGGATAGACTGCACCAACGAAATGGAAACTATTCTTACGAGACAAACCAAACAGACCAAATAGACGAGACAGACGAGCTACACCAGACAGACCGAATTCACCAAATAGACCAAACCAACGAAATAGACCAAACAGACCTTTTCATCATGACATCCGACACGGCCAAAGATCCAAAACTGTATCCCGTCTTGAGAAACCTCCAATTCTCGCCCATTAAACAGGGAGAGGATCAGTTTATCGTTCTCTGGGACCCGAGTGGATTGAGCAAGGAGAAGCTCGTCCTGCCGTTGAATTACTTTTTCATTGTCCAGCATTTCGACGGCGAGCATTCGCTGCTTGAAATCGGCGGGCTCTATCTGAAGCGTTTCGGTGAATTTCTGATGCCGAGCAAAGTGGAGCAACTGGTCGAGGATCTCGATCAGAAGCTCTTTCTGGAAGGGGTGAAGGCCGAGAGTGCCAGGTTGCGCCTCCGGGATGAGTATCGGCAAGCTCCGCTCAGAAAGGCTGCCTTTGCCGGCCGGAGTTACGAAGCAGACGGAGCGAAGCTGAAAAAGCAGCTCGACGGATTCTTTACATCCGAGGAAGGTCCCGACTTCAAGCCGTCTGAAAACCAGGGGAAGCCGATCAGGGGACTGGTGGCGCCGACCTATGACCTGAAGCAGGCAGGGCCGATCTATGCGTGGGCGTATAAAGAATTGCAAGATTCAGAGCAGCCCGATGTGTACGTCGTGTTCGGCACAGCTTATGCCGGGTTGGATAATCTCTTTGCCCTGACGGACAAGGATTTCGAAACGCCGTTGGGCCTCGTTCCTACAGATCAGCCCATTGTTTCACGGCTGAAGGAATGTCTTCCGACATCCTTTGAAGAGGATATCTGCCACCAGGTCGAGCATGCGATTGAATTCCAATTGCCGTTTCTCCAGCAGATCGTCGGAGTGAAGAAGCCATTCACGATCGTGCCGATTCTGACTTCCTTCTCGGCGGCCAGCTTGCTTGATGCAACAGTGCGCCAAGCTGTCGATCAGTTTCTCGCCGGTCTGCGAGCAGTGGTGAACGAGACGGGTAGAACGTATTGTGTGATCGCCGGAGCGGAACTGGCTCATCTCGGCATGAGGTATGGCGACAAAGCGCCGCCGACCGACTTCTCATTTCACCGTTCGATGCAATTCGACTTGGAGATGCTCAAGCCGGTGGAAGAACTCAAACCCGATGATTTCGCCGCCTATATTCAGAAAGAACAGGATCAGCGCCGTATCTCCGGCTTCTCCTCCATCTACTCCTTGCTCCGGCTGATCCAAGCCGAAAAAGGGCAGGTCCTCCGCTACGACCGTGGCATCACCGACCAATACAACTCCACCGTAACCTATGCGAGCATGGCGTTCTTCTGAGGCCTCATGTTTCGACGCGTGACGGTCCACGTCATTGTTGTGTTTGTGCTCGTTGCCATGGGGCATGCGGTCAGCGCGGATCCCTCGGGAGACGTGCCGGCAGGACCGTCACTTCAATCTCAGCTCAATCAGATGCTTGCCCAAAAGGTCGAGCATGCTTCCGATCCTGATTTTCTGGTGCGGTTGGCGGATGTCTATCTGGACCTTGGTGATTCGCTTGTTGGAGATCAGTCGAAACGTAGAGCGGCCTATGAAGAAGGTGCCAAGGCGGCGCGAGAGGCTATCGAGGTTCAAGAACGGAATGCAGAGGCACATTATCTCTATGCGGCAAATCTAGGCAGCTCCGCCCAATTGACCGGCCTTATGGCATCTGCCTTGACGGTGCAGGAGTTGAAACGGCATGTCGATCGGGCCTTAGCGCTGCACCCAAACCATGCCGCAGCGCTGCATATGAAGGGAATGATCTTGGAGGAACTACCCTGGGTCTTAGGCGGTGACGCAGAAGGCGCTCTGACGCATCTCCGTCGAGCGGTGGCAGCCAACCCCTCTTATGTTCATGCGCGGCTTGACCTGGCAAAAGCCTATATGAAACGCAAGGACCCCGCCGCCGCGCGGAAGGAACTCGACACCCTACTTTCTCACCCGCTCGGCGCCACAGCCTCAGCAAGCAATCGCCGGTACTGGGAAGAGGCGCAACGGTTACGAAACACATTGACCGGATCGTGAGGAACTCTGGTGAGACTGCCGAATATCCGATCCGGCTGTCAGCTGAATGTCTTGGTAGGATGACCGGTGCGACGCCTCGGTATTGTAACCTCAACATCACCGATCAATACAACTCCACCGTGACCTACGCCGCAATGGCGCTTTACTGATCTGCTCTCCCTCGGTTTGCTGCAAAATTATTGTCCGGCGACTTAGCTGACGTTTCTGCCTTGACCTAGTCTCTTGAATCCGCCATCATCCGATTCCCGAATCAAACTGAGCTGGGGTGCGAAGTGCCAGAAGCCAAAGGGAACGAGACCGGCACTCAAAGCACACCAGACAAATCCTTTCAGATCAGCCCGCCTGCGATCACGTTGCCCAAAGGCGGCGGGGCCATCCGCGGTATGGGCGAGAAGTTCGCTGCAAACCCGGTCACTGGGACGGGGTCGATGTCCGTGCCCATTGCCACCAGCCCTGGGCGCGGCGGTTTCGGCCCGCAACTCTCTCTTTCCTATGATTCCGCTGCAGGTAACGGGCCTTTTGGATTCGGATGGAGTCTTTCGCTTCCTGCGATCACCCGTAAGATGGACAAAGGCTTGCCTCGCTATCAGGATGGTCAGGAACAAGGACCGGATAGCGACGTCTTCATTCTGTCCGGAGCTGAGGATCTGGTCCCGGTGTATCGGCAGGACCAGGATGGATCATGGGTCGCCGCTCATTCTGGTTATCAGCGCGATCTCAACGGATTCTGGGTCCGAGACAGAACCGGCCAGCTGGTCATCCATGAAGACGAACGAGACGGCTACCGAGTCCGCCGATATGGACCTCGCATCGAAGGGCTCTTTGCGCGCATCGAGCGCTGGACGAATTCAACAGATCCCGGCGACACCTTCTGGCGCTCTATTTCCAAGGACAACATCACCACGTGGTATGGAAAGACAAGACAGAGCCGTATCACCGATCCGTCTGATCCGACCCATAGCTTCAGCTGGCTGATCTGCGAAAGTTACGACGATAAGGGCAATGCCATCGTCTATGAGTACAAACCGGAGGACTCAGCGGACGTTAACACCTCACAGGCCAACGACCGCAATCGTGTCCGAACGGTCAATCGCTATCTGAAGCGTATTAAATATGGAAATCGTGTCTCGCGGTTGGTCCAGCCGGATCTGACTCAGGCCTCCTGGATGTTTGAAGTAGTGTTCGACTATGGGGATCACGATCTGGACGTACCCTTGCGAGACGAAGCAGGCAGGCAATGGCGCGTTCGTCAGGACCCCTTCTCATCCTACCGAGCCGGTTTTGAAGTGCGGACCTATCGGTTGTGCCGGCGTGTTTTGATGTTCCATCATTTTACCGAACTGGGGGTGACACCTTGTTTGGTGCGTTCAACGGATTTGCATCATGCGCAAAGTCCGGTTGGCTGCTTCCTCACATCCGTCGCCCAGTCCGGCTACAAGCGCAAGCCTGATGGAACCTATCTGAAAAACTCCCTCCCGCCGGTCGAGTTTACTTACAGCAAGGCCACCATTCAGGAACAGGTGCATGAAGTCGATGCTGCCAGCCTGGAGAACCTGCCTCAGGGTTTAGATAACAGCCGTTACCAGTGGGTTGATTTGGATGGTGAGGGGCTCTCAGGAATTTTGACGGAGCAGGGCGGTGCCTGGTTCTACAAGCGCAATCAGAGCGCCGTGCCGGTGAGAGATTTGGCTGGTAACGAAACCACCCGTGCTCGCTTTGCTCCGCTGGAGTGTGTAGCCACTATGCCGTCATCCGCTCACCTCAGCGGCGGTCAACAACTTCTGGATTTGGCGGGCGATGGCCAACTGGATGTCGTGGATTTTGAGGGAGCGACCCCGGGAGTTTTTGAGCGAACGGCTGATGAAGAGTGGGAGACACACAAGCCATTTACCTCCCTTCCGAATATAGCCTGGCGCGATCCCAATCTCAAATTCATTGATCTCACCGGCGACGGCCACGCCGACATCCTGATCACCGAAGACCAAGCCTTCAGCTGGTACCCGTCACTGGCCGAGTCCGGTTTCGGCCCCGGCGAGAGAGTGCGCCAGGCCATAGACGAAGAGCAAGGTCCTCGGCTGGTCTTCGCCGATGGCACTCAATCTATCTATCTCGCCGATATGTCGGGGGATGGCCTGACCGATCTTGTGCGTATCCGTAACGGCGCCGTCTGCTACTGGCCCAATCTGGGGTACGGCCGCTTCGGCGCCAAGGTCACAATGGATCACGCGCCCTGGTTCGATGCGCCTGATCTGTTCGACCAACGCCGCATCCGCCTCGCCGATATCGACGGTTCCGGTCTGGTGGACATTCTGTACCTCACCGGTCAGGGCGTGCAGCTCTACTTCAACCAGTCCGGCAATGCCTGGAGTGAGAGGCGCCTCCTCACGGCCTTCCCGCGTATCGATAACCTGTCGTCCGTCTCCACTGTCGATCTGCTTGGCAACGGCACCGCGTGCCTCGTCTGGTCATCGCCATTACCTGGTGAGGCGCGCAGCACCATCCGCTACATCGACCTCATGGGCGGGCAGAAGCCGCATCTACTCATCAAGACCAAGAACAACCTCGGAGCTGAAACCGAAGTCACCTATGCCCCTTCGGCCAAGTTTTATCTGCAAGATAAGCAAGCAGGGAAGCCCTGGATTACAAAGTTGCCATTTCCAGTTCATTGCGTGGAGAAGGTCACGGTTCGTGACATCTGGCGCCAAACCGAGTTTGCCAGCACCTATAGCTACCATCACGGCTACTTTGATGGCATCGAGCGCGAGTTTCGTGGCTTTGGTCGCGTCGAGCAGCGAGACGTGGAAACCTACGGCAAGTTCATGCAGGGCAACGCAGCCAGTCCCTACATCACCGACGATCATGATCTGTATCAGCCTCCTATCAAGACTATCACCTGGTACCATACTGGCGCCGCTTTGGATCGGGAGCGCATTCTCTCGGTTTTCAAGGACGAGTATTATCCCATCCGAGGATTCACCGAGCACCAGCTTTCGGAGCCGACACTGACTCCAACCGATCTGTCTGCCGAGGAATGGCGCGAAGCGGTCCGTGCCTGCAAGGGGATGGTTCTCCGTCAGGAAGTGTTTGAATTGGATGTGGACGCACTCGCCCAAGAGAAAGAGGTGCCCGTGCGCCTCTATACCACCGCATATCACAACAGCACCATCACCCGACTACAGCCGCAGGGCATCAACCGTCATGCCGTCTTTCTCGTGACGGAGAGCGAAGCGATTACCTACAGCTATGAATTGGATCTGCGTCAGACGGTGCCAAATCCCGATCCGCGCATCGCCCATACACTCAATTTACAATTCGACGCCTATGGCCGTGCGTTGCAATCCGTCGCGGTGGTCTATCCACGGCTGCTTCCATATGCCGATCTCACAAATACGCTCAAGGTGGAGCAACTCGCACTCATACGTAAGGTCCAAAGCGAGCGCCACATTGTCTATACCGAGACGCATTTTACCGCTGAACTGCCGGAAGATCCTGATCGGCACCGGCTGCCGGCGCCGTGCGAAGTTCTTACCTATGAATTGACCGGTGCCGATAGTACGACGGGTTTTTCGCCCAGTGGTGGCCTGTATCTCTCGCTTGGTGATCTGAGGGCCTTTGCTCTCAGCGAGACTCTGTCGGACCAGGGACCAAGACCCGTCGTCTCGCTCGCGTACCATGAGCAACCAGCCGATGAGAGGGCGCATAAACGCCTCGTCGAATGGGTGCGGATGCTCTATTGGAAAGATGATCTCACCGGCCCGGAACCATTTGGCACGAATGCTTGGCTCGGCCTAGCGTACGAGACGTATAAGCTTGCGCTAAGCAGAGATCTGCTCGGCGCTGTGTTTGGTTTGAAACTTACTCCAGAAGTCTTCACAGCACTGAATACCACTACTATTTCCGGTTATACCGCCGGCACTGTGCTGTCATCGGCGTTGACCAACCAATGGTGGATACGTTCCGGTGTGGCAGGATTTACCAGCGATGCCGCCCAACACTTTTATCTCCCCGAGCGGTACACCGATCCATTCGGTAGCGAGACCACACTTCAATACGACGGCAAATATGACCTCTTTATCCAGTCCAGGACCGATGCCCTGGGCAACACCAGCGGCGTGGCACTGGATCATCTGGGCGACCCGCGATTCGATTACCGTGTCCTCGCCCCTATGGAAATGGTGGATGCCAACGGCAACCGCAGCGAAGTCGCGTTCGACATTCTCGGCATGGTCGTGGCTTTGGCTGTCAAGGGCAAAGGGACCGAAGCGGATGACCTGATTGACTTTGACGATGCGCTGCTCAATCCCTCTGCCGCCGCAGTGCAGGCCTTTTGCACGAATGCCACGATGAATGAGCAGACTGCCAAAACGTGGCTGGGCAATGCAAGCGCGCGCTTTGTCTATCACTTTGGCGAAGCGCGCAACGCGCAAGGGATATTCATCAAGTGGGAAGGCCTCCCCGCTGGCGCATGCGGTATCGTGCGCGAACGCCACGCCAGCAAGGTGGCGCTCGATCCGTTACGAGAAAACCCGCTTCAAGTCTCGTTGGAATGCTCCGACGGCGGCGGCAATGTGCTGATGAAAAAGGTGCAGGCTGAGCCCGAGCAGGAAGGTGGGCCATTACGCTGGATCATCAACGGCCTCACCGTCCTCAATAACAAGGGCAAGCCCGTCAAACAATACGAGCCAGCCTTCAGCGTCAAATTTGGCTGCGAAATACCGCAAGCTAACGGCTTCGCAACTACCATCTACTACGATGCCGCCGGGCGTGTGGTACGCACTGAGATGCCGGATGGCACGTTCAGTCGCGTGGAGTTCTCGCCCTGGCACGTGAAGACCTTCGATGCCAATGACACTGTGCTGGAGAGCCAATGGTATGCGGGTCGCACTCCAGTCGATCCGACACAACCGTTGCCACGAGATCCCGTCACAGGTGAGATCACCGCGACTCCCGATCAGCGTGCAGCCTGGTTAGCCGCGCAGCACGCTGACACGCCGGCCCAAGTGCATCTCGACAGCCTGGGTCGGGAAGTCATCGCTATCGCACACAACCGGACCAATGGCGTGGACGATACCTATCTCACCTTCACCAAGCTCGATGCCGAAGGGAAGCCGCTGTGGATCAGAGACGCGCGCGGCAACTTGGTCATGCAGTACATCACGCCAGCCAAGGCAAATAATGATGCGAGTAACGCCATACCTGCCAATGCCGTGCCCTGCTACGACATTGCTGGGAATCTGCTCTCCCAACACAGCATGGATGCCGGGGACCGATGGATGCTCATGGATGCGGCCGGCAAGCCCATGCTGGCGTGGGATCTAAACGAAACCCCGCAAGGCAACACAGCGACCAGAGAGAATCGCTTCTATCGCACGGACTACGATGCATTGCATCGCCCCACAGCGCTATGGCTGACCATCAATGCCAATGTGCCGATCATGATCGAGCGGTACGAATATCAGGATGCAGTCACACCAGATGTCATGAATCTCAATGGTCAGCTTATCCGCCACTACGACTCCAGCGGATTAATTGAAACCGTCCGGCGCGACTTCAAAGGGAATGTGCAGGAGGTGCGGCGCACATTGGTGCGGGATGCCACGGCATCTGTCGTTGACTGGCAGGGGAGTCTGGCTGGCAAGCTGGAAACCGAAACTTACGTACAGCTTGGCGAGTACGATGCCTTGAACCGGATGACGCGGCAGGAAAATTGGCACCGGCTTGGCGGGGTGGGGGCAGTCTACAGGCCTATCTACAACGAGCGTGGAGTTTTGCAGAGTGAAACCTTGACTGTGCGTGGGACAGCGACGGAGGCCATCGAGGAGATTCGCTATAACGCCAAAGGTCAGAAGGAGTATCTCGAACTCGGCAACGGCACGCTGACTCAGTACGAATATGACAAGGAGACTTTCCGCCTGACACAAATTCGAACCACACGCCCGGTCGATGCGAGTGATTTTCCGGATCGGCACTCTAACCTTCAGGATATCGGTATCATCCAGCAACTACATTACACCTATGATCCGGTCGGCAATATCACGGCGGTCTACGACGAGGCCTACAAGCCGGTGTTCTTTGCCAATGCCATCGTTGAACCAAAGAGTCTCTATGAATACGACGCACTGTATCGTTTGATCTCTGCTACCGGCAGGGAAAACGACAGCGTAGACCCCGGCCAATCCCCTGGGCTGTTCGACCGCGAAGAAGCTACCATTTTCCCAATCACCGCCCCCACAGCCCTGCGTCGATACACGCAGCGCTATGAATACGACAGCGTCGGCAATATCCTGCAAATGGAACACAAAGTGCCGAACACGGCCAACGGCTGGACACGCAACTATGACTATGCCTTCAACAACCCTGCACAGCCGGCCAGCAACCGCCTCTGGCGGACATGGGAACATGCTCCCCGTTGGAACGACTCAGGTGCTAGTAACAAAGTCACCTACGGCTACGACACCCACGGCAATATGCTGAATCTGGCCAATGTTGCACCGGGCCAACAGCTGCAATGGGATCACCGAGATATGATCAGGAGTCTCGATCTCGGCGGCGGCGGGGTGGCGCACTACCAGTATGACGCAGGCAAGCAACGCACGCGAAAACGCATCGTGAATCAGAATGGATTAGGCGGCTATTGGGAACGGATCTATCTCGGCGGCTATGAGCGCTATCGCCGCTACAATGGGAGTAATACCGCCCCGGTCGAGGAGATCGAATCTCATCATCTGTTCGAGGGCGAGCAGCGGGTGTTGATGGTGGATGATGTTATCGTGACCAACAGAACCCACGCCGATGGTCGCAACTATAGAACGGGACCACTGTATAGCTATCAGTACAGCAACCATTTGGGGTCGGCATGCTTGGAGCTGGATCACGAGGCGGCGATTATTTCCTATGAGGAATATCACCCCTATGGCACGAGTGCCTATCGGGCGATGACGCGCGACAGCGAAGCGCCGGCGAAACGGTATCGATATACGGGGATGGAGAGGGATGAGGAGAGCGGATTGAGCTATCACACGGCGAGATATTACTTGTCTTGGCTGGGACGGTGGGGAAGCTGCGACCCGGCAGGATTGGTGGACGGACTAAATATCTTCACATTTACTCAAGATAATCCCACTTCATTTATAGACAGAACAGGGCGCCAAGCTGTCAAGGTAGATGGCGGATTGTCAGAAGATGAAAAGGAAAGCCTTAAAAAGGAAATCGTTGCCAGAGGATTTGTGGAGAAACAAGCAGATGATTATCTAGAGTCGCAAGCGCGTTGCCAGAAAGTGGCAGATTATTGCAGTAAAAAGTTCCCAAGCGATAAGGCAATTGACGCAAAGATTAAAGAAGGCAAGGAGGCCTTTCAGTATTTCTCAGAGCCACCGGTTACTAACTTGAAACATTTTTTGTCTGGCCAAGGCAAAGAGCTTGAGATGTCCAGCGATCATTTTAAGGACCATCCGGATGTAAAAGCTGCGCTTGAGGGTCCGTGGCTCACAAGATTTAAGGAAGGAGTGGAGGCCAGGCTCCGAGACGGGAGGCTAGATCCGGCCGCAAAAGTAAGTGAACTTAGGATGATGTATCAGAGTGCGGTAGCTGCATACTCAAATGATTCTCAGGATGCGCTTGGATATTCAGTTGGGGGATTTCAGCTGCGTACAACGGTTGACGTGAGGGTAGTAAAGACGGGACCGTATGAATATGCGGTTGAATTCATTTCAATCACAAATCAGGCTTTTGATGTCTATAACTGGGATCCTGAAAAATTGACTGCGGCGCCAGACGTAACAACCAAACTGAAAGTTAAAGCTCAGGACGCGGCTAAAGCAGCTATGGGATTGCCGTCGGATGCTGATATGTGCTGCATCCAAAATGCTGGTAAAGGGCAAGCGTATCTCATCCATTCTCAGCCTTGGAAAATTACAGAGAAGGATGCACTGAAACAATTTGGCTTTGAAGTTAAATTGCCTAAACCTCCGTCGAAGCAGCCTTCCGAAAAACGAACCCCTGCGCATAATCCGGATGAGAAATGGTGGGAATAAGAGGGAGAAGCAAAAGGTGTGTGAAGAAATGGTGTCAGTGTGAGTTCAAGGTCCTAGTGCAACACCTGTATCCTGGAGATTCCAGGAGCGAAGGAGTTGTACATGGGACACTATCACCGATTGACCCTTATGGAACGTGAAGAACTCAG
>JALHMZ010000022.1 GCA_022843785.1 Nitrospira sp.
GACCTGTCGGCGTGGGGGATTCTGCTAAGTCCTTGAATCTATGGTGCGCCCGGCAGGAATTGAACCTGCGACCTACGGGTTCGAAGCCCGGCGCTCTATCCAACTGAGCTACGGGCGCACGTGTGGTACATGAATCATGTTATGAGAAGGCTTGTCAAGAATACGATCCGCTATCAAAGGCAGTACCCACCGGCTACAGCCGGGCAAGAATTTCGTCTGCAATCTGCGCGATCGGCCGCCCATCGGTTGTAATGACATGATCAGCCGCAGCCTCATACTTCGGGGTTCGCTCACGCAAAACATCCTGCACTTCGTCGAGGAACGACTTGGTTCCCGTCAGTGAAGGACGTTGCGTATCTCGTCCGATGCGTTTCATGATTGTTTCCACCGAGGCCGTCAGCCAAAAAATGGTGCCTGTAGTTTTCAGCCTGTCGACATTTTCCGGTCGAAGGATTGCACCTCCCCCTGTATCAATAACCAGTCCATCCTCGTGCGCCACATCCCGGCAAACCTGAGATTCAAGATCACGAAAATAGTCCCACCCATGCTGCGCGACAATCTCAGGAATGCTCTGACCGGCTCGTTTCACAATCTCCGCATCCGTCGAGACCATGGTTCGGCCAAGGCGCGAGGCCACCATCTTCCCTACGGTACTCTTCCCGGTCCCACGATACCCGATGAGCACGACGTTCATTGGAAGCGAGACTCCAGCACGGCACGCATCACGTCAACCGGAGCGGGCCTGTTCGTCCATAGTTCAAACTGGGTCACCGCCTGGTTGAGAAACATTTCGAGGCCGGGAATCGTTTTGCACCCGGCGCCCTTGGCTTCCATGAGCAATCGCGTGGCCCTCGGATTGTAGACAATGTCCATAACCGCAAGGTCTGGATGAAACAGCGAGGCCGGCACGCAGGTCGCCTCGACCTTTGGAGACATGCCGACAGGGGTGCAGTGAATCAGGATCTGCGCGTCAGGTACCGTCCGGCTAAGAGTGCTGTCGTCGAGAAAGGCATCCTCAATGGCCACATTCGACTTGGACCGGAGCTCGCTTGCCAATGCCATACGTTCTTTGTCATCGACTCCGAGCAGGGTCAACTTGTCCGCTCCGGAATCCGCCGCCAGGGCGAACGCGATTGCCCGCGCGGCACCTCCTGATCCCAGCATGACGATGCGACGGCCCGTGAGCGTAACCCCGCCCTCACGCAACGCCCGCAAGGCGCCCGTGGCATCGGTATTGTAGCCGATCAGCCGACCGTTCTCAGCCACGATCGTATTGATCGCGCCGATATGCTGCGCCGTCGGTTCCAGATCGTCCAGAAACGGGACCGCAGATACCTTGTGCGGGATAGTCACACTGGCGCCGCGAAAGTTCCCCAACGCGCGGAGGCCCTGGATCGCTTCTCCGATCATCCCCACTTTCCACGCCAGATATACACAGTCAATGCCGAGCGCCTGAAAGGCCGCATTGTGGATGGCGGGAGAGAGCGAATGCTCGACAGGATTTCCGATAACTCCACAAAACTGAGTGTGAGCGCCAATATCTATCTGCTTCATGTCACACACCCTACAGGGAGGCTTTACGCTACCCCTTATAGACGGTCATTCCTCCATCGATCGTGAACGTTCCGCCGGTTACCCATATCGCTTCGTCGGATGCCAAGTACAACACCATGCCGGCGACCTCCTCGGGAGTCCCCGCACGACGAATGGCATACTGTCCAAGAATCGACTGAAGCATCTCCGGGTTTGCCATCAGCGGCGCCGCCATTGGTGTGTCGATCAGAGCGGGATTCACGACGTTGCAGCGAATCCCGTCTTTGGCGTAATCGATGGCAACCGCTCGAGTCAGCGCATCGAGACCACCTTTTGAGGCGGAATAGGCGGATAACCCTGGAATACCGACCACACTGGCGACAGATGAGATGTTCACAATGGAACCGCTTCCTTGTTTCAGCATCTGAGGAACAATAGCCCTCGTCATTCGAAACACGCCGGTGAGATTGATGTCGAAGATCTTGTCCCACGTTGCATCGTCGATTTCATGCAATCGCTTGCCGAATTCGCCGATCCCGGCATTGTTGACCAATACGTCAATCCGGCCGAAGCTGTCGATGGTTTTCCGGACAACGTCGTGGGCATGCGCCTCATCCGTCACGGAACCGGCAACAGCCAGGGCTCTCCCATTGCTCTCCCGAACGATCTTCACCACCCGGTCCAATTCCTGCTGGCGGCGTCCAGTGACAACCACCGACGCGCCTTCCAGGGCAAACCGCTTGGCCACCGCCTCTCCAATCCCGGCATTCCCCCCCGTAATGACGGCAACTTTCCCTTCAAGCCGCTTCATTCCAGCTAACCCCTTTCTTCACTCTCCAGCTCTGTACCGAAAGTGTCGTCGCCTATTTCCCGCTCCTGGCCTGCAGTCAGCAACCCCGGTTCCACTTTTCTTGCCACCGTGAGAAAGCCCGAATGGGCAACCATGCGGTGATCGGGCCGCACACTTCGACCTTGAACCGACCAGGTCCTCAGCAACGTCTCAAATGTTTCCACCATGGCAAAGACTGCCGTACGCTCAAGTGCCTCGACCGTTTGCATCACTTGGGGAACTGTGGGAACGAAACTCACATAGATCCCGCCGGACCGAAGCGCACTGGCGGCATGAGGAATCACCTGCCATGGCTCCGGAAGATCGAGGACCACGCGATCGAACGGGATGCCATCCTCAAGCAGCTCAATGCCCTCATAGGCATTCTTGCGCAATGACACCAGATTGGAGACAGGCCCCATATAGCGCTCGATGTTGAGCAGCGCAGTGCGCGCAAAGTCGTCCCGCACGTCATAGGTCACCACCAGGCCTCTCAGCCCGACGGCGCGCAATAGTGCCATGGTCAGAGCCCCTGACCCGGTTCCGGCCTCGAATACCCGAGCCCCCGGATAGACATCCGCCCACATTGGAATAAGCGCAAGATCCTTTGGGTAAAGCACTTGCGCGCCACGTGGCATCTTGAGCACATAGTCCCCAAACGTCGGCCGGATCGCCAACATCTTCTTCCCGCGGGACAATGTCACCATGGTGGCATCAAGGCGTCCGATGAGCGCATCGTGTGCGATAGTCTGCCCGCTGAATTGATATATTTCCCCGGCCTTCAGTGTCAGCGCATAGTGACGCCCCTTCTGATCGACGAGATGAATCCGTTCACCATTGGCAAGCTGTAACATGGCGGCATTCTAGGGGGTTCATTCTCTGGTTTGCAACCGAGCACTAGTCCTTTGGCCCGATGTTTCATGACTATTCGTTGAGGAATTATATAGAGAGACAACGCCTGAAAACCAAGCATCCATCGCACGCAATCGGATCAGGACATCAAGCATTGGTCGTCTTGATCCCGCCCGGTGCCGCACCATAAGCCATACGCCCTGGACTTTAGAACCGGATGACATTTCAGTTCGTAGATACACTGATGAATCATGCCGGTTAATAAGCCATCACCCGAATGGTGTGGCGATTCGGCCCTTGGACTGTAGGCAGTTCTGCATAGTTGCCGCACAACTGAGACAGAATGATCTCATCTTCTTCATTAAGCCTCTTTAATAGTCTTGCAATTTCGAGGTGATCGCGCCAACCCGTTCTCATCTTCACTCCAGCACTCCTTTTGCTTGATAGCGCGATAGACAAAGGAACAGCCAGGATGAATCCTCTTGCTTCCATCACGCTCTAACAGAAGTAGACGGATCGGCAACCACAAGATGAAAGGTGATGTCATGCATGATGAAGGACTTCGGACGACGGATGAAGTTGACAGCAAGGAGACGGTCGACACCGACATGGACGCCGATGACCAGCAGGCAAGCGGCTTGCTTGGGGTGATCGGCCGTCACGATACACAGAGAGTCGCTCAAGAGGAACAATCTGCACCAGCCATGCGTACAAGTCATGGTGCAAGTCCGTTCTTATTGGAGTCCCTGTACTTCCGCTCGTTCGGTCAGAGGGAGTTGCTCACACGCGAAGAAGAAGTGGCTGTTGCAAAGCAGGTCGATCAGGGCACACGTCGAATTCGAGTTGCCTTGCGCCATGTCCTCAACATACTCGCCCGCTGGAAACACACGCCGGCCTTGTCAGATTCTGTGAAGAACCTTCAACTCATCAAGCAACTGAGCGGACTCTCAGCCAAGGCGCTGGATGATACGGAGCAGACGCTCCTTGCCATACTGAAGCCGCCGGTTCGCATGATGAAACCTTCCGCCACGGTGGGCAAGCAGCTGAAGGACCTGCTCGATGAAATTCGGTCCGCGCGAGTCGTCCTCGAACGAGGCAAAGACGAACTGGTGCGGCGAAACCTGCGATTGGTGGTTGATGTTGCGAAACACTATACCGGCCGAGGGCTCGCCTTGCTTGACCTCGTCCAAGAAGGCAACATCGGCCTGATGAAAGCCGCCGAACGCTACCAGTACCGAAAAGGGTTCAAGTTCAGCACCTATGCCACGTGGTGGATTAGACAAGGCATTACGCGGGCTATTGCGGATCAATCGCGAACCATCCGCATTCCGGTCCACCAGACCGAAGCCTCCCATCGCATTGTTCGAGTGACACGCCGACTTGGACAGCAGTTCGGACGTCCTGCTCGCATAGAAGAGATCGCACACGTGCTTCGCATGAGACCCGATCGGCTCCATGAAACTGTTCAGGCATTCCAAGAACCAGTGGCGCTGGAAACACCGATTGGCAATGGAGAGACTCAGTTCGGAGACATGATCCCGGATCAACTCGCAGTTTCCCCAGATGCCCACGTACACCGAACTGAGATGACGACGCAGCTGGATCGAATCCTCGACATTCTTACACCGAGGGAACAAACAGTCATCCGCCTCCGCTTCGGGATTGGTTACGAGGAGGCCCGCACCTTGGAACAAGTCGGCCAGAACTTGTCGGTCACGCGCGAGCGCATCCGCCAAATCGAGGCCAAGGCGCTCAAAAAGCTTAAGACACCTGAAATCCGGGAACTCTTCGCTGCCATCAAGTAAGCACTCGGGTTATTCGCAAATCTGCAGGCCGGGTGAACGCCCGGCCTGCGAGATCCCGCTTTCCCCCCGATAACAAGTTATGCGACAATGTTTCGGCTATGGATGTGCGCGACATCGCCACAAGAGACTCGCTCCTTACCACACATCGCTTATTCCGATGCCTAGAACTCTATGCAGACCGCCCTTTACTCCAAAGATAAATCAGTGACTGAGTCCTGTGCCCTGGAGCCTCCGGCCCACACAACAGATCCTGCATTTCCACCTGCCACCGCCGGGTCACTCCTTGTCTTTCCCACACCTGTCCCCTATTCCGTCGCATGGGACCTACAGTCACGCCTCCACCATGAGCGCCTCTCTGATGTGAGACCGGATACAGTCGTCATCCTTGAACACCAGCCTGTCTATACACTCGGACGCAGCACCCACCCATCCGATTGGGGCGGGGATGAAGCCCTCTTGCGCGTCGATGGAGCGGCACTGCATCGGGTGAATCGGGGAGGGTCAGCCACCTACCATGGCCCCGGACAAATCGTCGTGTATCCGATCCTCAAGTTGGCTCAGCACGCTCCAGGCCCGAGACGACTCGTCCAGCTGCTTGAAGACGTGATCATTCGTCTGCTGAAACACTGGGATATCGACGGCCATCGAATCGAAAAGAGGCCGGGGATCTGGGTGTTGACGCCTCAACCGGCAAAGATCGCGGCTATCGGAATCCGCATCGAACGAGGCATTACCCTGCACGGATTTGCGCTCAACGTCGATATGGACCTGGCTCCCTTTCAACGAATCCGTCCATGCGGATTTGCCGATTGCCTGGTCAGCTCCATGAATGCGCTATGTGGCAAGACCATCCCTCTCGATGAGGTCAAATCTGATCTTGCCCGGATATTCAGTGAGGTATTTGCGATTGAGTGGGCCACCGTAGCAACGCATCCCGGCACACACGTTACCGCAGCCGATGAGTTCGTGCCGATCAACCGAATCAACCTGTAACGGATCGAGAGCTTATGCAGGAGCTTGACACCCACACCTTTCGTTTGGCGGTTGCGCAATTCGATCGAGCGGCTGAGGCGATGCAGTTGGACCCGAACCTGCGTGAACGGTTGAAGCTGCCCCAACGCTCGCTCATCGTCAGCCTGCCGGTGCGCATGGATGATGGACGGGTGGAAGTCTTTACCGGCTATCGGGTGCAACACGACTCCTCGCGCGGCCCCTGCAAAGGAGGCATTCGGTATCATCAGGACGTGAGTCTCGGAGAGGTCTCGGCCCTTGCAATGTGGATGACGTGGAAATGCGCCTTGGCGGGCTTGCCCTATGGCGGAGCAAAAGGCGGCATTCAGGTTTCTCCGAAGAAGTTATCCCGCGCTGAATTACAGCGACTCACTCGCCGCTATGCCGCTGAGATTTTCCCCCTCATCGGCCCCGACAAGGACGTGCCCGCCCCCGACGTGGGAACCGACGCGCAAGTCATGTCATGGATCATGGATACCTATAGCCAACAGGTCGGCTATGCGGTTCCGGGCGTAGTGACCGGCAAACCGCTCTCGCTCGGCGGCAGCCTCGGGCGCGAAGAAGCCACCGGACGAGGGGTCGTCTATGTCACACTGGAAGCGCTCCGCCACCTCAAGCTATCGATCGAGAATGCGACAGTCGCCGTCCAAGGCTTCGGAAATGTCGGTTCCCACACCGCGCTCATCATGCAACAAGAAGGCGCGCGAGTCGTCGCCGTCAGCGATGTGACCGGGGGCATCTACAACGCCAAAGGGCTGGACGTCCCTGAACTGATCAGGCGTTACCGGAACTCAGGACAATCGCTCGCTGACACGAAGATGGGGGAGTCCATTACGAACGAAGAATTACTGCAGCTGAACTGTACGGTACTCGTTCCCGCAGCCCTCTCGGAGCAAATTACTGCAACCAATGCCGCCCGTCTTCGCTGCCGCATTCTGTCGGAAGGAGCAAACGGTCCGACGACCCTGGAAGCCGACCGCATACTTGAAGAGAACGGCATCTTTATCATTCCCGATATTCTGGCGAATTCAGGCGGAGTGATCGTGTCGTATTTCGAGTGGGTACAAGATCTTCAACGATTCTTTTGGAGCGCGAGCGACATTCAGCAGCGGTTGCACAACATCATCACGTCGGCCTTTCATCGCACTCTTCAGTTCTCAAACGAACGACACACATCGATGCGCATGGCAGCGCTCATGAGCGGAATCGACCAAGTCGCCCAAGCGCATCTCCAACGCGGACTCTATCCGTAACGGAGCGGTAGGCAGTGGCACGAGACGAAGTATCGACAGCGTGGAAACACCATTGTGGTGTGGGCTGGCCCCAATTCTCAAGCCCACACCAAGGCCAGTTGATGACCCTCGATACTGTCATCAGCGGGTGTGTAGTGTTCTTTCTGGACAGTCCCGAAGGACTCGACCACCAACGGATGGCCCTTGTGCGAGACTGTTTGGACGAGCTGACCGAGCTGACCGCAGAACTGGATACAGACTCCCAAACATACTTTCTGCGCCTGCGACAGCTCGGAGAAATGCTGCTGACCACATCACCACAGCCATAATTGCAGTTCAGGAGTAAAGGAGAAGAGAATGGGGAAGTATCGTGCGGCACTCATAGTGGTCTTGGCTATTGTAGCCCCCCTCGCCAGCCTTATCCCTTCGGCTCACGCCGATCCGTATGAGCTGAGTAAGCACGATGTGACAGAGTCCGCATCGGTTTCGAGCGCTACCATCTCGCTCTTCGGCGTCAAACTCGGTGACTCAGAGACCGCCGCCATCGAGACTCTGGTGAATGGATCGATACCGGGTGTCAAGGCCGAGCAGGAAGCGGCCTTCATCTTTCTGCTCGATCAACGAAAACCGACCGGCCCCATGGCCGGTGTGCGCATCCAGGATGGGAAAGTCGATCTGATTTTTATCAACAACCGATTCGCGCACAAGACCAGAGGCATCTTCCGCAACGTCCTGAACAGCGACAGCCCGGATGACATCCGTAAATTGCTGGGCAAAGAAGACTACGGTGATGAAAACGTACTGGGCGCCGTCATGGCCTATGATAAGCAGGGCTTTCAGGTGAACTATCTGGGGAAAGACATCAACATCGAATTCGTCCTGCCGCGTTAACTCGCCGTACCCCTCGCACTCGGCGACCCCACCCCCTCGGATGGAGTCGCTCGAACGTGCGGGGTTCCGCTGTTCAGTGCATGGTGCTACCCGATGCTGACACGCCAAGCTTTTCTCCGGTTGCCGCCTTCGCATGCCCTTTTGCGCTGATTCGATCACGAATCTTGTCATAGATGCCATTCGATAGAACTTTGCGGGCTTTCAATTCATCAACGGACGAGTACGGCCGGCCTTCCACAATCTTCTTCGCGTACGCGGTCCCTACGCCTGGGAGTGACTTCAGGTCCATGAGCGTGGCCGAATTGATGTCGATCAACTTCGTGTCCCCGCTGCTTGCCCCCCCAGCCTTTAGGGTTTCTGATTGAGGCAGCGGCTTCGACGGCGTGCCAGCTGTGGCGGTTGAAGTCAGCGCGAGCAGGGCGATTGAAAGGGCCAGGAATCGGACAGAGTAGTTCATGGCATTCCTCCTTGATTGCAAGAACTGTTGGATAGTTGTGTGGATCTCAACCGTGCGCCTCGGTTGCTGGTGATCCGTTTCTTGCCGGCACTAGGCTTATTGCGAGATTCGTTCCACTATCGCAGACAAGGGAAAACCAGATGATTGACCGATTTGGCTAGTCCGAGCCGTATCTCGCAGGAGAGGACTCGTATCGGGAAGGATACAGCCAAGGCTGACTGGATGGATCAGGTGGAGGAAAACAAAATCGGTTACTGCGCCCTCTTACTCGCGCGTAGCCCGCAGTCGACCAGGCACTTGGCGATGACCGACGGGCAGTTGGTTAAGAATTCAACGCCTGACTCCATCTATTGCCCCCTCTATTTGACCTTGGGAGATGACGTCCTCAACCACGCAGTTTATCCACCAACCTCCACGTGTTGATGATACCCTCATTGGGGTGAGTAATCCTTCCGGCCGGAGGGTCGCGCTTCCTGGAAAACCTCCGACTGGGCAAGCGCATTGAGATCTTTGGGGCGGCCGGCATGGCATCTTGGAGAATAGACACAACCTGCGTCTCGGTGAACTTCGACTGGCGCATGGGAACCTCCGTCTCGGGTGGATATTCTGTGAGAAAGTTCTCCTTCTGATCTGTCTACTTTTGGGGGAGCTTACGCCGTTGGGCCGGGCTGCCCGGTAGTAGACAGTCTGCATAGGGAACTATGCTGGTCTGGTTACGTCCCGATGGTCAATCCAGTGGTTCCCAGACGCAGAGATGGGCGGTGCAATAAAGGAGGCGAAGGGACCGGCGGACTTCAGACCACCGCCGTAACACCCAACGGTCTATCGGATGACAGAAAACGGCCGGAGATGGGCTACTGAGTGGTTTCCGAGAGTTTCAGACCGTAGTCGATAAGGCTCTTGGCGGTGTTCCAGCGGCGCTTGGAGTTGAGAATGACGAGCAGAAGATCGCTCCCGTTGTGAGAGACTTTGGCGATTAAACATCGTCCGGCTTTTGACGTAAATCCTGTCTTTACCCCCTCGACGCCGGGGATGCGCCCCAACAGACGATTGGTGTTGTGCAGAAGATAGGGCCGATGGCCGCTCACGGGCGTGATCATCTCCCGTTCTTCACGGACGAGTTCACGGAACACCGGATTCTGCATCGCAGCTTCACTAAGTCGAGCCAGATCCTCCGCTGTTGAATAGTGCTCCGCTCCATCGAATCCACAGCCATTACTGAAATGGGTGTCATTCAGCCCAAGCTCGAACGCCTTGGCATTCATCAGCGCAACAAACTGTGGCTCGTCTCCGCCGACATGTTCGACAGCCGCCAGACACGCATCATTTGCAGACACAATCAGCATCGCCTTGAGCAAATCTCCTAAACGAAACACCTCACCGGTTTTCAAGCGTAAATGCGTCTTGGGCGCGCGCGCGGCATTCTTGCTGATCGTAGCCTGTTCATCCAAATGCCCTCGCTCGAGAATGACAAGCGCCGACATGATTTTCGTCAAACTCGCCGGCGACATCCGTTTCTCAGACTCATACTCGTAGAGAACGCGGCCAGAGCGAAGCTCTTTCAGCAACACGCTATGGGCCGGGACGGTCCTCCAGGGCAGCCCCCCATACGACACACCAGGATCCTGAACTGCCGCTCCATTATGCCGGTTGTGATGTATGGCTTTGGCAGACACGGTGGACGGAGATCCAGCCAACAAGCATGCACACAGCAGCATCCCCACTCCGCATAACCCAAAGAAGTGACACACAGACTGTGGCATGCTGTCATGCTGGCTTGGATTATTCTGCATAAGAATGAACGCCGCCCTTTATAGTGAGAAGGTCTCCCGCACCTTATCACCTTTCAGGCCACTATCAATCACTTTATGGAAAAACCGAAGCAGGTCGGCCAGATCGATCCAGAACCCGCAGTTGAGGCAACGGGCATAGATTCGCCTGTTGATGAGGGTATAGTGCCGTTCGACCATCATAAACCCTTTGCACTTGAGACACTGCATACATGCCCTGTTCTCTCTGCTTATCGAAGGCGGTTCATCACCAACGCCACACATCCGGCGAGCAATCCGCCACCGATGAGCGTGGTGCCGAAATAGACGAAGACATTGGTATCCCCGGCCCGCTGAGTCCCCTCCCACAAGTCACGCACACCGCCCTGGACCATGAGGACCGACAAGGTCATCAGCGCCCCCAAAAGAAACCACCATGCAAAGGATCGAAGCGCCATTGTCAGTCTCGCATCGTACGCGGCAACTTGCTTATGGCCACTCTAGCGAAGGGCCCTAGGGCTGTCAAGAATCGCAGCCATTGCTCTCAAACTGCTGAGCCACCACTGCACCGTGCAGTAGTCCAAGCTGGAATCCTACTCTTTCGCCTCCGGTTTCACAGTCGTTTTCATCCCGCGATGAAGAAAGATGGAGACACTGCCGCTCCCGTTGTCGGCAATGACCAGGCCCGGCTCTTCCGTCCCCGTGGTCGTGACGCGAAACGAAGAGATGGCAAAAGGGCCGGCCTTTGTCCGGTAATTTCGAGGCGGGTAGTGAAACGTCCCATCCCCTTTCCCAAACAAGATCGACAAATCACTCGATTGCAGATTGACGATAGCCACATCCATCCAGCGATCCCCGTTGAAATCACGCGCCAGCCCGAAATTAGGCCCCGCATTGGCGCCGGAATCCTTGCCGGGGCGAAACGTGGCATTGCCGTTGCCGAGCAGCGTCGTGAAACTGTCTCGTTCCCCATTGATCACTAACAGATCACTGTTCTGATCATTGTCGAAGTCTGCGAAACTGACTCCCAGCGGTCGTTTTCCCGCCGAATAGTCCTTGGGGCCTCGAAACGAACCATCGCCATTACCCAGCCAAATCGACACCGCATTCGACATCGGCCCTCCGTTCGTCACAACCAAATCCGGCTTCCCATCCCGATCGAGATCGGACAGGGCTACAGAAGTTGGAGTGTCACCGTACTCATATTGGGCACCATGCCGAAACTCCCCCGTCCCCGTACCCAGAAAAATCTTGACCTTGTCGTTACGAAGCGCCACGACCAAGTCAGCATGACGATCGCCATTCACATCGCCGATCGCCAATGCGACCGGGGTCCGATACACCGGATAGTGGGGCCCTTCGGCAAATCTCCCATTCCCATGTCCGAGCAAGATCGCGATTTCGTCCCCGCCCGGACAGGCTAACGCCACATCGGCATGCCCATCATGATTAAAGTCATCCATCGCAAGCGCGCGCGGCTCCTGACAGACATGCACCTGCACTTGATCCTGAAACGTTCCGTCGCCGTTACCTAATAGGATTGAAAGCGTGTTGCTTGAGATATTTGTGGTAACGAGATCCGTGAGGGAATCGTGGTTGAGATCACCGGTTGTAATGGTAGTGGGATTTTTGCCAACTTTATAGCTGGCAAAGTAATAGAAAAGATCTGGAGGGGTATACGGTTCGGTTTTGGAGCAGGCGATGACACCGCCCAATATCAAACAGACCGACAGAATACCGAGCGCATGCCTTCTGGAATGGAACTCTCTGAATCTTGACACACCCACGCTGTATTCCTGTATCGACAAGGACGTACCGATAGGCCTATTGCCGTGCTACCCGGAATACCCAGTATACAGAGGCGCTCTTTTCTCTGGCAATGTTGCAGAACATAGACAGGAACCTTTGAATTTCACTCTCTGCTTGAGCTAGAATGCATCCTCTTTTTTGAGGAGGGCTCCAATGAGTAAGATTGTGAACGTTGATATCACGATGTACGGAATCGCTGAAGTGCTGCACTGGTGCCATACTCGCAATAAGGGGCGCGTCGGAGGTGTGGACACGGCCGGCTTTGAGAAGATGAAGGCCTACTTGGCTGAGAAACCCCAATCGGGTGATTACTTTACGCTGGACCAATTCTGGAAGAAAAAAGTGACACTCCCGTTGACCGAGGATGAAGTGGAGACCATCGACCGCTGCCTCTACGACATCCCGAACTTCGACAACGATCCTTTGCCGCAAATTCGTCACAAGTTCTGGCCTCAGGAGAAAGCCGCTCACTGACAATCGTACTCATCTGCGCTTCGCAATGAGTACCGCGTGAGTTGCGAAGCTGAGTCGGCCCGTTGTGTATGGAGAAGGGTGCGCTACGTCGCGTCACTCACAACGCAGCACTCATAACTGAAAGGACCGGCGGTTCGGCTTGAAGAGCCGGACGAGCGCAGAAGAAGTATATCGCGAATGATACGGGCTAGAGAGAGCCTTCGCCCTTGAGGTACTTACGGAATTTATCCATCAGCTCGGCGCCCAACGTGCCTCCCTCCGGTTTCTTGGTCGAAGGATCGGCGAAGTGGCTGCGGATTTCCTGAAGACGTTTTTCTGCTTGATCGTTTCCTTGCAGCCGCTTGGTTTTCTCGAGCGCAGTCCCGAACGCGTCGAACGTTAACTCCTGATACCCGAACGAACGAATGCGCTTGACTGCTTTCATCATCGCTTGATTTCTGAATTTCGTGAGATTTTCCTCGTCGATTTGGGAGAGCCCGAGCTTCCGCGCCCTCCGCTCCGCAGCCTTTCGAATCCCGCTTCGCACAAATTCAGGAGCCGTTTGCAGCCGCTTCCAGGCTTCGTCGGTCCAGGCAACACCCTCGTGGGGGGTCTCCCACAGCTCGCGAAGGACGGCTTCATCGATGCGGACAAGGCGCTTCTGCTTGGCCAGATCCTCGGCATCCCGTTTCATCATGTCGGTGACGAAGTCCAGCGCGATAGACGGCGACTCTTTGATTTTCTCCTGAAGCTGCGCCAATGCGCCTTCCGTCCATTCCATCGGAGGCCCGGCGGCTTCTTGAAGATCGCCGAGCGCTTCCACCTTCTCGTAGAGCTCGACATTCACTTCGAGATGGCCCCGCTCTTTCGCGACCTCCTCAGCAATTTGTTTAATCATGGCCCGCATGAACTCAGGAACGTTTGCCAGACGCTCCTTGGCGGCCGCAGTCCACGGCAGGTGTCCCTGCGCCATATCCTCGGCAGCTGCTGCCAGCTCGGACTCTCCGCCCATGCCGCCCATCATCTGCCCCTTGAATCGATCGAGAATCTCCTCCGTAATCTCTTCATAGCCCAACTCCCGCGCCTTTTTCTCGGCGACACGACGGACCATCCCACGCAGGAATATCGGCGCGCGCTCCATGCGTTTGAGCGCGCCGGCAGTCCAGCGAAGTTCTGTGGCGGCGGATTCCGGTGAATCTGAAGTCGGCATGACGATCCTTTTCAAAGGGCTATTGATTCAACAGCTCTTTCAATTCCTTGCCGGCCTTGAAGAACGGCACTCGCTTGGCCGGCACAGCCACCGTCGCCCCGGTCTTCGGATTACGGCCTTCCTTCATGCGGCGCGCCCGCAGACGGAAACTGCCGAATCCGCGAATCTCCGTCTTATCGCCGTTTTTCAACGAATCCCTCACACAGTCAAAAATCGTGTTGACGACCACCTCGGCTTGCCGTTTCGTCAACGTCGTGACTTGCTCGGAAACCCGCTCAATGATCTGCGCCTTCGTCATGCCTTGCTCCCTTCGCTCCGTTGATCCAAGCTCATTTCCTTGGAACCTGCCGGCACACACTGCCGCCGCTAAAAGGCCATCAGATACTTCATGCTCACACCCGGATGAAAGTCCAGCTTGGGAAACAGCCCTGCAAACTGGGACTCCAGCAAGTCGCGAACGGAAAAACGCCGGCGCGGCTCGACGACTTTCGGTTCGCCTTCGATACCGACGATATCCGCAGCCAATTGAATGGCGTCGTCCAAGTTACCAAGCTCATCGACAAGCTTCGCCTCCTTCGCTTGACGTCCCGTGAAAATTCGTCCATCCGCCAACGCCTGGGCCTCGGCCAGCTCCATCGCCCGCCCTTCCGCCACCGCCTCGATGAATTGCTTGTGCACATCGTCCATGACGGCTTGCATCAAGCCCCGCTCTTCCTCGCTCATCTTGCGGAGCGGAGACCCGACATCCTTGAATTTCCCGCTCTTGATGACCACGCCCTCGATGCCGATCTTTTGAAGCAACCCCTCGACGTTGGCCGTCTCCATGATGACGCCGATACTACCGGTCAGCGTCCCGGGATTCGCGACGATCCGATCCGTGGCCGCGGCAATATAATAGCCTCCGGAAGCCGCGACGTTCCCCATTGAGGCAATCACTGTTTTACTGGTTTTGCTCCGAACCTGTCTGACTGCATCGTAAATTTCTTGCGATGGCACGACTCCGCCGCCGGGACTGTCGATGCGCAGCACGATTGCCTTGACGGAAGGATTCTCGCTGAACCGCTTCAACTCTCCAACCGTCACCTGCGAATCCATGATCACCCCTTCAATACGGATCACGGCGATCCGGTCCCCGGACGACAAATCGAGATCCGGAAACAAGACATTCAGTAGAACCATCCCCCCAAATCCGGCCGCCAGCACCCAGAACAGAGTGCGTAACGGCCGGCGCTTGGGAGAGCGCTCTTCCCTGATCAATTCATCCGCCATGATACGTCACCCGCTTCAACAGCAGTGTCATTGAGTTCGGGCTTAGTCGTCCGACTGCGATCGCTTCCGGTTCTGCTTGGCCGCACGACCAAAGCTTTGGTCCAGAACCCCCTGCGAGGAATGATATTCGTCCACCTGTTTGCGATCAGAATCGAGCTGGTGGTCGCGAAGGCTGAGCGCGATCTTGCGTTCTTCCCGATCAACCTTAATGATCTTGGCGGTCACGCCGTCTTGAAGCTTGAACTTCTCTTCAAGTTTGGCTTGCGGCTCAACGCCGGTCTCACTAATATGGATCAACCCTTCGACTCCGCCGTCCAGCTCAATGAAAATTCCAAAATCAGCGATCTTGCTGATTTTTCCGGCGACCGAGTCACCAACATGGTATTGCGCAGGGATCGCATCTTCCCACGGATCACGGCTCAGCTGTTTGTACCCCAGCGACAACCGCTCTTTCTCCTTGTCGATGCGCAACACAATGGCTTCAACCTTCTGCGCTTTTTTGAAGAGTTCAGAAGGATGCTTGATATGCTTCGTCCATGACATGTCGGAAATATGGATCAGCCCGTCGATGCCTTCTTCAAGTCCGATGAAAGCCCCGAAATCGGTCAGGCTCTTCACCTTCCCTTCGATGCGTGTCCCGATGGGATATTTGCTTTCAATCATGTCCCAAGGATTAGGAGCAGTCTGCTTCATCCCGAGCGAGATTTTTCGGCTCGCCGGATCGACGTTCAACACCGCTGCTTCCACCTGATCGCCCACCGCCACCACTCTCGACGGATGCCGCACTTCATGGGTCCAGGACATTTCCGAAACATGGACCAGACCTTCAACGCCCGGCTCAAGCTCCACAAACGCTCCATAATCCGTGAGACTCACAACACGTCCGCGCACCCTCGTGCCGATCGGATACTTGCCCGCAACGTTGGTCCAGGGATCCGCACTTTTCTGCTTGAGCCCCAACGAGATGCGGCCTGTTTCCCGATCGTACTTCAATACCGTCACTTCAACCTTATCGCCGACGGTAAACAGTTCAGAGGGATGCCCCACTCGCCCCCAGGACATATCCGTGATATGCAGCAACCCGTCGATGCCGCCAAGGTCAATAAAAGAGCCATAGTCCGTAATGTTCTTGACCATGCCCTGAATGAGCTGCCCTTCCTTGAGGTTGGCCAGCGTGGTCTGCCGCTTCTTGTCTCTGGTTTCCTCCAGGAGCACCCGGCGGGACACCACGACATTGCCGCGGCGGTGATTGATCTTGATGATTTTCAGAGGGAAGGTCTTGCCGACAAGCCCGTCGAGATCGCGCACAGGATGGAGGTCGATTTGCGAGCCCGGCAAAAACGCTTTGACCCCGATATCCACCATCATCCCGCCCTTGATGCGCGAGATGATCTTACCTTCGATGCTCTTTTCGTCTTTGTAGAGTGTTTCCAGTTCTTCCCAAATCTTCATCTTGTCCGCTTTTTCTTTGGACAAAACAAGATTGCCGTCCGAATCTTCACATTCTTCGATATAGACTTGGAGGCGGTCGCCGACCTTGAGATTTTGAATTTCTTCGGCCGAGAACTGATCGCCTGGAATCACCCCTTCCGATTTGTAACCGATATCGACGACCACCTTGTCCTTGGTGAGCGCCACCACACGGCCCTCGGTAATCGTTCCCTCTTCGAGGTTCCGGAATGTTTCTTCGTACAACGCGGCTAACGTCTCGCGGTCTAACTGCACTTCACTGTCTTTGGACACTGTACTCATTGTAAACGTCCTACCCTTCCGACTCGCGTCGGGTGCTGATGGTGAATGCCACCGGGCTCACTCAGCGTTGCGAGCACCGGCGATCGGTCCCTGCGGTGTTGCCTGCGGCTGGTCCTCTTTCCCTGCGGGAGGAGGCACGTCACCCAGCACTGCAATCTGTTCAATCACCGTCCGGCTGACCAGCTGATAAAACTGTTTGGTCTCGGCTTTCTCTTTCCGCTCTCCTGCTTCAAATGTAATCGGAGCTCCGAATCGCACGCTAATTTGACGCCATCGAGGCCACCGGGCTCCGGTCGGTAGCACATCGAATGTCCCTTTCAGATAGGCCGGAACCACCGGGCATCCCGTCTGCGAAACAATCACCCCGATGCCGGCCTTGGGCGGCTTGAGATGCCCATCTCGGCTTCGCCCGCCTTCCGGGAAAATGACCACCACTTTGCCGTCTCGAATCAAATTGATGGCCTTCCCGAACGCCTCTCGATCCAACCGGCCCATCCGTACGGGTATCCACCCCAGCGACTGCAAAATTCCATTCAGTACTGGAATGGGAAACAGATCGTTGCGCCCAAGATACCAGGCCCTCCGGTTCATCCCGCAACCGAGCATCGGAATGTCGAGGTAGCTGGCATGATTCGCAGCAACCAGCACCCCTCCCGTGGCGGGAATCTGCCCTATGACCCGATAACGAAACCATAGTATGCCGATCACCCTCGCGAGAATCCAGAGAATACCGTACGCAACGTTGGTCACAACGCAGCCGAGACTGCTGCCATCATCTGTTCCACCACCTGATCGACATTGAGCACAGACGTGTCGATAGGCCTTGCATCAGCGGCGGGAATCAGCGGCGCAATTGAACGGTTCCGATCCCGCATATCTCGACCCGAGAGATCTTGATAGGTCTCTTCAATCGCTCTCCCGTGACCTGCAGCAACCAGCTCACGATGGCGGCGCTCCGCTCGTACAGTCGCATCCGCCTCCAAGAAGAATTTCAGCGGAGCGGAGGGGAACACCTTCGTCCCGACATCACGTCCTTCTGCGACGACCGAACCCCGTTGCCCGATTTGGCGCTGGATCGGCAGCAACCACTCTCGAACCGCCGGAATAGCAGATACGATGGACGCCGTCCCCGTCACCTCCGGCGTGCGAAGCTCGCCGGTGACCTCACGCCCATCAACTAAGACCTGCATGGCGCCATTGTGATACTGCATATGCACCGAGGTGCTGTCGAGCAGTGCCGTCACCTGTTCATGGTCCGTCGGCTGCACCTTCGATTGAAGCACCTTCCACGCAATAGCACGATACAACGCGCCGGTATCGAGATAGAGATACCCAAGTCGGGCTGCCAGCAACTTGGCCACCGTGCTTTTGCCCACTCCAGCCGGCCCGTCAATCGCGATGATCACGCAAAGCCCCCATCCACATCAGAATGCCTTCAAGATAGAAGGCGTTACCGCCCGCTCGCCGCATGCGTCAACAAGTCGGAAAGCGCAGCCTCGAACTTCGGGAAAGAGGTTTCCACGCAGCCACAGTCGGCAATCGTCATGCTGGTGGCGGCAGTCAACCCTCCGATGGCCAACGACATCGCGACCCGATGATCTCCATGGCTTTGAGCCTTCCTGCCGGCGCTCAAGCGGCCGTTCTCTCCGGCTTGACCAAGACCACGAATGACCATACCGTCCGGCTTTTCAGTAATCTGCGCCCCCATATCCCTGAGTTCGGCGCTCATCGTCGCAATGCGGTCGCTTTCCTTGACCCGCAACTCTTCCGCCCCGGAAATAACGGTGTCACCCTCCGCGACTGCTGCGGCCACACAGAGGATAGGAAACTCATCGATTGTTTGCGGAATAAGTTCGGGGCCGATTTCGATGCCTCTGAGTGAAGCGGACTTGACCCGTAGATCAGCCACCGGCTCTCCCGCTTCTTCCCGTTGACTGAGAATCTGGATATCGGCGCCCATCCTGTTCATGACATCGAGCAAACCGGTCCTGGTCGGATTGATACCGACATTCCGGATCATGATATCCGAGCCCCCCACAATCGTGGCGCCGACGATAAAAAATGCGGCGGCTGAAAAGTCGCCGGGAACGACGACACGGCGCCCGGCCCATCCAACAGCAGGTCGCCCCTGCATGATCAACTCACCGTTGTCGCGGGTGAGGGAAATTCCAAAAAACTGAAACATGCGTTCGGTATGGTCGCGCGAAAGCCGCGGCTCCCGCACCCTGGTCGTCCCTTCCGCAAACAACGCAGCAAGCAAGAGTGACGATTTGATCTGCGCGCTGGCAACCGGCGAACGATACTCGATACCATGAAGCCGCTTACCTGTCAGGGCCAACGGAGCCAGCTCTCCACCCTTGCGTCCTGCGATGACCGCCCCCATCTCGCGCAAGGGTTTCACCACCCGCCCCATAGGACGTCGGCGAATCGACTCGTCGCCGGTCAGTACCGTGAAGAAATCCTGGCCGGCCAGCAGCCCCGACAGCAGCCTGATGCCAGTGCCTGAGTTGCCGCAGTCGATCGGTCCATTCGGCTCACTCAGCCCCCACAACCCCTTGCCGTGCACGGTCAAGAGATCGGGGGTCTCATCGATCCGGATACCGAGCGACTGAAGAGCCCGCATTGTATTCAGGCAGTCTTCACCCCGACAATAGGCCGACACCGTACTCATTCCTTCCGCCAAAGCCGTCAGGATGATGGCACGATGGGTAACGGATTTGTCTCCCGGAACCACGATCGTTCCCTGGAGTGGCCGGCCTGGATTGATGGTGAATGTCGTCATGATCACGTCACGCTTTGACCGGAGCAGGCATGCTCAATTTCTCACGCTCGCCCTTTGCCCGTTCGAGCGCCTTTTCTATTCCGGCCGCATCGCCGGTCTTGATCAGCCGCTTGAGATCTTCCAACGCCCTTTGATACTCGTCGATATAGGACACCAGATTGTCTCGATTCCACAAGAAAATATCGCGCCACATCTCCGGTGAACTGGCGGCGATTCTGGTCGTATCCCGCAACCCGCCGCCGGAGTGGGCGGCAAGATCCAAGGCGGACAGCCTGTGATCGCGAAGATCCGCCAACGCATTCATCAGCGCAAAGGCGGCGATATGAGGCAGGTGGCTGACGGCACCGAGAATCTGATCGTGCAAATGGGGGTCCATAGTCAACACGATTGACCCGGTTTCTTGCCATATTTGTTTGATTCGTTCCAGCGCCTGCTGATCGGTCCGCTTCGTCGGCGTCACAATACACCGCGCGCCGTTGAATAGCTGATCGGATCCGGCAGCCACTCCGGTCTTTTCCTTTCCCGCGATAGGGTGCGCCCCGACAAAATGCACACCCGCCGGCATGGCCGCTTCCGACTGCTCAACCAACGTGCCTTTTACACTTCCGACATCGCTCACAATCGCTCCGGGCGCCAGACAGTGCGCCCATTCTTTGAGATGGCGATCATAGGTATCGACAGGAGTCGCCAGAACCACAAGATCTGCCCCCTGCACACCTTCTTTCGGATCGGCCACATACCGATCGATCGCTCCCAATTCAACGGCGGTCTTGAGGTTTTCCACACGCCGGCCAATGCCCACGATGTGATCCGCCAAGGCTTTGCGCCGGAGAATCATCCCCAGCGATCCGCCGATCAACCCCACTCCGATGATTGCGACTTGCTTGAAATGAACCGTCATAGGTATCCCGCTAAATTTCCCGCCCCACGGCCTTCGCGATCAGCCCGAGATCACGCATCAGCGCCTTGAACTTCGAAGGCTTGATCGATTCTTCTCCGTCGCAGAGCGCACACTCGGGGTTTGAATGGACCTCAATGAGCAGGCCGTCAGCGCCGGCCGCAACCGCCGCTTTGGACATGGGCGCGACGAGATCCCACTTCCCCGTGGCATGGCTGGGATCCACGATGACGGGGAGGTGCGACAGGTCCTTCAACGTCGGGATGGCCGCAAGATCAAGCGTGTTGCGATACTGGGTTTCAAAGGTGCGGATGCCCCGCTCACAGAGCATGACATTGCGATTCCCCCGCGACATGATGTACTCCGCAGACAGAAGAAACTCCTTGATGGTCGCCGACAGTCCTCGCTTTAACAACACCGGCTTGTCGTATGCCCCCACTTCCTTCAGCAGCTCGAAGTTCTGCATGTTCCTTGCGCCGATCTGAATGATGTCCGCCTTTTCAAGAAAGAGTTCGATATCCCGTGTATCCAGGATTTCGCTGACCACCGGCAGCCCGGTTTGTTTTTTCGCTTCGACCAGGTAATCCAGCCCTTCGCGTCCCAAGCCCTGGAAGGAATAGGGCGAGGTCCTTGGCTTGTACGCGCCCCCGCGAAGAATTGCGGCGCCGGAAGCTTTCACCTCATGCGCGATCCCGACAGTGAGCTCAAGCCGTTCGACCGCGCAGGGCCCCGCCATGATGGCCAACTTCTGGCCGCCGATCTTCACCCCGCCGACATCGATGATCGTCCCTTCCTTCTTGAACTCGCGGCTCACCAGTTTCCATGGAGCCAGAATCGGCAACACACTCTCTACGCCGGGAAGCGCCGTCAGCGGCTGATTGTGAAGAATCCGGTCATCTCCGATGACACCGATAATGGTGCGCTCCTGGCCGGTCGAAATCTGCGACTTCAGGCCGAGATCGCGCAGCCGGTCGATAATATGATCGACCTCGCTCTCGGACGCCTCTGGTTTCAATACGATAATCATGGTTCCCTCGCTGTGCTGTTCCTACAACAGGACTTTACCGAGCGCATGGAGAAAGGCCGCATTCTCTTCAGCTTGCCCGATGGTGACCCGGAGCATAGTCCCCTGAATATGCCGCACGATGATCCCTTCACGGAGCAACGATTCAAACACCTGCCGCCCGTCCCGCTTCACATCGAAATAGATAAAGTTTGCTTCGCTTGGAATCGGGTGAAAACCAAGCCCCTTCAGTCCCTGTCCGACTTGCTCCATCCCCGCAGCATTGACGGCCCGGCTCTTGGCCACATGCTCATCGTCCCCCAACGCAGCCAGCGCCGCCCTCTGAGCCAGACTATTGGCATTGAAGGGAGGCCGCACCCGATTGAGCACATCGTTGATCTCAGGAGTGGTGACGCCATACCCAATCCGCAAGCCCGCCAGCCCATAGATTTTGGAAAACGTCCTGAGCACAATCGCCTGTCGCCCCTCTTTCACATACTCGATCGTGTCGGGAAATTGAGAATGACGGACATATTCGAAGTAGGCTTCGTCGAACACGACGATCACATCCTTAGGCACCTCAGCCATAAGCCGGCTGATCGCCTCGGCCGGCACCATCGTCCCCGTGGGGTTGTTGGGATTGCAGATAAAGAGCAGTCTGGTCCTTGGGGTAATCGATCGGACCATGGTGTCCAGATCGTGCGTCCAATTGACGAGAGGAACCATGACCGCCTTCCCATGCGCCGCGGTCACCTCCATCTTGTAGATAACGAACGTATGATCAGCCATAACGGCTTCGTCGCCGGGGGCCAGAAATGCCCTGGCCAGTAGTCCAAGAATCTCATCAGACCCGTTGCCTAACACAATCTGATCGATCGAGACCTTCCACCGTTCAGCAATGGCCTGCCTGAGCCGATAGCCGCCCCCGTCCGGATAACGGTGGAGGGTATTGAATTCTCCGACAAGCGCCGCCACAGCCTTGGGCGAAGGCCCCAGCGGATTTTCATTGGAGGCCAGCTTGATCACGCGGGTGAGTCCAAGTTCCCGCTGCAACTCGTCGATCGGTTTCCCGGGGACATAGGGACTGAGTGAGAGGATATCTGGATGGATGTGGAGCGCCATGGGTCTAACTAACTGTAGATAGGATAAGAGCCCAAAATTTTCATAAAGAGACAGCGGCCCTTCACTTCTTCAACCGCCCTGCTGACCCGTTCCTCCGTGATGTGCCCCTCGACATCGACGAAGAAGATGTATTCCCAGGCTTTCCGCTGTGAGGGCCTGGATTCGATCTTGGTCATGCTGATGCCATGCGAGGCGAAGGGGCGCAGCAAATCGTAGAGGGCGCCGACCTTATCCTTGATAGACAACATCAGCGACGTCTTGTCTTTCCCTGTCCGCTCCGACGGTTTCTGAGAGAGCACCAGAAATCTGGTCACATTGTTCAAGTTGTCTTCAATGCGAGGCTTGATGACTTTCAGCCCGTACAATTGGCCCGCCAGTTCAGAGGCAATCGCAGCCGACGACGGCTCATCAATGCAGAGTTCGGCCGCCCGCGCCGTGCTGGCCACTTCCATTGCCGGCACACGCGGCAGGTGGGTTTCGAGCCAGTTCCGGCATTGCGCGATCGCATGCGGGTGAGAATACACTTTCTTCACCTCGTCGATCAGACCGGACTTCGACAGCAAGTGATGCGAGACTTCTTGAAGCACCTCACCGTAGATCAGCAGATTGGAGTCAATGAACATGTCGAGCGTATGGTTCACCACGCCTTCCGTCGTGTTTTCGATCGGTACCACGCCGAAATTAGCCCGCCCCCGCTCAACTTCACTAAACACTTCCTTGATGCTATGGACCGGCACATACTGAGCCGATGAGCCGAACTTCTGCATGCAGGCCATGTGGGTAAAGGTCGCGCGGGGCCCTAAATAGGCCACCTTTTGAGGCGCCTCCAGGGACAGGGAAGCGGACATGATCTCTCGATAGACCGATCGAATCGCTTCGCTGGGAAAAGGACCGGTATTGAGCCTGGTCAGCCGTTCGATAATGGCTGTTTCCCGTCCTTGCGTATGAAGATTGGCCGCCGCATCCTTTTCCTTCTTGATTTTTCCGATCTCGATCACGCTCTTGGACCGCTCGTTCAGCAGACGGATGATTTCATCGTCGATCCGATCGATCTCTTGACGATATTCGAGCATGTCTCTGGGCATCGAGAGTACGCCTCGGACGTGAAGCCTAAAGAAGCCGATAGGCAAAATCACAAACTGGACAAGTGTCGAATTTTACAGGAACTCTCAAATCTTTTGCAAGGATCGCCCGATGGTTTCAGGGAGAACGAAACGGAACGGTCGAAACACCGGCAGCTTCATCCGACGCGACAATCGTGGCCAGACTACATCAGCATGGTGGGTGGTTTCTTGAAATGGTCAAACGTCAACTTCGTCACCTGCCGACCCCGACCGGTCCGATCCAAGAAGCCGGCCTGAATCAGATACGGCTCATAGACGTCTTCGAGCGTACCTCTGTCTTCCTGTACCGCCGCAGCCAACGCTTCCACGCCGACAGGACCGCCATTGAACTTATCGATGATGGTGAGAAGGATCTTGCGATCCATCTCGTCAAAACCGGCCTCATCGATACCTATCCAGGCCAAACCGTCCTGGGCGACCTGCTTGGTGATATGCCCATCGGCCTTGATTTGCGCATAGTCCCTGAGCCGCTTAATCAATCGATTGACGATCCGTGGCGTTCCACGAGCCCGGCGTGAAATCTCCGCAGCCCCTTCCTGGTCGATCCCGACTCCCAAGACCTCCGCGGACCGGGTCACGATAGCCTCCAACTGAGGTGGCGAATAGAATTCAAGCCGATACACCAGGCCGAACCGGTCCCGGAGGGGTGACGTCAGAGCACCAGCCCTTGTCGTTGCGCCCACAAGCGTAAACCGCGGCAGATCAAGCTTAACCGTTCTGATCGTTGGCCCTTGGCCGATCACCAAATCCAGCTGGTAATCCTCCATCGCTGGATAGAGGGCCTCCTCCACGGAAGCCGGCAGACGATGGATCTCATCAATGAACAGCACATCATGTTCCTGCAGGTTGGTGAGAATCGCCGCAAGATCACCGGCATGGGCTAACACCAGCCCGGAGGTCGAACGCAAGGACGCCCCCATCTCCCTGGCAATAATATGGGCGATCGTGGTCTTCCCAAGTCCCGGCGGACCATAGAAGATGGCATGGTCGAGGGGTTCATTCCGCCGCTGGGCCGCTTCGATGCACACTCGAAGCGACTCCTTCATTTTCTCCTGCCCGATATAGGCGTCGAGCGTTTGAGGGCGCAGGACATTCTCCAAGCCTCGCTCGTCATCCATCGCTCGAGTCGTCATGAGTCGTTCCGTCATCGTGCCGCACGCAGGATTATTTGTTATCCGGTATGTGCTGATATTTGGGAGGAGGCGGCACGGTCCCCTGCCCTGGTGTCGCTGTATTGCCGCAATCGGGTGGACAGGTTTTGTAGCCTTGAGCCGGGTCGGGCAAGTTCTGCTCCATTTTCCCCAACTGACATTGTGATAATCGACCGCCATCCTTGTTGCCACAGCGCGCAGGGAGCGAAGACCCGCCGATCTCATTGTAACCTTCAGGACAAGAGCCGCACACACCCAACATGTTCGCCCCCAGTGGCACACATTGCACCAGAGTCGGATCGCCCTCTTTGCAAATCTCCGGCGATTGCGTCACCCCGGTAGTGGCATATCCCTCGGGACAAGACCCGCAGGTCATTCTGATGCTCTTGGGTTCCGCCGCTCCTTCGGCAAACCCCGTGACCGGGAAGGCTCCAACAATCAGAGACACTCCCATGCAGGTCATGGCTACGAATCTACTGATCACGCCCGCTTTGTCTATGCGCATGTTTACCCCCTTGCAAGCTCCTTGAGCCCTTCGCGAATCAGATTCTTCAGGACAACAGGACCTGTGGCCCCCGTCGTGACTCGCCGCAAGGCTTCTTTGGCATCTTGCGGTCGATACCCCAAATTCACCAATGCGGACAGCGCATCCTCAAAAGGACCGTCGAGTCCGGCCCCTTCAGATGCAGACACCTGAACTGTAGCCGATTGAATTTTGCCCACCTTGTCCTTGAGTTCAAGCGCGATACGGCTAGCGGACTTTTTCCCGATACCCGGCACTGTCGACAACTTGTCGATGTCTTCGGTTTGAACCGCACGAACCAGCTCCGTGACCGGCAAGCTGGACAGCGCACTGAGCGCCAGCTTGGGACCAATGCCAGACACGGTCGTCAGCAACAGAAAAAGCTCTTTTTCACTGTGTGACAGAAACCCGAACAGCTGGATGGCATCTTCCCGAAGATGCGTATGGATATTCAGTGCGGTGACTTCGTCAAGATTCGGAAGGGCGTAATAGGTGCTCAGAGGGATATGAACTTCGTACCCGACCCCCTGCACATCAAGCGTGAGGTGGGTCGGCGCTTTGAATGCCAACCGCCCCGTGAGAAAGGCGATCATCTCGTCTCGTCACTCTGGTGGGAATGCGGCACCCGATCGGCGGCCCTGTCACCCTGCTGCGACAGCAACCTTCTCCATCACTTCGTCCGGGATATCAAAATTGGCATGGACTTTCTGAACATCGTCGTGCTCATCCATAATTTCCATCAATTTGAGCATCTGTTCAGCGGGCTTCTCTTCCAGACGAACTGTATTCTGCGGAATATATGTGATTTCAGCAAGCACTGTTTCGATCTTCGCGTCTACGAGCGCTTTTTTCACGGCTTCAAAATCGTGAGGGCTGGTGATGACCTCAAAGCTTTTAGTGCCGACCTTGACATCTTCCGCGCCGGCATCGAGCGCCAGGGAGAGGAGCGTGTCCTCGTCAACCTTGCCCTTTTCAATCGCGACCAGCCCTTTCTTGTGAAACTGCCAGGCGACGGCGCCGGCTTCGGCCATATTCCCGTGATTCTTGGTGAGCAGGCTGCGTATTTCCGCGACGGTCCGGTTCCGGTTGTCGCTCGTGATTTCGAGCAGCAGCGCCGTCCCTCCGGGCCCATACCCTTCCAGGGAAAATTCTTCGTACGTCACACCCGGGAGTTCCCCGGTCCCCCGCTGAATAGCTTTCTTCAGGGTATCGCCGGGCATATTCGCTTCTTTGGCCTTGGCAACGGCCAGCCGAAGACGTGGATTTGCATCCGGATCACCGCCTGAACGGGCCGCGATGGTGACCTCGCGAATGATTCTGGTGAAGATCTTTCCACGCTTGACGTCCTGGGCCCCTTTGTGCCGCTTGATGGTCGCCCAATGGCTATGCCCGCCCATGTATCCCTCCTCAATGCCGGCCTGTCTCTCCAGCCGGCTAAGGATAACGACGAATGAGATTCACCTATGGGTGTAGACCTAGCACAGGCCTCAGAAAGGTGTCAATTACGCAAGATCCCGGCAGTACCTGCCTATTCAACATACACAAGAACCTGTTGCGTAGAGACATCCAAGGGAGCGGCGAACCACCCAATGACTAGAACAAGGAGAACGAATGCGTACCACCACCGTTTCATACAAGCACCGTCCATAGATAACGCAGACAATAGAAAGGCCCATCCGGATAGCCGGATGGGCCTTTGAATAATCTACTATGAACCAGTTCCTTACATAAACTTCAGAAACTTGTCTTTGGCTTCATCCATCACCTGAGCGGTGATCGTCGACACCCCTCGTTCCTTGGCCAGCCGTTCAACCTCTTTCCGGGCCATGGGACGGATGAAATCCGGAATATTTTCCAGACGCTGTTCAGCTTCGGGCGACCAGGCCATGCCGTTCGCCGTGTCATTCTTTGAGTCATCCATCACTTGCAGAGTAATGGTCTTGAAGCCCTGTTTACGGGCATAGGTTTCTACGCTGCCCTGCACCATCGGTTTCACAAATGCAGGCAGGCGGTCGAGTTTTTCCTGAGCGTCCGGCGACCAGGTGAAATTGGACGGGGAAGACCCGCCGTCGGCCGGTTTGCCGGAGCTCGTGAGCCCCATCTCGGCTACCATAGCGGAGAACGGACAGCCGCTCGCTTTTTCAGGCGCCTTGGCAGGCGATGTAGCGGAGGCAGCCACAGCCGGCGTCGATGCCACCGGTTGAGTCGCAGCAGACGCAGCCTGACCGTTTCCCGCGAGTGCGCGCAACCCCTCCATCGACGTGTCAGGCGCAGACTTCGGGCTCAGCTTTAACCCTAAGGCATTCATCATACTGGTCTCGCCCGTATTGGTGACCATCGAAAACTTCGCATTACAGGACGGACAGCCGAAGAAGACACCGAGGGAGCCCTCAGCGGGTTTTTCGACCTTCTCGAGGCTCATATAGGTTTCGCAGTTGAGACAGACAAATTTCATGTTCACTCCTCTCGCAACAGCCTGAAGACAGCTGTCGGATCCTCATTACAGAGCCATCAAGAAGCTACGGTATCACGCGCATTTCAAATGAGTCAAACCGCCGGGGAGAGCCACCCTCTGGCTCACGTAGAACACCATCGATGCTCCAAATCAAACGAGAATACTGGCTAAATGGAATACTGGAATGTCGGCTTGGACCCGATGGCCTCGGCCAGTACGCCGCGACGCTTCAGTTCGTCCATGACCTGCTTGACCGCCAGATCGACATCCATCGGACCGTTCAACACCACATCAGTGTTGGGAGGAAGCTCCTCGTCTGTCTTGCACATATGGACGGCGATGACCGGCGCGGGATGGACCAGCGTCCGAATCGGCTGCACGGCATCCCGATAGGCCAGTCCGAACGGATTCGTAGTGGAGACGACGATCAGCCCCGTATCGATCAGCACCCGCGCGACTTCGCCATACCGGCGGGCCATCTCCGCGGTCTGGCCCCGTTCTTCCTCGCTCAAATCGGCATCGAGGCCGCGGCGCAGGTTTTCGCCGTCCAAGAGGTAGGCATGGCGTCCATCCGCCACGAGACGTCCTTCCAGCTTTCTCGCCAGGAATGATTTGCCGGTATGCCGCCCTCCGGTAAACAACACCACCGCCGCCCGATGGCCATACTGTTTGGCGCGATCTTCGATGCCGACCTCGCCTTTCACCCACGCAAAGTCCCGGCGCCTCGCTTCTTCCCGCAAAAACTCCTGCTCGTCACGCACCAGTTCCGTAATGATGCCGCCCCCGGCGATATCGTACTCATCGACGAGGACAAACCGGCCGGTAGCTTCAAACGACGAGGAGAGGTCGAACGCCAGCGGCATCTTCGTGCGCACGGTCAACTCTGCCACTTGATTCTTGGCGACTGTATTACTGCCCTGCTGTTGGGCCAGATCCATCGTGTCGATGATGCGATGGATGGCCGCGACTTCGCAGTCCACCTCTTTGGTCGCCACACGAAGCAGGTATTTGCGCCCCTTTTCGAGCGCCCGCTTCCCCAACCAAAACACATTCGCGCGAAACGCCGTGGATACCGACGGCAGCTGCTCCTGGTGGGACGCGATTTCGCCGCGCTCCACAAAAATCTGCTCGTCCAACGTAACACCGATCGACTGCCCCGCCTCGCCCATCATGGGCTGCGGCTCGATATTGAAGGCTTCGACAGACTTGACGTTGGCCCGCTTGTTCGAAGGCGAAAAAACGAGATGGTCCCCGACCTTCACGCGGCCCGCCGTGATGCGGCCGGTGATGATGCGACGCGCGTCGAACTTGTACACGTCCTGCACCGGCAGTCTGAGCGGCTGCTCAGACCGGGCTGCTTCTTTCTTGAACAGGCTCAACGTATCCAGCACCGTCGGGCCGGTGTACCAGGACATGGCCTCGCTGCGATTGGCGATATTGTCCCCGAGCTTGGCACTGACCGGGATGAAATGCGTCGGGGCGGCCTTGAACTGCCCCAGAAATTCCCGATACTCCTTCTCGATCCCGTCGAACACATCCTGCCGATAGCCGATCAAGTCCATCTTATTGACGACAACGGCGAACTGCCGGACGCCCAGCAGGGACAACAGGTAGCCGTGTTTCTTGGATTGTTCTTTCACACCTTCCAACGCATCGATCAGCAAAATCGCCGCCTCGGCGCGCGCGGCGCCGGAGATCATATTTTTGAGAAATTCTTTGTGGCCCGGCGCATCGATGATGATGTATTGGCGTCCTTTCCAGATGAAGAACGTGCGAGCCGTATCAATCGTGATCCCCTGCTCCTGCTCTTCCAGAAACGCATCGAACAGAAACGCATACTCAAATTCTTTTCCCTGCTGCCGGCAAATCGCCTGCACCTTTTCGAGCTTGCCGTCCGGCAACGAGCCGGTATCGGCATAAAGCCGCCCCAGCAACGTAGACTTGCCGTGATCCACATGGCCCACGATCACGATGTTCAGACTCTCAGAAGGTTTGCTGACCACCATATTCATTGCTTCACTCCTCAGAATGCTCGAACGGGCTGACCAGCAAAACCGCAGGTGTGACTTGCGCGACTCGCCCCTCGCGCTTATCCCGCCGGTCTCGCAGTTTCACATGTACCCGTCTTTCCGCAACATCTCCATGCCGCGGCCTTCATCTTGGGCGCGGCCAGACCGCTCCGCCACCGTCGTGTGGCGAAGTTCTTCGATAATGTCGTCCACAGATTTCGCCGTCGACTTGATCGGCGTCGTACAGGGCGCACAGCCCAGGCTGCGATAGCGGGTGCCGTCGCCCTTGTCGAGGTAGAGATCGATGAACGGAATGTTCTCGAGCTTGATGTATTCCCAAATATTGATTTCAGTCCAATCCAGCAGCGGATGGATACGGATGTGCGTGCCGGGAGGGAACGTCGTTTTATACTGATCCCAGAGTTCCGGCGGCTGATCACGAAAATCCCAATCCCCATGCTTGTCACGGGGAGAGAAATAGCGTTCTTTCGCCCTCGTCCCTTCTTCATCCGCCCGGACGCCCAGAATGACGCCCGTGTACCCTTTATGTTCCAACAATTGTTTCAGCCCATTCGTCTTCAGTGCGGTACAGCACACGACGCGGCCCAGGGTGTGATTCATGCCGGCGGCCAGCGCCTCTTTGTTTTGACCGACGACCAAATCCAGCCCCCATTCCCGAGCCAATCTGTCGCGGTACTCGATCATGGCCGGAATCTTGTAACTCGTATCGACGTGGAGCAAGGGGAATGGCACGTGGCCGAAAAACGCCTTCCGGGCCAGCCATAACAGCACGGTGGAATCCTTGCCCATCGACCAGAGCATGCCGAGATTGTCGAAATGCTTGTAGGCCTCCCTCAAGATATAGACACTTTGATCTTCGAGTTGCCGGAGATGTTTCATGATTGCACTCTTTGGTTTTCAGTGTTCAGTTCAAAGATTCGACTCATCACGCGTTGCTTATACCTTGGCCGCAGCTACCGGTTCCTGCACCAGCTCATCCAGTTTACGCGCCGCCGCACCCTCTTCGATCGCCGATCGCGCCATGAGATAGCCGGCGGTAAGCGAGTTGCTTTTCCCCGCCGCATAGAGCACCATCGCGGCATTCATGAGCACCCAATCTCTTGGCCCGCCCTGCGTCTTATTCTGAAGAATTCTCCGGAGCAGGTCCGCTTCCTTATCCCGCTGTGCCGGAGGAAACCCCGCCATCTCTCGCGTCGAGCCTGAGGGCACGCCAAAGTCTTTAGGAGCCACACCCAGCGGCGCGATGCGCTCATTCCGCAATTCGAGCACTTGCGTGACCGCCGAAAGAGACAATTCGGGATCACCCTCGACGCCACGAATCACCAGCCCGCGCGGACAACCGAGCATGCGCAAGGCTTCGACCGTTTTCTCAAAGTGCGGCGGATGCGACAGCCCGACTACTTGAGAGGCGGCTCGAGCCGGATTCAGCAGCCTCGCAATCGGATGAAACACATTTCTGACTCCAAGCTCCTGGCGCATTTCCAGAAATCGATAGACCGGAGGGTGGTAGAGGCCGATGTCCAAATAGGCAAAGCCCTTCCTATTCAGCTCCTCGGTCGCCATCTTGGACTCAAAGTCGATGGGAATGCCCAGCGCCTTGAGTACCCCGGCGCTGCCGGGCCGTCCAGGCACACCGTCATAGCCATGCATCAGTACCGTGGCGCCAGCCGACGCCGCCACGATCGACGCGGCGATCAGCGCATGGAACGTATCCTGTTTGCCGGCGTAACTAGGAATATCGACCAAGGCGGCATCCCGCGACACAGCAAGCGGCGGCACATATTGCCGGGCGGCAGCGGCCATGGCGGCCAATTCCGTAACCGACTCCGACTTAAACCGCATGGCGATCAAGAACGCCCCGACCTGCGCCGGGGTCGCGGCCCCTTCGATCAACGCCTTGATGGCCTGTTTGGACTCCTCCCACGTCAAATCCTTGGATACTTTTGGGCCCTTCGCAATTTTGGCAATAATGTCTTGAAAGGGCATTGTTACGCCTTGTGCAACCCGCACTCCGTCTTGGTGAAGTTTTTCCAGCGGCCAGCTCGTGGATCGTCGCCGTCTGCAACCGGTGCAGTGCAATGGGTACAACCGATACTGGGATAATTCCGATCGTGCAGCGGATTATAGGGGACTTCATAGACCTTGATGTAGGTCCAGACATCAGCCCACGTCCAACGCGCCAGAGGATTCACTTTGACAAGACCAAACTTGCCGTCCCACTCAATCAACCCGGCGCCGGCCCTGGAGGGGGCTTGGTCGCGCCGGATGCCGGTGATCCAGGCATCGTACCCTTGCAACACGCGGGTCAACGGCTCGACCTTCCGTAATTGGCAGCAGCGATCGGGCTCTTTCGTCCACAAGGCATCGCCGTATTGCGCCGCCTGACGTTCCGGCGTGAGCAGTGATGTGACTTGTATCACCTGTGCCGGCTTCAAGTGATAGCGCTCGATGATGCGGTCCCTTGTGGCATGCGTCTCTGCAAACAAAAAGTCCGTATCCAGGTAGAACAGGGGCACGGACGGGTCCAGGCGATGAATCATATCGACTAGGACGACATCTTCCGCACCGAAGCTGCAGGCAAGGACAAGCCTGCCCGCGTAGCGCGGGAGCACAGCCGCCAACACATCCTGGGGCTGCTGTGATTCAAGTGAGTCGCTCCATCCCTTGAGATCAGCCTTGCGGTCGGTCATCGATCCGGCTCCGTCCTGTGACACCATCATCACCCTGACTTCCTCTTACTCACCGACCTTCTCGACCAGTACTCGATAATGGCTCGCTTCCGATTCCAGGGCCTCTTGCAGCAACACTTTGTGGCCATCGTTCTTGAGGCTCATCGGCACGTTCTTGATCGGCTCACCTGCATCCAGCCAGACTTCCAGCTGCTCGCCGGCATCCATCATTTCCAATTTCAGCTTCGTCTTCACGTAATTGAGCGGACAGGCCACGCCACGCAGGTCGTACACCGACGCGCCGGCCTGAGCCGGAACAGCCGTGGTCACCTCGGCTGGCGCCGGCGGGGCCTGCGGTGCCGGAGCTTGTACTTCCTGCACCGGAGGCAATTTCAGATCCTTGCCCATCTGTTCGGTCGCCGCCCGACAGGCATCGACGAATCCCTTTGCAAAGGCCATCTTCTCGCGCGCCGATTGCTCCGTCGTCTCTTTCGGGCCGAGATTACCGACGGTCTGATTCAGATTCCGGTAGATCGGAAACACCGTGCCCTTTTGGGCAATCCTGCTGTCGAATTCAATGAAGGTTTCAGAATCGGTCGATGGCTCAAGCCCCTCCGTCACCAACAACGCTTTGGCTGCCGCCAGCACTGCGCGGTACGACTTGTTCACGGAGACGGAATACTGGTGATTGTCCACCAGGAGTTTCGCCTGGTAGAGCTCCTGATCGGCTTCGAGAATGCCGTTTTCGATCATTTCAAGGGCACCGCCGGCGCATTCGCCCGGACCAAGATCTTCCAGAATAAACTCGTCTTCCCCCTCCCAATCATAATAATAGGTCGGGTCATCCTCATAGGCCGGAACGATCGTGTAGGGGATCAATTCATCTTTCAGTTTGTTTTTCCCCACACGGACGACGAAGCCCGGAAGGCCTTCGTTCGCCAGACGGTCGCGGCGATAGACCTCGATCAAATGAGTGAGCGCCGCCGGCACCGCTTTGGCCGGCAGTTTGACCGTCATCTGGCCGATACGGGGCGTGCCGTTGACGGAACCGCCCAGATGCAATTCATAGTGCGGGGCGACATGGTTCCCCAGGCGTTTGCCGACCCCGTGCAGGCCGATCGTCGAAATGTGGTGCTGCGCGCAGGCATTGTGGCAGCCGCTGATTTTCACATCGACGCCCGCCAGGTCCTCCGGTACCCGGCCTGCCGGAAACACCTCGGCCAGCGCCCGCGCCAGTCCCTTGGAGGATGTAATGCCCAATCCGCACGTATCGGTGCCGGGACAGGCAATAATATCCTCGACCAATTCGGCTCCCGGATCGGCCAAGCCGTGCAGGGACAGATCGTCGTAGAGAGCCTCGACCTGACTCTCGGGAATCCACCGGATGACGAGATTCTGATTGATCGTGGTCCGGAGATTGCCATTGGAATAGCGCTCCGCAAGATCCGCCACAACGAGCAGCTGCTCCGACGTAATGTCGCCCATGAACAATTTGATGGCTGCGGTGGCGTATCCAGCTTGCTTTTGCGGCACCACGTTTGTCCGTTTCCACATCTGAAACGGTGTCTCATGCCCGATGTGACCGGCATGTCCATTTCCATTCGTGGCAGCAGGGCTCGATCCGTTTTTAGCCGGCATGATCAGCGCCGTCGGTTCATCCTGATGTTGGAGTAGCCGAATCCCCTGATCCTTGGGAACACTGTGACCCATCGAGGCATAGGCCGCTTCCCATCGACGCTTGAATTCCTCGAACCCCAATTTATCGATGACGAACTTCAGACGGGCCTTATTCCGGTTCTTCCGATTACCCAACGTATCGAACACTTTGATGACCGCTTCAATACTCGGAATCAGCTCATCCATCGGCGTAAATTCGCGCAACAGTTGCGCGACGCGCGGCGCAGACCCGAGCCCGCCGCCAGCCACCATACGGAAACCGATGGCTCCGTCCGCCCGCTTGGCGGCCAGAAGCCCAATGTCGTGGATAGGAGTCAGAGCGCAATCGTGCGCGCATCCCGAAAAAGCGATCTTAAACTTCCGCGGCAAACTCTGATTGAGCGGATTGCGCAGAAGATGGTAGGCAATCGTCTTCGCATAGGGAGTGACATCGAAGACTTCGCCCCGGCAGACACCGGCTAAGTGGCATGCCGTGACATTACGCACCGTATTGGCACAAGCTTCCCTCGTCGTCAGTCCGACTTCGGCCAACCCTCGCATGATCGTCGACACGTCTTTCAGCTCGACGAAATGGAGCTGGATGTCCTGACGGGTCGTGACATGGCTGACCCCTGTGGCGTAACGGTCAGCTAACTCTGCAACCTGGCGGAGCTGATTGGCGGATATTCCTCCGAACGGAATTTTGATCCGCACCATCTGCACACCAGGCTGCCGCTGCCCATATATGCCGTGCTGCAGACGGAACGGCCGGAAAAGATCCGAGGAGCCATCGCCGGCGATCAACCGCATGGCCTCGGCTTCAAACGTTTCGATTTCTTCAGCAATGGAGGGCGGAATAGGAACCGTCTTGATGTCGACTGTCTTCAGGCGTTGGGGAGTCATTGGCGCATCTCCTCTCACTCACGTTCCCGCAAAACACTCTGTAGCGGATGCCGATCGTTAACCTAATTTCTAAATGTGGTACATCGGATTCCGGTGCTGTTCGATCGCACGCTGGCGACTGGCTAACTCATTGATCGTAATTCGATGGAGCACATCATGTTCGGCTTCGGCCACTTGCTTCCAGACATCCCCAAGCAACAATTCCTGCTTGGGAAGACGCCGGTCGAAGGCCGAGTCTCGATGAACGGCATGATGAAGCACCGGCCCATCTAACACTTCGAGAATATCTGCGACCGAAAGAGCTGATGGCTCTTTGAGCAGGAGATAGCCGCCTTGCGCGCCCCGGAGACTATCAATTAGCCCTGCCTTCTTCAAGGAATGGAGGACCTGCTCGAGAAATTTGATTGGGATCGCCTGCCGTTTTGCTATGGCTCGAGCCTGAACTGGAACATCTTTTCCATTCATCGCCAGGTCAATAACCGCCATGATTCCATAGGTTGTGCGTCGAGACACTTTCATTCTTTACTATTCCGGTATGAATTGAACCAATATCTACATCTTTGCCGACCTGGCTGTCAAGTGGCAGCTCACCGAGAGATCCATGGCTGTCTACAGCGCGACTCAATTTGCTGTTTCTCACTTCGTGATCCGTATAGCGTGAAACCCGTATCGTCGACGATACGACGCCCGCGGCTTCGCCGCGAGGCGAGCGGGCGCACCAACAGCGAAACCGATGTCACAATATTTTTGATCCCACAATAACCGGAAAGGCTTGCAGGGAGCACTCCGGAAGCCTGTCTCCATAAAATTCAATTGACATCGTTGACACCCTGGGCAATAATCCGCCCCTCTTCTTCGGGTGGTGCCTTCATGGCGGGTTCTTCATCTAGCTTTTCTATTCTGCTGCTGACTGCGGATACCGAGGTACAGGCTCAATTCAGGCAGGCTTTTAAGGACGCGTCTGTCACCATCACACGAGATGCGGCGGCCTTTCAAAAGGAGGCGGCGAAACATCAGTTTGATGCCGTGGTAATGGAGTCCCGCAGCGCCCACGAAGGGGCGATGCCGCTTCCCGGTCATGTCGATCCGTCTCGCAGCCTGGTCATCACCGGCTCACGCACGGTGTTGAAAAGATCGGTAAAAGCCCTCCAGCTCTTGAATCAGTACAACGGGTCCATCCCCCAGCAAGGGAAGCTCCGGGACGCCTCTCTGGAGAGCTACCTCGATATGAAGATGGGCGATTTCGTGAAAGGCATGAGGAACGGATCGGCGAAAAACCTGCACCCGATTCTGATTTCAGCCGTGGAACGCCCCTTGATTACATCCGCGCTTGAAGAGACACAGGGGAATCAAATTCAAGCAGCCGAGCTGCTGGGACTGAACCGGAACACATTGCGAAAAAAGATCGCGGCATTGCATATTCCTTTGAAACGCACGAAGGCCAAAACACGCCGGAGGGCGTAGCGCCTCTCTATCTATGAGGTATCGTCAATCCGGACTTATTGTTTCAACACCCACCAAGGAGGGAACTCGATGACAAAGGAAGAACTCATTGCGAAAATGGCCGCCTCGGCCGGGATTACGAAAGTCGCTGCCGGCACCGCCCTTGAGGCGTTCACCGGCGCAGTCACGTCCTCGCTGAAGAAAGGCCGGCGCGTGTCGCTCGTCAACTTCGGCACCTTTACCATCTCTAAGCGCAAGGCACGGATGGGGAGAAATCCCCGCACCGGTGAAGCACTCCGTATCCCTGCCGCTAAGGTTCCCAAGTTTTCAGCCGGTAAGGAGCTGAAGTCGGCCGTCCGATAGACTCAGCCGGCGATCGATTTCACAAAGAGAAGGCGGCCCCTCTCGACATGGGACGGATGCCGTCTTCTCTTTGCTTTTCTTGACACTTCGGGCACCCGTATATTAGCATGCGCGGCTGTACGATAGGCGCGTAGCTCAGGGGGAGAGCGCTACCTTGACACGGTAGAGGTCGACGGTTCAAGACCGTCCGCGCCTACCACTCGGCCGAGGCATCCGCGTACCTCTCGGAGGCGGGGTGCCTTTGTCATTTTCTGTGCGTACATCGGCTCGCATCCACGATGAACATTGCGATTAAAGACGGGCTCAGCAAAAATGTCCAGACCGGCCAAACGGTGGGAGACGCCCTCTCCGCCTTAGGGATTCCCCTGGGCACGGATATATTGGCGGCACGTGTCAATGGAACCGTCATGGATCTCTCGCGCCCCTTGTCGGAAGACGCGACGATTGAACCACTCCGGTTCGACAGCCAGGAAGGCCGTGAAGTCTACCGCCACAGCAGCACTCACCTCATGGCGCAAGCCGTGAAGGAGCTGTTCCCGACGGCTCAGTTGACGATCGGGCCGGCACTGGAAGACAGCTTCTATTACGATTTTGCCTACGATCGGCCGTTTACGCCGGAGGACCTTGCCAGCATTGAAGAACGTGCCCGTGACATCGCCAAGCGCACGCTGCCGATCGCCAGACGGGAGTTTTCCAAACAGGACGCGATGGAGTTCTTCAGGGCGCGCGGCGAAAAGTACAAGGTCGAGCTGATCGAGGGGTTCCCAGACGGAGAGCCGATTTCAGCGTATACGCAAGGGGACTTTGTGGACTTGTGCCGTGGCCCGCATTTGCCTTCGACCGGCCATATCGGCGCCTTTAAACTCCTGACCACTGCGGGGGCCTACTGGCGCGGCGACGAACGCAACCCAATGCTCCAGAGAATCTACGGCACTTCGTTTCCGACAAACACGGAACTCGACGCGCATCTGGCCAGACTGGAAGAAATCAAGCGACGCGACCACCGCAAGGTAGGCAAAGATCTGGACTTGATTTCCGTTCAGGATGAGATCGGCCCCGGCCTGGTGCTCTGGCACCCCAAAGGTGCGGCGATCAGGCTCCAAATAGAAAACTTCTGGCGCGAACAGCATATCAAAGGTGGATACGATCTGGTCTATTCTCCCCACGTCGCTCGCCTTGACCTGTGGAAAACCAGCGGACATCTCGATTACTACCGCGAAAACATGTTCGCGTCGATGAAGCTGGAGGGCAGCGAGTATCAGCTCAAGCCGATGAACTGCCCCTACCACATCATGATCTACAAGTCCCATCTCCGCAGCTATCGGGATCTGCCCATCCGCTACGGCGAATTGGGGACCGTCTACCGTTACGAGCGGACCGGCGTCCTGCACGGATTATTGCGCGTCCGCGGCTTTACCCAGGACGATGCCCATTTGTTCTGCCGTCCCGACCAGATTGAGACCGAAGTCAGCCAGGTGCTGGACTTCACGTTTTTCATTTTGCAGACATTCGGGTTCACGGATTTTGAAGTCTTTCTCTCGACGAGGCCCAAAGAGTCGGTGGGTGCCGATGAACATTGGACACTGGCCACCAGCGCGCTGGAGGCGGCGATCAAGAGCCGGAACATCGCCTACCGCATGGACCCCGGCGGCGGCGCCTTCTACGGCCCGAAGATCGACATCAAGATCAAGGATGCGCTAGGCCGCTCGTGGCAATGCTCCACCATCCAAGTCGATTTCAATAACCCCGAACGTTTCGAATTGAGTTATATCGGCGAGGACGGCAAGGCCCACCAGCCTATCATGATCCACCGGGCCTTGATGGGCTCGATCGAGCGGTTCTTTGGAATTCTGATCGAGCATTACGGTGGAGCGTTCCCCGCGTGGCTGGCGCCGGTACAAGCCACGGTCATGAATATCACCGATAACCAGCGTGACTATGCAGCCGCTGTCACGGCGCAATTGAAAAGCGCCGGCTTCCGGGCCGAAGCCGACATCCGCAATGAAAAGATCGGGTTCAAGATACGCGAAGCGGAGAAGGCGAAAGTTCCGTTTATGCTGGTGGCGGGAGATCGCGAGGTCCAAGGCGGCACCGTCTCGGTCAGAGGCCGAAGCGGGGCAAACCTCGGAAGCATGACGGTCGTCCAGGTCTTAGATCTATTGCGCGCCGAGACCGCGCGCGTGCGGCAGGACATTTAACACTGATACGAGGAGGTGGCTTATCGTTCCCAAACTGCGCGTGAATCGTGAAATCCGTGTCCGGGAAGTGCGGGTCATCGGCCCTGAGGGAGAGCAACTCGGGATTCTCCCCACACCGGATGCCCTTCGCCAGGCACAAGAAGGCGGCTATGATTTGGTCGAAGTAGCCCCCACTTCGGTGCCGCCGGTCTGCCGGATCATGGACTATGGCAAATACAAGTACGAGCTCAGCAAGAAGGACCATCAGAACCGGCGCCATCAAAAGTCCACGCAGGTGAAGGAAGTCAAGCTGCGGCCGCGCACAGACAAGCATGATTTGGAGATCAAGATACGGCAGATGAAGACGTTTCTGGAAGAGGGGAACAAGACCAAAGTCACCCTCACCTATCGGGGACGTGAAATGGCCAACCAGGAAATGGGTCGGTCGGTGATGAATGCGGTGATCGCAGAGCTCACGCAGTGCGGCACGATCGAATATTCCCCCCGCATGGAGGGACGTAGTTTGATTATGATTGTGGCGCCGAAGAATTAACGAATGTGATGCAGCAATCGGCACAACCAAAGGAATGTCTCGTATGAAAATGAAAACTCACAAAGGCGCCAGCAAGCGATTCTCCAAAACGGGAAGCGGAAAGATCGTCCGGCGCAAAGCGGGCAAGCGCCATCTGTTATCGCACAAGAGACACGATCATAAGCGCCGCCTGGGGGGCACGGCGATTGTCGATGCCACGGCCACCGCGGTATTACGGCAGCTGCTCCCTCGCTGATCATTTGGCACAGGGAGTTCTTTTAGAACGAAAAGGAGTATGGAATCATGCCTCGCGCAAAAGGCGGACCGAAAACAAGACATCGGAGAAACAAACGACTGAAGTTGGCCAAAGGGCAGTACGGGGGAAAAAGCCGGCTGTTCCGTTCGGCCACGGAGAGCGTCGATAAGGGGCTGGTCTACGCCTACGTCGGACGCAAGGACAGAAAAGGCGATTTCCGCCGTCTGTGGACCGCGCGCATCAGCGCCGCGGTGCGGAACCACGGGCTGACCTACAGCCGGTTTATCAATGCCCTCAAGAAGGCGAATGTGTTGCTGGATCGCAAAGTCCTGTCAGACATGGCGATCAAGGACGCCGTCGGCTTTGAAAAGCTCTGCGGACTCGCCAAGCAGCACATGACTCCGGCTGCGGCATAAGCTGTTCCGGTACGTTGTCACGATACAGAAAAAGGGAGCGACGACTCGTCGCTCCCTTTTTCTTTTCGAATCAGCATCTGTACAGAACTTCCAAGCCTTCCTAAAATACGCCTCCCGCGAGGCCGATATCCTTCGCACTTACTTCTCTTCGTGGTTTCCCTGTCTAACGCGCTGTGACGAGCAACTCTCGCACAGGCGTCAAACGACCGCTCGACCCAAAGCAGAAGTACATGACCGACCGCTACCAGGGAGTCAGGTCGCACATTGCGTCTGCAGGTGTCGATACTTCACGAGAGCCCGGGCTGAAGCACGAAACGGGAATTTCCCGATCCACTGTGCAGCAGCTGGTCACTCGCTAATCGCGTAAGAGATGAAACCAACGACCAGGAGCATGAGTGCCATGAACGCGAACGTTATGAGGATGCTAACCATGTCTATGCCTTTTGATCGAGCCAAGAACGTTTATGGGAAGATACAAATGCGCATCAGTCGTATCATCGCCACCCAACAGCAGAAGACGCCGATAGGGAGCTGGTCCTAAGCAGGGGAGGTACAAAAGGTGTGCGCGGAGCATCAGGAAGACTCCATCATCGCGTAGGCGTCAGAACGCCTTGCCTGATGCCCCATCCCTCGTTCAACGCAACACTAGCCAACCTGGATCTCAATGGCTTTCGGCTTCGCCTTCACCGATTTCGGGAGATGCACCTGAAGCATGCCGTCATTGAAGTCGGCTGTCACCTTGCTGCCATCCGCATCCTCCGGGAGTGAGAAACTGCGCACGAAGCTCCCGTAGGCGCGCTCGACCCGGTGATACTTTTTGCTCTTTTCTTCCTTCTCGAATTTCCGCTCGCCGGAGATCGCCAGGACATCGTTCTCGACCGTGAGACGCACGTCCTCTTTCTTCATATCAGGCAATTCGGCTTTGATCAGGTATTCTTTCTCATCTTCAATAATATCCACCAGCGGCGACCATTGAGTCACCGTCAGGGCTTCCTTTCCTCCGTTGCCCGTCGCCTCCCGACCGGCAAACAGCGTCGCCAACCGGCTTTCCAGTTCATCCCGATCCTTGAACGGATTCCACCGAGTTCTGCTCATTGGATCCCAGCGTAAGATGGTGTGCATGGCCTCATCTCCTTGTTGTTATCACAGTGAATGTTCAGGGTAAGTTACCGGCGGCTGGTTGCGACGGCCAATTGCCGTTCCGCGTTCAACCAGTCTTTCAAGGCCCAGCCATCCCGCCGTTCACGTTGCTCGTACAGTTCGTACGCGCGCCGCGCAATGCGGTCTTGCATCTGGGCACCCTTTGAAGCCTGTTCAGTTGAACCGGCCTTCGCCCCGCTCGGTCCGGTCTGAGCGGGGCCGTCCGACTTGGCCGGCCCCGCGGGATGTGAACCCCTTGCGTTGATCATTGTGCACCTCCTCATGCTTCCGTGTTGTTCGTGGTTGACTGAGGGAGCAACTCTGTCGTCCGTCGATGCCACTGGCCCAGATCGACGGACGGAGAGCGCCTGTGTTCTATGAGAACAGGCTTAGGCCTTTTCTTTGACCGTGAGATCGTTCTTCACCGACTTCACGCCGGGAACCTGCCAGACCTTCCACGATGCTTGCGCGCTGGTCATCAGATCCGCCACTTCGCCACTCAGCAAGACCACGCCCGCATTCGTCTGCGCATGAATCCCGGATTCCTTGAGTTGGGCGTCTATCGCAATCTGAGCGTTGACTCGAGTCGTAATGGCTTCATCTTTGTCGTCAATCGCCTCGCGCTTGGACGGTGCCACCACTTGCAAGTCGTTTTTTACCGACTTTACGCCGTTGATCTCTTTGGCAATGCCCTCCGCCGCCTGCTTCGCCGCATCGGAATCCACCTTCCCACGGATCACTACCGAACCCTGTGTACTTTCGACGGTGATCTCGCTTCCCTTGACCCGGGCATCGGCAAACAACGCAATCTTGGTCTTCGCCGTCAGCCAGGCATCATTGATCGGCTTCCTCTCATCGGCCTTGCCGAGCGCGTTCGCCGATCCCGCCAAAAACGCCCCACCGATCACCAACGTCGCGCAGAATGTCAGAACAGTGCGTGTACTCATTCTCATCTTCTCCTTAACCGAATAGAAAAAGTGACTTTCCAGTCATCGTTCGTAAATGGCATGCAGTCAGCAGATCTATTTATTCCCCGCCTGCTTCCCCGCGGCATCCGTCGCCGGCTTGTCATACCAATGGTTGGCCCACTTCATCACCTCGCGCTTTTTAGCGCCGTACCGTTCTTGGACCTTGCCGAGAAACTTGTCGTAGTTCCCTCCGATGTCCTGCAAGTCATTATCGGTAAACTTGCCCCACTTGTTTTGCAGATCGCCTTTGAACTGCAACCATTTCCCCTTGAGTTGATCAGCATTCATCGCATCCTCCTCCTTGTGTAGAGATTGACATTGGGGCCAGGTCGTCACGCCGGAAACCGTCGGACAACCAGACAGGTCCCGGTTACGTCACTCGAGCGGTGCGCCCCGTGATCGTAGATACGCCGACGATATTCAGCGCGCCGGCCATCAAGCCAACGACCGAAAACATCAGTGCGTAGGTGCTCCTCTCTTGATGGAATGCGGATGTGAGTCGAGTAGTCCTCTGCCGCACGGCCGGCGTCCTGGCCGCCTCCATCAGCAGGCCATCACACCAAACCAGCAAGGAGCCAGAGAGACTGTGATGTAAACGCGGCGGAGACTGGGGAATCGATCACGCTGAGAAGAAGCAGGAAGCGCAAGGGATGGGACAGCCAGCGGGGCTTCACACCTGACACCATCACCCTGGGCGCAATGGGCACAGGAGTCAAGCCATATATATGGCGTAAAAAACTGAGACGTGATCGGACTGATGTTTTCGGAAGCGACCGGCAGGTCGCGACCCAAAGCAGAAGTCCACGACTGACCGCTACCAGAAGGGAGGGTCTTACACCGATCCGCATAAGAACCCGTGATAAATGGGCCCGCCGTCGCAACTCATTGAAACGGCAGTAGCTATAGCGTACTGTTCACGAATCATAGTAGCGTCTTATACGGATAGAAAATGGCAAATCCAGCTCTCATGCATTGGCCTAAACATAGTTGGGAGGCAAACGCTCTGCGCAGCAGGCTTCTGCGGCCATCGAATCCTAGCGAGTAAACACGATGTCCGGCAAATTTGACAGAGACGGCGCATTCTCAATGAAGCTGGGTGAAGACAAAGAGAATGCGATCCAGCATATGCTCACATTGAATGAGAGCCTCTACGTCTTCTCAACCAAGAAGATCTGCCAAGTGCGTACCGCTGATGACGTTGACCCCGATCGTACGAGTCCCGAGACACGTCACTCGTACCAAGAGATCTACCCGATAGGCTGCAACAACTCGTTCGTCGCACGCTCGATAATCCAGGCGAAGCAGATTTTCGATGGCGTGATCCTCAGGCCCGAACTGGCTAAGGAGCGGCTGCTCAACACGGTCTGGGAAGCGACTCAGCTTCTGCTGCAGTGCGAGAATGCCCACTTCCGAATCTACAACGACGCCATGTCTCTCCTTGCGGAGATCAACGATGTCATCGAGAAGTCAAAATCACAGACTACGATTCCTACCTTGCCGCAGGTCGCAGATCTGGAAGAACGGGTTGGCTCCTTTCTTGGTAGCGCCAAACGCTTCCTTGAGAAGGCGCACTCCCTACTCTCCATCTTTTACGGGTCACCCGATCATGGCTCGAACTTCAGGGCATACCGCGAGTGGATCTCAGCGAACCGAAGCACCAGCGAAAGAGTCGTAGACCTGCTTGCCAAAGACCAGGAATGGATCCGCTTCATCGCCGAATCAAGGAACGCTCTCCCCATCAATCACGCGAGAGAGCACTTCATCTTGGAGGTCCGCAACTTCTCGCTTGAGCCAGCAAACAAATTCTCTGCACCGAGTTGGCGTTACGATCTCTCCGAGCGTGGCGGAAGCGTCCAAGACCATTGGTCCAACATCGTCTTGGACATGGGTACGCACCTTCACAACATGCTCACGTTCTTCGAGGAACTGTACATCTTGTGTGTCCTAGATAACCGTGATCAGCGGTTTCCGTTCGAGTTCGGCGTATGCCGGATTCCGGATGACAAGGTTAAGAGGGAGTGCCCGGTGCTCTACGTTGCACAGGCCACGCGGCGCTCCGAGTAGACTGGGATGACGAATTGCGACGTGGGTTGCAGGCGAGCACGAACAACCTGCCCAACAACGCGTTGAACCGAGCGTGCAGTGGAGATAAAGGTGTCAGTGTGAGTTCAAGGTCCTAGTGCAACACCTGTATCCTGGAGATTCCAGGAGCGAAGGAGTTGTACATGGGACACTATCACCGATTGACCCTTATGGAACGTGAAGAACTCAG
>JALHMZ010000023.1 GCA_022843785.1 Nitrospira sp.
CGTTGGCGACGGTGAGCTACCAGGGGAATCTGAACTTTACCGGGGCGGACCTGCTGACGGTGACGAGCACGGACAGTAACGCGGTGGTGGACACCGACACGGTGGCGATCACGGTGACGAGCGTCAACGACGCGCCGGCGAACGTGGTGCCGGGGGCGCAGACGGTGGCGGAGGACACGGCGCTGGCGATTGCGGGGGTGAGCGTCACCGATGTGGACGGGAATTTAGCGACGACGCAGCTGGCGGTGGGCAACGGGACGGTGACGGTGAGCCTGGCGGGCGGGGCGACGATCAGTGCGGGGGCGAATGGCTCGGGGACGCTGACGTTGAGTGGGACGCAGGCGCAGATCAACGCGGCGTTGGCGACGGTGAGCTACCAGGGGAATCTGAACTTTACCGGGGCGGACCTGCTGACGGTGACGAGCACGGACAGTAACGCGGTGGTGGACACCGACACGGTGGCGATCACGGTGACGCCGGCTGCGAACAGCGCACCGAGTCTTACCGCGAATGCTGGCTCAGTAGTAGTTCAGGGACTAACCGACATCATTACTTCAGCTGAATTACAGGTGACGGATGCAGACAATACACCAGATCAACTGGTGTATACGGTCACAAGCTCGCCCCGGAACGGTCACCTTGAGCTAACGACGGCTCCAGGCGTGGCCATCACGACGTTTACGCAAGCAGACATCAACGCAGGTCGACTGTTGTTCGTCCATAGTGGTGCAGTTAGCGCAAGTGAGAGTTTTACATTTACCGTCAGTGACGGAGCTGGAGGACTTATCGGGGCGTCGACATTCACTATTGCGGTGTCGCCATTTGCGCCGCCCCCGCCCCCGCCGCCACCACCCATTGATCCGGGTCCCGGTCCGGGCTCTGGTCCAGGCCCTATCTCAGGCACTGGGCCAACGCTGGGTTCCATGGGGACCAGACCGCCGGTGTTGCAGCCTCCGCCGGTGGATATTCAGACGGAGGGGATACCCGACGAACTGGTGAAACGAGTAGCGCTGGTGAGCCAAAAGTTTGTCAGAGTGGAGAAGCTGGATACCGCGCTCCAGGAGCCGATGCCTCTGTGTTGGATTGAGCCGCCCTCCACTCCGATTAAGAAAATGCTGACCGTAGGCCATAAGTTAGCTGAGCGTTTAACCACGATGGCGGACAATCTCGATCGAGCGATGGAAGAACGTGAACGGCAGACGCATCTTATTGCGCGACTCACGGTATTTACTGGGATGGCTCTCTCTGCAGGGGTCTTGGCGTGGATCCTGCGTGGAGGATCTTTGGTGACGAGTTTTCTCGTTTCGATGCCGGCATGGCGCCGGTTTGATCCGTTGCCCATACTAAAGGCGAATAATCGAGATCGACGGAAGCGTGATCGTGAGGTACAAGTGGAGCATGAACGGGAAGATACGCAATTCCATGGCATTGATCGGATTCTGAAACCCCTCGTGAAGCCAACCAAGCCACAAGAGAAGGGTAGAGGCGAAAAACCGAACCCGCAAGATGATTGAGGCCGAGCCAAACTCGATAAGCAACTACTGCCCTACCTGCTGAGTACAGCTCAGCCACTTTGCCAAAAAGAAGAATTTGTTACGGGAAACGATCAGGCTTTGCTAAGTTCTCTTTTGAGAATCAAAGGCTTGTGAGTTTGTTGTTGTGTTTGAGCGCACGACCAACGTTTATTTTCCTATCTCAATACGGATCCATGTGGTGAAACTTTTGAAAAGGCCCATCAAGGCGAAAATGCAAGCTGTGTGAGAGGGTCGAAATAGTCATGCGGGTGACGCCCTTAGTCTGGATCAGTTTAGGTCTAGTCAGTCTGACGGTCAGCGTCATGTTGGCAGGGGACTCGCTTGTGGATTTGGTGCCAAACCAAGAGCGCCAAATCTTTGAGTTCCGTCGAAACCTTTCAGAATCGTTAGCGGTCCAGTACTCAGCGCTGGCTGAACGCGATCAGATCGAGATAGTGAAGTTTGCGATGGGGGAATTGGCCAAGCGAAACCGAGAGATTCTGTCGCTCGCGCTCCTTAAAAAAGACGGGTCGGTCCTGGCACAGATCGGCGAACATACTCAGGTATGGGTGCAGCCATCAGGGGAAGAGTCTACCTTCAATTTTCTCCAGGTTCCGATCTTTGCCGGTGACCAGCCATGGGGTGTGCTGCAGATTGCGTTTCAACAAGCCGACGAGTCGTGGCTTCACTGGTTCCTCACGGACCCGTGGGTGCGATTTCTTGGATTTGTCAGCGGGGCCGGATTTCTAGGGTACCTCTTTTTCATGAAACGCACGCTGCGTCAACTCGATCCGTCCAGAGTCGTTCCGGCTCGCGTCAAGGCTGCGCTGGATGCGCTCACACAAGGTGTGGTCATGATTGACACGCAGGATCTCATTGTTTTGGCGAATGATGCGTTCTGTGAAGCCGCAGGCAAGCCGGTGACGACGTTGATTGGGTCAGACCTCAGCACTCTTAGCTGGAAGACTGCTGCATCGTCGACCTCTCAGACATTAGAGCATCCCTGGACAAGAGCAATCATGGAGAAACAGCCGCAAGATAACGTCTTCTTACTTCTCGATTCCCCGGAGAGTGACCTGCGAAAATTCGTCGTGAATGTCGTTCCGATTATGGACGATGGCTCGACGGTGAGAGGAGCTCTGGTTTCTTTTCATGATGTCACCGAATTGGATCGTGCGAATTCACGACTCAAAGAAGCGAACAACGAGTTGGAGTCCTCGCGCGGCCAAATTCTGAAGAAGAACCAGGAACTAGAGACCATGAATGTGAACCTTTCTGTCGAGATCAATCAACGGAAAAAGGCTGAGACGGAAAAAGAAAGGCTTTATCAGGAGCTCATGCAGGCATCCCGGCAAGCCGGCATGGCGGATGTGGCATCGAGTGTGCTGCATAACGCCGGGAATGTGCTCAACAGCATCAATGTTTCGACGGATACCTTGTTGAAGACTGTGAAGAAACCAGGAGTCGAGGATGTCTGCCGTATTGCGTCAATGTTTCACGAGCATCAAGACAACCTGTACCAGTTTTTAACTGCCGATCAAAAAGGGAAACAGATTCCCGCTTACTTGAGTTTAGTCGCTGAATCTCTGAGCGGAAATCACCAAACTATTCAGAATGAGCTAGATGCTCTCATGAAACAGGTTGACCACCTCAAGCAAGTGATCACGGTACCAACCGATGTCGCGCGAGCAGGGAATGTTCTTGAGCCGGCCCTCGCTGAGGAATTGATGGAGCAAGCCTTGTTGATCGCGATGCCGGAACTAGAGCAGTGTCGAATCGAGGTGATACGGGAATACCGCCCTATTCCAAGAATTATGACGGATCGGCACCAAGTCCTACAGATATTGGTGAATGTGATCACGAATGCGAGAAATGCCATGGTGGAATATCCGGGCCGGGCGCATCAGCTCAGTTTGCGAGTCGGCATGGTGCAGAGCGGTGGCCGATCGGTGAGATTTGAGGTGACCGATACCGGATGCGGGATCGCGGCTGAGAATATCCCTCGTCTGTTCGCTCAGGGTTTTACAACCAGAAAGACTGGACGCGGCCTCGGGCTTCATAGCGCTGCCATTTCTGCCAAGAGTCTTGGCGGCTCTATTCAAGCGCATAGTGAGGGGGAAGGGCGCGGCGCGACCCTTACGCTCGATCTCCCGCCGACTCTAGCGGAGGCTGTCGCATGACCGATCAAGCGATGATGAACAATCGGCGGATTCTCGTCGTCGATGACAACCATGCCATCCACGATGATTTCACTAAAGTGTTTCGCTCAGATGTCCGCGAGGCGAACCTTGATCAAGCGCGAGCTGCTTTGTTTGGTAACCCGCAACCCTTGCAGGAGTCCGAACAGTTTGTGCTGGATTGTGCCGATCAGGGGCAGCGCGCACTCACTATGGTGCAGTCAGCACTGAAGCAAGGCCTGCCATATTCCGTGGCATTTATCGACATGAGAATGCCGACCGGGTGGGATGGGCTGGAGACGGTTGAACGTCTTTGGAGAGAGGACCCAGAGCTACAGGTGGTTATCTGCACGGCCTACTCCGATCAGCCGTGGGATGAGATTCGGCGGCGAATCGGTCGAAACGACAGGCTGCTCATCCTCCAAAAACCGTTCAGCAGCGTGGAAGTGTGGCAGCTAGCGAGCGCACTCTGCCGAAAATGGAGTCTGGCTCATCAGGTAAGCAAGCAGCTGAGCGAATTAAATCAGCTTGTTGACGAACGTACGGTAGAACTGCAGCGCACGAACGATCGGCTGATGCATCTGAATCAGTGCTTGGTCAGAACCGTGGCGGATCTTGATGCGGCTCAAGCGGAGATTTCCCTCAAGAATATGGAGTTGGAACGGTTAGCTTCTCGCGATTCACTGACTGGGTGCCTCAATCGCCGGGCTGTGTACGTGAGCCTTGAAATGGCGTTTGCAGAAAGTCGTGAACAGGGCGTCGAACTTTGTTGTGTGATGGTCGATATCGATCATTTCAAAAGCGTGAACGATCAATTCGGGCATATGGTCGGGGACCACGCCATCCAAGCCGTTGCGGCCTGTCTGGGCAGTGCAGTGCGGTTGACAGATATCGTCGGTCGTTATGGGGGAGAGGAATTCTGTCTGGTGTTTCCGCGCACGACGTTGCCTGAGGCTGCTGAGATGGCAGAACGGCTTCGAATTCGCATCGAAAAAGAAGCAGGGGATCGGGTACGCACGTCGTTCAAGCTGGCGATGACGGTGAGTTGCGGTATATCTTCTACGAAGCTGGGGGCGGATACCCCGCTAGAATTGATCGATCAAGCGGACAAGGCTCTTTACGCCGCCAAAGAATCCGGGCGGAATTGCGTCATGGTACTCGATCCGATCATTACCGGGCCAAACGCACGTGATTTGGTTGAGCCGCAGGTCCGGCGGATCACTCCACTTCCCCCGGACCCGGAGGATTCCTTGTAGCGAGCTGTTCCTTGTGCAAATGAAGCATGCCCTCCCCCTCGATCGCACTCCGCCTGTTGCAGCCGGAGTGGTTCTTCTCACACGTCCGGCCGGATTCCTCCAATCGCAATCGCTGTAACTGTGTATGATAGCGAATTCCGAGAGGGGCGAAGAAGAGCGGCTCCTCTTGAGGTCTCAGTGCAAGCAGAGTACATAAGGAGTAAGAATATGGCTGCTGCTGTCGTGTGAGGCGGCGGTAGTTCGTGGCGCAGGATCGGGGGGCGATGCAGCGCGTCGGCTGGTTTCGATCATCATCGGGCAACAGAGTGGTCATATCGCTGACAGGTCTGGGACTTGTCGGATTTGTTGTGTTCCATATGCTCGGCAATCTGCAAGTCTTTGAAGGGCCCGACGCGCTCAATACTTATGCTGCGATGTTGCGCGATATGCCGATGTTTCTATGGACTGCGCGGATTGGGCTGCTTGGCGTCGCGATCTTCCACATTGCTTTGGCGATTCAGTTGGTTCTGCGCAATCGACGCGCCCGCCCGGTGGGCTATGCTCTCCGTGAATATCGGCACGCGTCTGTGGCCTCCCGCACGATGGCGCTCACCGGCAGTGTGTTGTTGGTTTTTGTCGTGTTTCATCTCCTGCATCTGACAGCGGGACTCGCCGATCCGTCAGGGAATAATCGATTGGATGCAGGAGGCCATGCCGATGTCTATGGCAAGGTTGTTCATGCCTTTCAGAACCCTCTTTATGTCGTGATCTATCTCGTCGGGCAACTCGCGCTTGGTGTGCATCTTAGTCATGCAGTATCCGGCAGCTTGCAGACGCTGGGGATTGAGCATGCGGCCTTCAACCGCCTGTTCAAAGCGGCGGGACCGGCGGTTGCATTATTAGTTGTGTTCGGCAATCTGGCGATTATCTTTGCCATCTTTTTTGGAATTGTGCGCGCATGACGAGACTTGATGCCAAGATTCCCTCCGGGCCGTTGGAGGCCAAATGGGACCGACGCCGGTTCAGTGAAAAGCTTGTAAGTCCCGCCAATAAGCGCCGGATCAAAATCATCGTTGTCGGTACCGGTTTGGCTGGTGCCAGTGCGGCCTCTACCTTGGGGCAACTCGGTTATGATGTGGAATGTTTCTGTTTCCAGGACAGCCCGCGCCGCGCCCACAGTATTGCGGCACAAGGTGGGATCAATGCGGCAAAAAATTATCAGGACGATGGGGATAGTGTCGCGCGGCTTTTTTACGACACGATCAAGGGCGGAGACTTCCGTTCGCGGGAGGCGAACGTCTATCGCCTCGCCCAGGTCAGCACACAGATTATCGATCAATGTGTGGCGCTTGGAGTTCCCTTTGCCAGGGAGTATGGCGGCCAGCTGGCCAACCGTTCGTTCGGTGGTGTGCAGGTATCCCGGACGTTTTATTGCCGAGGCCAGACCGGTCAACAGTTGCTCTTGGGTGCGTATTCTGCTCTCTGCTGGCAAATCGAACGTGGCCGGGTCACCATGCGTCCGCGCACCGACATGCTTGACCTCATCATTGACGAGGGGCATGCACGAGGGATTGTGGTCCGTGACCTGGTCACCGGCCAGATCACAGCCCATACAGCGCACGCCGTCGTGTTGGCTACCGGCGGGTACAGCAATGTCTACTATCTGTCCACGAATGCAATCGGCAGCAACGTGACCGCAACGTACCGCGCCTGGAAACAAGGCGCCGCCTTTGCGAATCCCTGCTTCACGCAGATCCATCCCACGGCGATCCCACCGGCAGAAACACAGCAGGCCAAGTTGACGCTGATGTCCGAATCCCTCCGGAACGACGGGCGGCTCTGGGTGCCGACCGCACTGTCGGACAGGCGGGCTCCGGGCGCAATCCCTTCTTCTGAGCGGGACTACTTCCTTGAACGCCGCTATCCGGGTTTCGGCAACCTGGTGCCTCGAGATGTCGCCTCCCGTGCCGTCAAATCGATATGCGATGAGGGGCGAGGAGTCGGGCCGGGCGGCCAAGGGGTCTATTTGGATTTCAGCGATGTGATCGAACAGCAAGGGGCCGATGTCGTCCGCGAGCGGTACGGCAATCTGTTCGATATGTATCGGCGGATCACCGGGGAAGACGCCTACCAGACACCCATGCGCATCTATCCGGCGCCCCACTATACAATGGGGGGGCTCTGGGTCGATTACAATCTTATGAGTACCGTTCCCGGCCTTTTTGTCATCGGCGAGGCAAATTTTGCGGATCACGGCGCGAACCGATTGGGTGCCAGTTCGCTGATGCAGGGGCTCGCCGACGGATATTTCATCCTGCCCTATACGATCGGACATTATCTGGCTACAACGAGGCTGGATCTGCCGGTAGCGGATCACAGCGTGTCTCGTGCGGCGGTGGAGCGTGTCACAGGCAGGTTGAATAAGTTACTTCAGTCGAGCGGAGGTCGAACGGCTGCCTCGTTCCATCGGGAACTGGGCAGGATATTGTGGGATCACTGTGGAATGGCACGCTCTGACTCAGGGCTGAATCGGGCGCTACGGGAGATTCCGTCATTGCGCGAAGAATTTTGGCGTAGTGTAGTGGTCCCTGGGTCGGGAGAAACGTTCAATCAAGAGTTGGAGTATGCGTGTCGGGTCGCGGACTTCCTCGAGTTCGGCGAATTGCTCTGCCACGACGCTCTGTATCGGAAGGAGTCTTGCGGGGCACATTTCCGTGAGGAGCATCAAACTGCCGATGGCGAGCCACAGCGGGATGATGAGCGATTTGCCCATGTCGCTGCGTGGGAATATCGGGAGGATGGTCCCCCCATTTTACACAAAGAACCGCTCACCTTTGAGTTTGTGCAGCCGACGACTAGAAGCTATCAATAGTCCGTGAGGCGTGAGAGGTAAGGGGACAGGGGCAAGGCGTGAGGAGGAAAGGATGAGGGAATTGGGCAAGAGGCCGATAGGGAAAGTATGAAGTTCACTCTGAAAGTCTGGCGGCAACGGGGGCCTGATGACAAAGGCCGGTTTGCGGTCTATGAAGCCCGGGATGTCAGCCCCGACATGTCGTTTCTGGAGATGCTCGATGGGGTGAACCAGAGCTTGATTCCGACCGATGAAGAGCCCGTGGCGTTCGAGCATGATTGCCGCGAGGGGATCTGTGGGAGTTGCTCGCTCGTGATCAACGGGGTGCCTCATGGCCCCGATCGCGGGATTACGACGTGCCAACTCTATATGCGGCAGTTTTCCGATGGTGCCACAATTACGATCGAGCCCTGGCGTGCCCGCGCATTTCCCATTATCAAGGATCTTGTCGTAGACCGGCGGGCGCTCGATCGGGTGATGCAGGCAGGGGGCTATATCTCCATCAATACCGGCGGAGCGGTAGACGGCAATGTGCTGTTGATCAGCAAAGAACAGGCTGAGAACGCAATGGATGCGGCCTCATGTATCGGTTGCGGTGCGTGTATCGCTGCGTGCAAGAATGCATCGGCCATGCTGTTTGTCGCGGCCAAAGTGTCTCATCTGGCAGCACTACCACAAGGTAATCCGGAGCGGGCCCGCCGTGTCATGGCGATGATGGAGGCCATGGACCGGGAAGGTTTTGGTTCTTGTGGGAATCAATACGAGTGCGAAGCCGTGTGCCCCAAGAATATCAGTGTCCGTTTCATCGCCACACTTCAGCGAGAATATCTCCGCGCAGGCATTGTCGAGTCTGGTCTGCGGACAGAACCCGACTCCGCCGATCAAGAGTCAGCCTAGCGTCCTATCCCAACGAGCTCTGGCCGGTGGCCGGGAGCGCCCGCGTGAGATGGCAATCCGCTTGACTGTGAGCGAAAGGCCTTTATAGTGCTATCTGGAACGAGAGTGGCGCGTCTGTCAGTGACGGAGGCTATGCTGAATGAGCCGTCAGGTCATCTGTCCACATTGTCGGAAGGGCGGCGCGTTTCGTTCACTGCCTCAGTCGCCGCACGAATACATCGCATCGTGGATTTGGATTGTTCCGTTCCATTGTCAGTTCTGTAGTCATCGATTCCTCGCCTGCCGACTTGGGAAGGAGAGCTCCGATCGTCTGATTGATCGGCGGGAGCATCTCCGTATTCCTGTGCGGTTGTGTCTGTCATTTTCAGGCGGGAAAATGCGAGGGGAAGGCACCGTGATGGATTTGTCTCTGGGCGGATGCATCATCAAAAGCGAGACAAACGTGCATGTTGATGACATCTTCTACCTGGAAATTGCTGTCGCTGAAGATGAACCTCCGATCGAAGTGGCGGCGATGGTCCGTTCCATCAGCGCGCGTGGCATTGCGTTCAAGTTTCTCCGGAAAGCTCAAGAAAACAAACGGCTGCTGTCGTTCATCCAGTCCCATGCAGGATCTACCTCCTCCGTTCTCTCTCACGCGGTCGAGTTGACAGGCACCGCTCCACTTGCCCAGGGCAGGAGTACTTCCGGCAAGTAGTGCGCTAAAGCGGCGTTTCCCAGGCTGAAGAAAGCGGGTAGTCCGTGATCAAACGGTCATGTTCTGCGAGATCGTAAGCTTCAATGGTCAGATCATTTCTGTGTAGCGGCTCTATACACTGAGGGGAGGAAAGGAAATCGATAAGGGCTTGGGCGCTCGCTTCGGTAGAAAACCGACAGAGGCCGTACTCGGGCATGCTGGACGAGGGGTGCCAGAAGGCGAGGTCGATCGCACTTCCTTGATAGATGCCCAGCGTGCGATGTCGCACTTGAAATCCACCCGGTAGCTGGGACGACCGTTCAAGAGACATGCGACCTCCTCTTCTAGATGCGTTTGATAAAGAGTATCTGATGATACCATGAGTGGCACAGGTGTCTCCTCCCCTCACGTGCCGCTTTCCGATCAACAGGTGGCGATCTGGGTGTCTACCAAGACTTTCCGCATGTTCCGTGAGGCGCTCAATTAAATTGGAATAGAAACCGATAAAGGAAAGACGCAATGTTGACAGGGCATACGGGCACATTATTCGAGTGATAGGGAGGCCATTGCATGTGGAAGCAAGAGAATACCGCGTACGCTGAGGATGGAACAGCTCTAGTGAGACAGGGGTTGACGGGAGGGAGGCCTGTGCCTGCAGACACGGTGATTGCCTTCATTGGAAAGGGCGTCGCGTTCAAGGGCGTGATTACCTATTCCGGTACGGTGCGGATCGACGGGACCTTGGATGGTGAAATCTATACCGACGGAGGATTGATCGTGGGGCCCGAAGCGATGATCACAGCCAAAATCACAGCTGGGATCGTTGTCTGCGAAGGCACGGTTAAGGGGGATATTAATGCTGAAGAGCGGATCACACTGCTGGATCCAGCCGTGATCGACGGGAGCATGAAGACCCCAGTACTGTCGGTTGAGGAAGGTGTACGCATGAACGGGACGCTGGAGATGGCGCCAGTGGTTCAACGGGTGGCCCCGCGCGAGGTAAAGCTCCATTCAGTAGGACCCACCAGCCGATTGCCTGTCAAACAGGCTGAGGAGTAAGGCAGGCTCGACGGCGCTTTCTTTAGAAGCAGGTGCGCTGAGCCATGTGAGAAATATCGAGGTCGGCAGGTGGCAAGGGCCGCCGTCGGCCCTTGCCTTTCGAGGCACTGGTTCTTTCGACAGGGTGGCAATCTGCCAAGAGTGAATCCGATGACGGCACTCTGTTGGATTAACCAGATTAGTGCCGGTCATCCTTCTTCAGTAGCCCACGGAACTCTTCCGGGATAGGCATGGAGGCAAAAGGCGGCACGTGCGCGCCTCCGGTATTGCCCGTCGGGACCCAGATCCACGTGAAGACCAAGGATCCAAGAATCCTGACAATTTGCCCGGTGATCTCTGTGAAATCCCGCCGTCTCCAGCCGATCTTCAACATTCCCCAGTGGGCTCTTGCATGAGGAATGGTGAACGATTGGCCGAGGACATGCGCGCGCTCAAGATGGAAGAATGCCTTGTCGAGATGATGGTTGCTGTACTGTTCGATCGCTGCAGCCATCTCTCGCTCGTACGCTTGTCGTAACGTCGTGTGCATACAGGCGCTTCCCGGTTGTTGTTCCTACTGCTACATGCGGTGACTAGTCTGATGCTGCGACATGGCGAATGCCATGCTAGCAGATTTTTCTCGCAGGTTCAGGGGGCATAGACGAGACCGGCCTTGTCTTAGCGGTATATCCGAAGGTGTGTGTACTGTACGGAGAAGTCGTTCAGTAGGGACAGGGTAGTACCCACAAGAAATCGTCGGTTCGATAGACGCCCTCCCATTGTTCCGCTAGAATCCCGATCCATGCCCGATCCCATCACCCCGGCCCCACTACCGGCACAGCAGGACGAAACCCGTTCAGTCGTCAAAGCGGCCGGAGTAATCGGCGTGGCCACTTTTTCCAGCCGGGTACTGGGTTTCGTCCGTGACATGGTGCTCGCGCGCCTGTTCGGGGCGACGCCGGCTGCGGATGCATTTTTTGTGGCTTTCCGTATTCCCAGTCTCCTTCGAGAGCTGTTTGCCGAAGGGTCGATGTCGTCGGCCTTCATTCCGGTGTTCACGGAGTACCGGACGATGCGCGGCAAGCAGGAGGCGTGGGAATTGGCCAGCGCCGTGTTCACGACGCTATTGACCATCGTCACAGCGGTGACTCTGTTGGGCATTCTTGTCTCGCCCTGGCTCGTCCAACTGCTCGCACCTGGATTTCAGGAATATCCAGACAAACTTGCGTTGGCGACGTTGCTGACCCGCGTCATGTTTCCGTATTTACTCTTTATCAGCCTGGCTGCGCTGGCCATGGGCATTCTCAATTCTGTGCGGGCCTTTGCAGTGCCGGCCTTCTCACCCCTCTTTTTGAACATCTTTATCATCATTGGCGCGGTGTTTGTCTCACCGCAACTTCCTGAGCCGATTGTCGGTGTGGCGATCGGTGTGGTGGCCGGTGGGGCAGCCCAATTTGCCATGCAGCTCCCCAGCCTGAAGCTGCGCGGGTTGTTGTTCGGGTTTCGCTTTGAGCCCGGGCATCCCGGCCTGCGAAGAATCGGTTGGCTGATGGTGCCGTCGTTGCTCGGCCTATCTGTCACTCAGATCAATCTGACGGTCAGTACGGTACTGGGATCGTTTTTCGCCGGAGGGCCCACCTATCTATTCTACGGGATGCGGCTGATCCAGTTCCCGCTCGGAATTTTCGGCGTGGCCTTGGCGACGGCGATTCTGCCGACGTTGTCGGCCCAAGCGGCACGTGGGGCGCTGGACGAGTTGCGCACGACGCTCGGCTTCGGTCTACGTATGATCCTGTTCATCATCGTGCCGGCAATGGTGGGCCTGATTTTGCTGCGTACCCCGATCGTGCATCTGTTTTTCGAGCACGGCTCGTTTACCGCACAGGATACGGCGGAGACCGCGCTGGCAGTCCTCTGCTATGCGGTCGGGTTGTGGGCGTTCGGCGGGGTACGGATCATTGTGTCGGCGTTCTATTCCCTTCAGGACACGAAGACCCCGGCGATTTCAGCGGCGATTGCAGTGGCCGCGAACATCCTCTTCTCGCTGGCACTGATGTCCTCTCTGGGGGCGGCAGGACTGGCCCTTGCGACGGCATTAGCGGCCATGGTGAATGGAGGTATCCTGGTGGCGGTGCTCAATCGGCGGTTGGGCGGCATCGAATGGGGGAGCGTGGGGCGATCGTTTCTACGAGTGCTCCTGGCGTGCATGCCGATCGTCATCGCCTGTTGGTGGGTAGCCGGAGCACAGATATGGGCGCATCCCGACGACTGGATTGCCAAATCGTCGATGCTCATTCTAGCCATTGGTGTGAGCGTATGCGGCTATCTTGGAGCCCATGCGCTCCTGCGATCCGATGAACTTGATGTGCTGTGGGGCATGGTGCGAAGAAAACTGGGACGGCTGGCCGGACAATAGGAGATGCCATGCGGCGCGCACTGATTTTCAAATCGCCTTGGGGCTGGGTCGGCATTTCAGAGACTGCCAAAGGGATCGACGCGATCGTGTTACCCAAGCGATCAAAACAGGCCATCGAGTTCGGCCTTCGCACGATGGCAGACGCACCGTTTGAGTCAGGAGAGTCTGCGCGATTGGAAGCCGCGCGATGCCAGTTGCTCGACTATTTTGCGGGGAAACGGAATGGGTTCGACATCCCGCTCGATCTCTCGCGGGGGACCGCATTCCAGCGGCGAGTATGGCGGACGCTGCAACGGGTTCCCTTTGGCAAACTTCGTTCGTACCAATGGATTGCGTCTCATGTCGGTGGACGTCGCTATGCCCGGGCCGTCGGCAACGCGGTCGGCGCGAATCCTCTGCCGATCGTTGTCCCCTGCCATCGCATCGTCGCACAGGATGCGTCGCTGGGCGGTTTTTCCTGCGGCTTGCCCATGAAGCGAAAGCTGTTGACGCTTGAGGGGACGTTGTCCATGCTGAAGAGCGCATAGCATCTGGTGTGTGATTCGAACGGGTCGACGGTGTGGAAGGCCGGTGCTATTTGCCACAGGGTTTTGGGTATTCGGATGAAAGCCGTACTTCAGCGAGTCACCAGCGCGTCGGTTGAGGCTGAGGGCAAGAGTGTTGGCCAGATCCGGTCCGGGTTGCTTGTGCTGTTGGGTGTGGCGAAAGGCGACAGCGAGTCTGATGGGCGGTATCTCGTAGAAAAAATCAGAACCCTGCGTATTTTTTCCGACGAGCACGGGAAAATGAATCGGTCGCTCGTCGATGTGGGTGGAGCCGTGTTGTTGGTATCGCAGTTCACCCTGCTTGGCCGGACGTCGAATGGCCGCCGTCCCAGTTTTGACGAAGCGGCGCCTCCCAACGAGGCCAAGCGGTTGTATGAGCAGGTTGCGCTGGATTTGCGGGCACAGGGGATCATCGTTGAAACCGGAGTCTTTGCCGCGCATATGCGGGTGGCGTTGTTGAACGATGGACCGGTTACGTTTGTCGTGGATAGCCGGGAGGACCGCTCCTGATTACCCCTGAGTCAAGTCTTCTGGACGAGGACCGATACAGCAGATGGAACATCAGCAGGTTGCCGCGAGTCTGTTATACTTGATGCCATAGCCTAGTCACATTTCATGAGGTGTTGCGATGGGAGCTCAAGTCCCTCCACAGCATCCGTTGCGTCGGTTGTTCGGAGCTCTGACCGAGAAAAGCTTCACTGAGCATCTCGGTTGGCCGGATCAGAATGTAACCGGCTATGTCTCTGACCTTCTCGTTGACTTTACCCACGCCGATCACCTGTATAAGATCAGAAATCAGCAAGGTCAGCAGGTCGATACCGTCGTCGAGCTGCTGTTTGAGTCCGAAGTGATGCTTGAGGCGCAGTCGTTGGACCGTGAACGGGATGTCCACCGCCATATCGGAGATTTTACCCTGTTCATGGCCGGGCTGTTTCCGGAATATCTCCGGCGGCTCAAATCGGCCGGATTGATCTATCACAAGGACTTTCTCGTGGATTACGTAAAGACCGGCAAGCGGTCGTACGGCATTGTGGCCAAGATCGGTCGTGACGATGCCGAAGGCGATCAGCCCTTGTTTCAAAAGTTGTCCGAGAATTTTGAGCTCTGCGTCACGGGCTTAGGCTTCGTTCGATCCGATCTGGACCGCATGCAAAATCCTGCCTACCAGCGCGCTCGGGATCTTTTGTTGAATTGAAGCCGTCGAATCCTATCCTGCTCGTCCATGGAGGCGCAGGCCGCCGTCCGATGACCGTCGCTCAGGCAGCCGGTTTGCGCGCCGCGTTGCGTGTCGGCTATCATCTGCTCGATCGGGGAGGCTCCGCGCTCACTGCAGTGGAACAGGCCATCCGTGTTCTCGAACAGAGCGGACTATTTAACGCGGGAGTGGGCAGTCGTCTGCAGCTTGATGGTGTCCGACGGATGGATGCCTCAATTATGGAAGGCGATAGCTTGCGTGCCGGCGCCGTCGCATCCGTCGAAGGGATCGCCCATCCAATTGTTGCCGCTCGGCTTGTGATGGAGACAACCGATCATGTGTTGCTGGTGGGGCCTCTGGCGACGAAGTTCGCCAGGTATTTCAAGTTAGAGCGCCATCCGCTTCGGACTATACGACGCCGACTCTCGTACGATGTCATGCTCACACGGAAAAGTCTCGCGGGTGAACGGCATGGAACAGTCGGCGCTGTCGCGCGGGATCGGTCCGGCACAGTTGCGGCCGGTGCGTCGACCGGCGGGATTGATTGCATGTTGCCCGGTCGAGTCGGCGACACGCCGCTGATCGGCTGCGGGGTGTATGCTGATAATCAGAGCGGAGCTGTGGCGATGACCGGCATCGGGGAGGGGATTATTCGGATGGCGGTGGCCAAGGAGATCTGCGACCGTCTTGCGCAGGGAGCGCTTCCGGCGGCTGCCGCTCGGCAGGTGTTGAAAAACCTGGTGACGAGAATTCAAGGAGCAGCCGGCACATTGGTCCTGGCTTCAGACGGCCGATTGTCGATTTCGCATGTGACACCCCGCATGTCTGCAGGATGGTGGGATGGAAAAGGCGAGCCGACAGTCGGAGATCGATTTCAATGACCAATAGTCTGTTTCACTTGGCCTTCCCGATAACGAATATCGAGGCCACGAAGCAGTTTTACGTGACCGACCTCGGCTGTACGCTGGGCCGTGAATCACAACACGCCGTCACGCTTGGCCTGGCCGGGCATCAGCTCGTCGGGCATCTGACGCCGGATCAACCATTGAAACAGCAGGGGATCTACCCACGCCATTTCGGACTTACTTTCCTCTCACAAACAGAATGGCAGGCGCTGGCGGATCGGGCCAAATCCAAGGGACTCACGTTCTATCAGCAGCCGCGCGTACGATTTCCGGGCACCCGTATCGAACACCGCACGTTCTTTTTGGAAGACCCTTCGCACAATTTGCTTGAGTTCAAACATTATACTTACGAATCGGCTATTTTCGGTGAGCGGGAACATGATCAGGTCGGTGATACCGGTGAACTATGACCGGCAACGCGATTCACAATTGAGCGATTCGGGCCGTTAGGGCTCGCGTGTTTGCTCGGTGGGGGACACTTTGTGGACCCATCGAAGGATGCGCTGGTGCCGCTTCGTCAGCGCCACGGTTTTTCGGATGGGGTCGTAGCGTTGTGGCGACGGAAGCATGGCGGCAAGCCAGGCGGCTTCGTCCAGAGTCAGCTCGGCGGAGGATTTGCCGAAATGGTGACGGGCGGCGGCTTCCGCGCCGTACACTCCGCGCCCCCATTCGGCCACATTCAGATACAGTTCAAGGATACGCTCCTTGGTCAGGTGGTGCTCGAGCGATCGAGTAATCAGGGCCTCGCGTGCTTTTCGAATCAGCGAACGCTCTGAAGATAAGTACAGGTTTTTGGCCAATTGCTGTGTAATCGTGCTTCCGCCTCGTTTCATTTCCCCTGCTTCAAGATTATGGAGTGCAGCCTCTCGAATGCCCTCCCAATCAAACCCTTCGTGGGTGAAGAACGAGGCATCTTCTGCCGCAATAACAGCCCGTTGCAGGTGGGAAGAGATTCGTGACAAGGGTACCCAGGACCATTGCTTTGGGACGGAGCGCTTCTCTTTCGCCGCTTTCTCCGTCCGACTATCCATGAGAGCGGTCGATGTCGGATTGTGCCGGGCGAGTGCTCCCACATCGGGTAAGGTGGCCAGCCAGGTCAGCGCCAGTATGCCGAGCGGAAGTCCCACAATCAGGATGCTCCAGAGGAGCAGGCGAACGACTGTCGGGCGTTTGGTTGACATCGGTATGTGGGGTGCGTATGTGTAGCAGTCTGAGATAAGGGCGAAGCAGCCAATCTGTTGTCCTGAATTCCGTGCGTCCGTATAGGAACGGCATGAAAATCCTTACTGCTGAGTTTATCAGAAGCTGTGTTGCTCCAGAACAATTTCCTCCCGGCGACTTTCGTGAGATTGCCGTGGTCGGGCGTTCCAATGTGGGCAAATCTTCTTTGATCAATTCACTGCTGAATCGGCGGGATCTAGCAAAGGTCAGCCGGACACCGGGGAAAACAAGGGCGGTGAATCTGTTTCGGGTGGCGACCTCCGACCCGGATTTGGCGCAGTTCTATCTGGTGGATCTGCCGGGATATGGATTTGCCAAGGTCTCACGGTCGATCCGGGCCGAGTGGGCGCCGTTGCTCGAAGCCTATCTGACCGATCGGCTTCCGTTGCTCGGCGTTGTGTTGCTGGTTGAGAGCCGCGTGGTGACCGATCAAGATCGCCAAACCCTCGCATGGCTCCGTTCAGTCGGGCACAATCCGCTCGTCGTTGCCACCAAGGCCGATAAACTCAAGCCGAGTGAACGCGTGCGCACCCTTCGTCAAACCCATCTGGACTTGGGATTGATCGAAGGGGAGATGCTGATTCCCTATTCGGCTGTGACCGGGGATGGGCGGGATCGGGTGTGGGGGGCGTTGCGGGATCTGGCTAAAATTTAATTTCGATGTAGGCCTTGTTCTTCAGGTCGGCCAGCCAGGATTGGAATCCATCTTCCGTCTTCTGCTCGAAGACCAGTCCTTGGATTTCATATTGCACTTCCTGGAATGGGCGGTACTGCTTGGGTTTCTTGTCCTCCACTCGAAAGATGTGAAACCCGTCGGCACTCTCGACGATATCGGAGATACCGCCTGGAACTAGGGGCGCAATAGCCCGTTCGATTGTCGGTAACAGCTCGCCACGACGCACGAGTCCGATCCGCCCGCCTTGCAGCGCATTCGGGCTGTCTGAATATTGCAATGCCACGTCTTCGAACTTTTCGCCGCGCTTCAATTCATCCATTGCTTTGCGTATCTTCGTGAGCGCATCAGCCGCATCGCGTGAACGGGACTGTACAATGATCTGGCTTAACGTATATTCTTCCGGGAGGGCAAAGCGGTCGCGATGCCCCTGGTAATAGCGCTTCATTTCTGATTCCCCGACCATAATGTTTCCGCGCACTTCACGGTCGATCACTCTCAGCAGCATCAGCTGGTCCCGAACGGCTTTTGCACTCTGGGGGTTTGACGGATCGATCGCTCCTCCCTGCTGCTTCATTTGTTCGACCGCGACCTTTACTTCCTGATCAGACACCTCGACTTTCCGCGCTTTGGCTTCTTGCAGTTGCAGCTTCCGCTCGATCATCTTCGTCAGTGTCATGGACTCTGCGAGTTTCAAGTGTTGCGCGAGATCGTCGCCAGGGTGTTGCTTTTTGATGCGTTCCTGTTGTGGCGCAAACTCGCGTTTGACGTCCGACAGCATGATCAGGTCGGAATTCACCACGGCAACAATGCGGTCCTCAAGATGAGCCGATGCGAGGGGTGTCGTCAGTGCCAGGAAGCCAATCGAGAGTAATAGCGCGGTGAGTAGGGCCATCGGATATGGTCTGCGAGAAACGGGCGGCACGAGTGCGCGCTCCTTGTCATGAAAGATTAAGAGCCCCGAATTCGCCGATTCTACACGAAATGAGCCGGTTTTGGGGAGAGTCAGGAAACTACGGCTTACCCGCATCGTCGGTAATGTGGCGAGAGGCGTCGGCGAGTCGAATCGTGGCATTCGTCCTGATATCGGCGATCACTTCATCGAAGCGCTTGCGGCGCTTGTCGGCTAGAAGTTCTTGACGAAGCCGTTCTTGGGTGGCCAAGTCGGCCTGGATGATTTCCGTGTCGAGGGGGGTGGTCATGACCAGATAATAGCCACTCTCGGTTTTGATCGGCGCGCTGATCAGACCCGGCTTGAGGGTGCGAATGACGGCGTCGACGTCGGGGATGACCAGGTCTTTACGGTAAGGTCCCAGATCGCCGCCCTTGGATTTTGATTGTTCGTGGATGGAATAGCGCTTAGCGAAAGCGGCGAAGCTTCCTCCGTGATTCACCTGCGTTTCGAGATCTTTCGCAGCCGGGAAATTCGGCAGCAGCATCAGGGAGACCTGAACCTTCAAGGGGTCCAACAGCTCTCTCGAATGCGCCTCATAATACGCATCGAGTTCGTCCTTGGTGATCTCCACCTTGGACTGAAGTTTGTCTTTCAACAGTTCGTCGAGAATCAATTGCTCCTTGTACCGTTGGGCTTTGTTGCGGATCGCATCGTTTTGATCGAGCCCTCGACGGCGGGCTTCCTGCATCAGCAGCTCACGGGTGATGAGCTCGTCCAGGAATCGCCGTTTGCCCCCTTCTTTTGTGTAGCGGACGCGTGTGGCCTCCGAGAGCTCGCGCCAATGGATATCAAACTCCGTTTGCGTAATGGCCCGTCCATTGACCAGCGCCACGATCGGCTCCTCGTGCGGGGGCGCGCAGCCGGACAGCATGGCTCCCGATCCGACCAGTAGGCCGGCAAGGAATAGAGAGAGACGGAAGGGGGTATAACCGGTGCAACGGATGTAGTGCGACATCATGGGGCGTAGGGTGCAGGTTCCGATCACAAGCCGGCGACGTCCTTTCCGGTTGTGTTGGTATCACAGAGGCTGAGGCTTTGCAAGGTTGTGTTGAGTTCCGAAAACATTGCAGGCCAGCTTTCGCTTGGAAATTGGATCTGAAAGGAGAGGGGGCTTAGGAAGCGCAAGCGCTTCTTGAGGCGATCCATCAACCGGTTCACAGACTTGTCGGACACCGTTGCTTTGGGACTGAACGATACGGTCACCGATGTGTGATGCACCTCGATCGATACGAGCCGCAGTCGTTTCGCATGAATGCGGAGCTGCATGACCTCCAGCAGCCGTTCGACCGGTTCCGGTGGATGTCCGTAGCGATCCTGGATTTCTCCGTGCAGCAAGGCCAGTTCGCCGACTTGGTTGCAAGCGGTCAGCCGCTTATACAGCGATAGTCGTTGATGTGGGTCTGCCACATAGCCTTCGGGGATGAAAGCAGATACCGGCAGTTGCAGGGTCGGGTCCGGCTCGTCCTCGACAACCAGGCCCTTGAGGCGCTGGACCGCCTGTTCGACCATTTGCATGTAGAGGTCCAGGCCGATGGCGGCGATGTGGCCGGATTGCTGTTTGCCCAGGAGATTTCCGGCCCCCCGGATTTCGAGGTCTGCGGCAGCGATGCGAAACCCAGACCCCAGTTCGGTAAATTGTTGAATGGCGATCAGCCGTTTCTGCGCGTCGCCTGTGAGTGTGCCTTCATCGGGGATCAGGAAGTAGGCGAAGGCCTGTTCGCCTCCACGCCCGACGCGCCCGCGCAGCTGGTACAGCTGTGCGAGACCGAACATGTCGGCCCGGTTCACGATGATCGTGTTGGCGTTCGGGACATCGAGGCCGGACTGAATGATCGCTGAGGCAATCAAGAGGTCCGCCTCGCGCTTCACGAATTTCAGCATGACGGCTTCCAGCGGTTTGGCGTCCATTTGGCCGTGTGCCATTACCATGCGGGCTTCCGGGACCAGCCGGCGAAGCCACGCGCCGATTCCCTCCATGGTTTCGACCCGGTTGTGCACGAAGTAGACTTGCCCGCCACGGCCCAGCTCGCGCAGGATCGCATCCCGCACGGATTTGTCGCTGGAGCGGATGACGTCCGTTTTGATCGCCAGGCGGCCGGCCGGCGGCGTATCGATGATGGAGAGGTCGCGGACGCTCGACATGGCCATCTGGAGCGTGCGGGGGATGGGTGTGGCGGTCAAGGTGAGTACATCGACCTGGGTGCGAAGCTGTTTGAGCCGTTCCTTGTGTTTCACGCCGAACCACTGCTCTTCGTCGATGATGACGAGGCCGAGATCGCGGAATATCACGTCTTTCTGGAGTAGACGGTGGGTGCCGATCATGACATCAATGAGGCCGGCGGCCACATCCTTGAGCACCGTTTTGGTGTCCTTGGGCGATTGGAATCGAGAGAGCAGGGCCACGCGGGCCGGAAAGGGAGCGAATCGTTCGGCGAAGTTGTCATAATGCTGGTGAGCCAGCAGGGTGGTGGGCACCAGGACTGCGACCTGGCGGCCATGCTCCACCGCTTTGAAGGCGGCGCGCATCGCCACCTCCGTCTTGCCGTACCCCACGTCGCCGCAGACCAGCCGGTCCATCGGCTTCGTCGATTCCAGGTCGCGGACGATGTCGCGGATGGCGTTGAGCTGGTCCGGCGTTTCTTCATATTCGAAGGCGGCCTCGAACTCGTGGTACAGCGTGCTGGACGCTCCATAGGCGTTCCGCTTCACCAGCTCGCGGTTGGCATAGAGCTCGACCAACTCGTGCGCCATCTCTTCGATATCCTTTTTCACCCGCGCCGTGGTTTTGGCCCAACTGGTGCCGCCGAGGCGATCGAGCCGGGGAACGTGGCTGTCGGCTCCGCTATAGCGCTGGACCTGGTTCAAACGATCGAGCGGGACATAGAGCGTATCTCCGCCGGCAAACTCCAGAATCAAATAGTCGCTTTCGAAGTCCTGAACGGCGAGGCGCTTGAGCCCCCGGTATTTGGCGATGCCGTGTTGGACGTGGACCACATAATCGCCGACGTTCAGGTCTTCCAATGAGGACAGGAACGTGGCCGTTTTCGTTTTCGGCTGCGGTTTGTGCCGCGCGCCCTTCGCAAATAGTTCTTCTTCGGTCAGCAGGGCAAGGCGAAGATCGCTTGAAAGAAACCCCGCCGATAGATCGCCGTGTACGACATAAAAAGGAAGTTTGCCCGTGCTTCGGCGAGGCCAGATCGAGGCGGTCCATTCATCGGCCGGCAGATCATGCTCTCGCAGAAGGGCCAGCAGCCGATCGACCTGTCCGCGGCTTCGGGCTACCACGGTGACCCGATACTCGTCCCGGAGGTGTTCTAGGAGGCTAAGGGTCTGCGTGAAAGGCGTGCCTCTCACACCCAGTCCAATGCTGGCCGGTGTCTGCCCGGCAAAGGGCAGCACCGGGGTCCAGGAAGAGTCCGGTGCCGCCAGCGGTTCCAGAGCCAGCGTCGGCCAGGGTGCAAAGGCCCGTTCCAGGTCCTCCCACTGTAGGAAGAGCCGTTCCGGTGTCGGATAAGGCTGTGCGGCGTCACGGTCGACATGGCGGAGATATCCGTCGTCGATCTTCTCCCAGGCGGTCTTGCAGGCCTTCTTCAACGCCTCCGGCTGATCGAGAGCGAGGCAGGGCGGGGCAGGCAGGTAGTCGAACAGCGTGTCCATCTGCGCATAGAGATCGGGGCTGCGCCATTCGGCATCCGGCGCGATCGGCGCAAGCCTGTCCGGCGCGTCCATGGGGCGAAGAAACTCTCGTGCCGGCAGGATCACCCCATCGCGCAGCGTCTCAATCGAGGTTTGGGTGGAGGGATCGAACAGGCGGATCGATTCAACTTGGTCGCCGAGAAATTCGAGGCGGAGCGGATCGGCATAGGCGGTTGAGTAAATGTCGACGATGCCGCCCCGAACACTGAACTCGCCGGGGATCTCTACAACTGATACACGCCGGTAGCCCAGACGCAGGAGACCGGCCAGGAAGGGTTCGCGTTCACAGGCGCCGCCGGTTTTGAATCGAAGCACTGCCTCTTCAAATGTGGAGCGCGGAATCAAGCGGTGCATGGCGGCAGCGACCGACGTGACCAGTATCAAGGATGAGCCGGTGAGCAGCCGGTACAACGTCGTCATGCGGCGCGCGATCAATCCCACATGCGGCGCTGTTTCCTCGTAGGGCAGCGTCTCCCATTCCGGAAACAAGGCGAGGGTGCCGAGCGAGAGGCCCATGAGGCTGTGGAAAAACTGCAAGTCGTTGTAGATTCGTTCAGCCGATGCGTCGTCCGGAGTGATGACGACCCACGGACCAGACTGGTCCGGTGCGTGCTTCTGCGTCTGGGCGAGCAGCGTCAATGCGCAGGCCGGTGTTGAGCCGTGCAATCCTGTCAGGCAGGCGCGGGCGTGGTCTTGGCTCAACGCCGAGCGGAGCGGAACCAGCCATGCTGTGGAGTCGGCGCCGGCGTCGGAGGACATCACGTCGCGATCGCACGAATTCGTTGAAGCAGCGCAGTAGTGGACAGACCGGGAACCAGCGGAATGGTGGTTACGATGCCGCCGCGGCCCTCGACGATGGCGCGGCCGACGATTTTATCGATCGCCCAATCTCCGCCCTTGACCAGGACGTCCGGCTGCAAGGCGGCGATCAATTGCTCGGGGTCCGGTTCCGCAAACAGCACGACATAATCCACGCACCCCAAGGCGGCCAGCACTTCGGCCCGCTGGGCTTCCGGCACGATCGGACGGTCCGCGCCTTTATCCAATCCGCGCACCGAGGCATCGCTGTTCACGCCGACCACGAGCAGATGGCCCAGGGCTTTTGCGGCCTGGAGATAACGGACGTGGCCGACGTGCATCAGGTCGAAGCAGCCGTTGGTAAAGACGATCCGTTGTTGCTGCGCGCGCGCCTGTGCAAGGACCGGAAGCAACTGCGCGCGGGTCATGATCTTACCGGACATGGCCCCATCATACCTGCCGCGTTCGGAGATGGAAAGAGCGGGGAGAGACAGCGGTGAGGAGCAAGTGGCAAGTAGCAAGTGGTGAGGAGGCTGATGGCCGATTGCAGACGGCATCCGGACGTAATGGTAAACGGCGAGTGGCGAGTAGCAAGTAGAAAGCACGAGTGGTTCGGATTGGACGGTTCTTGCGCTTCACGAGATACGCTTCACGTTTCTTCAGGGGTGACACCACCGAGTCCGATGACAGAGGGCCCATGGCGAGCCACGAGCGCATCCATTGCCTCGATCGCCTTGGCCCGTCGTTGGTCGAACAGGCCCGGGACGGCGGGGGTCAGTCCGGTCAGCGCCAAGCCGGCCAGGCGATAGGCTGTGCCTGGTATCATGACCTCTCGTAAGGCGTGCTGCACCACCGGCCACATATCCGGATCGTAGTTGAGCGGGCGGGGAAACCGGCCATGTTTGGTAGTGATGGTAAAGTGGGAGTCCTTCAGTTTGACGGCGCAGCCGCAGGCCGCGAGGCCTTCTTGCCGCAGCTCGTGCGCCAGCTCGCGCAAGAATCCACGTAGCGTATGTTCGAGCAATGCCCGGTCCTGTGTGTCGCGCTCGAACGTCGTTTCATGACTGATGCTCTTGGACTCCCGATCGGCGACCACCGGTTCGCGGTCGTGGCCTTGTGCCAGTTCTCTGATCCAGGCCAGGCTGTGGCCGAACAGGCGCTGAAGGGGCCGCTCCCAGCGAACGTCCAGCAAGTCGCCGATCGTTTTGAGCCCAAGTGCATCCAGCCGGGCGGCCGTCTTCGGCCCGATGCCGGGCAGGGCGCGCGGGGGACGGAGCGTGAGAAACGATTGTTCCGTGCCTGGTTCGATCACGGCTAATCCGTCCGGTTTGTGGCTGTCGGCGGCGATCTTGGCGACGGTCTTGCCCGTGGCCACGGCGATGGTGCAACAGAGGCCGGTGGCGGCATAGAGTTCGTCTTTCACCAGCTTTCCCAGGGCCGATGGATCAGGGTGCAGTGATTGCAGATCCGTCGTGTCCGCGTAGAACTCGTCGATGCTGCTCCACTCGGTGAGGGGAAAGAGCCGGTCGGTCACCGCTTGCATGGCCTCGTGCAGCTGTCGGTATAGCGGCCGGTCCGGGGGAAGCAGAATAAGTTGGGGACACAGCTGCAGTGCCTTGGCCGTCGGCATGGCCGAGCGCACGCCGAAGGGCCTGACGGCGTAGCTCGCGGCCGCGATGATCCCTCTCGGCGGCGGGCCGCCGACCGCGATCGGTTTACCGGCGAGGCGCGGATCTTTGACCACGGCAGCTGATGCGAACATGGCATCGACATCGCCGAAGAGAATTTGACGGGGCCAGCGCATAGGGACGGTCGTCATAGTCACTTGTCGGCGACCTTATTCACAAGGTGTCTACTGCAATCGTCGATGCGCCGCGCCGGTTTTCGTCGTTCGTGAAGCGTATCTCGTATCGCGCAGGCAAAGATAAGACGTACTCTCTTTCTGTCCCACGCTTCACGCTTCACGAGATACGAGCGACGAAGATCAGGAGCGACTTCGCTGGCCCGGGGAGGAAAACTCTAGCTCCAGCTGTCGTATTGGCGCAAGCGCGCTTGGACAAGGCGGCGCTGTCTTGCTTGCGCCGGTTGACGTATGACGGGCGGCGTCCCATAGGCGCAGCTCCTGGAGGGCGCCTCTGCAGCTACCGCATTGATGCCGGCGTGGTTCAATGGTTTTCCGCTGTCGGCGATAGATCCGTCCGCAGTCCACACAACGCCACGCGAAGCGCGACAACGCCAGCACTTCCTTTTGCAGCGAGTGGTAGGTGGTGACGGCGATTTCGCCTGCGTGGTTGATCTCCGCCATTTTCCGCAGAAAGTCCAGGCCGTGAGTCGGCCGCCGCTTCAGCACGTCGAACTGCCACTGGTGGATCATTTCATGGGCCAGGGTATTGAGGAGTTCCTGCTCCGCATAGGCCGAGCGTTCGGCGAGGCGTTCCAACAGCGGGAGCGAAAGGCGAATCTCACGACGGCAATGGCCTGCGGCGGCCGGTTGGGGAGTGCGCGGACCGCTTCGGCTGGCGAACATGCCGACCGATGAAGTGAGACGCCGGCTCCAGACGATGGCAATCGGCGGCAACAGGCCCGCGAAGTATCGTGCATTCAAGTCACGCCATCGAGCCTGTAATTCTTCCGGAGACAGTGTCATTGGAACGGCCGGCACGGCCGGACTCCGCTTCACCCCAATTCCTCCAGTACCGACGCGGCGAGGAGCGGCAGCATGATTTCATGGTGGCCCGTCAAGGCATAGCCCTTGCCGCCCTTTTGCGTGGGGCGACGGACCACGTTGGTCTGCGGACGGTAGTGGGAGAGGAAGTCCATATTCACGGTGGTGATGTTTGCCAGCGGATGACCGAGATTCCTTCCCAACGAGAGGGCTTTCAAAAATACTTCCGGCAGAATCACGGCGGAGCCGATGTTGAGATACACACCGCCTTCCATGCCAGCCACCACGGCGGCTAGACGTCTGAAATCGAAGAGCGAGGTGGCTCCGATCGCGGCTCCATCGGCGGACGGGTGCATGTGAATGATATCGGTGCCCATCGCCACATGCACCGTCACGGGCAGGCCAAGCCGCGCGCCGGTCGCCAAGATACTTGTGGCCCGGTTCGGAAACTGATGAGGATGCCCCTCGAGGTGGCGCCCGATGGCCTCGCCGAGGCCTTCGTCGTTTGTGGCGCCGCGGCCGATCGCTTCGTTGAGGATGCGCCCTGTTTCCTCCGCCATGCCGAATCGGCCGTCGTCGATCTCGGCGTCGACTTCTTCGGAGGTATGGCCCATCAAGGCCAATTCGAAGTCGTGGATGATTCCGGCGCCGTTCATCGCGACGGCGGTGACGATGCCGCGCTCCATCAAGTCCGTCACAATCGGACCGAGGCCCACTTTGATGACGTGCGCGCCGAGGCCGGCAATGACAGGCCGGCCCTTCCGGTGGGCTTGTGCGATGGCCTTTGCCACGGCCCGCAGGGTCTTGACGGCAAGGATATCGGGCAAGCCGGCGCAGAACTTTGTGAACGATCCGCCGGCTTTCCAGGGCGCGGCAAAGTCGGACACCTGCACCAGGCTGTGGCGTTTCTTCAGCGGATAGGTCTTCAGAGCCGATACGTCGATCGGTCGAATCAACGCAGGCGCGGACCGCTTGGGGGAAGTCCGATCAGGACGTTTGGCCAAGGAGCTGTTCCTCTACCAATTCACACAGGATGTGGCCCAGCGTGATGTGGCTTTCTTGAATCCGGGAAGTCACGGTGGAGGGCACGACGAAGGGATAATCGACAAGCCCGGCCAGTTTGCCGCCGTTCGCGCCGGTCCATGCGACCGTCGTCAACCCGCATTCGCGGGCCGCCGCGGCCCCTTTCAGGACATTGGGTGAATTACCGCTGGTGCTGATGGCGACGGCGATATCGCCTTTCCGTCCGTGCGCCCGTACTTGACGCGCGAACAGCTCGTCGTAGCCGTAGTCGTTGGCGATGCAGGTGATGGCGGCGATGTCCGTCGCTAGGGCGATGGCGGGCAAGGGCATGCGGTCACGGTGATACCGTCCGACGAATTCCGCCGCGATATGGGCCGCGTCGGTGGCGCTGCCGCCGTTCCCGAACAATAAGACTTTGTACCCGTCGCGAAATGCCGCCGCCATCAGTCTCGCCACCTGGGCGATCCGGTCGGCGTGCTCGTTGGCGAACTGTTGTTTGACGCGGGCGCTGTCGGCAAACGCTGCGAGGATTGATTCTTTCATGGCCGCGATTTTAGGCGAGGCGGCGGGACCTGTCAAACGCCGTCGCTTCGCTGGCTATGGTTTCGCCGGAGTGGACATTCCGGTCTGCTTCACGGCGTTCATCGCCAAGGCGATCATCGAGCCGACATCGGATACGCTCGCCGGGAGGATGAGGGTATTGGTCGTTTTCGCCAGCTCTCCAAACTTCGTGATGTATTGTTCCGCAACGCGGAGCTGCACGGCCTCCTGCCCCCCGGGAATTCGAATGGTCTCAGCGACTCTGCGGAGCCCCTCGGCGGTGGCCTGTGCGATGGCGAGGATGGCGGAGGCCGCGCCTTCCGCTTCGTTGATCTGTTGTTGTTTTTTGGCTTCCGACGCCTTGATCACTTGCTGTTTTTCACCCTCGGCCTGATTGATCGCGGCGTCGCGCTCGCCTTCCGAGGCCAAGATCACCGCACGCTTCTCTCGTTCCGCGCGCATCTGCTTTTCCATCGCGTTCAACACGTCCTTGGGCGGAGTGATGTTCTTGATCTCGTATCGCAACACCTTCACGCCCCAGGGTTCCGAGGCTTTGTCCAACTCGTTGACCACTTGGATGTTGATATTGGTCCGTTCCTCGAACGTTCGGTCGAGCTCGATTTTGCCGATCTCGCTTCGTAGCGCCGTCTGGGCCAGTTGACTGAGCCCAAACTGGTAGTCGTTGATGCCGTACGAGGCCCGTTCCGGATTCAGCACCCGCATATACAGGATTCCATCGACATGTACCTGTACGTTGTCACGGGTAATGCACACTTGTTCAGGAATATCGACGGCGCTTTCTTTCAGGATGTGCTTGTAGCGGATCACATCGACGAACGGCACCAGGATGTGGAATCCGGCGTTGAGCGTGGAGCTGTATTTCCCCAAGCGCTCCACGACGTAGGCGCTTTGCTGAGGGACGACCACTGCGGTTTTCGCGATCACGAATAAGACAAGCACTGCCAGGATGATGACAACGAACGTTCCGCCTTCCATGTCCATACCTCGTTCGACAGTGATGGTTATTCCGGTGTGACGAAAATCGTCAGGCCTTCCACTTTGGCCACCGTGGCGCGCTGGCCGGATGACAGGGGGACGGTTCCGATATTTCGCGCGCTCCACGTCGAGCCGCGCAATTCTGCTTTGCCGACATGACCAGGCTGAAGGTCTTCCATGAGGACGGCGGTTTCTCCGGCCATGGAGTCCATCTCCTGCGCCGGTTGGCTCTGTGCCATTCGGAGCAATGGCCCGCGCAACAGCAGCAGCGAAAGGACGGCCAGGCCGGAAAATAGCAGCCACTGAAGCCACGCGGCCGTGACCACTTCCAGCCCACCCAACGCGCCGACGATGATCGACGCAATGCCGAAAAACAGCAGATAAAACCCGCCGGGAGAGAGCAGCTCTGCGCCGGCTAGCGCCAAGCCCAGAAATATCCAATACCACCAGATCATTGAAGAGCCTCGCCCTGTGCGGTGAGTCGATGCGTGAATCGGGCTATGCTGTTGAGAGTCTAGGCTGGATCAACCAGCGGGTCAAGGAGAACGCTTCTTTAGCAAGTTGCCGAAGAACTCATGCTGACTCCTTAAGCTATCGCAGGTCTCGATGGGTGGCGCAGTATCAAGTAGTTATGCAGGATGCTCAAAATGGCCTCCGTTCTCACCCGCCCACCCCGGTGCGCCGAGACGCCCCTTTCCACGGGTAAGGCCGCAGCGAGCGAAGAGGCGAGGAGGTACATACCAAGCTTCGCTTGAACCGCTCGCTTCGATCGCATGCGAGCGGATAGGTTCCTTGCCTCCGCTGATTCCGTACGGTGAGCCTCGGAGCGATGCGAGAACACCGCTGGCGGACTTTTTCAGCATCCGTTAGAGTCAGCGAATTGAACAGCCGTAAGGTCGATGCTATAGTCCGCGCGCAATGGCACAAGATCAATCGATCAAAGCGCTGGTGATTGCATTGACGGACGATGCAGCGGCGGCAGTCTATTCGATCAATCGGCTCAAACCTGATGCGCTCTGTTTTGTACTGCCGGAAGCGGGTAAAGCGACTGTGGAGTCGGCCGTGCAGCCTAAGATCGAACGGATGCCGCGGCGATGGGACTGGATCGTGGTCTCGGAAACCGGGGAATTTTCCGGCTGCTATCAGACGCTTGCCCGGTCGCTCCCCGATCTGTTGCGGACCTGGGAGGTGCAACCGGGCGAACTGGTCGTCGATCTCACCGGCGCGACACCGGCTATGGCGGGCGCCTTGACCATCGCGGCGCTGCCCTGGAGTTCGCGCATCGTGTCGCTCGTTCCGGCTCGTGAAGGCCAGGACAGCGAGCCTCTCGATCTGGATGGAAAGCCGGTGGTATGGGAACAGATCAATCCATGGGACGAGGCGGCATCGGTGTCACGCCGCGAGGGGAGCGAAGCGTTCAACCGGGGCCACTTTTCCGCCGCCGCACGATTATTTCGTGAGGTTGAGCTGCGGGTCAGCGGTGGGCAGAAACCACTCTATCGGGCGTTTGCCGATTTGGCCGAGGGGTATGATTTCTGGGAACGGTTTCACCATCGCCAGTCGTGGGACAAATTGAAGACGGCGGTCAAGGCGCTTGAAATGGCCTCGCTCTGGGGCGGGCCGCCTGGGTTGAAAGCCGTGCTGCCGGCCATCAAGGCCAATATGGGCTTCCTGGAAAAGCTGGTGCTCGATCCGGCGGAGGTGAAGGAATTTGTGGTGCTGGATCTGTTGGCCCACGCGGGGCGGCGGTTGCATGGGGCCCACGATCCGGAGGCGGCGATGATAGCGCTCGTCCGTGCTCTTGAAGCCTGTGCACAACGGCAGCTCTTCAAACAGCACAAAATCAAGAGTTGGGACGTGCAGCCGGAGCAACTCCCGCAGACCCTCCAGGAAACCTGTCGGACCTGTTACCTCGAAGACATCGACGGCAAGTACAAGTTGCCCGTACAGGCACAGTTTCGCGTACTGGCCGGGTTGGGCGACCAGTTGGGCCAAACCTTCCTCCGCGAGTGGCCCACGATGAAGCCGCTGCTCGACGCCGCCAACCATGCGGTGCTCGGCCATGGCTTCGAGCCGATCAAGTCTGAGCGTGTGCAGCAACTGTACGAGGTGGTCGTTAAGCTCACGGGCGTCAACGAGACATCGTTGCCGAGATTTCCGGTCCTCGCGCTATAAGAGCATATAGCGTATGGCGTATAGCACGGGCAGAGAACAGGCGAAGAATGGCCTTTCGGTTCGAGACGCTAGAAATTTGGCAGATGGCTAAGGGTTACGCGACCAAGGTGTATGCCGTTACCGCGAAGTTCCCCAGGCATGAGGACTACGGATTGAAATCCCAGTTGAATCGAGCGGTCAACTCAATTGCGCTCAATATTGCAGAGGGTACAGCGAAAAACAGCAACAAGGCATTCGACTATCACCTGGAGATTGCGCTGGGGTCGACCTTTGAGGTTGTAGCAGGGGCGTTATTGGCCAAAGATAGACAATACATTTCAGAGCTTGAGTGCAACGACTTGTATGAAAACGGTCAGCGCCTCGCAAAAAGTATCAATGCCTTCAGGAGTACGTTGCTACTGTCCTGAGATGTGGGTTGAGATATCCGACCGTATTCTTGTCTGTGCCATAAGCTATAAGCCATACGCCATTAGCTCCCATGGAAATCAGAATTTACTATGAAGACACCGACTGTGGCGGAGTCGTCTATTACGCCAATTACTTGAAATACTTTGAGCGGGCGCGAACGCAGTATTTGGAAGAGCGGGGCCTGTCCGTGGCCGGGCTTATAAGTGAGGGAACGGTGTTCGTCGTCGTGCATGCGGAAGCGGATTATCGGTCGCCTGCCCGCTATGGCGAGACGCTGGTCGTCGAGACAGTGGTCTCCGATCTGACGGCCGCCTCAGTGATCTTTGCGCATGTCGTCAGGGAGAAGATCAGCAGGCGTGTGGTGGTGGAAGGATCGGCCCGACTCGCAGTGACGGACGGGAACGGCAAGGTGAAGCGCCTGGACAAAACGATTGTGGCCGCGCTTCAATCTCCTCCACGGCCTTCTTGACAGTCGCTGCGTGCGTTCCATAACATCTGTGCGTGAGAGTCAGCACACCGCGATGCAGCGGTGCGGTTCAACAATACGTGGAAAGGAATCAGCTTATGAGTGGAAGTGCAAACATCCCCGGATATACGGCAGGGACTCCTGCCGTGGCGAAGTCTCCAGTGACGCTTGCCGAATTTGAGTTGATGAAGAACAGCGCCTTGTTCGGTGACGAGGACATCAAGGCCCTGCGTCAGTCGCACGACGTGGTGAAGGATCAGGTCGAAGCGATCCTCGACGTCTGGTACGGATTTGTCGGCTCTCAGCCGCAGCTGCTCGCGTCATTCCTCGGCAAGAGCGACGGCAAGCCGTTGGGTGATTATCTGGGCGGCGTGCGCAAGCGCTTCGGCCAGTGGATTCTCGACACGGCCAAGGCCGAGTACGATCAGAAGTGGCTCGACTATCAGCATGAGATCGGCCTCCGCCACCATCGGACCAAGAAGAATCAGACCGACGGCGCTGCCGCCGCGGCGGCCATCGTGCCGTTTCGTGATTTGTTCGCGCTCATTTTCCCGGTGACGTTCACCTTGAAGCCGTTCCTTGCCAAGAAAGGGCATAAGGCCGAGGATGTCGACAAGATGTACAATGCCTGGGTGAAGTCCTGTCTCCTCCAGCTGACGCTGTGGAGCCATCCGTACGTGAAAACCGGCGACTTCTAGCCGCGCGTGCCACGATTCACGGGGACATTCTGAAAAGTACCTGCTTCCTGCGGAGAAATTCAGAATGTCCCTGTTTTCTATTGATGCCGAGTATGAAACCTCGAGGTATCCATCGTTTCACGGTATAGTGCCGCTCCATGGAATGGCTCAATTACCATCATCTACTCTATTTCTGGTCCGTCGCGAAGCACGGGACCGTTGCTAAAGCTTGCGCAGAACTTCGCTTGGCCCAACCGACAATCAGTAAACAGATAGGGCTTCTAGAGGACACACTGGGCGAAAAATTGTTCGTGCGGACCGGTCGGCACCTCGTGCTGACAGAAATGGGCCGCATCGTCTTCAAACACGCCGAGGATATCTTCTCAATAGGACAAGACTTGCTGAATACGGTCAAGGGACGGGCAAGTAGCAGCCAGTCTCGCCTGAACATAGGTGTCGTTGACGTGGTGCCCAAGCTGCTGGCCACCCGTCTATTGGACTCTGCTATTCGGCAGTCCCCCGGCATACGCTTGATTTGCTGGGAGGATAAGTTGGACCAGCTGTTGGCCGACCTGGCGATTCATGGACTGGATTTAGTCATCGCTGATACGCCGGCGCCACCGTCGATCAAGGTGCAAGCGTATAGCCATCTTCTGGGTGAGTCGGGGATCACGTTCTTCGCAAAATCGAAGTTGGCCGTACAGTACCGTCGCAATTTTCCTCAATCCTTGAATGGTGCGCTGATCTTGTTGCCCACTTCCAATACGGTCCTTCGCAGGTTGCTGGATGACTGGATGGTAGGCCAGGAACTGGTCCCAACCGTCGTCGGAGAATTCGAAGATAGCGCCACCTTAAAAGCCTTCGGACAAGCAGGACATGGGTTGTTTCCTGGACCGACGGCCTTGGAAAAAGAGATTTGTCGGCAATATCAAGTGCAGGTGGTACGCCGAGTTGATTCTGTCAGGCAGAGGTTCTATGCGATTACCGTCGAGCGCCGCCTGAAACACCCGACCGTGGTGGCTCTCCTCAACGCAGCTCGTCGAGAAGTCCTCAGTTAGGCGAATACCGCAATCTCCAGAAGTGTCATTTCCTCTTCAACGTGCGAACGTATCCAACGCGTTCTTGGACTGTTCCTCAGAAAGTCGCCACTTCCACGACGGCGGCGTCGTATCTGCCAACCCGCGTGAATCGCCCTACGCGAACGACACCGAGCTACTGCTGAGTCGTAGGGGACGTTGAGCCGTCAACCTCTGCATTGACGATTCCTCCTCTTCATCCGACGCCCGTGGCGCCTTCGAATGATGTTCGGACAGCTCAATTAAACTTCGTCGGAAACTGCTTCACCAGGGCAGCCGCCAACGCATCGGCAATACCATAAACATGGTGCTCCATCACCGGCCACGTCTCTTCTTCGCCGGCGTAATCTTTGTCTTGAAACTTGTCGATCTGAGCAACATGATGGTCTACGTGAGCGGCAAACAGGCTTCGAACAGTGTCTTTCGAAAGGTGGGGATTGATTCCGCTAAAGAATGCGGCGATCTCGTCGGTGTTCAAGGCAAACTGGGCCATGGCCGCATCCTGCTGCCGCTTATTCCCGGCCACAGTGGCCTCGGAGTAGGCCTTAATCACGCCATAGTGCTTTGTCAGCAAAGTGCGGAACTGCTCAGAGACCGCATCGCCGTAGAACGGGGCAACTGTCTTCGCCATATCTCTTGTATTGGCCATCACGGCCTTCTCCGCAAAATCCCGCGACCGTAGATCGTTTTTCGCGTTATCCAACACGACAGTGCGGATCCAAAAGAGGTGTCGAGACCATTCATCGCGCAAGACGGCTTGCATGTCCGCCACGGTGACAGGATGTGGGTCTGACATCGAGGACCAGTCGTGGGCGCAACCCCCTATGCCGATGACGGTGAATACCAGTAGTGCCATGGACCGACGTATTGTATTCATGCTAAACCGCTCCTTCTATTTAAGTGGACTCAGCTCTTTCCCCGCAGTTCAACGATGGCGTTGACCTCCAGGCGTGTACACATGTGACAAACCTGAACCTCTTATGTAATGCATTCTCATATCCATCATGTAACCAGCATGTAAATAACAAGTAAACTATTGCTCTGTTTATAGGGAAATAGATAAGTTGCATTGAACCCATCTCTAAAATAAATGCCGGGATGGGTAAGGGTGGCTTAGGACCTCGTGATAGATGGTTTCGGTCTCACAGTTTGCTGGTGTCTCCGCAAGCACGGCTGAGAATCGAGGTGATGACCGACGCAGCTTTGCCAGCCGGGTTCCCAGCATCCCCATGGATTCTAACGCGAGGTCGAAGTCTTGATGGACTGGAGAGGCCAGCAGTTGGTCTTGTGGTTAAGCCTCAGCGTTCCTATTATTCCTGTGAGACTGTGCCTATGCAGTGTGTTGCATTAGAGAATGCCACAGGCGATATAATGGTGTGATCGAGAGGCCCAGATGAACTTCCAGGTGACCGATAAGAAACCGTGCGAAGAAGCGATCCTCCTGGATTGCATCGGCGATGGTGTGGTCACGATCGGCCTCGATATGAAGATCCGCTATATGAACCGGGCCATGCGGGAGTTGCTGGGATACGAAGAGGGTGAGCCGTTAGAACAACTGCCGAGTTGTCATCTGCTGGTTCAAGGCTCCATCTGTTCCACTCAGGACTGCATATTAGAACGAGCCATTCGTAACCGAGAGAAGGTCAGAAACTACGAAACGGTCATCCAAAATAGGGACGGACGCAAGATTCCAGTGAGCCTGAATACAGACTTACTCCGCGATGATGGCGGAAATTTGATCGGAATTGTCGAAACGTATCGCGACCTGAGCCAGATCAACGAACTGAAGGCAAAGCTCGAACACCACACCGGGAGTAGGACGCGCGGCCCGCTCGTAGCACGAAGTAAAGCATTGCAGGGAATCCTTGATCTGCTGCCGCAGGTGGCCAATGCGAAAGCCACCGTTCTGATTGAAGGAGAGAGCGGGACAGGAAAAGAGTTGATCGCCAGAGAGATCCATCGGTTGAGTCCCAGGCGGGACCAGCCGTTCGTCGCGGTGAACTGTGCCGCCTTGGCCGAAGGCGTGCTGGAAAGTGAATTATTCGGCCATGTCAAAGGAGCCTTCACGGGCGCGCTCGCCGACCGCCTAGGAAGATTCGAGATGGCACATAAGGGAACCATCTTTCTGGATGAAATTGCGGAGATCACTCCGCTGGCACAGGTCAAGCTCTTGAGGGTGCTTCAAGAATCGGAGTTCGAAAAAGTTGGCGGGAATAAGACCGTGAAAGTCGATGTGCGGGTGGTCGCAGCGACGAACAAGAATTTAGCCGCGGCAGTTGAAGAAGGAAAATTCCGGGACGATCTCTATTATCGATTACAGGTGTTCCCGATTCGAATCCCTCCCCTCCGTGATCGTCAGGAGGATCTGTTGCCGCTGATCGAACATTCGATCGCACGGCTGAATCGCACGATGGGGAAAAATGTCAGGCAGATCGACGGCCCGGCCCTGACACTGCTGGAGGCCCATCGATATCCCGGTAACGTACGGGAATTGGAGAATATCCTGGAACATGCCTTCATTCGATGCCCGGACCATGTCATTCGATCAGAACATCTCCCGGAGTCCCTGCTATCTGATCGGTCTGGCCAGGAAAGGCCAGCGAGTAAGTTTGATACAACTAGCAGGAGCACACTTGCCGCACTGGAACAAGAGGCCATCGTACAGGCACTCGCACAAACAAATTGGGACTACAAACGCACTTGCAAGATACTGGGACTCAGTCGGTCGACCCTGCTCAGGCGAATTAAACACTACAAGCTGCTTCGCCCACATGAATCAAAACGATCCAATATATTCCAAATTGACACTCGCAAGTAATTGATTAATATAGTTATGCATCATCCACCAGTTTCATTCTGAAACTCTCCGCTACACCCGTCGCCCTTCCACGCAGAAAATCACTGATAAATCAATTAGTTGAGTGTCGTGTTTCACTCAGTGGATTTGGCACTCGACCTGCACTAGAGCAGTATTAGGCGGTTCGGCGGCTCGGTCCCTTTAAAAAAGGACGGCACCGTGCATAAAGAGGATGCTCTTTTCCCGATCCCTATTAATCATCAGGAAGGAACCGCCGCAGAAATGGATTGGGAGACAATCGACTTTGATCGATTGGTTCACCTCGTCGATGACGCAGGGCTCATTCGGCTTGGCTTGAAACTCATGGAGCGAGTTGCCCAAGCGGAAGGGCGGGTCCTATGGCACTGAGCAAGGTCAATCACATCAGTCTCTGCGTAACCAAGGGAGGACGGCACCATGGCGTACAGCGACAAGGTCGTGGATCATTTCAATCATCCGCGCAACATGGGGAGTTTTCAGAAAGAGGATCCCCAGGTCGGAACCGGCATGGTCGGAGCGCCGGAGTGCGGCGACGTGATGAAGCTTCAGATTAAGGTGCAGGACGATACGATCGTCGACGCGAAGTTCAAGACGTTCGGCTGTGGGTCGGCCATCGCCAGCTCGAGTTTGGCGACGGAATGGCTAAAAGGGAAAACGCTCTCAGAAGCCGCCAAGATTAAAAACACGGACATCGTGCAGGAACTGAACCTTCCTCCGGTCAAGATTCATTGCTCTGTCTTGGCGGAGGATGCCATCAAAGCGGCATTGACGAACTTTCAGCATAAGAAAGATACAAGTCTCTCAGCGGTATCGGAGCCTACAACGGGGATGTAGCCCCACGCGTGATCATGTCGCATGGAGTGAACACGATGAACTGTCCTCGCTGCAACGGATACATGATGAGAGACGATTTCCTCGATATCGAGGAGACCGGGCAATGCCGATTCGTGGCTTGGCGTTGTCTCATCTGCGGAGAAGTGCTTGATCCAGTTATCATGCAACACAGGAAGTCGCTGTCAGAACCGATGGTAGATCAAGCCAGGCTCCTCCACAAGGTCCATTCTCTATCCGGCGTTCGTAAAGGGGGAACGATTGTTCAGCACGTGTAGCAGTTGAGGAGGCTACTCTATGGCACTTTTGATTACGGACGAATGCATCTCCTGTGGAGCCTGTTTGCCGGAATGTCCGAATGAGGCAATTTTTGAGACGCGCAGCGACGCGGAGGCCAAGGGGAACCACGTGGGCGACGGACAAGGCATCGGCGACAGCATTTATGTCATCACACATGAGCGTTGTACGGAGTGTGTCGGCCATTTCGAGGAGCCGCAATGCGCCGCCGTCTGTCCGGTCGACAACTGCTGCATTTCCGATCCGGCATATCCCGAATCGAAGGAAGTGCTCTTGGAGCGGGCGAAAAGTCTCAACCCGGAGAAAGAAATCCATCCTGAGAAGGTGTGGAGCGGAGTTCGAAGCTGAGCGACCTCATGGATGTGTTTGGTCGAGAACACATAGGAAGTACCCGATGATTACCCTTACCAATCAGTTTCGCCAACTGACATCAACAGCGATAATTCTTGGCATAATCTTTGGGATTCTGATGATCTGGCCCAGCATCATTGCGCTATTTCTCGGAGTCCTCCTGTTACTCCGAGCTTGTACCTCCGAATAGGAGACTGCTGCCTTGTGGTTGACCGAGGTCGGCAAGGTGCCGATCCTCTTCGCTTTATGATTCAGATAACGGAAGGAGCTGTCGATGCTTACTATCTCATCGGATGCGGAACAAAGGATTCGTGAGTTCATCCAACAAGAACCCAAGGCGGTCGGACTGCGGGTCTATGTGCGCGGCGGAGGCTGTCACGGCTATCAATACGGCATGGCGCTTGAATCGAAAGTTGCCGAAGACGATACCGTGATCGAGCAAGGGGATATCAAGATCATCATGGATTCCCAGAGCGCGCCACTGCTCCAAGGAGCTGAGGTCGAGTATTTGGACAGCGTGCAGGGCTCCGGGTTCTCGGTCAAGAACCCCCAGGCCAAAACGACATGTGGTTGCGGAAGTTCGTTTAGCGCCTGAGGCGCCTTTAAGAGAAAGGAGTCCGCGATGATCCCGGCCATCACTCCCCGTGAACTGAAAGAGCGGCTCGACAAGGGAGACAAACCGTTTCTTCTCGATGTGCGAGAGCCCTGGGAATACGCGCGTGCCAAGCTCGACGGTTCCCATCTTATTCCACTCGGCAGGCTTCCGCAGTCCCTCGCGAAGCTGGATCGCAACGCGGAGATCGTGGCCTATTGCCACCACGGCATGCGGAGTGCCGACGCCGCTGGATTTTTGATCCAGCAAGGCTTTACGACTGTGAAAAACCTGGCCGGCGGGATCGATGCCTGGTCTCTCCAAATCGATCCGACTCTACCTCGGTATCGGTAAATCTGTGGCGCGATGAGTTGCGAAAGTGCGTCTATGTCTATGCGAACACCAGCGGCACCTCACAGCGCTGACCGTCCGGCCAGACCACCTACAAGATTTATCGAATGGCTGAAGACCATCACGCTGTACGAGATCGCAGTCGGCATGAAAACCACGCTCATGCATCTGATCAGGTACCGACCCATCACGATTCAGTATCCACATGAAAAACGTGCCTTGCCGGACAACTACCGTGGCATGCTGGCCTTGCTCAGGTACGATGACGGAACTGAAAAATGCGTAGGCTGCGATCTTTGCGAAGCCGCCTGTCCGAGCCGCGTCATCTCCGTCATCAGCGCGGAGGTTCCCAGCGAGCCGATTAAGCGGTATGCCAAAGAATATTACATGGACATGACCCGCTGTCTGTTCTGTGGGATGTGCGTCCAGGCTTGCCCGGTCGATGCGCTGGCCATGACCCAGGAATTTGAATGGTCGACCTATGATAAGCGGGATCTCTTTCTCAACAAGCAGCAGCTCCTGGCCATCGGTGACCGCAACTTCCCGGTTCGAGAAAGGAAGTTGGAGTTCCAGCATCCTAACGTAGCGTTCTTCAACATTGCATTCCCAGACAGCCCGCAGAAATCAGTCAGATAGAAAGTGAGAATGGACGATGGAAAAGACTAAGGTCCTGATTGCCGACGACCATGGGGTGATCCGAGAAGGGCTCATGGCTATGCTCAAGACCATTAATGTCATTGATGTCGTTGGAGAGGCGAAGAATGGAATGGACGCTGTCGAACAAACCAAGAAATTACTGCCTGATGTGATCCTCATGGACCTCCGTATGCCGTTTATGGACGGGGTGGAGGCTACGCGCCAGATCAAGCGCGAGTTTCCCCACATTGGCATCGTTGCGCTCACCATGAACGAGGAGCAACAGCCCATTTTTGACCTTGTCCGTGCGGGTGCCACGGGCTATCTGCTCAAAGATTCCGACTCTTTGCAAATCGTTGATGCCATTCGGGCCATCGCTCGTGGCGATTCGCTCATCCATCCGTCTGTCGCCAGCAAAATCTTGGCTGAGTTTTCGTTACTTGCTCACGACAAGGCTCATAAGCGTCCATTGGTTGATCATGATCTGACGGAACGCGAAATCACCGTGTTGCGGCTCGTGGCTAGCGGCCAGACAAACAAGGAGGTCGCCAATAGTTTAGAATTGAGCGAGAAAACCGTGAAGAATCATTTGGGGAATATTTTTCATAAACTACACGTCTACGATCGCACACAGGCCGCTGTCCTGGCGATTCGCCGAGGCATCATTCCCCTAGGGTAGCGCTGATTTATTCCTCTTGAGATCCGTGCGTCGGCGAGCAACCGGTTGTTCTACGGCATGTGCGTGCAGGCTTGCCCGGTCGATGTGCCAGCATGACCCAGGAATTCGAATTGTCAATCTATGACAAGTGCGATCTCCTTCTCAACAAAAAGCAGCTACTGACCATCGGCGACCGCAACTTTCCCAATCGCGAAAAGCGCTTGGAGTTGCAGCACCAGAACGTCGACTAAGCGAATGCCATCGCCAGGAAGTCATCCAGGCCATCATGCAGCACAGCGCGGCCTGCCCAATGTGGGGAAACTCGGTTGCAAAGGTCTTGATCACTTGTACACCGAACAGGCGGCGACGGTATTCTTACGATCAACCTGGCAAGAGGCATTCAGCAATCCTGCGCCTCGACTTGTTCGATGAATATTCCTTGGCTCACTTCCTCAGCAAACGAACGTACGCCAGGACATCCTTGGCCTGTTGTTCCGAGAGGCGCCATTTCCAAGACGGCATCACTTTTTGGGGTCTTCCTTCATGAATGGTCTTCAGCAAATCCGCGCTTAGCTTTCGTTGAGTCGTTGCGGAAGTTAAGTCTGCCACCTCGGCACCTACGATCTTGAGACCATTCCCCTGGCCTCGGGGCCCGTGGCACGTGACACAGTGTTTTTCAAACAGTCCCTTGCCTGCTCGAGCATCTCCGGTGACTGTCATCTCGCGCTGTGAGTCGGTTGCGTTACGGGGAGCCGGGCCCGGCGCCGTCTCGACCGGTGGGGCTGACTGAGCAGCGTCCGAGAGAGCCGAGAGTCCAGCGATAACTAGGACGAAAATTGTCAGCCGTTGGAATCCCCACCATCCAAGTCTTATAAAGCGCACGTTATCAAATAATGTCATTCCAGCGTCTCTTGCTAACGTGTCAGTTTGTTGTAGGCATCGAGTGCGGCGACTTTGTAGCACTCGGCCAAGGTGGGGTAATTGAACACGGTGGTGAGAAAGTACTCCAGTCCACCTTGCAATCCCAGGACCGCCTGGCCGATGTGAATCAGCTCGGTAGCCCCGGTGCCGACCACGTGCACACCCAAGAGGCGTCGGGTCTCTCGATGGAACAGCATTTTAAGAAAACCACTGTCGTCATCGAGAATATGGCCCCGGGCGATCTCTCGATAACGAGCCACACCGCTCTCGTAGGGGACTTTCTTTGCCGTCAACACATGCTCCGGTTCTCCGACCATCGACACTTCGGGGATCGTGTAGATGCCGATAGGAAAATGGCCGACCGTCGGTCCGGCTTCGATCCCGAACGCGTGGCAAACCGCCAAGCGACCTTGTTCCGCTGATGTCGCGGCAAGGCTGGGGAATCCGATGACGTCACCTGCGGCGGAAATATGTGGCACGGCTGTGCGATAGTGCTGATCGACGGCGAGGCGGCCCCGTTCGTCGGCTTCGAGACCGGCTGCAGCCAGATTCAATCGCTTGGTCGCGCCTTCCCGCCCGGCGCTGAAGAGCACCAGCTCCGATGCGAGACGTTTTCCTGATTCCAGGAGCATCACCACTCGTCTCGGGTGCGCCTCGATGGTATCCAGCCTCGACACGGTTTCGCCTAAACGAAACGTGACTCCGGTATTGCGCATCTGATGAAAGAGTTCATCGACCAACTCTCCATCCAGAAATTCCAAGGGCTTCTCCCGCTTGTCCACCACGGTCACTTCGACGCCGAGCGCAGCGAACATTGAGGCGTACTCGAGCCCGATGACCCCGGCTCCGACCACAGCAAGCCGGCGCGGCAAGCAGGTGAGTTGCAACAGTTCGTCGCTCGTGACGACCAAGCCGGGTTCAATAGAAGCTCCCGGTGGCAGAGCGGGAATCGTGCCGACGGCGATGAGAATGTTCGCGGCGCTGACGACTCGGCATCCATCCGCAGACATGACGGTCACGGTGTGAGGATCTCGGAAACTCGCCTCGCCCATAAGAATAGTCACCTCGTTACGCCGCAGTTGGTCCGCGACCACATCCGCTTGAGATTGCTCGACTTCCGCAACTCTGGAGAACAACGCTTGCGCATTTGCGCGGACATCGGAGAGAGAATGCCGGTAACTGCCATTCTGAAGCGCGTTTCTCTTCAGGGAGATGACGGCCTCCCGGAACGTCTTACTCGGGATGGTGCCGGTGTCTACGCACACTCCTCCGATGAGGTGCCCTCGCTCGATCACCGCTGCGCGCTTACCTAATTTAGCCGCCTGCACGGCTGCTCGTTGTCCGGCCGGACCGCTGCCGATACACAGCCACTCGTAATCGTACCCCTCCTCCATTTCTCATCTCCTCCTTGCCGATCGCGGTCCATCGGCTATGGCCTACGCGGCGTCATGGTTGGATGGTTGACCGGCACAGTCAGCACCGGACAGTCGGCGCGGCGCAGGACGCGCTCCGTCGTGCTCCCGAGCAACGCATCGAGAAATCCATGTCTCCACTCAGTGGCCATCACGATCAGATCCGACTGATGCCGTTCAGCTGTTTCAAGAATCTCATCCACCACGATCCCGGTACAGGTGCTCTCCTTCCAGAGCCATCCATCCCGTTGAGGCAGGCG
>JALHMZ010000024.1 GCA_022843785.1 Nitrospira sp.
CGACCGGCTTAATCGCCTGCCGCACGGCCCGGCTCCCCTCCGCCCGGATCGCATCGAGCGCCGGAATCAGGGTCGCGTCCCCCTGCTCAATCAACACCGCCGCGGCCGCGGCCCGTACCTCGACCTCCTCACTGGCGATATCGAGGAGGGCTTGGGCGAGGGGAGAGGCCGCGACAACGGAGGGAGTAGAGTCGGAAGTGGTTGCCGGCGTTTGGTCCGCCGCAAACAGTAATCCTTGAGTCGAATTCACCTCGAACTGCACAACCATCGACCACGCGATGGCCAGCACACACAACCCTTTATTCATGGGTCCTTTTCTACGATTCCATCGAATGGTACGTTCGCTCAACTCACTTGAACGAGCTTCGCTTGAACCATCCGGATAAGGCACTGCCGGCTTATTTCCCGCCGGCAGTGCCATCATCTGGAAATTCCCCGTTAGAGGGAACGCCACCTACACGGCTCTACATGCTACTTCGTATAGGTCCCCTGGTGATCGATCCAGTCACAACCCTTTTCCGGGTTGGTGAATTCACTCCAAGGTTCCGGCTTGACCAATCCCTTCGAGCGCCAGACCGTTTTGAGCTGGCCGTCTTTCAGAATTTCTCCGATCAGCACCGGCTTATGGGTGTGCTGATTGCGCTCGTCCATCATGATCGTGCCGCCCGGCGCCAGGAATTTCTGGCCGTACACCGCCTTGCGGACCTTATCCACTTCGATCGAGCCGGCTTTCTCAACCGCCTGTTTCCAGACGTATACACCGAAGTACGCGGCTTCAATCGGATCGTCCGTGACCCGGTTTTCACCGTCCGGCAAGTTATTGCGCTTACAGTACGCCTTGAAATTCGCCACGAACTTCTTGTTCTGCGGCGTATCGACGCTCTGGTAGTAGTTCCATGCAGCCAAGTGTCCGACCAGGGCGCTGGTATCCATGCCGCGCAACTCGTCTTCGGCCACGCTGAAGGCCATAATCGGCGCATCTTCTGCGCGCAGACCCTGGTTGCCGAATTCCTTGTAGAACGGCACGTTACTGTCGCCATTGATCGTACTGATCACGGCAGCGCCGCCGCCGGCCGCAAACTTTTTGACCTTGCCGACGATCGTTTGATAGTCCTGATGGTGGAACGGTGTGTATTCTTCCGCGATGTTGGCGGCAGGCACGCCCTTCGCCAACAACATGGCGCGGAGGATCTTGTTCGTCGTGCGGGGATACACGTAGTCGGTGCCCAGGAGATAGAACTTCTTGTAGTTCCCGCCTTCAGGGCTCATCAGGTATTCCACCGCCGGCTGGGCCTGCTGATTGACGGCCGCCCCGGTGTAGAACACGTTCTTGGAGCACTCTTCTCCTTCGTACTGCACCGGATAGAACAACATCCCGTTGTTCTTTTCGAATACCGGCAACACCGACTTCCGGCTGACAGAGGTCCAACAGCCGAATGTGACAGACACTTTGTCTTGAAGCAGCAGCTGTTTCGCTTTTTCAGCGAACAGGTCCCAGTTCGAAGCCGGATCGACGACGACCGGTTCGATCTGCCTGCCCATCACACCGCCTGCTTTGTTGATTTCTTCGACTGCCATCAACACGACATCACGCAGCGAGACTTCGCTGATGGCCATCGTGCCGCTGAGGGAGTGCAATATGCCGATCTTAATGGGAGGGCCGCCTGCGGCGTAGGAGAGGGCATAGTGACCAAGATTGCCTAAGAGTGCGGCAACCCCGACACCTGCGGCAACTCGACCGGTCTGGCCGAGAAACTCTCTTCTGGAGGATCCGATCGCTTCGGGAACAGCTGCATCGTCCTGAACCCGGTCTGTTTCCTGTGGCGCTTTCTTTTCCATCTGCATCACTCCTTTCGGTTGCTGTGAGTGGCGAACTTCCAGTCGATGCGTACGGCCTATGAAATTGTGCCAACACGGTACCAGTCTGAGCTCGATCTTGAATCGGCCCCGGCTGCTGTGACGATGCTGAACGGCTCAATTAGAGCCCACTCCCCTCCTTTCCAGACAAGTCAAAGGCTCCATCGAGCGATTGCGAATACCTTCTCCAGCCTGTCCCATCATGACTCCACGAGCAGAAGAACTGAGAGCGCCCGTATCACTGTTTTCTACTTTTCTTATCAGCACATGCGCGGATCTGGTCCGGTTGATCCGGCCAACTCACCTACAAAGTTCTATACGCAAGACCTTATAGTCCTTCATCATAATAGTGTCAATCCTTTTGTCTGGGAGTTCAAGCAGTTGCATCGACGGAGTGTTCGGATGTCGATGAACAATTCACAATGACGCGGCAGATCGAATGCGGTGTAAATCATTCTGTCCATATTTTCGCCGCAACCATCTCATAAAGATCGACGGAGGCCTATCAGGAAAACCCTGAAAGGGACGCGGGAAACCACTGAGGAAGGTCAGCAGGACTGAAAATTCCCTCAGTGCGCATTGGTTCCTCAAGAAAAATCCCGGCCGCCGCCTTTTGTTTTAACAACTATTCCTGCTAGACTAACCCGATTTGTCATGTGTTCTTTGTGAGAGACTATCGCTATGAATCCTGCACTGCCATCGCTGTTTCACATGCCTTACCGTGGCCGCCACCTGTTGATGGGATGTCTGGGCTTCCTTTTGGCCGGCTGTATCAGCCCGCAGATTCCTGTCACGACCATTCACCAAGACTCTCGAAGCGCCGTCTTTATCGAAACGGTGCCGGATAAGTCATTTCGCGCGGCGCATCCCATTAAATTAGATGAACCGACCCTGGCAGACGTGTTACGGGGCGTGCATACCAAAGAAAAAACCGACATGCTCCTGCTGATCGGCAAAGCACTCCGCACCACCGATCTGAGCGACGCCCGCACTTTTTTTGAAGACGACATCGAGATCCTGGTACCGCACCTCACCACAGCGCTGGCGCAAGCGACGCCGAATCAACGGATTGGATTCCGCCTGTCACACACACCGGCAGTTCCGGTCCAGTCGAAAAACGGCGGTCCGAACCTTGAAGTTACGGCCGGGTACCTCTTCGCAGACGGCCTCTCGCTTCATCTCACGTTGACCCAGTATCGCCATGTGCCCGGCAAGGTTGAAACGAGCAAAAAGGAACCGCGTCCGCTGCCGGACCCGGACGGCCTGCGGGATCGCGAAATCAAATTCATCCCGGAAGCCGCGATACGCCAGGATGCCGACAATGAATCGAGCTGGTTCAGCGGACCCACCGACCGCACGCTGGTCATCGATTATCAGCTGCTGACCAAACTGCTGGCCATGCCGCCGGAGCCTCCGCGCCCTGCGTTGTCTCCAACCGGACGGCCGGTTCCATCGGCGTCAACGCCCCCGGTCCAATCCTATCAACCGGCGCCGGCCGCAAGCGATGCCGAGCTGCGCGCGTTCAGAGAAGAACTGAAAGCGATGCAGAAGAAGCTGGCCGAGCAGAACGCCGAATTGGAACGGCTGAAAAGATCAAAATAACCAGGCGCTCCCGCCTGGCCCGGACCGCACCACCACATCGTTCTGGTTGCACTCGATACTCGACCTGTCTATACACTCCCGCTCTCCCATCGTTTCCCTATTGCACTACAGAACTGTCCTCATTTCCCTACAGACAATATGTATGGAGTCGCCATCCGGCATCTTCACAGATGACTAAAACTACTACGTATTCCCCATATCAGTAGAAGGCATGGGTGTTGCTTATTCTTGGCTATCTCGACAACACCTTTCACGCAAGGGGAGGCTGCCGCCGTGTGGGACAATAAAAAGCGAGCCGAGCACCATACCGACAATGACGCGTTCACGATTCTCGGAAGGGACGTCCGATTCAAGGGCGTCGTCCACTTCGAAGGCACCGTCCAGCTTGATAGCTGCTTTGAAGGTGAAATTCACACAACGGGCACCATTGTCGTGGGGGAACATGCCGTCATTCGAGGCACAATCACCGCCGGCACATTGATCACCAGCGGAAAAATCCAGGGAAATGTCGCAGCCAGCGGCAAGGTACAGCTCCTCAAGCCGGCCGTCCTCATCGGCGACGTACAGACTCCGTCGTTTTCGATGGAAGAAGGGGTCTACTTCAAAGGATTCACGAATATGGGCGCCCATCCGGTGGTTGAGGAATTCCCGCAATCCCCCCTGGTGTTGACCGACGTGACCCCGCACCTGAATGGAGCCCGTCCCGTGCTCATCGAAAGCGACCGGGGGCACTGACGCGCGCTCAATCGCCGGGGATGCCCCTCACGACCGGCTACCAAAACGGCGTATGAACCGTGCTGCCATACAGTCCTTCCCTACAGCCACGGCACTGCAATATTCCGCTCGCTGTCTACCTGACCAGAGCGGTAGGCTTTCCCACACATCGGGCTCACATCTGTGCGAGGGACCTCACGACTATCCTCAATCCCTCGCTCACCGCCGACACACCATCTGCCAATCAGTCCCGGCAAGAGAGAGGGTCGCATAACCCTGAACGGACGCATGTCAAAACGGACTTCTGCTTCGGGGGGATGTTATTAGGATTGCGTCTGTGCTACCTTCCCGCCGCGCAGCCGTACGTACTTTTCCGCTGAAGATGATCACGCGCAATAGACTTACAGGGAAGGCTACAACTACAATACCGACCTCAACAACACCGAACAGCATTGGGCTGAGCATCGATTCCTTACGGCACCAGCACGCTATTGACAAACTATCTGGAACGTAGTGCTCTGCATGAGAGTCTAGTGACTGCAATGATCATCGGATGTCCCGCAGGATGGTCAAAAAGGCCGTCCAGCGAGGCCGCAGCGAGCGAAGGGGCGAATCGTACTCCGCGCCGTACGTTGAGCCTCTGAGCGATGCGAGAACAAAGCTGGCGGACTTTTTCAACATCCTGCTAGTTATGGAGAGAATGATGAAACAATTCGCGCTGACATTGGGCATGCTCCTCATGCTGACCGGCTGCACGACGACGTCATGCCTCACGAATCTCCAACCTTGGCCGGATCCGAGTGGAACACACATCAACCTCCAGCAATGCTGGGACAAGTCCGACCAGGTCCGGTTCTATACCACCAATCAAGGCGGTCAAATTGCTCCATACGATCTCATCAAGTATTTAGAAATGCCTCAGTCGACCGACCCCTTCTTTTCCCGCAACAATTTTGAGAAATGGCGATTCTTGCCGTTGGAACAGACGGACAGGGATCAGGATTCTGATGTCGACAAGGATGTCCAGGACTGGCCCTTGGGATTCGCCATCAACGACATCTCGTCAGGGAAAGAGGCGTGGCGTGGCAAATGGCTTGGCATGAATTGCGCGGCATGTCATTCCACCAGGATCGAGTATCAAACGAAGAAGGTCCGTGTCGATGGCGCGCCGACGATGGCCGACGTCACCCAATTTCTCTGGGACCTTCGAGTCGCGCTCAGAGCCACCTATGAAGACGGACTCAAGAACGGGGACAAGTTCAAACGGTACGCCAAACACTTTCCTGAGGAATGGGATAAGGCTCTGCTCGAACGGTTGGGACATGTCGTGACCGAACGCGATACGTGGCATGACCGCAACGATCCCCCGACCCCTCCCGGTTTTGCGCGATTGGATGCCGTCGGGCTGATCTTCAATCAGCTCATTTACATGTCAGGCAGTCAGCCGGTCGATGGCTTCAAAACCGATGCCCCGGTCAGCTTTCCGTTTCTGTGGGACACGTCCCACCACAATCAAACGCAATGGAACGGCGTGGCGCCGGCGATTCCGATGGTGCGCAACGCAGTCCAAGGCATCGGCGCATTTGCAAAATTTGACCCCCATGCCAGCGGGTTCCAGGATCCGAGCACCATTCCGTTGAGCAATCAGCGCACGTTACAGGCACTCGTGACCAAACTTCGATCTCCTGCATGGCCACGGGATATTCTTGGACCGATCGATCAGAAGAAAGCGGAGCTGGGGCGCGTGGTCTTCGAAAAGAAATGCGAAAGCTGCCATGCAACTCAAAAAAGAGAAGAGCCGCTCAGAAGAATCACGATGACAATGACCCCGGTCGAGGAACTCAAGACCGACCGGAACATGGTGGCCAATGCCGATCATCGCCGGCTACGGAAGCCGGACGGCACGGTAGAGTTAGTCGCCGTCGCCTCCGGTCCCGCCGTCAACCATATCGTGTTCAGTTTGAGCCATATCGGAGATGTCTTTGCATTTGCGGAAGAAGCCATTTCGGCCTTCTGGCACTGGGGAAAAGATTTCGGCAGGGATGAGACGAAGAAGGATCGATACAAAGGCCGCCCCCTCGATGGAATTTGGGCGACGGCGCCCTATCTGCACAATGGCTCCGTTCCCAACCTCTATCAGCTCCTCGTGTCCGGGGAACGCAAGCCGTTTTACGTCGGAAGCAGACAGTTCGACCCGAAGCACGTCGGCTTCGACACCGAGGATAAAAGCGGAACCTGGCTGGACCCCAGTATCCCGGGGAACCTGAACACGGGACATGACAACACGACCTATGGCGGAGCGCTCGATTTGGATACGGAAGTGTGGCCGCTGATCGAGTACATGAAGACGTTGTGACCGGATCCGCTTCACTCCTTGTTCGGAGAGCGGACAGGCGCATATGCGAGCTTCCTTGTATATTGTCGAACGGATGTTTGGACACCGCACAAGGAATACATCACCCTGATGAGACCGGGAAACAGACCGTATGAGCGACATCGGAAGCGCCACAACTCCTGCGCCTGGCACGTTCTGCTCACGCTGGATACCGCGTAAGGCTACGCTGGCAGCCTGGCTTACCGGTCCGGTTTTCTTACGCCCGCTTAATGCACTCCTCCGCCGGCTGGCGCCAATTATTCAGATCGGCCAACTCGTCATCGTGAGCCGCCATGCGGATGTGACCGACGGGCTGGCCCGCGACACAGAATTGACGATCTCGGAAATCAATGCCGAAAGAACCAACCGTGACAACGGCCCCTTTGTGCTCAGTATGGATCGCTCCCCTCAGCACGACCGTGAAAAGGAACTCCTCAACCGCGTGATGAAACGGGAAGACGTCGCTCGCATCCGTGAAATTGTCACCGCTCGCGTGCAGGAATGCCTCGATCGAGTCACGCCGCGCGGATGGATGGATGCGGTCGAGGACCTCACAGGACGTGTTCCGCTCCAGGTGGTCGGAGAATACTTTGGAGTGCCGGGCCCGGACGATACGGTCATGCGTCGTTGGATGCGCACGCTCTTCCACGATCTCTTCCTCAACCTGACCGACGATACGGCAGTCGCACGGAAAGCCGTGACCTCGTATGAAGAAATGCGGCCTTACCTGTTGGGGTGGATTGCACGACGCAAAGCAGAGATCGCGGCCAATCCAGGCCAGGCGAATGACGACGTCTTGGCCCGTATGATTCGATGTCAGGGACTGCCTGGAATGGAGTGGCTGGACGACGATTGCATCAGGCGAAACATCTCCGGCTTAATCGTCGGTGCAGTTGATACCACGAGCGCAGCCGCGGCCAAGGTCATCGACCAACTCCTGCGACGGCCGAAAGAATTAGCCGGGGCAAGACAGGCAGCCGAAACCGGCAACGAGGACACGGTCGCGCGATATGTGTGGGAAGCTTTGCGGTTCAATCCCCACAATCCGATCGTCATCCGGCATAGCCAGCCTGGAGCCGTGATCGGACAAGGGACATCGCGCCGGCGAACACTCTCGGGAGGGCAGACGGTGTATCTCGGAACATCCTCCGCGATGTTCGACCCGGACCTATTCCCCGATCCCGGATCGTTCCGCATTGATCGCGATCCCAGGCAGTATCTTCACTTTAGCGCGGGCCTCCATGCCTGCCAAGGCCGGTACGTGAGCGGCATTCAAATCCCGTTGATCGTCGCAGGCATGCTCCGGTTAGCCGACGTACGTCGCGCTTCCGGTTGGGACGGCCGCATCGCCTATGACGGTCCATTTCCAGACCGGATGATCCTCACGTTTTCGGCACGAACCTGACCATGGAGTAAGAACAGAGGAGGCGCCTTCCATGCCGGAACAATCAGCACTCACGGTTCTGTTCCCTGTGAGGGATGAGAACGTGGTGCCCTTACGGCAACTGCTGAATGCCGTGGGCCAGAACATTACCAAAGAGCGGGAGGTCCTCATGGAGAAGGTGCACAAGCTTCTCCCGCCCGCTCCCGCACGAGCGAAGGAAAGATGTTTCATCGAGTTTCACAAATTAACAACCGTGCACTTCCTGCGCTGGGTGTTACTGGAAGCAGCCACGGACGCTGAGGGACGTCGTATCGGCGCCACACTCGCCTTTGCAACGGACTATGACGGTCCGCTCCACGCGCATGTGGACGAACTGATTGGAGTAGCCGGCGCAGCATTGGAAGCGGTCTTCTCCTTCTGCGACCCTGCACCTGCCCCCGGCGGCTTGAAGTCCTATCTGCTCGATGCCCAGCGTCCCTACGAGGCCTTCTACCGTGGACATCCCGGCCGGTCTGTCCAACAAATCTGGGGAGCCTCGAACCAGAGCGAAGAGGAGTTGCGCAAGGTATTGGGAAAGGAATTGGACACCCTCCCACACCCGGTCACGGCTGAAGACACAGTGACCAGGGTACGGCGGTCGGCCGGCCAGAGCGGATGGAGATCGGCTTCAACAGCCGGTGAGCCACAGAAGAAACCTCAGCTCAACTCAAAACTGTTGTGGGTGATTGCCGGCGCCATCCTGGCATTCATATTGTTCGCACCCATGTGGCTTGTTGGTTGTGTGGCGGCGAGCACAGTAGTGCTGATTCTTCTGCTGGTACTGGTTATCGGCCTGTGGGGAACGGCATTGAATAGGCTCGACGGGAGCGATCGGACTCGTGAGCGCGAGTTGCTCAACCGGCAAGGGCCTCCTCCGGACGTTGACGGCTCGAAAGACCCCTATGTCTCCGATCGGAGCCGCAAGCGGCTGATGATCGTCACCGACCTGGAGAACAGACGCGGGCTGATACAAAACCAGATGACCCACGTCGTCAACATCAAGCCCGGAAAGTTACGCCTGCGCACACTGCGGTTTATCTTGTGGGCCGTCAATCTACTGGGGAGTCGGATTTTTGTGGAAGGCAAGCTGGGCAACATCCCGACCATTCATTTTGCGCGCTGGGTCCTCATCGACGATGACCGACGACTGCTCTTCTTCAGCAATTATGACTTCAGTTGGGAGAGCTATCTCGGAGACTTTATCGATCTGGCCTCAGACGGGCTGACCGGCATCTGGTGCAACACGACCTTTTTCCCTCAAACCAGGGTTCCCGCCTGGACTGTCATTCCCCGTGCCATCAGGCTCCTTCTGCCCCAATCGCAGACCGGGAGTCAATCGGCGAAGCGCCTGTTCGAACAAGGGGCACGCCGGGAACAGGAATTTAAGAAATGGACCAGAGACCATCAGGTACCGACCCAGGTCTGGTATAGCGCGTATCCTCTTTTGAGCGTCGTCAACGTCAATAACAATACCGAGATCGCCCGCGGGCTGTTTACAACGCACACCGGTGCCGCACTGGGCACATGGCTGAGGAAGTTGTGAGGCATGACTGTGAAACGACGGCGATCATCAAGTAGCCTATGCGTCATCATTTATTGTGAAGTGAGGTGAAGGATGGGACTCTCCGCTACCCCCGAAGTGGAATTTCACGACATCCAAGGATTGGTGCAACGCGGGTACAAAGAGTTGCCTGCGGCGGAATTTGTCCTGCTCACCGTGACGGATGCGCTCCACGCACGAACCTGGCTCTCAAAGCTAGCCGACCGTATCGAGCCCGCGACGGCACCGGGCCATGACAAGCGGGATCGAGCGAGTGCGCTGCACCTCGCCCTGACCTATCAGGGGCTACAGACGCTCAGTGTCGGCAAAGAGACTCTCGATCAATTCCCCCTCGCCTTTCGCGAGGGCATGGCGACAGTGCATCGAGAGCGTCTCCTTGGAGATCGTGGCGCCAGCAATGCCGCCAACTGGCGTTGGGGCAGCGCGCCCTGTCAACCCAATGCGGACGCGGAAGGGCTCTGCGAGACAGACCGTAAGTTGCACCTCATGCTATTGATCTATGCCAAAGACGCCCCGACGTTGTCTCACATAAAGAAATCGGTACTGGATGAACTCGACACGTCCGGGCTGCATAGGATCACAGCTCTCGACACCGTGTTCCTGGCCGGTCCCGAATGTGATCCCACAGGAAACCCAAATGGACCAAAGGAACATTTCGGCTTCCGCGACGGGATCGCCCAACCACATATCGCCGGCATGCCATCACGGGAGGATGGTCACGCCGTCCCGGGCAACATCATTCCCACCGGTGAAATTTTACTCGGGTATGCCAATACCTATGGTGAATTGCCGGAAGGTCCCACCGACGCCAACGGCCAAGGGTTCGGACGCAACGGTACGTTTTTGGTCTTCCGACAATTACACCAGGACGTCGTGGGGTTTTGGAACTACGTCGCCCGGCAGGCTACCGAGAAGAGGTGCAGCGCCGTCGAGCTCGCAGCGAAAATGGTCGGACGCTGGCCCGATGGGACGCCGCTCGTCGAATCACCTGAAGGACCTCAGGCGTCGTTGCAGACGCATGACGGGTTTGTCTATGCCGGCCATCCGAAGCATCCCGACCCCCACGGTTTCCATTGCCCGGTCGGCTCTCATATTCGAAGGACCAACCCGCGCGATGTCTTGAATGACGATCCCCGACAATCATTGGAACTATCGAATCAGCACCGGATCGTTCGCCGCGGGCGCTCGTATGGCACGCCGCTCGTCGAGGATATGGATCCGGCAAAGCTGATGAAGATTCCGGACGATCAGGCCGAGCGCGGCCTGCACTTCATCTGCCTGAATGCGGCGATCGACCGCCAATTTGAATTCATACAAAACCTCTGGGCCAATAATCCAAAGTTCGGCGGACTCTATGACGACCCCGACCCGCTCATCGGCGTATTGGACGGCGAGAAAGCCACCTTCACCGTGCAAAAGGAGCCGGCCCGTTGCACCTATTCCGACATGCCTCGATTCGTCCAGATGCGCGGCGGCGCCTACTTCTTTCTCCCCGGCATCGCCGCGATCCGCAAGCTGGCTGGATTAAAGGGGTAAGCCGCGGCTCAGCCCGCCATCGTCACAGCACAATCCGTTTGCACCACTGCCACGACAGGGGAATACCCGGCGTGCCTGCCCAAGGCCGCCATTCCTCTTGCGAATCCCCTTCACCTTGATGCGATAGACACGACGACCACCCTCGATCCCCCACCCGATCCAGACATCCCACCTGCCTACCGGTCCTAGCATGAATAGAACCGTATGGACCTAATCGGAAGTAGGCAAAACCGTACTTACGCTTCCGAGGTATATTTTTAAGTTTGTCCCTCTGCTACCTTCCCGCCGCACAAACATAGTTACTTTCCATTTTCAATCACTTAGTACATGGGGTTCGCAGGTGAAATCGGAAGGAAATGCGAATCTCAACAAAGCCGAACGTCCTTAGAGGGTCAGCTATGCGCCTGCTCAGAATATTGGCGGCTGTGGACTCGCAGGAGGCACTGTGGAGCACCGATCAGAAAGCGGCGGGCCAGGAACATTCAATCCCTCTCGGCATATCGACAACATGAGCTTTGCCAGGAGCCTCTGCGAAACTCTGGTGACAATTTCCCGCATTACGAGCCATCGCTCCCAAACAAAGACTCCCGACCCCTTTTCGCATCCTTTCCTCACGCACCATAATTACCGCGTCGTAAAAGCCGTCGGCATTGCGGGACCAAGCATAGGTCAAGCCTTTGTCGACCCGCGATACCCTGAAGCCTTCAAGGTCTTCCTCAATACCAACTTGGGCGCGAATCAAGATGGCACGTCTAAAGTCGGAGTCGTCGCGGGCGCCTTTTCAACGCTCCTCGACTACAGCACGATTGTGCCCCTCAAATACATAGTCGGAAATCTTGCATTCTGGAAGCGCGACGAGATCTATCAAGCCTTCGACCGCATAGGCTTTACCAATGCCACGATCGTGGAAGTGGCGCGCAAACCATCCAGCCGCCACCAGACGCCGCTGCGCCTGTCGTTCACCGATCGCCTGGTCTTTGATGCCTATCTGCGCAATGAATTCTCAACAGCGTTCAAAGAAGATCTCGAGCGGCCCGAAGACCCGCATAATCCGGATCGTCCGAACGCATTCCCGTGGAACCGGTAGGCCTATAAATGTGAAGCACCGATCAGAAATCGACGGGCCAAGAGCATTCAACCACTCGCGGCACATTAGCAACGCGACCTTTTTCAAGACCGCGGCGAAACCATGAAAGGCGTTCTTGATCCGACAGTGTCGGCGACGAGAAGCCGAGATCGGGATGGCACGTGATGGCTGGCTCTGCATGACAGGACGGCATTTCAAAGCGGCCAACCAAACGCCGACCTTGGAAACCGTCAACCATTCATTGCCTGGATGGAGACAAGCCTGTGAGATGGGTGCCCCTTCTATTTCATCTCATTGCCTGGAAAGAACGCAGCGCGCGCATACTTCATGTGGATTGCAATGAAGCTTCCTAAGCTGGCTCTAGTATCAGCACTTATCTTGTCGCTATTGCCCGGATGCACAGGAACGCATTTTGACATCACGCGGGAAATTGGGCTGTTACCACCCCGACTTGAGGAGCGGTCTGATTTCTACGATGCAGCAGAGGGACGCTGCAAGCAATACAATAAAGGTACAGCCAGCGCTGAATGCATTCAGTACTGGGAAGCCACCCTCTGGGCACAGGATTACCGCAGTTACGCCCGCGCCCGTGCCATATTGAATCGAAATGTTATTTATCTGGGTGGAGTGGTCGCATTGGTGAGCGTAGGAGCCTTGGCAGGATTCTCAGCGTTGGGGCATACAAACTCTGACGCATTCAAGATTATTCCAATCGCCGGTGCTTTTATCAGTGGCTTACTTGGTTACAGCAAGAACGATGCGCTATACGAAGCATACGAAGTGGCTGGCATGAAGATCGATCAAACCCTCAGGTTGGCAGAGAGCACCGCAGGGACTCAGACCACCGGAGATTATAGTGCCAGTGCCGCTATGATTCGGCGAGAGGTTGGGGCAGCAGTCGACGAACTGACCCATAAGAGAATCGATATCGTGAAATTCCAGTCGAAAAGCGAATCGGAACAATTTAACGAAATCCAGGCTGCCTCGATGGAACGAGAGCTGGCATCTTTCAGTTTGACCACGATAGCATCAAATGAAGCTTCCAACCCTACGGCTATTATTGCAACGCTCAATTCGGCTCCTGACTCTCAAAAACTCTCAGCAGGTGAACTGAGACTACGGCTTACTGATGTCGCTAGTGGCAACGTGGACACTCTTCGCCTATCTTCGATGGAGGGTGCGACTATGAAGGCTGATATTCCAACAGACCTACGAGATCACGGCTTGCGGAAGTTTATTGTGGAGGTCCAAGCTCGAAATGGCAACTACACACTACGCGGCGCAAAAGACTTAACCCTGAGTTTCGAGAAGGTACGTTTTGATCTAGACGTTAAAGGACAGGGCTCGGTCAAGTATACGGATTGGGAAAACACAGCGGTAACCTGCTCAGAGAAAAAGGCCTGCCCGACACAGAAGGTCTTGAGAGACAAGGACACCCTGTTAATGGCGACAGCTCTGGCCACTGGCAAGTTGCCGCACTGGAGCTCACCTTCTTGCAATACCGACTTGACGTGCACAATCAAACCCGCAGCTGACATGAAGGTATCCGTGGAGTTCAAGTAGGGCAACACAGTCCCCCGCTCATTGGGAAAGAGGAGTGGCAAATGAGGTCTTTAACAAGCCTGTTCCTAATCATGGCTCTCTCTACAACACTTATCGGCTGCGAAGTTCCACAAATCGCACCCCCCGGCCATGTTATCGGCTCACCACTAGAGGGGACCCCTACAGATTGCTCAAAGTGGAAATCAGAAGAACCGAGTCTGAACCTAGAGGCACCGGAGGACTGCGTACGCGCAAAAGCAAACAACACAAAACTGGAGTGGTACAAGGAGAATGAATGGCCCTACAACCGAGGACGCGGCGAGACGGTCTCCTCCAAACAACGCCCACTTGTCTGCGTAGCTATTTCGGGAGGTGGGATTCGCTCAGCAGCATTTGGAATTGGCGTTCTAAAAGGTCTGCACAAAACCTCTGTGACGGGAACCAACAAGACATTACTCAGCTATACTGACATTATCTCAGGCACCTCAGGTGGCGCGTATGCCGTATCCTGGTACTACACGCAGCATCCTGGAGGCACCGATGGAGACACAAATTTATTCGAGGAGGATGGATTTTTCCAAACTGTGCTCCAGGACAAGGCGAGCTTTCTTGGCTTTGGTGCATATACCGCCTCGCTCATCGGCAACGTCGTCGTTGCTAGTCCCCTAAACCTTATCCTCAACGGAATCTGGGGCTCACATACCAATACAAACTTCGGCCGCTACCTGTATCGATCGAACCTAAGAAACACGTTCCAGGGTGGGGCATCGTACTCGCTGAAACAGCTAAATGCCAAAATCCAGTCTAACAAGATGCCCTATTTTATTATCACGACCACATCACGCATAGACGAGAATAATTTCCATATGGAAAGCCTCCTAAGTAATACAGTGTTTGAATTCACACCGGTCCATATAGGCAACGACGGATTCACCTATGTTAAAATCAATGATGATAATGACAAGGATGGCCAGAGGGCGCCGACCCTAGAAATCGAAAAAATCACCGCCGTATCGGGAGCTGCTCCGGACAGCAGCCACAAGGTTTCCGGCAGTGCACAACGATTCTTATCTTCTGGGTTCAATGCAGACTACGGCTACTACATTAAGAACTACAACGACACGCGCCCACAATGGCGCCGCTCGCTAACAAAGCTAGCACCTTTCCCATTCTATTTCTTCACCGAGTCCTACAACCGTGACTTGTACGGTTCCGACATTTATTTATCGGATGGAGGACACCAGGAAAATCTTGCAGCCTACCCCCTTATTCGCCGTCAGTGTGAGCAACTCATAATAGTCGATGGAGAATACGACCCCAACTATGAATTTGAGAGCTACTTTAAGCTGAAACATAACATCGAACGAGAGCTTCAAGTAACCATGGCCCTCAAATCTACAGACTTCTGCGAAAAAACCCGCCGAAATGGCTGCCGCGACACAGATATCGAACGCATTGAAAAAATACTGCAGCACAACTCAGAACTTCCAGGCGCGCGTGGTGACGCCGAAAGCCGTCGCCCAGGTATTCCCCGCTGCTGCTTCTCAGGACAACATCCGGTCATCAAGGGAATGATCGGCCATTTCCCAACCCTTGGTGAATCGGACAAAATAGAATGGAATCAAATCAAAGTCACATATATCAAAATGGCTATTGATGAAAACCTCTTCAAAGGTTGGGCACACATGTCAGACCCCAAACGCGATGCTGTTAAAAGGCAAGTTGGCACATACGCTGCAGACTATTTCGCCAAGGCCACAGCTGATATCTGCGATGTTCAGTATTGGTACCCCTGTGAATTCCCACAGTTTTCCACCATATATCAAAGCTTCACACCAACCCAGTTCAAGGCCTATGTGGACCTCGGTGCCACAATGGTAAATAATCACCTCAAAGCCAGATTCGACGATGGCTCACTCCATTTAGACCTTTGCGATAACTTCTCGTCAAAGAAGGCCGATGAATGCAACAAGATCGTCAAACAACAATGAGACGCCCATACCGATGAGAACAGAAAATGGCGGCAGGAACCATTGATTGAATCGACGGCCATGAATTCTATTTCGGATTGATTCCCGACACCGTTTCCCATCCCTCGAGACCGTTGCAAAACATACGTCAACGCGATGAGAAATCTTGACTCAACCGTCTACGCAAAACCTGGTGGCACCCAAGCGAGGACAGTGGATGCACCCTGAACATCAGCCCACCAATAATCGAACCACCGTAATGGCAATTGGCATCGTCAGCATGCTGACTTGGGTTGGGCTTTTCTCCGCTGGCCTCCTAATCGACTCCGAACCATACCGTGAAGCGCTGCTCGACAATGATGTCACAGGTACTAATTTGTTACTCGCAGCTTTGTTGTACACCCCTACAAGCGTGGCGCTACTCAGCATGTTAGCGGGATTGCTTGGAGGTTGCGCTAGCTTGATGTGCGATCACAAGGGGTTGCATGAGCAGATTCGGAACGCTGAGAAGGAGGGCAACCTAGAATTAGCTAAGAGATTGTCGGTGCGCGCTTCCTACCTCGCCGAATCGCCAGTTTCTTCGATGTTGCGCGGCTTCCTTGTTTATCTCGCCATTATTTCGGGCATTCTCCTGGCAATCTCTTCCCCTTTTGAAAAGACAAGCGCTGACCAGTTCATTCGGCTTGCCGGACTCTTCTCTGTCATCGCGTTTGTGATGGGGTACGACCCCACACGCTTCGAAGACCTCATAGAAAACTTGTCTTCACTTAGCCGCAAAGCTGCAGATCGGAAATAAACTGGCTATGCAGTGATCAGCCCACTCGGAAGATAAGACGAGGACATTCTGAATTTCCAAGCAAGTAAAGACTTCGCTTCTCGACACCCCAAGCCGCCGCCACACCCTGCCCACCCCCCTTCAATGGGAGGTGGGGAGAGAGCGGGAAGAGGATAGAGGAGAAGCCTACACTAACACTCCCTGTACTCGCGCCACTAAAATACTGCGCTGAAGGCCCTACGTCTCACCTTGCAGCTTGACCGTTGCCCTCCTATAATCAGCGTCCCTAAGATGCGCAAGACAGCGCAATTTTACTGCGACTGAGACGATTTCCTCGTTGAGCAGGAATATGAACTACGTCGCACTGGTCAAGTTTGCTCAGGAGCATTTCACCGATGGTCTGGCGTTGGTCATCGGATCCGGCCTTTCCTCCGCTGAGGGGTTGCCGGGAATGCCCGCGCTTGCAACACATCTCACCAACGAATCGAGCGAATTAAAGGGAACTGACGCAACTCTGTGGAGCCAGATCAAGGCATTGTTAAATGCAGGTGAAGGCTTGGAAGCTGCATTGCTGCACCGGCCGCCATCTGACACGCTTGAGCTCTGGATTGCACAAAAGACGTGCGAACTACTGATTCCGCAGGAGCGAGCAATCATGAGCGCGGTGATTCGTAGGGAGCGCACCCTTCGCCTGACAACATTTCTAACCAAGATACTAAAGCCAACGGCTGGCTTGCCGATTCTGACCCCCAACTACGACCGCCTAATCGAAGTCGCCTGCGAAATGGCAGGATTCCACGTGGACAGCACAGCCGTTGGGCACTATGCGGGGGAGTTCGACCATGTTCGAAGTTGCATGGGATCATGCCGGGGCATCACATCGCGTGCCAAAATCACGGTCCTCGATCACTTCCCGCGAGCGATCGTCCTAAAGCCACATGGGAGCTTTGACTGGTATCAATTCGGCACGGATGTGCGGCGCTGCAGTTTGGATCTGGACGCGGAACGCCTCATCATAACGCCTGGTCTTAATAAGTATCGAGCTGGCTACAACTCGCCCTTTGACAAGCATCGAGAATTGGCCAACGACCACATAAGGCAGGCCGGGCGGCTACTGATTGTGGGATACGGGTTCAATGACGATCACCTGCAAAACCATCTCGTGAAGCGAATTCGAGACGGCACGCCCACGCTCATCCTGAGCCGAACGGCGAGCGCGAAGGTCGAGGCGCTGGCGGAGGAATCGCCCCGCTGTGTTTGTCTCTCGAACTCACCCATATCGCCTGGAGTCCTGATGGTGACAAAGGGACACCGATTCGAGCATCCAGGACAAGATTTGTGGGATTTGGGCATTATGGCAAGGGAGCTACTAACATGAGCGATGCACCCATACTGACTTTCGACACACCAAGCAGGCTCGGGAAGGTCGTATCCGTAGACACAACCCGCGTACTCATCGCAGTGGAAAATGCTGCACTCTTACCGCGGGCTTCGGTGGGTAGCCTCGTCGCGATTCAGGGGACGACCGCTCAGGAGTTCCTGATCGGCATGACCGAACGTGTGACTCGGCATCTACGTGAGCAGATCGCACATCCTGATCCGATGGCACCCACAACTCTCGCGATGGAAGTCGTGCCAGACGACGCGCTCCGGACCGTCTTGCTTGGTACCTACCGCACGATTGAGGGAACCGTGCACAATCGGTTTAAGCGTGGCGCTGATTCATTTCCACAAATCGATCGCGATTGCTTTCTCATCGAAGGCGGCAATCTTCAGCGGTTCATGGGATTACTGGGCAAGGACTTAGATCCGAAGCAGCGGCTCGAACTCGGTCACTTTGTTATTGACCACTCAGCCACTGCGATCGCCAATGGCGATCGCTTCTTCCAGAGGCACGCGGCGATCCTGGGGAGCACTGGCTCGGGCAAGAGCTGTGCGGTGTCGTTGATTTTAGAGCGTGCACACGCCCGCAAGCACGCGAACATCATCGTGTTCGACATGCACGGCGAATACGCTTCACTCGCGGACCCGCCAGCTCCTAAGGAAGGTCCAACTTCAACTCCTATCGCGGCCGCATTCAAGATTGCAGGTCCTGGTGATCTTACCAAGCCAGCGGAAAATGTTCTTTTTCTGCCGTATTGGCTCCTGAATCGGGAAGAAATGCTCTCGATGATCTTGGACCGCAGCGATCAGAATGCGCCTAATCAAGCATCCAGGTTCACCTTGCACGTACGAGATTTGAAGGAAGGCACACTCAAATCGGAGAAGAAACACGATGTGAGGGCCACCTTCACCGTCGACTCGCCAATTCCATATGAGCTACCGGAGCTGCTCAAAAAGCTCAAGCACGATGATACGGCGAAGGGCACAGGGACGACAGGTAAAGAAGTAAAGGGTGAATGGGAAGGACGGCTTACGCGCTTTATCTCTCGCTTGGAGGCCAAAGTCGAAGATCGCCGTTACGGATTCATGTTCAAGCCGATGGAGGCTGCTCTCAAGTACGACTGGCTCGCAAAACAAGTTGCAAAACTACTAGCCCCCGGTGGGGACAAGCACGGCATTAAGGTGGTTGACTTCTCTGAAGTTCCGTCGGACGTGCTACCCGTCGTCACAGGGGTATTCGCACGACTGTTGTATGATGTTCAATTTTGGATGGAGCCGGAGAAGCGAACACCATTCGTGTTCGTGTGCGACGAAGCCCACCTGTACCTGCCGGTCCGTGACGACGCGGACGCAGTTGAGAAACAGGCGCTTTACTCCTTCGAGCGCATCGCTAAGGAAGGCCGAAAGTATGGCGTCTCCCTGCTAGTGGTAAGTCAACGCCCGTCGGACGTGAGCCGCACCATCCTCAGCCAGTGCAACAACTTCCTCATCCTCCGCCTGACGAACGATCAGGATCAAAACGTTGTCCGTCGCCTTATGCCTGATTCGCTGGCGGGTGTCCTCGACGGTTTGCCGCTGCTCGACACCGGGGAGGCTTTGTTACTGGGCGACGCGATCCTTCTCCCAGCGCGAATCAAGTTGAAATTCCCTACTATCGAGCCACTGAGTCAGACCCGTAACTTCTGGCAGGAATGGGGAGAACTGGCCCCGGATTCCGTCGCGGTTGTGGCAGCAGTCGAAACTCTGCGCCGGCAATCTCGAACAGCTTCAAAGATCGATTGATGGGGGAAAGACCGGAAAATGGTGGCAGGAACCATTGATTCATGCGGGAACAACTTTCAATACCAGTCTACGCCTCGCCATGATTCATCGGCGCTATGGCCTGCATAATACGCAAGCTGGGAGCAAGTCTTGTTCTGTGCATTCCATGGTCCATGCCATGAGTCCATACTTGCGCGCCCAGGACATTGCCTGCCTGTTGCGCATTGATGCACGATCAAGAGACTGGGCCCATCCATCTTTGGGCTCTGACTTACCCGGACGATTACCAGCGCTGCGCCCAGTCTGGTGCCGCGGTGGGGGTTGGTTCTAGGTTCGAGAGATCGGCCTCAAAGAGAATCGGGAAACCGTTGCTCTCAAGATTTCTAATTTGCAGCAGGCCCGATCGTGTCGCCACGAGTAAATGCCCGTTCCTACTCCAGTCGGCCCATTGAAGATCATCCAAGATCTCGAGATCGCCGTTGGACTCCAGCGAGTATCGAACCCTCAGAGGGACCAATAAAAGGGGTCGGGAGTCTTTTCTTGACATGACGGCCGCGTCTTCGCTACAAGATCCCCCATGCCACGCCGTCCACGCCTCGCCGCCGGCGACCTCGCCTATCATGTCCTGAATCGTCGTGTCGGGCGCGGGATAGAAAAGGGGTCGGGATGAGCTAGCCCGGGTTTGACGGACACCTCAAAAGGGGGCACGATACGCCCCCACGGAGGTGTGAGATGGCAGAACGACGACGATTCACGCCCGAGTTTAAACGACAGGCAGTGCAGCTGCTCAACGCCGGGCAACGGCCTGCTGCCGAGATCGCCCGGGAACTCGGCATTCCCCGCAATCGGCTCTACAAGTGGCAGAAAGCGGTCGCGGGGCATGGCGGCGCCTTTCCAGGCTCCGGTCGGCAGGCCGAACCCGCGGCAGAACTGGCACGGCTCACGCGCGAGTTGGCGCGGGTCACCGAGGAGCGCGACATTTTAAAAAAAGCGGCGAAGTACTTCGCGCAGGAGTCCACGTGAAGTACGCGTTCATCCGGACTCACGAGTCTGTGCATCGCGTGACACGGCTCTGTGCCGCGCTGGCTGTGAGCCGCAGCGGCTACTATGCGTGGCGGGAGCGTCCGGTGAGTGCGCGGGCGGCCGAGGATCAGCGGCTCTTGCCCCTGCTGCGTTCCGTGCATCAGGAGATGCGAGAGCAGTACGGCGCCGTGAAGCTCTGGCGGGAGATCACAGATCGCGGGATTGCCTGTGGGCGGCATCGCGTGGCACGGCTGCGCAAGGTCGGTCAGCTGGAAGCTAAACGTGTACGGCGCTTCCGGGTTATCGTAGAGCATCATCAGCTCCCGCCTCCCGCCCCCAATCTGCTCAACCAGCAGTTTGTGGCGACGACACTCAACCGCATCTGGGTGGGGGATATCACGTTGGTCTCCACCCGTGCCGGCTGGTTGTATGTGGCGGTGATCCTGGATCTTTGCTCGCGCCGAGTGATCGGCTGGGCTATGCGGGAGAAGCCGGATCAACAGTTGACGCTCACAGCGTTGGCGATGGCTGTCCGCCAGCGCCAAGTCCGACCCGGCTTAATCCATCACTCCGATCAAGGGGCTCAGTATAGCTGTGGGGCCTATCAACAGCAGCTCAGCATGTTTGGTATCACGCCGAGCATGAGTCGGAAGGGCAACTGTTATGACAATGCGGTGGCGGAGAGCTTCTTCAGCACGTTGAAGAATGAACTCATTCACCACCAGCGGTATCACACGCGGGAGGAAGCCAGTCGAGAGATCTTTGCGTTTATTGAGGGCTTCTACAACCGCCAGCGGCCCCATCAGAGCCTCGGCTATCTGAGTCCGCTGGAGTTCGAACGACGCATTCGTGGGTCTTAACCTGGTGTCCACGAGATCCGGGCCAGCTCAGGAGTCTTTTCTTGACACAACGGCCACGTCTTCGCTGCAAGATCCCCCATGCCGCGCCGTCCACGCCTTGCCGCCGGCGACCTCGCCTACCATGTCCTGAATCGCCGCGTCGGGCGACTCCCGCTCTTTTTTCTTCCCCTCAACGGGGACATACGCGTTCCCCTACAACGAGTTAGCAGGATCCTGAAAAAGTCCGCCAGCTTTGTTCTCGCGTCGCTGGACAGCCATTTTGAGCATCCTGTATGGCTATGTGGCGTCGTCTCACACCCCGCGATTCGTGATGGCTTGTGGAGCCCAAGGGAGTTTTCCCGCAGCCTGTTAGATCTCGAAGGCGGTGCGAGGGACTCCGCTTTGCCGAATGATTGATTGCAGCGTTCCGATTCGAATCTCAGAGTGATCGGGAATTGGAACGGTGACGGTGCCGCGATCGGTATGCCGTTGCATCACGATGTGGCTTCCGCGTTGACGGACGATCTGAAAATCGTGTTGTTCGAGGATACGGCAGACGTCTCGTCCGGAAAGGACGCGGAGTTTACCCATGGGCCGCTTCGAAGCGGGTGACAAAAACCTGTGTGTGGAGCCGGCGTTCGACTTCGGCGGGATCGGCGCATTCGAGAAACAGTTCGACCGCTTCTTTGAGATTGGCCGTGGCCGATTCGACCGTCTCTCCTTGACTAGCTACATCCAGTTCTGGGCAGAGCGCAACATAGCCCGAGCCTTCCTTTTCGACGATCGCGGTATAGCTTCTCGTTGCCATAGCCCGTTACCTCACTGCGGTCGAATCCTGATCCGTCACAGGCCTCATTATAGTTAATGCACCGCGGATTGCCTAGTGGAGACTGAAACCTGCCCGCTGAAGGCTGGCAGATAAAACGGAGACATTCTGAATTTCCAAGCAGGCAACGACTTCGCTTCTCGACGCCCCCAGCCGCCGCCACGCCCTCCGGTTCTTTCCACGGTTCACCCTTCTTTCGCGCAGTCGACCTGCCTCTCTTAAAAAGAGCAGCAGGTCACCGCTTCTCTCCCCCCATTCTTTCCTTGATGCCGACTTAGGCCATTCTGATTGACATCACGACATCATGACTCTTATGCTGTGATGCATGCGTACGACACTTAGCCTGGACAACGATGTGGCCGCACTGTTGAAGCGGGCACAGAAAGTCCGCAAAGCCAGCCTCAAGACCGTGGTCAACGATGCGATGCGCCAGGGGCTTAAAGATCTCCTGGGGCCACCGGCACGGCCCAAGAAGCCCTTCCGGACCAAAGGTATTTCGCTGGGGCGCTGCCTTGTGGGCAGCTTGGATGATGTGGCTGACGTGCTGGCCACGGCTGAAGACGAAGCCTTTCGATGATTCTGCTCGACGCAAATCTGCTCGTCTACGCACACGTCACGTCCCTGAGTCAGCATCACGCCGCACGCAGCTGGCTTGATTCCCGCTTGAATGGACCAACCCCGGTGGGATTGCCATGGCCCACGTTACTCAGTTTCGTCCGCCTGGTCTCAAACCCGCGCATCTTTGAGCATCCGCAACCGATCTCAAAGGCCTGGAAACAGGTCGACGATTGGCTGACCTGCCCTGTCGCCTGGATTCCACAACCTACGGAACGCCATCGAGAGATCCTTGGCTCTTTCCTTACGGATGCCCTCGGACGCTCAAACCTGGTGCCCGATGCGCATCTGGCAGCCTTGGCCATCGAGCATGGCCTGACTCTTTGCTCTACCGATCGCGACTTCGCCCGCTTCCCCAATCTCCGGTGGGAAGATCCCCTTCAACAGCCGCGCACGTAGTCGGCCAGACACGTTCTCGCTCACATCCCGGTCGCCTAGAGCTTCATGGACAGGTCCGCCGCAATCGTCTCCGGCTTATCACCCGGCGCATAGCGTTTGAGGACCGTGCCGTCGGCACCGACGAGGAACTTGGTGAAGTTCCATTTGATCGCCTCGGTCCCGAGAATTCCGGGCTTCTCCGATTTCAGATATTGATAGAGCGGGTGTGCGTTCGCGCCGTTTACGTCGATCTTTGCGAACATCGGAAAGGTGACACTGAAGTTCCTGGTGCAGAACTGTTCAATCTCCGCTTCGCCGCCCGGCTCCTGCTGTCCGAACTGGTTACAGGGGAACCCGAGCACCACGAGACCCCGATCTTTGAATTTTCCGTAGAGCGCCTGGAGTCCCTCATACTGCGGCGTGAAGCCGCACTGGCTCGCGACATTCACGATGAGCAGTGTCTTGCCGCGGTAGACATCCATCTTCCGCGGCGTGCCGTCGATTGTGACCAAGTCGATGTCGTAGAAACTCATAGATCCCACCTCATAGCGTCGTAATCTTCAGGACCGTACTAGCCTGTCATCCGTCTGCGCAGACAACCGCGCAGTCGTCGGGACATTGGCATGCACGGCCCGAAACATGCCGAAGCGACACAGCCCTGCCCCGAATGCCAGACGCATTAACAGAATCGTGGGCACTTCTCGTAATGATTTAATCAACCCACTCACGCCGAACCGGACAAGCCCTGCCGGACGGGCAATTCCCTGCCAGATCGAATCGAGCCATGAAGGTAAGGTTTCGGCAGTCCAATCGGCTGTGGTGACGTCACCCGCTACCAGTCCGGTCGCCTCCAGTAATTCTGAAAACTCTTCAATGCTGGCAAACGCCGGATGAGCCCACTGATCCAGCAGTTGCCGCATCACCGGCTGTTCCCACCAATTGAGTGGAACCTGGCGAGCGTCCCGCTGATTCCAATCGGCCACAACCAGAATGCCGCCCGGTTTCAGCACGCGCATGAGCTCTCGGGCAAAGAGTGCCTTATCCGGCATGTGCGGCCCTGCCTCGACCGACCAGACCACATCAAAACTGGCATCGGGGAACGACAGGGCCAGCGCATCATCGACCTGAAAGCGGGCATTCACCTCCGGGGCGGTCAGTTCTTGAGCCCGTCTGACTTGCTGAGGGCTGAGGGTGACGCCGGTGACGGCAAAGTTATACTCCCGCGCCAGCATGCGGCTGCTGCCGCCGATGCCGCAGCCCACATCTAAGACTGTCGTAGCGGACGGAAGCTTGTCTAATCCACCCCAACGCACCATTTCATGCACAAAGTCTGACTTGGCTTTGAGAAAATCTTTTTGGCCGGGTGGAGAGCCATAGTGTCCCAGATGGATATGTTCGCCCCAGTAGAACTCGAGAATGCCGTCATTTGTCCAGTCATCATAGGAATTGGCGACAGAGTCGGCAGACTGATATTTGCGGGGGACTCGCACGTACAGTACTAATCCGATCAGCAGTACGACCAGGAGAAGGACGATCGTCACGAGGAACATGTTCATCATATCGAAGGCCTGATTACCGTGATGTCGTTAACAGTGATGACCCATACAAAGAAACATGACCCGGGGGACATAAGTACGCGCTTCCTACGCACTCACCGCATCGGCAACAAACATCTTCACTTTGATCTTCTTCGCCCGTTCTTCAACCTGCGCCGCATCATACTGAAACTGCAACCGCATCCATCCCTCCGGCGTGCCGCCAAACGCTTTCGCCAGGCGGATTGCCATGTCCCAAGACAGGTCTGCGCTCTCATTCACCAGATGACTCAGCGCCGACCGCGATACCCCGAGGATTTTTGCCCCTTCCGTTACACTCAACCCATGTGGCTCAAGACAATCGACCCACACCGAAAACCCGGGATGCGGTGGATGCTTCATTTTCAACGTTTTCATCGCATGTTCCTTCTTCAATGGTAGTCCTCTACATTTACGTCCAGCGCATCACCATCCTCATACCGAAACGTCATGCGCCAGTTGGCTCTCACCGTGACGCCCCACTCCCCTTTTCGACTTCCCTTCAATGGGTGCAGCCTGTAGGAATGGATGTTCATATCCTCGATCGCTTCCGCTTGATGCAGCCGCGCGAGAATGGCCCTGATCCGATCCACCATGTCCGGCGGGAGCTTCCGGGGATCATCTTCTTCGAAACACCGTTTCAACCCCCGGTGCTTAAAGCTCACGATCATGCGTTGACTGTAGCGTGTAGCGCTTCACCCGTCAACAGGAATCTTTATGCACTAAAAGGAGGCTAACCTGAATCGCCGTCTTACACAGATCCTTCCGCCCATTGTTCCGCTCGAATGGCTGTTGCCGATTGAGATCCCAACGACGGATAATGTGTCCCTGAAGGAACAGCGTACACTGGTTTAGTGATGGGCACGCGGAGCGTCGATCAATCATGAATCTGAAGACAGAGGATCAGCGGGCCACGCCCAGGGTTCCGGTGCAGTTTCAGGCCCTGGTGTCTGGCTCCGCACAGTCCGAAGGGACGGGCATCATTCTCGAACTGTCACGGAACGGATGCCGCCTGGAAAGCCAGGCCCTCATGTTGCCAGGCCTCTCGTTAGAACTGCGCATCGCCGTGCCCGGCTTGGAATGGGCGCTGATGATTGATGGGGCGGATGTGCAGTGGACGGACGAGGACCGCGCCGGCCTGGCGTTTGTTCGAATGAGAGAGACGGAACGGCAGCGACTCGACAACATCATGACGGCCCGGCTCGCGAGGACGACTGAGGACGGCGACGACAACCAGTGTGAGCTGATGCCGGTTGAGTTCCAAGGACTGGAACCGGTGCTGTCGAAAGATCCCGTACTCGCCGTCAGCAAGGGGCTGACCTGGTTCGTTCACGACCGGGCGGAATTCCCCTTTCGAGGAGGGAACCTGCTCACCAGAGCGTTTCCCACTTGTACGCCCGAACTCGCAGCTGCGCTCGGCGCGTTGGTCCAATCCGGTGGCGACACGGAGGTGGAATTCTCGCTGGCGCTGCTCCAGAACTATCGTGGCTCGACATCCGCCGACGGCGTCTTGAAAGAAATTGTGTCGCGCTTTCCGCAGGACGATCGCAAAAGGGACGGAGTCCGGATCAGCATCAACAGCCCCGGCGTGGTCTCCGGTGAATTCGGGCTGGCGGAAGCCTGGCGAGTCAGGAAGGAGTCGCTGGCGCGCTGGCTGACGGACACACGCCCGGCAGTCACCGCGTTCGCCGAACAGCACATAGCGGAACTCGACCGGATGATCGTGGCAGAGCGGCGCCGTGTGGAGGCCGAACGGGAACTGCGAGAGCGGAGCCGACATGAGGACGAGTCCGATGGGTACAGGGCGAAACCCTTCTAACAGGATGTTGAAAAAGTCCGCCAGCTTTGTTCTCGCATCGCTCAGAGGCTCAACGTACGGCGCAGAGTACGATTCGCCCCTTCGCTCGCTGCGGCCTCGCCTGTGGAACGGGGCGTCTCGGCGCACCGGGGTGGGCGGGTGAGAATAGCAGCCTTTTCGGGACAACCAGATGATCGTGGCAGCCACTCGACTCCCATGCAGAGAACGATGTCCCACATAACTTGCCAACAGCTTCCTGACAGCAGAAACCTCCTGTGCGCCGCACTCAATCTTCGATCCTCGACGCTCACAACCGCCGCCACGCATTCCGGCTCTTCCTTCGATTCTTCCCCCGGTTCGCCCTTCTTTTGCGCAGTAGACCTGCTGCTCTCAAAAACGTAGAATGTCAGCGCTTCTTTCCCCCGCAAGCGCGGCTGAGGCTGCTGTGCGGACGAACAGAACTCCGGTGCTTCTGATGCGACAGATACAGTAATTCACAGCTTTGGGCCTTGGCGGAGGACACTCCATGAAAATCAAGAAGCCAACCGTTGGACCGATTGTGGGCTACACATCCGCAGGCCAAGCGCGAATCTGGCTGCGAGGAGAGTTCCAGAAAACTCCTGATGGCTATCGACGCTGCTTTGGAGCCATTCGTCTTCGCAAGCACGGGGCTCCCGCTTTCGGGAACCCGCTGTTCGTCAAGCTGCCTCCTTATTTTGACATGACGGGAGTGTGTGCCTTTACCAGCTTGCAACCGGATACGGTGTACGAGTACCAGGCCGGTTGGTTCTTTGCGGAAACCGAGCTGACCAATCTCGACGGCACTCAGGACCTGGATTGGACGGAGGTTCAACAGCAGACGCTCAGATTTCAAACAGGCAGCATGAATCCATCGCAACCTCGTTCCTACGCGTTTGGATCCTGCCGCTATCTCTTGCGCTTGTTCGGAGGTGCGTTCTTCGACGAACGTGGCGATAAGGTCTTTCGGAGCATCCTGGATCAGCACCAGGCGCCCCACTCTCAGATTCACGGCGTGATCATGGCCGGTGATCAGATCTACGCAGATGATCTCAATTTTGTTTCCCCTGATGTCGCCATTGATGAATACCTGTCCCGCTACCGGACGGTCTTTAGCCAGAACAATGTCCGCGAGCTCATGAGCCGGGTCCCGACGTACATGATCTTGGACGATCACGAGATTGAGGATAACTGGCCGAGCAAGGCAACTGACAAGGACTGGCTCACGCTCTACCCTTCGGCCATTCATGCCTACCAGATTTATCAATGCAGCCATAGCCCGCTGTTTTCTCTCAATGACGACAATCGCCTGACGGGAACCCTTGACCGCTTTTGGTACACGTTCCAAGATGGTTGTTGTGATTGCTTTGTCATGGATACGCGTACTGAGCGTCGATGGAGCGAGAACCCGAAACACAGGAAGATGATCAACCGCCGGCAAATGGAGGCGCTCTTACTCTGGCTCAATGACGGTTCCGGGAGAGTGAAGCTCGTGGTGACAGCTGTTCCATTCTTTCCTGATATGGAATCTGACAGTGACGATAAGTGGAGTGGATTTGTTGATGAGCGCACCGAGGTACTGGACTTTATCCGCAAGAACAGGATTCGCAAGGTGGTGTTTTTATCCGGTGATGTGCACTGCTCATTCAGCGTCGAGCTGAAACACGCCAGTGACCCGTCATTTAAAGTGATCAGCGTCATCTCCTCGTCATTTTTCTGGCCCTACCCTCATATGGATGACAGCGATTTCATCTTGAACGGCACGCTCAAGACGACATCTCACCAAAAGTATCGCGTGGTCGATCCGTCACCGGTACACTCAACAGACAATTTCGCCCGGCTGGACATCAGTCCGGAGTCCATTGCGATCTCATTTTTTGAACGAAAGGGAGGACAGCTCGGCGAGACGAAAAGGAGGAAATTCGGGCCTAAGTAATTCATGAGACCGGACCATGGCGCCCGGGCCCGAGCGTCTCGACGCCCCGGCCGCCGCCACGCCCTCCGGTTCCTGCCCCGGTTCGCCCTTCTTTCTCGCCGTAGACCTGTTTTTCTCAAAAATAGCAGCATGCCACCGTTTCACTCCCTAATCGGACGACGGAACCAGTCCTCACAAGACTCTCGCCTTCTTCTTTCGCCTGTCCCCGCGTCCTGACCATTGAAAGATCCATACCGATATGACAGGATACCCGGACTATACAGATCACGATGACTGAGGAGCCGAATGCGTCGTCTTTCATTACTCGCTACCCTCCTGCTCCCCTGCGTGTTGGCGGTTGGCTGTACCACTCCCTCCACGATCAAGGATGCATCCACGAAACACGCCAGCAACCTTGCAGGCCTTCAGCAAGCAGTCGGCGAGTACCGCTCGCAGCTCGATAGGTACTTCGACCGGCTGATTGCACAGCAGCGTGAGGCGCATATCGCCATGCACGTCGATCGATGGATTCACGGTGCCGCGGAGGAACAAGCCGCCTCCATTGCAGACACAGTCCGGTTAACTGATCGCGTAGCGCAGAAAGACACGGCCGCACTGGACTTCATTAAGGCGGGCGCCGGCATCGCAGACGCATTCGTCTTCTATCGGAACAATTTCGACCAATGGGTTCACAAAACAACCGGCAAGAACCTCGAGGAGCGCAGAAAGGCTTTGGAGAACAAGCTCGGCAAGCCTATTGCCCAAAGCGACGATGACCTGACGTTTGTGGAGGTTGCTATCAACCTTACACAACAGCGCAAGAACCTCGACGATCAACTGAACCTGCTGGCCACCCAGGTGACAACCATGCAGGCCTTTCATGACAAGATTAATGAGTTTCTGTCGATTGATGCGACGATTGACGGATCAAAAATCGCGGCGGCAGCGGCGGCGGGCAGCAAAGCTGACGTTGCCGGGATTGCAGGGAAGAAGTGAGCCTCCTTATGGTGAGACGGACCGGTGCGACTCTTCTGTGCCTCTGCGCAGTCGTCCTCTTGAGCGCGTGCAGCAGTTCCGGCATCCGCCAGTTGAGCGATGCCGAGACCGCCTACTTCGCAAAGCTGAAGGCACACCTGCGGGAGAGCGCGCCGAAGCTGAAGGCGGAATTGGACACGACGAAAGTCAATGAAGATGCGGCGCTGCTGCATGTGGCACAGCTGGACGATAATATTCGCCGCGCACAGCTGGTCTACTCGCTCCGTGAGGTGCTGACTGCGCCGGCGGCTGACAGCGCGCGATTCATCCAGGTGTCGCGCAACAAGGTCATCCTCTATTCCCTCGCCGAGGCGGGCCAGGCGAGAAACGAGAAGCACTCGGCCGAGTTGGCGAAGGGGGCGGAGGAACGCAGGCAGCTGCTCAGTAATCTCGACGCGCTCAACACGCTTGTGGCTGATGTGATCGCCTCGAATGAGGTCTTGCATAACCACCTGAATCAGTCCGGCACGGCACAGCTCACGGATTTCCTTTCGGAGGTCGGCCGACAGGTCACGGCCTTCAATGCCGGCATCAAAGCGGCGGACCAGAACAATCCCGCGATACAGTCCATGGTGGAAGCCGGCAAGGTCGCCGACCAGCGGGTGCAGGAGGCCGAAGGCAAGCTGTCAAAGTTCATCGATGTCTGGTCTAAGCTGAACAGCTTCCGAAAGTAGGAAGGAGCGAGGGAGGGCGGCGTGGGTTTCCAGGAAAGCAGCCAACAATTCAAGAATCTGATTACGACCATTGGATCTCAGCGGCCGCTGCTCGAGAGCATTGTCGCGGGGGGATCGGTTTCGCCTGCGAAGCAGAAGGCCTCCCTGGACACACTCGGCACAGCGATGACACAGCTTCGCGGGCTCATGGGGGCGACACAGATTCCAGACCAGGAAAAAACCCGTCGCATGGCCGAACTTCAGGCCCAGATCGACCAAATCGAGTTACTCAAGAATTTCGAGTCGGACTTTGACTCGCGCATGCGCTTGGTCCGGAAACTGAGCCGGCTCAATTCCACACTTGGCACCTGGCAGTCCATGGACGTCTTTCACTTTGAGACGCTCTTGGATTCAGACGGTCATGATTTCAGGGTCTTGCTTGAAGAAGCCGAGAAGGACATCCAATCACGACAAAATCTGCAGCGCGTGCTCAAAGGCGTTGAAGTAGCGCTCTCCGTTGGTGCGTTCGGGGCAGCGCTTGCGGCAAAGTTGGCTGCCGCCGTGTAGCCGATGATACGGTCGTGCATGAGCCGGGACAAGCTGGCGCTCGAACAGATGTTGAGTGGTCGGCTGCCGGCATGGATGTGCAGATAGCACGGGGACATTCTGAATTCCCAAGCACGTAACGGCTTCGTTTCCCGGCACCCCCAACCGCTGCCATGCCCCCCGGTTCTTTTCCCAGTTCGTCCGTCATTCGCACGGCAGACCTGCTTTTCTCAAAATACTAGTATGTCACCGTTCCCCCCCCCAACATCGCAGGAGGAATGAAGCAATGATCCTGACCGCATGGATAGACGTCGCCATCGGCCTCACGCTTGTCTATCTCGGGGCTAGCCTCTTTGTGACCATCATCAATGAATACATCGCACAGACCTTCAATCTTCGGGGAAAGCAACTCTGCGAATCGTTGAAGACCTTGATCGATGACGGCGCTGTAAAGAACCTTCTCATGAAGAGCCCCGCATTCAAGCCGTTTTTTGACGGTGCCCCTGGAAAGGCTCCATCCTACGTTGACCCGGATGTGCTTGCGCGTCTCTTGATCGGCGGTCTTGCAGCCACCTCACACGCCGGAGATACTGTGAAACAAGCTTCCGAGGCCATCGACCAATTGCCCGCCTCCGATCTGAAGACACAACTTCAGGCCCTCGTGCGAACAGCCGGGAGCGCACACGATGCCCTTGTCTCAACAGTCAGTGACTGGGTGAACCGCTCTCTTTCGATGCTCGGCGAAGGCTACAAGCGCAACCTGCAAAAGATCAGCTTCGGAATCGGGCTGACAGTAGCCATCAGCTTCAATATCGACACCATCGCATTGACTGAACATCTCTATCGGGACAAGGACGCCCGTGAAGCTGCCGTAGCACTCGGCGTACAGATTGCCGAAAAGACCAGCCCGGAGGCCTTTAAGAATTGTATGGAGCTGACGCCTCAGCAACGCAAGGATGAGGCATCATGCATTCCACTCATGGGATTGGTTGATACTGTCCAGGGGCGCAACGCATCCCTCGGAAAATTGCCCATTGGCTGGCCGATTCCCGAGCTTCAGGGGCACGCCGCAGCTTCTGCGTCTCCTCCATCTGCCATCTCTTGGATTATCAGGGTTGTAGGATGGATTCTCACTGCTCTTGCGCTCTCCCTCGGCGCACCGTTCTGGTTTGACCTCCTCAATAAGCTCGTCAGTGTGCGCTATGGCATGCGCAAACCGGATGCGAAAGGTGCGGCGGAAGGTAAGTGAGGGTAGACCTCCTCAAACCGGGGACGAGTAGACGAGAGTTCAGGGCTATCCAATTCTGGTGCGGGAAGTTCGGTCTCCTTGCCGAACTGGCGGCTTGGCCGAAAGCTCCAAATGGGCAGGGAGTCTTCTCTTGACACGTTGGGAGACTCCGGCCTTGTAATCACACATCCCACTTCGTTATCCTGCCGCCCCAGGGCGATCTGACAGATCTGCAGCCTTTCCCGTTTCCATGATTCGGCAATCTTCTCTAATTGGAGGCACCCCAATGATACGGACTTTGTCTCTCTGCGTCGGATGCATCATCGGCCTGGTGACACTATCCGGGTGTGGAATAAACATGTTTACAGGCGAAAAAGCACCGGTGATTGCCGACGACGTAGAAAATCGAATGGGAACGTTGTCGTTCGCCACCGATCGGAGGATTGTGCTCGTACCGCTCCAAAAGAATTCGGCGGGTGACGCCGGCCGGTTTTGCGCTGACCCGCCACTCGATGCCGACCAGAATATCACCAGCGCATTAGCAGCCATGCGCGACCTGTCTACCGACAAGGTCGATGCAAGCGTGAAGATAGCCTTGGCTCGCTCCTTCGCGCAGATCTTACCGGCATTCGTCAGACGCACGCAGGGGCTTCAACTCTACCGGGAAGCCATGTACAACCTCTGTCAGAACTACCTCAACCATGCCATCGAAAAAGATGCGCTCCTGACCCAATCGCTGAAGATTCTAGACGTGTCGATGAAGTTGATCGAACAGGAGCTGACACTTGCGCATGAGGCCATGGGCGAGCTCTCTCTGCCTGCTCCCGCGATGGCACGCCCATAGTTCGGATCACCGATGCAGGCGAGGCGTACTCTTCGGTACGTTGAGCCTGTGAGCGCCACGACCTGCCTGGGCGAAGTGGGTCGGCTGAGGCAGGGAACACAGCCTGGTTGACCTTGTCGGCACCCTGCCACACACGCGGCATGTATAATGTGCTCATGCGGGCGATTGCTTTCAGCATCCTCATAACCTTCATAGTCATGCGGCCAGGCCTTCTGACCGCTTCTGAAGACCGCCCATCTTCGCAGCCAAGCGCTCGAGAACGCTTGAATCAGGTCTTGAATCCTGAAAGCGGCATTCATGTCTACAAGAACCATCGTGGAACCGTCGAAAGCACGATCACGCTGCCAAACGGCGAGCGAATCATCACGGTACAACCACCCCACGGATCAGGACTCAATCTTGGCCCTCCCCTTCAATTGAACAGTCCGCCGCTCCAACTGCCTCCTCCACCCCCCATTCCAGCTCAACCACCGGCTCCGGAGTTTCCGCAGAAGGCACACTAAAACAACCTTCGTTTCGCAATCAGTCATGTCCCCCACCGCACCTCGCTCAAGCCTGTGCTCAAAACGACCGACACAATTGCAGAGGACCACCGACCACAGCACGCCAGGAACACACCACCACACAGGGGGCCATGGTGACGAACGCACAACTCGACCAGACCTGTATCAACACAATCCGCACTCTTTCGATGGACGCCGTGCAGCAGGCCAATTCCGGCCACCCCGGAACCCCGATGGCCATGGCCCCGGTCGCCTACTGTCTGTGGCAACGAATCCTCCGATTCGATCCAAACGATCCGATTTGGCCGAACCGGGACCGGTTCGTGCTGTCGATGGGACACGCCTCCATGCTCCTCTATTCCCTGCTGCATTTGACCGGGGTGAAAGCGGTCAATCCCCAATACGAACGGCTGGGCGAGCTCTCCGTGCAACTGGATGACCTCAAACGATTCCGCCAGCTCAACAGCAAATGCGCCGGACACCCGGAATACCGCTGGACCTCCGGCGTGGAAACCACGACCGGTCCTCTCGGGCAAGGGGTGGCCACCAGCGTCGGGATGGCGATCGCCGCCCAGTGGCAAGCCCGGTACTTCAATCGCCCTGGTTTCGACCTGTTCGACTACGATGTCTATGCGCTCTGCGGCGATGGCTGCATGATGGAAGGTGTCACAGCCGAAGCGGCCTCTCTCGCGGCACACTTGAAACTGTCCAACCTCTGCTGGATCTACGACAACAATAAGATCACGATTGAAGGGCACACAGAGTGGGCCTTCAGTGAAGACGTAGCCACCCGGTTCATTGGATACGGATGGAACGTGACCCGAGTCGGCGACGCCAACGATCTCGACCAGCTCGAACGGGCCTTGACCACGTTCAAAAAAGAAACGGATCGCCCGACGCTGATTATTGTCGACAGCCATATCGCCTATGGCTCCCCCAACAAACAAGACACCCACGCCGCACACGGCGAACCGCTGGGCGAAGAGGAAATCCGACTGACCAAACGGAACTACGGCTGGCCTGAACAGGAAAAGTTTCTGGTCCCAGATGGCGTCCGCGAGCATTTCCAGCAGGGCATGGGTCAACGTGGACAAGCGGCGCGCGCAGCCTGGATGGCCACGTTTGAGGACTACCAACGCCAGTTTCCCCGGCTCGCCGGCCATCTCTCTCAAATGCAACAACGCCGACTGCCTGAAGGCTGGGACAAGGCTCTCCCCGTCTTCCCTCCCGATGCCAAGGGAATAGCCGGCCGCGATGCCTCGAGCACAATCCTCAACGCGCTGGCGCAAGAGATCCCGTGGCTGCTAGGAGGATCGGCGGATCTGGCCCCCTCAACAAAAACCCGCTTGACCTTCGAAGGAGCCGGCGATTTCACGGCAACGGATCGCGGTGGGCGCAACCTGCATTTCGGCGTCCGGGAACATGCGATGGGCTCCGTATTGAACGGACTCTCCCTCTCCAAAGTGCGTCCCTATGGATCCGGCTTCCTGATTTTCAGCGATTACAGCCGGGGCGCAATCCGCTTGAGCGCGCTGATGGAAATCCCTGTCATCCACATTTTCACGCATGATTCGATCGGAGTCGGCGAGGACGGGCCTACACATCAGCCGATCGAGCAATTGGCCTCGCTGCGGGCGGTTCCACACCTCATCGTCCTTCGCCCTGCCGATGCAAACGAGGTGGCGGAAGCCTGGCGCGTCATTATGCAGATGCAGCACGAGCCGGTCGCGTTGATTCTGACCCGCCAGGCCCTCCCAACCATCAACCGGGCCACCTATGCCGCCGCATCCGGAGTGGCAAAAGGCGCCTACGTGTTGGCCGACGTGCCTGGAGGGAAACCGGACGTGCTGCTCCTCGCCAGCGGCAGTGAGGTCTGGCTCTGCCTTGAAGCAGCGGAGCAGTTGAAGGCACAAGGGATCAAGGCGCGCGTGGTGAGCATGCCCTCCTGGGAGCTATTCGAGCATCAGCCCCAACAGTATCGCGACAGCGTGATTCCTCCGACCGTCACAGCACGGGTCTGCGTGGAACAGGCTTCTACGTTCGGGTGGGCTCGCTATGCGGGGTTGGCGGGCGAGATCATCGGCATGCAATCGTTTGGAGCGTCGGCCCCGCTCAAGGAACTCCAAAAGAAATTCGGGTTCACGACGGACAACGTCGTCGCGGCAGCGAACAGACAGCTCAGGAAACCCGCAAAAGCCGCCTGAGGTTTTTGCAGCGTGCATTCGTCTTGCGCGTCAACGAGAAGCGCATTTCTGAAATGACCGTGCGAAAGTTCCACGGCCAGTCTTCTCGGGCAGTACGCACAACAGCATCGAATATCGATAGCATCAGGCCGCCAGGAACGGGAGGATGCATCGGCTGACTCGACCCTCCTGCTCAATGGCTGAATCCGGCATGCCGTATGCTGTTAACCAATACTGCGAGTTTGTAAGACCAGACCCCGGATCTAGATTGCCATCCTCCCGCACTATTGCGTGATCGTAACTGTGATCGGCACAATGACTGCGGTGGGTATTACTCCATCTCCATACTGCCAAATCCTGATCTCTCCTCTGTGCGTCCCGACTGCAAGTGCCCCGGTCGCGACACTGACCGTCACGACACCGTTCTGATTCCCATCTCCGGGACTGAAGGAGATCCACGATGCGGTATCATTCAGATACCATAACAATATTCCACCACCAATATTGGAGATATTAAAGGATCGAGGCGCTGGATTGGAACCGCCTCGTCTCGCAGTGAACGAAAGACTTGTCGGACTCACACCGGCGGCCGGAGGCAAGGAAGATCCGGCCGTGATGGTGAACGTCACCGGCACAGTAACCGAAGAAGCGCCGGTTGCGGCGATGATGATACTATGGGTATAGGTTCCAACGGCCAGCGTTCCGGTCGAGACATTCACTCTTACCGAAGCATTCCCGCTGCCTGAATTCTGACTGAGCGACAGCCACCCTGTATTTTCGCTGGCCGTCCAATTGAGTGTCCCCCCTCCCGCGTTGGTGATGGTCAGGGTTTGGTATCCGGGGTTGGACCCGCCCTGAGCGGCTGCGAACGTGAAACTCATGGGGCTTGCTTGGATGACCGGCACGGACGCGTTCGTAACCGTGAATGTCACCGGCACGGTGACGGAGGCGGCTCCCGACGCGCTGATGACGATGGATACGCTATAGGTCCCGGCAACCAGGCCCCCCGTCGTGACATTCACTCTGACCGCAGCATTCCCGCTGCCTGAAGTCTGGCTGAGTGACAGCCACCCCGTATTTTCGCTGGCTGTCCAGCTAAGTGTACCCCCTCCTGCATTCGTGATATTCAACGGTTGGTACGCAGGGTTGGCTCCGCCCTGAGTGGCTGCGAACGTAAAGCTCGTTGGACTCACTCCGATTATCGGAGGAACGCCGGAAGACGGGGTGTACGTGACGAGGGAGCTTGACGGGGATTCAGCATTTTGAAAATCAAACGCGGTCACGAAGTAATATTGGGTCGTGGCCGGGGTTCCGAAATTGAAGCTGGTTACCGGTCCGAGCGTGGCAAGAAGCATCGCGTTACCGGAGGTCGGAGAGCAGTTCGCAACCGTGCAAGAATAGACGCGATAGCCCGCCAAATCTGTTTCACTGTTGGCGGTCCACGTCAATGTGGCACCCCATGCCGTAGCCGACCAGAATGTGAGGACTATGGCAATCATCCGTACCAGATTCATATAATGTTCCTTCCAGACAATGTTCCTGCTGTGAAGCAGCACATCAGAAGAACCTGATTCTCAACGTTCTTCCTCACGCCCTACGCTCAGAATTTCCGCCTCGACCATCTTCTGCCTTGCTTGAGAGACAGATATTCACCGGATAAACGCTCGTCACCATCTACAGATGTCATAACCTTGACCTCCTATTTCCCGTTCCACTCGGTTGTGTCTCCGACGGAACAGGGAAACTCTGTTGTCCGATGAAATACCTGCTACGAAGGGCCGCCAGGCAGGAAAATCCACGGAGAGGTGATGGAGATCAGTTCATTGCTTTCTCAGGAGAGCAATGCGCGTGCCATCCATAAACGCTCTTAAGTTATTGATACACAACACATATATTTGTATATTTAAGATTCAATTTCAAACTGGTGTAGGTGAACCATTTAGCAGCCTCACGGCTTCACCACGCCAAGCACTGGATTTATAACGACATATTCACATGTAGTGGTTTTCCTACATCAAATACAGATCCCTTGTCCTCTAAATCTGGACTTATCCTTCTACCGCATCAAATCTTCCAGCTGGACTCCGTGGCGGGTTGCTGACACTCAACCGGCTTGATTGCTAAAACAGTTGATGAGTATTGCTTGTCTCGCATGAGTCTTCCCAAGCCCCACCTGCTTCGTTGACCCCCTTCTTGTTCTTTTGCGAATTTGGACGACAGTTTCCGCCATGTGTGGCAGACGACTCTGTTCGCCTTGCAATGTGACGAGACCAGGTGTTGACAGCCCCTGCGGTCGCCACTAGGCTGTGTGGGCTCACATTGGACCAACCATGCGGGAGGAATGCCGGTGAGTGAAGAGTCTAGACAGGTCCAACGTTTTGCGGTTCAACTTCCGGTTCTGTTCGGCGACCAGGCCCCCTCGGAACAGGGGACGATCCTCAACATTTCAATGGAGGGCTGCGCCTTGACGGCTGAACGCATCCCGGAACTACACACGCACGTGTCGATCCAGATAGATCTGCCGGACGGCACGGAACCGATTGACATTGAATTGGCCGGAGTTCGGTGGGTGACTGACTATCGATGCGGGCTGGAGTTCATCCGGGTATCCGGCGAATCGCTGGCACGGCTGCGAGCGTTCATCGCATTGCTGAAAAACACCCCGTAGCATGCCGCAGCCTGCGCACGCCGGACAGGGTCGGGTTTACTTCATCGCCACAGCACGAATCTGGCGATACGTCGTGACTCCGCGTAATACTTTTTGTATGCCGTCTTGCACCAACGTCACCATTCCCTCGCGCATCGCGACCTTCAGGATTTCCGCTGACCTGGCCTTCGATTGGATCAGGCCCTTCACGTCTTCCGAACCAACCAGAAGCTCGTGCAGCGGAACACGCCCTTTGAAGCCGGTTTTATTGCAGACTTCGCAGCCTCGTCCCCGATACAACATCAAGCTGTCCGCATACTCGACTCCGAGCCGTTCCCAATAGCCCGCCCCATAGCCCTGAACAAGCTCGTCGTATTCCTGCCGCGTCGGATGGTACCCCTCTTTGCACGCTTCACAAATGCGTTTACATAAACGTTTGGCCACAATGCCCTGCATGGCATCGGCAAAATTGAAGGAGTCGCATCCCATATCGAGCAGTCGCGTGACTGTCTCGACCGCACTGTTCGTATGCAGCGTGCTCAGCACCAGATGTCCCGTCAGCGACGCCTCAATCGCGATGTCGGCGGTCTCTTTGTCGCGCATCTCGCCGATCATGATGACGTCCGGGTCCGCCCGCAGAAACGCCCTCAGTGCAGCGGCAAAGGTGAATCCGATCTTGGGATGTACCTGGACCTGCCGCAATCCTTCCTGAGTGATCTCGATCGGATCCTCCGCCGTCCATATTTTCCGCTCGTCGGTATTGATATGCCTTAGGATGGCATGCAGCGTCGTCGTTTTCCCGGACCCGGTCGGCCCCACGCATAACACGATGCCATGCGGTTTGAGCGAGAGGGATTTGATGGTCTGCAGGATGTCCTCCGAAAACTCCATCACGTCCAACGGCATCGTCTCCTTGGCCGTCAGCAAACGCATCACGACGTCCTCGTTACCGCCGGCCGTCGGGAGCGTTGCGATCCGCAGTTCTATCTGGCGGTCCTTGGCCAGTTTGTACCGGATCTTTCCGTCTTGCGGCTTCCGTCGTTCCGCGATATCCAGGTGCGCCATGATCTTGATACGGGAGATGATCGCCCGTCGATACACCGCGGGAATCCGCATGTACGTGAAACACGTGCCGTCGACACGGAGACGCACCGCAGTTTCCTTCTTGTCCGAATAGGGCTCAATATGCACGTCGGACGCATTCAGGCGGTAGGCATCCGCAATCACCTGATTGGCCAGCCGTACGATCGCGGAATCGTTTTCGTCAACGTCTCCTTTGTCCGCCTCACTGGTTCTCTCTGATCCCGCCTCATTGACCAGCTCTCCAAGAATCTCCGTGATCGACGCCCCGTCCGCCTGCCCGGTCACGACGAGAATATACTGTTCAATATCACGGCGGAGACCGACCGAAAACCGGACTGTGACGCCGGGAAAGGCCCGACGGATATCAAGCCCCTTGTCCAGGTCATGCGGGTCATTAATGACAACGTCCAGTACGGTTCCTTGGCGCTTCAGCGGAATCCAGGCGCTGTTCCTGAGGTAATCGAAGCTGAGATTTTTCAAGAGGTCCGGATCGATGACGGTCCGTTCATCGAAGGGCACATACGGACACTGATAGAACTCACTCAGCGCCGCACCGAGATCGCTCTTCGGCACGCGATACTTATCGAGGAGAACGGTTTCCAGATCCACTTCGCGGGATAAGGCTTCTTTGACGGCGGCATCCAGGTCATCCTGCCTGATCAGGCCACGGTAGGCAAGGCAGTCCAACAGACTACGCTCCATCGCTCTTCGGAACTGTTTCGCCATGCTGGATTTCGTCAATACGGCGGCTGTGTTGCCCGGCCCAATGCTGCGTATGGCTATCTTACCCCATGCTGTGCGACCGGCAATAAGAAGTTGAAATTGTTCACGATCGAACGATGAAGAACATAAGTGACGTTTGGAGGTGGACAGGAAATCGCTCGGACTGGCAATCGACGATCTTGACAGAGCACCACAAGGCCCTGCCAAGATATATGGGTTGAGGTTTGAAACGGAGGGACCAACAGATGAGCCAGGACAACCATCCAAAGCCGTCAACGGAGGAATTCGACCCTTTCTCCTGAAGGAATGACGCGAGAATCGCACAGAGGGCTACTCTCTCCCTCCAAATTCCACCTGGTGGACAATCGGTTTTATCTCTCAGTTCAGTCCACGCTGCAAGCCAGGGTCCACAGATCTTTGGCAATCGTCCCGGATTCCAGTTGGCCTACGGGCTCCCATTCCTGATTGGGAGGACTGGTCTTCAACACCATCTCACCGCTCTCCATTGCGCCGGCATAATGCATAATCGTCAGCAGCCTCGTGCGTGATTTGCCACAGTCATATTCCCGTTGCATCTTGGCGGAGCGAAACGAGATACCCCCCTCCTTGGTCTGCGTGGTTTTAAAGTCGTAGAGGACCCAGAGACTTCGTTGGTTTTCATTGCGTTCGATGGTGGAGGGATCAATATAAATCGTCAGACCCAGCTTCTCATCCCCCCCAAGCGATACCCAGCCGGCATACGCCGGGCCAACAGCGATGCACGACAAAAGCAGAATCATCACCCAGCGCATCATGCGATCCTCTCCCTTGTCATGTAGTCTCAACGAAACCCCGAATGGTCTATACCACACTTCATATCAACCGCTGACGCTGTATTGTAGCAGTGTAGCGGCTGACAAAAGAAAAAGCCCGCTGGTCTTTCGACCAACGGGCCCTTTTGAAACCCAGCAGAAGTTCAAACTTTCTCACCCACCCGCCCCCGAGCCTGCCGAGACAGGCTCTTTTCCCGTGGGCTTGCTCGTACTGACGCACTGAATCTTAATTTTCCCCCAGAAAACGCTGCTATCCACAAGCGATTGCAGCACGCGTCGTTTCTCTTAGCTCACGGGTTACGCTGATCCACTGGCGGGTGACGTTGACCTGGGAGCCCCGCCGCCTGCAGCGGGGTCCCTACACCGGGCGGGGTGCGAAGCCGGCTGGGCTGGTCAACGGCAGGACCCGCCATCTCAAAATAAAAATAAAAGAGCCCGCTAGATTGCTCTAGCGGGCTCCTTTTTGTAACCCGGCAGCGTCCTACTTTCCCACTGCCTCACGGCAGCAGTATCATCGGCCTTGGAGGGCTTAACTTCCGTGTTCGGTATGGGAACGGGTGGGGCCCCTCCGGTATGGC
>JALHMZ010000025.1 GCA_022843785.1 Nitrospira sp.
GGCCCGGACGTTTCTCGATCTTGGGGGCGGCCCCGGCACCTACGCACTGGCGTTTTTAGCGAAAAATCTCCGGTTGCGCGCCACGGTCTGCGACCGGGACGAGGCATTGGATGTGGCCAGAGAGATTGCTGCAACGCACAGGGCAGGGCGGCGGTTGTCGTATCTGCCGTGTGATTTTACTAAGGAGCCGATCCCGGGCACGTATGACGTGGTCTGGTATTCCAACGTGTTGCATATCTACTCGCCGGAGGTCAATCGAGCGGTTTTTCGCCGGGTCTTGGCTGCGTTGGTGCCGGGCGGGCGGCTCATCATGCAAGACGCGTTTCTCCATGGCCGCGAGGGGCTGCTTCCCGCGGAATCCAGCCTGTTCGCCGCCTCGATGTTACTGTTTACAGAGGGAGGGAACACCTATCCGGCGTCGGAGACTGCAACATGGCTCAAAGAGGCCGGGTTCGTACGAATCAAATCCCTCCCACTCAAGAAGAAGACTGAGGACTGGGAAAACGGAATTCTTGAGGCGTCGGCCCCTACCGCACATCCAAAAATGAGCGTCCTCCGAACAGGATCAAGAGGAAATTTAAGAAGCCGCTGACCAGGCTGCTCAGCAGGGTCAGGATGCTGTCCGAATCTTTTGACAGGATTTGGACTATCGTGGCGACGTCCATCGCCAACCCTACCGTCCCATACATCACACAGGCCATCACGGCCCAACGAAACCCACGCCAAACCAGGAGCCCTAGACCGAAGGGGACCAGGGCGAAAAAGCCGATCCACCAGGCCCCCGTTGGTGAGGTGGAGGTTTCAGACCCAGTCGCCCAAACCCCTATGTTGACGGCCAGCAGTCCCGCCAACAGGACGGGTAAGACGGTGTGTTTCATGGGGGGACTATAAGGCGGGGGAAGCAAAATCGGCAATGGCCCATAGTTGTCGGTGTCCAGTCCCCTCCTTTTGGGGGGAAGTGTACTGATAGTGGGGAATTTACCGGCGACAGGATCTCTTGCAGTATGCAGACACGCATCAGGAGGGTCTATGTCAGAGATCCATCGTTTTTCTCAACTCCCTGGCAGACGGACGGTCTCTTCCCCAAGTACTGTTTTGGTTCACGATTGTAAACCGTTGGCTAGGCATGCCCGTGGAACATGGAGTCTTTCTTGCCGGCTGGTCGGAGTTGGACTGTGCCTTTCATTGATGGGTGGTCAGGCGTGGGGCCAGATCGAGACCGAACAGAAGGAAGGCCATGAAGCCATCGTCGCGGCGGGCTTCGGCTATCAGAACAGTATTGAGTCGACCATTACGGTCAAGGTGTACAATCCTGCCTCGGGCGAGGTGCTATCAGAAGACGTGTATGAATTGAGCGTCAAAGAAGACAGTTTGGGCGGATCGAATGGCTCAGAGGGCCGCATTTTTGCCGGCGGGGTCGGTCTGGGTGCAACCGATCTCTCTAGTTTTATCGTCCGTGTATACGATGCAAAGACGGGTGAGTTCCAGTGGTCCGGGCGACTCAATCTCACGCCGGGCGAGGGGAGCGAGGCGGGGCGTTTGATTTCCACCGTGGTGCCGCGCCGCGCCACCATCATGAAAATTCATGGCATCGACACAGCGGCGCAGTCGCCGCTCTTTGTGCTGCGCGCCGTGGATGTGTTGACCGGGGGGGTTCTCTGGGAAGATGAGTTCTCCGCCGACGGCGAAGGTGCGGCGAAAGCCAGGCAGATCGCCACGCGCTTGGCCGATGCCGCGGAGGGCTCGCCGGTAGCTGACCTATTCGACTTCAGAATTCGCATGTTTGACCACGATGGCCGGACGGTTTTATGGGAAGATCAGGTGCTGCAGCAGCCGGCCGATGAAGAGGTTCGAGGTGCGGTCGATGATCATGCCCAGATGCTGCCGGCCTGGACGGGGACAGTCGAACAGGACTCCATGCCGGAGGAAATCTAGGAGCGTTTCTGCTGGAAGCTTTCCAGCCACTGATGATGGAATTGTTCGTACGAGACGAACAACGTATTTTGAATGGCCGTTCCCGCTGGTGTTCGCGCCTTGAATGCCTTGAGTAGTCCATCCACCTGCGCCATACCCCACCGTTCGATCAGATAGTGCGTCGCGGAATTTGCCTCCAAATACGCCAGGTCTGCGGCAGTGGCCGGCAATGCACCCCAGGGGCCTTCGAGATAGGTCAACGGGATGAGTGTAACGTTCCCGTGCAAGGCCTCATCGAGATCGGGCCATGGGTCGCCGGCCAATTGCATGGCCAGTCCCTCGTTCAACCAGGTGGGAAGCGATCCGCTGCTCGTGCCCAGCCGGTCGTGCAGCAGGGCATGGACATATTCGTGGCGCAACACCGAGGTCAACCACTTCGTGTCCGTCGTCGCTCCTTGGGTGGGCAGTTGAATGCGCCCCAACGTCGGGTCGAACAGACCATCGGCCCATGCAGGGCTTCCGGTCGCGCCTTGAAACGAATCTCTCGTGTGGAGCACGACTACAATGGGCTTGGACGGGAAGTGCCCGAACTTCTGCCCGATTTCTCGATAGGCGTCCTCAAGTATTTCCAGCACGGTGGTCCACGTGCCGTGATCCTCGGCCCCGTCGAATTTCACCACGAAATGTTCGCTCGTCCTTGCCGTCATGCGAGATTCGACGGATTCCATATGCTGAACCTTGGCGGTGACGGCGGCCAGATACGATCGTAACGCGGGATCGCGCGGCACACGATCTGCGGCATGGGCCAGATGTGTCAGGGCTTCCGACGATTGATTCTGCTCATGCAGCAGCTCGGCCATCGCCAGGTGCGGAAATGGTTCCTCCGGAGCGAGCCGAATCAATTGTTCCAGAAGATCTCGATTCAGAGCAGGGTCCCGTTGTTCCCAGTAGGCATGGGCCAAATTCATGAGGATGACCGGGTTCGAGCCATCGAGCGTCGCCGCTTTCTTGAATGCCTTTACTGAGAGCTGTGTGCCGTGGAGTGTTTCTTGCTCAATGCCGAGGTTGTTCCAGAGCACTGCCACAAATGGTTTGGTTGTGGCGTCCGAGACCGCGCTTTGGGGAAGGGCCGTGAGCTTGGATTCGGCGAGCGGTAAATTGCGCTTTTCAATTTCGTCGCGGATAGCGATCAGCAGTGTCTCATGACGAGAGCCGGGTATGGCAGGATGATCGAGGACACGGATCTGCGCGGGGTGGACTTCACGGGGGCTTGCGGCAGGCGGTGGCGGCGGCGCGACTGGTTCGATTGTGTTTCCGACGGTCGAAGCTGTGGAGGCAAGCCGGGTGGCAGCGGGTGTTTTGAGAAACAGGTGGTATCCCACGACCAGCGCCAGCGCCAGCGCCATGGGCATCAGGATATGCGTAATGTTGCGGCGATACATGTTGTGTCGAGTATGAGTGTAGCACCCTAGGCAGAACCGACAAAGTATTCCGGGAAAACCGGCGCGCCAAGCTTTACAGGGCTGGTTGTTTCGCTGTCGTTGAGCCCTGGAGAGTGCTGTGCTACGATTCCCCCGGTATGCAGACTCCCTCCAAGTCGGCTTCCGCAAAAGCATTTCAGGATTGGTTGGACCGCGTCGCGCGTCCCATCGAATTTGCGACTCGGGACGAATGTGCGCATCTGAGCGCCGTGAAGAATCTCGGTTCCTTCGTCGCGGAGCAGGTGTTGTCCGCCCTGGCCAATCGTGTGTATCCCAAGACCGTCGAGGCTCGTTTAGTCTCCTTGCGGGATCTGTTCGTCGATTTTCAGCGGGTGCTTCCGCCTCATGAGCAACGCCGTAGATTGCAAGCCGCTGTCGCGATCGTGAATGCGCTCCGCAGTGCGGTGCGGGAGCTGTCGGAGTCGCCGGAATCGGAAATGCCGCGAGCCGTGCCGGAGTCTCGTTCAGACGGGGCGAAGCGAGGCGGTCTTTGGAATCTCCCGATCCGTTTTGCGAAGGGCGTGGGACCCAAGCGCATCGGTCTGTTGCAGCGGTGGAAGATCGACACCGTGGAAGACGCGCTTTGGACCCTGCCCTGGCGGTACGAAGATCGGTCGATGATGACACCGCTCGGCGATCTCGTCCCCGGCATGACGACCTCGATTTGTGGAACGATCGGAAAATGCGAGGCCAAGCGGACGAGAAATCGACGGTTGAGTGTGCTGGATGTCGGGGTGGAGGACGAGACCGGGCGCATGCAGGCTGTGTTTTTCAACCAGCCATACTTGGAAAAGGTGTTGGCCATTGGAACGCGCGTCATGATGAGCGGGCGCGTGATTGCCGGACGCCAGGGTTGGATGGTTCCGCGAATGGAAGTGGCCCAGTATGAGGTGCTTGGAGAGGATACGGAATCGACCCTGCATGTGGGGCGGATCGTGCCGGTCTATCACGAAACAAAAGGATGGACCTCCAGGCAGATGCGAGTGCTGGAAAGAGATCTGTTGGAGGAGCATGCGCGTGAACTGCACGATTATCTTCCGGTGCAACTTCGGGCCCGCCGGCGGCTGATTCCGATTCAAGAGGCGCTGCGTGATGTTCATTTTCCAGACGCCGGCGCCGATCTCACGCTGCTGGAGCAGGGCAAGACGCCGGCGCATCGGCGGTTGGCGTTCGAAGAGCTGTTTCTTCTCCAGACAGCCTTGGCGACCAGGCAGCGGTCGGTGCAGAACGAGCCGAAACAGCTGACATTCAATTCCCGCACGCCGCTCCTGGAGAAGTTGGGCCGGCTGCTGCCGTTTCGTTTGACAGTTGCGCAGGATCGGGTGATTCGGGAAGTGTTTCACGACATGCTGGCGCCGCGGCCGATGAATCGGCTGGTACAAGGCGATGTCGGATCGGGAAAGACCGCCGTGGCCCTGCATGCGCTCGTCATGGCTTGCGGGTCCGGCTATCAGGCGGCGTTGATGGCGCCGACGGAGATTCTGGCGGAGCAACACTATCGCAATCTGTCCGGGACCTTTGAATCCTTGGGGTTGAAGGCAATGCTCATGCGAGGCGGAGGTAAGGCATCAGTGAAGACCTCGCAGATCGCACAGCTTGCGTCCGGGGAAATTCAGGTGGCGATCGGCACCCATGCGCTGATTCAAAAAGGAGTGGCGTTCAAGAACCTGGGATTGGCCGTTGTCGACGAGCAACACAAGTTCGGCGTCCTCCAGCGGAAAACACTGATCGACAAGGGGTATAAGCCGGATATGCTGGTGCTCACGGCGACCCCGATCCCACGGACGCTGGCGATGACGGTGTACGGCGATTTGGATGTGTCGGTCATTGATGAGCTGCCGCCGGGGAGGAAACCGGTCCACACGCTCCTCTTCGACCAATCACAGCGGCGGCGGGCGTACCAGCTTCTGCGTGATGAGTTGCGCAGCGGTAGGCAGGCCTATGTGGTCTATCCCCTCATTGAGGAGTCGGAAAAGACAGACCTTCAGGCGGCGATGCAAGGGGCGGAGCAATTGCGGAGCGGAGAACTCGCCGAGTTTCGCGTCGGCCTGTTGCATGGACGCATGAAGGCGACAGAGAAGGAATCGGTGATGGCCGAGTTCAAAGCCGGAGCTATTCATGCCCTCGTGGCGACGACGGTCGTTGAAGTCGGCGTCGATGTGTCGAATGCGACGATCATGATGATTGAACATGCCGAACGGTTCGGCCTGGCGCAGTTGCATCAATTGCGCGGGCGTGTCGGGCGCGCAGGCCATCAATCCTACTGTCTGCTGATGGTGTCGGGGAGGTGGAGCAAGGGAGGGGCAAGGGCTGGAGGTCTGAAGGGCGCGCTCGCTTCCGCTGCTGCTGATGCGCAGGGGCCATCGCCGTCACGAGAGCGGTTAGAGGCGCTGGTGCGCTCGAACGACGGGTTTGTCATCGCTGAAGAAGATCTGCGTATCAGAGGACCCGGAGAGTTTTTCGGCCTTCGACAATGGGGCATGCCGGAATTTCGCGTGGCCAATATCGTGCGGGACGCCGATTTGCTGCAACAGGCCAGGCAGGAAGCATTCGCGTTATTGAAAATGGACCCGGACTTGAAGGCCCCGGCTCATCAAGCCTTGCGGGAAGCCATGTTGCGGAAGTGGCAGGAGAAACTGGAGCTGGGGTCGGTGAGCTAGTTTTCCGGGTCCTGTCGCCGATCAGCCCAACCGTCCTCGCACCCCGCCCGGTGTAGGGACCCCGCTGCGGGCGGCTGGGCTCCCGGATCGGCGCCACCCGTAGAATCATGTTAGGAGAGGGGTTGAGAGATCATGGGATTGTTGCAGCGGCTCAAAGACGATTTGCGGACAGGCATCGCGACCTTGCGTCTGGGAACCGTGCATGCGGCCGGCCGTGCGCTGGAAGAAACGGAACTGCTCCGGATGCGGCTGGAAGCCCGCAAGCTGGACCAGCAACTCTCCGATCTCTATAAGGATATCGGTGAGCGGGCCGTCGATATGAAAGAACGCGGCGAGACGGCGGAGCGCATCCTCCACGATGCAGAAGTCGGCCGGCTCGTGCGAGAGGTGCAGGCGCTGAAGGAGTCGCGTAAGAAACTGGAAGCGGAGATGGACGAGATTCGGAACGAGCAATGACCGCCCCGCCTGCCCGCACGCGTCGATTAGCCGGAATCGACATCGGGACTCTGACCTGCCGGCTTCTCATCGCTGATTGTTCTCCACAGACATCTCTCAACGCACTCCGATCCGAGCGGCGCATTCTCCGGCTGGGGGAAGGCGTTGATCAGACTAAACGACTCAGCTCTGCCGCCATGGATCGGGTGATCGAGTGCCTGCGGGAATGGCGAGGCCTCATCGACAGCCATCAGGTCGATGCTGCTACGGCCGTGGCGACCAGCGCTGTCCGGGATGCGGTCAATCGCGATGAATTTCTCCGCCGAGTGAAACAAGAGACAGGATTCGACGTCGAAGTCATCACGGGCGACGAAGAAGCCCGGCGGACTCTCCTCGGCATTCGCTCCGGTTTGCCCACCGGAGTCACAGACATGATCGCGTTGGACATCGGCGGCGGCAGCACAGAATTCATTCTGGATCGGCCGGGCCAGGTCCCGATCGTCCGCTCCATCGATATCGGCGTGGTGCGTCTATGCGAGAGGGTATTGAAACATGACCCGCCGACGGCGGAAGAAATAGAGCAGGCACGGGACTGGGTGCGAGGCGAGACTCAAGCCGCCGTCGCAGAGATGGCAAACTATGAAACAGCGACCTTTGTCGGTACGGCCGGCACGATCACCGCACTGGCCGCCATGGCGCAGAAATTACCCGCCTATGAGACGGCCCGCATCCATAACTACAGGCTGGTCCTTGCCACGGTTCAGGAGCTCGAACAGACCCTGTTGAGCCGCAAGAAGGCCGATCGTATCGGCCTTCCGGGCCTCGAAAAGAACCGCGAAGAAGTCATCGCCGCCGGTGCCATCATCATCCGGACGATCATGGAGACGCTGGGCATGGAGGCGGTGCTGGTGAGCGATTTAGGATTGCGGGAGGGCGTGCTGATCGATTTAGCGGCAAAGAAAGATGGATAGAATGAGGGGCACCATGTTCGGCTTGAGGATGCGATAGGCTTTCATGGTTTGGTTCAAAATCTTCATCCAGATTGTATCTGTTGCAGTTGGAGTTCAGGCGGCGAGGCTTGACTATGTCACGCATGACAAGCGTACGCATGGCTTTAAATCCGGTCGGTCTTGGCTCTGGGCCTTGTTATGCGTTCTTGTAGTTGGAAATACTTTCATCATTTGGATAGACGATAACGATAAGGTCAGGGAGAACAATGAACTGAAGACTCAGTTAAGTGGGTTGGGGAAGGAATTTGAGAATACGAAGAAGGCGGTAACCGGGGGAATAATTTTCCTTATGTGATGATTGATGCGGGCATAGACTCGGCCAGGCTACCAATAGTCAATCAGGGAGATTTCCCACTGTACGACGTTACTTTCCGAATGTGGGATCCAGATGACTACGGGGGATCTGCCAAGTCTTCCAAAGATCTAGAAGAATTTCTTGCTAAGTCAATTATTAGGGAAGTCGGAAATCTAACTCCAAAAGGGGCACGCGACCTTGGTGCCATAATGCTTCCCACTTCTGATTCAAAAGACTTTAAAGTGACCATTCGTGCCCGTAACGGAGGATTTACGGAATGGATGAGTCTGCGAAAGGTTAATGGTGTCTGGAAGAGGGCGGTCAGGGTACATCCAGGAGATATGAATCCTGATGAATCAATCCTGTATGAATTTAGCGATCCTGGTTTCCCAGGTGCTCAAGTGAGAAAGAATCAGAAATAGTAACCGGTGCGGCCTGCTAATTGACTTCCAGACTCTCGCGTCCTAGACTTCACGAAATTTTCCAGGAGAGGGATCATGGACCAGGAATCACTGGCCCAAATTCAACAGATTGTCGGCGCTGCGACCGAAGCCCTTCGGACAGACATTGCCGGGGTCAAGCGGCACACTGACGTTGTGACGGAAGCGCTTCGGGCAGATATCGCCGATGCGAAACGCCACACAGGCGTCCTGACTGAAGGACTCCGGTATGAACTTCAGCTTGTGGCTGAGGGGTTTCAGATGCATCTCGATCGGCGTCATGCCGATGATCGGGAGCATTTGGATAATCAATTCAGGGAAACTCGCGCGCTCATCCAACTCTCCTACGGTCAGCTACAGGAACGAGTCGAGCGATTGTAACAGCGGGTCCGCACCATCGAGCAGCATCTCGGCCTCACCGTATAGCTCTCCTTGTAAGGTTTCTGCATCCGTGACCGCCACGCTTCTTTTACTTCGATTCAGCCTCAGACTTCTGCGAATACCACCGATAGCCTTTTGGCTTGGTGAACTGGGCTTTCGGCGCACTGCTGGCTTGAAGGGGTGGCCGCGTTTCTTGTCCTCCTTCCATAGGCGGTGTAAGATGCACGCCAGGTTTTGTCAGGACACCTCAGTACGGTCTTTTGAATGAAGCGCACGCGTTACACAATTCAACCCGACGACCGCGAAGTCCTGGCCCGTCGCCTTACGGCTGAACTAGAGAAGGACTCGGCTGTTGCGTTCGCCTATCTCCATGGATCGCTGCTCGACTCCGAAACCGTCCACGATATCGATGTCGGTCTGTACGTTCGTGAGTCCGAGGCCGAAAGAGGGGCGGCCATTGCCTCAGAACTATCCGCTCGGCTCACGGCTGCGGCGGGGGTGCCGGTGGATGCTTGTGTGCTGAATGGAGCGCCGCTGCCGTTTCTCTATCACGTTTTCCGTGGGCAGCTGCTTGTCTGCCGGGATGAAGATCTCCTGACCACAATGCTTGAGGATGTTGCCCGCCGCTATCTCGATCTTGCGCCGATGCTTCGTCAAGGCACCAAGGATGCCTTTGCGGCATGAGCCTCAATCCAGACCTTATTCGGGCACGTTGTGCGGAAATTGATGCGTCCCTGGCCCGTCTCGAAGAATTCCAGCGCTTCTCCCGTGAGCAATTTCTTTCCAATCAAGATGCTCTTGATGTGGCCTGTTATCGATTGCTGATCGCTATTGAGGCGGCATTGGCGCTGTGCTTTCATGTGTCGGCGAAACGATTGCATCAGGTTCCCGAGGAGTATGCTGGTTGTTTCAGTACGCTTGAGCGTGCCGGGCTCATTCCCGCGGAGTTGTCGAGCCGCTTGCAACAGATGGCGCGTTTCCGAAACCTGCTGGTACATGTGTACTGGAAGATCGATTACGGCCAAGTGTACGACGTTATCACGACGCGTCTTGGCGATCTGCGAGTGTTCCGTGCCGCTATCGCCGGTTTGATCTAACGCGTTCTGCCCTATTTCTGCGAATACCACCGATAGCCTTTTGCTCGGTGCGCTGATCTTTCGGCTCACTGCCTGCAACGTCGGTGCGAGAACCCTGTCGAAGTTGCCCCTGGGCGAGGAGTCTTGTACACTTCCTATCAGGCTGAGGAAAACTCCTTTGGACTTCTCAGGCCATCGCACATCTCGATGGTTGAGATAACGCCAAACAGCCATGCAGGATGCTCAAAATGGCCGTCCAGCGAGGCCGCAGCGAGCGAAGAAGCGAATCGTACTCTGTGCCGTACGTTGAGTTTCGGAGCGACGCGAGAACAAAGCTGGCGGACTTTTTCAGCATCCTGCTACCGTGTGCCACTAGGAGTTCAGGCGATGCCAAGACATTCCGGTCAACCAGACGATGCGACGATTGCCGCCAATTTGCGTCGCGCCATCGAGTTGACAGAACTCGGATTACGTCTGCGTAGTGCTGTACTGCAACAGAATGAGCCTCAGGGCGATGCCATGGTAAAAGTCATGCACGAGATTCGCTGCGCAAAAGAGCAAGCATGGCAGAAGAATCACTCTTAGCTCAGACACTCTCGACTCTCATCACGAACTTCAATCGACGCGGTATTCAGTACGCGCTGGCCGGAGGTTGGGCGTACAGTGCGTTGGTTGAACCACGAGCCACGACCGATATCGATGTTCTTCTGTTGCTGGAACAGCCTTCCCGTGATCGGCTGCAGTCGTTACTCTCGTCTCTTTTTGATTCAATTATCGTCCATCCAGCCGCGATGGTCTTTCATGGCATTTCGATTTGGCGGTGCGTGGGAATTCTCAAAAACCAGGAAGTTGTAATCGACATCCTGTTGGCTGATTCCGAGTACCTGCAGACAACCCTGTCGCGTCGTCGACAGATTCTGCTGGGCGATTTACCGGTATCGATTCTGACGTTGGAAGATTTGATTCTGCTCAAGACGCTGGCTGGTCGGCTCCAAGATCAGGCCGATCTTGAGAAAATCAGACTTCGTCAGGACGAACTTCATGTCGATTGGACGTATGTCGGGGAATGGAAAGCAAAGCTGGGTCTTGCCCATTAACCTACCCTATTTCTGCGAATACCACCGATAGCCTTTTTGTTCCGTGATTATGGCGTTCAGCTCGCCGTCTGGCTTTTGACTAACAGTTTCTTGAAGTCGAGGAGTCCGAACAAGCTAGGATGCGACCATTCATAGCCGTTGCTCCTGTTATCAATAAACTTATATAATGCGTTCGATGAAATCTCTGGAGTTCGTTGGGTCGAGTCGTGACGATCTCAGGAGTTTTCCTGCGGAAGCCCGGCGGGCGGCTGGCTTCGAGTTGGGTTTCATTCAGCGAGGGCTTGACCCTTCTGACTGGAGACCTATGAGTGATGTGGGCCCCGGCGTGCGGGAGATTCGCATCCATATCTTGGGAGAGTGGCGCGTGTTCTATGTAGCTCAATTCACCACGGCTGTGTATGTGCTGCATGCGTTCCAGAAGAAGACATGGAAGACCAGAAGAGAAGATATTGAGTTGGCGCGGAAACGGTATCGCCAGATTGGAGATCGAACATGAAAAAGAACACGACGAAATCCAGCGGCAATGTGTTTGTCGATCTTGGGTTTGATCCGGCTGAAGCGGCTGTGCTCCAAATGCGCTCCAACGTGATGAGCGACCTTCGTCTCTATATCGAGAAGCAGAAGCTGACTCAAGCCGAAGCGGCCAAGCGACTTGGGATCGCACAATCCCGCGTGTCCGATCTTGTTCGTGGGAAATGGGACAAGTTCAGTTTGGAAATGCTCATCACCCTTGAAGCGCGGCTTGGGCGAACCATTCGAGTCGAATTCGCCGCGTAATTCAGGTTACCCAATTGGGAGAGGCGGCGGGACAACCAACATGTCTTTTACTGCGAGTATCAGAGAAATTGGCATCCGCGCCTCACGCCTGACGCTTCACGCCTCACGTCATTTTTGTGAATACCACCGATAGCCCTTTTGCTCGGTGAACTGGGCTTTCGGCGCGCCGCCCGGTTTTTCCAGTAACAACACTTTGAAGTCGAGGAGGCCGAACCAGGCGGGATCGGCCACGTCGTGGTAGTGCGTGCCTTGAAGTTTGGGGAGCATGTCGCCGAGGGTCTGTTTGAGTTCCGGTTCCGTGTAGGCGCGGATGATGAACGGCCTATCGATGGCCTGACAGAAGCGCTGAATCGTATAGGCTGCGCCGGTGCAGAGGACTTTTGTATCCGGTTTGAGTCCCAGAAATTGCGGGAGCGAGAGATACCGTTCCTGAAAGCCGAGCCAGCGCGCAACCTGCCGCAGATGGCTGTATTGCACTTCATATTCGGTATGGCCCGGTAGTTTCACCGGCGCAGGCCAGCCGTCGTCGATTCCGAACTCTGAGAGAAACGCATGTCCGCCCGGTTTCAGGACTCGCCAGAGTTCCGCTACAAAACGGATCGGCCCCAGGTTGAAGATGACTTCGTCGGGCAGGTCGGTCCCGATCGGGAGGCGCGCGCGCCTGATCCAATCGAGGGCTTCCTGGTGTTGCGCGGTTTCGCCACGGCCTGACGAGAGTTCCTGTTTCGTCAGCTTCACCGGTGTCATGTCGGCCATGTTTTCGTTGTCGATGACCAGATCGACGGAGTTATTTGCGAAGGGGAGCCATTCGCCATTGGCCTGTGTGCCGGCGACATTCCATCCTCCGGCCTTGGCACGGGAGACTTGCCGCTTCAAGAACGGACCGGTGATGTCGAGTGAGCAATAAGTCATGCCCTGTTTCTCGAATGGCAGAAGTTCTTTGCCTAACTCGCGTGCGACGTAGCCGAGGCCCCCGCCGATTTCCACGATCATGTGTGGTTTGGGATTGAACCAGCCCAGCTTGCGGAGTTGCCGCATCAGGAGCCGGCCGTAGGTCAGGCCGTTGAGCGCTTCGTTCGGCTCCCGGAACAGATGCGAGACCGTGGTCTCGATCACATCGAAATGGCCGTCGTCTTCGGCGGCCTGGCTCAACTCATGATGGTGGAAGTCTTCCAGATGTGCTTCGCCCTCGAATCCTTGTTGCCCGGACCAGCCCTCGCGGATTTGTTGCAGCAGAAGGTCCCATTTCCCTTTATGCCGATGGCCGCCCGGCGATTCGGTGCCGTAATAGCAGAGCGAGTAGTTCGGCGTCGCCCAGCGTTCCAGGTGCCAGTGCCCGGGCTGGCCGTCCGGTCCGCAGATCTTGCGCCCATATTGTTCAAGCAAGGCGCCCACGGTTGTGTGGCCGTTCATCGCGCGGAGCATGTCCAGGCCGGTCCTGTTCAGTCGTATCAGCGGAAGATTGTCATCAAGCGGGGCGAACCACCATTCGTCTTCGTGGTGCTGATAGGCGACGAGATCGGGGATGTGCCAGGCGAAGAGATTCAACGTCTCTCCGGTCAGATTCAGTGGCTCTTGGATAGCAGTGACAGGCTTCATGACGAGTGGTTCTTCGTGTTGCGGACACGCAGCCTACAGGAGGGGTCGATGGTCCTGCAAGGCAGTCTTACAACTGTGATGGGGCCGGAACAGCGTCGGTCACGATTAGGACGCCTCGCATGATGGGATGGATACGGCAGTGATAAAGATAACGCCCGGCCGGCAGGCCGGGAATGGTAAATTGCGCGCCTGGAGGGACAGGCCCTGAGTCGAACAAGCAGGGATGGCCATCCTCCACACACCCGTTGTGGGTCACGGTGTGATGGGTTGGCGTCGGGTTATCCCAACGGATGGGGTGGCCGCTGGCCACCGTGGCGGTGACGGGAAGGTAATAGGGCGACCCGTCCTCCATGACGATCTGCGCAGAGAGGGACGTGCCCATAGCCGGCCAGCTTGAGCCGACTGCTACTACCACGGCGAAGACAATCGCTAATGTCCTATCCAAGACAGCACAGCTCCCATAGAACGCGGCTAGGGCATAAGAGCCGGGAAAGTGGCCGAGGATTCTCTGGCACTCGTCGACTTTCTCCATCTTATTATCACGAGCACGGGTTTTTCCAATGGAAGATTTTCCGGTCGTGCCATAGGGAGAGGCCTGTTCAAATCTAGAACGATGAGGAGGGATGGCTTGAGACGGGGTTCATCCATGAGATTGTTGCAAGAGCCTATTCGTTCATGCTAGATGGTGACGACAGCTCGCGTTCAAATCGGCCCGATGACAAGAGGAGGACTGGAATGGCGAAGAAGAAGGCCGCAACCAAGAAATCGTCAGGAAAGAAAAAAGCTTCGGCATCATCCAAAAAGAAGGTGACGAATAAGAAGAAGGTGGCCAAGAAGCCGGTGAAGAAAGCCGCAGCCGCGAAGAAAACGCCTGCGAAGAAAACAGTCAAGAAGCCTGCGAAGAAAGTTGTGAAGAAAGCCGCTCCCAAGCCGAGTCGGCCCGCCGTATCCGCCCCCAAAGCTGTGGCCAAGGAAGAAGTAATGCCTCGCAAGGCCGCTGTTGCCGCTCCGGTTGAGCCGCGGGAAGCAGATCTCGATGAAGAGATAGTTGGTGAGGAATTGGAGCTGGAGAGCGATATCGAGGAAGATGTGCAGGAAGAGTTGGACCTCGATGAAGATGACGAGAGCGACGGAATCATCGAAAAGTCAGAAGACCTTCTAGACGAGCACGACGATTATCGGAATAACTGATTTTTCGGCTGTCAGCTGAACAGTGCCGGAACGAAGTCGTCGCTTCCCAGGGTACTCAATGGGGGAAGGGGCCGTTCCGGCACTGTCTTTTTCAGAACCTGTCCGTCCTTGTCGTCCAATGGCGGCGTTCTGAATGCTGAGTGCGTCCCCCTTCTTTTCCTCCCCTCCCACATTGTCACGTCATTCATATTCGGTCGGTCTGGACTTGCCTTACCGGTAGGCCTCTCGTATAACGGCGCCCGTGGGTGAATATCCGATGATTCATTGGGGCAGTCGATGCCTGACAGTGCTACTTGGTTGCGGCGCTCTTGTCTTTGCGCAAGACGTGAGCGCGGTGTGCCAGGTGGAGGCTTCTCCTGGTGGAATAGGCCGCTCGCTTGTGAAGAAACTGGCGCCTGATTGCACAGCGGCTGAGCGGGAAACTCATGCCGTGAGCAGCGCGGCAATTATGGAGGCACTGGAAAGAGGGCAGGCGGTCGAGCTGGCGGGGGTGATCGTTCATGGTGATCTGAGCTTCGATCGTCTGTCCGTGCCGACGGCCAAGATGAAGCCGGGTTCTACCCCTGAACAACAGGAACCGCCGAATCAGTTACGTGGGCAGGAGGTGCGACTTGTCCGAGGGGCGTTGACGATCAGCGACTCGGTCGTCTTGGGAGCGGTGCGTCACCGGTCTGCCCAAGGCACACTTCAGTTCGACGGACCGGTGGATTTTCATGGAACGACATTCACAGAGGGGGTGGACCTTTCGCGTGCACGGTTCCAGGGCAGCGTCGATCTATCCGGGGTGGTACTTCAAAAAGAGGCCTTCTTCATGCAAGGGCAATTTACTCAGTCGCTGGCATGCAGAGAGGCCAAGTTTGGGCCCCACACGAGATTCCATCGCGCCATGTTTCATGGCCCGGTTGATTGCACCAGTGCGCTGTTCGATGGTCTGGCGGAGTTTCTCGAAGTGACGTTTCAACAACAGGCTCTCTTTGCACGGGTGCGATTCGGATCGGGAACCGGGTTTTCAGGGAGCCGATTCGCGCAGCAGGTTAGTTTTCATGAAGCCATCTTCAGCCGTGACACGTTCTTTGGATTTGTCGTCTTTGAGGGGGCTGCTTCATTTGCAGGGGCGCAATTTTTGGGGAAGGCCGATTTTTCCGATGCGCAGTTCAAGCAGCCGGACGATCTGGCCAAGGCGCGATTTGACCAGCCGGCACTCCTGGTGCGCACGCAGCGGGCTGTTCACGATCAGCCGGACAAGGGGATGGACTTGCCGATCGGCCAGTATGCCCTGACAGTGGGATTGCTCTTCTTGGCGGCGATGCTCCTGGCCTATGCGCTGAAGCGGAAATAGCCTGCCATCATGGGTGAGCCCACATTATTCATGAGCGCTTCTACTGCAACCGCCGATACGCCGCTACGACCAGCTTGGCCGCGAGCGTTGCGCGGCCAGCGGGCAGGCTCGCCTCTCGTGACCTCGACATACTGTTTCAAGTATGCCTCGGTCTCTCAGGGCTCCGCATGCCCGTCTCGCCTGGCGTCTTGGCGGTCTCGTCACGAACCGTCATGAATATTGCGGGCTAGCCACTACATATAGATTTCCGGCTTGCCCGCCCCCCCAATAAGTTGGTATAACCAGCGCCATGGATTCTCCAAGCGACAGCTACGAACAAACCGAGCTGCCCTACCAGGTCCGTATCGAAAAGTTCGAGGGACCGCTCGATCTCTTGCTTCACCTGATCAAGAAAAACGAGATTAATATTTACGACATTCCGATCGCCCTGATCGCCCAACAGTACTTGGAATACATTGAGGCGATGAAGGATCTGAACCTCAATGTGGCCGGGGATTTTCTCGTGATGGCGGCGACGCTGCTCCAGATCAAATCGAAGATGCTGTTGCCTGCCGATGAGGCGGCGTTGGATGAGGAAGACGGGCCCGATCCACGGGAGGAACTTGTCCGGCGGCTGTTGGAGTACAAAACGTACAAAGAAGCGGCGACCAGGCTCGATGGGCAGGAAAAGATGTGGCGCGAGATTTTCAGCCGGGAGCAGGCACCGACAGAACCGGTCGAGACGGATGAGACGCTTCTGGAGAACGTCTCCTTGTTCGATCTCGTAGATGCACTCCAGGGGATTTTGGACCGCAATCCCGGCAAAAAGCTGATCGAGATCATGCCCGACAATCTCACGGTGCGGGAACGGATGAATGTGATTCTTGAACTGCTGGAAGGCAAAGACTCGGTGTCGTTTGTCGACCTGTTCGAGCAGACCAGCCACCGGCTGGTCGTGATCGTGACATTTTTGGCGATGTTGGAACTGATTCGGCTGCGGGTGGCGCGGGTATTCCAAGCGGAAGCGTTTGGGCCGATTCTGGTCTCGCGGGCGTTCTCGCTGGTTCCAGACCCTGCCGAACTCGATGATGTGGATGTGGAATGGAGGGGGACATGACTCCAGTGACGGAAGAGTTGATTCAAGAGGTGTCAGAGATTGAGTCCGAGACAGCCGGGCCGGAACAGGAATCGGGTGGCCCATCCGATACGGACAAGACAACAGAGACGGCTTCCGTAGCCGACGCAGCGCAGACCATTGCGGAGCGGGAACTCAAGGCCATTCTCGAATCATTGCTCTTTGTCTCCCCGGAGCCGCTTTCGGCCGTGCGGCTTGTCTCGATGTTGGGAGATGTGACCAAGGCCGAGGTCGAGCGGACGTTGCGGAGTCTCGGGGAAGAGCTTGAGCAGGAAGGGCGGGGCATCCGGCTCGTGGAAGTCGCCGGTGGGTATCGCTTGGTCACCAAGCAGGAATATGCGCCGTGGATCAAGCGTTTGGATAAGGCCAAGTCTGCCACGAAGTTGTCACGGTCCGCACTCGAATCACTCGCCATCATTGCCTATAAGCAGCCGCTTGTCCGTTCGGAAATCGAGGAGATCCGCGGGGTGGAGACATCCGGTGTGGTGCGGACGTTGTTGGAGCGGAAGCTGGTGCGTATCGTCGGACGCAAAGAGGTGCCGGGCCGTCCGATCATGTACGGGACGACAAAGTTTTTTCTTGAGCATTTCGGGCTGAACGATCTGTCGCAGCTTCCGCCGTTGCGCGAGTTCAAAGAACTCGGCGAGGCGGAACAGGCGTTGCTGCCGATGGATGAGGCTCTGCCGGTGGCGGTCGATGAAGCAGCCACGGACCACGTGGCGAAGTCGATCGAGGGGATCTGCCAGGAGTCGCTGTCTTTGAATGGAGAAGAGGTTTCCGTCGAGTTCAAGGCCGAGGAAGAGTTCAAGGGCCACGAAGAGCTCGCCGGCGAGCCAGTCGAGCAGGGCTAACTGGCTCCTGTTCCGGTGGGTAGTTTCCGCCCGCAGCGCTCGTCGCCGGTCGTCAATCGGTACAGGCAGTGAACCGCGCGACACCGTGAGTTTTCGAGATTGATCTGTACTCATCAGCTCCGAACAACTCGGTACTCGTCATTCAAAACTCAACGGTGTCTCTGCTCATCCGATTCCACGCTTCTTGACTCTCTTTCCACCGCTTTGCTAGACTCCTCAATCCAATTCTAAGTTATTGATACTTCCATTGTTTCTTGAATCCGGTCGGTCCTAGCAACATGAGGAACCCCCTGTGATGAAAGCCTGGCTTTTTGATGAACGGTTTCAGTTCGATCGTGTCCATTTGTCTGTCGAGGGCATCCAGGGAGAGTGGGGCGCCGGGGATTCGATTGCCGAGGAAGAGGAACTTCCTCCGTCGCCGCAGAATGTGCAGGCGAAACCCGGCAATGGACGAATCACCATTACATGGGATCCGGTTCCGGAGGCCCTGTACTACAACCTGTATTTCCAGACGACCAAGGGCGTACAGATCAAGTTCTCCGAATTGACCCGTCCGATTGCCGGCGCGGACGATTTCAAAAGCATTATCGGCGTAAAAAAAGACAAAGCCACTTGCCTGGAAGGCTCGACCAGTCCGTTCGTTCATGACGATCTGGCTAACGGCACCTGTTATCACTACGTTGTCACCGTGGTCACACCCAAGGGCGAGAGTCTTGAATCGCAGGAAGTCATGGCGATTCCTTCCCCCTATCTGTTGACCATGAGCATTGGCCAGGAAGGGGTGGGTGACGGCGAGTTCAGTTCTCCGACCGGCATTGCACTCGACACAGACGGCAACATCTACGTAGCCGATACCGATAACCACTCAATCCAAAAATTCGATAAGGCCGGCAAGTTTCTGGCGCGCTGGGGCAGTGAGCCCAGTTCGCAGGAGGGGCAGTTCTACTATCCGCGCGGACTGGCAGTGGGACCGGACAGTGTCATGTATGTGGCCGACAGCGGCAATAATCGTGTGCAGAAGTTCGACCTGGAAGGGAATGCCCAGAAAGCCTGGGGGAAGTTCGGGTTCGCCTGGCGCGGGGCCGACATGGGCAAGTTCGATGTGCCGTGGGGACTCGCGACCGATCAGGACGGTAACGTCTATGTCTCCGATACCAGCAACGCCCGCATTCAGAAGTTTCAATCAGACGGACAGCCGCTCTTGAAGTGGGGCCGGGACGGGAGCTTCGACGGCGCGTTCTTTTTTCCGCGCGGCGTGACGGTCGATTTCGTCGGCAATATCTATGTGGCCGATGAGAGCAATAACCGCGTGCAGAAATTCGACCAGCGCGGAAGCTTCTTGACGAAATGGGGGCGCGAAGGCAAGGGACCGGGACAGTTCAAATCGCCCTGGGGGATTGCCTGTGATGCACTGGGCAATGTGTATGTGGTGGATAGCGGCAACCACCGGATTCAGAAATTCGACGGCAATGGCACGTTTCTCTGCTCATTCGGCAATCGTGGCAAGACGGAAGGGCAGTTGAATTTTCCCTACGGCATCGCCGTGGATAAGGAAGGCTGCGTGTTCGTCGTCGATAGCGGGAATAACCGGGTGCTCAAGTATACGCCAACGGAAGAGGAAATGGCCCGCGGCAAGCAAGAAACGACTCAGGCCGTTGAGCCGGGGGCCGTTCAACCGCCACGCGCGGTGGCCGTGAAGGCGGGCGATACAGAAATCTTCTTGAGTTGGCTGGAAGTGCCGGGAGCGATCGCCTACAACGTATATTTCAGCACGGCTCCGCACGTGACCACTCAGGGCGGCACCAAGATCGAAGGCGTGAGCAACCCCTACATTCACACGGGTTTGACCAACGATACTCCGTACTTTTATGCCGTGACGGCCTTGTTCGAGGATGACGTGGAAAGCGGGCTGTCCGAAGAAGTCACCGCGATGCCGGTGCTGATCGACATTACCGCTCCGCAAAATCCCTATGCGGTGATCAACCACGGCGCCTTCATGACGAATTCGCCGGAGGTGATGGTCACGATTTCCGCCACAGACGTCGATACCGGCGTGGGTGCCTATTTCGTGTCGGAAAGTCCGTTGACGCCGATGGCGGGCACGCCCGGATGGGTCGACGTGACGCCGGCGTTGAAGTTCGGCGCGACGATTCCGTTCATCCTGTCTCCGGCCGACGGGCAGAAGACGATTTATGTCTGGTTCAAAGATGTCGGCAACAACGTGTCCACGCCGGCCGGCGCGACGATTTTAGTCAACACGTCGGGCTATCTCTGTGTGTCGAAGTGGGGCAAGCCTGGCCGAGGCGCGTCGTTGCTGCACGGCGGCGAATTCATGACGCCGATGTACGGCCTGTGCATTGATCAACAGGGATCGCTGTTCGTGGCCGACAACGGCAACAATCGCATCCAGAAATTCGACAACGCGGGCAACTTCATCATTCTGTGGGGCAACTTCGGATCGGCGAACGCCAACTTCCATAACCCGACCGGCACCGCCTGCGACGGCAAGGGCGATGTGTGGGTCGTGGATACGAACAATCACCGGGTTCAGAAGTTTGATGGAAAGCTGGGCGGGTACCTGATGAAATTCGGCTCGCGCGGCAACGGCGAAGGCCAATTCAATGCGCCCTGGGGCATTGCGGTGGATCGGGTGCGCGGATTCGTCTATGTCGTGGATAGCGCCAATTTTCGCGTGCAGAAGTTCGACATGATGGGCGAGTTCATCATGGCGTGGGGCAGCTTCGGCACGGGCGACGGCCAGTTCTATTTTCCGCGCGGCGTTGCCGTCGATCAAAGTGATGGAGCCGTCTACATCGTGGATATGGGGAATCACCGTATCCAGAAGTTCGATACCAGTACCAACGTGCTGCCGCAGTTGCTGGCCAAATGGGGCGGCAGTCCGGAGGCCGGCCATGCCAGCAGTCCGCTCGCACGGGAAGCAGGCCAGCTGCGATCGCCGTGGGGTATTGCAGTGGATGGGGCGGGGGATGTGTTTGTCACCGATACCGGGAACCACCGGGTTGAGAAGTTCGATCGCGAAGGGAACTTCATCACGCAATGGGGTGGATTCGGCAACGGCGACGGCCAGTTCAACTTTCCGTACGGCATTGCCGTAGATGCGAGAGGCAGCGTGTTCGTCGTCGACAGCGGGAATACCCGTGTGCAGCAGTTTATGCCGGCCGAAGAGGGCAGCGAGCGGCTGCAGGATGAGGCCGAGGAAGATCTGAGCAGGGGAGCTGAAGGTCTCAAGTGATAAAGTCGGAAAGTCTTCAGGTCGTCAAGTCAGCGGGGACGGATGAAGGCATGCGGTTTCAGCGACATTCTGACTGTATGACGTTCAGACTTTAGACTATTTGTGAGGAGCTATCATGTTGGATAAAGAGCCGCGACAGGGGTTGACCTACGACGACGTCGTGCTGGTGCCCGCCATCTCGCGGGTGCTGCCGAGCGACGTCGATCCCGGCACATTCGTCTCGCGCAATATCCGCATCAATATTCCGATGGTCAGCGCGGCGATGGATACCGTGACCGAGGCGCGGTTGGCCATCGCGATGGCGCGCGAAGGCGGGATCGGCATCGTCCATCGAGTGTTGGCCCCGGCTGATCAGGCGACAGAGGTCGATAAGGTCAAGAAGTCCGAGAGCGGCATGATCCTCGATCCGATCACGATTTCACCGGACCAAACGATCCGCGACGCGCACAATTTGATGGCCAAGTATCGGATCTCCGGCATTCCTGTGACCAAGGGACGCAAGCTTGTCGGCATTCTCACCAACCGCGACTTGCGATTCGAAAACCGGATGGACCTCAAAGTCTCTCAAGTGATGAAGCGGGATAAATTGATCACGGCGCCTGAAGGCACCAACCTTGAGAAGGCGCGGGATATCCTTCACGAGCACCGCATTGAAAAACTGCCGGTCGTGAACAAACAGTTCGAGCTCAAAGGCCTGATTACGATCAAGGATATCGAAAAGCGCATCAAGTATCCCAATGCCTGCAAGGATGCGCACGGCCGTTTGCGGGTGGGAGCGGCAGTGGGAGTCGGGCCAGATACCGAGGAACGCGTGCATCTGCTCAAGAAGGCCGGGGTAGACCTGGTCGTCGTCGATACCGCCCACGGCCATTCGCAGGCCGTGTTGGATACCGTGAAGATGATCAAGAAATTGTATCCGGATCTGGAGCTGATCGCGGGGAATATTGGAACGGCTGAAGCAGCCAAGGATCTTCTGAAGATGGGCGCCGATGCGGTGAAGGTAGGGGTTGGGCCCGGATCGATTTGCACGACACGGATCGTCTCAGGCGCCGGCATGCCGCAGCTGACGGCCATTGCCGATTGCGCCAAAGCGCTGAGCGGCAGCGGAGTGCCGATCATCGCCGACGGCGGCATCAAGTTCTCCGGTGACATCACCAAAGCACTCGCGGCAGGGGCTTCGTCCGTCATGCTCGGTGGTCTCTTGGCCGGCACAGAGGAATCGCCGGGAGAAACGGTGCTGTATCAGGCCAGAACCTATAAGGTCTATCGCGGCATGGGCTCGATCGGCGCGATGGAACGAGGGGGTGGGGATCGATATGGACAGGGCGGGCGTCCGGCGCAGAAGCTGGTCCCAGAAGGAATCGAGGGACGGGTGCCCTATAAAGGACCGCTGGCTGCCGTCGTGTACCAATTAGTCGGCGGCGTCAAATCGGGGATGGGGTATTGCGGGTGCAAGACGATTGCAGATTTGCAACAGAACGCCACATTCATTCGTCAAACAGTCGCCGGCCTCCGCGAGAGCCACGTGCATGACGTGATTATCACCAAGGAAGCGCCGAATTACCGGATGGATTGGGAGTGAAATACGGGAGCAAATGGCGTATGGCTTATAGCTGATAGCACGAACGCCGATCATACATTGTCTCCGCACGAACCTAATTATCTTTTACCTGCTATTCGCCATTAGCTATACGCTCTTTGTCACCCATGGAACTTTGGCACAATAGAATTCTCGTTCTTGATTTTGGATCGCAATATACGCAACTGATTGCGCGTCGCATCCGCGAGGCGCAAGTCTATTCACAGATCCTCCCCTGTACGGCTTCGCTGGCCACGATCCTGGGGTTTCGTCCGCAGGGCATTGTCCTGTCCGGGGGGCCTTCCAGCGTCTACGAGAAAAAAGCGCCGACTGTCGCGAAAGAATTGTTCGATCAGGGGATTCCAATCCTCGGCATCTGTTATGGCATGCAGCTGGTCACACATCTGTCCGGCGGTGCTGTCGCCAAGTCGAAACACCGGGAGTATGGACGGGCCGATTTGACGATTGACGATCCCGGCGATCTGTTCAAAGGGGTCGGGCAGGGCGGTTCCACGACTGTGTGGATGTCGCACGGCGATCGTATTGAACGCATGCCGCCGGGATTCCGATCCATTGCGCATACGGGGAATTCTCCGATTGCCGCGATGAAGCGGGACGACCAGAAGCGCCGCATCTATTGCCTGCAGTTCCACCCTGAAGTCGCCCATACGCCGGAAGGCGCGACCATCCTTCGTAACTTCGTCTATGAGATTTGCGGCTGCAAGCCGACATGGACGATGCAGTCGTATGTCGAGACGGCGGTGAAGCAGATTCGTGAACAGGTCGGTTCAGCGCGCGTCATCTGCGCCTTGAGCGGCGGGGTCGATTCCTCGGTGGCGGCAGCGCTCACGCAGCGCGCGATCGGTAATCAGCTCACCTGCATCTTCGTCGATAACGGCGTGTTGCGGTCCGGCGAACGCGATCAGGTGAAGAAAACGTTTGCGTCGCAGCTGCATCTGAATCTTCGCGTGCTCGATGGCACGAAAGCATTTCTGGCCGGATTGAAGAACGTGACGGATCCTGAGCGGAAACGGAAGATCATCGGCCGGCAATTCATCAAGCATTTCGAAGCGGAGTCCAAGAAACTGAAGGGCGCATCCTATCTGGTCCAAGGAACGCTGTATCCGGATGTGATCGAAAGCGTCAGCTTCAAAGGCCCTTCGGCCACGATCAAAACGCACCATAATGTCGGCGGCTTGCCGGCGCGGATGAAGCTAAAACTCATCGAGCCGCTGCGGGAATTGTTCAAGGACGAAGTGCGTGTGTTGGGCAAGGAATTGGGTCTGCCGGACGAGATTGTTTGGCGCCAGCCGTTTCCGGGCCCTGGGCTCGCCATTCGGGTGCTGGGGGCGGTCACGCCGGAGCGATTGGCGATCTTGCGCGCCGCAGAAGCGATCGTGGATCAGGAGATCAGAGGGGCGGGACTGTATCGGGAGATTTGGCAATTCTTTGCCGTCCTCCTGCCGATTCGCACCGTCGGTGTGATGGGCGATCAACGGACGTATGAAAACGTCGTGGCGATTCGTGCGGTGACCAGCGTCGACGGGATGACGGCCGACTGGGCCAGGATTCCAAACGACGTTCTTGGGCGCATGTCGAATCGGATTATCAACGAAGTGAAGGGCGTCAACCGGGTCGTGTACGACATCAGTTCCAAGCCGCCGAGCACGATAGAATGGGAATAATGGACGTGAGGGGTAAGGGGTGAGGGGTTAGGCGTGAATCGAAAGGAGAAGACCGGTCTTCCCCTGCGCTTCACACCTGACGCCGTACGCCTAACAAATTATGGAAATCAGACTTCAGAAAATAATTGCCGGTTCCGGGCTCGCGTCGCGCCGAAAGGCGGAGACGCTGATTGCCGCCGGGCGGGTGACGGTCAATGGCAAGGTGGTGACGGAACTCGGGACAAAGGTCGATCCTGAGCGCGATCACGTCAAAGTCGACGGCAAACATTTGAGCGACGCGCAGCCGTTTGTCTATTTGATGCTGAATAAGCCGAAGCATGTCATGTCCACATTGGATGATCCGGGCGGCAGGCCGACCGTGAAAGATTTTATTCGAGGGGTCTCGGTCCGGGTGTTTCCGGTCGGGCGCCTGGACTTCGAGAGCGAAGGTTTGATGCTGTTGACGAACAACGGAGATTTGGCGCAAGCGCTGCTGCATCCCCGCTACCATGTGCCGAAGACCTATTTGATCAAGGTCAAGCGCGTGTTGACGGATGAGGAGATCAGGCAATTGGAAGCAGGTGTGAAGCTCGAAGACGGCATGACCGGCCCGGCCCTGGTGAAGAAAATCAAGAAGGCCGAGCAGAATTCCTGGCTGGAGGTCACGATTCGCGAGGGGCGGAAACATCAAGTGCGGCGGATGTTGGAGTCGGTCGGCCATCCGGTCATTCGTTTAACGAGAGTGAAGATGGGACCGTTGTTACTGGGACGGCTGGAGTCGGGAGAGTTTCGGTTTTTGACCGACCGGGAAGCCAATGCGTTGCGGGAGTCGGTCGGAGAGCGCGTTGCCGCGGTTGAGCGGGGCGAAGAGCCGGCGAAGAAGCCGAAGCGTCCGGTCAGGCGTGAAGGCTGGGCCAGACCGAAGAAAACGAAAGTGGCGTGACCATGAAACTACGGACTCACAAATGCGGTGAATTGACCAAGCAGCAGGTGGGGCAATCGGTTGTGTTGAACGGGTGGGTGCAGCGGCGGCGCGACCACGGGACGGTGATGTTCATCGATTTGCGGGACCGAACGGGCCTCACCCAAGTGGTATTCAATTCAGAACGGAATGTGTCCGTACACAAGGCGGCGCATACGTTACGGAGCGAATGTGTGGTGTCGATTTCAGGCCAGGTCATGGCTCGCCCGGATGAATCCAGGAATCCAAATTTACCCACCGGCGAGATTGAAGTGTTTGTGGACGATGTCGAGATCTTGAACGAAGCCAAAACGCCGCCGTTTCTCATTGAGGACGATGCCGAAGTCACCGAGTCCATTCGTCTGAAGTACCGCTATCTTGATCTGCGCCGGCCAAGAATGCAGAAACTATTGGGCATGCGGCATGCCATTTCCCAAGCTGCCAGAGGTTTCCTGCATTCGGAGGGGTTTCTGGAGGTGGAGACGCCGGTGTTGACGAAGAGCACGCCCGAAGGCGCCCGGGACTACCTGGTACCCAGTCGGGTGAACGCCGGGCAGTTTTTTGCGCTGCCGCAATCGCCTCAGCTGTTCAAGCAGGTGCTGATGGTGAGCGGCGTCGATCGGTACTACCAGATTGCCCGCTGTTTCCGTGACGAAGATCTCCGGAACGATCGTCAACCGGAGTTCACGCAGATTGATCTCGAATTGTCGTTTGTCGACCGCGAGCAGGTCATGGCGATGATGGAGCGGATGATCGTCACCATATTCCGCGACGCAGGAGGCGTGCAATTGCCGACGCCCTTCCCGCGTATGACCTATGCGGAGGCGATCGGTCGATATGGATCGGACAAGCCCGATCTGCGCTTCGACCTGCCGCTTCATGACGTGACGGCGTTCGCGGCTGCGAGCGAGTTCAAGGTGTTCAAGGATGCCGCGACTAAGGGCGGAATCGTCAAGGCATTGATCGTCAAAGGCGGGGCCGCGACGCCACGAAGCCGCATCGACGCGCTGGGAGAGACAGCCAAGAGCTTCGGCGCCAAGGGGCTTGCGTGGCTCAAGCTCACCGCTGAGGGACAGCTCGAATCGGTGATCGCCAAGTTTCTCGATGCCAAGGCCTTTGCGGCGGCATTGCCTGACGCCCAGCCCGGTGACCTGGTTCTCTTCGGGGCGGATAAACCGGCTATCGTGCACGATGTGCTGGGGCGTATTCGTCTGTTATTGGGCGAAGAGTTGAACTTGATTGATAAGCACGCCTGGAAGCCGCTCTGGGTGACGGAATTCCCCTTGTTGGACTATTCGCCGGAAGAGAAGCGGTATGTGTTCATGCACAATCCCTTTGCGGCGCCGATGGACGAAGATCTGAAGTTCCTGGACACGGAGCCGCTCAAGGTCAGGGCCAAGGCGTACGACATGGTGCTGAACGGCAGCGAAATCGGCGGGGGCAGCATTCGCAACCATCGCAGCGACATCCAACTCAAGATCCTTGATTTGCTCGGCATCAATAAAGAACAGGCGCAGGCCAAGTTCGGATTCTTGCTGGAAGCGCTAGACTACGGCGCGCCGCCGCATGGAGGCATCGCGTTCGGTCTCGACCGGCTTATCATGTTGCTGGGCGGAGCCGATTCGATCCGCGACGTGATCGCGTTCCCCAAGACGCAGCGCGCGCAATGTCCGCTGACCGATGCGCCGTCGACCGTCGGCGCCGAGCAGCTGAAAGAGCTTCGCATTAAGCTGGATCTGGTCGAGTAGGGAGGCGTCGTCCTCATGGCCGGCAATACGTTCGGCAGAATCTTTACCGTCACATCCTTCGGCGAGAGCCACGGGCCGGCGATCGGCTGCGTGGTCGATGGCTGCCCCCCGGGTCTGTCACTGTCGTCTGAAGACATCCAGAACGATCTCGACCGGCGTAAGCCCGGTACGTCTCGTCATGTGACTCAGCGGCAAGAGTCGGATACCGTTGAAATTCTTTCCGGGGTGTTCGAGGGAAAAACGACCGGCACGCCGATCGCGCTGTTGATCCGCAATGAAGACCAGCGCAGCCGCGATTATGGAAATCTGATCGACACCTTTCGTCCGGGCCACGCGGACTATACCTACTGGCAGAAGTATGGCATCCGTGACCATCGGGGCGGGGGACGATCGTCCGCACGAGAAACGGCCGTCCGTGTCGCTGCTGGGGCGATTGCCAGAAAGTGGCTTGCGGAGAAGCACGGCGTCGTCATCCGCGGCTACTTGAGCCAGCTGGGGCCGATCGATGTGCCGTTCCAGAGCTGGGACGCCGTCAGGTCGAATCCCTTCTTCGCCGCCAACACGGAGTTGATCGCGAAGCTCGAATCATTCATGGACGACCTGCGCAAGGCCGGCGATTCCGTCGGGGCCAAAATCACGACGATTGCTGAACAGGTGCCGGTCGGCTGGGGCGCACCGGTCTATGCCAAGCTGGATTCAGATTTGGCCGCGGCGATGATGAGCATCAATGCGGTGAAGGCGGTCGAGATCGGGTCGGGATTCGCGTCGGTCGCCCAGCGAGGGTCAGAACATGGCGACGAACTGACTCCAGATGGCTTTCTCACCAACCATTCCGGCGGGATTCTCGGGGGCATCTCCACAGGCCAAGACATTGTCGTGACGATCGGCATCAAGCCGACATCGAGCATCCGCATCCCGCGCAAGTCGATCGACAAACAGGGTAATCCGGTCACGGTCGAAACAAACGGCCGCCACGATCCCTGCGTCGGTATCCGTGCCACGCCGATCGCCGAGGCCATGATGGCGCTTGTCCTCATGGACCAGGCGTTGCTGCATCGGGCTCAAAATGCCGACGTGATAACGAAGACTCCGAAGATCGCCGGGTCCACTAAGCGGTCAGCGACATCGAGATAGGCTGAGCGGCCTCTCCGTACACGTCATCGGTATCTCAGCCTGAAGCGCGCAGCACGCATTCTCTACGCCTAACGATATGGTAGGAGGTCACTGCTCATGCCTGTGCCAAAGTTGATGTTTGCCGGCTATCCCACTGCGCCGGTGTTCAAGACCAAAGGTGGAAAGGCCAATATTCGCGAACTGCTCTGGGGTGATTGGGTACAGGTGACCGGCGAGTGGGAAGGCGAGTGGGCGCCCGTGTCCGTTCGTGGCACCAAAGGGTGGATGAAGAAGGCCGATCTTCAAGCCGACCGTTGTCTGGAGATCATCTTTCTCGATGTGGGGCAGGGCGACGGCTGTCTGTTGATTACGCCCGATGACAAGCATCTGCTCATCGACGCCGGTCTCTCAGACAACATGCTGCGGTTCCTCCGGTGGCGCTATGCCGGATTCAAGACGAAGTGGACCTTCGACACCGCCATCATCACCCACCCGGATCAGGACCACTATGGTGGATTTCAGGAGATCTTCGAGGAGCCAAACGTCTTTTTCCGATCCCTCTATCACAATGGCATTGTGGAGCGGGATACCGAGGATACCCTTGGTCCGTCCGAAACCGACGGAGGCACAAAATATCTCACCGAGATTATTCGGACGGAGGAAGAGCTCGATCACCTCTTGAGCAAGACGGCGAATCGCGGCAGGAAATTCTATCCGAAACTGCTCTACACCGCCTTCAAAAGCGGACGGGTGGACGACATTCGCTCGCTGGCGACGGCGGACGACTACGTGCCGGGGTACGGTCCTGATAAGAAAGTGAAGCTCAAAATTCTTGGTCCGGTGCTCGAGCCCAAATCCGGCAAGGCCAGGCTGCGCTGGTTCCCGAAGAAGCTTGGCTCTAAATCGTGGGATGTCGGCAAGACTAAGAACGGGCACTCAGTCATCCTTCGGCTCGAATACGGCAACCTGCGTCTCCTGTTTGGGGGCGATCTCAACAGTCCGGCGGAGATGTTCCTACTCAACCACTACGCCGGTGGCCAAACGGGCGAAGCCGCTCTGCTGGAGGCGGGACGAAAGGTGTTCGGCTCGGACGTTGCCAAGTGTTGCCATCACGGGAGTGCCGACTTCACGGAGACCTTTCTCAAGGCCGTGCGGCCTGCAGCCACCGTCATCTCCAGCGGCGACGAGGAGTCCCATGCCCACCCACGCAGCGATACGCTCGGCACCATCGGCCTGTATGGACGGTTGCCGCGTCCACTCATTTTTAGTACGGAGCTCTCCCGCAGCAGCCGCGAGCGGGAAAGTACCAATGTACTCAAAAAGATTGCGACATTGCGTGAACAACTGGAGAAGGCGTCGAGCCTTGAGAAGGTTCGTGAACTGTTGCCGCTCTATGACGAGCAGGTCAACGAACTCAAAAAGCGCAACGTCACGGTGTACGGGGCCATTAATCTCCGCAGTGATGGCAAGCGAGTCGTGATGGCCTACCGGCTCGAGGAAAACCGCATCAACGGCAGCAGGCTCACCGAATGGGACATCTATCGACTTGAAGCCAATTCGAGTGGCCAACTCGAATACGTGCAATAGACCAGCCATGCCTGACACGTTTCCATTAGAATTCACGGGTGAGCGATTCGACGTGATGAGCGTGCGCCGGTGTCGGGAAATGGTTCTCAAAGGGTAGTTGGGTTAGTTATCTAACTATCATTTCCAGATCAGCGCAGCCGTCGAATAGCCGATCCACACGGCGATGAGGCTGAGCAGCATGTGGCCGATGATGTTTGCACCAGCCAGCCACAGTTCTCCGCTACGAAGAAGATTCATGGTTTCGTTGCCAAAGGCTGAGAAGGTGGTAAATCCACCCAGGATTCCGACGATGAGAAAGCCACGGGTTTCGTCTGAGATGAGAGTGCGCTGATCCGCCAGCTCCGCGAAAAATCCAACCAGCACACAGCCCACCACATTGACCGCCAACGTGCCAAAGGGAAACTGGGAACCCTTGCTGAGCTGCTGCACATAGCCGCTGAGCAGATAGCGAAGGATCGATCCGATGAACCCGCCTGTGCCGATGAGAACAAGTGTGCGCAGGGTGTGACTCGCTGAAAAGTGTGAGTCTGTGTGACGCGCCATTGTACTCAAGTGCGTTGAGCGAGTCACGAGATTCGCTCTGGTCCTGGTGAAGGGCACGTAGTACAATCGCCGCGCGAAATGGTTGGGGCCCAAGAGAAGAGTCGACGAATGATTGAAATCTATACCGATGGTTCTTGCAGCGGAAATCCAGGGCCTGGTGGCTGGGGTGTATTGCTTCGGGATGGCGATGTTGAGACAGAACTCTGTGGTGGAGAACCGGCGACGACGAACAACCGGATGGAATTACTCGCGGTCATTGAGGCGTTGCAGTCGCTTACGGAACCGGTGACGGCACGGGTCTATACCGATTCGCAGTATGTCCAAAAAGGCATCAGCGAATGGATTCACAGTTGGAAGCAGCGAGGCTGGAAAACTGCCGGGAAAGAACCGGTGAAGAATGAGGATCTCTGGCGTCGCCTCGATACGCTGGCTTCGGGGCACAAGCTTGAATGGCACTGGGTGAGGGGGCATAGCGGTCATCCGGAGAATGAACGTGTGGATGTATTGGCTCGTGCCGGTCTCGAACAATCGCGCAGCGCCGGCAAGAAAGTCGGTGCAGTTGTTGTTCCCGCGCCGGCCGCCCCTCCTGTCAAAGAGAGGAACACGACAGCCCTCTCTCGTTCCATTCTCGATATCCAGCATGCGACGGTCTATCGGGGGGACATCTGCGTGTTCTCGGATTTCTCTTTTGCGCTGCACGAAGGGGAGCATGCGGCGATTGTTGGTCCAAACGGAGCCGGTAAATCGACCCTGCTCAAACTCTTAGCCGGCGGTGTCCATCCGTTACCCCTGAATGAGACCAGGATCAGCCTTTTCGGCGAGGAAGGCGGGAATGTCTGGGATGTACGAAAGCGGATCGGCATTGTGTCTCACGATCTTCAGCGGGACTATCTGATCTGTGCCGAGGGATTGAACGTGATTCTGTCCGGGTATTATGCGAGCAACGACACGTATGGCTATCAGGAGTTCAGTGAGGCGCAGGTTGCGCGGGCACATGACGTGATGCAGGAGTTGGGGATCGAATCGCTGGCAGGCCGCCGCTTCGGCCATCTCTCCACCGGCGAGCAGCGGAGGTTTTTGCTGGGCCGCGCGCTTGTTCATGACCCGCTGATGCTTGTGTTGGATGAACCGACGAGCGGACTCGATGTGAAAGCCTGCTTTCAGTACCTCGATCTCTTGCGCGCACAGATCCGCAAAGGGAAGACCGCCTTGCTTGTGACTCACCATCTTCACGAGATTCCGCCCGAGATCGAACGGCTGGTCTTGTTGAAGGGCGGCAAGATTGTCGCCGACGGTCCCAAAACCGTTCTTCTGAACAATGACAGGATCAGCGAGCTCTTTGACCTTCCCATCGTCGTTGCCAAAGCCAACGGCTGGTATCAAGCGTTGCCTGGATGACGGCTTGACGTGTGAACGTGTCTAGCCTCTTACTTCTTCCGAAACCCGAACAGCATCCCACCAGCTCCGGCGCCGGCAGAGGGTAGATAGCCGGTCAGCACCGCTGTGAAGCCTTCGGCGTTGCCTCGAACCCAATCGAACGTGCGAGACAGATCCGCTTCGATCAAGGTCCAATCCAGATGAATCCAACCAGTGGTGTTGAGGGCCGCGATGAGCGCGGCCAATGATGCGGTGATGACCAGCGCGATCATCAGGGTTTTTCTGAGGGCCCAGCCGAGCAAGAATCCCCCGATGAAACTGGCTCCGCCTCTGGCCATGGCGGGCGACATCAGGTCATTGAGCCAGGCGCCGAGTCCGGCAACGGTTGTTGCGCCGGCGGCGAGGAAGGATTTGGCGGCCCAGGGAGGATCACTCAGGAGTGCTGCAAGCGCCTTAGCGAAGAGACCACCTTGTGGTTCGCTCGCGACATCGCTCATAACCGGGTGGCTTCGAACGTGTTACAGGTGGATGGGTCACCGGATTCGAGGCCGCGCTTGAGCCAGGTCATTCGCTGTTCAGACGAGCCGTGGGTCCAGCTTTCCGGCTGGACCTGGCCACGTGACATCTTCTGCAAGCGGTCGTCCCCGATGGCCGCTGCTGCGCGCAGCCCTTCTTCGAAATCGCCCGGTTCGATGACATTCCGTTCTCGGTTGGCATGGTAGCCCCAGACGCCGGCATAACAATCGGCCTGCAGCTCCATTCGGACCGACAGCGCATTGGCTTCCGTCTCGGACACCTGTCGCCTGAGTCGGTGGACTTGTTCAGCGACGCCGAGGAGATTTTGCACATGGTGGCCGACCTCGTGGGCAATGACATAGGCCTGGGCGAAGTCACCGGATGCGCCGAGGCGATGTTCCATTTCGTCGAAGAACGTCAGGTCTAAATACACGCGATGGTCGCCTGGGCAATAGAAGGGCCCCACGGCTGACGATGCTGTGCCGCAGGCAGACTGGACGGCACCGGTGAAGAGCACCATGCGCGGGTCTTCGTAACGAGGGCCGAGAAGCGTACGCCAGGTGGTTTCTGTATCAGCGAGGACGATGGAGGCAAACTTGCCGAGTTGGTCGCTTGGAGCGCCGACCGGACCTTGCTCAGACGGAGCAGAGACCTCGGTCATGCCTTGGACACCGGTGAGCAGATTCAGGACGGTCATGGGATCCGCACCGGTGAAGTAGCTCACGGCGAGCGCCAGGACAATGGTGCCGATGCCGAGGCTGCCTCTGCCGCCAATCCGGCGAGGGCCCATGCCGCGCCGATCTTCGATATTGTCGCTTTGGCGCTGGCCTTCGATACGCATCGGCGCTCTCCTTCAAGCCGGACCGTCAGTCCGACTCCTTCTCCATCGACTGAATGAACTTGTCGGCTTCGGCGATGGAACGATTCATGTCTTTCACCAACTGATCGACCTGGGCGTCCACTTTGACGAGTTCGCCTTTGATGGCGGACAGGGCCCGTGCATTCAGATTGTGCTTTAGATAGAGGACTTGATCGCGTAGCGGTTTGAGAACCGGTTCAATCCGCTGCTCAGCGCGTTTCATGGCCGCGAGCATGTCTTTGTAGCGACTTTTGGTTTGGGTGAGCTTCGCTTGGCTCTTCCGGCGCAGGTCGGCGCTGGAGTATTGGCCGAGTTCTCGCTCCCATTCCGAGAAGAGCGCATCGGCCACGCTCTCGACATCGGAGATCCGCTTCCTGACCGCTTTGGCACTGTCTTCACTGGTTTCGAGTTCGCCGCTCAATTTCTTATAGGTGGCTTCGAGATCGCCGCCTTCGTAGGCGACGACCTTGCCGAACTGCTCCAAGGTGGTTTGAATCTCTTTCTTCGCGTCTTCCTGGGCATCACGCGCGGATTTGACCCGGTCGCTGAGAATGTCGCGCTTGGCATAGCCCATTTTTTCCATGGCGGCCATGTAGGCGGTGTCGCAACCGGCGATGGTCAAGACGATGATGAGGAGCGTGAGTGACTGTGCAAGGCGTGGCATAGAGACCTCTCCTGTGAACAACGCCGCATACACCGGACAGGCGCACACGGGTATCTGAATACGCGAAGGAATGCTGCATCATACAGAACCTATTCACGGGGGGAAGATGCTAGCCTGCATTGTCCATGAGCGGTTCTGCTGCAATCAGCCGATCCGCTGCTCCGTTTTTCGTCGCTCGTCGCTCGTGAAACGTGAAGCGCACGACGGAAAGAACGTTACCGCACCGGAGATCTTTGTTTGCGAGATACGAGAGACGCTTCACGAGATACGCGATTCCATGTGCTCTCGCAACGAACCGTCATGAATAATGCAGGCTGGAAACAGAATGTGGTCGGTGCATGGTTGATGCGCTCCTGAAGCAGGGTGGAGATCTTGGTGTGCCTGATGCGAAGTCCGGTTTAGCCGGTGTGCGTAAGACGCTTGGTTTCAGAAGCGATGGCTGGAAAGGAATTAGCGGTCGAAGATGGATGGTTATTCATCGCGACTGGCTAGAGCGTGGAGGATGTGCGCCCGATCGAGGCTTGGCCGGAGGCGCAGGCGGTACCGCCCGCGCCTCCGGTGGGTTGCTTCTCTTTCTACGGTGTGGCTGCGCTGGTTTTCGTCTGGCCGGTGATTTCATTGAGATCTTTCGGATAGAGGACGATTTCAATGCGTCGGTTGGCCGATCGCCCCTCTTCCGTGTCATTTGAGGCGTGAGGTTGCGTGTCCGCGTAGCCGACTGCGGAGAGGTGCTGGCGATCTACGCTACCCTGATCGATCAAATAGCGCACGACGGTCGTGGCTCGTGCCGTCGAGAGTTCCCAGTTCGATTTGAAGCGGCCTTTCAGTTTTGCGCTGATGGGCACATTGTCGGTGTGACCTTCGATCCGGATCTGTTTGTCCGAGACGGTCTTCAAAATATCACTGACCTGTTTCAGCACGTCCAGACCGGCCGATTTCACTTGTGCCTGGCCGGAGTCGAACAGCACTCTGTCCACCATATTGATCGTGAGCCGGTCGCGCACTTGCTGGATGGTGATGTTGCCCTTGGCAATTTCGTCCTGGAGCGACTTCGATAACTCTTCCTGCGTTTGTGTCAGCCGCGCAATCTCTGCTTCTTTCGCTGCTTTGGCGGCCTGCTCCTGTTCAAGTTTTGCGGCCAAACGCGTCTGTTCCTGGCGCAGTTCCTCGCGCTCTTTCGCGATTGCAGCGGCCTCGGTTTCCATGGCTGCAGCCTGCTGCTGGAGCTTGGTGATTTCTTCCTGAGCAGAGGCGCTGCCGCTTGCGTGTTTCTGTTCGAGGTCCGTGATTTGGCTGCGTACGTTGGTGAGTTCGCCGTTCAATTGTTCGGAACGGGATTGGAGGTCCGCCCGTTCTTTCGCCAATGCGGCGACTTGCTCTTCGGCGGCTTTCCGTTGTGCGGCTTCCAGATCGAGAGACTCGCGCATGCCGGTGAGTTGCAGCTGCTGTTGCGCGGTCAGTTTCTTGGCTGCTTCGAGTTCAGCCAGCGCTTTCTTGTGCGTATCCGCGCTCACGCAGCCTCCGAGGGTTGCCGCGCAGAGCAGTGCCAACGCAGACATCCGGAATGACATGGTTTGATGACGTAATCGGTATCGCATGGTCTCCTCCTATGAATGAGAGCGAATGGAACACACTGAAGAGAGCAAACTCGATGCCTAACGGCTCGCACAGCGGTTTGAAAATAACTGCTTAAATCTCATTGTGTTGATAATGGAATGATAGCCGTGCTTGAGGCTGCAACGGGAAACAGGGGGTTATGGTGCGCGCGTACTGTAGGAGGTGTCATACAGCGATGATATAGTAGCCGTGCGTTGCTCCAGCCGGCCGTTCCTGATACCTGACGGCTGACTGGAGTGGGGTATTTCAACGATGGCATCTGGAATGATCGCGCATGAATCAGGGGCGTAAAGTGCAAGGGTTAGCCGCGAAGGGCATGCCGGAATGCCGTACGATTGCGTTCAACAAGCCCTACGGCGTGTTGCCTTGTTTTACCGACTCAGGCGGGCGTCCGACCTTGGCGGACTATATCGATGTGTCGGGAGTGTATGCTGCGGGGCGGCTTGATCAGGACAGCGAAGGGCTGATGATTCTGACGTCTGATGGCACCCTTGCGCATCGGATCACTGATCCCCGGCACAAGCTTGGGAAGATCTATCTGGCACAGGTCGAGCGCGAACCGACTGATGATGCCATGGGCCGGTTGCGAAGCGGTGTGGTGTTGAGCAGTCAGCGAACGAGACCTGCGCAAGTCCGGGTGCTCGCTGATGCGCCATTGATACCGGACCGTCCTGTACCGATCAGGTTCCGGAAGAATGTGCCGACCGCGTGGATCGAAATCATATTGCGCGAAGGTATGAATCGGCAGGTCCGGCGCATGACGGCTGCGGTGGGGCATCCCACGCTGCGTTTGATTCGAATCGCCATCGGGCCGATTCTGTTGGGCGATCTCCCTCCGGGAAAATGGAGAGATCTGGGGCCGGAGGAGATTGCGCAGATTGCTCGCAGGATGGAATGAGGGAGGGAGAAGTGAGGCCTGAGGCGCTCGCCTTGCGCGGAATGATCAATTGACGTTGCGCGAAGTCAGGCGCGTCCACTGTAGACCGGTCACATGGCGATATGTAGCGGTGAGGTAGGGAAGCAGGTTCCCTACCTCGGTCACAGTGGATGCATGCCTAGTTGAGCGGCGGCACCACTCCCGCAAACGTCAGCATGTCGGTAATACGAAAGTCTCCGGGCGTTGCGGATGGCAGCACCGGAGTCCACCTCGGTTGCGCAGCCAAATAGGAAGAGTCATCCGCTTTCAACAGGCCGACGAACACTTCACCGACGATGCGGCCTCCGACCGGACCCAAGCGAAGCCCATCTTCCATGACTTCGGCCTCTTTCAAAATATAAAGCCACAGTGGCGTGCTTTTTTCCATGCCGAATGGCGTGAGCATTTCCATCTGCGCGGGGGTTAGCGCCGGAACGCCCATTCTCCTGGCGATCGCCTGACCTGACGGGATTCCGAAATTCACGTGGCGCATCAGATTCCGCGACGCCAACGATTGTACTCCGTCGGACGGCAGCCCCGGGGCCGGCCCACGCGAGCCGGGAAGCAGCATCACCACGCTGGACAGTTTAGAGTCGATCTTCTTGTTGGGACGGAAGTTGCCGTCGCCGAAATTGAAAAACGTTTGCCAGTCGACGAACCGACGCGCTGCGCGCTTTCCGCCGCGGAGGTCGATGGGGTCTGGGTCATTGGGGTCTTGCGTATCGTCGAAGAGGAACGCGAAAAACGGCTGTCCTCCATCCGGGCCGAAATTCAAACGATAGCTCGGGCGAATTTGCGAATGGCCGAAACGGTAGGCTGCAACTGAAAATTCGATGGGGGGTTGAGGATTCCGTAACCGCTTGTCCCGTCGACCGTCGAAGGTGTCGTATACCCGATAGTAGCGAAGTCCTTTCTGGAGAATGTCATCAAGACGCGCTTGCCCGATCGTCAGCGGCAGAAATTCGTGCACGATAATCCACTGGTAGTGCCAACGGACCTGACGTTGCGCCATCTTGAAGATCTGATCGGCCGATTTGTCTGCATTGGCGGGATCTGTACGCAGATGGTCGACCACCGCGTTATGAAACCGCAGCATCGCCAAGTGGAACTGAGCCAGGATCACATGCTCGTCGTTTCGGCTATCGCCGAGAATGGCGGCATTGCCGGCGCTGCGTGGAAGGTCGAATCGGACGGCTCCCTTGCGGGACACAAGCTCTGAACCGGAAATGGTTTCCACGCGTAGCTTGATGTCGCCCGAGTTGGTATCGTACAGCTCCGGAGACCCATCCGGCCCATCACCGTACACACTATCCAAATCAAATGCCGCGGTGCGAAAGTTGGTCGTACGCCCCGGGTTGCTTGATGCGAGCAATGGTGATCTCGGATCGAGCGTGATGTCATGGTCCAAGAACTGGCCGAAGAAGGTCACGCCCGCAGTCATGTTGGGATTGTCGGGATTGTTCGGGCTGAACTCGCCGGGATTAATGATCGACTGAATCGGATCGGTCAGATTATCCAGCGCGTCGATGAGCCCGCCTTTTTCACCCAACTTCTTTGCCATGTCACGCGCCTCGTCGCTTGGCCTAGTGAAGGGCGGCAAGTCGGGGAACATCCGGGTATAGGTATTGTCCGGCGCCTGATGTCGATCCCGCATGCCGGGAAGATGCAGATTGTTTGGTCCTGAGGATTGCGCCTCAGCGACACCTGCAAGGATGCTGCAGCACAGCACTCCCGCAACACTCAGTGACGTGACGGTCTTGTGATTGAGTGACATGATGCCTCCTCCTGTGGTGCGAGAACTTCTCAAGCGTTCATCGCTGCCCCCTAGATCAAGATCGGTGCCCGCGGAGCGAATGTGGCAATGAAACGAGGAGGGATGCAGTGATATCGCAGGGATGTCACGTACATGCTAAACGGTGAGATCCGGCGTTGTGCTTACGAGAGGATGCCGTCGGGTGTAGGTGTGTAGGGCGCGGTATGTATGGAACTGTTGTATGAAATAGAGAACGGAGGTACGGAAATCGCAAATCGTGTGGTCAGGACGATAGCAAGGTCGTCCCGTGCGGACTTCAAAGCTCTGCCACTTCCGAAATGATCGTATGGTAGCCGCTGGCACCGGCCGGCTGCGGCCGTACGATCTCGGCGATCTGCAGCTGGCCTTTGGTATCCGTGGCCCGGACGACGGTCTGGTACTTGCCGGGTTTCGGTGGTCTCCAGGCGTAGGTCCAGATGACCCAGGAGTAGGGCGACATCGGTGTTTCAACTCCGCATTCATTCCAGGTGCGGCCGGCATCGAAACTGATCTCCACTTTGCTGATGGAATTGGGCCCGCCGAAGGCGATGCCGCGGAATTTCTGTTCCGGTCCGCGCAGCGTTTGATAGTGTCCGGGTGAGTCGATGCGCGAGAAAATTTTGATGGTCCCGTCGTCGGTCCAGCCTTTGCGCTGCCAGTAGCCTTTGTAGTCGCCGGGGTATACTTCGATTTCTGCGATCCACTTCACATTCTTGATGCCGTAGAGTCCGGGCACGATGAGACGTACCGGAAAGCCGTGTTCTCTCGTCAGCTTTTCGCCGTTCATGAGAAAGGCGAGCATCACATCGTTTTGCATCGCGCGCGTGAAGGGGATGCTGTCGTCGTAGCCGTCGATGCCGCGAAAGACGACGTCGCGCGCGGTGTCTTCATCGGCGCCGCATTCCAGCAACAGTTTCTTGAGCGAGATGCCGCGCCAGGTCGCGGTTCCCATACTATCGCCGCCCGGTAACGTATCGATGCACATGAGTGTCGACACCTGATCGTACGAATCGCGGTTGAGCAAATCGCGCCAGCCCAATGTCATCGGGGTTTTGACGGCGCCTTTGATGTTCAGTTTCCATTGTTCGATGTTCACGTCCCGTGATGCGGAGACCGCGCCGTCTGCATAGTTGACGACATAGAATTTGGATGTGGGTGTGAAATACGTTGTCTCGCGCGGAGGCACGGCAAACATCCGGCCGAAAATTCCACCGACGGCATCGCATCCTCCGCTCAGGCCGGCAAGAGTGCCGAGGCCCAGGCTCTTGAGGATCGTTCGGCGCTGCAAAGCGAGGAGTGTAGAGCGAATCGACATGGCTATAATATACACGGAAATGAGGCTTGACTCTTCTGATTTACCTTTGTTATGTTGCCACCTGTTCGATGGTTGTGCCGTTCCTGCCTGATGACCGCGCCTGACGGCGAGTCACGGTGCGGTGCCTGAGGGAAACTACCCGAATTTATTTCGAGCGGGTCCCTTGACATGGGAGTTTGTGCGCTGTATAATGCACGGCTCGCATGGAGAGTGCGATCGTTCTTTGACAACTGAATAGAGGAAGTTGAGCAAGGTGTAAGGTGTATTGAAGTGGTGGCCCTTGGTCCAAATTCAGAAGTAATACCTATTT
>JALHMZ010000026.1 GCA_022843785.1 Nitrospira sp.
GCTCCTGGGGCCAGTGTGTGCGCGAAATAAATTCAAGCGGCGACTGAAAGACTAGCGACAGGAAGAACCGGACAGATCATGTGCTCCATACACCGGACAAGTTAACTTGCTATCTACACTGTTTAGCATCGCCACCAGCTTGGCATAAGGCTCCAACGTTCGCCGTAATGCGATTCATCCCACCAGTCGAGCGCGAGAGATCTCGCGGCTGCCCTCGGTTGAACTATTCGGAAACTCCGAATAGTTGCCTGGGGGTCGAACTTGCCCTCGCTGCAAAACCCAATAGGACTCAGAGTGCAACCTGAGCTAGGCGATCAGCCCGTTTCGGACGCTCCGCGTTCTTTCCCCTCTCAGCCCACCACCCTGTTGGGGAATGACACCTCGAGCACAACACACCCGACATCGGTCTTAAACGGACCATGACGTTCTCCGGGAGGACGGCTTGCGTAATCTCCCGCTTCAAGCCAGCAATCGAAGGCCTGGTCGTACAGCCGCCCGCTGACAATAAATATCTCCTCGGGATATGCGTGGGTCTTTCCCCCGAACGCCGACGTATCAGCGCCCGGCAGGAAGCGGGTCAGCCTGGTGTATTCGCCCGTCACCGGATCAATACTCAATGTGATCTCCTCGGCCATCCCCTCCAGACCCTTGATAGGAGTCCAGCGGGTTCGTTGGTCGGGAGCCAAAGGGTTCCAGTAGGTTGTCGTCGATTTCGACATTGCAGTCCCGGCATCACATGAAGTGTGGCGGCTAACCAATATTACGGTTTCATGATCTATGGCGTGCTCCCCCGAACGCGGAGCTAACTGGCGCGCGCGAGCTTTGTTCGCGTCCGAGTCGAGCGTGGGGTTCGCGATCGTGAATGGTGCTCTGCATAGGCATCGAGCAGCCGGCGGATCATGCGCTGGTATTGCGTATGATGTTTCTGCGCCTCACCCTTGAAGAACTCAACGCTTCTCTTGCTCAGCGCAATGGTGACCTTGACGCCTTCGTCCCGAAAAACCAATTCTTCGGGCCGGGGAAGGAAGTCAGGAATGACCCTGAGGTCTCCGAGGGGTTCGTCGGTGTATTTGATTTTCTCGCTCATAGATGCGCCTGCCTTTCCGCCAGTAGCCGGCTCCAAAAATCCGAATGACATCATCGCGAAACGTAAATCGAACGGTCAGAACTCCGCCCTCGACCCAGCCAAAGCAGTAATGCCGCTGCTCGCTTGAGCTATAAGACAGATCTTCCGCGATCACGCGGCGCGGGTCGGCAAATACGAACTGAGCTCTTGCGAAGGAAATTCCATGTTTATCCTGGTTGTCTTCATCTTTCTTGGGATCCCACTCGAATTGGGCCTTCGCCATGGGTGAAGGTTAGCACGAAGAAATCTGGATAGCCATACGTTTGTATGGGCATGCGGCCACCGTTCCGCACCCTCTAGCACTGTCTTAGCCGATCCGCATCACACGTCACCTCCAGCGCTCAAACCTCGGTTGCATCTGATGATCCTGAGGCCGCCAGATCGGCGTAGGTCTGCAACGTTCGTCGCGCTGCTTCTTCATCCAACCGACTGATCGCAAAACCGACATGGACGATGACATAGTCACCCACCTGCGCCTCCGGCACCATCGCCAACGACACGGACTTGGTCACCCCGGCAAACGAGACGCACGCCGTCCGCAGCGGATCATCCTCAATGGTCACCACCTGGCCTGGCACAGCAAGACACATCGTCTCTCCTATCGCTTTTGACCTGCATTCTTCATGTGGGAAAAGAGCATATAGCTTGTAGCCAATGGCGTATAGCACGTGATGGGATCAGATTGGGGAAACACTTCGACTCACGCTCCAATTCCGTGCCATAAGCCATACGCTATAAGCTCTGCTCTTCTGATGAGATACAGGCCGCAATGACCGCCTGCCCCAGCGCCAACCCTCCGTCGTTTGCGGGAACCTGCCGATGTGTCAACGCGACAAATCCGGCCGACTCCAGGCGCTCCCTGGCCATATCGACCAACAGGGCATTCTGAAAACAGCCCCCGGTCAGCACAACTTGCGGCAGACCAACCCTCTCGGCCATCTGTCCGATGAGTTCGGCTAACGCATGATGAAACCGATAGGCGATGAGCGACCGTTCGGTCCCACGGCTGAGATCATCGGCAATCCGCGCGATCATCGGCCTCCAATCGGCAATCCACCTTTGCGGGCCGCTCCCTCCTGAATTGAAGACAATCGGATAGGCTTCGTCCTGTCTCTGGGCCGACGCCGATACCCGAATCGCCTCCTGTTCCAGCGCCATCGCTGCCTGCCCCTCGAACGTGGCCACCTGACAGAGGCCGAGCATCGAGGCCACGGCATCGAAAAGCCGTCCCATACTGGTGGTGGTCGGCGAATGAGTCCGCCTGGCCAACATCGCAACCAGAAGTTGTTCCTGTTCTTTCCAGCCATATTCCTGCTCAACGCCTACGCCACCCGGCTGAGGCCCAAACGCTTCCCATCGGACAGCCAAGGCAGCGCGCCGGGGTTCACGCGCCGCCTGCTCCCCTCCCGGCAGGGGGAACGGATGCAGATGAGCCACGCGCCGAGAATCTCCACAGGTCGCCGCCAGAAACTCGCCGCCCCACAGGGAACCATCCATTCCGTATCCGGCTCCATCCCACGCTACTCCGAGCACCTCTCCCGTTATTCCATGTTCCGCCATGCAGGCTGCCACATGCGCATGGTGGTGTTGGACGCGGATCAGCGGAACGTCCCATCGTCCTGCCAGTTCCTCAGCCAGGCGCGTCGACCGGTAGTCCGGATGCAGGTCGCACGCGATGGCGCGGGGCTGCACCTTGAGCAGCCATTGGAGATCGTCGATCGCCTGCCTGGCGGCCCGTTCCGTTTCAAGCGTGGACAGATCTCCCAGATGCTGACTCAATAGAATATGACCGGCGTCCAGCAGCGCCACCGTGTTCTTCAGATGACCGCCGACCGCCAGCACCGGACCCTCGACATGGCACGCCAACGATTCAGGAAGACGAATCGCGCGAGGAACCAGCCCTCTCGCCCGTCGAAGAATGAGCGGCCCGGATCTCGCCATCCGAACGACGGAATCGTCCATCGGGCGCGCGATGGGGCGATCGTGAATCAGAAACGCATCGGCAATACCGGCGAGTCGTCTCACAGCTTCCTGTTCATCCGTCACGATCGGTTCGTCGGACAGATTGCCGCTCGTGGCCACAACCGGACGGCCCAGTTCGCGCATCAACAGATGCTGCACCGGCGCAGCGGGCAACATGGCCCCGACTGTCGAATTACACGGCGCAATTCCCTCAGCCAGGGAAGACTGTTCTCGGCGCTGAAGAATCACGACCGGGGCAGCCGGCGAGGTCAACCACTCTGCTTCGCCCGGCGACAGGTCGCAAGAAGTCCTGATCGTCTCCAGCGTTGGAAACATCACGGCAAAAGGTTTGTGCGCGCGCCGCTTACGCGCCCGCAGCAACTGAACCGCTTTTTCAGAGGTGGCATCGACCCAGAGATGAAATCCGCCGATCCCCTTCACCGCCACGATGCCGCCATCCCGGATGATCCGGCAGGTTTGCTCCAGCGCTTCCTCCCCTTCCGCTAAGACCTGCCCATCGGCCCCCCATAGGGCGACGGTGGGACCGCACGCCGGACAGGCGATGGATTCCGCATGAAATCGCCGATTGTCCGGCGCGTCATACTCGGCCCGGCAGTCCTCGCAAAGGGCAAAGCGCGACATCGTGGTGTTCGCCCGGTCGTAGGGGACCGATGTCACCATACTCATGCGTGGCCCGCACTGCGCGCAGGAGAGCCAGGGATAGTGAAACCGGCGGTCGGTGGGATCAAACAATTCGACCAGGCAGTCAGCGCAGGTCGCCAGATCAGGGGACATCGCAAGTTGCTTCGTGCCTGCCTCATGACTCGGCTGAATCGTAAAGGCCGTATCGCCGATGACCGGGATTGTACGCAGCGTCATCCGTTCGATGTTCGCGCCGGGCGGGCAACCGGTTCGAAGCCGGTCGAGTAATCGGTCAAGCGCGTCGGCCGTTCCTTCCGCCTCGATCAGCACCCCCTCCGCCCCGTTCATGATCCATCCGGCAAGGCCCAGCTCTCGCGCCGTTCGAAACACGAAAGGCCGAAACCCGACGCCTTGCACGATCCCCTCGATCTTCAGCTGCACGCGCGTCGCCTGGCCGGCGATCATTCCGTCACCGTCACGTCATGCACCACTACTTCCGGTCCCGGCACGAATGCGAGATCGTGCGATCCGCAGGCCTCGCACGCGGCATCCATTCGGCGCACCTGCGACTTCACGCCGCAGCGTCGGCAGATCGCCTCGACCGGTACCGTCACAATATCCAAGGCAGCTCCCTCCGCCGCTGTACCATGGCTGGCCACATCGAACGCCGTCTGAAGCTGAGACGGATCATCATCCAAGAGATGTGAGAGGGCGCTGACTTTGAGCCGCACCACCGACGGCTTCGCCCCATTAGCCTCCCGAAGCGCCTGATTCACCGCCTTGACGACCTGACCCATCAGATGCACTTCGTGCATGGAATTCCCTCGATTTCCTTCAGCATCTGCTCGACGATGCTATCCAAACCGCCACGCACCGGTTCTGAAAGGGCCGCGCCGGATTCGAGGGTATCGATCTCGATGCCGTACAGTATGATCTGCTTCGGCAATCGCCCCAACGCCCGCGCGAGATCGACCGCCTCTGCAATCCCTATGGCATGGGTCGAACAGGGAACGAGTCTCCCCCAGCGGCTTTCCTTCGACAAGTCGAGTCGGACCGTCGTTCCGGGATGTCCTCCGCTCTTCACCGCGTCGATCAGCATGACTTGATCGGCGCCTGCCATCAGATCGAGCAACGCGAGGCCGTCCCCTTCTGCTTCCAATATCTCGACCGACAAGTCCAACCGCTCGCGCAGGCGGCGAGCCGCCAGGAGCCCCGCCGCATCGTCCCCTCTGAACAGATTGCCGATTCCGATGATACGAATTACAGCCATAGTCTCTTTGGTCTGTCTCGTTTGTTTGGTCTATCTCGTCTGTCTGGTTGGTCTGGTTTGTTTGGTTGATCTCGTTCGTCTGATCGACAGAATGTTGTTCGACGTCAAATACACCGGAAGCCCCGAGCTGCCTATTCGCGTTCAACTTCCAATCGCAGAAAATGGGTCGCGCAGGAAATGCACGGATCGTAGCAGCGGATGACGCGCTCGCAGGCAAGCGCCGCATCTTCATTGGAAAGATTCAACAGGCGGGGCATGAACTGGCGCAGGTCCTGTTCGATACGGCCCTGGTTCTGCGAGGTCGGCGGAACGATCTTGGCCTCGCGAACTATGCCCTCGTCATCCACCCGATACCGATGATAGAGAATCCCTCTCGGCGCTTCGGTACAGGCCGTCCCTGTGCCGGATCGGACAGTGGCCGCCAGCGCCGGCGCTGGCGGAGGGACGTATCGTTGAATCAACCGTAACGATTCCTCCAGCGCATAAAGCATTTCGACTGAACGGGCGATGATCCCATGAAACGGGTTGCGCAGCGGCAGCGAGAGGCCCGTATCGGCCAACACCTCCCTGACCATTGGAGACAACCGATCCTGGTTCAGATTCACACGGGCCAACGGCCCCACCAAATAGGGCATTCCCTGAAACGTGCACTGTAAGGCGTTGGAATAGGGCACCTGATGTTCGGTGAAATGCTGTTCGAACTCTCCCACGGAGACGCTCAGCCCGTTGCTGGTCTCCAGCCTGCCTTCATTGAACGGATATTCGTCGGGGTGACGCAATGCCACGTAGGTGTAGTCGGGTGCGAAGTCCGGATACTCGAAGGTCGCAGCCCAACGGATGGTGTCCGCCGCCGCATCACGCGCCCACAAGAGTTCGGTTGTCAGAGCTTCCAGCTCGCGGCGGCCGGGCACCCGCGAGAATCCGCCGACTTTGACCGACACCGGATGGACGGAGCGCCCGCCCAGCAGCGTCATGATCGCATTGCCGGCTTTCTTGAGCCGCAAACCACGGGTCACCAGAGCCGGGTGGTCCTTCGCCATCGCGATGCCGCTGTCGTAACCGAGAAAATCCGGCGCCTGCAACATATAGACGTGCAGCGCATGGCTCTCAATCCACTCGCCGCAATAGAGCAACCGCCTCAGATCCCGTAGCGCACCCTCGACGCGCAGGCCGAAAATCTGCTCGATCGCATGGACGGCGCTCATCTGATAGGCGACGGGACAGATGCCGCAGATGCGCGCGACGATATCCGGCACTTCACTGTAGTGTCTGCCGACCAGAAACGCCTCGAAAAACCGGGGCGGCTCGAAGATGCGCAGTTCTACATCACGCACCGCTCCGTCTTTCACCGTAACGCGCAATGCACCCTCGCCTTCCACCCGCGCAATCGTGCCGATGGCAATGGTCCTCGTCTGCTTTACTTCCTCCGGCCCTGTCCGTCTCTCCTCTGTCACTTCTTCCCTTTCACAACTGAATTCTTACGCCTTACGTTTCACGTCTTCTTACCCCTCACGCCTCACCCCTTACGTCCCCCATCACCTTTCACGTCTTCCGTTCCCACGCCTCGCTCTCCTGCTTGAATGATTCCACAGCGCCGTTGATCCCGCGAAATCGCCGCACCACCTCGATCGGAATCAGTCGGAGCCCCTGATGAAACCGGTTCGCGAGCGACGCCGTATTGGGCGGCAAACCAGGCCCGGTCCGTGCCCCCTCGGTCGGACCGAAGCAGCCGTAGCAATCGCGTCCCATGGAAGGACAGATCGCGCCGCATCCGGTCCTGGTGACCGGCCCCAGACAGGGCACACCGCTCGCGACCATCACACAAACATTTCCGCGACGCTTGCACTCGATACACACACTGTCTGCAAAAAGTCTGGGCCGAACCCCGGCCAGCAGATCGGTGATGACCCGCAGCAATTGCCCCTTGTCGATCGGGCACCCCCACAGTTCGAAATCCACTTGCACATGTGCGGAGATCGGCGTGGATGTCCCGAGGCTTTGAATATACTGGGGGCTCGGATAGACCGCACGTTTGAACGATTCGACATCGGCCCAGTTGCGCAAGGCTTGAATCCCGCCCGCCGTCGCACAGGCGCCGATCGTGATCAACGTGGCGGCCTGTTCACGCAGAGCCAGAATCCTGGCAGCATCCTCAGGCGTCGTAATGGACCCCTCCACTAACACGATGTCGTAGGGGCCGGGCTTCATGCCGCTGGAGGCTTCGGGAAAGTAGGCGATGTCCAATGCCTGCCCCAACGCGAGCAGGTCGTCCTCCAGATTCAAGATGCTGAGCTGGCAGCCGTCGCAGGAGGCAAATCTGAAGACGCCCAACCTGGGCCGTGCTCTGTTCGTATGTGCCTCTTCACGATGTCCAGGCTGGTCGCTCTCTGCCATAAGCCGCCCTTTCGATGATCCGGTTTCTTTGGTTTGTTTGGTTCATCTGGTTCAACCAGACAAACCGGGCAAACGAGAGAAACTTCTCCGCCGTTTACACCCCTTCGCTTCCTAACAACCACGCCACCCGGTCGTAGCGCATCACTGGCCCGTCCTTGCACAGAAAAAACGGCCCCATCTGGCAATGGCCGCAGAGACCGATGCCGCATTCCATATGCCGTTCGAGCGAGACATAGATTGAGGTTGCCGGAATGCCTCGATCAATGAGGATCGGCGCGCCCAGGCGCATCATGATCTCCGGCCCGCACATCAATACCGCAGTCCGTGCCGGGTCGATCCTGACTTCATGAAACAGCTCCGTCACCACCCCGACATGGTATTGCCAACTCTTGTCGGCCCGATCACTGGTCAAATAGACCTTGGTATCAGGGTGCTGCCGCCATGTCTCGAACCGTTCGTGATAGAGCAGGTCGTGAGGTGTCTTCACCCCGTGCAGAATTCTGACGGCGCCAAAGTCGCTCCGGCGCTGGAAGATGTATTCGATCGCACCCACAACCGGCGCACAGCCGAGTCCGCCAGTGACTACCACAATGTCTTTCCCCCGTATATCGGCCAGCGGCCAGCCTTGTCCGAACGGTCCGCGGATTCCCAGCAGATCACCGATTTTCAGCCCGGCGATCGCCCTGGTTACACGACCGACCGCACGGATCGTGTGATCGAGAGAGTCCGGCTTGTCCGGGTCCGACACAATCGAGATCGCCACCTCGCCGACCCCGAACAGATAGACCATATTGAACTGGCCGGCGGAAAATCGATAACTGCGTCGCACCTGCTCATCGACAAACTGCAACCGATAGGTAGCGATATCGTCGGCTTCTCTGATCTTCTCCACAATGGTAGCCGGCTGGATCAGATAGGGATTGGACACTGTCTGTGCAATGGCCTGTGAAATGGGTGTCATACCTGGCCCGGTTTCTGTTGGGTTCGAATCGAAGGCTTCAGTAACGCCGACAACTCTTCGGTCAGGTCGATCCCGACCGGGCACCAGGTAATGCAGCGACCGCAGCCGACGCAGCCGGATGCTCCGAATTGATCGATCCACGACGCCAGTTTATGTGTCAGCCACATACGGTACCGATCCTTGATGGTCGGACGAATGTTCTTGCCGTGAATATATCCATGATCCTGCGTGAAACAGGAATCCCACAACCTGGCGTGCTCCGTGCGCTGCCCGGTGAGATCCGGGGTTTCTTCGACGGTATGGCAGAAACAGGTCGGGCAGACCATCGTGCAGTTCGCGCAGGCCAGGCAGCGTCCCGCCACATCGTCCCAGTGAGAATGCTCATGCGCCTCATACAACGCCCCCGGCAGTTCAGCGGTGTTCAGGCGCCTTGTTTGATTCATCGCACAGGAACTGATGTTCGCTTCTGCTTCGTCGATCTGTGCCGGAGAAGAGGGATCGATCGCCAGCGCCGAGAGAATGTCGTTGCCCTCCGAACTCCCTGCTTCGATGAGAAAGACTGTTTCCAATTCAGTAAGGGCAAGGTCGAAACCGCTCGTGGCTCCGGGACCTGTTCCCATGGATGCACAGAAGCACGTCGTGAGGGCCCGCGTACAATTCACGGCAACCACAAACATGCTGTTCCGTCGCGCTTGATAATAGGGATCAGCGTAGGCATCGCGGAGAAAAATCCGGTCCTGCATGGCCAAACCCGCCACATCGCAGGCACGAGCGCCGAGGATGGCCACCTTCTCTGATTTCGGCAGGGTGGGGACTGACGCGAAGCTGTTCTTCGATCGCTCGATGGTGAGCAGCGCCTCGCGCGGCGTGAAACTGAAGGGCTTCAGGGATTGCGGTCCATGGACGACGCCGAAAATGCGGTCATCGCCGGATTGCTCAAGCCGGTAGCGTCCCGGTTCTTGTTGATCACGCCAGCCGATCGGAAGATCCGCCGTTCGTTCGACGGTCTCCCACATCACCGATCCGTCTCGCACAACCGGACCGACTACCCGATAGCCCTTCTCGGTCAAGACGTTGAGCAGCCGTTGGAAATCTGCGTGAGGGAGAACGCCGCACCTATCGGAGGCCGTCACCATGGCGCAGATCCTTTCTGCTTGTCTCCCAACGAGCCGACCATCCGATCGGCTAGCCATCGTAAGAGTTCTTTCACTCTCTTGCAAGACACGAACCATCGCTTCGAAACATCGACGCTTCTTCGCGCCCCCCTGACCGGAACACGAATTTCTGGCGCTCATTTTTGAATTGGATCGCAGAAGAGTACGGAGAAGCTACGGAGGAGAAAACTGTGTATCTATGACGATGGGAAGACGGAACGCACTCGGTCGGGCGTCTTTAGAAGTCGGATCAGGCGATCACCAAGAATCTCGGTAAAACAGAAAGTACCCGATCGCGACGACAATCGCCTGGAACAGGATCAGCCAACGGATGAACCCCCAACCGATCGTGGGTTGCTCATCGCCCATCCTGCGTCGCACCGACTTATTGGCGAGAATGAAGCTCCCCACCAACTCCCTCGCCTCGTCCCTGCTGATGTTCCACTCACGCTGAAGCGCGTCGATCGCCTCGCTCCTTTTGCCGCGCCAGAGCGCGTCATGCACACTCTCGGGAAAACCAGTGGATTGTTCCGGTTGGGTTGTCATTGCGGGGGAGAGTTTACCAGAAACTAGAGCGCTCCTGTCAAAGCCTTCTGCTGAGGCGCGGGCCCCGGGGTATCACTGTTCCCCTCCTCCCGTTTTTCTCGTTATAATAAAAATGGGGCACGGTGTCCCGATTTCACGCACCCGAACCATCGAAGTTTGAACAGCCGGAAAGGAGGAACACCATGAACACAGCAACCGCTGAGATCCCTATGCACCATCAGGTCCGAACCTTTGTCGGCGCACCCCGGAAAATGCTGATCGGCGGCAACTGGCTCGACGCCGCGTCGGGAAAGACCTTTCCGACCTATAACCCGGCCACAGGCGAAGTGCTGGCTCAGGTCGCAGAGGGCGCCCGCACGGATGTCGACAGAGCGGTCGCTGCCGCGCGAAAGGCCTTCGAGAGCGGCCCCTGGCGCAGACTCACCACATCGGAACGAGGACGATTGATCTGGAAACTCGCAGACTTACTCGAAGCCCACCTGGAAGAATTCGCACAACTTGAGTCACTCGACAATGGCAAGCCGGTGGGCGTGGCGCGCGTAGCCGATGTGCCGTTGGCTGTGGATCTCTTCCGCTACATGGCCGGTTGGGCAACCAAAATCGAAGGCACGACGATCCCCATTTCGGTGCCCTACACGCCGGGGACCCAGTATCTGGCTTACACGCTGCGCGAGCCGGTCGGCGTGGTGGCCCAGATCATCCCCTGGAATTTTCCACTGCTTATGGCAGCCTGGAAGCTCGGCCCGGCGTTGGCCGCAGGCTGCACTGTCGTACTGAAACCGGCTGAGCAGACGCCACTATCAGCATTGCGACTGGGTGAACTCATCTGCGAAGCGGGGTTCCCTGATGGAGTGGTCAACATCGTGCCGGGCTATGGAGAGACCGCCGGCGCGGCATTAGCGGCACACCCGCATGTGGACAAGGTCGCGTTCACGGGCTCCACCGAAGTCGGCAAGCTCATTCTCGTCGCGGCTGCGGGGAATCTGAAAAAAGTCTCGTTGGAACTCGGTGGGAAATCACCCAACATCGTGTGCGAGGATGCTGATGTCGCGGCAAGCATACCAGGGGTATCCAGCGCGATCTTTTTCAACCAAGGCCAATGCTGTTGCGCCGGCTCACGGCTGTTTGTCGACAAGCGTATCTTCGACAAAGTGGTGGAGGGCATCGCGGAGGACGCGAAGAAGATCAAGGTCGGACCGGGCATGGATCTCGACACCCAAATGGGTCCGCTGGTCTCGGATGAGCAGCAACGGCGGGTGCTCAGCTATCTGGAATCGGGTTTTTCCGAAGGAGCCAAAGCGGTGGTCGGCGGACACAAACTGGGCACCAAGGGTTACTTTGTGGAACCGACGGTGCTGGTCGACACGACGCAGCAGATGAGGATCATGCAGGAGGAGATCTTCGGGCCGGTCGTCTGCGCGGTGCCATTCACGGAAATAGACGAGGTGCTCCCGTTGGCAAACGACTCGATCTACGGCCTGGCGGCTGCGGTGTGGACTCGCGACGTCAGCAAGGCCCACCGCATCGCGGCGCAGCTGCGCGCAGGGTCGGTCTGGATCAACTGCTACAACATCTTTGACGCCGCACTGCCCTTCGGGGGCTACAAGCAATCCGGCTGGGGCCGCGAAATGGGGCACGACGCATTGGAACTCTACACCGAGGTGAAAGCCGTCACCGCGCGGCTGTGACATTATATCCAGGAACAGGAAGGTCGGACATGCCTCCTTCTCTACTGATCCCCCGGGAGGAGGGAAAAGAGCGCGCGCGATCAGAACAGGGGATGGTGTGGCGCAGCGGAAAAGGGAGCGGCTGCCGGAGCCTCGCCGGCATTGCCGAGAAACCTCCAGACGCCATCTTCTTTGACCAGGTAGTGCACCTCACGGAACCAACTGTCGAGCGTGATCCGGTTGCCCGTTCGCTCCTCAGTCCCATATAACCCCCCGGTGCACGTGACCTCCGCCTGAAGCCGGGAGTCCACCTGCCGGACTTTGATGTCAGACAGCATATGGAGAGACTCCACCGCCTTGTAGTGCATAAACACTTCGCCCCAGACCCGCCGCACGTCGGTTTCTTTCAACCCGTGATAATTGTACGCCGGCGAATAGAATGCCATGAGCGCAACCAGATCTTCCTTCTGCACCGCTGTCTCGGCCCGTTCGAATGACGCAAGCAACTCTTTCACGACCGGCTGACCAAGCAACCGCTTGTGCTCCTTGATCGTCTTTCCGTCAACCATCAACTGGGCATCCGGCAACACCTGCACTTTGGCAAACGCAGCCTCTGATCCCAGCACTGCGGATAAAACCAGACCCAGACCGAGACGCACACTCACCTTGCCGTATGGCCTCATCGGCACCTCCTTAATTCTGCGCATTGACCGCCGTATACGATGAGGCCGCCAATGGTCTCAACCCCCTGTCTTTCCCGGTCCTTTGAAGGGCTAGGAGCGAAATGGCTGAACATCACCTGGCTTGCGCAACATCTTATTCACCTCGTCCAGATGCAGCTCTTCACCCACGATCATCTCTCGCGCAAATTCTTCCAACAGGACGGACTTTCCCTCGGAGAGTTTCAGAAGTTCGTAATACGCGTCGGCAGCAGCCTTCTCGTGCTCCAGGCTTTCCCGCAGGATATCTCCCACGTCATGCTTCTCGGTTTCCAAGAGCGTCCCGATTTTGAGCGAGGGATGGCCGCCAAGCAAAGTGACCAGTTCCCCGGCTTTATGCGCATGGGCAAGGCTCTCGTCGGCATTACTTTTCAACCACGACACGATAGGAATGCGGTTATAGCCGTAGACCATGAGTGAGTAATGCATATACCGCACGACTCCCGCTAACTCGTGCTCCATAATCCGATTGAGAATCCCTACTGCACGTTGCGTATCTTGATCGTTCATGTGATCCTCCCATTCAGTCAGTATGACCGTCTCGCCTGATAAAGCGCGAGCGGGTTATCGCCGTTGTAGCCGATCGTTGATTCATGCCCCTTGGATCAGAAAATACGCAATACCGGCCGCCAGCACCAGAAATCCGATCAGCCAGCGGACCATCCGTGTTTTCGCCGTGGCGAGCACCTGGTCCAGCTTTTTCTTGAGAGCCGGCTGGGAACCGATATAGGCGTCCACCTGTTCCTTCGCCTCTTTCAACCCGAGATTGTGCTCCAGGCGAACGACCTTGATCGCCTCAATCACATTGCCTTGCCACAGCGCATCGACGGCTGCCTTGGGAAGATCCGGGGAACGTCGTGATTTGTTCGACATCGTACCCATGCTGCGGCGATACGCGACATCATCCGCTATGTCTTGCTGAGAAACCTCGGTCGATCCCGAACGGAGACTATTTTCACTAAGTCCCGCACAGAGAGCACCCCGACGATCTTCCCGTTCTCTGTCACGGCCAAGTGACGCACCCCCTGTTCGGCCATCGCTTGACTGGCATCGCGTATCGTCCGATTCACATCGATGCTGAGCAAAGGAGAACTCATTACGGCACTGACGTGAGTGCTGCCTGCATCCCGGCTGGAAGCCAGCCCCTTCCGGACCAGATCGCGCTCAGTCACAATGCCGACGATCTCGCCGGCCTCGATCGTCAGCAATGACCCGATCCGCTTCTCGCCCATCAGCTGAGCGGCCTCAAGTAGAGACGCGTCACTTTGGATCGTTGCAAGGGTAGTCGCCATCAGGATGCTCAACGGGCGGTACACCTTGTCAAGTTCACAGACGGGACCGCTCTCCGCATCTACAAACGATCGCACGAGGTCCCGCACCGAGATGATCCCGACAATTTCACCGGCCTCCACCACACAGAGGTGCCGCACATGATTGGTTTCCATCAATTGGCTGGCATCCAACATGGTGCGGCCCCCGGCAATCGTCAAAATCGGGCTGACCATCACACGATCCACCATCGTGACCGTGGGATCTAATCCCTGCGCGAGCACTTTCCGTATGAGGTCCGTCTCCGTCAGAATTCCAAATATTCCTCGCTCGGGATCATGCGATTCCACCAACAGACAGCCGATCTGCTTGACGCCCATCCGCTCAGCCGCGTCCGCAGCCGTCGTGTCTTGTGGAACCACCTCCAGGTAGCGATGCATAAAATCTTTAGCGGCTCCGCCCCCATGCTGATTCATCTCAACTCCTTGTTCCCTGAACAGGTTGTACGTTCGTTCAACCAAGTACGCACGACCACTATATCTGATCACGAGAGTCATGCGCAGGCACGACTGTGCCGCCATGAGTAGAAGTAGCCAGTCGAGCGCCAAAAAGTGTAGGCTCCTGCCCATCGACCCGCTTCACCGTTGGATGGGGCATCCATGCATCGTCTCGATCTGAAAATTCCACCACTCGCCGTCGGTGCAATAATCGCGCTGGGCATGTGGCTCGCCTTCTACACCCTGCCCGAATTCGCATATCCACCGCTGCGAATCGTGGCCATGGGAATGGGAATAGTCGGGGCCGGCATCACAGGATTAGCGATGCTGTCATTCTGGAGTGCGCATACCACCCCGAACCCCATGAAGCCATCGTCCGCATCGTACTTAGTGACGTCGGGAATCTATCGTTTTACACGCAACCCGATGTATCTCGGCCTGTTGTTGCTCTTAGCCGGCTGGGCTCTGTATCTGGCAAACATCCTCGCGTTTCTCTTTCTTCCTGCCTTCATCCTCTACATGAATCGCTTCCAAATCAAACCGGAGGAACGAGCGCTGACGAACCGGTTCGGACGGAAGTATCTTGAATATGCGTCTCGAGTGAATCGCTGGATATGACATACCCAGCGTGCAGACGCTCAAGCTGGGCATCGTCTACTTTCTGCTGATCTTCGGGACAGGATTCGTTCTGGGAACCTTTCGTGAGTTGCTCGTCGTTCCTTATGTCGGCCACAGAGCGCCGAACTCCTTGAGATGCTTTCGTTGACACACTTCATACAAGAACCATCAACAGTACAACCTGAATAGGATGCAGCGTTCGCCCCACTGAGATGATTCAGTCGTACAGATCCTGCCGGATCAGTGCCATGTGATTCCCTCTATTGGCCCGCAGCAGATGACTCCGCTGCGGGTGCCGACTCCTGCCTCCTACTCTTCCTTCGCCTGCACACCGGACCGGAACGTCGTGTACACATAGACCGGAATGGGCAGGTGGCCGAGATGTTTATCAATCAACGGTTTCACGTCGTCCCACTTCAGCCCGCCCACCCCGGTGGCCAAACGAGGCAGCGCGACACTGGCAATCTTCTCAGTTTCGATCAACTTGGACAGGGCCTTCAGGCAGTGGTTGACGTTCTCGATCGTGGCCCGACCCGGCTTGGCTCCGTGGCTGGGAGCCGGCTCCTGGGTAAACAGATTCACGACCCGGACGCCGCCGACACCAGCCCAGGTCCATAACTCGCCGGGCTTGGGAGTCACCGTCTGGCAGTAGTGCCGGAAGTCCTTGTACATCGCCGGCCAATGTTCTCTCAGCGACAACGCCAGCCCGCTGGCAAAATTGTCGTTCGGCGCGACCCCGTGCGCCACCGCTAAGGCCTTGGTCAACAAAATGTCTCCCGTTACTTCTTTCAACATGTGCCGTTCTCCTCCTTATGGACAACCCGCCTACATTGTTCTGCCGAATGCAACATGAGGTCCTGAGCACAAGCGCCCGGACTATGGCGTCTTTGAACAACGGAACCCATAGCCGAAATGCCGGTTCATCGGTTGCGCGTTGAACCGGTGCGCAGACCGCAAAAAATCAGACACGTACAGCCAGGACCCACCGCGCACGACTTTCTGATCACCCTTTGCCGGCCCAATGGGGTTCTTTTCCAGACTGGCCGCATAAGAGTCATAGTCGTACCAATCGAAGACCCACTCCCAGGCATTGCCGGCCATGTCGTAGATGCCGTAGGGACTCTTCCCCGCCTCGAACGATCCAACTGGGGCTAAGGCCAGATGGTCATCCCAATCCTTTCTCCCGTAATTGGCGTGGAGCCGAGTCGGCGCTTCATTGCCCCAGGGATAAATCCGCCCATCTGTTCCCCGCGCGGATTTTTCCCACTCCGCCTCGGTCGGCAGACGCTTGCCGGCCCACTTACAGTAATTGACGGCATCTTCCCAGCTCACATTGACGACGGGCCGTCTCTGATGTTGGGGTTGATTCATGATGCTCCAGTCCGGAGGCTCCTCCATGCCCGTCACTTCCAGATACCTGGCGTACTGTCCTACCGTCACCTCAAACTTATCCATGTAGAAGGCATTGAGGTAGATCTGTCTAACAGGCTTTTCGTCATCTCCGCGAGTGCTTCCCCTTGTGAACTTCCCGGCCGGCACCAGCACCATCTGCATATCCAGCGAGTCAGTCTCCGCCAAACTTCCTCCTGATCCCCCCAATGCCGGATGTCTCGATGCGGCAGTGGATTGTGATCGTGGTAGTTTTGCCTCCAGCTGTTGATAGAGCGGTTGCTGCTCATTGTTGAGGCCCAGCTCATCGGCGCTGTGCAAGACCTCCGCCGCCTGCTTCAGTTTTCCACCGGCCAGCAGGTCCTTCGCCTCGTTCAGAATCCGCCAGACCGTCATTTCCTCCCGTAACCGCCACACCTTCGCTTTGGTTTTTGGCAAATATGACTTCGTCGGGCCGGATTTGGCATCCAGCTCTAAAGCAATCTCGTAATGTTCCTCTGCGCAGGCCCAGACTTCCAGGGCTCGACAGGTCTCGGCCAGGTTGAAATGAGCCGGCATATTGGACGGATCTTTCAGCAGGCCGGCTTCTAACGCGGCCCGCGCCTCCGCATAGTTTTTGTTTTTCAACAGGCCTTCCCCCTTGGTAAAGTCCTGCTCCCCGGCCCCGGCGGCATGAGCGGTCACGGATTGCGCGCTCACCCCGACCCAGACGAGGAAACACAGCACGGTCACTCTTATCAGCCTCTCACTCATGTACAGATCCCTCCCGGTTGACTATGATTGTCCTCAGAAATTAGCCTCGCCTCCTAGCCAAGAGAACCAGCCGTACCAGCCCGGCAAGCTCACGAAAAACTCATACAAGATTGGTGCCCACTTCACTCCGGCGAGCGGCAGGGGGCAAGCCCTCACCGCGCGCATTGAGGGAGCACATTCCGATGTGGGGCCTCAGCGAGCGCAAGGATCGACCATACGGCCCGCCCCTCTTCACACCCATTGCGGCGCCTCCTCCTTCCTCACGTCACGCCCCGGAAACATGCTATAGAGCGCGGGAAGCACGACAAGCGTCAGCGCCGTTGACGTAAAGAGCCCGCCGATGACGACGGTAGCCAGCGGCCGCTGTACCTCGGCCCCGATCCCTTGCGCCAGCGCCAACGGCAACAGACCAAGCAGGGTGGTCATCATGGTCATGACGACCGGGCGAAGCCGCAAACTACAACCGGTGATGATCGCCTCGTCTCTCTGTGTCCCTTCATGACGCAACTGATTGATATACGAGACCAGTACAATCCCGTTTCCGACTGCCAAACCGAAGAGTTCGATAAAGCCGATGGAAGCCGGCACGCTCAAGTACTGCCCGCTCAGCCAGAGGGATACGACGCCGCCGATCAAGGCAAACGGGAGATTGACAATGATCAACGTCGCGTACCGGAGTGAGTGAAACGCCCAGAAGAGCAGAAAGAACACGAGACCCAAGGTGATCGGCACCACGATCAACAGCCGTTCGTTGGCCCGCTCCATGTTTTCGAAGGCTCCGCCCCAGACAACGGTATACCCTTCCGGTAATTGGAGTTGCGCCGCGAGCTTCGCGCGCCCTTCATCCACGACGCCGCCGATGTCTCGTCCGACGACGTTGAAGCCGATGTAGATGCGGCGCTTCACATGCTCGCGGCTGATCCGGGCCGGGCCTTCACGCATTTCAATCGTGGCAAGTTCGCTCATCGGAATCAGCGCGCCGGAAGCCGATTTGACTCTGATCTCTCCAATCGCCCCGATGCTGTTACGCAACGGTTCGGGGAACCGAAGCGTCAATTGGAACCGCCGCTCACCTTCGTACACATGGGTCGCCGCCCTGCCTCCGATCGCGGTGGCGATAATCTCCTGCACATCTGCCACATTGATGCCGAAGCGGGCGATCTTCTGCCGGTCGATGTCGACCGTGAGATAGGGCTGGCCGGCGATCTGCTCGACTTTGATATCTTTCACGCCGTGGATCATCTGAAGCATTCCGGCGATCTCCTCGGCCTTGTCCCGCAAGACCGTGAGGTCGTCACCGAACAGCTTGATGGCACATTCGGTCCTGATGCCGGAGATCAGCTCGTCCACCCGCTCTTGAATCGGCTGACTCATCAGTACGGAAATACCAGGGATCTCTGCGAGTTTCCGGCGGATCGCATCGGTCAACCCCGATTGAGTCTCAGCTGTCGTCCAGGTACTGCGGTCATGCAATGACACAATCGGATCACTCTCATAGAGATCTTCCGGATGGTAGGGAATTTCGGCCCGGCCGATTCTGCTGACGGCCATCTTCACTTCGGGAAACTCCAACATGGCCTTTTGGGTTTGCTTCTCCAACTCGATGGACTCGGCCAGCGAGACACTCGGTAACTTTACGACTTGAGGAGTCAGGGCTCCCTCCTCAAGGATTGGAATGAATTCCCGCCCCACGAATGGAACGAGCGTGAGGCTGGCGAGCACGATTGCCGTCGAACCGGCCAAGACGGCACCACGGTGCCGGAGCGTCCAGGTAAGCATCGGTAGATAGCGCTGCTTCAACCAACGCGTGAGGCCCGTTTCCTCCTGATGGTTTCCGCGCAAGATCAGCGATGCAAGTACCGGCGACAGGGTCAACGTGACCACGACCGAGGCGAGGAGCGCGATCACCAGCGTATAGGCCAGCGGCGCGAACATCTTGCCCTCCATGCCTTGCAGTGTCATGAGCGGGAGAAAGACCACGCTGATGATGAGAATGCCGAAGAGGATAGGCCGGCCTACTTCTTTCGTGGCCTGAAGAATCACCTCAGTCATACCCTTCTTCATTGCGCCATTGTTCTGCGCCAGGTGCCGATAGATGTTTTCCACCACGACCAGCGATCCGTCCGCGATCTCGCCGATGGCAATGGCCAAGCCTCCGAGCGTCATCAAGTTGGCCGAGAGCCCCAACCGCTGCATTGCAATGAAGGTGATCAGAGGGGTGACGATGAGCGAAACCGTCACCACGACGGCACTGCGGACATGGCCCAGAAAGAAAAAGAAGACGAAGACCACCAGCACGATGCCTTCGATCAAAGCATCCCTCACCGTATTGATGGCCGCCGAGACCAGCTCAATGCGGTCGTAAAACGCCCGAAGTTTCGTGCCGGCAGGGAGAATATGGGTCTGTTGTAGATCCTCCACCTTGGTCTTGACCGCCTCGACGACCGCGCGCGCGTTACCCCCGCGAATCATGAGCACGGTTCCTATCACGACCTCCCGTTCCCCGTTGAGGACTACCGCCCCGTGGCGTACGGCGTGGCCGATACGGACTTCCGCGACATCACGCACAAAAACCGGCGTACCGACGACCTCCTTGACGACAATGGACTCGATATCGCTCACGCTCTTGATGAGGCCAAGACCGCGGACGATCGCGCGTTCGGCATGGCGCTCCAACACATTGCCGCCGGCGTTGGCATTGTTCTTCGCCACCGCCTCATGAATATCGTGGAGCGTCAAGCCGAACTTGATGAGCTTGGCTGGATCAACCAGGACCTGATACTGCTTGACGAACCCGCCCATGCCGTTCACATCGATCACGCCCGGCACGCTCTTCAGCAGTGGACGCAGAACCCAATCCTGCATCGTGCGCTGATCCGTCAATTCCGTTTCCACGATCATAGGATCGGTCGCCGTCGCATGAGGCCCTTCCACATAATAGTGATAGACCTCGCCCAGTCCGGTCGTGACGGGAGCCATCACTGGTTCGAGCCCGTCCGGCAAGCGCTCCTTGGCTCCCATGATCCGTTCCAACACCAGCTGGCGGGCGAAATACATATCCACGTCGTCGTTGAACACGACCGTGACCTGGGATAGGGCGAATTTGGAAAGGGATCGGATTTCCGCCAAACCAGGCAGGCCGGTCATCTGAAGTTCCAGCGGATAGGTGATGAAGCGTTCGACTTCGATCGGCGAGAGACCCGGCGCCTCGGTCAGCACCTGCACCTGGATGTTCGTCACGTCGGGATAGGCATCGATCGGAATGGATTGAAAGGCGAAGAGGCCGGCAACGGACAAGAGACAGGCCAGGCCCAGGACTAGAATTCGCTGCCGTAGCGAGAATGCCAGAAGGGAAGCGATCATGGTGTGGGCTCGATCTTGTGCCGTTCCATCTCAGACTTGAGCACGAATGCGCCTTTCGTCACCACTGGCTCGCCCTCGCTCACCCCATCCAGAAGCACCACCACATCCCCCTGTTCACTTCCCAACGTGACCTTCCGCACTTCGAATTCACTCGCTCCCCGCCGGACAAATACGATCTTGCCGGCCAGTCCGTCTTGGATTGCCTCCAGCGGCAGAGTCAGAGCATCAGGGGTCGGCGCCGAATGGACGCGCACGGCGGCAAACATTTCCGGCTTTAACAACCGATCGGGATTGGCGACGGTCACTCGCAAACGCATCGTGCGCGTGGCCGGATCCAGTACATCCCCGATGTAGGTAATCGCGCCTGAAAACATAGCGTGGGGATAGGCGGCCAACACCACATCGACCTTCTGGTCCTTGCGGATATGCTGCACGTCCTTCTCCGGCACCTTCCCGACCACCCACATGTGTGAAAGTTCCGCCACAGTGAACAGCTTCTGATCCGTTTCAACGACCTCGCCCCTGGTGATATTGCGCGTGATCACTCTCCCATCGAAGGGCGCGCGCAACGGCACATCGGCCTTGATCGTCCGGTCTAGGTCCAACCGCATGATTTCCTGTGACGGAACCCCGAGCAGTTCCAGACGGTTCTGCGCGGCCCGCGCCTCGGCCTGCGCCGTCTTCATCGCGGCTTCGCGTCGTTGCAGCTCCGCCAAACTGACGGCTTTGTTCTCGTAGAGTTCCTTGGCCCGATTGTGTGCCAGTTCCGCTTCGTGCAGTCGCGCCACGGCCTTCAAGTAGGCTCCCTCCGCTTCGCCGAGCTCTGAACTATGGAGCATCGCCAGCAACGTATCTTTCTTCACGTCTTGACCGACATCCACATAGACCTTGACCACACGTCCACGAATCAGTGTGGTCACCTCAGCGACCTCATTCTCATTGAATTGAACGGTAGCGGGGAACTCCCGCGGCACCAATGCTGCTCCGCGAGTAACCGGTGCCACTGTGAGGGCTATCCGAGAGGACTCTTCAGGCGTCAAACGCACGAACCCGGATTGAGCGGCTGGTGAGTCCGGTTTGCCGACAGAGGCATCCGGCGCTTTGTTCTCACAAGCCGTGCTCCCCACCAGCATGAGGCAGATCAGGAAGCTTGCCGAAAGCTGACGCACAGAAGCTCCACTTGTGCTTCGTCTCAGCCGAATACCATCCACCATCACCGCTCCCGGTCTCTCCTCTGAAGCCCGCACACACCCGTACTTCCCTCATCTGATGAGCATGGGCCATGCCCCACAAGACAGCGGTTTTCTTGATGAACAGATTGGCATCCGTAGCCTTTTGCCACGGTCTCGAGCTCGCGCCGTAGCGAAATGGGGCAGGAACAGAATAACTTTCGACGCCACCAGCATCTATCTGTGAGATACTGACAAAGAAAGAGCGATGGTTCTTTTTATGGATGTCCAGGCACAGTTTCCCAACGAGCAATCCAGCGCCGGTGAATTCACCCGGCAATCGGATGCATTCCAAGGCCGGGTGACCGCTGACGGCAGTTCCGGATTTCCTTCCTCGCCAGACCGCTATCACCTGTATGTATCGTGGGCATGCCCCTGGGCTCACCGTACGATCATCGTACGCAAGCTGAAGAAACTCGAGGAAGTCATCGGGATGACGGTCGTGGACCCGATTCGTGACGAGCAGGGCTGGGCGTTTCGCGAAGGGACCGGCCATTCGCTCGATCCCATCAATGGATTCCACTTTCTCCGTGAAGCCTATGAAGCGACTGATCCACACTATCGAGGGCGCGTCACCGTACCAGTGTTATGGGACCGGCTCACCAAACGCATCGTCACCAATTCCGATGACGATCTGATGAGAATCTTCAATAGCGAGTTCGATCGTTTCACAGACAGTAGGCTCGACTTGTATCCGGAAGCCCTACGCCGGGAAATCGAGGAACTCAACCGCTTCGTCTACGAAAACGTGAACGATGGAGTCTATCGGGCAGGATTCGCCACGTCGCAGCGGGCCTATGAACGGGCCGTACGGCAGCTGTTTGGCGCACTGGATCTGCTCGATGCGCGGCTTGCAAACCGGCGCTTCCTATTCGGCACGACATTCGTCGAAACCGATTGGCGCTTGTTCGTCACGCTGGTGCGGTTTGATGCGGTGTACCACGGCCACTTCAAGTGCAACATCAGACGCATCGTCGATTACCCGAACCTGTCCGGCTACTTGAAAGACCTCTATCAAACGGACGGCGTCGCCGACACGGTGAACTTCGATCATATCAAGCGGCATTACTACCTGACCCATGGCGAGATCAATCCAACCGGCATCGTCCCTCTTGGTCCGGACCAGGACCTGACTACCCCCCACGGACGCGAGCGGCTACCCTAACTCGTCCTCCTCTCATACTGTCAAAAGTTCTGGACGGTCTTGAGGATTTTCTCTACAGCGTTCGACTTCAGCTGACCATGCGCAGTACACAAACCATTCATTACACAGCGTTTGCAAGAGTTGGTAATCCACCATGAACTCAGCACGATAGTTGCTCTATTCATCCAAATAGAAGTGGCGTTCTTACCTAAACCAAAGGAGTCGTTATGGATATGCTGACACTGTTCGCGATTGTGGCATTGGGGCTACTGGTCGGCGGGATCGTCGTGTACAAGAAGAGCGCCTAGGCTGTGGCCGAAAAAAGAACGACGGCCATGACTCTGTACGGATGTCATGGCCGTTTCTTTTTCTGCGTTGCCTGTGGAGGCGTTACGCCTCCCTTACCGTACAACCAGGACTGAGCAGTCGCTCCGCTGGACAATCTTGGTCGATACACTGCCTTGGAGAAAGCGGGCAACGGCGCTACGCCCCTTGGCCCCGGTGACGATCAGATCCGGCTGTTCACGGCCCACCACTTTCAGAATTTCCTCCGCAGTCGGCCCCACTCTTGGAAACTCCCTGACACGATATCCCGACTTCTCGAGTTTGGCCGCCTCCTGCGCGAGTAATTTCTCCCCGGCCTCTTTGACGACCGTATACCGTAGAAACGGCATGACGTGGACCAGAAGAATTCCGATCGGATTATCCGTTGACTTGACCTGAAACTGTTTGGTGAGGAATCGCAACGCTTTGCCTGAGGAGGGAGAACCGTCCGTTGCGAACAGAATCCGCCGGATCGGCTTCGGCGGCTCTTTCACCACCAATACAGGACCGGACGCATGGATCGTCACGGCCGTGGAGACGCTTCCCATCATGAGCCGGTCCAGCGCATTCAGCCCTCGACTGCCCACTACCACCAATCCATTGCGTCCCGCATGCTTGAGGAGCACTTTCGCGATCGCCTGCCTCTCCACGCGCACCGAGCCTTTCAGCCCGAGTGTCTTCATGCGCTGCTCAGACTCCGCCACCACTTGCTTGGCCTGGAATTCAAGGAAGTGAATGACTTCGCCCTCATCCGGCTCATTCCCGCTCACAGACGGATGTGTGATCAATGATGTCGGTACAGACTGAGTATCGAGGCCATGCACCCCGACGATTCTCGGCACCGCCTTCAGCGGCAGTTTCGCCACCCATTCCAACGCCCAATCCCCATACTTTGACCCATCGATTCCAACGACGGCTTTCATCGGCGTCATCCTCCCGAGGTTGAGATTTCCGGCCAATCGATGTGAGACGGCACCGCTCCTCTCCCACAGATACTTAGACACCAATACGTCAGAGCTACGGGCGAGACTAAAATCATAGAAGGTCTCGACCGATGGACAGTAGTTGCGGTACCCCCCCCCCTTCTCCTCCCGCTTGATTCTGCGAAAGAACGCAATGACGATGCCATAGTTGTGAGAGCGGGGAATCTCTCACTTTCGAGAGATGAATGATTCCCTCTCTCTCACTTCCGGTGTTGCCTCTTTTGAAGGCTGATGCCAACCGCCCCAAGGCACTCTCTCATCCTGTCGCGAAATGCAACATCCGACATAGGCTGAAATTAATGATTGGCGATTGAACCGGCTTTTGATAAAGTGCGCACCCACCTGCTGATAACGGGTTGATTTGCTTGATTTGATGGGGGGGAGCGTGGTGAAAACTATGATGGCCGGACTATACGAGATACCGATCCAGTTGAAGGGTACGATGGTTGGACTCACCCTGACGGTTGCGCTTCTAACCTTCTCTGGTTGCGCCAGCCAAGTGGCCTCAAAAACTCTTCAGCCTCCTGGAACTGAATACTCGAACACAACGGCTCCTACCGTCGCGGCATCTTCAGCCGCTGCACCTACCACCGCAGTTGACCGCAATTCGCAAGAAGAACCGTTCGATCCCTTTGCCAAACCCGGTGAGGCAGGTCTCGAAGAATACGATCCCTGGGAGCCTCTCAACACAAAGGTCTTTGAATTGAATCGGCAGCTCGACCGCTGGATCCTGAAGCCGGTCGCAAAGGGATACGACTTTATCCTGCCAAATCCGGTTCAAATCGGGGTCAGTAACTTTTTTTATAACACGAGGTTCGTCCCGCGATTCGTCAACAATGTCTTACAGGGAAAAGTCCGAGGAGCAGGGATCGAAGCTGGCCGTTTTCTCGTGAACACCACGATTGGTGTTGCCGGGTTTATCGATTGGGCAAGCGACATGAATCTGAAGACGCCTGAAGAGGATTTAGGCCAAACACTCGGTTTCTATGGAGTCAAACCAGGACCGTACATTATCGTGCCGCTCTATCCGCCGTTTACAGTTCGGGACTTGGCTGGATATGTCGGGGATATTTTTCTCAACCCTATTCACTGGCTGGCGTTGCCCATCATTGAAATCGGCGATATTCCGTCTGCGATTCCCCATCAAAATCGAACCACGACTTCTCTCATCCTATTCACTTCAAAAGTAACCGAAGTGGTGAACGACCGCTCACTCAACCTTGAAAAATATCAGGGCGTCGAAGAATCTACGGTCGATCTCTATAGCGCCGTCCGCAACGCCTATCTCCAGAAGCGGGCCAAGGCTATTCAAGAGTAGTACAACAGCCGCTGCCATCATTCGGGCCGTGCCGAGCCATGTCGAGGGACAATAAACGATCGGCAATACCGGTAGGTGGTCGGGATGCTCCGACTAACGATTCCAACTGAAATATCAGAGGACTACTTGTGCAGTGATCGTGGGAAGCACCAGTGACTCGGTCAAGGCACACACCACCACTCGACCCGGAAACAATCTCGATGAGAGGAAGACACACCTTACAAGAGACGAAACCGAGTCACCTCGTGCCGCCCATCGGCTAGCTGAGACGCGACGGTTTACTGACTTTTCTTATAGACAACGATCCCGCCGACCAGGATCCCGAACATGACGACCGCGAACATTAAGAATGTGCTATCCATGGTTACTCCTTTCGTTCGAACCGTTACGCAACGAAGTAATACACCATAGCAACCCCGGCAAGGGTCGGAACTAACCGCTCCCTCCTTTCTGTATCGGCACCGGTGTTCGCATCACCGCAGCCCTTGCGCCGTGCGAGATGCGCGATACGCTCGGCTCATTTACCATTCCGAGCTTGATTTATACCTAATAAGTTTATTCTCGACAAATGGCCTTGTCAAGCTTCCGTGGCAGTCCCCTAACCCGCTCCACGGACTTCGGCTGACCGACCCAATTAGCATTTAGTACCAGCTGCCTGCCCCGCGTTATTGATTGTCGAAAGATTCCACAATGCCAGAAACGGTCCTGCCCTGTAATGCGACAGCGTCTCAATCCACAGTGTATGGCCTGCACCTCGCCAAGCTCGCAACCCCTTGATTCTGTGCAATCGACCGAACCTGCTCCAGCCTGCATCAATGTGGCATTACCGATGCACTCCGAGTCTACAGCGGTCGCGCCTCACCGAAGGAAGTGCGTAGAGGCACCAAGGTAGGAATGACCACAACCATACCTGATTAACAAAATAAGGAGGGTCTGCCATGTCCGGACTCAGCAGATGGGAACCGTCGGCTCGTTGGAATCCGTGGAGAGAATTCGAAGATATGGAGAAACGCCTTTCGACGATCTTTGGGCGCGCCCCAATAGCCACGAGCGGTGAAAAGAAGGAAGCCATTGCGGTCGCTGAATGGTCACCCCTCGTCGACATCAGTGAAGACGACAAGGGATACGTCGTGAAAGCTGAACTTCCCGAGATGAAGAAGGAAGAGATCAAGATCAACGTCCTTGACGACGTCCTCTCGATCAGCGGAGAACGCAAATATGAGAAAGAGGAGAAGGGCAAGAAGTATCACAGGGTGGAACGGGCCTACGGCAGCTTCATGCGGAGCTTCACCCTCCCCGAAGATGCCGACGGCTCCAAGGTCAGCGCCGAGTACAAGGATGGCGTATTAAACGTACGTCTCCCGAAGTCGGAGAAGGCCAGGCCGAAATCGATCGAGGTGAAGGTGTCGTGAGGAAAAGGAGGACACCATGTTCCGGCATCAAAAATATCTGGAGATCCCTTGGGATGTCCATTGGCAACAGGGGGAGACTGGGCGTCACCGCCACCTGTGGTGGCTGATGGCTTTGCTGATCTTGGCCGCTATGTTTTTGATCGGAGTCGGGGTCACCAGCGGCACCAAGTAGTCTAACGGTCTGTCTCGTGTACTCAGTCCGCCAGGTCCGGTTGCAAACCCGGCTTGCAAGGCCTGGATAGACCAGAGGGGCAAGCACGACCACATAGACGGAAGAGAACCATATTATGATTTTTCAGAATCGTGAAGAGGCCGGTCGTAGGCTCGTCGAACGACTGAGCAGCTACCGTGACCAGCCGGGAACTCTCATCCTGGCGCTCCCCCGTGGCGGCGTGGCGGTCGGGTATCAATTGAGCCTAGGACTGCATCTTCCGCTGGATGTGTTCATTACTCGTAAGATTGGGGCGCCGGATAATCCCGAATACGCCTTGGGAGCGGTGGGCGAGACGGGGGTAGTCTATCTGAATCCGGATGCGATGGCGGTATTTCGTCTCTCTCAGGCAGAGATCCAACAGGTTGTTCAGGCACAACAGCAGGAGATCGTTCGCCGGCAGAATCTCTATCGACAAGACCGCCGGCTTCCTGCGCTCACCGATTGCACCGTCATCCTCGTGGACGACGGAATCGCCACCGGCTCCACGTTCTTTGCGTCGGTCCAGTCGATCAGAAGCCTGAAACCGCGACGCCTGATCGGAGCCATCCCAGTCGGCCCGGTGGAGACCATCCGAGAGGCCCGCACGCAAGTCGATGAGTTGGTAGTCCTTGCTACACCGGACCCCTTCTGGGCGGTGGGGAATCACTATGCCGACTTCGCCCAGGTCGACGATCTCGATGTCGTGGAATACTTGAACCTGGCTGAGGAAGCGCTGCGCGAGCGGGCAGAACCTGCTTCTGCCTAGCCGCATGATTTGCGAGCGTCCGTGATGCCTTTGCAGGATCTGCTTGTGATGCGACGACGAAGGGAGAATGCGATGACCGTTCAAGGCCGGAGAATGTGTGCCGCCATCACCGCTTTGCTCATATTCTTTTCACTGACCCTCACCGGCCTCGCAGGAAGGGCGCTGGCCAAGGTCGTCGTCCCGGCCGGCTCGGTCATCGAAGTGGACGAGGCCACCGTCAAGTCCGTCATGGCCATGTTTGAACGGGCCGAACAGGCGGTCAAAGCCCACGAGCTCGACACAATCATGGCCGTCTATTCTTCTCAGTACAACTACCATAGACTCACGAAGGCTGATATTCGCAAGGTTTGGAAGGATCTGTTCGACGAGTATCAGGAGATTGCCAGCACCCATCTCCTCAGCAAGTTCACCAAGGTCGGATCTGGAAGCCAGGCCGTACTGGAGGTCACCTGCACCGGCCATTTGTGGGCCAGGTCCAAGACCAGCGGTTTGTATGTTCCCATCGACAGCTGGCATGAGGAAGTACACTACCTCGTGATGGAAGAAGGTGCGTGGCGCATCCGCGGCAATCTCGGCGATGTGCCGCACACGCTTCCGTTCGGGACATCCCCCCATCCTTTATTTTGACGAGAGAACCAAGGAGCACCACGGATGCGAATCGTCATCGGCGTCGATTGGTCGGACCAGGCTTTTACCGCAGTCACCCAGACATTTCATGTCTATCATCCAACTGATGTTACGCTGGTGCACGGGGTCAATCTCGGATTTTTCGAGCAGCCGCTCCTAGCCGAGATGACCAATCTGCAAGGTTACGACGACTTTCGTAACGCAATGGTGGACTCAGGCCATCACCTGCTTGAACGAGTAGCCGCCATGGTTCCGTCCGACGTGGGGTCCGTGCGAAAGCTCAATGAAATCGGCAGCCCTGCTCAGGTCATTCTCGACGGCGCTCAAACCGTCGCGGCAGACCTCGTCGTCGTTGGCGCGCGCGGCCGCGGCCGTCTCACTGAAACCGTCCTCGGCAGTGTCTCTCATCGCGTGCTGTCGCATGCGTCTCGTCCCACGTTGATCGTCAAAGGGCCCGCGCGGCCGATTAAGCGGGTCCTGGTCGCCATTGAAGGCCATGATGACGCCGATCGAATCACGCAGTGGCTGACCCGCCACCAGTTCGCGACGCCGGTCGAGCTTTGTGTGCTCAATGCCGTCGTCCCCGTTGGGTTAGACAGCCCCTATGATACGCTGGGGGCAAAATCGTGGTGGGAAGGCGCGGAGCACTATGCAGAGGAATTCGTCAAGGCCACTGCGGCCAAGCTTCTGGACATCGGATATACGGTCAGTACAAAGGTGGCGGTAGGCAATCCGGCGGTGATGGTCGGAGAGCAGGCGCAAGCCATGGACTTGGTGGTGGTCGCTTCGCACGGACGCGAGGGAATTGACCGCTTCCTCCTGGGGAGCGTGTCGCATGCCATCGTCCATCAGGTAACCTGTCCTATCCTTGTCATACGGTGAAAGGGATCGATCATGAAAACGACACTGGCCGCCGTTGTCATCCTCCTCCTCATCGGAACGTCCTGGGTTTCGGCGCAGATGTTTCGCGGAAATCCAAAGATCGGGCAAGGCCTGTATGAGCAACAGTGTCTCCGTTGCCATGGATCCAAATTGGACGGGCACGGCCCCGACAGCGAAGACTTGATCGTGCGTCCGGCCAATCTTCAGTCCCCAGCCACCCGCTCGAAAACAGACTGGGAACTGCTCGTGGCGATCTCGAACGGCGTGCTGTTCAGCCCGATGCACGGATTCCGCAGCAAGCTGACGGACGAACAGATCCTGGACGTGTTGTCCTATATCAGAGCCATGTCACCGGCCGACATCGTCAGTTAGCAAGGAGTGCCGCGCGCACGGCACTCATCATGTCGGCACTCCACAATGACAAACATCCGGCAGCTGCGCCGCTGAAGCCGTTTTTCTATCCCCGTCATGTCGCCGTCGTCGGCGCCTCCCGGAAGCCAACAGGTATCGGGCATCGAATCATACAATCTCTCAAAGAGGGCGGCTTTGCCGGATCCATCGTCCCGGTCAATCCACATGCGACGGAAATCGCTGGACTACGGGCATTCCCGTCACTGAGGGCCATTCCCGGCCCTGTCGATCTCGCCATCGTTGCCGTACCTGCCAACGCGGTACTTGCGGTCAAGGTATCATCTGTTGACCGGCTATCGCGGCCAGCCGGCAGTAGATCTGAAGGCGATTGAAGATGTCCTGCTGCGTGTGTCCCAGCTCGTCGAGGCGATCCCTCAAATCAACGAGATCGACCTGAATCCGGCCTTCGCGTTGCCTGAAGGTCAGGGTTGTCAAATTGTGGATGCAAGGATACGGATCGAAGCACCGAGACCCACGGATTAAGAAAGCATCGCTGCCACCCTCCATTCCCGAAATCCTAAATCTCCCACCAATTACATGATGCCAAGACAATCTTGACTCAACCGTAACAACTTTGTGCAAGCCTGTGGAGGTGTGATGACTTTTCTGGCCGAAACGTTAGCTTGATAGCCCAAGACCATTGGAGTTTGCCATGAGACGATTCGTATTAAGGGACAGGCTGATAATGAAGAGATGCCATATACCGTTGACCGCTGTGGTCATATTTGTCCTGCTTTCAGGTATCGTTGAGTCAGCTTCCGTCTCGGCTGTCACGTTCAACTATGAAGGGGTACTCACTCAGGTCGGTGGACCAAACGGTATAGCCGTTGGTGATGTGTTCACCGGGACGTTCTCGTACACCCAAGCGCAGGTAGGTACGCCGGCAATAGGCGGAGGAACGCAGTATGCCCTTGATTCTTTTTCTCTGACCATCCTCGGCCAGACAGTCTCTGCAACGGGAGCAAACGCAATAATCTACAATGACAACCCTAGTCTATTGAGTGATCGATTCCATCTGACTGCTGATCCCTCCACAACCGGCGCGATCGTCACAGGATCGATCAATAGTGCCCCTGCATCAGAACTCTACCTGGCGCTTGTAAACCTCGGAAATTTACCCTTTATCAACAAAAACTTGCCTGCAACACTCAGTTTGGCTGACTTTCCAGACTTGAGACGCATGATCTGATCTTTTCGCCTGGGAACGGTGCAGTAGTAGGTGAACTGACTGCTGTCAGTGTCGTACCATTGCCAGCTGCCGTGTGGCTCTTTGCATCAGGCTTGGGCGGCCTTGCTCTATGCCGTGTACGCAGGAGCAACAAACTTTCACCCAAAGGCTAATCTGCTCTCGGAATTTGCCTCAGGCGAAGAGCGCTGATCCTATTCTCGCGAGTTGGAGGACGGAGTATCCCGCTTCGTCAAATCCAAAATCGATAAACACATTGCTGCTGGATTGGGTCATTTTCTTTGGCAAACACCACTTCTCTGTTCTGACATACCTACGATGCCCACTTCATTTGCAGTTTACGGTGGTGCACGGCACAGTCGCGAAGGTAGAGGTTAATCAAGCTCTGATACGGTATTCCCATTTCTTCCGCAATGGACTTGAAATAGGCAACCGTATCGCGGTCTAGCCGCATTGTGACCGGCTGCTTCAAGTATTTGACATACGGGTTCTTACGCCCCTTCATTTTAGAGAAATCGTAATGGTCTCTCATCGCCTTCGCCTCCAATATTCTCGCTCCTCGCCCTTATCTGCCCTTCTCGCGGAGATCAGCCGTATCGCGGACTCACTCTCTCGAAAACAGTGGCATACGACGATCACCCGCAACTTAAAACTCATCCCAAGCAGAATGAACCGATCTTCTTCCTCTGAATGGTCAGAATCAAAGAATTGAACGGCGTGCTCGTCGAAAAACACCGTTCGTGCTTCTTCGAATGAAATACCGTGCTTCCTGAGATTAGCCTTCTCCTTCGCAGCATCCCACTCAAAGCGAACCTCATGCATACGTACACCGTACATATACCCGTAAGCACGCGTCAAGTGGCTCCTGAGCCACACTGGCAAGAACACCGAGGTTGCAGGGAGATTCCGACCGGAAGGTTCTGTCCTTCAACGACTCACGGCAACGTCAGCAGCCAGGCACGGATATCGGCCATTTGCTGGCCGGTGATGACTCCGTTGAGCGGCGGCATCACGTGCTGACCTTCATAGACAACTGTCCAAAATGTCTTCTCATTCGACAGCACGGGATTGCCTGCCAGCCGAGGACCGATGCCGCCGGTCGCACCGGGACCATGACAGACGATGCAGCTCGCCTGGTACAGTCTCTCGCCCCGGTTGCTGTCCCCGGAACCAGGCTTCTGGCCGATGTCACTGGAACCGTTCTTGGTAAGTCCTTGTGCGCCGACCTCACCGGCACGAGCATCATGGCTGATGAACGCGGGTATTGTCAGGAGGGCCCAGAGGACAATGGCGATCATGGTGTTGCGCATCTGACTGCGATCCCCCAATCAGTCTTGGCCCGGGTTTGGATCTTTCCTTATTAACGCGAGGTAGATCAGCGTATCGGCGAGGTCCTGATCGGTCATCGTTGTGTCGGGAAACATACCGGTGCCCGGATGACCTTCCCGGATGGCGCGGGACCGCTCCTTGTTGCTTTTCAGTCTCAGACCGACCCGATCGCGCAAGTCCGTTGGGGGCGGATTCAGCCGCGCGATGAGCGCCGCGGTGTCCTTTTCCAAACGAGGTGTCCTGGCGAGATACCCATCAATTCCGTGACAATAGTAGCAGACGCCCTTCCCGTTGAAGATCTCCCGACCCCGGGCAACATCTCCCTTCAGTGTTCCACCGGGTGGCGACGGAACGGACTCGGCCCAGGCGGGCCTATCCGACAGCAGTGGAAACGGCATGCCCAACCAGACTGTGAGCAGAATGCCGAAAACGTTCAAGTAGCTTGTTTTGTTCATGTGGTCTGTTTTGGTCTATCTGGTCTATTTCGTTTGTCTGGTTTGTTTGGTTAACCAGATCAACCAGCTAATCAGTCTTGTCCGCAACAGGCATTGTACCGGTCTTTTGGAATAGCGTTCATGCTGCTGAACACGGCTGCACGTTCTTCTGCACTGGTCACATTATCGATTGTCCACTTTCCGTGATGATCAATCCTTTTCCGGGTTGGGATCTTTTCTGATAAACGCCAGATAGAACAAGATATCGGTCATGTCCCGATCGGTCATGGCGAAATCTCGAAACCTGCCGGTGCTCGGATGGCCTTCCCGGATCGCGCGGGCTCGTTCCTTGTTCGTCTTCAGTCTGAGCACGCCGGGATCACGCAGGTTGGTCGGAGGCGGATTCAGCCGCGCAACGCGCGCGGCGATGTCCTCTTTCATATGTGGCAATCGATCAAGATAGCCGTCCATTCCATGGCAGTAGGAGCAGGCCCCGTTGCCGTGGAAGAGGTCCCGGCCCCGTTCAACACTAGCCTTGCGCTTCACACCCGGTTGTGAGACGGACGACTCGGCCGAGGCGGGCCTATCGGACAGCAGTGGAAGCGATATGCCCAGCCAGGCTGTGAGCAGAATGCCGAAAACGTGCACGTAGCTTGTTTTGTTCATGTAGTCTGTTTGGTCTATCTGGTCTATTTCGTTTGTCTCGTTTGTTTGGTTAATCAGATCAACCAGCTAATCAGTCTTGCCCGCAACAGGTATTGTAGCGATCTTCCGGAATAGTATTCATGTTGCTGAAGATCGTGGCGCGCTCTTCCGCACTGGTCACATTATCGATTGCGGGATAGAGCGCCCGCTCTTCTTTCCGATTATGCGAGCTCAATACGTTGAGCAGCGATTGTTCTTCCTGATCCGTCTCAGGATTCTGACTTTCCAATTTTTGGTGAATTGCGTCAAGCAACTGTTTGATCTGGCTATGCTCATGCCGCATCATGGGCGTCGGCCCGTCCTCGACCATGCCGGTTTTCTCTTCCCATATCGGAAAGAGCAACTCCTCTTCCCACACAATATGCCGCTGGAGACTGATCTTGAATTCTTTGAACGCATCTTTGGCCTTGGCGAAATCGGACCGTTTCAATCGTTGATACGTCTCGAACAATTCATCCAACCGATCGTGATCCTTTTCATAGAACGTCGTGATCGTCGTCTGCTCGCTCATAGTTCTCTCTTTGATGAACATGCCGCCGTGTAGCCTGATGTTCCTGGCTTGTCACGATCGATCATTGACTGTGTACTCAAGATAACAGGCCACACAGACCTTCAGTAGATTATTAAACGACGGCAGGATCCGCTTCAAGTCCTTGATGGGAATAGTTTGCGCCAACCCATAATCCTCTTCGGCCAACGCACTGACAATCACCTGAATCGTCTCTAGATGCTGCAACATCACCGCGCGATGTTCCTTCCCTGCCGATGACGATTACGGGATGGAGCAGCTCGTATCCGGGGTTAGATATGGATCGGGTCGCGTTGTTCTGTGCGCCTAGCAATACTTTGCTCCCACCATCAGAATGGTTACAGGATTCGTATGAGAGACTCACGTGATGAATGCGTATGCCTCAGGTCCGCATGTTGGGAGCATGGTGGTTGTCTTGCATAGACAACGTTTCCTCGCTTATTGCGAAGAGGAAGCAGACAGAACCGGGTAGCCGCCCGAGTCGAACGGCTTATCAAACAAGCCGTGTTCCGCCCTTCACGGTGTGCCACGCTTACTCCACATGCAGCCCTGCCAGTTTCAGGCGTGCTCGCAATTGTTCGATCTGATCGATCAGATCGAGCATCACTGCGGCCGCATCGAGACTGGCATCAAAATCCCGTTGCAGACGGAATACGCGGCGGGCACAGGTGAGATCCGCCGCACGGAATCGCCAGAGCGAGATCTCCGCACCTTGCGGTTCCAACACCCCCACAGCCGCCAATTCGATGACCCATTGCGGTTCCGCACCGCACGCTCTCGCCAACTCCTCGATCGACAGCACCCGCTCATCACCGATCACACTTCCTGTTAGAACACCCTGATCCCTGTCCATACTTAGACCCCCAACGCTTCGCGCGGATTGAAAGCCAGCTCCCGCGCCATGGTCTGATAGATCTGTTTCGCTTGCTCCGTGTCCGCTTTCGGCAGAACCACATCCAGAGCAAGGTAGAGATCTCCAGCCGGTTCGCCGGGTACGCCTCGGCCCTTGAGTCGAAGCTTCCGCCCGCTCTGTGAGCCCGGAGGAATTTTGACTTCAACGACGCCGGTCGGGGTCGGGGCTTTGACCGTCGCCCCAAGGGTCGCTTCCCAGGGTGCAATCGGTAATGAAAGCGAGAGATCTCGGCCCTGCACCTGATAGAGAGGGTGGGGATGAAAATGGATCTCGAGGTACAGATCACCGGGGGTGGTCCCCTTGATTCCCGGCGCACCTTGCCCAGCAAGTCGTATATGCTGGCTCTCACGGATGCCTTTGGGGATCTGTATGTTCAGCGACCGCTCCCGCAACACCACGCGGCCTTGCTCATCCACCTGTGGCGAACGCAGAGTAATCGTATGGCTGCCGCCGTGAAACGCGTCCTCGAGAGCAATGAAGATCTTGGCGTGATGATCCTCGCCATGGGCACGAGTGGATGTGCCGCGATGAGAGAAGTTGCCAAACAGAGTGGAGAAGAAGTCGCTATAGTCCGTGGCATCCGCCGCGGAAGCGCCGCCGGAGGTGAACTCGAAGCCCGCCCCCCATTCTGGCGGAGGTGTGAATTCCTGCCCCTCTCGCCAGCGATTGCCGAGTTGGTCGTACGCGGCGCGCTTCTCCGGATCCTGGAGCACTTCGTAGGCTTCGCCGATTTCTTTAAAGCGCGCTTCCGCTTGAGGCTCTTTGCTGACATCCGGATGGTATTTGCGCGCCAACTTGCGGTAGGCGGTTTTGATGACGTCGGCAGTCGCTGTGCGGTCAATATCGAGAAGCTTGTAGTAATCCTTAAATTCCATCTCGCATCGTCTCCGGCTGTTCACTTGGCCGCATCGGGAACTCCCGGCTGTTCGTTACGCTCCTGATGAATGATTCGTGAACGCGGACGCCCTACTCACTTATTTCCTCAGCGCCGCCCGGGTCTCCTCCGCCTGTTCACAAGGCAGGCACATTGCGGCTGCGGGGACCGCCTCCAGCCTGGACTGCGGGATGGCCTTCCCACATTGCTCACATCGACCATACTGTTCAGACCCCAGCTTGAAGAGCGCCCGATCGATCGCCTCGATCTCGGCCTTCGCTCGCCCATCCAGACGATCGAGCAGCCGGACCATAGTCTCCTCCTGCCCCCGCTCCTCCACTTCGCTTTCGATATCGCTTTGGAGCCAGCGCAGATCCTCTTCCGTCCTAGCCGCTTCCTGAAACAACTCACGCCGTTGGGTGATCAGCCTCTTTCGAATATCGTCGACCAGTAGCATCGCTCTACCCCCCTTCCCATGATGGCCGCATCAGCTACAGCATTTCTCCATTTTCTCCTTGACCGCTTCTCGACCCGCTTTCACCGCCGCTTCGACGTCCTCCCGCCTTTCAGCCACGAAATTCTTGCCACGCTCAATGACCTCATCAAGAGCGGCGCGCGCCTCCTTGGCTTTTTCGATGATCTCTTCTTCCGTCCTTCGAACCTGGCCCTTTAATTCACGGCGCGTTTCCTCGCCCGACCTGGGAGCGAGAAGGATACCGGCAATCATCCCCCCGATCGCTCCGCCGAGAAATGCGAGGACAACGGTTTCTGGTGAACACTTAGCGTCCTGATTTGGCATGACGAATCCTCCGTAGATTAGGAACGTTCTGTTCGTTGAGAGAGCCAAGTTCGTGCCACGGAAGTTACAAGTGTGGCGGGAATTGTTGTGACATGACGAGAGCTTGCTGAACGATTCAAATGGGAGACCTCTCGCCTGTGGCGTTCTAGGTCTCACCATGAAATACCCCCGTCGCAGAATGCGACAGGGATTCATGAGTCGTCGTGAGGCAGAATTAGCCGCGTGGGTTGAATGGAGCCAACGTACGGATGTAGCTCAAGACGTCCCACATGCCTGGTTTGATAGCCGATCCGCCCAGCCGTGCATTGGACTGAAGAGCACTCCCTGCTTGACCGCAAGATACAGTTCCATATTGGTCTTCGTGCGCGACCTCGCTACGCGAAAATAGGCAGGCGCGACGATCAACCCCTTGATCTCAGGTCCCAACCCATCACCGGTCGTTCCGTGGCAGCCAACACAGTATTGTTTGAAAAGCCTCTCCCCGTTCTTTGGACTGCCGGAATGGCTTTAAACCAGAGCCCACAATCCAGTCAACATGATCGCGACGAGACTAACCGCAATACGTAAGGACATGCGCGCTCCCCTTCTTTCAAGAACGAACGACGACACTCGATGTTCAATGCTGGTGTTGCTGGCCTCCGCCCGCTCCTCCACTCCCGTGCTCACCGCCGCCCTGTCCATGCCCGCTACCTCCCATTGCTCCCCCCATCATCCCGCCCATCATCCCACCATGCCCCATCCCGCCCATTCCGCCTCCGTGTCGTCCCGCACCCTCGTTCTTCATTTGTTCATGATGGGCACGGTCCTTTTCCCGTTGATCGGGAGTCAACAGGGCCATGGCGTTGTGCTTACTTTTGATCGCCGCGAACAGACAGGCCCCTTCCGAGTTCTTCAGTTGCCCGACTTTCGCCTGGATCGTACCGAGATCGGCCTTCTCATCTTCCAACAGAGCCTGCAGATCGAGTTTTGCAATTTTGACATCGGCTTCCAACCTCGCCTCGGTCCGCTTGAACTCCAGCTGCAGGGCTTTGAGTTTACCGATCTGCTCCTGCGTCAAGCCGATCTCCTTGGCCTGTTTCAGCAAATGCTTGAGGTAATGCGCGCTATGGTCGTCCTGTTCCTCCTGATCGTGGCCGCCATGCTGCACTTGCCCATGGTCCTGGGCGGCAAAGCTGGAAGGATACGATGCTCCAATCACACACAGAACTCCGACTGTCACAACCATCCATTGCGTCCTCGTCATGGCACTCGCCTCCATTCTGAATCTAGAGGATTCTCAACCAGCCTTCGTTCCTCATGTCGTCACCCGGCCTGATCCTCGATAGACACGCCGAGGCCGATCCATGCCCGCAGGAGATCATGCCGCGTAATGGAGTAGGCGACTCTGCCGTTCTTCCTAACAGGGAGACTCAAGAGCCGCTTGTCTTCCATGATCTTCACGGCCTCATCAATGCTCGTTTCCTCTGTCACCGCGATGCGCTCCTTGGCCATGATATCTTCCGCCGTCAGACGATTCAGATCCTTTCCCGCCTCCAGCGCGCGGAGAATATCGAACTCGCTGATGAAGCCGAGGAAAGCGCCCTGCTCATCAACGATCGGGGCGCCCGATGTATGCGTGGTGAGCAACTCGACGGCAATGCCCATGGCATTCTGGTCGCGACGAAATACGAGTTCATTCGTCGCACGTATTTGGCCGACTGTTTTGAATCCCCCGACCGGAACCCCTGGCATGGATAGCGTGGTCATCGCATCCTCCTCCTGGTTGATAGTGGCATACCTGAACAACTTGATTTCCTGGCGTTGCGCTCAGTCAGGCGTTGAGCGATCACAACTGCCTATTGAATGAGAGCCGCTCCCATGAAATTGGATTCAGAGAAATATAGTGCGATTCCGGTGCCGTCGCGGTTGTTTCAAGCGAGATGCAACTGAAATCCGATGAAACAAGGACTTGAGGTCATCCAATCGAATACAGAGGGTGCGGAAGTGATGCAGGAATACTCAGGCCGTACTTCCTGCCTGGGGAAAAATGCGACAAGAGGATGGGAGGACGTTACCACAAACAAGACGATGGGCCTACAGGACCAGTCATTGGGTGTAGATAGCACATCATCTGTCCGGTTTATGTAGCACGTGATCTGTCCGGTTTAGGGTGGGTCCTCAAGGAGGGCCACCATGACACGGGCGACCGTACTACAGGAGGTGCGACAGATGC
>JALHMZ010000027.1 GCA_022843785.1 Nitrospira sp.
ACTCATCATGACTCTGTCCTCTCCGACCATCCCACCCTCCTTTTGAGAGCGAACAGTCTATCAACGATGAGGACATTTCTATTCTGCTGAAACCGGACATTGTCATTTTGGGATTACAGTCTGCCGCCCCACTATTGTCTTCTGCGGCGTTTCGTCTGTAGACGTGTAAGAGCGTCCCTTGACCCTCTGTTCCTTGCCTTCTTATACTGCGGAGTATGGATCTGAGAAGGGCGTGTTTTTCTGGTTCGAGTCTATTGCTTGCCGGATGGGTTGTACTGTGTGCCCTCGCCGCGGGTAGCTGTTCGTCGAAGACGCTTCAGTACCCTGCGGATCATGAACGGATGCAGCGCATCGATCGGGCAGTGGAATCGTTACGGGATGCGTATCAGAAGAAAGATCCTTCCGCATTTCGAGCCGTGATGGCGCCGTCGGATCACCTCGAATCGTTGCAGCATCAAGTCAAGGCGGATTTCGAAGCCTTTCACGCGATCTCACTCGAATTCAAAGTCGAGCGGGTCATCATCGAAGGCGACAATGTTGACGTGTATGTTCGTTGGCAAGGTGTGTGGAAAAAGCATGCCGATGATACGGGTATGCGGCAGCGAGGCCATACACGGCTCCAGTGGGCCGGCACCCAGTCGGTTCTGTTGCGCGATATTCAAGGCGATCTCCCGTTCGGTATGAAAGCGAAGCAAGCGCTGTCCGAGCTTCCACCACCCAAGCCTGCTCCACGATAGCAACCCATGCGGCGGTCTACTCCACCACAAGCGGATTTTCTTGTCATCGGTAGCGGAGTCGCCGGACTCCGCGCGGCGCTCGATCTCAGCCGAGAAGGCCGGGTGATCATGCTCACCAAGGGCCATCCCTTACAGAGTGCCTCCATTTTTGCACAAGGGGGCGTCGCGGTGGCGCTGAGCGAAGAAGACGACGTTGCGATCCATCTGACGGATACGGTGAGAGCGGGACATGGGCTATGCCGGCGAGAAGCGGTGCGGGTGCTCGTCGAGGAAGGGCCGGATCGTATTCAGGAACTGATTCGATGGGGAGCGAAATTCGATAAAGCAGGGGGCAAGTTCGCGTTTGCTCGGGAGGCAGCGCATAGCCGTAGCAGGATTCTCCGTGCCCGAGGTGATGCGACGGGGAATGAAATGGTGCGCGTATTGATGGCGCAAGCTCATCGGCAGAAACGGATCCATCGGATGGATTTCCATTTTACTGTCGACCTGGTTGTGGAAGACGGCCGCTGTTGCGGAGCGGTGGTATTGGACGAGCATTCGGGTGAGCAATTCATCTTGCCTGCCAAAGCGGTCGTGCTGTCAACGGGCGGGGCCGGCCAAATCTATGCGCGGACGACGAATCCGCCGAACGCCACCGGCGACGGCATGGCCATGGCTTTTCGAGCAGGGGCGCTCTTACAGGACATGGAGTTCGTCCAGTTTCATCCGACGGCGTTGTTTCTGCCGTCCAGCCCGCCGTTTCTTCTCTCCGAAGCGATGCGAGGTGAAGGAGGGCAGCTGCGCAATCATAAGGGTGAGGCATTCATGCAACGGTATCATCCATTGGGTGCCATGGCTCCCAGGGATATCGTGGCGCGGGCAATCTGGGCGGAAATGGCGGCGACCAAATCCCGGCATGTGTATCTCGATGTGACTCACCTGGGAGCTGACTTTGTGAAGCGGCGATTCCCGACGATTTATTCGACGTGCCTCCGGTACGATATCGATATCACGGAAGAATGGATTCCGGTTTCGCCGAGCGCGCACTACATGATGGGAGGAGTCTGGACCGATCTCAACGGCGCGACGACCTTGCCGGGTCTTTTTGCGGCCGGTGAGGTGGCGTGCAGCGGTGTGCACGGCGCCAATCGACTGGCGAGTAATTCGTTGCTGGAAGGCCTGGTCTTTGGCATGCGGGCCGGCGTTGCTGCTGTCGCGTGGGCGGCCCGCCAGACTCTGCCGGATTTGTCAGGCCAGGTTGCGGCCTTGCGGCACGCGCTGAAGCATCGACTGGACGACACAGAAAAAATGCGAAACTCGCTTCGTCGAACGATGTGGGGCCAAGTCGGCATCATTCGTTCCCGCGAGTCCTTAGTGCGTGCGACTGCCCAACTGTCTCGGTGGGAACACATGATTTCGAAATCGTTTGCCGGCAGGGCCGACCTTGAGGTCAAGAACATGGTGCAGGTGGCGCATTGTGTGGCGGAAGCGGCGCTATGGCGGGAGAACAGTGTCGGCGCCCACTTCCGATCGGACATTCCAGAATCCAAACGGCCAGGGTGGAAACAACATAGCCAGCTGTCTGTGAAGAAGTCGGTTATTGGGCAGGAGAGACAGAAACACTCTGGACAGGTAGTTGCGCTACAGTCTCCGAAGACGCAATCACGTGGCCGGTCGCGGCAAGGTCTCGCGTGAGAAAGACCCGGTAATAACGCAACACCTTACGGACGTACTGCCGGGTTTCAGTGTACGGTGGAAGAGTCCGGTAACGGTCGACGACATGCTCGCCCGCGTTATAGGCTGCCAGCGCAAGCGGGAGGTTCCCGCGAAATCGATCCAGCAACTGTCGGAGGTATTTCGTTCCTCCGCCGATGTTGTCTTCAGGATCGTACAGATCCCGCACATCCATTCGGGCGGCAGTTTGCGGCATCAGCTGCATGAGACCGACGGCCCCTGCCCGTGACACGGCATGAGGGTCGAATCCCGATTCGGCCTTGATGACGGCTCGAATGAGCGCCGGGTGCAATTGATGCTGGCGTGAAAACCGGCTGATCATCGGTTCCAATTCCTGTTCGGAGATCGTGGGGTGGAGGCGATTTGAAAGGATATCGATTCGGCGGTAACGCATATCAGACGGAACGTTTGTGAGAGAAATGGTCCCATTGGCGTCGATATACTGATACATCTCTGCGCGGGCAGTGGGTGCTGTGGCTAGGAGGTGGCTCGTGACCAGAAGACCCATCGTGATGGGGAGTGTGGCAAATTTGAAAGGTTTTCTTGGTTTCGGCATGGTCAAACGATAACAGTCTTCCATCACCTGTCAAGGAGAATGCAGATCTCGTGCCTCTTGGGCGGAATTAAAATGGATGTGAAAACAAGAGGTTTGCAGTCTAGCGGGGCGAAGTCTTCTCCAAAAAACGTTCCCGCGCTCCAATAAACAGTTCGTGCAGCTTCCGAGTGAGGGGGCCCGGTTTCCCCGTGCCGATCTGTTTGCCATCGATGGCCACCACCGGCATGATTTCCATACTCGTGTTGGTCAAAAAGCACTCGCAGGCTTGGTACAACTGTGTGGGAGTGAAGCGGCCCTCTTCTGTCTGAATCTGTTGTTCTCTCGCCAACTGGAGCACGATTGATCGAGTGATGCCGTCCAGGAGACCGCATTCGACGGAAGGCGTGCGCAGGCATCCGTCAGCGATGAAGAACAGATTGCTGACGGTACATTCTGTCAGGTGATGTTCCCAGTTCAGCAGGATGCTGTCGAATGCCCCGGCTGCGATGGCTTCCCGTTTGGCAAGAATGTTGTTGAGAAAATTTGTGGCTTTGATCTGGGGAGAAAGGGCGCCGGGCAGGTTCCGTCGTGTTTCAGCGACGATCAGCGTTACACCGGTTCGGTACAGTTCGGGGGAGGGGAGATGAAGCGGTTTGGCCATAATGACGACGGTGGGAGTGCGGCATAGGGCCGGATCAAGGCCGATGTCTCCAGTTCCTCGTGAAATCGTAATTCTCAGATAGGCATCGTGTTGGGCGTTGCCGATCCGATTACGTTCCATCGACTCATGGAGCAGATCCGGCCAGTTGAGGTCGGGTATGGATAGTCCGATTGCCTCGGCGGATCGTCGGAGTCTGGCAAGATGGTGGTCCTGCATGAAGATGCGGCTCCCGTATGATCGGATCGTTTCATAGACCCCGTCGCCATAGAGAAACCCATGATCGAAGACGGAGACGACGGCGTCCACATCCTTCACAAACCGGTCGTTGAGGTAAATCCACATGGCGGCTGGCGTTAGGCGAATGCGCTCAAAAAGGCTTGGGCTTTGTGGATGGTCTCTTCGTATTCACGCGCTGGATCGGAGTCGGCCACAATACCGGCGCCGACTTGGAGGTACCCTGTGCCGTTCCTCCTGACGAGGGTTCTGATCAAGATATTGAAGTCCAAATCGCCGCTCCAACTGAGATAGCCCATCGAGCCGGTATAGGGGCCACGGCGAACCGGTTCCAGCTCTTCAATGATTTCCATGCAGCGGATCTTCGGCACGCCGGTGATGGTTCCACCCGGGAATAAGGCTCTCAGCAAATCAAACCCCGTGGCGCTGCTTCTCAGGGTCCCGCCGACATGAGAGACCAGATGGCTCACGTGGGAATACCGTTCCAGTGTCATCAGTTCATCGACCCGGACGCTCCCGAAGTCACAGACTCGGCCGAGATCATTCCGTTCGAGATCAACCAGCATGATATGTTCCGCGCATTCTTTTTCATTCGAGCGCAACTCGCCTTCAAGCCGCAGATCGTCGGCAGCATTCTTTCCGCGTGGTCTGGTGCCGGCGATCGGCCTTGTATCAGCCCGGCGTCCGTTGAGACGGACGAGTCGTTCAGGCGATGAACTGATGAGGCTGGTGTGATTGAAACGGAGTAGTCCGGAGAATGGTGAAGGATTCAGGGTGCGCAGACGGCTGTACGCAAGGAGATCCGGCTGCAATCCGGATTGAGACGGAAATGCATCTCCCGTCACAGTAAAACGGTGAGAAAGGTTGGCCTGATAGATATCGCCGGCTGCGATATAGTCCTGACAACGGTGGACACGATCGATATAGGAAGACCGTTGTTGTTCCGGTGAGAATGCAAGGCGGCCTCGTGTGTCGGTATCGGTTTCGGTGCAGGCGGGGTTGGAGAGCCGCGCTTCCAGTGCTGCCAGGCGATCGCGCCCTTCCCGGAAAAGTTTCTCACGAGGCTCACCCAAAAAACGCTCGAGTGGGGGGCAGAACATGAGCATCAGGCAGTCCTGCTCATGGTCAAGCGCAGCGACAAGATCGAAAAAAGCAAACTCAAGATCGGGGGTTGCAAGATCATCGAGCGCGGCAGACGGGACCCGCTCGAATTGGCGGACGAGATCATAACTGAAATAACCAACCGCGCCTCCGAAAAAAGGCGGGACATCGACGGGCCGCGTGATGCGGGAGTTGCCGACGAGTCGGGCGAGATGCTGGAAGGGCGCCTGTCCGGACTCTTCGTGGCCGTGTGCCGGTTGCTGTAGGTACTGATCAGCTTTTCCGCTCAAGGTTTGATAGGGGTCACTGGCAAAGAATGAATATCGTCCTGTCGTCGCGCGTCCGTTGCCGCTCTCAAAAAGAAAGGAAGGTCGTTGAGCCGAGGCCATTCTTGTGTAGAGGTCAAAGGGACTTGCCTGCGGACAAGGCAGCGTCGCCACAAGAGGCGACGGAGGGCCTTGTAGGAAGCGAGTCGATGAGAGCATTGTCGTTGGCATGGCGTCGACACATTATGCTGGGAGAAGGTACGTCACTATACCGCAGCGACCGCTGCAGAAACAGGCCCATGTCTGCTTGACATTCCGAAGTGAGTTCTGCTTGAATTGCGGACCCATTCTCGGCAGAGTTCTGCTCATGTGTTGCATGTGCACTTGCCGCCTGTGGGTATAAGTATGTCCTCTTCACAAGATCCGCTCTATGCGGGGCTTGGCCAGGCGGTCAGGATCGCAACAGATCTGCTTGCCGCACTGATTGCCGGAGGAGGATTGGGGTGGGTGTGTGATACCTATCTCTTCGACTCCACGCCCTGGGGAATAATCGGAGGGCTGGTGTTGGGCGGTGTAACAGGAATGAGGAATGCCTATCGGTCCGTGCAACGGTGGACGAAGACGTAACCCGACACTAACAAAAGCATAAGAAGTATAAGGTCGCCATGGAAGACAACCCGCTTCATCCGTTCGAACTGCATGACTGGATTCCCATTGCCCTTGGTGGGCTGGATATTTCCATCAATAAGGCCGTCGTGTTTATGTGGATCGCTGTGTCCCTGGCGGCTGTGGTGATGATCATGGCAGGATCGTCACGCAAGCTGGTTCCCGGCAAGTTGCAAAACCTGGCTGAAATCATGGTCGATTTCATTCGCACGATGATCATGGAAACGATGGGCAAGGAGGGGATGCGGTTTTTCCCTTTTATCGGGACCCTGTTTGTTTTCATTCTCTTCTGTAACCTGCTCGGAATGATTCCCGGCAGCTACACGGTGACGAGTCAGATTGCCGTGACCGCCGTGTTCGCATTCGTGGTGTATGGGATCAGTTTGGTGGTGGGCTTCATGTTGCATGGCGTGAAGTTTCTTGGCGTGCTGATTCCCCCAGGCACGCCGGGATGGCTGGTTCCGCTGATGATCCCGATCGAGATCATGAGTCAGTTGGCAAGGCCCATTTCGCTGGCGGTTCGATTATTTGCCAATATGACGGCGGGCCATGTGTTGCTCGGTGTGCTGTTCGGCATGGCGATCAGCGGTGGACTGTTGATCGGATGGTTGCCTTTTGTTTTCACGGTGGGAATCAATGTCCTGGAAGTGGGCATTGCGTTCATTCAAGCCTATATTTTTACCATGTTGAGTTGTGTCTATTTGGGAGACGCATTTCACTTGCATGGCCATGATGACCATGCGCATTGACCGACTGTAGAAAGGGCTGTCCGGCAGGGTTTGTATTGCCGTCCACTCGTTGACGTATTACACGGTATGCTTCAAGGCGTTCGTTCCTTGCAGCCTGCCGGAGGGACAGGTCGATCGGGCCTTGGGGTAAGCCTGGGATAGGCGTGAGTTTTTATTAAAGGAGGATAGACAAACAATGGATTCAGCAGCAGCAGGGTTGATCGGGATGGGCTGTGCCGCAGCAGGGTTTGCCGGAGCCGGCGTCGGCATCGGGTATATCTTCGGGAAAATGATCGAAGTGGTCGCGCGCCAGCCGGAAGCCGAAGCTCGCGTCACAAAATATATGTGGATCGGGTTTGCGTTGGTGGAAGCCATTGCGCTGTACGGCCTGGTCATTGCCTTCATCATTATGGGCTTTCGGAAGGGGTAAGAGGGACCGGAGGGAGGCCCCGCGCCTTCGTCTCCTGTTGTCCTTCTCTCCTGGGGAGTTGACATGCCGCAGTTCGAATCTCACTTTTTTTCTTCCCTGATTTTCTGGGAAGTGGTGTCGTTCGCGATTCTCTTTTTCGTGCTCTACAAGTTTGCGTTTCCCGGCATCTTAAGCATGCTGGAAGAACGGGAAAAGAAAATCAAGGACAGCCTTGACCAGGCAGAACATCACCGGTCTGAGGCTGAACGGAAATTCAAAGAATATGAGGCCAAGCTGAATGCCGCTGCGAAAGAGGCGGAAGGAATTCTGGCTGCGGCCAAGGAGCGGGCTCAACGGCTCATGGAAGAAAATGAGCAGCGGATGACGGTGGAAGCCGAACGGATCAAAGGCGATGCAACGCGTGAAATCGACCGTGAGCGTCGCAAGGCGATTCAGGACATTCGCGCTCAAACCACCGACTTAGCCCTGCTTGTTGCGGAGAAGGTTGTCCAGAGAAGCCTGAATGAAGCGGACAACAGGAAGTTCACAGACGACGCACTCGAGGCGTTGTCAAAATCCTACCAGCAGTAACGTACTGATCGGGTCGCGCGGGATCACCGAAGACTGATCCCGCCCGGCCTGTATCCCTCCAAATCCACACAGACGAAGCGAAACCCTGATTTGCGGAGACACGCACTGACATGTGCGCGCAAGTCCGGTTCATTCAGTCGGGCGAATTCATCCGGTCCGACCTCGATTCGCGCGACGTCTCCGTGCTCCCGTACACGCACATGACGAAATCCCGCCGCCTGCAGGATATCTTCAGCCTCTTCCACGCGGCGGAGGCTTTCGATGGTGATCGGGGTGCCGCGAGGAATTCTCGATGAGAGACAGGCGGCTGCCGGTTTGTCCCAATTTGAGAGCCCGAATTCCTTTGCGAGAACACGGATGTCGGCTTTCGACAGCTCGGCTTCGACCAACGGGCTGCGCACTCCCCATTCCCGTGCTGCCTTGATGCCGGGCCTGTCATCGCCGAGATCGTCCAAATTCGTTCCATCCACCACATGAGTGCCGCCGCTGGATTGCCGTATCGTTTCGAGGAGTTGATACAAATCGGTCTTGCAGTGAAAGCAGCGGGCCGCATCGTTTCTGACGAATTCGGGAATCTCAAGCTGATCCGTCCGTACAATGTTGTGGCGTGCTCCGATTTCCTGGGCGACACGTGTGGCAATTTCCAGTTCGATCGACGGGAACGTCGGAGAGACAGCCGTGACGCCGACAGCGTTCTCACGGAGCTGCTCATGCGCCACCTTCAGGACGAAGGTACTGTCGATTCCTCCGGAATAGGCAACAAGGACGGAGCCCATCTCGGAGAGCAGGGCGCGGAGATGATCGAGTTTGTGTTGGAGCAGCGCGGTTGGCATGGCAGTAGGCGTCTCGTAGATGAGCGTACTAGTGACGAATCTTTGCTTTTGCAATGTTGCCGACGACGACGAGGGCGTAATGTTGCGGGTTAAGATATTGTTTGGCGACCCGCTGCACATCTTCCTTCGTGACTCGTTCGATCCATTTGGGATACTGGACGAAGTAGTCGAATCCCAATCCGAAAAACTCCACTTGCGCCAACACCTTCGCCAGTTTGGCGGTCGAGTCCAACCGTAAGGGAAAGCTGCCCATCAAGAATGATTTGGCTTCGGCCAGCTCCTGGTCGGTGACCGGAGCCTCGCGGATCGCTTTCATCTCGGCCAGCACTCCGTTGATCGCTTGGTTGGTGGTTTCCGTCTTTGTCTGGAGATTTATCCAGAACGAGCCAGGCATGGCGCGTGCTTCGTAATGGCTCATGATGCCGTAGGCGAGTCCCTGTTTATCTCTGATGGAGTCCATCAAGCGCGATGAAAATCCGCCGGCGCCGAGGACATGATTCATGACGGTCACGGCGTAAAAGTCTGGGTTTGTCCGGCTGATGCCGTTATGGCCCAATACGATGGTGGATTGGGTCAGGTCTTTTTCGATGAATTGCACGGCTTTCTTGCCGATGGCAGTGGGTTTCTTGACCGTCCTGGCCGGCGCCGGACCCTTCTTCCAGGCTCCGAAATGCGTTTGGACCAAGACCGTGGCGTGCTCCACCGTAATGTCGCCGACGATGGCGAAAATGACCTGGTTCGGCAGGTATTCCTTCGCGTAGAAGGCTTGGACGTCGGCCAATGTGAGTTTATTCAGGGCTTCCTCAGTCCCGTTCGCCGGCCACCGATAGGGGTGATTATGGAAGACCAATTGGTTGAACGCTTTCATGGCCACATGGCCGGGGTCGTCGTTGTCGCTGATGATTTCTCCAAGAATCTGCGACCGCACCCGATCGAATTCCTGCGGGGGGAATGCCGGGCGCAAGAGGATATCTGCCAGCAGCGTGAAGCCGAGGTCGACGTCCTTCTTGAGCACTCGCGCCGCTGCAGTGGTGTAATCTTCGTGCGCGGCGACTTCCAGTGCGCCGCCGACAAAGTCGATCTGTTCAGCCAATTGTTTCGACGATCTGGTCGTCGTGCCTTCTTCCAGGAGGCTGGCCGTCAGATTTGCCAGGCCGGCTTTTTCCGGCGGATCATACGCCGATCCAGTCTTGATGAGCGCATGGATTTCGACGATGGGCAGAAAGTGTTGCTCGACCACCAATACGGTTATTCCGTTGGGTGTCGTGATTTTAACCGGGGAGATATCGGCGGCCAATCCCGGCTCTGAAAAGCCGGTTATTGCGGTGAGAATTCCCCATACGACCAAGGCCGCACCGGCGCGTAAGGACCGCAAAGGGTGATGGCGTGAATGTCGATGGGTGTTGTCTGTCATTCTGCGAGGCATGGGTGGTGTGCTATGGCTTTCCCTGTTGCAGTGACGGAAGAGACGCTTCCTGCTCCTTGGGAGGCAGGGGAATGAGAACCCCCACCGTTCGGTTGTCCTGGGTCAAGTATTGCTTGGCGACGCGTTGAATGTCTTTGGCGGTGACGGTCCGCATGCGTTCCAGAAATTGATCTGCCCGCTGCCAGCCCGCGCCGATGGATTCCAATTGTCCAAGCAACATGGCATGGCGAAAGTTTGAATCCTGCTCGAAAATGCGGGAGGCTTCCACCTGATTTTTGGCCCGCTGGAGTTCCAGGTCGGACAGCAGTTCATTGTGGAGCTTGGCGATCTCGCGATGCAGTGCGTCTTCCACCGCCTCAACCTTCGCGCCTGGGCTGACGAGGGAGTAGAAATAAAACAAACCGGAATCTGTTTGCAGTAGGCTGTATTCCGCGCCGACCGACAGGGAGTTTTTCTGGTCATGGACCAGGCTCTGATAGAGCCGGGAGCTTTTCCCGTCAGACAGAATCGATTCGAGGAGGCCAAGGGCATAGGCATCGTCGCTCGAATAATTGGGGACGCGGAATCCCATCATGACAGAGGGAACCTGGGCTTCTCGTTTCAGCACGATACGTCGTTCGCCCCGTTGATCCGGCTCTGCCGAGATGGTCTGTTTGGGCGAAGGCCCTTTGGGAATCGGCTCGAAGAGGTGTTTGATCGTCGGGAGCAGCGTGTCTGCTTTGATGTCTCCCACGACGACCAGGGTGGCATTATTGGGAGAATAAAACGTGTCGTAGTGGCGCTGCAAATCGTCAAGCGACATCGCATCGAGATCGGCAAACCAGCCGATGACCGGCCAATGATAGGGATGGCTGAGGAACGTTTGAGCAAATAAGGCCTCGACCAGCGCGCCTTGCGGATCGTCCTCGCTCCTCAAGCGCCGCTCTTCTTTGACGACCTCGCGTTCAGTCGTAAATTCGTTGTTGTCGAGAATCAGACCCTGCATGCGGTCCGCCTCAAGTTCTAGAGCCAGTTCGACGCGGTCGGCCGCGAGGTTTTCAAAATAAGCGGTGAAGTCTTGTCCGGTAAACGCGTTGTCGATCCCGCCGTTCTTGCGGATGATGCGGGAGAATGCGCCTTTGGGATACTTCGCCGTGCCTTTGAACATCATGTGTTCCAGCATGTGGGAGAGTCCGGCACGGCCCATCACTTCATTTCTGGAGCCGACCCTGTACCAGACCTGTACTGTCGCCACCGGGGCCTTCGGAACCTCGACCAGCAGCACTTTCATGCCATTGGACAGCACATGTTCAAAGGGCTCCAGGGCCATTGACGGTGCAGCGTCAGAGAACGCAAGCAGCGTTGCAAAGAGGCACGTCATCGAATAGTGATGGAGAGTCGACCGCTTCATGATGGGATAAGCAACACACGGCATGCTAACAACGGGATTCGATAGGTGTCAAGGTAACTGATTCTCGGTCTGCGGGAAGATCCCCGAGTTGTCCGCATGCGCCGAGTACGTCGCGGCCCCTGCTTTTACGGACGAATACGTCGATCCCGGCCTGGCGGAGCGTGGCTTGAAATCGGAGCACGTCGCGATCCGGCGGGCGATGGAAACGACTGCCCGGAAATTCGTTGAACGGGATCAGATTCACTTTGCATTTCATGCCTCGAAGCAGCGTCGTCAAACGCTGGGCGTCCATAGGCCGATCATTGACATTCGCCAGCAGGACATACTCAAAGGTCAGCCGCCGGGTCGGCGCCAGAGGATAACGGCGGCAGGCCGCCAGTAGTGATTTAAGTGATGCGATCTCGCTGGCGGCGGGCATGAGTTCCCTGCGTAGTTCTTCCGTGGTGGCATTGAGGGAGATGGCCAGATTGACGCCGAGGGCCGCGACTCGTCTCAAGCGGGACGCAAGGCCTGCCGTCGACACGACGATCCGTCTGGGCGACCATCCGAGGCCCCACGACGTATCCGTCAAGCAGGTAATGGCTGCTTCAAGTGCATCCACATTGGACAAGGGCTCTCCCATTCCCATGAAGACCAGGTTGGTGATTCGCTCGCCGGCTTTGAGCCGGTCCTGGGCGGTCAAGACTTGGTCGACGATTTCATGGGCCTTGAGATTGCGCTTGAGACCCATGGTGCCGGTCAGGCAGAAGCCGCAGTCCAACATGCAGCCGACCTGGGTGGAGACACACAGTGTCAGCCGATCGTCGTCGGGGATGAGTACGGCTTCGATCATCAATCCATCGTCGAGCGTCAGCAGCAATTTTCTCGTGCCGTCTTGAGACGGCAACACGGTACAGTGGGACGCGCGCCCGACGATCGCGATCTCGGCCAATGCCGATCGATCGCGAGAAGGCAGATCGGTCAGCTGGGCGATGGCGCGTGCACGCCGGCGATACAGCCAGCGGAGGATTTGTCCGGCCCGATAATTCGGCCAACCCCGTGCGCGGACGAACTTCACCATCTGCGGTTCGGTGAGGGCCAATAAGTTGGTTGGAACGGGCAGCGTCGGCATCAAGAGCATTCCCGATCTCGTTGTGAGACGAAGAGCCTACCATAAGTGAGAATGAACCGACACCATGAGGGGCGCCGAGTCATGAGGCGGTTGCAATACTTCTTCCCTTGCGGCTCATGCTGTATATAATGAACGGCGATGCAAAGACATACCCTCAGCCCCCGATCTGCTGCAAGCCTTGGCCGAAGCTTTGTGCCGGTTTCGCTGGCCGTGTTTCTTATCGTCGCCGGCTGTCTCTTTTTTTACGACGCACAGTCTGCCCCGGTTTCGGATTCGGAAAAACTTCAAGCAGATGGTTGTGGGTCGGCTGAGGAGTGTTTCACCGCCGCGGCATGGCCAAAGGAGCGGTTCGGCCATGCGCTGACGAAAGATCAGGTCGCGACGCTGAAACTGGAGCGACTTCGACGAGTGATGGAGCAATTCCCGACTTCGCCTTGGGCCAAGCGGGCAGGGTTGTTGTCGGGAGTGATGCTGATTCAGCGGAATCCTGGCGACGCGCTCACCTATCTCCGTTCGGCCCAACAAGACTTTTCAGTGCTCGATGATTACATCAGGTTCTGGATCGGTGAAGCATTGCTCCATCTGGGGGAGACGAGAGAGGCGGCCAGGACATTCGAATCTGTGCCGCAATCAGTCCCCGATTCCAACCTGCTTGATCAGGTCGCCCTCCGTGCGGGAGAAGCCTGGTATCAAGCCTCCAGTTGTCCTGAAGCAATGGCCTGGCTTACCAAGGCCGTCGGTATCAACGACAAAGAGCCGCGAGTGCCCCAGGCGTGGCTGCGGCTGGCCGATTGTTATCTTCGAGCCAATCAGCCGGTTGAGGCCAGGGAGACGCTCAAAAAATTATGGATGAAGTTCCCGCAGACGAAGGAAGCCAAGGAGGCGGGAGCTCTGCTTGCGACCAATATCGGTGGCGAGACCTGGGCCCCTCAGCCTGATGACTTCTATACCAGGGCTCAGGCGTTTCTGGGACAGGCTCTGCATGCGGAAGCGATCGACGAACTGAAAAAGTTTCTTGCAAAAGACCCGTCTTCTTCACGCCGTGGGGACGCTAAGCTGAAGTTGGGCATCGCACAAGTCAGATTGAAACTCTATGACCAAGCGCGTGATACCTTTCAGGAGCTCGTTGGAGCTCAAATGGTTCAGTCCGATGAGGCCGTGGTCTGGTTGGCTCGTGTGTATCTCCGACAGGGCATGGGTGAGAAACTGTTGGAGTTGAGCCGCGGATTACCCAAGCGGTCCTTGTCTCCCGAACAAAAAGGGCAGATCACGTTATTTGCCGGAATTTGGCTGGAAGATCAGGCCCATTTTGATGAGGCCATTGCGAAGTACAGGCATGTCGTCAAATCGGGAGAGCCGGCATCTCAGCGGGCCGAAGCCCACTGGCGCGAAGGGTGGGTGTTGTATCGAACGGGTCGCTACCAGGATGCAATTGCCGTGTGGCAACCAATCGTTGATCAGCGAGACGGCGAATGGGAACCGCAAGCGCTTTATTGGATCGCGCGGTCTCAGGGGCATGCCAAAGAGTCCAAATCGAAAGAAACCTTCCATCTCCTCTGCAAGCGCTATCCTCTGACGTATTATTGTCAATTGGCGCAGGGGCGGACCGACGTTCCTGCCCTGGCGCCTGTAGATCAGGAAATGACTCAGAGGGATTCTTCGGCTACGGCTGTTGCTGGGTCACTTGCCACGGATTTGGCTCAGGGGCTCGTGCAGCATAGCAATGGCCGGGCGGAAATCGAACAACAACCGACCTATCGGCGGGCGATTGAACTCAGAACGCTGGGTCTTGAGCAGGATGCCGCGAGAGAACTCGCCGTGCTGACAGACCGCTACAGCCGAGATTCCAACGTGTTGGCGGCGCTGCCTGTGATGTTGAATGAAGCCGGGGCTTACCATCATGCGTTGCGCCTTGTGCGGGCTCGATTTCGAGACCGTCTGGAGCGAACCGGGGGGGCTGTGGCGGACGATTTGTGGAATGTCGCCTATCCGACGGGATTGATTCACACGATCAAAACACAGGGCGTCAACGGGGTGGACCCCTTTCTCATTGCGGCGATCATCAGGGAGGAAAGCCAATACGATTGGCGCGCAGTGTCCCGTGTCGGGGCCATCGGTCTCATGCAAATCATGCCTGCAACGGCCAATGCGGTGGCTCAGCGGCATCGTCTTCCCGGCGTGATGCGGGAGGATTTGTTCGATCAGGATACGAATATTCAGATCGGGGTTCGGTATGTGGAGCAGTTGCTTGCGCAGTTTTCCGGCAACGTGGCGCAGACCATCGCCGCGTACAATGCGGGTCCGATCGCCGTCGAGGGTTGGGCGGCGACCTATCGAGGCCGGAGCGAAGACGAATTCGTCGAGTTGATTCCGTTCCTCGAAACCAGGCAATATGTGAAACGCGTTCTCCGCAGCTACAAGGAATATCTCCGCCTCGCCGGTGCCGCAAAGTCCGTTTCTTGACAAGATTTCGCAAAGTTTTTTATAGTGCGGCTTGAACTATGAGAAGAGAGGGCATACAGGACCGCTATGGCGTTAGATCGGTTGGATGCGCTTGAAGCTCGGATCAAAGACCTGGTGAAATTAGTCCAGGAACTGAAGCGGAAAAATGCTTCGTTGGAAGATGAAGTCAAGGCAGCCCGCCAGAGGCTTGCCTCGCAGGATGATGTGAATCGCCGGTGGGAAAAAGAACGAATCGATATCAGGTCAAGAATCGAGCGGGTCATGAGCGAGATAGAATTGCTGGAATGTGCGGACGATGCCAAGGAGGTGGCCCTTGACTAAGACGATCGATGTTGAGATCTATGGTCAGCGGTATGCGATTCGCGGTGTTGCCGACGATGCATATATTCGGCGGCTCGCACATTTCGTTGATGATCACATGAAGCATCTTGCTGAAGGCATGAAGACCGCCACCCCCTCGAAGTTAGCCGTGTTGACGGCTATTAATCTTGCCCATCAGTTCTTCGAGTCAGAAAAAAAGCGGGCTCAGGGAGAGGCGGATGTCGATCGGCGGATGGATACATTGATGGAATCCATTGAAGAGCAGATGCCGACGTCGCTCTTTCGGTAAGTCTCCCCGGTTCGTCTCTTCTCCTCATCATGATGAGCAAGTTTCGCCTTGCTTTCATAGAAGCCCTTTGTTATCGTGGGTCTATAATCCGTGATCGTGTGCGTGCGGTGTTGTAACGGACTAGCGGGGGGATTGAGAATAGATTTTCAGAGCAGCTGACTCGACTGGAAACGAACGTTGTGAAAGCGATAGAGAACAGTGTCATGTCCCTGTACGATGCGGTAATCCGGTGGATTCTCACCAGGGTGGTCATACCCGGACGGCAATTTTGGGCAGATTTTTTGCGACAAGATGTGAATGACAGAGGGCGGTCGCATGCCGTTCATGGTGGGTGTCAACAGATGGTTCTTGTTTCTCACACCGATCCTTTTGGGCACCTTGGATCTCGACAAGGGATCCTGCGGTCAAGGGGAAGGCAGAGTGGCAGGACCTTGGCGGATGTCGTACTAGCGGGCAGACGATCTCGCGCGTTTCTCGACTGAACTGTCAGCAATCTTCTGGGCGTTATTCTCCCCCCATTCCTGTCTGTTAGAAGCACCCCGCTCGATCCGTGTACACGTACTACGTGCAACCGGGCAGCCTGGATACCTGGTTTGCCAAGAAGGGGGTGACTCCCATTTCTACTTCAATCGTTTTCTACATCATCTGTGCAATCGCCGGAGCCCTTGCGGGGGTCGTGGTATTTGAATTGGTGCGTCGCAACATGGCTGGGGCGAAACGGGCTGAGATGGAAGAGCAGGCCAAGCAGGTCGTGCACAATGCCCAGCGCGAATCCGAAAATGTGCTGAAAGAAGCCAGGCTGGAAGCTAAGGATCTCGTATTTCAGGCAAAATCAGAGATCGAGAAAGAGCAAAAGGCGAAGCTTGTCGAGCTCGCAGCCGCCGAGAAACGTTTTCTCCAGAAGGAAGAGGGATTTGATCGCAAGCTTGCCGCGCTGGACAAGCGGGAGAGCGAGTGGCAGAAACGCGATCAGGAGTTCGCGAAGCGTGAGGAGCGGCTTAACGCCAAAGAAACAGCTTGTGCCAAGGCTGAACGTGAGCATCGTGAAGCATTGGAGCGCGTGGCCGGTATGACGGCCGAAGAAGCCAGAAAGCAGCTGATCGTCGAAATGGAGTCGCAGGCTCGGCTTGATGCCGCCGGCATCGCCAAACGGACGATCGAAGAGGCGCGTGAAAATGCCGAGCGGGAAGCACGTGAAATCATCACCAGCTCTATTCAGCGGGTGGTGCGCGACTACGTGTCGGAATCCACTATTTCGGTGGTCCAGATTCCAAACGATGCCATGAAGGGCCGGATCATCGGCCGGGAAGGGCGAAATATCCGCGCGATCGAGGCGGCCACAGGGATTGATTTGATCATCGATGAGACGCCGGAGGCCGTGATCATTTCGGGATTCGATCCCTTGCGGCGTGAGATCGCCAAAGTGTCGCTTGAGCGGTTGATGCACGATGGCCGGATTCATCCCACCCGCATCGAAGAGATTGTGGAAAAGGTGAAGGTCGATATCGACAAGCTGATGTATGAAGAGGCCGAAAAGATCATCTTCGAACTGGGGCTTGCGGATTTTCATCCTGAGTTGATCAAAGTGCTGGGGCGGCTCAAGTATCGGACGAGCTACGGACAGAACAATCTGTACCATGCACGGGAAGCGTCGTATATTTGCGGCATCATGGCGTCGGAGTTGGGACTTGACGTCAAGTTGGCGCGGCGCGGTGCCTTGCTCCATGACATCGGCAAAGCGGTCAGCCATGAGGAAGAGGGGCCGCACGCCATGCTGGGCGCCGAGATCGCCAAAAAATACGGAGAATCTCCCAAGATCGTGAACGCGATTGCCGCACATCATGAACAGGTGGAGCCGCTGTGTCCGGAGAGCGTCCTGGTGGCTGCGGCTGAGGCACTCTCGGCTGCCCGGCCGGGAGCCAGGCGAGAAGCGCTGGAGTCTTATGTCAAACGGTTGGAAAAACTCGAGTCCTTAGCCACGGGACTCAAGGGAGTGCAAAAGGCGTATGCAATCCAGGCAGGGCGTGAAATCCGTGTGATCGTACGACAGGAAGATATCACCGATACCGAATCGTTCCAGCTTTCGCGCGAGTTGGCGAAGAAAATCGAGCAGGAACTGACTTATCCGGGGCAAATCAAAGTGACTGTTATTCGGGAGAGCCGGTACGTGGAATACGCCCGATGAAGGTGTTGTGTATCGGCGATATCATGGGCGAACCGGGGCGGCGCGCCGTCGCCCGTGCGGTCCCGCGCCTTGTTGCGCAGCGCCAAATCGATGCCGTGATCGGAAACGGCGAGAATGTCGCAGGCGGGTTCGGCATTACGCCGGAATTGGCCGAAGAGTTGTTTGAATTGGGCCTCTCGGTCATCACCACGGGCAATCATGCCTGGGATAAGAAGGAAGTGCTCGATTATTTCCCGCGCGAATCCCGTCTGCTGCGCCCGTTGAATTATCCGCCCGGAGTGCCTGGCAACGGCAGTGTGGTCATTGAAACTGCCGGCGGGGAACGGTTGGCGGTGCTTCAGCTCATGGGACGGGCCTACATGCCGACGATCGATTGCCCGTTTCAAACGGCCAAACGCGAATTGTCGAGATTGAAACAGGAAACATCGGCGATAATTGTTGATATGCACGCGGAAGCTACGTCTGAAAAAATGGCCATGGGCCACTATTTGGACGGTGAGGTCACGGCAGTGGTCGGCACACATACCCATGTGCAAACAGCCGACGATCAAATTCTGCCCAAGGGGACGGCCTACATAACCGATATTGGAATGACCGGTCCGCTGCATTCGGTAATTGGAGTGAAAAAGGAACTGGCGATCGAAAAATTTCTGACCGGCATGCCGCGACGCTTTGAAGTCGCATCAGGCCCGTCGGTGTTCTGTGCGGTGCTGGTGGAGCTTGACGCGCGTTTGGGTAAGGCCATCGCCTTTGAGCGGATCCGCATGATCGATTGAAGGAGGACGTCACGAGTCGCACTCGCTCCTTCCCATCGTCCGGTGATTCCCCGTCGAGGCGTGTTTTCACGGTATCGGAACTGACAGGTCTGGTTCGAGCATCCCTCGAAGCCGATTTTTCAGAGGTATGGCTCGAGGGAGAAATCTCCAATCTTCGCGCGCCCGGGTCCGGGCATCTCTACTGTACCCTCAAAGACGATTCCAGCCAGATGCGAGCCGTTATCTTCCGGTCGACCGCGCTTCGATTGCGGTTCGGGTTGGAGGATGGGCTGCATGTCGTTGCACGGGGACGAGTCACCGTATATGAACCGCGCGGCGAGTATCAGGTCGTTCTTGAGTATGTCGAACCGAAGGGGCGCGGCGCGCAGCAGGTAGCGTTTGAGCAACTCAAGACTCGCCTGGCTGCGGAGGGGCTTTTCGATCTGGATCGGAAAAGGCCCTTACCGGTGTTTCCTCGAACTGTCGGTATCGTGACGTCGCTGTCGGGGGCGGCCGTTAGAGATATGATGACGGTGCTGCATCGCCGTTGTCCTGTGCTCCACATCATCATCGCTCCTGTGTCGGTACAGGGGGAGGACTCTGCAGAGCAGATTACCTCCGCCATTCGATCATTGAATGCAGTAGGCCGTGTCGATGTCATGATTGTGGGGCGGGGCGGCGGCTCATCGGAAGATCTCTGGAGCTTCAACGATGAGCGGGTCGTGCGTGCAATTGCCGCGTCGCCCATTCCAGTCGTCTCGGCAGTGGGTCATGAAACGGATATCACGCTTGCCGATTTTGTCGCGGACCTGCGGGCGCCGACGCCCTCGGCCGCCGCAGAGGCTGTCGCTCCGGTGTTGAGTGAGATTGTCGATCGCCTCGGTGAACTGACGGCTCGCTCCCGGCTGGCGATGAGCCGCCGTTGCGAAGCCGATCGGCAACAGCTCGATCTCATCGTCACCCGCATCGCGAATGTTCGGTATCGCGTGTTGGAGGATATCCAGCAGGTCGACGGAGCGGTTGCTCACATGCGCCGGGCCGTGCAGGGCCTTCTGAGGCAAAGATGGGACAAGGCGCACTCGTTCAAACACGAATTGATCGGGAACAGCCCGGACGCGCAGGTGCGTCAGGGGCTAACCCTGGTACCACAGTTAGGCTCGCGTCTTGTACAAGTGATGCGATACGGACTAAGCCGGAGGACGCAATCGGCGCAGGCCTGTCTCGTAAACTTGCATGCGCTGAGCCCGCTGGGGATCCTTGACCGCGGGTATAGCATTTTAGAGTCGGTGTCGTCCCATCGCGTGATCCGGGATGCCTGCGAAGTCGCGGTGGGGCAAGAGGTCTTAGCCCGTCTTGCAAAAGGACAACTGCGTTGCGTGGTGACGAACGTAGTGCCCGATGGTTCCAAAGCCGGGTCAGCCTCGCTATAATGACCCAATTCTCGATGAAGAGGAGATGATAGTGGCTGGTGTGAAGTTTGAACAGGCGATGGCCAGATTGGAAGCCATCGTGGCGGAATTAGAAAATGGGGATTTGCCCCTGGATGAGTCGTTGAGGATCTTCGAAGAGGGTATTCGTCTCTCGAAGAACTGCTTGAAGGTGTTGGAAGAGGCCGAGCGGAAGATCGAAGTGTTAGTACAGGACACAAACGGCAAGAAGCATCTTCGCGCATTTTCTTCCGACGGTGACGAGAGACGGGATTCCGACGCCGACGTATAGCACCTCAGTGGTTCGACTGCCTTGTCGAGGTCTTGATAGAGTCCGTCTTTCCATGGGCGCCAAAGCATACCCTCAAAAAGATCGTCTTGATCAACGGCTGGTTGCGCAGGGGTTGGCGCCAAGCCGGGAAGCCGCGGCACGGATGATCCTCGCCGGAGAGGTCAGAGTGAACGGCGCCATGATCGACAAACCGGCCAAAGCGGTGTCTGTGGAGGCGGTGATCGACATCGTTTCACACGGCTCTCGATTTGTCAGTCGCGGCGGGGACAAGCTTGTGGCCGCTTTGGATGCGTCCGGGACCGACCCTCGTGGTCTTGTCTGTCTTGATGTCGGATGCTCCACCGGAGGGTTCACCGATTGTCTCTTGCAACGGGGCGCGACGCGGATTTATGCGGTCGATGTCGGCTACGGCCAATTCGACTGGCGGCTTCGGCAGGATTCGCGTGTCGTGCTGATCGAGCGGACCAACATCCGCTATATCGAACGGTCAGCTGTTCCTGAATCGATTGCGCTCACCGTCATCGATGTGTCGTTTATCTCATTGACGAACGTGCTCCCTCCAATCCTCCCATTCTTAGCGCCCAACGCCCGCGTCATTGCGCTCGTCAAACCGCAGTTTGAAGTCGGGAAAGGACAGGTCGGTCGAGGCGGAATCGTTCGTGACGAAACGCAACGGCAGGCGGTACTCCAGCGGATCGTGCGGCATGCGGACGAATTGGGATTGCGGGTGCTGAAGACATTGGATTGTCCCGTGAAGGGGAAGAAGGGGAATCATGAAATGTTGGCAATTTTTGAGCTCGCGGCGGGCTTTCATGGTATGTAAAATGGCGATGCAGCTCTTAGCAGGTTGTGGAAAAACTCAGCTTGCCCATAAGACATCGTTGACATATTACAGATGGCGCTAAAGACCCAATCGCATCAGGATGCTCAAAAAGGCCGTCCAGCAAGGCCGCAGCGAGCGAAGAGGCGAGGCGTACGCTTTCGGTACGTTGAGCCTCTGAACGATGCGAGAACACAGCTGGCGGACTTTTTCAACATCCTGCTAGAGGATACTCATTTATCGGAGGAATGATGAAGGTACTCGTAACGGGCGGCGCAGGATTCATCGGCTCCCACGTGGTCGATCGGCTTGTGGAAGAAGGGCACCAAGTCGTTATTGTGGATGACTTGTCTTCCGGGACGAGGAAAAACGTCAATCGCGCTGCCAGCTTGTACAAGCTGGACATCCAAAGCGGGAGACTGGAGCGAGTGTTTCGCAATGAGCGGCCCAATATCGTCATTCACCTGGCTGCTCAAGTCAGCGTGAGGGTTTCGGTCGACAATCCGGTATTCGATGCGCAGGTCAACGTGCTAGGGACGATGAATGTCCTGCATCAAGCGGTGCATCATGGGGTGAGAAAGGTCATCTTCTCCTCTTCCGGCGGTGCGATTTACGGAGAGCAGGAGGCGTTTCCAGCGCCGGAATCTCACGTGACCAAACCGCTCTCGCCCTATGGCATCAGCAAACTCTGCGCTGAGCATTACTTGTCCTATTTTCAGCGTATCAGCGGAATTCAGGTCGTGAGTCTGCGGTATGGGAACGTCTATGGACCTCGGCAAGATCCGGAAGGGGAAGCCGGTGTCGTGGCAATTTTCATTCGAAAGATGTTGAACAACGAGCAGCCGATCATCAACGGGAATGGCCGCCAAACCAGGGACTTCGTGTTCGTTGACGATGTGGCAGAGGCCAACCTGGTGGCGATGAGACAGGATTCACAGGGTGTCTATAATGTCGGAACCGGCATCGAAACGTCGGTCAATGAACTGTTCCGGATACTCGCGGGCCTCACCGGCTCTTCCTGCAAGGAAGTGCATGGTCCGGCTAAGCTGGGGGAGCAGATGCGCAGTGTGATCGACTCCTCAAAGCTTAAGCAAGAGCTGGGCTGGGAACCTGAGGCCGATCTTACCAAGGGTCTTGAGAAAACCGTCGCATATTTCCGTGAACTAATGGGTTAGCCCGCTCCGCTGACGATGCGAGGGGAGCGGGCAATGGGGTCCCATTGGTTCATCGGATCAGTATCGTTGAACTTTCCCGTCTATCTGGAGTGACCAGGCATCGATCCCGCCGATCAGATTCTTGACGTTTGAGAAGCCTTGCTGGAGTAGAAATCCCGTCGCGTCTCCGCTTCTCATCCCGTGATGGCAATACGCGATGATTTCGGTATTCTTGTCCAGCTTTGAAAGCGACTGGGGCAAGGTGCCCAGCGGGATCAGCAGGGAGTTGTCCAGCTTGGCCAGTGCATTCTCCCAGGGTTCCCGAACATCCAACAGTACCAGGTTGTCCCCCTTCTCCAAGCGGGTTTTCAATTCTTTCGGCGTAATCGTGAAACTCATAGGATGTCCTCCTCTTAAAGAAAATGAATCATAAGTGAGAGGGGAAAAGACTGTCAAATTCCGGATCGTATGGCGGGAACAGTATCAAACGCCCATCTTCCGTACCGATGGGATCGTCCGGTGGCTTCGGACAGGCAGGCCATGAACTCGCGCCGCGGGATTTCTTCGGCGCCGAAGCGACGGACGTGTGGCGAGGATTGCTGGCAGTCGATGATTGAGAACTCCCAGGCCTGTAACTGACGTACGAGTGCGACCAACGCGGTCTTTGAGGCGTCGTCTACTTTTGTGAACATGGATTCGGCAAAGAATGCCGTTCCGAGGGCCAGGCCGTACAGGCCGCCGACCAAGTCTGTCCCGATCCAGGTTTCTACAGAATGGGCATAACCGAGTTTGTGCAGTGTTCCGTAGGCCTCGACCATTGCGGGCGTGATCCAGGTGCCGCCGTCGGGATATTGTGGTCTGGGGCCGGCGCATTGGGTCATGACTTCCCGGAAGCAGCGGTCGAGCGTGACCGTGAAGAGACCGCGACGCATCGTCCGCTCCAGGCTGCGTGGGACGTGGAGCCTGGAGGGGAAGAGCACAGCCCGTGGATCCGGTGACCACCATAAGATCGGCTGGTCCTCGTTGTACCAGGGAAAGATGCCGTGGCGATAGGCTTCAAGGAGCCGTTCAGGGCGGAGGTCTCCGCCGACTGCCAGCAAGCCGTCTGCGTCAGCCTGTTCAATTGGCGGAAAGTTCAGATTCCTTCCGCTTGCGCTCAGGACGAACATATCGAAAGAGACCGGTCAATTCTTGGGTAGCTCGTCTTGTCCGTTCCTCTTCTCTGTGGAAGCCAAGATCGGCTGGAAGGTCGGATCGGCATCGAGCACCGCTTTCAGCAGCTCACTGTGAAGAAAGTAGCGCCAGATCGCGTCGTCTTTCCCCGGCACTTCATCGAACCAGCGTTTTGCGTCGGTCAGATGCCGCAGCATCTTCGCCTTGTCTCCGTAATCCGGCATGAAAATCATGCTGTAGGCCATGGTGTAATCCGCGAGAAATTTGTCGATCGGCAGCTCGGCCAGGCCCGATGCCTTTTCGGCATCGGCATAGGCCTGGAGGCTGTCCGGATCGTGCAAAATCCGGTTCCAGGCAACTTTGTTGATGCGGGACCAGGCTAGTTGGAGGAGGGCTTCGGCCTTGGGTGTTTTCCGGTTGTCAGGAATGTCGTGGACCAGGGCTTCAAAGGTTTCGATCATCGGGAGCTGGTCGTTGTTCCATCGGTAGGCCATGCCGAGACGGAAGCGGTTGTCCAGCTGTTCGGGACGGATCTTGGCGAGAGTCTCTAGGGCCGGTACCATCCGGTAGAGAAAATCCGCCGGTGTCGGCTGGGGCAGGCCGCCCATCTCCATTCCGTTAGAGAGGTCCAGACGGGCTGCTCCTGCATAGATGTTCCAGTAGAATTCGTTGACGGTGAGCGAAAGCGCCGGGTCTTTCACGGTCAGGCTGTGCCCCTTGGCGGCATCCCCGAGCAACACGGCGTACAGGTGTTTGGTCAGGACCTGCAGGGCATCAACATGGTTCGGATCGATGATCAAGATACGGTTGAGCAGTGCGATCCGATCGCGCAGATCGGGGAAGCTTGCGGCCCGTGCTGCGGCGGCCGTGAATGTGCCTGGTTGATCGTTCGGTCCCCACCAGACCAGGGATTCAGGTAGGGCCCGGCTGATTTCTGTCGTGAATGGAATCTGCTCAGCCACCATGCCCGGCGCTTCCGGGGTGGTGGCCACCGGCTGCTGAAACACCGCGCTATCGTTCGGGAACCCGTGTCGTTTGAGCCCGGTGAGCACGACCCATTGGGTGACGACGGATTTGATTGCGCGCCGGGGGCGTTTGACCGTGCTCGTCCATTGCACGATGCCGGGCGCATAGGTAACCGGTGCAGTTAACGGGTCCTGGTAGGTCACCGTAATCGCGACCAACGTGGTTGGGACGCCGATGACCTTGCCGTTCGGCTTGAGCCGAAATGATCCGTCGGGGATTCGACGGCTGTTCGTGACGATCAATTGCAGGCCGCTCCCTGGCGGTGACGTCCCGATCGTATCCATGACGAATGCCGAGGCCGGAGTATCGGACAGCTCGTCCCCGTAGAATACCAGCGGGCCTGCGCTGGGCCAGAGGACATCCATGCCGATGTCCGTCCGTTTCAGGGCCGGTGCGTGGGCGGCGGTCATTTCTTTCCAGCAAGTCTCATAGGATGAGTCATGTGCTTCGGGAGCAGACTTACGAGCAGGTGGCAACGCTGTCACAAGCCGATATTGGCAGGCGAAGTCCAACTGCCCGAAAGTCAGACGGTCGCCCTTTGAGATGGCATCGGCGTATCGGCGAGCAGCCTCGCTGGCCGGGCTCTGGACCGTCGCATGTGCGTGTGGCGTGCGTGAAGCTGCTGCCGCAGCAAGCATTGCCGAACTGGCGTCGAAAATCGTGAACAGCCCCCCAAGAATGAATGCCGCTGTGAGTGGTCTGCATCGAGTCATGATGAGCGCCTGCATTGAAAAATATTTCACTCCGGATCAGTTGGTCAATTTAGCATGGAGGCCGGCGGGTTTGACAGAGATTGATCACCGGGATCGGGCGGCGTTCAAAATCTTCTCGCGCATCAGGGCTCGCTCGTTCGCCGACAGGGCCGGAGCGGGATTCCCGCGGCAGAGCGACACGGTCTGGCGAAGAGAGGCCACGAACTCTTCGCAGTGAGGACAGTCGCCCAGGTGCCGCCGGATTTGCAGACAGATGTCATTCGGCAGCTCATCGTCGATAAAATCCGACAATTCACGAAGAATACCGAGACATCGTCCGGCTTCATGCTGATGGGGTGTGGCTGCAGGACGTCTTCGTGGTTTCGGGGCGGCACGTTTTACCATCGCGGTTTCTCCCTGCACTACGTCAGTTACCCGTGATCCGGCTCGTGATTTCCTTCCGCATGGCCTCGCGCGCTGAGTTCGCGGCGGACAAACAAGCGCGCGCGGTGGAGCCGTGATTTCACCGCGCGCTCGCTCAAACCCATAACGGTTCCCACTTCTTTAGCGCTCAAATCTTCCATGTCGCGCAGCACGAGCACCATCTTGTATTTCTTGGGCAGTTTGTCGATCGCGGCATTGAGAGCTTGCCGCAGCTCCTTGTTCTGGAGGGCCTCTTCCGGACTGAGCCCTTCGACGGGGATTTGCAGGTGGAACTCGCCCTCGGAAGAGGGAATGAACTCTTCCAGCGACAGCTCTCGTTCCGGTGCCCCCTTGCGTTTTCGCCGCATACGCAGGCAGGCCCGCGAAGCGATGGCATAGAGCCAGGTGGAGACCTGTGCGTCTCCGCGGAAGCGGTTGAATCCACGGTAGGCATTTAAAAAGGTTTCCTGCACCAAGTCCTTCGCCGCTTCGGCTTCGCCGCACAGCCTGTTCGCGTAGCGATACATCAGATCAACGTGATCCTTGTAGAGCGTGTCGAACCGGTCTCGCATATTCGGCGATACGGATGACCGGCCGTCTGAGGCGCGTGGTATTCGCGTAGATTTCATAGACCGTGCAGTCTACGAAGGGTTGAAAAAGAGAGTCAAGTGAGAGGGGAGGAGAACGGAAGGTTAGTTCGGTCGATGGAATTCGACGACTTCGCCCCGTCCATTGAGTTCAATGGTGATCGGGCTGCCTTCCCGTAGCCCGGCCAAGGCGGACTTTCCCCGATCCGTCTGATAGATCTGTTCGCCCTCGGGAGTCCAGAGTCTGATGCCGGCATGATCCGGCGACGCAAATTCCAGCGGGCCGGTCAGGAAGCGGTGAGCCGGAGACGTCGTATTGGGAGCGGCAAGATCTGCCACTATGTTCCGATGATGAATGTGGAGAGTCAAGGTCTGTCCCACCTTCGCATTCTTGATGCCGATCTTGGTGTTGACGTTCACCACGCCGACGGGGGTTCTGAAGAAGATGAAGTTCGATTTCAGCTTGGAGACAGTGCCGGTCAGCAATAGCTGTGCGTCGGTTCCTCCCGAAGCAATCTGGCCAATCTGGAGATCGAACTGCAGGTCATGGACACCGATGACGGTACCGTTGTCGTCGACTTCGACCGTGACCGGACTGCCTTCACGAAGTCCGGCGAGCGAACGTTCATGGGCGCCGAAGTCGAAGGAGCGCTCTCCTTCCGGTGTCCACCGCAGTAACTTGTTCTCGCCGTCTCCGCTCTGCTTGAACGGTCCGCTGAGATAACGATGGACCAGGGAATCGTTGCTCCTCTTTCTGATCTCGACAGCGAGATGAGTATCATGGATCCAGAAGAAGACATCTTGAGAAGCGAGGAAATCTTTGAGCGTCGTCTTCGAGCTGAGCGTTAACAGTCCAATCGGCGTTTTTAAGAAGACGATCCCGGGTTTGGTCCGCCACACCGATGCTTTCAGGGTGATGGATGGATTTGCCTCCATCCGGGCTGGATCAGTGACGCTCTCGGTCCGATTGGGAGTTGGCTTCACGGGGGTGGAATCGGCGCGTGTCTCGGATTGAGCCGGATTTGTTTCGACCGGGACCGAGTCGGCCCTCGCATCAGACTCAGCCGGAATGACGTTGTCGGGAGCTCGAAGTTCGTTGTCGGCAAAGCCCGGCGACGTCGAACAGACGAAACCGGCCAAAGCAAGGACTTGAAGGAACCGTCGATTGTTCGATAGTCGCGTCATCGGGGCCGAGACCTCTGATTGAACCTTTGCGGTGTCGCAAGCACGTGGGATCGTGTGTCCCGTTCGGAAAATTGCGGGTGTCTTCGCAAGACACCCGCATCTCCTATGCGAGTAACATGAGCCTGCGAAGCCGTCAACTCGAAAGCGGTTTTGCACCGGCGGCCGGTCATTTTTTTCTAACGAGGAGGCGTAGTGGAGTTCCGGTAAACCCGTAGGACTCACGGAGCTGGTTTTCCAGATATCGCAGATACGACGGCGTGATGTTTTCCGGATGGCCCACGAATAAAGCGAAGGCCGGCGGCTTCGTTGTAACCTGGGTGACAAACGCGGATTTCGTCACTTTCGCCGGTTTGCCTTTGCGGACCGGCAATGGATGGACCAACAGAATATTTTGCAGCCAGGTATTCAAGGTGCCCGTGGAGATTCGCTTGGTAAACATCGCGTACACATCGTCTATTTGGGCGAATACCGTACGGGCGGACTCCGATTTGAGCGCCGAGCCGTAGAGTACCGGAGCCCAAGTCAGGAAGGGGAAGCGGCGGTGGAGCTCAAGTTCGTAATTCTTCCTGGCCTCGGCATCGCCCACACGAAGGTCCCACTTGTTGATCCAGAGAATACAGGCGCGCCCTTGCTTGAGGATGGCCCCCGCGATTTTCGTGTCTTGCTCTGTTACGCCTTCCTCTCCATCCAGCACAAGCACGGCCACATCGGAGCGGCCGATGGCGCGGAGCGAGCGCAGGACGCTCCAGCCTTCAATCCCGCGATCGATTTTCCCCCGCCGCCTGATGCCGGCCGTATCGGTGAACACGTACCTCTTCCCCGCGTGCGTCACAAGAGAGTCGATGGGATCGCGTGTGGTGCCGGGAATGTCGCTCACGACCACCCGTTCTTCTCCCAACAGCGCATTGATCATCGTAGATTTTCCGACATTGGGACGGCCCACCACGGCAATGCGAGGCAGCTGCGCCAGCTCATTGGTTCCATCGGCTGCAGGCAACAGCGGGTAGAGCGCATCCAGCAGCTCGGACACGCCGATACCATGCTCGGCAGAGAGGGGATAGAGCTCATCTACCCCCAGTTGATAAAAGTCGGCAATGAGCGGTTCGGATTTGGGGGTATCGATCTTGTTGATCGCCATGAACACCGGTTTGGTCACACCACGCAACAGCCGCACGACTTCATGATCAGAAGGCGTCAGGCCTGAGCGGCCGTCGAGCAGAAAAATCAGAATGTCGGCTTCGGCAATGGCAATCTCGGACTGACGGCGAATCAATGCCAACATGCCGTCCGAGGCCGAGAGGTCGAGCCCTCCGGTATCGACCAGCCGAAACGTCCGTTGTCGATAGGTCGCGTCTGCATAGTTGCGATCGCGTGTCACGCCGGGAACGTCATCGACGATGGCAGTCTTGACGCCGAGGATTTTGTTGAACAGTGTGGACTTCCCTACATTCGGCCGGCCGATGATGGCGACGAGGGGCGGTGAGAGGTGGGGAGTGAGGGGTGAGTCCTCAGTGGTGAGAGGGACCGGAGGAGATGTGAGGGGCGAGGGTTTGGAAGATTTTCGGCGTGTCATTGGTCAACCGTCATGTGATAGAAAAATCGTGCCTGCTGCAAGTCGAGTATGATGACAGGAACCTAAGCCCACAAACAAGCGGTGCGCCGTGGTACACTCAGAAAATTCTTTCATGAATGGCGGATGCCCGATGGCGAATGGCGGCTTTTCGTGGGATCAGATCGATGACGTGCTCCTCGATATGGATGGCACGTTGCTGGACCGACATTTCGACAATTTCTTTTTTGAGGAGGAATTGCCGCGTCGGTATGCGGTGCTCCAGGGTCTGTCGTTTGACGAATCTCGCAGCCGCTTGATGGCCATGTATCGGTCGATGGAAGGCGAGTTGGCATGGACCGATCTTCACTACTGGAGTGAGCGAGTGGGTATCGATGTCGTGGCGATGCACAAGGAGCTGGATCACATGATCGGGTTTTTGCCGGGAGCGGAGGAGTTCTTGCAGTACCTTCAGCGCCTGGGGAAGCGTGTCACCATCATTACGAACGCGCATAAATCGGGCCTGTCGGTCAAAACCGCCAAGACCGGGCTCGATCAGTACGTCGATCGCATTGTGGACGCATTCGAGGTCGGCCATCTAAAGATGCGGCCCGAGTATTGGCCGAAGTGCCAGTGCTTGCTAGGGTTCGATCCGGCGCGATCACTGTTTATGGATGATGACGAGGGGTGCTTGGTGGCTGCGGCGCGATTCGGCGTGGCGCATCTCATTCACAGCGCCAAGTCGAGTTCCCGGCTGCCGCCCGCGCCGCTTGCGCAATTTTTCTCGGTTGCCGGGTTCCGTCCGCTTTTCGATGGTCATCCCGTCATCCGACGAGAGGAGAAGCGTGAAGAGCCTTGATTAGGACCTGGTGATCTTTCGAGCTGATTCCAGCAGGAGGTTGATTCCACGGCCTGTGAGAGGTTAGCTTGGTATCCGTGATCATTCCGTCAGGATAGTATAGGATAGCACTCAGGGTTGAAGAGAGGGGCTGGTATCGTACGGTCGAGCGACTACTCATTCTGAAAGGGCTGAGGGCAACGTATGAGAAGCGTCAAGAGTTCCAGTCTGAAAAACCTGATGTTTTGGTTGGTCGTGGGCCTGTTCCTCGTGCTGCTGTTCAATCTGTTCAGTGCGCCGCCACCGCCTCAGGAAGAAATGATCGTATTCAGTGAGTTCATGGCGAAGCTCGACAAGGGCGATCTGGAGAAGGTCGTTATCCAAGGCCACAACATTAGCGGACAGTTGAAGGATAAGACCCGGATCCGCACCTATTCGCCTGATGACCCTGCGATGGTAAAAGAGTTGCGAGAGAAAAATGTCCAGATTGAAGTGAAGCCGCCGGATGAAAGTCCCTGGTACATCACCTTGCTGGTGACGTTGGGCCCCTTTGTCCTCTTTCTCGGCATTTGGATTTTCTTCATGCGCCGGATGCAGGGCGGGGGCAATAGCGCGTTGTCGTTCGGGAAAAGTCGAGCGCGGATGCTGACGGAAGATCGCAAAAAGGTCACGTTTGCCGATGTGGCCGGCGTTGAGGAAGCGAAGGAAGAGGTGCTGGAGGTCGTAGAGTTCCTGAAGGATCCCGGGAAGTTCCGGAAGCTTGGAGGTAGGATTCCCAAGGGGGTGCTAATTGTGGGGCCGCCGGGCACGGGCAAAACGTTGCTGGCAAAGGCGGTGGCCGGCGAAGCGGGCGTGCCATTTTTCAGCATCAGCGGGTCTGATTTCGTCGAAATGTTCGTGGGAGTCGGAGCGTCACGTGTGCGGGATTTGTTCGAACAGGGGAAAAAACATGCGCCCTGCATCATCTTTATCGATGAAATCGATGCGGTGGGCAGGCTTCGCGGCGCAGGACTCGGGGGCGGTCATGATGAACGGGAGCAGACTCTCAATCAGTTGCTCGTCGAAATGGACGGGTTTGAGACGAACGAGGGCGTCATTCTCGTTGCGGCGACCAATCGCCCTGATGTGCTTGATCCGGCATTATTGCGCCCTGGACGGTTTGATCGCCAAGTCGTGGTGGATCGCCCCGATATCCGTGGACGAACAGAAATTCTCAAGGTCCATACGAAGCGCGTGCCGGTCGGGGACAATGTAAAACTGGAACAGATTGCGCGAGGCACCCCGGGATTTGCAGGCGCCGATCTGGAGAACTTGGTGAATGAGGCGGCATTGTGGGCGGCGCGCCAGAACAAGAAGCAAGTAGAGATGTCGGATTTCGAGATGGCGAAGGACAAGATTCTGATGGGTGCGGAACGGAGGAGCATGATGCTCACCGATGAGGAAAAACGGGTCACGGCCTATCACGAGGCGGGCCATGCGTTGATGGCGAAATTGCTGCCGGGCACGGACCCTGTGCACAAAGTGACGATCATTCCTCGGGGACGGGCTCTGGGTGTCACGATGCAGCTGCCGACCGAGGACCGGCACAGTTACTCCAAGGAGTATTTGTCCGATCGGTTGGCTGTGCTCATGGGTGGGCGAGTTGCCGAAGAGCTTGTATTCGAACACGTCACAACCGGTGCAGGCAATGATCTGGAGCGTGCCACCGATCTGGCACGCAAAATGGTGTGTGAATGGGGCATGAGCGAGAAATTGGGGCCGTTGACATTCGGGCAGCAGGGGGGGGGGCCCGTGTTCTTGGGGCGTGACGTGGCGGCCAGGCGGGATGTCAGCGATCAGATGGCGCAGGAGATCGATTCAGAGATCAAGCGCGTCGTGATGGAGAATTACGAACGGACCAAGCGCGCGTTATCGGAGCACATGACCGGCTTGAAGGCGCTGGCTGAGGCGCTGATAGAGAAAGAAGTGCTGGATGGATTGGATGTCGACCAGATTCTCACGCAGTCATCCGCACAGCCTGCCGGTTAACGCCGGTAATCAAGCAGGAAACGGTGTCGCTCGTCCCCGATACATGTCGCCCGCGATTCTGGGGACGTCCGGCAGCAGGAAGCGATCCAGATGAGCGATCCTCAGGCCGGCTTGAGCGATCAGCCGGTCGATTGGCCGGTTCAGATGACAGCCGCAGCCGATAACATTCTGAATCGGATTCAGCCGATCCTGCCAGGCGGCGATGGTTTGATCGTCGCTCCGGCCATGTTCGAGAAACAGCAACGTACCTTCCGGTTTGAGGACGCGTGCGATCTCCCGTAAGGCCTGCACCGGGTCAGGAATCGTACAGAGTGTCCAGGTGCTGATGACCCTATCGAACTGCTGATTGGGATAGGGCAAGGCCTCGGCTGTTACCTGTGTGGTTCGGACAGGAAAAGAGGCCGTCGCGATTCGCTCACTGACCCTGTGGGGAAGAAGATCAGCCGGATCTACGGCGGAGAGGGTTGAGACACTTGCAGGATAGTGAGCCAAATTGAGCCCGGTCCCGAAGCCAATTTCCAAGACCTCCCCGCGCACATCTTGCAGCAGATCAGCCCGCAGCCGCTGAAAAGCCTGGCCGCTCATTACCCAATCCATCAGCCGAGGGAAAATATGCCGACTGTAAAGTTCCATTGGCGGCCTGTAGTATAACAAAGCCTAGCAAGGCCGGGATGGCTGCTGCGCCAGTCAGCTCGCGTAACCGGGCGATGCGGCGTATCCAGCCTATGGCCCGGTGTTTGTGGGGGCGGTTATTCAAGGAGTCTGGACGGAAGAATTGCGATCGGTGCACCCATTGCTCTTGCGCTGGGCAATTCTTGTGACAGATAATCACCAAGCGTGTAGGGTGAGACCATGCGTATGGACGGACGAACGGCGCGGGTCACGATAGGCCTATCCGTTCTAATGGTGGTTCTCTCACTCCTGTCCGTTCCTTTCCCCACGGAGGGAGAGGGATCCAGCAAGATCATGTCCATCGGTCCAGTACTCCCGGTGGTGCCCGCCCTGCCGGTGTCGTTCCTTGTTGAAATGACCAACGCGAGGTCTCTTTTGGGGGAAGGCGATCGTCCCCTCGGGTCCGATGCCTCCGATACCCGGCAGGGGGACCCCCTCGTCAGGCGCTTGCTTCGTATGGCGCTGCTGATGGCGTTGGTTGGCATCCCGATGTGGTATTTCTTCCGGCATCTCGATCGGGAAGAGGAGCTTAAGCGGTTGAATGTAGGATTGCAGGCTCGCACAAAGGAGCTAGCGGCGGTGAACGAGTCGCTCGTGGCGGAGGTGTCGGAGCGGATGCGCACCGAGCAGTCGCTCGAAGCCAGCCGTGGGGATCTCCGCCAACTCGCTGCGCAACTTATCCGTGTACAAGAAGAGGAGCGGCAACGTATCGCGCGCGATCTGCACGATGACATCAATCAGCGCCTGGCGCTCCTGACGATCGACGTCGAAGCCTTGGAGCGGCAACTTTCGACGGCCCCCACTCACACCCTTAGAGCCGTGCGGGCCATTGAGGACCGGGTCATCGAGCTCTCCGATGATGTCCGTCATTTGGCTCATCAACTTCATCCATCCATCCTGAACGATTTGGGTCTGTCTATCGCCCTGCAGCGCTTCGTCGACGACTTTACGGCCCGCACCGGAGTGCAGGGCGATTTCATCGACCAGGATTCGTTGAAAATACGGGATCAGCAAATCGCGACCTGCCTGTATCGCGTTGCACAGGAGAGTTTGATGAACGTCTCCCGTCATGCCAAAGCCAAACAAGTACGGATTGAACTTGGCCGATGGCAAGATGGAGTTCGGCTCATGATCAGCGACGATGGAGTTGGCTTCGATCGGGACCGCCAGCATGACAAACGGGGGCGTCTCGGCCTGTTGAGCATGAAGGAACGTGTTGCGCTCGTCGGTGGAATGCTGGATATTGAATCGGTGGAAGGACAAGGGACGCGTGTTTGCGCCTGGGTCCCACTGGAACAGCAGGGATGAATATGAGCAAACCACGTGTGTTGCTGGCGGACGACCACACGTTGGTGTTGGCAGGATTCAAGAAATTATTAGAGGACTATTGTGATGTGGTCGGTGCCGCTGAAGACGGACGCGCCTTGCTGGAGGCCGCGCAACGATTAAAGCCGGATGCGATCGTCTTAGACATTTCCATGCCGCACCTTAATGGTATCGATGCGGCGCACCAACTACGGAAGATGGTACCAGAGGCAAAGCTGATTTTCATCACCATGCATGCCGATCAAGCCTATGTGAGCCAAGCCTTCAAGGCCGGCGCGTCCGGCTACCTGCTCAAACGTTCGGCCGGTTCTGAGCTTGTGCAAGCAATTGAAGCCGTGATGAAGGGAGATTACTACGTGACCTCCCTCGTCGCCAAAGATCTGGTCCATTCTGCGCTGGATGGGACGCATCAGCCGATCATCCAAACCAATCGGCTGACGGCTCGTCAGCGGGAGATCCTGCAATTGGTGGCGGAAGGACTGGCGGTGAAAGAAATCGCCGCTACGCTCGCTATCTCTCCCAAAACGGTTGAGTACCATAAATCCAAGCTGATGGAACAGCTTGATCTTCACACCACGGCCGAGTTGACGAAATACGCACTCACCCACGGGCTCATTCCATCCGAATAGTTGCTGCGTTGTTGCTCTCTGCATCTGTCTGGCCAGGCGCCGCCCCGTCATCTTCCTGCTCGGCATGAGGGAAGTCCCTAGTACCGCTCAGCGATTCATATCGGTAGAGTTTCCAACAGGATATGGAGAGGCGTTTCACGATCCAATTCCGACAAGAAGGTAAACGATGGTAGTCTTTTCGCAGGCACCTGACGACGGACGGTCCGGCATTGGGCGGTCGAGGGATATGAAGGTCAGCAAGATCGGGTGGGTGGTGGGTTTGGGAATCGGGCTCCGCGAGCATCGACCGTTGTACGGGCTCAAAGCGGTGGTTCGCCAGCTCTAACGCCAGGGAGTAAGGATCATGGCCACATTTCTTCACGTGACGAGGGTGCTCGTTCTTCTCGCAGCTTTCTTCCCCAGTATTGCCAACGCCCATGGCAAGGTGGCGCTTGAGGACGACCCCTGCGTGCACCGTGTCGGTGGCAACTTGGTCCATTTCAATGCCTACCAGCCGCAGTACGAAGCGAAGGGGCAATACTGCACCGACATTCCGAAGGAAGGCGAGACCTTCCTGGTCGTAGATCTCCTGGACCCGGGGCTACGTGCGATGCCGGTTGAAGTACGCGTGGTCAGGGGGAGCAGCGAGTCAACCGAGGGGCAAACGGTGGCGTATTGGCCTCCGGCCGTCCATCCGGACGGAGTGGTCCGAGGCGAAGCCAACCTGAGCAAGGGGTTCTACAAATTGATCATCACTCCACAGGGATTCAGTCCTTCTCATTATCTCTTGCGGGTGCAGCAGTTCGACTACGGGAATCTGACGCGCAATGCGGTCGGGCCGCTGACCATCCTGCTCCTGCTGGCCGTGATGCTCTATGAACTCTCCAAATCAAAACGATTCTGGAGGTGGCGGGTCTCCAGTCATTCGTAGAATGCGGAGGGGTAACATGTTTCTAACACAAGGAGGGGTGGACCATGGCAGCATCAGATAGGGGTTACGATATTTCGCAGTGGTACGATTCCAAGCCGGTGAAGATCGGCTGGTTGGCGATGCTGGGGATCGGCGTGTTTTGGGTCTTGTACCAGCGGGCATTTGGGTACTCGCACGGACTGGATTCGATGACCCCGGAATTCGAATCTGTCTGGATGGGGCTGTGGCGGTTTAACATTTTGGCTAATGCCGCCTTCTTTGCCGTGACCATCGGCTGGCT
>JALHMZ010000028.1 GCA_022843785.1 Nitrospira sp.
TCCGTGATTCCGTCTCGTGCGTTTCATTGCCTCGCTCCTCTCGTAGGCCACCTCGCGGTGGCGTTGGTGAAGCCAGGCTACCACTTACCACACTGTCCGATTTTCCGGAGCCCCCTCTACGCTATACATGCACACTTTCTCATTCAATCGCACTCATTCTCAAAGAGTGCCAAGTGAGACTAGATTGGATTGACGGCTACAACCAGAACTACAACCAACCGCATTTAGCAGGTGGAGGCGGTCAAGGAGTGATACCACAAATTATTGATTTATGGTGCCGGAGGCCGGAATCGAACCGGCACGGGCCTTGTGAGCCCGAGGGATTTTAAGTCCCTTGCGTCTACCAATTCCGCCACTCCGGCAACTGTCCCCGAACAGTCACGTCATACACAATCATCAGCCGGCGTCACCATCACGATGGCCCTCCTGACCATCACCGCGACCGGTAATCGCACGACCAGCGGGCGAGCTGTCACTATTGGGGAACACTAGAGCGGCGAAACTGTAGCATCGGGGCAGGGGCGATTCAAGCAGGCAACTCAACGGCCGGCCTGTTTCACGAACAATCGTGGAAACAGGCCGGTGACAACGCCATGCAGGACTTAGTTCAACGCCGCACTGAGGACCGACGGTTCTTCGCAGTTCTTCGCCCCATTGTTGCGGACATTCATGACTTCTTTCACGCCAGACTGCATCGAGCGGCCCAAGCGAAGCGCCTGGACTTGCGCCTTTTTGGCATACCGGCTGAGATCACGGCGGGTTTGCGCGCCTGTCTTCGGGGCGAACAACAGTCCAAGCCCTGCACCAAGAATCGCTCCACCGGCGAGCACCGCCGCAACTTTTGCCGCTTGCTTTCCTTGTTCCGACATAGTGAACCTCCTACGAATAATAGAATGAATCATGATGAAGAGACGCCCGGGCGATCTCTCTTCTGCTACATCCTCTCTCAGCAGTAATCGTGCCAGCCCATAGCCAGCGCGGATTTAGCCTAATTACGTGAACTATGCCTCCGGCGATTAGCTCCGTTTAACAAAGAGGCTAATTTTGCCAACAGTCACAACACAGTCGTCTCAGAAATCCAACAGCCCCCCTGCCAATCGCCGATTACCCGTATAATTCATGGCGGTTCGTCGCGAAATCGCCAAGCCGCGTCGCGAGAGCGGCGCGTGGAAGCCTGAGGTCCTGGGGCGTATTCGTGCAGTACATCGAAGGACCGAAGGGTGAGCCCGCCGCCCGCAGGCTTGTCGCAGCAGCGGATCGGCGATTGCAGCAGAAGCGTTCATGAATCATGCGGGTTAAAGCCACTTTGCGGAGCCTGGCCGCTCGGCTTGCAATGCACTTCCTGCTCCCCTATGATCCCTCCAGCTACGATTGTTGGAGGACGAGTGGGCTCATTCGCCGCAATTCCCTTTCCCAATATCAATCCGGTCTTTTTAGAACTCGGTCCTCTCCAGTTCCGTTGGTATGGGTTGATGTACCTGATCGGCCTCACGGCCGCGTACCTGCTCATCAAGAGAACGGCGGCGGCGAAGGCCCTGCCCCTCGGCCCCGATCACATCTATGACATGGTCGTCTTCGCGGCGTTCGGCGTCTTTCTGGGCGGAAGAATCGGCTACACGCTGTTTTACAACTTCCCCTACTATTCCCAGAACCCCTTGAAGATCCTCGCCGTGTGGGAAGGCGGCATGTCGTTTCACGGCGGCCTGCTCGGCACAATCATCGCCCTGCTCTGGTTCAGCAAGCGCCGCGGACTTCCCGCCTATACGATCGCAGACCTCGCCGCTTCGGTCACGCCGATTGGACTCGGCTTCGGCCGGCTGGGCAACTTTATCAATGGCGAACTCTATGGGCGGGCAACTGATGTGGACTGGTGTATGGTGTTTCCGACCGGCGGGCCGGCATGCCGGCATCCGTCCCAACTCTATGAAGCCGGGCTGGAGGGCCTGCTGCTCTTTACGGTGCTGTGGATCATCGGGCGGCGGACCACGCCGCCGGGAACCATCTTCTGGAGTTTTCTCGCCGGCTACGGGATCTGCCGGATGATTGTGGAACTCTTTCGGGAACCGGATCAGCAGATGGGGTTTATATTCGGCCCAATCACCATGGGACAAGTACTCTCGACGCCGATGGTGCTCATCGGAATCGTGATGCTGAGCTGGGGATTCTACAAAGCGGCGCAGAAACGATGAGCGCCGGATTGTGCGTTGTGAGTTGAGAACGTTGAGTAAATTCAGAACACTCTCAACTCTTAGCTCTCAATTCATAAATTCTTAATACGGCATCTCATCATCATCCAAGCCGACGTGGTGCCCCAATTCATGCACCACCGTGTCATAGACCTCCTGCACCACGTCTTCAGGGCTTTCACATTGGCGCAGGATCGGCCCGCGGTAGATGGAAATTTTTGCCGGTTCCGTCCCGCCCGAGGCAAAGAACGAATCCTCCAGTAACGACTGCCCCTGATACAGCCCCAGCAAATCGTCCTCACTGTCGAGTTCGAGATCTTCGAGTACGTCGCGCGAAGGTTCTTCTTCCACCACTACGGCAATGGATTCCATCAGTTTCGCGTACGCAGGCGGCAAGTCGGCAATGGCCTGCCGCACGAGTAGCGCGAACGCTTCCGGCGAAATGTCCCGGCGCCGCTTAGCCGCCATGTTCAACATCCCTCATTACAGTTCCACCCGCACGCCAGGCCGCAGAAACACGCACTCAAACGAAGCGGCCTCGCCGCCCAAACAGCGAGCAGCGGCAGCCCGGTAGACTTCGGCTTGTTGCGCATACTGCTGCGCCCTCACCTGTGCCTCGGCAGCAGCGATCTGATCGGTTTTATAATCTGCAATCCAGAGCCTTCCGTCCAGGCGATACATCAGATCGATCACCCCTTCCATTACCTGTCCTTCTTGCCAGGGGATAATGAAAGGAATTTCTCTGCCCAGAATCTCGGCTCCCTGCAAACGCCGATAGCATTCCGACGACAGAAATGAACTCATGAGCGACGCGAGATCATCCCGCACGGCTTCCCTGCAGCCCGCGTCTGGTGGAACAATCTGACCGCAGAGCAATTCAAGATCCGTCACAGTAGGCGGCGTCACGACTGAGAAGTCCCACCGTTCCAGCAATGCATGGGCGCAGATTCCGACGAAGCGCCCATACCCCTCCGTGTTGTGCTCCCGGCTTCGTACCGCTTGACCAACGAGACGGTTGTCATGCATCCGCGATGGAGTCACCTGTCGAGCCAGGCTGCGGCTCTCCGTTCGGCGCATGTGCCTGATGGCGTACCGTTCGATCAACAGCGGCAGCGAAGGGGCCGCAACAGAGGCCACGGCTTTGCGAGGTCTCCGTCGGTTCGTGGTCGTCGCGGGCACGATGGTGCGAGTCATGCACGCGGCCCCAACCTTGATGTCGGCACCGGCTCCCTCGAAGGCCTCACTCCCAACTACCTCTTGTAGTAACCCCAACACCGCATCGCGCCCGGGCTTTCGGACAAGCCCGCCGGAGAGCACCAACAGATCACGAGCCCTCGTCATACCCACATACAACAACCGCCGCTGTTCCGCCTCCTCACGCGCCGCCATCTTGTTCCCGACGAGGACCGATCCCAGATTGCGCTGCGACCCCAGCGACACCCCGTAGCACCCGCTCGACCAATCATGCTGCACGGACGGCCCCTTGCGGGGCGTTCGCGCGCCTTGATGCACTCCGGGCAGAATGACGACCGGAAATTCGAGTCCTTTGGCCTTATGAATCGTCAGAATTCTCACCGCATCAAGCGACGCTTCGGCCAGCGCGCTTTCCGCTTCGTCCGGCTGCGCATCGAGACGCTCCAGCATCATATCCACGAAACCTGTCAACGTGAGATGCGGCCGGTCGGCGACTTCCTCGGCCATGTCACGCGCCTTGAAGAGATTCGCCACCGCCTGTTCGCCGTGCAGCGACGCCGCCGCCAATTCAAGGACCGGCAGCCGTTTGAAGATCAGATCGAACACATCCGGGACCGGGCGAAGCGGCGCGAGACGATGCAGCTCTGCCAGCCGTTCGTAGAACGTCCTCACCGTACCGGCCTGCGGATGAGCCCAGCGCGCAAGCATCTCCGGCCTGGTGAGATCCAAGGCATCCAGTTGTCGCAGCGCCAGCAGGTCCCGATCCGCCACGCCGCCCAGCGGCGACCGGAGCAGACCGGCCAGCGCGATGCGATCGTGCGGGTTGTCGAGCACTCGCAACAGATTCACCAGGTCGATGATTTCCTGCCGCCGATAAAAATGCTTCTCTCCGTCTGTCAGATACGCGATATCCCATCGGCGGAGTGCATCCAGATAATCCTGCGCCTGGGTCAACTTTCTGAAGATCAGCGCAATGTGCCCCGGTTGAAGCGGCCCCGGCCTCCGGTCACGATCGAAGACGGTCGTGCCGGCCAGCAATTCCTCTTTGATCCAGCGGGCCAACTGGTCGGCCTCTGCGCGTGTGGCGGCAGCCGTGTCGAAGTCCTCGGCATCATCGGACTCGGCAGTGACGAGCCTGATCCGCACACCGGAAGAGGACAGCTCAGGCTGCCGTTGCGGCTGCGCGAATAGCCGCTCGTTCGACGGTTGAATGTGGGTTTCGGCGACAAACAGCCGGTCAAACAGATTGTTGACCACGGACAGCACCGCGTCGTCGCTGCGAAAATTCGTCACGAGCGAATGGACGATCCCGCCGCCTGCGACAACCTTCTCCACAACCCGCTCAAACGCTTCGATATCGGCCCGACGAAAGGCGTAGATCGATTGCTTGGGATCGCCGACGATAAACAGTTTGCCGGGCTCCAGTTCGAGATCCTGCCAGGTCTGCTTCGAGCTGCCCATCCGCTCTGCCAGATAGAGAACAATTTCGTATTGCACCGGGTCCGTATCCTGGAACTCATCCACGAGAATGGCGTGATAACTGTGTTTGATCCTGGATCTCGCCGACGGATGGTCGCGCAGCAAGGATTTGGCGCGAGTCAGGAGCCCGTCGAACGAAATCCACCCGGAGGCCAGGAAGGACTGCCGGACCCCGTGGAGGAACGGCCCCAGCAGTTCAAACAGATCGCTCATATAAGGTTGATTCACCGACAGCAGTTGCTGCGCAACGGACACCAGCGCCTTGGTCTCCGCAAAGGCCTGTTCGTCCCAGCCGCTGGTCGGTTTGCCGATGTCCTTTTCCAGGAGTCCACGGTCGTCATCGGACAGCCGCTCGATGCCCTGTGTCCCATGATCCAGCACCAACGTAAGACATCGGGATGCGGCAGACAGCATCTTGTCCGCCTTCACCTGCTTGGCCTTCGCACGACTGGCCGACAACCCGTCGGCGGTTGCGCGCAGACGCTCCAACCAATCACGAACCGGACCGTCGATCGATGCCGCCCGGCATTGATGGGCAAGCTCATACACATCGATCGACTCGCCGGCCAGCGTGACAGCCAGATCATAGAAGTCATCGAGGCTTGTCCCGGCCAGTACCCTCCTCCATTGCGTATGATGCTGGCCCGCCGCTCCGAGTTCCTCTGCCAGCCACGCGTGCCACCGGGCATCGAACAGTTCGGTGAATCGTGTGCCATCGTCTTCTTGAAACGACGGATCCAGACCGGACTCCAGCGGATGCAACCGCAAGAGATGCGCGGCAAAACTGTGCAGCGTCCCGATCTGGGCCTTCTCGAACTGCGCGAGCGCCCGCTCGGCCCGTTCCCCCACCTGATCGAACGACAACCGGTACCGCGCGCGAAAAAGCGCCGACAACGACTCATCGGCAGACTCGGCAAGTTTGGTCAATTCCCGCCGGAGCCGCTGCTTCATTTCCGTCGCAGCCTTGTTGGTGAAGGTCAGCGCCACAATCTCGGTGATCGCCAGCGGCTGCGGCTCCCGCATCAGTAGATTGAGCATCCGATTGACGAGAATCGTGGTCTTGCCCGTGCCGGCCCCGGCCCTCACGACCACATTCCGATCCCATGTCGTCTGCGCCAGAATCCGATCCTGGGCATCTGACAGGGGCGTTCCCTCATTCATCCTGCACCTGTAACTTTCGCAACCGGCGCAGCGCCCTGGCCTCCGGCGAACGGTAGGACCTCCACCAGGCGGTGGAATCGTAGCGGCGGCAGGCGGCGGAAAACACGCACTGGTCGCAATAGGCATCCGGCAGGATGAAGAACTCTTGCCGCGCGATGCCCTGCACGAGGGTTCGAATCGTCTGCGTGATCGTCTCTCCGGTCTTGCCTGACAGACTCGCGCGCTCAAAGATCGATCGCGCAATCGGTGGATCCCAGCGCGGGGCCAGATACACAAATTGCACTTCAGCCGGCGCAGGGTGAGCGGGTATCGTCATCGAGACATACAGCGGAGGCTGGAGCCGCGCCCCCCTGGCTGCGCCCAACACCAAATTGCGATCTTTGGTGTCCATCTCGCTCCCCTGCTTGAACTTGTAATCCACGATCCGAAGACCCGGCGGATTCAGCCGCACATCAAGACGGTCCAGTGTACCGTGAATCTTGAGGTCCGCTGTCCCGCCTCCCAAAGAAACCAACCCCTCTGCTTCAACTTCAAAGGCCTTCGGCCTGTAGCCGGTCTCCCGGTAGTTCTCACGATCAGAATCGGCGGCCAGAGTGACCAATGCCACGACCTGTTCCTGCGCTATCGTCCACAGCAGCGCATGCCCTGTCCCGCTCGTGGCTGCATGGCCGGCGAACACCTCGATGGTGGAATTGGCAATGACTTGCCGCACGGTCGAACGATCGATCTCGGTTTCCGGCCACTGTACGGCAATCAACCGCTCATAGCTGAGCCGCAAAGCAGCGTGGATAAGCGTGCCCAGCGTGAGCGCCGGAAGATGATCACGGCGCATGGCCCGGACCGGCTCAAGGCGCAGCCGCTTTTCCGCAAAGTATTGAAAGGGACAGGTCGCATACCGCTCCAGCGAAGTCGGCGACAACTCTTGCTGATCGGGCGGCGTATCCGATACGCTGCCGGCTCCCACCATGCCGTCGAACGGTCCCAAGTCTTGCGACTCGCGCTCCATGATGTGCTGAACCGCTATGCCATGCTCAAACAACGCACGAGGCTGTCCCACATGGTCGAGCAGGGGCCCTGCATCTTGCTCGTGCAGCAACAGATTCACCGCGAGATCCTGCGCCGGAAGTACCTCCTGAATCGCCGGCTGCGAAGCAACCCGCTCGGTCAATCGGCGCGCCACAATGCGTTCAGGACTTGTGACAAAATAGGGGTCCCGCTGCGCCGCCGCCACGAAGGCCGATGGCGCCATGACGCGACCCGCTTCGTCGGCCCGCTGATAGGAGAGATAGAGCCGATTCGATGCCGCGCGGCTCAGCAGTTCAAACAGGAGTCGTTCCTCTTCGTGGCCCGCCAGCTTCTCATCGATCAGAAAACCCAGCGTGGACTCCAGCACAAGACGCTGCCGGTCCCGCAAAAATGGATCTTCGCGCACGACGCGCGGAAACACCTGTTCATTGAGGCCCATCACGAAGAGTGCGCGAAAGCGCAGCCCTCGGGCCTGCATGGCATCGAACACCCATACCCCTCGATGGGGACTGTCTTCAATGGGAATCGTCTGGTCTTCCAACGCCAGCCGAAAGAGTTCCGTCCACTCTTCCCAGGTAAGATCGGCGCCGACCTGGTCCAGCTCCGACAATCGATCAAGCGCGCGCGTAACGACGTCGCCGATACACATCTGATCCGTCTCATCCTGAGCATCCGACGATTCCGCTTCTGTCCAACCTGGAATCGCAAAATGTCCGTGAACCAATTCGGCAAAGGCACCAGTTAACTGCCCGATCGATCCGCGCCGAGGCAAACGGTCGCAATCGTGAATCAAGTTCGTCACAAGAGCCGACAGGAGGGAAACTTGTTCACGATCATATGCAGACGTCGCCCGTGCGCCGTTGTCTCCGTGATCGGCAGCAGCCTCCATAAGAATGGATGACGCCGCAGAAGCCGATAACCGCGCCCATTCCGCTGATCCCTTTGTAATGCCCAGCGTTGAGACTGCAAGCCGCCACCGATCCGGCCGACGCTCAACCACCGGATGCCCATCTCCCGATCCTCGATAGAACGGCGAGGCCACCACATCCAGGACGGCCGATCGTTCGAAGTCGTTCGACGGAAGCGACGCCAGTTGCAGCAGCGCCTTCACAAGAGGCTCTCGCGCCAGAGGCCTCCCCGCAGTGGAGGTGAATGGCACGAGATGCCGATCGAATACGGATTGTAGTTTGGCCCGATACAGATCGAACGAGCGCGCGACCACGCCGATGTCGTCGAATCGATAGCCATGGACTTCGACGAGCGTCAGAATCTCACGGCACACAGCGGCCAGTTCCTCCTCCACCCCGATGACGCTCGTTACAGACAGTTCGACCGGAGCGGATGACCTGCCGGAAGCGGACGTTTCGCTCCGATCTTCATGTGTCTCTGCCAGCGGCAACAGGTATCGTTCGAAGAACCGGCGGGAAAAATCATACGCCCGGCCGGGGCCCAGCGGGATATAGAGCGTCGTCGGCGCACAGCGCGAAATGGATTGAAAGAATGACAGCTGGACTTGCAGAAGATCGTAAAACCCATAGAAACACAGGCGCGTGAAGCGAGTCAGCAAGGCCGATCGCGAGAAGTCCTGGCCAAGCGACGCAATCAAGTCGTCCGCCGATCCCACCCCAAGTGATCGGCTTCCTTCGATCACGGCAGCTTGCAGCGTAAACAATGTTTGCAGCCAGGAGCGGTCGTCTTCCTCGAACAGCCCTTCCGTCACGGCCTTCAATGCGGTCGCCGGGTCCACCACAGAATCCTTCAGATCCCGCACCGAGGCCCACAACCCTTTCCATGTTCCGGGTGAAGGCGGCAGCTTTGCCGTAGCTTCCAAGCCCGGCAGCCGTCGGTTCACCACCTGGCGGAGGAGTTGCTCGAAAAAGAAATCGTCGACCAGCTGCAGGGGCGGGATCGGTTGCCCGCTTCGCGCCAGATCGTCTCGCAGCCGCAACGCGAATTGATGAAACGTCAGCACATGGAGATTAAGCAGCGGGAGATGCGATTCGATGGACAGAAACCGTTTCAGCCGGTCGGCAAGTGCCCCAGAAGGAACGATGATGGCCAGTAGCGCAAAGGGATCATCAGCCTTGAGCGCACGCACATCTTCGACGAGCGCGTGATCAAGGGCAGGATGGAACGGCCCGGTGACGATGCGGAGCATCTAGAGGGTATCTCGTGAAGCGTATCTCGTGAAGCGTGAAATGCAGAATAGAATGAATGCGTGTTCCATCTTTGCCTGCGAAATACGCTTCACGCTTCACGAGCAACGCGATTAGCCCGTTTCCGGACCCAGCAATTCGCCGTTGCAGTCGACGCAGGCCCAGTCGCCGTCGATAAAGCCCATCGGATCGCCGCAGATCGGACAATCCGGAGGAGGCCCCTTGTCGATGAGGGGAAGGTCCGGGAGTTCGTTCTCGTCTTCGTCCATGACTCGCTATCCTTCCCGCTGTTTGATCTTCAATAGAATGGCCTTCTCCGCGCTCTCCCGGCTGGGAACGCCGACGAAGGTCAATCGCCCATCGATGATGGTGGCGGGAACCGCCCGTACAGAATGGCGGTCGGCCAGCTCCTGGCCGTCTTTGGTGGTGATATCGACTTCCCGATAGGAAAAACTGTACTTCACGCGCAACTGTTTCCACAGGCTCTTGGCCGACGGACAGGCGCCGCAACTGGGAGACACAAGCAGGGTGATGTTGGGCATAGTTCGAGAGAACACAGGTTAAGACTGAGGCTGAGGTTCAGAGGGGGCGAGTTAACTGTTTCCGGAACTCAACCTTGGCCTCAACCTTAGCCTTTCTCGAACGGATCTTAGCACCCGCTGAAAAGTCGGCGCAAGGCGGAGAGGAGGCAGACGCCAGGCAAAGCTCTTATGCGAATCCCTGGCTTCTTACCGTACTGAAATCAACGCCCGGTGGTCAGGCAGTAGAGCCCTTCCCCCCTGTTTTCTCCGCAAGACCATCGTACGGACCGGTGCCCACTGCTGTTTGGTCGGCAAAGCAAACATGGTCTCCGCAAGGCGCCGGTACGCCGCTTCCAATTGACGACACCGTTCGACGAATTGACCGGCAGATAACCGTGGAAAATAGTCGCGGTGCCGCTCATAGAACAGTGCCCGCCGCTGCCACCGCTCTGCATTCAGCCTGAACAATCTTCCAGCCAGCTCCCAAAGATGGTACGGCGCCAACCTCTTCACTCCCAATCTCACCACCGGTGTGGACGTAATCATGTGTTTCATGCTCCATCCTCCTTTTCCTACGGTCTAGGCCATCGGCGTGAACGTCATTTCAGCGGCTTCACTATAGTCTGGCCACATGAAGATCAGATTAGAGCAGCATGAAAACAATCTCATGCAAAAATATGAGCGACCGCTCTCTATAAAGAACGACTCACAGCCCCTGCTCATCAGTGTGTTCAAGACGAATATGAATGGGGCAGCCCCTTTATATCCCCCATGCAGTTGTCGGTTTGACTTCCTGGGATAGAAAGCACAGCATGGCTCACGCCGTTAGACAAAGAGGTGTTCTGTGACTTCTGGCTAGATTTTTCCGCCCCCCCCCCAGAGAACCTCATTCGCGAACAGCACACGCCCTCCTGGCGCTCCATCGCTACGAGGGCGTTCTTGTGTCTGCAGCGGTCCCCTGTTTCAGCAACATGTCCCATCCTTTTACCTATCTCGGAAGGAGACCGCGATGAAACGGTTCACCACAATCTCAGCCGGACTGATCCTTGGATCACCTGCCCTCGCTTTGGCGGCCGACCACAGTGCCAGCTATCGGGGAATCGGCTGGATCTATTTCGTCTTCATCGGTGGCATTCTCATCTATGGGGTAAATGATGCCTTCGGGAAAAAGGCCATGTATGTGGCAGCCCCAATTATTCTCGGCTGGTGCTATTGGATGCTGCCACCGAACTAAACGGATCGGGTCACAGCACAATGAGAAACCACGGCCTGACGGCCGTGGTTTCTGTTGTTCTATACACCTCAGCTCCCCGCTCCGCTCCCACCCGTCCAGAGGGAAGCACTCGTTGGATAAGATGCGGGCTCATTCATCTCTATCTTTAGAGCCGCGTCTTGCAGCCTCCGCAACGGATCGGAAATTACAGGAAAAGCGTTCACGAATAGGTGGGCTAAACTGAAGGTCTTATACCAGCAGACATCATTGACACCTGCATCATGAGTCGATGAGAATATCGGTCGCTTTTCTCCACCCATGAAGAGAAATAGAAAGATCGATTCCGATGAGCCCAATTCGAGCGTTCAGGATGACCGCGTTAGCTGAGGGGACGTCGTTTCTGATCTTGTTGTGCATCGCCATGCCGATGAAGTACTTCATGGGGATGCCGCTGGCCGTCAGAATCGTGGGGATGATTCACGGCATCTTGTTTCTGCTCTATGTCGGCCAGCTGGTCAGGCTGCGCGCGACATATCGATGGGACAACAGGTTTTGCATACAGGCCTTTGTCGTTTCTATTCTGCCGTTCGGCACATTCCTGTTCGACAAGTACCTGCGCGAGAAAGAAGCCGCTACGAATTGATCGACCGCCATGTGGCTGACTCACCGCTTCCCGTCGTAACCTTGATCCTTCCACCGCTCCAGTAATTGAATGCGCTTCCGAAGCTGCTCGACCGTGGCTTGATCGACACGGCTCCCGGTGCGCGCGATCAATTCGGCGTTCAGCCGGCGATGGTCAATACCGCCTGCTCTCGCAACAGCACTGACGAGCAACCGGTGGAGTTCGCGGAGATCCTGCTTCTGCTCATGGAGTGAGACCGGCGGTTCAGCTGAGAGCGCCGTCTGGCTCTCCCCTCTCACGTCCTCCTCGCCGATCACGCTGTCCACCCTGGCCACGGCCATCAACGGCATGTACTCGTTTGTCGAAACCGTGACACGGCCGAAGAGGTCCCGCTGGCCGGCCGGCATGATATCTTCCAACACATGATCGCGCTCCGCCTTGATCTGCCTGGCGTAATGCGCCAGGACCGGGTCCTTGGGCAGATAGAGCCAGGCTCGTTGCGGCCTGGGCATCCCGTCCTGCATCCGGACAAACCGCCCGACCACCTGCCGGAAATACATTTCCGTCAGTACGTTCGTACCGTAAACGCCGACACGAAGACGTGGAATATCCACGCCTTCGCTGACCATATTGACCGCAACCAGCCATTGCTGTTTCTTGTGCCCGGCAAAGTCCTCAATCACGCCGGAGGCAGCCGGATCGTCCGAGACCGCGACGGCCGCTTTCACACCGGTGATGCGGCCGACGAGATCCGCCACCCAGCGGGCATGGTCTTGATCCATGCTCACGATCAGCCCGCCTGAGTCCGGCTGTTCTTCCTTGCGCAATCGGGTAAGCTGCGCATGGGCATCGGTGATGACCGGACCGAGCCAGGTCTCTTGCAACAGCGCCGTCTTCAACCGTTCCCGCTGCCGGTCGAACGTAAGTCCGTCTTCAAACGTGGCCGTGTGCTCACGGCCTTCGGAAAACCAGGTCAGCTCACCCTCGTAACTGGGGAACACGATCGGACGGCACACGCCGTCGCCGATCGCGTCAGTATAGCCATAGGCGAAATCGGCCCGGCTCTCCCCCTGCTCATAACGAATGAATGGGATTGGATTGTTATCCGAGCGGAACGGTGTGCCGGACAGAATCAGCCGGAACACCGCTGGCTCGAAAGCGGCACGAAGCGCTTTCCCCCAGTTCTTGCCGTCGCCGGCGTGATGCAGCTCGTCAAGAATGAGCAGAGTCTTTTTACTCTTACAGGCTCGCTGAAAGATCGCCGGGGCCAGACAGACTTGCTGGTAGGTCACCACGGCGCCGTGATAGTCCGACGCTTCCACGGCCTGTTCATTCGTCAAGGCCGGATCAAGGTGCAGACCGATCTTGCCGGCGGCCTCCGACCATTGCCCGCGCAAGTGATTGGTCGGACACACCACCAATACTCTGACCGCAGCCCCTGCCGTCAGATAGTGATGCGCAACAGCCAGGGCAAAACGCGTCTTCCCGGCGGCAGGCGTGGCCATCGCCAGAAAATCCATGGCCGGATGGGCGCACACCGCCGATAGGGCGCGGCGCTGCCAGTCCCGAAGAGGCGCAGTCCAGGCGGGCAAGGTTTTCATAGCTTATTCACGATGCACTCGGTTGAACTCTCGTGGCTCGTGACACGTATCTCGTGAAGCGCATCTCGCAAGCAAGCAGCCTTCTGAATCATTCCCGTTTGCGCTTCACGCTTCACGAACGACGAGATACGAAAAGGCAGGCTAGTCCAGCCAGTCTTTCTCTTTGAGCTTTCTCGGCAGATACTTCTTGGTCAGATACTGGAAGTCCTTGTTTGCCAGCGCGTCGAGCTCGTACTTGAGCCCGCTCGTGAGCATCCGCTTGATCTCCGCCTGCCACGCCGGCTTGTTGAACCACTCGTAATTCATCAATTCTTTCGCGCGCGCAATGTCCTTCTCGTTGAGCTTGATGCCGACGTTGCGCGGCAGCTCGTAGCGTTCGGGGTCAGCGCTCGACAAACCGATAAACTTAGCTTTTGGAATTGCCATGCGCTGGCTTTCAAACGCCAGATTGATCGAGCCTTGTTTGATGACAGAATAAATGTAATAGCCCCACGGATCGTTGTCGACCAACACATAGACGGGCAGCCGGTGTTCTTCATGCAGCCGTCTCGCCAATCGACGGACACCGCGAGGAGGCTGGCCGTTACCCGTCAGCAACACACAATTGTAGCGCCGCCAAAACTTATCTTCTGACAGCCGGTTCCACTGAGTGCCTTTTTCAACAAGCAGGACGAAGTCCGCCGTGCAGCGCCGGATCTCCAGATACTCCGGTTCCACGATCGAGGGCACTGAATAGCCGCCCTTGCCCAGCCTGGCACAATCCACGCGATCCCCGTCATCGCCGAACACGACCGGCCCGACGATGCTGCCGCTGTTTTCCGCGCGGACATGCAGCTCTTCCCGCAACGCAGAGAGCGAGACTTCCAGATCCTCGATCACCGGATCAGATTCGTCTTGCGTGTCGAACGTGTTTTCATGCGAATCCTGGATGGTGTGTTTCGTCCGGTAGTAAATTTCTCGAAGCGAGGTCGTCAGCTCCGCCCGCTGCAATTCCGACAACGCATCCGCCACCAACACCGTCTGCATGAATTTCTTGGCCATGCCGACATTGAAAAATGAGCGCGCTTGCTTCTTGCTCCCCATCTCAATTAAGCCTTTGCGTGCATTGAACGAAACATTCGACAGGGCGCGAATCGGAATCTCGAGCGTCGGATCCTTCGACCGTTCCGCCGCCGTGATGACGACGTCGGCCACGCCGATGAGCTTCCTTTCAACCGTGGTGGTCTTTCTCTGCTTGACAGCCATACGTCCTATTTCTTTCCTCGCGGCTTCGACGCGGGAACCGGCTTGTTTGGTTTGTCTTGTTTATCTCGTTTGTCTCGTTTGGCTGGCCGATCAGATCGGTTGAAGAGCGGCATCTGAACCGCCTTCCCCTTGAGAGGCTTGGCACCGTTTGCCTTTGCGCTCGTCGCTTTCTTTCCCTGTCCCTTGGCCTCTTTTGCAATTGGCGCTGTCTCGCCGGGCGGATTCGGTTCGACCCGCGCCGTTGCGGCATCGGCCTGCACCCGAGCGGCAAGATCGACTTCGCCTTCGACTCCCTCTGCCGTCACGATGATGGAATGGGGCAAGCCTTCAGGCCCTGTGCCGGTCTTGCCCAGCGCCTCATCGGTCTTCAGTCCGCCGGTGCGCGATGTGGCGATCTTCTGGAGCTGCGCCTTGAGTTTTTCTTTCGGCAGCGTGCCGCCCTTGAGTCGATTGCAGGCCTCAACGACTTCCTCGATGTACAACTCAAAGATGTTTCTCCGCCGGTATTCGCTCGCAGCCCGTTCACGGCGACGCAAGAATAATCCCAGCCGCCGGCCGCACTCGCGCAAGGCCAGCGTGATTTCCTTCTGAATTTCATCGTAGTCGGCGATCGCCTCTTTGGATTCGCTCGTGAAAGGCACCCAGACCGACGCCATGTGGACGAAAATCACCATCGGTCCGCCGGGCAACGCACCGCGGGATTGCGTGACGCCGTAATTTTTCCACGTCGTGCTCAGAACCGCTTTGAACGTCGAACAGGCTGATTGCTGATAGAGCAACGGCACACGGTTTGCGTAACGGATCACGCGCGCGAGTTCCGAATCTTCCTCATCCCGCTCGCCTTCCGCTTTCGGCATCGCCGGCTGCCGGGGCTTGTTCTGATCCTGAGGCGCAGACCCGTAGGCCAGGCCCGCTTCGATGACGAAGGGATTGCCGCGATACACCGCCGGAGGCCGGCTCACCGCCGTGTAGAACTCGCCTTTGATCTGCTTGTAGAGGCCGGACAGTATCGCTTTCTCGCCGATCGGCGACAGGCAATTTGTCGGCGGCGCCATGATTTTCGTATCCTGGATGGTCCGATACAACGTTTCCGCGGCAGTTCCCTTCAACTCGCGCGGCTTCGTGTGCGGCGACACCTTCGCTGCCTTGCAGATTTCATCAGCCAGTTGCGGCGACACCCGGCAAAAATCGCTCGCCAACAATCCGGACACCGAGTGGCTCTTCGTGTCTTGCAGCATCTTGAGGAACATCCCGAATTCGATGCCGTAGGGATGCGGCTTGATTTCCCGCGGCGACGGCGGCAGTTCATGATAGGTGCGGGGATATTCCTTCGTCTCCCCTTCCGGTGTGCGATACGTCAGTTTGACGTGGGGGTTGGCGATGGATGTTTGCTCCAGCCATTCGTCGACCGACGCCCGGCCTTTTTGGTACTTGCCTTCGACTTCAATCGCCACCTGCGTTCCTTGCGGCTGCTCCCATTCAATCTGCTTATTCTCATGCACCAGCGGCTCGTTTTTCTTCGTGTCGATCTGCACTTCAAAAAAATGCGCGGCGGCGCGCGGCCCGGTACGCGAAATGATCGTCACCGGTTTGCCGGTCGTCAGCTGGCCGTACATGCCGGCGGCGGAAATCCCGATCCCCTGCTGGCCCCGGCTCATTCTCATGCGGTGGAACTTGGAACCGTAGAGCAGCTTCGCAAAAATCCTCGGAATCTGCTGACGGACGATGCCGGGGCCGTTGTCCGTCACCGTGATGCGGAACCGCGTGGCCTGGCTGGCCGGCGGCGGCGCTCCGTTGGTCGCAGCGATCTCCAGCCGCACCGTAACATCGGGCAGAATGCCGGCTTCTTCGCAGGCATCCAACGCGTTGTCGACCGCTTCCTTCACACAGGTCAACAGCGCCTTGCGCGGATTGTCGAAGCCAAGCAGGTGCCGGTTCTTTGTGAAAAACTCCGAGACGGAGATTTCCCGCTGGCGCGCGCCCATTTCGACGGCGGTCACCTGCTGCTCCGGCTTTGCGGCTTTCTTCTGCGCGGGCGATTCAGACAATGGCTTGGCGGTAGTCGAAGCAGCAGTCGATGGGGGCGTTGAGTGTTTCTTGGTCATTCATCCTCACAGAACGGTGCAACTGAAATCGCGCGGCATTGTACACAGAACCGCCGCGTGAAGAAACCCTATGGCCAATTTTCCTATTTGACCCGGACGATAGCGTTGCACTCAGAACTAGCGATTACTCACTAAAAATGAGAAAGAGTGGAAACTAGGGCATCGGAAGGCTACTGTACAGACACAATATCCCGTCATTATAATACTGCGGCTTTGATATTGGGGTTGGCCTATGCAAAAAATTCATTCGATAGAGATGCTCTATAAAAGAAGGCGCAATATTCCGCGCCCGAAAGCGAATAAGGCGAAGCTGCGCGAACTCATTCTCTATATCGCCTTTAAGTCCGAAGCTGATGAGCGATTCGGCAAACTCAAACTGTACAAATTGCTCTTCAAATCTGACTTCCTGTCCTTTCTAAGATTTGGCCAGCCAATTACAGGGTACGAATATCAAGCACTAGGGCTTGGGCCAGCCCCAATGCATATTAAATCGTTACTCGATGCCATGCAAAAAAGTGCACATTTAGTAATTCGCCCACGTGACTTTTATGGTCAGAAGCAGCACAGACCGATCCCTTTGCGTGCTCCTAATATTGAGGGTTGGTTTACGCCAAATGAGATTTCTCTCGTCGACGAATTGATAAAAGCGAACTGGGAGAAAACCGGATCTGAGATGAGCGATGATTCTCATACATTCACGGGGTGGAAGTTCGCAGTAAGAAATGGCACGATTCCATACAGCATGGCGCTTGTCAGCAAGAAAGCTTCAACCCATGCAGTCATAGAACATGCAAAATCATTAGAGGAAGCAGCAAGACAGTGCTTAGAACGAGATGCCTCATAGGAGAAGGACGGTCGTCTATGGGCACACCTTCTTAAAGGAACTATACGAGCTTGAGTGTGATCCCATTAAGGCTGACCTTTTTATTGAAGGCGTTGAACAGCACTTGGCCTGTGCTCCTGATATTGGAACGCAGGCATATGAGGGCTCACTGATCTGGTTTCTTTCAGTTTCAGAATTGTCCGACTTTCCCCCGTTAATGATTTTTTACACATTCAACGAAAGCACGGTGTATTGCTTATCAATACGCCTGCAAAGCGAACGCGAGGAAAGTTCCTAATTCCGCAAGAACCGTACGCTCTTACTGCGTCACTGCGGGGTCCAGAAGGAAGTGCGCGGGTTCCATTGTCTCCGCAGACCAGACCAGCACTTTCCGGTCGAGTGTAGAGACGACCAAATGTTTCCCATCACCTGTCCAATGCAGAAAGTAGGGCATTTTCACCGAGAACGTTTTCTTTCGTTCCTGATCTTGTAGATCCCATACGGAAAGCTGCTCTCCGACTCTGGTCGCGGCCCATCGATTCAACGGATCGACGGCCAAGGAAACACCCAATGCCATGGTTGCGCCCTTCTCGACGACTTCGGTCTCTCCGTTCGTAAATATGTCCAAGCCGGCGACGGGGCCGTTGCGCCTAGGATCCCAGACCGTGAGGGCAGATGCCATGGGATTCCTGGTGCGGGCCGTCGTGGCCAGATATGAACGCCTCCATCCAAGGCCCGACCAGTTTTCAGGAAATCCCGCAGGCCTATCGATCTCGGTCCACGTCTCGATATCCCAGGCAACCTGTCCGGTCTGTGAAGCGGTCAATAGGAACGGACTGCCGTCCAACAGGGCCAGGGTGAGCACGGCCTCCGCTTGCGTCGACCGCTTTCTGACACATCCCTTCCCATCGCAGGACTCAGACACACTCATATGCACGAGATCCTTCACCACCTCGCGTGTACTCAAGTCCACGATCGACACCTTCAGCTGCTCTCCCGCAATGGCCAGCAAACGATTGCCGGGAAGAAATTGCAGCGCATTGATCTGCCCCTGTCGGCTCGAATAGGGCGGGAATTCACGCCATGTCCGGGTGTCCCACAGACGGACCTCTCCCTGAGCGGTGCCCGCTGCCAGAATGGTCCCATCAGCGCTGAACCCCAGCGCACTGGCCGGGGCGGCCAGCTTGAGCCGACGCAAGAGCATTCCTTTTCCGGGATTCCAGACCTTCAGTAGGCCGTCATCGCCGGTTGTGACCAGGAGATTGGCCGTGGGAGACGTCGCCATCGCGCGTAGCGCCGATGCATGGACAAACGCCGAACCGGCCGATGGAGCAGAGGACCCGGCAGCGTGCGGAGACGGCGGCGGTGTGCGTTTGGCGAGGACTTTCACTTGCGGCTGGCTGGGGTCCAGAACAAGTTCGGGCGCGCGCGTACTGACGTCCCAAAGAGACACCTTCCCGGCCACCTCGGCATTCCGCCCGCCATTCATCTCCACGAGAATCTTCGACCCATCAGGCGACCATCTGAGCAGCCCGACCCCCGACCCCATGTTACGGCAATCGTCTCCGCATAGATCCGGCAACATCGTACCGGTCCGCAGATCCCAGATCTGCAGCGTAGAGGGATGTTCCAGCTGCCCGACCAAATGGTCACCGTCATCAGAAATATCGGCCGTATGGATCTGGATATTGGACCGCACGCCCCGTTCCCGATCCACATAAGTGAATTCCGTCAAAGCCAGCAACCTGCCCGACTCAACCTCGAAGACCGGATAACTCCATTGCCCGTTGCCCGCCACAAGCCGGCTGCCATCGAGCGAAAACACACGCGGCACCAAACGACCGCGCGCGCCTTCTGCGCTCGTCAACGTCGCACGCGCGTGAATCGTGCGTTGTTCCGTATCGAGCAGCAGTATCGTATTCCCGATACTCGCCGCCAATATCGGACTGCCCGGCGCAAAGAGCAGATCGTGCGGGTGCCCTTCTTTCATCACCATATCCCGCACGGCCGTGCCCTGAAGGTCATAGAGGAGAATTTTCCGGCCCTGTGTCACCGCCAGTGTCTTTGTATCGGGCGACGCGGCAGCCGAGAGTACGTCCTTTTCAGCATCAAGCGGAATGTGCTTCAGCGGTATCAACTTATCGCCGATATGCCAGACGCTGACCGCCTCGTTGCCCTGACGGACGACCATGCGATCCGCCTCGCGCGAATAGGCCAGCACGCGCATGGCTTGCTTCCCTTCCGGTGGGATCCTGGCCACAGCCATCTGACGCTTCCAATCATAGATCGTCACGCCATTCCCCGCACACAGCACCCAGCCGTCTTGTTTCAAGAATCTGACCTGGTCGCACTGGATTTGCGGAACCTTCCCGGCAAGGATTTTGGCCTCAATGTCCCAGATAGCAAGATCGCCGGCCGTCTGCACGACAGCCATGCGTCCATCTTCTGAAAACCCGGCAGGTACGCGGGGGAGCGCGGCAGCCGAATCGCACGGCAGCAGCCCTTCGATGACAACTCCTATGAGAATGAGGATATACAGCATAAGAGAAAACTCCCTGACGCCTCTCATACGCACTCCGGGCTAGCGCCGTCGCGTGTCCGGGACGGCATCGACGAAGTGCTCAATACCCTTTTCGTCGGTCCAACGCTGAACAGCGGCCTTGGTACTTCCCGCATTTCCTTCAAATACCTGCCAAGGACTTGTCGTCGTCGCCTGGGCCTGATTCAGACTGCTCAGCATCGAGTGATTGTTGGCATTGCGAGACGACTGCGGGGCGGACGTCAGATTCGGCACAGGGCGAATTTCAGCCTGGGGTCGTCCCACCGAAGTCTGACCCGTTGTCGACGTCTTTTTCTGTGGCGCAAATTGAGAAACCGGTGGAGCCGCCTCAACTGCAGACACCGGCTTCTTTTCAGGAACCGGCGGCGGCGTATCGGTAATATGAAGATTCCCCTGCGCATCAGTCCATTGATAGAGTCCAGCCGTTCCCACTGCCGGGAACAGCACCAGCCAGAGCAAGAGGCTGAGTAGGCCGTAGACATTCATCTTGATGAAAGTATAGCAGGCGGTATTCGTCATCCCTCCCCAGCCCAGCAGGAATGGCAACGGCAAGGCGAGCCGACCAGCGCGTCGCTCGTTGAGGGCAAGAGCATATAGCTGGTGGCATATAGCACGTGATCGGATCAGCAGATGGGCGAGTTTCTATTCAAGCTCAATCTCGTGCCATAAGCCACACGCCATCGGCTCTTTAACCGAGCAATAACGAACAGAATGGCCAAGCGCGGCCATGTCTTAGCTTACAGACACGAGCGATGGCAGCGCGCACAGTGACGAATGATGTGGGTTTGTTTGGGTGGGAGGAGCACGCACCTAACCGAGGACGATTAGGTACGACGGAGACCTTGGGAGGATTTTAGGCTTCCCAGTACAAGCTGGTCCTGCACACCGTCCTCACGCTCGATCCCCTTATGAACCATATTCCCTCGGGGCGTTAACTCCCCCCACAAAGGGTACGATAGGCCTGGACCAGAATTCAGTCAAGTAAACTCTTCGTCATGCACAAGGCTATTCTCGGCCCGCATGATTCATGCCATGTGTTACCCTTTCGGCTACGCTCCGGATGGCGAGGCAGTTACTTTTTCAATCGCTCCCTGTTCCCTTGCAAGTCCCGAACGCTTTCGTTATCGTAACCCGCAATGGACCTGCCTCGTTCGCGCCAGATCCTCTTTGCCTGCGCGAGCGGTGTCTTATTACCGCTGTGCTTTCCCAACTTTGAATTCGGATTGCTGGCCTGGGCCGCTCTGATTCCTCTGCATCTGGCCCTCGATCAGTGCTCCCGGCGGCGCGCCTTTTGGATCGGATGGCTGACCGGCATTATCGGATTTACCGGCATCATGGAGTGGGTCGTCACAGCCATGACGACCTACGGCAAGGTTCCCCTCCCCGTCAGCTACGCCATCCTCTTGCTGCTGACCGCCTACCTCGGACTCTATGTCGGGTTCTACAGTCTGGCCGTCGTCTGGCTGCGGGAGCTGATCCCACGCTATGGGATTTTCTTCGCCCCCTGCATCTGGGTCACGCTTGAGCTGGTCCGCACCTATGCTCTCTCGGGCCTTCCCTGGTGCCTTCTTGGCTATTCGCAATACCAGAATCTGGATCTGATTCAGATTGCGGACCACACAGGGGTCTATGGCGTCTCCTTCTTGATCGTACTGGTCAACCTGGCCATTGCCGAGCTGACCTTATGGTTGATGCCCTTCTTCCGAGGTTTTCACCCGGTCAAGCTCCCGTGGGAGTTGCTCACGACCACGGCAGTCCTCATGGTGCTGTCATGGCTCTATAGCTCCTCCGTACTGATGGAGGGACCCCCCGCACAGTCAAAATTCTCCGTTACCGTGGGGGTCGTGCAACCCAACATCGACCAGGCCGTGAAATGGGATGCCGAATACCGCGATGAGACTATGCAGCGATTCGACCGGCTGACCGCCAAACTGGGCATCGGCGCAGACCTGGTCGTCTGGCCGGAAGCGGCAACGCCGTTTGTCCTGGAACGGGAACAGGACTACCAATTGAAGCTTATTGAGTGGGCGGCCCGCGCACAAGCGCCGATCCTCACCGGAAGCCCGGCGTTACGATTCTATCCGGACCGTAGACCCTATCTCTTGAACAGCGCCTATCTGCTGGGAGCAGACGGCACCCTGCTCGGCCGGTATGACAAGCACCATCTGGTGCCGTTCGGAGAATATATTCCACTGAAATCATCGCTGCTGTTCTTTCTCGACAAGTTGGTGGAAGGGATCGGCGATTTTGAAGCAGGGCCGGGTCCGACGATTTTGTCGTTTACACCCAAGTCGTTGCGCGGCGACAGTCCGGCCGGCTCGAGGCCCGTGAAGTTCGGCGTGGCCATTTGCTATGAAGTAATCTTCCCCGACCTGGTCCGGCGATTTGCAGCCAACGGCGCGGAGTTTCTCGTCACCATCACCAATGACGGCTGGTTTGGACCATCGTCGGCGCCTGCGCAACATTTTTCCATGGTCGTCTTCCGTTCAGTGGAAAATCATCTGGCCTTCGCGCGTTCCGCCAACACCGGAATCTCAGGCTTCATTGATCCGTACGGCCGCATCCTGGATGCGACGCCCCTGTTCACGGAACATGCGCTGAAGGCCGCAATCCCGATCAGGAACTCCCGCACTTTTTATAGCTACTACGGAGATGTGTTTGCCTACGGCTGTGCTATAATCTGCGCGTTTCTGTGCCTGTACGGGTACTTCCGCACGAAGGAACCTGCCCCCGGCACAACCGCTATCGAGCCCGCGTAACGGGAGGAAGATCGTTCAATGTTGTTTGATTATGTGCAAGTCCGTGTCCGCGCTATCGGAGAGCAAGTCTCCGAGTTACGGGGGCATCTTTGACCTCGCCCGCATGACCGCCGACCTGGAAGAGCTGGAAGCCCAGATGGGGCAGCCGAACTTTTGGAGCGATGCCCGCGCCGCCGCCGCTGTCAGCCGAAAAAAAGCGACCATCGAGCGCGAACTGGCGACGTGGCGCGACGTCGAATCCAAGCTGGGTGATCTGAATGCCCTCTTGGAACTGGCGACCGAAAGCGGCGACGCCGCGCTCGAACAAGAGCTGACGGCGGAGCTGAATCGGCTGGAGCCCCGACTGGCAGCGTTGCGTGTGGAAATGCTGTTGTCGGGCGAGCTGGATCCGAATAACGCGATTCTCGAAATTCATCCGGGCGCCGGCGGAACAGAATCCCAAGACTGGGCGCAAATGCTGCTGCGCATGTATGTGCGGTGGGCGGAAACCAAAAAGTTCAAGGTCGAGACCTTGGATCTGCTGGCCGGTGACGAAGCCGGCGTCAAAAGCGCGACCCTCTCGATTACCGGCCCCTATGCCTACGGATATTTAAAGGCAGAGGCCGGTGTCCACCGCCTGGTGCGTATCTCTCCGTTCGATTCCAACAAACGGCGGCATACCTCATTCGCCTCGGTATTCGTCTATCCGGAGTTGAGTGAAGACATCGACGTGGCGATCGAGGATAAAGACCTGCGAATCGACACGTTCCGCGCGGGCGGCGCCGGCGGTCAGAACGTCAACAAGGTCGAAACAGCGATCCGCATCACGCACCTACCATCCGGCATCGTCGTGCAGTGCCAGAACGAGCGCTCTCAGCTGCAGAACAGAAACGGGGCGATGAAAATTTTGAAGGCGCGTCTGTACGAACGGGAACAGCAGAAGAAAGAAGCGGAATTCAACGCGATCGTCGGAGAAAAGAAGGACATCGCATGGGGCAGCCAGATCCGGTCCTATGTGTTCCAGCCCTATCAGATGGTGAAAGACCACCGGACCGCCCACGAAACCGGCGATGTCTCCTCCGTCATGGACGGCGACATCGACGGATTCATCGAGGCCTATTTGAAGAGGAAGCTTGTCAAAGGAAGCGTCCCGGCACAACCCGTCGGCGGACCGGACGACGACCTGTAAGAATTGTTTCTCTGGTGCTTGGTCTGTCTGGTCTATCTGGTTCAGACCGGCAGAACAGACCAGACGAACCAGACAAACAAAATAGACCAAACAGACCAGATAAACCAAACAGACCAATTATGGATGAACTGAACGAACAGCGGCAACAACGGATCAAGAAGCTCGATCACCTCCGCCAGGCGGGCGTGGCTCCGTACGGGGCGCGCTTCGAAGTCAAAGACCGGGCCGGCCTGCTCATCAAGCTGCACGGCGAGAAGACCAAAGAGGTCCTGGAGCAGGAGAAGATTCCATGCACCATCGCAGGCCGCGTGGTGGCCCTGCGCCGTTTTGGAAAGGCCGGCTTTGCCGTGCTGCAAGACGGATCAGACCGCCTGCAAGTCTACCTCAAGAAGGATCTGCTCTCCGAGCAGGCCTACACCGTCACGGAACAGCTCGATCTCGGAGACTGGATCGGCGTGACCGGGGTGCTCTTTCGCACCAAGACAAATGAATTTACAGTCGAGGTACATCAATTAACGTTTCTCAGCAAAGCGCTCCGTCCACTCCCGGAAAAGTGGCACGGGCTCACAGATGTCGAGACCCGCTATCGCCAGCGTTACGTTGACCTCATTGCCAACCCCGAGGTCCATCAGATCTTCGCGACCAGAAGCAGAATCATCGCCGGCATCCGGGCCTTTCTGATCGAACGGGGATTCCTGGAGGTCGAGACGCCGATGATGCATCCAATTCCAGGCGGCGCGGCAGCGAAGCCGTTCGTCACGCATCACAATGCGCTTGGCGTCGATTTATATTTACGCATCGCGCCGGAGCTGTACTTGAAGCGCCTGATCGTCGGCGGATTTCCACGGGTGTTCGAGATCAACCGGAACTTTCGGAACGAGGGCATCTCGACGATTCACAATCCCGAATTCACGATGCTGGAATTTTACGTCTCTTACGCGGACTACCATGACCTGATCGTACTGACCGAAGAAATGGTCTCCGCACTGGCCCAGCAGATTCTCGGCAAGACTGTCATCGACTATCAGGGCCAACAGATCACGCTGACCCCCCCGTGGAGGCGCTGGTCGTACCACCAGTCGATCATCGAGGTGAACAAGCTCGATCCCGCTGTCCTGAGCGATCGCACCCAAGCGCTGGCCGCGGCCCGGCGCCTGAACGTGCCGGTCGATTCAGACGACTCGCTGTTCAATATCGTGAACGCCATTTTCGAGGAAACCGTCGAGCCCAATCTCCAGCAGCCTACATTCATCACGGACTACCCCATCGAAATTTCGCCGCTGGCCAGACGCAAGGACTCGGACCCCTCCCTCACCGACCGATTCGAGCTCTACATCGCAGGCAGGGAAATCGCCAATGCGTTCTCCGAGTTGAACGACCCTTTGGATCAACGTGAGCGATTCGAGGGCCAGGCGGCCCAGCGGGAGGCAGGGGATGAAGAAGCCCATCTCGTCGACGAGGACTTTCTCCGCGCGCTGGAGTTCGGCATGCCCCCGACAGCCGGTGAAGGCATCGGCATCGATCGCCTGATCATGCTCTTCACCAATCAGGCCTCTATTCGCGATGTAGTGCTCTTCCCTCAATTAAGGCCTGAGAAATAGCGATGGCCCTCCCCTATGAGATTTTCGTCGGGCTCCGATACCTGCGCGCCAAGCGCCGCAATCGGACCATTTCGCTCAATACATTCGTTTCCATCGCCGGCATCACGCTGGGCGTGGCGGCGCTGATCGGTACCGTCGGCATCATGACCGGCTTCAAGGAAGATATTCAGGCCAAGATTCTCGGGACCACGGCCCATATCATTGTGCAGGAGCGGATGAAAGAAAACATGACGGAGTACGATCCGCTCGTAGAGAAAATACGAACGGTCCCGGAAGTCGTCGCCGCAACGCCCTTCGTGCTCCGCCAGGTCCTCCTCACCACGCAATCCGGCGTGCAAGGCATCGTGTTGCGCGGCATCGACCCGGAGCGCGAAACCCAGGTCACCGAATTGGCCAAGAACATGTCGACGGGACAACTGGCCGATCTGCTCACACCCGTCACGGTACGCCAGGCTCCGATTGACGACCCGCGAGGCGAGGCGCAGATGGTCGAAAAGCCCGGTATTATTCTCGGCAGAGAACTGGCGGCCCGACTGGGCGTCTTTACCGGCGACATCGTCAACGTGGTGTCTCCCGTCGGGCCGATTAGTGCGATGGGCATGGTGCCGAAGATTCGCACCTTCGCCGTCGTGGGCCTCTTCCATTCCGGCATGTACGAATACGACTCCTCCCTGGCTTATATCGAACTCGGCGAAGCGCAGAAATTCTTCAACATGGGAGACGGCGTGTCCGGCATCGAGGTGAAGGTGACGGACGTGTTCCGCGCCGACGAGATCGCCCGCAACATCGAACACGAGCTCGGCTTCAGCCACGGCGCCAGAGATTGGATGCAAATGAACCGCAATCTCTTCTCGGCTCTGAAGCTGGAAAAGACGATGATGTTTCTGCTGCTCGTCCTGATTACGATCGTGGCCTCGTTCAACATCGTGAGCACACTCACGATGATCGTCACGGAAAAGCAGAAGGAAATCGCCATCCTCAAGGCGATGGGCGCGACCAGGCGCAGCATCCGCCGTATCTTCATGCTGAACGGGTTGATCATCGGGTTTTCCGGAACGGCCATCGGCATCCCGCTGGGCTATACATTTCTGTGGCTGATCGAACGGTTTTGGACCTTCGACGCGAGCGTCTACTACATTTCGAAAATTCCCGTTCATGTGCTGGCCGAGGACGTCCTGCTCGTGGCCGGCTCGGCCATCCTGATCAGTTTTATCGCGACCGTATACCCTGCAAACCAGGCGGCCAAGCTGGAACCGGTCGCAGCGTTACGCTATGAATAGATTCGCAGGACTGAGAATTGAGGGCCGAGGACTGAGTCGTACTTCCCATCCCAACATTCCGAGCCTCAGTCCTCAGTCCTCACAGCTCACAACTGAACATGATTAAAGTCACGGATCTTCACAAGTCCTTTTCGATGGGATCCTACGAGCTGCCGGTCCTCAAGGGAATCAACCTTGAGATCACGCGCGGTGAACTGATCGCTATTGTCGGAGCCTCGGGAGCCGGGAAAAGCACCCTGCTCCATATCATCGGCACACTCGACAAGCCCAGTCGCGGCACGGTCACCATCGATGGCCAGGATTTATTCCAACTGACGGAGACGCAGCAGGCTGATTTTCGCAATCGGCGCATCGGCTTTGTGTTCCAGTTTCATCACCTGTTGCCTGAATTCACGGCCCTGGAGAACGCCGGCATGCCGGCCCTTGTCCAGCGGCGGGATCCCGCCGCTGTCGAAGCCGAAGCAACCGCGCTGCTCACCGAGGTAGGATTGGGCGCGCGCCTGCATCACAAGCCGGGTGAACTGTCCGGCGGCGAACAACAGCGTGTCGCGATGGCCCGGGCCTTGATGCAGAAACCGGATCTCGTCTTGGCCGATGAACCGACTGGCAATCTGGACACCCATAGCGGAGACGCCTTGTTCGGACTGATGCGAGACTTGAATAAAGCCCGTGGAACCACCTTCATTATCGTGACACATAATGACAAGTTGTCCGCCCAGGCCGACCGCATCGTGTACATGCAGGATGGCATGATCGTCTAACAGGATGCTGAAACAATTCGCCGGCTGTGTTCTCGCATCCTGCTAATTGTTGACCGATCGAGCCTCACAAGGCATGCTGATGTCGAGCTGAAACGCAAAACGCTGCTGATAGGGTCCGCATGCACCGTATCCTTCGACATCTTCTCCTGACAGCCGTCCTGGCCGGTCTTGCGACACAGGCCATAGCTGCGGAATTCGTCACGGTCGGACCACGCGCGACCGGTATGGGGGGCGCCGGCGTGGCCGTAACCACGGATGCGCTGGCCACCTATTGGAACCCAGCCGGCCTGGCGATGACCCAGACCGTGGATATTCGGATCCAGGGCGGCGGGCAAGCGATCGATCGCCGCGGGTTTGGCGAGGCCATTCGCGATCTGGAAGACTTCAACTCCGGCGATCCGAATGCTGCCGCGAGAGCTCAAGATATTGCCACTCGCCTCAATCAGCCAGGTGCCAACTTGTCGGTGAATGGATCCGCCGGGCTCTACATCAAAGGACATTTCGGCGAGCATGCGTTCGGGTTAAACGTATCGGATGTGGCGACCGGCGGGGGATATATCAGTACGCCGTTGAGCGTAACCGCCGGTCCATCCGTAGCCGGGACGATGATGTTACTCGGCTTGGAAGCCCGGCAGGCCTCGCTTTCCTACGCCTATGCCTTTGCCGACAAGACGTTCTCAATCGGCGTCACGGGGAAAATTATCCAGGGCGCGGCCTATTCCGGTACCGTTGCGCTTCAGGGCGGCAATGGCGTCACGATCAGCAATAATTTCGGCAAGCCGACCATCTCCACCGCCTATGGCATCGACGTAGGCGCTATTTATAAGCCCACCTCGTGGGTTCGGTTTGGAATCGTGGCGAAAGATATCAACAAACCGGTTTTGGATGACTCCCGCGGAGGCGAGATCAAGCTGGATCCCCAAGTCCGAGCCGGCATGGCCATCAATCCTTATTCGACGCTGACTCTCACGGCCGATGTCGATATCACCGCAAACAGAACTCTATTACCGGACGTCAAAAGCCAGCTCTTGAGTTTGGGCGCGGAACAGACGTTGCTCTCCGAGTTTCTTTCCCTTCGGGTCGGCACGTTCAAAAACATGAAGGACGCCGCCACGCCATTCATCCCCACGGCGGGATTGGGCCTGCGTATTTTCTTCTTCCGCGCCGATGTCGGCGGCGGGTATGATTTCCGTGAACAGGGAGCCTTAGTATCCGGCTCCATCTCCGCAACGTTCTAACGTGGTATATTGACGCTATGTCACAGCTGTCACACATCAGACTCGGTGCGGTACTCACCGGCGCCCTGTTACTGGCCGGATGCGGCGGGTTGCAGGAAGTGTGGGAAGGCCCGGGCGCCAAGATATTTCACCCCCAGGCCATCGCCGTATTGCCTCCGATGGCCAGCCAATACGACAGTGCCCGCGAAGATATTCAGGAAGTGCTGGCGATTGCGCTCAGGAGAATGGGGCACATCGAACGAGTCATGCCCCCCGAGAGCGTGACGGATATTTTTCAGGGGTCGAAGGAGGCCTTCGACTCGCTCGTGTTCTACTTCTCCCGGCTGGAAATGACCGGACAATCGGACAAAGAGTCGGCCATCACGCTCGGCAAAGCGCTCAACGTCGATTCATTCTTAGTGGTGCGGGTCAATTCGTGGGAGTACATCCGCAAGGAAGGCGACAACGTGGGCCGCGTGGGCTTAAGCGTTCGTCTCATCGATGCCACAACCGGAACCACGGTCTGGAAAGCGCGCCATGAACGGTCCAGCAGCTATATGTTTTTCAGGCCAAACCTCAAGGACATCGCGAAGGAACTCGCCCTCGAGATGACTTCCTATATGCCTCCCCAAGTAAAGCGCTGATCGCACCACACCCACACGAGACAGGAAACGACCGTTCGCCGGCCAGTTACAGGATCACATCGGCTGAGAAGTGACGCATAATCAATGCGCATCATCTAAGCGAGTCTTCCCACGGAACTGAAAATAGAGATAGATCTGATACACGAGAATAAGCAGAAACCCACCAACAAACCAGACGATCCCTGAGGTTAATCCATAGGAATCAGTGGCCGCATTAAACACGGTGAGACTGAATGCCAGATCAGTCGTTGAGAGCAAAATATACGGGTACATGCCAAACATCACGCTGACGAGCATCAGAAAAATGAAGATACAGGACGCAACAAATGCAGAGATATCCCGCCGGCGAAGCCTGAAATATAGACTGTACCCTAGCACGATGACTCCGATCACCGGCGCAAGATACACCACGGGATGACGGGAAAAGTTGAGACTCAAGTTTGGTTGAACCATGGGCACGGCCGCTACAGTCAGCGCCGTGCACCCGGCCGACACCCACCCCAGGATCCATGCGATGGAGACGGCCCGTTGATACAAGACACCTTCGGTTTTCACAACGAGATAATTCGCTCCATGGAAAGCCAGGATCACCACACTCGTCAGTCCAATCAGTATGGTAAACCAATCGAGAATCCCTGGATCCGACCCGGGCTGAAAATCCGTCCAGAACGGAACGAAGAAATACCCCTCTCGATTGAGGGGCACCCCTCGAATGAGATTGCCCAATGCCGTGCCAAAGACCATCGCCAGGAGCAGGCTGGACGTGGTGAAGGCCCTATCCCACGCCTGCCTCCACAACACATGATCGACTTGTGTCCGCAACTCCAATGCCAAGCCGCGAAAGATAAGCAGCCATAGCACCAGGATCAACGCCAGATAGAACCCACTAAACCCGGCCGCGTAGGCCTTAGGATAGGCGAAGAACAGCACGGCAGCGGCCGCGATCAACCACACCTCGTTGGCATTCCATACGGGACCGATGGAGGTGAGCGCCGTTCGCCGCTCCGTTTCAGTCCGAGCCACAAACGGATAGACCATGCCGACGCCGAAATCAAAGCCATCCAAGACCACATACATGGCCAGCATTACGGTGAGAATGATAAACCACGCCGTTTCCATTACAGACTTGTTCCATCATGAGTGCGCATCTCCGATGCGCAGGAGGAGCCGGGTCCCTGTCGAATGACTTTGCTCACAAGCAAGACGAACAGCAATCCAAGCAGCAGATACAACCCCAGGAATCCGATGAGCGTAAAGAGCGCATTCCCTGAATGCACGAGCGGCGAGGTGCCGTGAGATGTCCGCAACAACCCATACACCAGCCAGGGTTGCCGCCCCAGCTCGGCAGTCATCCACCCGGCGGACGTAGCAATGTATGGGAACGGGGCGCAGAGCATCAGCCACCACATAAGCCATTTCATATGAAACAGCCGGCCCCGCCACAGTGAGAGGAACGCCGTGCCATAGAGAAGCGCAAAAATCGTCCCCAATCCCGCCATGACGTGATACGCGTAGTAGAGGAGCGGGATATTATCCGGCCACTGATCCCGAGGAAACGCATCCAGCCCCTGTACCTTGGCATAGAGATCGTTGTACACAAGAAAACTGAGCGCGCCTGGAATTTCAATCGGATTATCAATGGTCATCGTTTCAAGATTCGGTTGTCCGACCAGATAGAGGCCGGCCTCTCGTTCCGTCCTGAAAATTCCCTCAAACGCCGCCCCCTTGATGGGCTGATATTTGAATACCTGATCGGCGTTGCCGTGCCCGGTGGGGAAGATCATCAGTCCGGACGCAATCGCACCTGCGACAACGCCGGTGCAGAGAAACGTCTTGGCATGAGACAGGTATTGCCCGGATAGCAGGTAATACGCCCCCACCGCAGCAACCACGGAAGACGCGGTGACGACTGTCGCCGTCATATTGTGCGCAAATTGCCAGAAGAGCCACGGATTCGTCAGCAACCCGCTCAGGCTGGTCACGAACACCCGGCCATCCGCTCCCATCTGATAGGCAACAGGGTGCTGCATCCAGGCATTCGTGGCCAGGATGAAATAGCCCGACATCCACGTACCGAGAAAGAGCATGAGGGTGGCAAACCATTGCACCCGGCGACTGAATCGTTTCCGGAACAGCAATATTCCGAGAAACGAAGACTCCAGAAAAAAGGCGAAGGTTCCTTCCATCGCCAAGGTTTGTCCGATCACGCCCCCCGCATAGTTGGAAAACCGCGCCCAGTTGGTCCCAAACTGAAATTCGAGCGGAATCCCCGTCACGACGCCGAAGCCGAAATTGATGGCAAACACCTTTGTCCAGAAGTCTGCGACTTCCTCATAATGTTCATCGCCGGTCAGCAGCACCCGACTGCGCAAGTAAAGCAGCAACAAGGCTAGTCCCATGGTCAGCTGCGGAAAGAGATAGTGGAAGGTGGCGGTAAAGGCAAACTGAAGACGATCGTAGAGCAGAGCGCTGTCCATAATTACTTCACGAAACTGGAGGAGATCAGTGGATGCCGTTGATGTGACGAATTCATGTGCGCGCGACCACAATCACTCTCATCAGCTTCAATCTCACTGGACTAGCCACGAAATGCCCCATGAGCTTCTGCTGGGTCTCGACCGGCATCCGACTCTTGCGCGGGCAGATCATCGGCCAGACGCACCCCCGCCCAGGGCCGCTTAGCTACTCCAGCCCCTTACGCTTGTCATGTTGCCGACTGGTGAATGATTCGTGACCTAGCTATATCGGCGATTTGGTGATTGGCCTTAAGCACAGAGGCGAGAACACAAAGCTGTGTTCCGATACCAGAACACACCCACCAGGATCCCTATGGAGACACCATTCGTACAGGCAGGAGGTCACGTTCGAAGATGATGAGGGTTTTGCAAAAAGCTCAGGGGACAGATCTTGTTCTGTGCGACAACCCTTCTGTTCGGCTGAGGGCCTACCCCTGATAGCTACCTAGGCCGGTGTCATTGCCGCCTTCAATGATCGGACAAACTCGGCGACGTGGCCGACCATTGCCGGATCTTGCTGATGGGAAGCAATACGCTTCACGATGGCGCTGCCGACGATGACCCCGTCGGCCATTTTGGACACCTGCGCCGCATTCTTAGGAGTGCGTCGCAGACAACGCAAGCCGGTGGACACGGACGTGTTTCGCTTGCTTACGGGTCTGGGCTATATCGTAGGCCGTTTGCATCCGCATAAGGGTATCCATCTGTACGCCGAACGCCTTCTCCAGCCGCAACGCCATCTCCCCGGACAAATCAGCCTTCCCATTCAGGAGACTCGACAAGGCTGGACGCGACACCTGAAGAGCCTTGGCGGCTGCCGTCACCGACAGGCCTGTAGGCTCGACGATCTCCGTTCGGATAAAGTCTCCGGGGTGCGGTGGGTTCTTCATGGGCATGTGTGGGTCTCCTCTCCTAATGGTAGTCCTCCTCCATGCATTTGGGGTCAGCAACTGTCTTAAAAATCAAGCTGGCTGCGTGACGGTAACCCGCCACGGCGTCCGGCTTTTCACCATCGCATTCAAGATGGTGAGCAGTTTCCGCATGCACGCGGTCAACGCC
>JALHMZ010000029.1 GCA_022843785.1 Nitrospira sp.
AGATCAAGCGGGTGCAGGCCATGTTCAACGATCGGCCACGGAAAATTCTGAACTGGCACAGCCCAGCTCATGCTTTTCACCAACTGTTGCGCTAGGATCTTGAATGCACACAGGAACCTGTCCCCATACCACAAGCCCCTTGAGCCTTAGCCAAAGAGCGTGTCGAGGAGTTGCTCGCGACTCATTTCGAAGTGCGTCGCCACGTCGGCCAGGATCGCTGAGAGCGTCCCGACGCGAAGCGACGCATGATGCGGAATCGTCAGATGGTGCTCGCCATGCTCAAAGGTGGTGAGTCGAAGATGACTGCCCGTTTGGCGAGTGATCGAATAGCCGAGCTTACGAAGAACCTGGGCGAGGTCGCTTCCCGACAGATCGCGGGGAAGCCTCATACGGCGATGACTTCCTCGCGGACATGATGGAGGCGAACGACTTTTGGAGCCTTCCCTTCCTCGAAGTGACAACGGACCGCATCGCGGACTTTGCCGGATAACTCAGCCAGCGTGTCGGCCTCGGTGAAAATGGACACCCCAAGGGCACGGGCCAAGAACCCACCCTCAGGAGCTTCTTCAACCACAAAGATCAGTTCATTCATCGTTGTCCCTCAACCAGGCATCCACCGTCGTTGGGCTCATCGTATGCCGGACAACGGGCAATGTCCAGACCTGCCGCATTCTCTCAGCATCACAGAACTCATACGGTTATGGCAACGGTTTTTACGGTGTGCGCGGGTAGCGCCCGACGAAAACGGCGGGGGACCGACTCATCAAGCAGCAGGCGCATGAGCAAAAAGGCGCTCTTTAGCGACTTCGAGCACCGCTATTGCCGCTTCACGGGTCACTGAGGGAAAGTCCTCAAGGAAGTCCTCAAGCGAGGAACTCCCTTCCAGGTAGTCGAACAGAGTCGGGGCCGGTACGCGGGTCCCCTTGAAACAGAGGGCACCGCTCATGATTTCCGGATCACGACTGAGGTATTGGGCTTCCATGGGCACCTCCGAATGCGTCCAGGATTGCGCGCGCAACCCGAGGGAGGCTCAGCGAAAGCTTGACTCCCCATGGAAAGCAAGTCTACTGGCTCATGCAGCATAAGTCCAGCCAGAGACGCTCCCCCATGCCCAAGGGCTGGGCATGACACGCAAAGATCTTGAAGCACTGCTCAGCGGCCGCGGGAGGGTGTCTGAAATTCTGACCAGCCCGCATTATTCATGACAGTTCGTCGCGAAATCGCAAAACCGCGTCGTGAGACCGGCGCGCGGAGCCCGGAGGCCCTGAGGCGTACTCGTGCAGTACGTCGAGGGACCGAGGGGCGAGCCCACCGGCCGCAGGCTTGTCGGAACAGCGGATCGGCGATTGCAGCAGAAGTGCTCATGAATAATGCGGGCTAGAAAACGAAGCCTATCCCTGGAGATGATTCGCCGACTGCATGGGAAATTGCGAATCCCGCTCGAAAGCCTCATCGGCACCGCCGCCTAACGAACGAATAGATCGATCAGCCTCTCTCAGCTGACGCTCATGGCGTTCCAACCGGAGCCGGCCCTTGCCTCTCACCCCGCCCCTGACAAAACGACGCAAGCCGCGCAAGCTTAGTCGCAATGTCGGATTGCAAAACGCGACCCCAGTTGGACAATACGGCCGGTTAGGGGTCCCTTTGCTCATGGCCGCTTGTTGAAATACACAATTTTCAGCGATACCTTACTCTGCGTTTTCTGTAAGAGTGCTTCGACTTCAGAGAGCCGATCGTTCGTCCAGGTTGTTGCGCGTCGCCTAGCGTTGCCCTGAACAGATTCGTTTGTGCTAGGGGATGCTGCCATATCTGCATTGACAACGAAGAGTGCCTTGGTCTGGTCAATCTCAGTAATCAAGACTGCGAGTTCGTCAAGCAGTGCGCGGAGACCGTCCCATTCAGCGCGAGTCAAGAGCCTCGCTCCCGGAAGAGTGGCCGGTTTCTCAAAGACTGTGACGAGTATGCTCAGACGAGCGTTTAGGTCAACTAGCGCATCACTGAGCACCTTATCGTCCAAGATGGCTGCCAACTGAGGGGCGAAGAAGGATGAATCCAAGGTCGCAATCTGACTGCGAACTGTAGCGAATTTCTTCTCGTATTCGACGCGTGCAGGGAGTGGGTCATGTGTCAACGAATTTGGATGCGTTACTTTCGGTGAGGCAAATTCCTTGCAGTTACTCGTCAATGAAGGATCGAGTTTCTCGTTCAGCTCTTTGAGTACTCTCGTCGTTTCCGCAGACTTGAATCCACCGATACCCTCACCCTTGATTACAACCCCAGATCCCTTGCCTTCGATGTTGACTTCTAAGGAACGTGCTTTAGTAGTGTCATCTCTTTCGACGACCTCAATCTTCCCACCGCCACTCTGTTTTAGGCAATATAGGTAGTTGAAAAGTTGAGATGGAATGCACGGTTCTTCACCTCCAAGCCGCGATTGGCCAGAAGGACAAGTTTGTTGTGCGAACGCACTGGAGGTGAGCGCGAGGAAGGCGAGGATCGAAATAGCGGCTCGATGGAGAGCGAAATGCATAACTTCCTCCAGAGACAATGATAGATTCCTGGAACCTTTACCCATTCTAGGATTGCAAGACCCGACTCCCACTTTTCTCACCCAGCCCTGATGGAACGACGAGCACCACGCAAGTCCAGCCGCGATGTCGGATTGCAGGACGCGACCCTGGTTGAGGTTGGGAAATTCAGAATGTTCCCGTTTATTTTCCCAGGCACCTTGGCCATTTCCGCCCTTGAAGAACATGCGCCCGTTTGGGAGACAACCAATGGCTCCTGGAACCTTCGTCCATACTCCGGCGTTTCGCCATACTTCGAACGCCGTCGGGTGTATGCGATGTTAGATGGCACCGATAATGACTTTGGCAGCCTCCGAGTTGGTTGCTAGTTCGACCTCAATGTCATGCGCCACCGCTGCGCGCTCAAACAAGAGCACTGCTTGTTCGAATAAGTGGATATCGGTGGCGTGGGCGTGGGCCGCAAACGGATCCTGCAAGAAGACTACCTTCCTGCATAGCTTTCGTATGACCGCAGCGGCGATTTGCACATCACCTCCGTGTGGTCCGGAGCGACACGGCCTGACCTTCTCTTCAACCTCCTTGGGACTTCGTCCGGCGGCAACAGCGAAGCGTTTCACCCAGCCTCCAGTCGTACCCGTAGCCAGAATGAAATCGTGGTCTTCAAATATGCGCCGGACATTCTCAACGACAAACCGACACAACTCAAGCTTCATTCCGTCGTGCGCGATGAGCGCCAGGACACGAGCACCCTCAGGAATCCCGACTAGTGGACGATCCTTTGGCGGTCGCGGCTCGAAGAGTGGCTTGTTTGGAGATTGCGCAAGCCGGCTCATCCACGACGCCAATGCGGCGCGTGCCGTGTGGACATCGGAAGCGATGAGGATGTTGTGAACGTTGGCCTCACGGCGCAGCACCATACTATCGGGTTTGCCGGCAACGTCGACCCAATCGGTAAAATGAAAGACGCCATCCAACCGCCCCTCGACAAGTTCAAACGTCACTTCGATCATCCCCTTAATCGAGGCGCCAACGCTGGTGAGCCCGCCCTCGATGGTTCGGCGCCACCGGACAAGATCCTCTTGGCTTTCGATCGAAAAACCGCACCCCTCGCTAATCGCGTGCGTATCGACTTCCTCCAGTGGCCGATTGATTACGGTCGCCACATATCCGAATGTTCGGGCGGTGCTAATTACGTCGAAGTGATTACACAGTTGATACATGTGCCGATACACCCACGAATCGATGTCAGAAGCGCGTTTATCTCGGTACTCTGGCGTCGTAATGAACGCCACCCTTCCGTGTGTTTTCCGATTCATATAGCCCTCCGTGTTTCAGAGAGGTTTCCCGCCGCCACCTAACGTGTCGCTGAACTTCGGCGCCTATTGGAGACTCTCGCGACTGCCTCCGAAAGTGTCTTCCGCTTGAGCCGCCGTCGGCTCTGGCAGAAGGTTAGGCCTTGTCACGAATTCAGAATGCACGATCCACGGCTTCCCCCAAGCGAACTCCTTAATCTGTGGCGGCTGGATGACACTAATCCCTTCAAGCCACCTCCAGAATCTTTTTGCTTCTTCATAAGCTGTATCAAGCTGCAGATCATGGCCGCCGATAGAAAGCTGATACCGACACACGTATCTCTTCTCCAGCCGATCGAAAGCAATACCCGGCACATCATACATCTGTGTCGGTTGATCCGGCAGCAGCATGTAATTCTTCGTTCCTCGAATCCATGAAATTCCACCCAGGATTGGAAATTTGAGCGGCCCATTACCCATTAGATCCTCGCGCATGTGCTGTAGGTAATTTCGGATCTCCTCAACGCGGACGAAGCATTGGGCCAACCTCTTCAGCTCCGGCGAATCCTTTCGGAGCAGCGGCATCGCGGATACGATTTCATGAAATCGATGTAAATAGTCAACTAAACTAAGGAAGACTATATAGAGCTCGATTACAACTCCAGAATCCTGTTCAACCCTGGTGCCGTCTTCTGCAGCCGCCAATCCATCTTCGATCTTTCGATAGAGGTGGTCCAGAATCAGGATGCACTTCTTTGCCGTATCGTAAAGCGTCACGAACTTTTCTTGCGGAGTTCTCTTCGTTTCCATATTAGGCCTAACGACCCATGCTCAACGACCAGGCGCATGGAATACACCGATTGCAACCGCGACCCTCCCGTCGGGTTCGCTACAGCGCGTGGTTAGCTCATGTATGAAATTTGAATCTCCTACTGATGCTGCTATGTGTATGTGAACAACCCATCGCTGTCCTTTCCAGGCAATTACTTCGGCGATGACCCCATTGCGTCCCATTCTTCTTGTGTGAGAAATTTTCTCGGCTTCAAGGCGCCGGTTGCATAGGCCAGCTACAGTGCCTCCTCCAACCAAGCCAGCCGTTGAGCCGGCGTCGCGGCCAGCGTCGCAGCAAGTAGATTCTGGTCATCGGCATTCCAGTCATGTTGCCAGGCTGCTTCTACCGGTTCTAAAGGAGAAATCGTCTCATCGGTCATGCGGGATCTTCCCTCCCCTTTTTCCTCTCGCCCCTTTTCCTTTTTGAACCGACCGCCCTTTCAGCAACGAACTGATGTCCTTCCATAGTTCCGGCATATCGAGCGCATGTCCCAATTCCTGAACATGCCGTTGGATATACGCGATGTCGAGCTTGGGTTGAGACTCAACGATGCCTCGAATGTCTTCGAGATCTTTCGGACGATGCGCGATCGCCTTCATCACGATGAGATCCTCCGGCGTGGGGACGGGAATGCTGATCCCACCGCGCCTTTTTATCTTTGCTCGTGCTACCGCAAGAGATTCGAATGGAATCCGTCCCTGATTGATGTCGATCGGGATTCCAGTCGCATCGTGCTTCAGCAACAACATGGCTGATCGACGCATGAACTCAGCAGAGTGCCTCACGCGAGGGCTGAGCCCTTCCGTAGAAGCCTGAGTCAGGAAGCGGTCAACATCCTCGTCATCGATCATGACCGTGGCATCGATATCAATGGTCAGACGTGCCTGACCGAGTAGACTGGAGGCCACGCCTCCAATGATCATTCCTTGTTTGCGGGATTTCTTCAGGAGCTCACACAATGCACGAAGTGCGGGGAGCAGTGGGGAGAGAAACTGTGACTCTATGCTGCGAGACCTTTTAGGCGGCGCCACCGGAGCTGGACCTCTCTTTTGCCCTTGCGTCGTGCAGCGGCATACTGTTTCAATAATCCCAACTCCGCGGCAGTTTGATAACACTGATCGAGTTGTTTGAGCTTCTCTTCGATAGAGAGTCCCCGGCGCTCGCCCCGTTGAACTTGCTCCATCAACTTCCACCGGCGTCGATAGGCCAGCGCTTCTTTCTTCGTCATTTCACCGCCGCCTTCGCCGACTTGCCCGCTTGTAGGTACTGATGGATGCCTGTGGCCATCTTGCGCCCTTCGGCGATGGCCCAGACGATGAGGGAAGCGCCGCGCTTGGTGTCGCCGCCGGCAAAGACGCCGTCGAGGTTGGTCATGAAGGTTTCGTCCACTGACACTGCGCCGCGCTGATCGTACTTCACGCCGAGGCTGTCGAGGAGGCCATTCTTCACCGGACCGGTAAAGCCCATGGCAAGCAGCACCAGATCGGCGTTCATGTCGAAATCGCTGCTGGGGACCGGCGTGAACTTGCCGTTCTCGAACGCCACACGATTCGCATGGAGCTTCGTGACGTGGCCGTTGTGGCCGGTGAACTTTGTGGTGGACACGCTCCATTGCCGATCGCAGCCTTCTTCATGCGCGTGGGACGTCCGCAATTGCATGGGCCAGAGCGGCCAGGGCGTCGAACCGGCCCGCTGCGGAGGCGGTTCCGGCAACAGTTCAAATTGATGCGCTTCAACACAACCCTGACGATGGGCCGTTCCTAAACAATCCGAGCCGGTATCGCCGCCGCCGATGATGACGACGCGCTTGCCCTTGGCGGTGATGGGATCGTCTGTGACCGGCAGGCCGGACGTGCGCCGGTTCTGCTGCGTCAGAAACTCCATCGCGAGATGCACACCCTTGAGTTCTCTGCCCGGGATCGGCAACTCACGCGGCTGTTCCGCGCCCATGGTCAATCCGACTGCATCGAACTGCGCACGGAGCTGCTCCCCGGTGATGTCCCTCCCGACCGCGACACCGGTCTTGAACTCCACCCCTTCCAGCTTCATCTGCTCGAGGCGGCGATCGATCACCCACTTTTCCATCTTAAAATCGGGAATGCCGTAGCGGAGCAGGCCGCCGATGCGGTCGGATTTTTCGAACAGCGTAACGCGGTGGCCGGCACGCGCCAGCTGCTGCGCCGCCGCCAGTCCGGCCGGACCGGAGCCAACGATCGCGACCGTCTTGCCTGTATTCACAACCGGCATGATCGGCGTCACGAGCCCTTCGTCGAACCCGCGATCGATGATGTTCCATTCGAGGATACGGATCGAGACCGGATCTTCGTTGATGCCGAGCACGCAGGCCCCTTCACAGGGAGCCGGGCAGAGCCGGCCGGTGAATTCCGGGAAGTTATTGGTCGTATGCAACGCTTTGAGCGCATCCTTCCAGCGGCCGCGATAGACGAGATCGTTCCACTCTGGAATCAGATTGACGACCGGACAGCCGGTGTTGCCCTGACAGAACGGCACGCCGCAATCCATGCAGCGCGCGCCCTGGACCTTGAGCTTGTCCTCGGAAATGGGTTCGTACATCTCCTTCCAATCGAGCACGCGCAGCTCGACCGGCTTCCGCTTCGGCCCCTCGCGGGGGTATTTCATGAAACCCTTCGGATCACCCATCTCTTACTCGTCCCTCGTATCTCGTCGCACCAAGCGATTCCCGAACGACGCTTCACACTCGGTTCTAAGCGTCGATCTCACAAAAATTTACCCCTTACGCCTCACCCCTAACCCCTCACGCCACACTGATCAGTGAACCGCGCTTGCCTTGCGCTTCCGTTCTTCGAGGACACGCTTGTAATCAACCGGCATCACCTTCACGAACTTGGGCACGGTGGCATCGAACGCATCGAGCACCTGCTTGGCCTTGCGGCTGCCGGTATACATAAAGTGCTTTGTAATCAAATCGTGCAGCAGTTGCTTGTCCTCTTTGGCCGCGACCGGTTCCAACTCGACCATGCCGGTATTGCACCGCCCTTGGAACTTGCCGTGTTCATCCAGGACGAACGCCATGCCGCCGGACATACCTGCGGCAAAATTGCGGCCAGTGAGTCCGAGCACCACGACCACCCCGCCGGTCATGTATTCGCAGCCATGATCGCCAGTGCCCTCGACCACGGCGCGCGCGCCGCTGTTCCGAACGGCAAACCGCTCGCCCGCCATGCCGTAGAAGTAGGCTTCGCCTTGCGTGGCCCCATAGAGCGAGGTGTTGCCGATGAGAATCGTCTCTTCCGGGTTGTAGACAACCTGTTTCGGCGGGAACACGACGATCTTGCCGCCGGAGAGTCCCTTGCCGATGTAGTCGTTTGACTCACCCTCCAATGTCAGCGTGATGCCTCTGGCGAGGAACGCGCCAAAGGATTGGCCTGCCGACCCCGTAAACTTGATTGAGATCGTGTCTTCCGGCAAGCCTTCCAACCCGTATCGCTTCGCAATCGTACTGGACAACATCGTTCCGGCCGTTCGGTTCACGTTCCGGATCGGCAGATCAAGCGTGACCTTCTCACCCTTCTCGATGGCCGTCTTGCACAGCTCAATCAGCTTCCGGTCAAGCACGTCGGCAATACCATGGTCCTGTTTCTGCACGCAGTGTCGCGGCACGTCCGCCTCGACATCGGGAGCCGTGAGCAGCGGGGTCAGGTCCAATCCCTTCGCCTTCCAATGATCGACGGCCTTGGTAATCTTCAGCTTATCGACACGCCCCACCATCTCATTGATCGTCCGGAAGCCGAGCCGGCTCATGAGCTGCCGTGCTTCTTCGGCCACGAAGAACAGATAATTCACGATATGTTCCGGCTTACCGTTGAATTTCTTCCGCAACTCCGGGTCCTGTGTGGCGATGCCGACCGGACAGGTATTCAAATGACACTTCCGCATCATAATGCAGCCTTCGACGATCAGCGGAGCCGTCGCGAATCCATATTCCTCGGCGCCCAGCAGCGTGGCGATCACGACATCACGCCCGGTCTTCATCTGCCCGTCGGTTTCGACCCGGATACGGCCGCGCAGATCGTTGAGGACCAGCGTCTGGTGCGTCTCCGCCAAACCCAATTCCCAGGGCACGCCGCCATATTTGATGGAGGAGAGCGGCGACGCGCCGGTACCGCCTGAATCGCCGCTGATCAGCACTTTATCCGCGTGCGCTTTCGCAACCCCCGCCGCGACGGTGCCGACGCCGACCTCTGACACGAGCTTGACCGACACGGCGGCATCCGGATTCGAATTCTTCAAATCGAAGATCAGCTGTGCCAAGTCTTCGATCGAGTAAATGTCATGGTGCGGCGGCGGCGAGATCAGCTGCACGCCGGGCGTCGCATAGCGGAACTTGGCGATATTCTCGTCGACTTTATGGCCGGGCAACTGGCCGCCCTCACCCGGCTTGGCACCCTGCGCCATCTTGATCTGCAATTCGCGCGCATTCACGAGATAGTGGGCCGTCACGCCGAACCGCGCCGACGCCACCTGCTTGATATACGAATTCTTGGAATCCCCGTTCGGCAACGGCTTGAACCGCTCCGGATCTTCGCCGCCCTCGCCGGTGTTGCTCTTACCACCGAGACGGTTCATGGCAACGGCCAGCGTTTCGTGCGCTTCCTTGCTGATCGACCCGAACGACATGGCGCCTGTGTTGAAGCGCTTCACGATCTCGCTCGCCGGCTCGACCTCATCGATCGGAACCGCCGCCGGCGGAAACGCGAAATCGAGCAACCCCCGCAGATTCGAGCGCCGCTTGCTTTCGTCGTTCACGAGCTGCGCGAATTCGGCGTAGGTCTTCGGATCGTTCGACTTGCTGGCATGCTGCAGTTTGTAAATCGTATCCGGGTTCCAGTTATGGTGTTCTCCCTGGATGCGATAGTGGACCTCGCCGCCGAACTCGAGCTGACGAATCGCCGCCGGCTCATAGGCGACGCGATGACGGCGCAGCGTTTCTTCACCGATCTCGCTGATGCCGACGCCTTCGACACGCGACGGCGTGCCGGTAAAGTAGCGGTCGATGAGCTCGTGGCTCAACCCGATCGCTTCAAAAATCTGCGCCCCACAATAGGACTGCACGGTCGAGATACCCATCTTGGAGAAGATCTTCAGCAGGCCCTTGTTGATGGCCTTAATGAACTTGCCTTCCGCCGTCTGCGCGTCGAGCCCTTCCGGCAGATAATTGTCGCGCTCCATATCGACGAGCGTCTCGAAGACGAGATAGGGATTGATCGTGCCGGCGCCATACCCGATCAAGCAGGCGAATTGATGCACGTCGCGCGGCTCGCCGGTTTCAAGAATCAACCCGACCTCGGTCCTCGTACATTCACGGACCAGGTGATGGTGAACGGCGGAGATGCCCAGCACGCTGGGAATCGGCGCCCACTGCTCATCGACACCGCGATCGCTGAGGATCAGGAATTTGTAGCCCTCCTTGATCGCCTGCGAAGCCGCCTGGCACATGGCGTCGACCGCCGCGCCGAGTCCGGCCGGTCCTTCGGCGACACGGAACAACATGCGAAGCGTCTTACTTTTGAAGTGCGGATCGGAGATGCTGCGGATCTTCGCCAAATCGGCGTTCGTCAGAATCGGCTGCTGCACCTTGATGCGGCGGCAGGATTCGGGCGACTCATCCATCAGATTGGGCTTCGGGCCGATATTGGTCACCAGCGACATCACCAGCTGCTCGCGGATCGGATCGATCGGCGGATTCGTCACCTGCGCGAAGAGCTGCTTGAAATACTTGAAGAGCAGCTGCGGCCGATCGGACAGCACCGCGAGCGGCGTATCCGTCCCCATCGACGAAATTGCTTCTTCGCCGGTCACAATCATCGGAGTGATGACCATCTTCAATTCTTCGACCGTATAGCCGAAGGCCTGTTGGCGCTGACGGATCGTGGGATGGTCCGGCTGCGGCACGTTGAGCGGCTCCGGCAGTTCGTCGAGCGAGACTCCGTACTGCGTGACCCAGCTCCGATAGGGTTTGCGGCCCACGATGTCGGCTTTGATCTCTTCGTCGTCGATGATGCGCCCCTGCACCGTATCGACCAAAAACATGCGGCCCGGTTGAAGCCGGCCCTTCATGCGAATGTCTTTGGCCTCCGCCGGGAGCACCCCGGCTTCGGACGCCAGCACAACCGTGTCGTCCGTCGTCACTTGATAGCGGCAGGGACGCAGGCCGTTGCGGTCCAACGTTGCGCCGATCATCTTGCCGTCGGTGAAGCAGACCGCCGCCGGACCGTCCCAGGGTTCCATCATTGCAGCATGGTACTGATAGAACCCGCGACGATCGAGATCCATGTGCGAGTTCGCAACCCAGGGTTCCGGAATCAGCATCATCATCGCATGGGGCAAGGAGCGCCCGCCTAGCAAGAGAAATTCAAGCGCATTGTCCAGGCAGGCAGAGTCGCTCTGTTGCTCATGGACGATCGGGAAAAGCTTTTCCATGTCTTTCCCGAACAGGTCCGAATGGAGGCGTCCCTGACGGGCCTTCATCCAATTGACGTTGCCCTTGAGCGTATTGATCTCCCCGTTGTGGCAAATATGCCGATAGGGATGCGCCAGCGGCCAGGTCGGAAACGTGTTCGTGCTGAACCGCGAATGGACGAGCGCCAGCGCGCTCGCCATCCCCGTGTCGTTGAGATCTTCATAGTAGGCCGCCATCTGATGCGGCAGCAGCAAGCCCTTGTACACGATCGTGCCGGCTGAGAGGCTGGGAATATAAACGTGCTCGCGGCCTTGAATGGCCGAATCACGGATCGCAGTTTCGATCAACTTGCGGATGACATAGAGCTTCCGTTCAAATTGCGCTTCGTTCAGTGCGTCACGGGCAATGAACACCTGACGCATGAACGGTTCGGTTTTCCGTGCTTGCGGCCCGATGGCATCGCTCTTCACCGGCACATCGCGCCAGCCAAGCAAGCGCGCACCTTCCTGTTCGATGATTGTGGCGAAGAGCTTTTCGCATTGTTGGCGGGACGTGTGAGTAGGCGGCAAAAACACCTGCCCGACCCCGTACTCACCGGCGCCGGGAAGAGTAACCCCGACAGCACCGGCGGCGCGCCGCAAAAAATCATGGGGGACTTGGAGGAGAATGCCGGCGCCGTCGCCGGTGCAGGGATCGCATCCCTGTGCGCCGCGATGGGTCAGGTTTTCCAATACCTGAAGTCCCTTGCGGACAATATCGTGCGACTTCTGTCCTTTAATGTTGACGACGAACCCGACACCGCAGGCGTCTTTCTCATGCCGGGGGTCGTAGAGCCCTTGTTTGCGGGGAAATCCTGGAACGTTCATGTCCCCTATCCCATTCACAATGTGGAGAAGTTTCCCTGTCGGACGGAAGTGCGTTACGCGAGGAGATCTGGACTGACTGAACTCCGTAATCTCCGGCTGAATCCGTCAGCCGAGTGCCAGGGGGAAACTTACTGGATGGGTCCTTCATCTGTCAAGATTGCGCCGGCCGATCAGCCATCCGTTGCTTGACTTTGTTTCATGCTCTGCCCTACCATCCGGCACCATGACTCGAGGCCCTGTGCTTTCAACTGTCAACACCATGGCGGACGTATGGGATGCGTATCGTCCCGAACTGGACGGAGTTGAAGATCGGGTCAACAAGAATCTGGACTCCAGCGTCGCCCTCGTCAATACTGTCGCGGCTCAAATTTTAAGTGGTGGCGGCAAGCGTGTCCGGCCCCTGCTCCTTGTGTTGAGCGCACGCCTGTGCGGGTACACCGCCAAAGAACACCAACAACTCGGTAGCCTGGTCGAATTTATCCATACCGCCACTCTGCTGCACGACGACGTGGTCGATGAAGCCGATCTTCGCCGCGGCAAACGAACTGCGCGCAAGGTCTGGGGCAACCAAATCAGTATTCTCGTCGGCGACTACCTCTATACCCAAGCCATGTGCCGGGTCATCGAATTTCGCAGCCAAGAGATCAACGAGGTGCTCGCGGAAGCCTGTAAGAAGATGGCAGAGGGCGAAGTCCTTCAACTCTACTACAACGGCAATCCCGGCCTGCCTGAAAGCGACTACATCAAGATCGTCGAGCATAAAACCGCCGGGTTGATCGCGGCCGCCTGCCGCATGGGGGCCATTCTCGCGGAGGCCTCCGACGCACAGCAGGAGGCGCTGTTCCGCTTCGGCCAATATCTGGGTATCGCCTTCCAGGTCGCTGACGACACCTTGGATTACACCGCGAACGGCGCCGCCCTCGGCAAAACGATCGGGCAGGATCTGCGGCAGGGCAAAGCCACGCTTCCACTCCTCCATTTGCTGCAACAGTGCTCCGAGGAAGACCGGCGCATGATCAAGGATCGAATGGAGACCAGAACGTTGAGCGCCGAGGATTTGGAGCGTATTCTGTTCCTGATGAACGAATATGGATCGATCACGTACGCGATGGACCGGGCCAATACCTACATCGCCGCCGCCAAGCGCGAACTCGATCTTTTCGAGGAAGGTCCCGTTCGGCGCGCCCTGACGGTCACCGCCGACTACATGATTACCCGCGACCGATAGCCGTTCTTCCTGCCTGCATCTCCGCGCAGACCGGCCCTGGAAAGAACGCCGCCACAGTGGAGGGATGTCCTTCCCGTCATCGTCGAGCCATTCATCGTCAGCCACACACAGCAGGGAGCCACGCATGTCACAGATACTTCCGTTTCAAGGCACACTGTACGATACCGCCGTCCTCGGCAATATCGAAAACTTAGTCGCGCCTCCGTACGACATTATCGATTCGGCCGGCCAACAGGCGCTCCATGACCGCCATCCACAGAACATCATCCGTCTGGAGTTAGGGCTCGACCGGGCCGGCGACCACGCCACCGACAATCGCTATACCCGCGCCGGCATCGCGCTACGCGAGTGGATCAAGAGCGGGGCGCTCAAGCGGGACCGAGAACCGGCCATCTACTACCACACGATCGAATACCGTCCGCCTTCGTCAGGACCGGGCGCACCCACGAAGCTTCTTCGAGGGTTTCTCACCGTCGTGAAACTCGAAGCGTTAGATTCCGGGCACATCTATCCGCACGAAAACACGCGGGCCGCCGCAAAGACCGATCGGTTGAACTTGATCGAAGCGTGCCGTGCCAACTTCAGCCCGATTTGGTCGCTCTACTCCGATCCGCAAGGAGCCATCATCGGGTTGCTCGAAACCGCGACCAAGGGGATGCCGGCCCGATATGACTTCCAGGATGATGCGGGGTGCCGGGAGCGTCTCTGGGCCGTAACCGATCCGGCAGTACTCAAACAGATCGTGGACCAGATGCAGAGCAAACCGCTCTTCATTGCGGACGGACACCATCGGTATGAAACCGCCCTGAACTATCAAAAGCTCCGCCGGCAAACCGGTTCGCCGGCAGGCCTCCAGCCCTACGACGGCGTGTTGATGCTGCTGGCCCCGCTCGAAGATCCGGGCCTCACGGTCCTGCCGACACACCGGGTCACCACCACTCCGCTGCCCCCGTATGATCGCGTCAAAGCACTGCTGGGCGACACCTTCGACATTCAGGAATTCTCCTATACGGCCGAGACGAAAGACGGGGTCCGCGCGCAATTTCTCAACGCCTTGCGGACAAATGGGCGCACTGCACCGGTCTTTGGCATCGCCTTGAAGGGAGACAGCCGCTATCTCGCACTCACGTTGAAACCGGCCCATCGTCCGTCCCCCCAGGCGTCTCCGCGCACAAAACTCGACGTCTCGCTGCTGCAACAACTCATCGTCGCCAAACTCTGCCCCACACAACAAGAACAAGAAGCGATCCTCTACACGAAGGACGACCACGAAGCCCTCAACTGGGCGGCCCAAGGAACTGGAACCGGCGCGCTGTTGCTCAACGCGACCAAGGTCGGCGAAATCCAGGCAGTCGCAACCGCCGGCGAGCGCATGCCGCACAAATCGACCTATTTCTATCCGAAACCCCTGACAGGACTGGTCATCAATGTCATGGAAGGATAAGCGACGGCATGGGGGAGTCGCTCATCGTGCTCGGTGCATGCGCGCAGTGATGAACGATTCCCCCACGCCGTCTGAGCAAGAGGGGTATGGACGTGACCGCCAAAATATTGATTGTTGACGACGATGCCGACATCGTCGCGATGTTGGCAGATCGGCTCCACTCCCTCGGCTATAGTACGGTGGCTGCGCGGGACGGACGGGAGGCGCTGGAGCAAATCGCGCAAGAATCGCCCCACCTCGTGCTGCTCGACTTGACGCTGCCAAAACTCTCCGGCCTTGATGTACTGAAACAACTGAACCGGTCAAAACACACGGAGTCCTTGCCGGTCGTCGTCATGACCGCCCACGGCTCGATCGACGCCGCCGTCGACGCCATGAAAGAAGGCGCCTACGACTTCCTCACCAAGCCCCTCGAAAAAGATCATCTGCTCATCGTCATCCGCAAGGCCCTGGAGCGGGATTCACTCCAGCGGCAAGTCGCGTATCTCCGGTCCGAGGTCGCCGGCCGGTACGCCTCCATCGTCGGAAGCAGCCCGTCCGTACAAGCCGTGCAGGAAGCGGCCCAGCGGGCCGCCAAGTCCGACGCCGGCGTTTTGTTACTGGGAGAAAGCGGAACCGGCAAAGAACTGTTCGCCCGCTCCATTCATCAGTGGAGTCCCCGCCAGACCATGCCGCTCGTCGTCATCAACTGTGTCGCGTTGACCGAAACGTTGCTCGAGAATGAATTGTTCGGGCACGAGCGCGGCGCCTTCACAGGAGCGGACCGGCTACAAAAAGGCAAATTGGAAATTGCCGATGGCGGCACGGTCTTTCTCGACGAGATCGGAGACATGCCGCCGTCGCTTCAAGCGAAACTCCTGCGCGTGCTGCAGGACCGCGAATTCCACCGTGTCGGCGGCTCCAAAAATGTTTCGGTCAATATCCGCGTCATCGCCGCCACGAACAAGGATCTGAAGAAGGCGGTGAAGGCCGGCCAGTTCCGCGAAGATCTCTATTTCCGCTTGAACGTCATCACCCTCACACTCCCGCCTCTTCGGGAGCGCCGCGGAGACATCGCTGCCTTGGCTCAGTTCTTCCTCGACCGGCATACCAAAGATGCGAAACGCCCCGGCATGACCCTCAGCCCCGCCGCGCTCGATGCGCTCACCCGCTATCCATGGCCTGGAAACATCCGTGAGTTAGACAATGTCATCGCCCGCGCCGTCGTCCTCAGTCCCACAGACACCATTGAGCCGGCGGGGCTGGCTCTGCTGCCGGAAGACGCAGGACTGCGCGCCCAGGACAACAACTCTCTGTCATATCTGGATTTGCCGTACCATGAATCTATGCATGAGCACAGCCGACACATCATCGACCGCGCCATCGAGCGGGCAAACGGCAATCAGACGAAAGCCGCCGAATTTCTCAAACTTCAGCGCACCTATCTGCTTCGGTTGATCAAGCAGTACAAATCCAGGCAGGCATGAGAGAACGCGTCCGCTCGTATCTCGTTAATAAGGAGAAGAGCGTATAGCTGATAGCGTATGGCCTGTAGCACGAGATCGGAAGGGAATGTCACACCATCGGCAGCTCATTGTTCTGTCTCGTGCCACAGGCCATCAGCCATAAGCTCCCAGCCTTTTCGTGCCATAAGCCATACGCCATAGGCTCTTTCAACCGGCTGCGCTTCACGAGACACGAGCCGCGGCAGACTTCCGATCTTCCAAGCGTATCAGCCCCGCTTGCACATCGTGCTCCGCCTGCCCGTACCGTTCGGCAGTTCCGATGTCAGACCAGTATCCTTTGAGATCGTACCCAAGCACGGCATCGCCTCGCGTGATGGCCGCCACATAGGGATCGATGATCGACGACGCCACGCCCTTCGGCACCTCGCGCAGCAACCTGGGATTCACAATATGGATTCCGGCAAACATCCGTGGGACAGTCGGAACCGTCGCTGAAAGGCCTTTTCCCGTAATGCGCACGATCCGATTCCCGGCCCCCACCTCTACCAGCCCCCAGCCGGCGGCATCGGGATCCTCCCGCAACACCAATGTCGCCGCGGCATGGTTCGTATGATGGAACTCCCAGAGCGCGGTGAGATCCAATTCGACGAGGGTATCTCCGTTCAGTACCAGCACCGGTTCACATGAAAAATACGGCTCCGCCTGTTTGATCCCCCCGCCTGTCCCAAGAATCATCGGCTCACGCGAGTAGATAATCCGAAGGCCGAACTGCGAGCCGTCGCCCAGCGCCTGTTCGATCATAGGGCCAAGATAATGCAGATTGATGACCACATCATGGAACCCGTGACGCTTCAGCAGCAAGAGGTTCCAGACAATCAGCGGCGTCCCGCCGACAGGAAGCAGCGGCTTGGGCATTGTGTTGGTCAGTGGTCTGAGGCGGGTTCCAAGCCCCGCCGCGAGGATCATGGCTTTCATGTGGCCTCGTGAGGCGCAAGGCGTAAGGCGTAAGGGGAGGTTCCGATCAGGTCGAGCTTCATCAGTCTAGCCCCCTCACGCCTCACCCCTCACCCCTCACGGAATTATTGAAGTTCAGGCACGTACGGAGTGAGATGCGTTCGAAGCGTCTCTAATTCCGGATACGTCTGGAGATTGCGTTTGACATAGCCCAACACGCGAGGAATGTCTGCCAGGAATTTCGGATTGCCTTTGACGCGATCGATATAGACAAAACGCCCGGCCGCTTTGAGATTGCGCTGGATGCTGGTGAGATCGAACAGGCGTCGAAATGCGGCGCGATTGGCCCACACAAAGCGCTGTTCGGCCAACCGGTCGAGATAGTAATTGACCAGGACGTCGATCAACGATTCATCGAGCTGGATATAGGCATCCCGCAAGAGCGACGCCAAATCATACGTCGACGGCCCCATCAGCGCGTCTTGAAAATCGATCACGCCAAGCCGTGCTCCATCGACCATCAGATTGCGCGAATGGTAATCGCGATGCACGAAGACACGCGGCTGGCCGGCCAGCAAATCTGCAATCTGTTCGAACTCGCGGCGGATCGGCATCCAGTCGTCGGCGCACATCGGCTTGCCCTGGCGCGCCACAATGCCATACTCCAGAAAATGATCGAACTCCCACAGGAGTAGCGGCGCATCGAAACTGCGGTGAAAGGCCAGACACCCCGGATCGGCAGGCGTTGTTCCCTTGATCTGCATCTGCACTAACACGTCAATGGCCTGTTTGTATCGGGATTCCAGCCCGGGCGCGTCCGCCACGCTGACCGCTTCCGCCAGCGTCACGTCGCCGAAATCCTCCAGATACAACAGCCCGGCCGCTTGATCATAGCAATACAGCGTCGGCACCGGGACCCCGGCCTTTGCCAGATGCGACATGACGTTGAGAAACGGCAACTCAGCGATCTGATGCGTGGCGCCGCTCACCGCCTCTTCAGACTGTTTGAATGCTTCCGGCTCGGCCAGCTGCATCAGAATCAGGGAATGAGGAGGCCCTCCTGCGAGAGCCACGCGATAATAGCGCCGATTGGACGCATCGCCCGCCAACGGCGTCATCCCTCGCAAGATCAGGCCGGGAGCAAGATGAGCTTCAACCGTCCGCGCCACGAGTGTTTGATCCGGCAGAGCAAGCGGAGCCTTTGGAGGGGCAGGATTCACGGTCGTCATATGGGGCGGATTATAGCGAGGGTCCTCGAACTTGTCACGAAGACAGCACAATCCATCAGTGTTTGCCGCGTACAGTCGATGCCGAAGTCACCGGCCACAGACTGTCGAGCCGGGACATGCCCGCTGCGCCGACGGCCGCGCCGATGGTATCAGCCACCCAATCGAGCCAGCTCGAATCCCGAAAAGGCACGAGCGACTGATGAATCTCATCGCTGATCCCATACAAGGACGCGAAGAGGACGGCCAGGGGCAAGGCCAGGTTTCCCGATGACTCGTTTGTCCCCCAACGCAAGGCCCGATAGCACAATCCTCCCAAGGCCGCGTATTCAACCACATGCAGAACCTTGTCACTGAAAGACAAGACGAACGACGGAAGCTCGTCTTCCGGATGGGGCTGCGATGACAAATAGAAAATCAGTCCGGCATAGGCGCACACCGGCATCCAGTATCGAAGGAATCTGCTCACTGTTTTTCCTTTCCAGCAAGAAGGCACCGGCAAATATCGCCGTTGATTGCATGCCCCCTATCCCTATGACATACTTTGCACAACAATGGAATTGTTTCCCCAATGAAGCGCGCCCACGTCTGTTTCGTGTGGCATATGCACCAGCCGTACTACACCGATCCGGTGGCTGGATCGGCCAGTATGCCCTGGGTGCGGCTCCACGCGACCAAAGCCTACTACGACATGGCTTACCTGCTGGAGCAATTTCCGGCCGTGCATGCGACGTTCAACTTTACCCCGTCGCTCCTGCTGCAACTACAAGAGATCAGTACCGGCGCCGTGCGTGATCTCTTTCTCGAACATGCGCAACGGCCTGCAGCAGACCTCACTGACGAAGAACAAGCCTTTCTGATCCGCCATTTCTTTTCTGCCAATTGGGCCACCATGGTGCGTCCTTACCCGCGCTACCATGAATTGCTGGTGAAGCGTGGATTAGACATCCAGGGGCAGGACCTCAAGCGCCTGGCCGCACGGTTCTCCATTCAGGATTTTCTGGATCTGCAAGTCTGGCACAATCTCGCCTGGTTCGGATATGGCGCGGTCGCCCGCTATCCCCGCCTGTCCGCGCTGCGCAATAAGAATCGTGGCTTTACGGAAGAAGAGAAACAGGAAGTATTGGCGCTCCAGCTCGCAACCATGCGCGAAATTGTCCCCCTCTATCGACTGCTCTTAGAACGGGGACAAATCGAGCTGACGACGACACCCTTCTTCCACCCAATTCTCCCACTCGTCATCGATACCGACCTCACCCGGCGCGCCAGGCCGGATCTTCCGCTGCCGGCTCGATTCCATGCCCCGGAAGATGCCGAGGCCCAACTCCGGCTGGCCGTCGACTTTCACAGCAGGACATTCGGCCGCCCGCCGGCAGGGTTATGGCCGTCGGAAGGGTCGGTCTGCCCTGAGCTGCTCCCCCTCGTCCATAGTACCGGTCTGCGCTGGCTGGCGACTGATGAAGGCATTCTCGCCCGTTCGATGGAGTTGGAGGGGCGACCGTGGAATCGGCAAGGATCGCTCTACCGGTTCTATCGGGCCGGACTGTCCGGACAAGAATTGACCATGCTGTTTCGAGACCGAGAGATCTCCGACGCGTTCGGATTTGTGTACCACAAGACGACGCCGGAATCAGCTGCCGACGATGTGCTCCGGCGGCTGCGGAACATCATTCGGGAGACGGCCCAGGAGGAGATCGTCATCGGCGTAATCCTGGACGGAGAAAATCCTTGGGAGCATTACCATGACGGCGGCGAGCGATTTCTCTCCCTCCTCTATTCCACTTTTTCACAACGCACCCTGGATCAGGAACACAGTGTCGCCGTCCAATCCACGACTGTCTCCGAGGCGATGACGGCGGCTCCTCCCTCACAGCATCTGTCCTGCCTGCATTCCGGCTCATGGATCAATACCGACTATAAAATCTGGATCGGCCATGAGGAGGACAATCGAGGCTGGGATGTCCTGGGCCACACCAGAGCGCGCCTTGCAGCCGTCGCACCGACTCTTCCGCCGGACCGCGCGCGAGCGGCATGGAACGAACTCTACGCCGCCGAGGGCAGCGACTGGTTCTGGTGGTACGGGGATGATTTCGAAACGGACTTCAAGCCGGAATTCGACCGGCTGTTCAGAGCCCATCTTCGCAACGTGTGGACGCATATGGGCCTGACGCCGCCGGACCAGTTGAGTCGGCCGATTTGCACGGTAGCCTTCGTTCCTGAGACTGAGAGCGTCATGCAGCCGCGCTCGCTGCTGTCCCCGACGATTGATGGAGTGGTAACCGATTTTTTTGAATGGCGCGGGGCAGGGACGATCAACACGCAGCCGCCGCTAGGCGCCATGTGGAAAGCCGACGGGCTGTTCACCGGCGTCCGGTTCTGCTGGAGCCATGAGTGGCTTTCCCTCCGGTTTGACTTCGACGAAGCGGGACAGGCACGGCACCCCGGCATACGTGTGGGCATCACGCTGCAGGGCCCGCAGCAGACGTTTCGACTGGCATTCGCCCTGGACCCGCCCGGCCCTGATCATTTTGTGTTGTCTCAAGCAACGGGACCGGACACGTGGATGGAGATCGGACCCTACCGCTCAATTTGCCGCAACCGCGTGGTGGAGCTGGCGCTGCCCTGGAAAGATCTGCAACTCGAGCCCGGACAGGACGTGCGGATGTCGATCGTCATCCTGGAGCACGGTCTTGAAGTGTCCCGTTACCCACATCAGCGGCCTGCGGTATTGACCGTGCCGGGACCAGAATTCGATGCAGCCATGTGGCGTGTGTGATACCAGTAAGGGGTTAGGGGTAAGGGGTGAGGCGTAAGGGGAGGAGGAGAGATGCCTGATTTGCGACGCGATCCCATCGTAGGACGTTGGGTGATTATTTCCACCGACCGGAGCGGCCGCCCGCATGACTTCGTCCCGTTACTGCCGGCCAAGCCGGTGTCCTCGGTTCTCTGTCCGTTTTGTCCGGGACAGGAGAGGCTGACACCGAAAGAAATTATGGCGTACCGGCCGCAGCCGGCCGAACCCAACTCGCCCGGCTGGACCGTGCGTGTGGTGCCGAACAAGTTTCCCGCTCTTCACGTGGAGGGCGATATCGGACGGGAAGGCGTCGGACTGTACGACCGGATGAACGGCGTGGGTGCGCACGAGGTGATCATCGAATCACCAGGACACACGGACAGCCTCGCGGATTTGCCGGCCAAAAAGATCGAAGACGTCCTGTGGACGTACCGGGACCGCATCATCGACCTGAAAAAAGATCTGCGCCTTCGCTATATCCTCATCTTCAAAAACCACGGCCCCTCCGCCGGCGCCACGTTGGAGCATAGCCATTCGCAATTGATCGCGCTCCCCATTGTGCCGACCAGTGTGCTGGAAGAAATCGACGGCTGCAGAGCCCACTTTGAACAGAAGGAGCGCTGCATCTATTGTGACATCCTCCGGCAGGATCTCAGCGACGGCGACCGCGTCGTCGCCGAAAATCAGGAATTCGTCTGTGTCACCCCCTATGCGCCGCGATTTCCCTTCGAAATGTGGATCCTACCCAAGCGCCACGCCGGCTATTTCGAGGAAAGCCAGAAGTCCCAGTTCGAGTGCCTCGCGCCGATGCTGTCCGAATGTCTCCGGCGCATGGACAAAGTACTTGCCCGCCCCGCTTACAATTTCATGCTGCACAGCTCGCCGCTGCACGAACGGACCGGCGATTTTTACCACTGGCACCTGGAGATCATTCCCAAGCTCACCCAGGTTGCCGGGTTCGAATGGGGCACCGGCTTCTACATCAACCCGGTTTCGCCGGAAGAATCGGCGAAATCCCTTCGTGAGGCGGAGATCTGATGCCTGTTCGCTTTCGTATCGAAGACCACGCGCTGGCTGGAACGCTCCGGCAGATTGAACAGCTCATCCGCCGAGCCGGCGGGCGCACATGGGTGGTCGGCGGATCGGTACGTGATCTGGCACTGGGCCGTCAGCCGCGCGATTTGGACCTTGAAGTGTTCGGGATTCCTCCGGGACGTCTTCATGCGCTGCTGGGAGAACAATTCTCCGTTCAGTTCGTCGGAAAGGCCTTTGGCGTCTTCAAGCTCGCGGGCACGCCCGTCGATATTTCTATTCCCTCCCGCCTCCTCGCGGACCATGGGTCCGTATCAGGCTTGCTCCGACAGGCGGATCCCGACATGGACATCGACGAAGCGCTGGCCCGCCGCGATTTCACCATCAACGCGATGGCCTGGGACCCCGATACCCTCGATCTCCGCGATCCATTCAACGGCCGAGCCGACCTGGCGGCCCAGGTGCTGCGCCATGCATCGGATCGCTTTACCGAAGACCCGTTGCGCGTCCTGCGTGGCATGCAGCTAGCCGCACGATTCGAGCTGACTCCCGCACCGGAGACGATCGAGCTATGCAAGACGTTGTCTCAAGATGGACAGCCGAACGAACGGCTGTGGGAGGAGTGGAAGAAGCTTCTGGTTCAAGGCGTCAAGCCGTCGCTGGGGTTGGTATTCTTGCGCGACACCGGCTGGCTCCGTTTCTATCCGGAACTGGCCGCGCTCCAAGGCTGCGAACAAGATCCCCTCTGGCACCCGGAAGGCGACGTCTGGATCCATACGCTGCACTGTCTGGACTGGTTCGCCGGGGAGCGTACCGGCCAGCGGGAAGAGGATCTCCTCGTCGGGCTTGCCATCCTCTGTCATGACTTCGGCAAACCCTTGACGACCAGAGCCGACAATGGACGGATTACCTCGCGCGGGCATGAACAGGAAGGAGAGGAACCGACGAGACGCTTTCTCGAACGGCTGACGAACCAACAGGATGTGATCGACGACATTGTGGCTCTCGTACAATGTCACCTCAGGCCCCGTGCACTCTACGATGCGCGAGCCTCCGACAGCGCCGTGCGCCGCCTGGCAAGGCAGGTGCAACGTATCGACTGTCTGGTGCGTGTAGCGCGGGCCGATCATGCAGGGCGTCCGCCGAAACCGTTCGACGGCTTTCCCGCAGGCGAATGGCTGCTGGACCGCGCGCGCACGCTGCAGGTCGATACCCAGGCCCCCGCCCCAATGATCATGGGCCGCCACTTGCTGGAATTGGGCGTGCCGCCCGGGCCTGACATGGGCCGGCTGCTTGACGACTGTTACGAAGCCCAATTGGATGGGTTGTTCTCAACCCTGGAAGAGGGTCTCACCTACGCCCGGGCACAGCTCACGCTTTCTCACTGACCGTAGAAGCCGTCGTTCGTCTCTCGCATCTCATCGTTCGCTTGCTCCCCAACTTACCGATCAGCCGGCCCTTGCCCGACGATCTACTGGAAGCATATGATGCGACGATGCAGGTTCAACTCAGCCATCCCTCCCGCACAGTAGAGATCAAAGGCCCGAAACGGGCAAAGGACGTCCTGCGCGAATTGAATCTTGTCGTCGAAGCGCACTTAGTCATTCGCGGGGATGAATTGGTCACCGAAGACGAGATGCTCGCCGACCAGGATCATATCGAAATCCGGCCGGTCATCTCAGGCGGAACCTAGCCCGCATTATTCATGAACGCTTCTACTGCAATCGCGGATTCGCTGCTACGACAAGCCTTCGGCGGGCAGGCTCGCCCATCGGACCTTCGACGTACTGCACGAGTACGCCTCAGGTCCTCTGGGCTCCACATGCCCGTCTCGCAACGCGACTGCGCGATTTCGTCACGAACCGTCATGAATAATGTGGGCTAGATCGCGGGTGCAACGTCCAGTTACCTGGTGGCGATCACCAGCGTGCCGTTCTCGATCCGGACCGATTCGATCTGAGGCGGGAGCTGAAACGTCTCCCGATTCTGGGGCGACTCGAACAGTTGCTGGGCGACGCGATCGAGCGTCGACGAGGGAATAGGCAAAGAGCCCAATTTTCCTGCAGTCGGTTTCAATCGAATGAAACCGTCGCGAGTTTCAATCGTCCCATCAAGTTGCAGAGAAATCTCTTTCCCATAGAGTACGAACAACGCATAGGCCTTCAGTTGGTTGCCCGTCAGATTCATCCGCACGTCCTTCAACGCAGACTGAACCTCCTGGACCTCCGCCTCATGGCCGGCAGGCACAGGAATGCCGGCCTGCCGCGCCTGGTGTGCGGATGCGATCGCCAGATTATCCCGCATCCATTGATTCAACTCGGCTTCGTTGAGCGTCGTGGAGTGTAAGTGCCCCGCCTGCACGGCGACCTGAAGCTGCGCCATCTTTTCTGCGACTCGATCGGCTGCGTGCGGATCGGCTTGAATCGGCAGCGGCGGGGCCTGACGAAGAATCAGCAGCAAGACCCCGGCAGTCAGCGTCAATGAAATCCACGGCAGAAGGCGAAGCAGACGAGACCAGAGGCCCGGTGTCGCCGGCTGCACCGCAGCCGCTGCAGCCGGAGCCGGCGCTTTTTCAGTCGCCTGAGCAGACGGCTTGAACTTCGAGAAGATCACTCCACATCGCCGGCACTCCGCCCCCTCTTCCTGCTCGAAACGGCACTTGGGGCATGTGAACGCCGCACGATCTTGTGATGGTGATGATTGCAGCCGCATAGAGCAACTGTAGTCCGGAGAGGAACGGGGCGCAAAACATTCCTGAAAATGGTCCAACTCCAAGGGCTAAACCAATCCATACCTGGATTTGAGCCGAACCCCGGAACCGCTCGAAACCCTGGCAACACCGGGAATCAGAAATTGACACGCAGATTGATCGAACCGACGTGGTAGGTTGTTTGATACCTTCCGTTGACGACTCCCGGGATGGCGACCGGATTCGCATTCCCGCTCACGTTCCGCGGCTCGTACAGATTAACCTGGTACGCCAGATCCACCCCGATCGCGCTCGGCCAGAACGCCGGACCCTGTTCCATGCTGCAGGGGAACAATCCAAGAAACCGTCCGTTCCCCTTGCACAACAATCCCACCCCTCCCGAGATGGCTTGCATATCTGAATCGGGAACCGTCGGCGAGAAGGCTCGGTCAGGAATCGGCGTTTGAGAGTGCCAATAACCTCCGCGAACCGCCACCTCCCACTCCGGCAACACAGTCGGTTGCAGCCATTTGTATTCCGTCCCGATCATGATCGTATAGGTGCTCCGCCAATTCTGTGGATTGGGAATCGTGGCACCCGTCGACAAATGCACGTCAAGATTGCGCACCGACCTCCATCCCGTATAGTCGACGTCGAGTTCCAATTTCCATTCCCGCGCTGCATCCCGGACCGGCCACACCGCAATACCCCCCGTAAAAATCTGCGGCAGTACCAACGTAGTCGACGCATCTGACACACGCACTCCGTTCGCAAGAAACTGGCCGTCCAAATGAAGGGTCGCCTGGCTGCGATACACCAGACCTACGTTCATGAGCGGTCGACCAGCCGGGTTCCGGAACGGGGTATACAACAGACTGACGTTGAATCCAGCCGCCGTATCGCTCCCGTTGATCTCCACCGGTGTTCCGGGCGGCGGCAAGCCCGGCCCACCCGACGAATTGAATCTGGTCACTAACTGTCCTTCACCCAAAAAACTCGCGAACGTATAGATATCCGCGCCGAGCCCAACCGACAATTGGTCATTCAGCTTATACGCAAGAGTCGGTTTGATATCGATCAGGGGCAGCGCTTGGTACGTCACCGCCGTAGCGAAGGGACTGTTATTCGGATATCCGTACAGGACTCCGAACGGCGAGACCAGGCCGATCCCCACAGAGACATTTTCCAGTGCAGCCACCCCGGTTCGTTTCAGATTCGCCGTAAGATAAAAATTGCTCGGAGGCGGATACGCCACGACCCCTCCAAAATCTCCACGGGCTGTCGCTCCGGACGGACTCGTATAGTCGGTTCCCCCGCCGATCAACAACGTTCCGGCGCTGCTTTGAATGCCTCTCAACTGAGTCATTCCGGCAGGATTGAAATAGACGGCCGAAGGATCGTCCGCCTGTGCCGTGACGGCGCCGCTTTGGCCGGTCGCGGACGCGCTCTGATCGAATATCCGAAACGCGCCGGCGAAGACGACGGCGGGGCTGACCACGATCAGCAACAGAGCGCCAGCCCCTGCCAATCTCAGCCGATTCCTCAACCGGGCATGTCCAGCTCCGCTCAACCATCCAGCCTTGTCGGTGCGTATCGTCCACGGCTGCATTCGTCATGTCTCCTTTCAGAATCGCTCCGACCAACTGAGCGCGAGATACGGGTTCGACCTGCCCCATCGGGAATCCCGTACATCCATGGGTTTCCAGCGGCTTCTTAACAATCTGCTAACCTATAAATAACAACAAGGCGCTGATCCGGCTATCAAATTGAGAAAGTGAACACGCCTGGCCGACAGAGCCTTCGGCCGGTACCATTCAGCCCTATATCCAGTCCGTATGGCTTTACCCGATACATCCTTTAGTTTGTTTGACAATCCTTGTGTCCCGGACAATAGTAGGCCTTGCAGCGTCTATAGACAGAGACGGCTCAGAATGGGCGTCAGCAGTCGCGTTGGGCGAATGGCGGTTCCCGCTAGTCGGCCTCAGGATGTCTCACGGCATGGTGAGCGCCTGAAGTCTTCAGCCTCAATCTGGAGGGAGCGATGACGAACACGGCAACAAGCCGACTTGCGATAAGCCTGCCCGTCGTGGTTGATTTCCAAGGCACATTGGCACGCGGAGTGACGCAGGATCTGGATCTTCGCTCGATTTCGTTCTGGAGCGATTGCCACCCGACCCTCGGCACCTCAGTGTCCGTGCTATTCCATTTTGGCCGCAACATCGCCTATCTACCGTTGACCGGCCAGGTCGTAGCCGTCACTCAGGATCCCGGCGAGACGGCCTCTCGGTTTCGCACCGATCTCAGCCTTTCGTCGTTGGGCCATGCGGAAGAACGTATCCTTGAGTCGGCCTTTCAAGAGCTGGAGACCTACCTGCGCAGCCTCGACGAATCAGCAGAATACGGACGCGCAGCGGCTCGCGAACAACTCATTACGAGCAACCCGCGTTCTATTCTCTCTGTGTTCGTCACGGATAATCCGTATCGCCTGCCATACCGATTGCCGGTCGGCACATCCACTCAACCCGACACGATCACTCAGCAGATCGGTTCGATGGCCATGTCACAGTCGTACGCGAACCAGAAGACAGAATCCGATCCGGCGCCTCTGCGTTCAGAGACACCTCCGGTCCATCTTTCCTGGAGAATGGTCTGGCAGAGCTTCGGTCTGCTTGCGCAAGTCCTTCGCGATCTGGCCGTCAGGTTCTTGCCCAGCGGTCTGGCCCGCCTCCTCGTCACCCCCATCGGATTCGCGTTTATCGGCCATCCACGCACGTTAAACGATGTCCCGCGAAAATTTCCGTTTGCCCGTCTTCTGCCTTCTCGCGTGGTGGAGCGGTGGTTTCGATACCAATGGCCGTTTGTCGCCTCATACATCACAGGCCTGACGCTCTCAAACGGAACACCGATAACCGGCGCCATGCTGATCTCTCCGCTGACGACGGAGCAGATGATCCGAAATCCCCGGCTTGCCCGGCAACGTGTATTGGAGACCGTTCAATTGGCCGAACAGATGGGAGCAAAGATCGCCGGACTAGGCGCCTTCACCTCGATCGTCACGCGAGACGGACGGGATCTTGAAGGAAAGGTCCGCCTCGGATTGACGACGGGAAATCCCCATTCTGCAGCAATTGCGGTTCAGAATGTCATCCATGCAGCGGCGCTGACCAGTCTCAGTTTGCCGCATGCCACGGCAGCGATCGTGGGGGGAGCGGGCTCAGTCGGCTCCGCCTGCGCGAAAATGCTTGCCCGACTGGTCCGAAATCTGCTGATCATCGACATCAAGAAAGATGCGCTTCAGAGGTTGCTCGCAGAACTGGCAGATCAACCTGCGGCGGTGGAAGGGATGTCGAAGCTCGATCGGGTATCAGAGGCCGATATCGTCATTGCCGCAACCAATAACCCGCACATTCTGTTGACCGCGAAACACTTGAAACCGGGCGCGATTGTCATCGATGCCGCCCAACCAAAAAATGTGGCGGAAGAGATCCCGCTCCAGCGACCCGATGTCGTCGTCATCGAATCTGCTGTGGTGCAAACCCCCGATATCGATGTAAACTTTCCCCTGGATCTTGCTCCGGGGGAAGCCCTGGGATGCTTATCCGAAACCATGATCCTGACGGCCATGGGATGGGAGGGACATTACTCTCTCGGGAAAGCCGACCCATCGCATGCTGCTCAGGTCATTGCTGCCGGTCGCGCGCTTGGTTTCCGCCTCGCGCCGTTCCGGAATTCCACCGGCTATATCACAGACGAGCACCTGCTCCGCATCGCGCACACACGCATGATGTAAGACACCCGATGTATCCCATGTCGACGTACGAGCTGAATATTCATGCCATTCCCATGCTGCTCATGGGCATCGTTACGCTTGGGCTGGGGATCCTGGTTTGTCGATCAAACCGACAGTCCGCCGCACATCGCCACTTCCTCGTACTCTGTGGAAGTATCGCATTATGGCTCATCGCAACCAGTATCGGCCTCTGCGCGACGACACCGGACCAGGCGTTGGTCTGGTACAAACTCGACAATGTCGGCGTCATGTATATCTCCGTCGCGTTCTATGCATTCTC
>JALHMZ010000030.1 GCA_022843785.1 Nitrospira sp.
GTTGCTTGCCGAACCACCACAGATCGAGCAAGTCGACGTGCTCGGCGCGAAGATCCCGCACTGAAGTCTATCGAGAGATGAGGCCGGGTAGCGAGCAGTTCGGTCGGCGTGAGTGAATTAGGAAACCCGCTGCAGTGGCTCACTCCAGGGTGGCAATCGCGCCAGAGCTTAACGATCTGGCACGACTGCAGCCCCGTCGCTCGCAGCTAGGAATTAGTCTCCTGCCCTGGAATGAGTGGGGGCAGGAGACTTGATGTATTGATCGTCCAGCGGCAATTTGGGTCCTCGAATCCCGATATCCATCCGAACGTTCCTGCCCCGCCGATCCAGTGTTTCACAATGGCCCATTCCCCTATTCGACGCAAGAGGTCGGAATGCATGAGGCAGAAGACTTTCCCCTCTGCCTGTCCGGCATGCCGCTGCAAACAATCTGGTACTGCTCTGTCAGTACGGCGATCCCCAACGAGCAAAAGTACCGGTGCTCCTCAAACTCCCGTGGTTGGCTGTCGATGTCTTTACTGCCAGAGAGCGCAACTCGATGCAGTTATCTAACCTGGCCATTCCCCGTATGAATCTGTTGCTTCTGGTGAGACTGAGGGAGGAGGAGAAAATGGCTCGGAACTAGTTTGTAAACCGCAGGTTGGAGGTTCGATACCTCTCGCCAGCTCCACACCGCACCACTGGCGAGCCTGGACATCGAACCTCTAACCAGGGGTTCCGATCTGAACCCACGGAATACGGGCGAACGCAAACACAATGACTGCGGCAATAAGAATTGCGATGGGGATTAACATCTCCAGTGGATTTTCGCCGAACATTCCTGCCATGGTCGCCCTCCTTCGGGATTACAGGGCTGTTATGCTCTTGCCCCACATCTGCCCCCATCGTCTGAATGTCACGACACGACGAAACACAGCCGCCGGTCGCGCAAGAATGAAAAGGCCCTGGCGCGACGTTGTCGCGCCAGGGCCTCAATGATACAGCCGTCGACGGCTGCCTTAACCTATCCGAAAAGTTCCGTACTTCTCACAGCCCTATTCATCATCATGGTCGTCATCGTCACCCGCATGAGGATTACGGCTGTGGAGCGGCCCGATCGGATTCCGCTGCGCTCTAGTGAGCTGCGCCTTATAACCGATTGGTAACTGCTGCACCCAGCCGTTATACACATTGGGGACGGCCAAGACGCCCTGGCCGCCCTGCCCTTTGTTCCCAATGATCTTGTCGTCCTTCGGAACATTGTCCTTCGCCAGCACCACTGCGCCGGCAATCACCGCGTCATCCACGTTGCCATCGTTGTTCGGATCATAGTCCAGAACAATCAGGCGGTTGGCGAATTTGCTCGTGACATAGGCATAGTACCCGCCACCCTTCTTGGCGCCGAAGTTCACCCCATGGCAGCCCGGATCACAGGAAATCATCTTCACCAGCGTATCATCTGATGTACGGATGATCGTGATCGTGCCGGTCAACGTATTCCCGGTAATCACGAACTTCCCGTCCGGGCTGACCGGCGTCTGAATCGGAAGGGCGCCAATCGGACCTCCGAGTGGTCCAGACGCCACATCGTAGTTGCCATTGAGCAACAGATCGACGTCCTTGATCTTCGTCCCTGGAACGCAGCTACCGGCTGGATTCGGATTGGGCCCGCACATGACGGAGGTAGTATGCCCCAGGTAATTGGACACATAGTACTTGCTCGAATCCGGCATCATGCCCGCTGCAATGGGCAGCGCACCGGTCGGCTGCTTGTTGGTGATGACATACTCGTTGAAATTAAACAGAGTCGAATCGTTGGTGTTGGAATTCGGCGTCGCCATCGACTTCCCATCAAAGCCCATCCAATGGGCATGGGGCTGGGTCTGTTTGTCCCCGTTAGACATGGGAATGAACCTGTTCAGCTCAAGTCGGCCTGACGGGAGCCGATTGTACTCAGCCACCGTATCTTCTCCGTTGCAGGTCACATGCACCTGCTGCGTGTCCACCCGGGTCATCACATGGGCGGGGTCGTTGCACTTTCCCTCTACCTCGAGTTCCTGCAGCAGCTTCCCGTTATGGCGATTGATCACATAGAGGCTCTTGCCATGCCATTCCGTCTGATAGATCTGCTTCTGGTCATGGCTGGCCCACATATTATGGCCGTTGTTCATGTCCTGTGCGGGCAACGCAATCTTCCGCTTGACGTCCCACCCGGTGGCTGAAACGACGGTCATGGTGCCCGGAGTCCACTCCGGTTTTCCCTTCGTCAACTCATAAGCCGTGTCGATCCAGACCTCCCCGATTCCCTTCGTGCGAGGCTTCTCCTGCCTGGTGATCAACTGGCCGTCAATATGTAAGCCCTCAATCGCATCCTTGAGGTTGACGACAATGCCGGGCCCGGCATTGACATCTACCGAGGGATAGACCGGCTGGTAGATGGTGCCAACCTTCGTATAGTCTTTCCAATTGCCAGGATTCGTCACCACGAAAAATGCGCGCAACAGCCGCAGCCCAAGATCGGTCGCGGTGGGGAATGTTACCTGTGCAGCCGGCGTCGGCCCCAGGAGCGTGAGATTCGCACCAAGATCAAGTCCGGGTGTTGCAGCATCGTCCACAATGACACCGCCGAGCATATAGGGGTGGAGTTTGCAGACGAAGACATAGAGGCCCGGCGTCGTCAGTGTCACATGATGATTATCGGTGTTCGCCGCCTCCTGGTCGATCTTTTCGGTCGCGAGCGCAGGGGCCGGCCAGATCAGGCTCGTGACCGTGTGCTTGCTTTCCACATCACGCGGTTCGCCGTTTCTTTGGATGAAATGCACGGTGTCGCCCGGGCTGATAATCGCCAGGGACCGGGTGCCCGCAATATCGTTGCCGGTATCGAACCAATAGCCCGGCGTATCGGTGACCTTAAATGTAGCATCAGCCGCGGACGCAAGATTCCCTGCGCCCAGCATCAACCCTGCCACGAGCGGCAGAACACGAATAAATTTCATTGTAGCCTCCTTACAACAGAATAATGACGTACGCATTACACCCCCCAAGGAACTACTACACAACAGCACTCGGCCGAACCCATCCTACGATCGGGCAACCAGACATCTCCTTGTTCTTCTGGTTGCTTGTCTCAACTCTTCTTACGATCGTGCGCTGCGGCCCAACGCTGTTCAACGATGGCCGTCGCCTTGGCTCGCACGGCTTCGTCTTCATCCTCCATCGCCTCGAACACCGGATCGAGTGGTGCCTTGGCCTCACCCTTCTCATCCCAATGATCCAAGGCTCGATACCGTTCTCTGGCATCCGGCGAGGCGAGATCCTTTGCAATAGACGCTGGAAGATTGACAGACTGTGGCTGGTTATTCTCATCATCTTTCCCGGCAAGAGGACTTCGCTGATTCGAACTGCCCGCGTTTTCCGCTTGGCTCTCACCCGGAAGAAGTCCAGGCCTGTTGATTCTTTGATTGATATTTTGTGGTGTCTCGATCCGGTTCGAACCTGCGATGGCCGCGCGTGACTCCTGGCCAGGAACTTTATCGGAAGGGGGAGCGCCACATCCGACTGTCCACAGGAGAGAGAGACAGCCGGCGGTAATCAGACCTCGACGAACGATCACAGTCAAAGAGTCTTGGTCCCTGAACGAGGCCACGAACTTCATACACCGCCCACTACCTATGTGAGTAGATTTTTGCCTGACGAACTGCGCACCAAGACCCTAGTCCAACTTTCAGCCAGCAATAGAATGACTGAACCCTAACAACAATCCTCCCCTGCCATCTACCCTACTTTCGTAGGGGGGGGTGGTGATCGGGTGCCTGATTTAGGAAATCATTTCCAGGTACCGATTTTCGAATGATGTTGAGTTGGTTGACTGATACTACCGCAACAATGCCTATGGTCCATTTTTCTGTCTATAGCTGCAACTATCCAGAGGAACTCAACAAGAATGCTATGGTCGACACACCAGTATCGCAGACGAAATTTTCACTTCTTTCAGCTGTTCCATTCCCTGGCGCGGCTGGTCTGTGCCGACCAGCCGCGCCCTGACAACCCTATGGAATTTCTACAATATCCTTCTTCATCGGTCCCAACACGCTGAGCAATTCGCCCTTCTCTTGCTCCGGTACGTTGAACGTATCGAGCGCTGCCACGAGATCCTCGACCAGCGCGTTAAACGCCGCGCTCGTGATCTTCATGCCTTTGTGCGTCGTTTTCATATCCTGGCCGTCGTAGGTGCACGGGCCGCCGCTGGCCTGGCACACCTGATCGACCAACTGCCGCTTGAGTTTGGGGATGTCGGCCTTCGCGAAGTAGCCGTTGATGCGCTTGTCGGCTGCAACGTTGCTGACGAACTTTCCCACGACGGCCGTGATGGGGCCGGTTCCGCCGAGCCGCTCGTAGAGTGAAAGCTTGGGAGCAGCAGGCATCGAGACAGTGGGTTTCGGTGCAGCGGTCTGAGTCTCCATCGACGAACAGCCGACGGTCATAAACAGCGCTGCGGCAAGCATGATTGACGTACGAGTCATTGGCGCTCTCCTTGTGTGAGGGTTAATCGACTGCATTGCTTCTACAGTGCCCTATATGGCCTACAGGATCTATGATGTCAAGGGACTGAATACGCAATGCAGCCAGAGAGCGCTGTCCCTGTAAAAGCGCTGCCCGCAATTACAAACCTTCTACCCGAGTTGACGGAACGGCGGTCGGATATGGATCATCCAGCTTCACCCTCTACGAATCCGTACGATTCATAGTACTGCAGTCGCTACCGTTCCGCCTCGGTCAGATCCGCTTCGTCTTCGAGCTCCTCCAATTCAGCATCGGGCTTGCCCTTCGTCATCGACGGATGCAGGCCGTACTTTCTGAGCATCTTATAGAAGTCGGCGCGGTATCGGCCGGCAAACTGGGCGGCGCGGGAAATATTGCCCCCCGTCAACTGCAACACGTTTTTCAAATAGGTTCGCTCGAACTCTTCTTTGGCCTCGGTGAGCGGCTTGAGCGGTGTCTCCGGCGACACGCCGACGGAAGGAAGCAGGTCCGGCGTCAGCATATCCTGACGCGACATGACCACCGCCTTTTCAACCGCATTTTCCAATTCCCGCACGTTGCCGTGCCACGGATTGACAATCAGTCGATGCAGCGCGGCAGGCGTGAACCCCTTCACCTCTTTGTTTGCCCGCTGCACACTGAGCTTGAGAAAATGCTGGGCCAGGAGGGGAATATCATCGCGGCGATCGCGCAACGGTGGAATGAACAGCGGCACCACCGAAATGCGGTAATAGAGATCGTTGCGGAAGGATCCGTTCTTGACCGCCTCTCCAAGATCCTTGTTCGTGGCGGCGATGATGCGCACGTCCACCTTCGACGTCGTTTCCGCCCCCACCTCACGAATTTCCCGCTCTTGTACGGCGCGCAACAGCTTGACTTGCATCGAGAGCGGCATCTCGCCGATCTCGTCCAGGAAAAGAGTCCCTCCGTTCGCTATTTGAAAGAGTCCGCGCTTGGAACCGTGGGCGCTGGTGAATGCGCCTTTGACATGTCCAAAGAGCTCGCTTTCAAACAGCGCTTCTGGAATCGCGGCGCAATTGAGCGCCACAAACGGCCCCTTGGAGCGCCGGCTGTTGGTATGGATGACACGAGCCATGACCTCCTTGCCGGTTCCGGTTTCTCCGAAAAGCAGAATCGTGGCATCTGAGTCGGCCACTTGGGCGATCTGCTGGAACAACCGCTGCATGGCGGGGCTTCGCGCGACGACGTTTTCGAGGCCGTAGAGCTCCTTGACCAGCGATTTGAGCCGCTTGATCTCCCGGCTCATCCGCTGCTGCGAGAGGGCTTTTTCGATTGTGGCCTTCAGCTCCTTGTCGTCAAACGGTTTGGTCAGATAGCCGAATGCGCCACGCTGCATGGCCTCGACGGCGTTGGGAATACTGCCATGCGCGGTCAGAATGATGACCGGCAAACCGGGGTGGATACGGAGCAACTCCTCGGTCACATCCAACCCGTCTTCGCCACGGAGGCGCAGATCGGTGATCGCCAGATCGAACATTTTCTTCTTGGCTTCTCCGAGCGCTTCCTGCCCCGTTGTGGCAGATGTGACGGAGAATCCCATCGCGGAGAGTCGCATCTTTACTAAATGCAACAGGCCTTCGTCATCGTCGACTACGAGAATATGCTCTTGGTCCATGATGTGCCTTCCAGTTGTTCGTTAGGGCGATGTGTCCGGCGCAGGAATCGGGGCGACCGTCGATGGCGGGCGGATCGGGCGCACCTTCTCGCGCATTTCCTGGTCAATTCGTTTCAAGGCTTCCAACTGTGTGGACAGCTCCTCGATTTTCTTATCTCGGTCGTGCAGCTGTTTCTGAAGGTTCTGAACCAGGGCCGGATCAGAGCCTCCCTTCCCCGGATCTTTCTTCAATAACGATTCGATCTTGTGATCCCGGTCGGCAATCTCTCGCTGCAAATATTCCACCGTCTGAACATTCCCTTCCCATTCAAGCAAGTCCCGCACCAAGCGATCCGTAGCTTTGACCAACGCTGAATTCGTATTAGCAATTACAGGTGCTCCAAAAAGGGAATCCAGCCACGAGACCGAGGCCGGAGCTGGATGCCTTTGCAACAATTGCATCCAGGCTTTACTGGATGCAGCCAGTTGACTTTTGGGATCAAGGGCAATGACCTTTTCGAAGCATTTCTCTGCAATGTCGCGGCGTTCATAGAGACCAATCAACGCCCTTGTAAAGTAGGCATGGTCGCAAGAGCCCATTTCGCTGCATTTCTCCACTACCCCGTCCTGTTTTCTGGCAAGTGATTGAAATGTCTTGACTTCGGTCGACTCCAAAACAAAATACGGCCTATTAGCTGGCGTCGGGCCCCATGCCGCACAGCCCCCTAGCATTGTCGAGAGTATTACTGCCTGAACAATCAGCCGCGTCATGCTCCCAGTCCCCTCCTGTTCCCGTCCCTGTTCCCGATCTTCTTCCCTTCCCTGTTTCGCCAACCGTAGGATAAACCGTACAGCCGTCCCTTTGCCAGCATCACTTTCTATCCAAATTCTCCCTCCGTGAGCTTCGACAACCTTCTTTGCCAATGCCAGCCCCAACCCGCTTCCAGCTGCAGCACTTCTTGCCTTTGTCTGCCCTTGATAAAACCGCTCAAAAATATGAGGAAGGTCCTCAGCAGCAATGCCTGGTCCTGTATCGGATACCGAGACCTCCAGCACCCCGGCTTGTTGGTCTGGTTTCATCTGCAACTTGACGATGCCGCCTTCCGGACTGAACTTCAGCGCATTCGAGAGCAAATTATCGAGCACCTGCTCAATCCGCGGGGCATCCACCTTCACCCACGCCCGCTCCCCGACAGTCTCGACCAGCAGCTGAATATGCTTGGAATCGGCCAGGAGTCGCACCTTATTGACGGAAATGTCCGCGACACGCTTGAGATCCACAGGAACGATCCGATACTCCATCATACCGGCTTCCATCTTCGAAAGGTCGAGAATGGTGGAGATCAAATGGATCAGCCGCCTGCTGCTGTCGGACATAATACGGAGCGTGGTCCGTTGCTCCTGCGTGAGAGGGCCTGGAATCTCATCGAGCAACAAGTGTGTGCCTTCCTGAATCGAGGCCATGGGCGTACGCAATTCATGGGACACATGCGCAAGAAACTCCGACTTCATATCGTCGAGTTCTTGAAGTTTCACTCCCATCCAGTTCACGGTATCCACCAAGTCTTTCAATTCTGCCGGAGCCGCGATCTGAAGCGGTTGCCCGAATTTCCCTTGGCCGATTTCCTTAATGTGCCCTTGCAGCTCTCGAAGTGGACGCAAGATCGTGTAGCTGGCGATACCAGCGAGCCCCAATCCAAAAACCAATGCCACCAGGACCAGCTGCTGCGTCACCGCTTCGGCTTTGACGGCGCTCGCTCGTGACTCACTCACCCCGACGCTCACGCGCGCCTCATGCAGATCGATATAGCTTTGAATCGACGACGACATCCGGTCCATCAGTGCATCGCGCCGGTTCTCATATCCTGGCAGGGTTGCCGAAGCTTTGCCGGCCGCGGCCTTGAATCCGTCGTGAAAAAGGACCAGTCGCTCCTGGAGCAATCGGCCAACCTCCTGGAGAAGACTTTGCCCTTGCGGCGTGTTTTCTTCGCCGAGCAGATGTTGGAGGCTTCGCTGAAATTCCTCTACCTCCTCGTTGAAGTTTGTTAGGAACGCGGCATCTTTTGTGGCAAGATATTTCTTCTCGCTATTCAATTGTGCGTAGAGCGACCCCAACAACCGTTTCGCCGACTCGACCGCCGGATAGTGATACGCGGCCATCTCCGTACTCATCGCCGTCAGCTGTCGAAGCTGAAACAGCGCATACAGATTGACTCCCCCCATGACCACGATGATCACAAGTGAGGTGAGAAGGAGGCGCCAAAAAATTGAAAGTCCCACGGTCAACGCCTTAGCCGAACGAGAGGGAAATCATCACAATGACGATGGTGTATGCAAAAGCATACACCATCCCCATTGTCTGCCTCAAGCAGTTCGTCGCTACTTTCGATAGCCCCATTTGCTCGGCAGTGCATCAGCACGTGAGGAATCGACAGTCACTATGCGCATGCGGCACGTTTCAGCCGTTTACCGATTGTCCTCGATCCGATGCGCAAACATCCGTTGCCGTCGCGTCGAACTTCGTAACAATGCAAAGAGGTGGCCGCGGAACAACAATGCCGTAGTCGCCACTAGCGGAGTGAGCAGAAGCAGGAAGACCCATTGCGCATCAGGGTCGAGACCAACATAGGACATCCACCCTCCTATCAACGTAAACGGCAGCAGGAGCAGCTGGAAAAAGTTCAACCCCGCTCCACGCCCGATACCAGTGGAGAGGTTGAAAAACTCCTGGATCCCGCTCGGCGATAGGACGATGGGAAGCGCCAGGAGGGCAAAGGGCAGGAACCACTCGATCCAATGCTCCAGCACGAACTCATAGGAGGCCTTGAACACATCTAGCGGCGAATCGTGCCGGATTTGATAGATGACCTCCGGCGCCGCATTCAACAAGATAAATACGAGAAGCAATACCGCGGAAGAAAGAAATCCTCCATAGGGATTGGCTTGCGTGCCCATATCCAGCGCCATCATCGGTAACCACAACACAAAGCCGACGCCGATCACGTCCCAGAAATAATGACCGAAGCTCTCCGTCACATCGGTCAACTGAATCGTTCGCGCCGCGCTCAGTGACTGCTCGATCAGGCGCAATGTCGCACCGACCAGCAAGGCATTGACCAGGCCAAGCAGCACACCGCCGATCATGCCCAAGGATCCCACGATTCTTGCCGCTCCGACGAACAGCAAAGCGAATCCGATCAGCGCCGCGACGGTCACCCAGCTCCGCATTAGCGACCGCCACGTCGCCTGCAAGGCCTGGCGATATAACTGGAGGGTGGCGGAAAGCAGTTCAACCATAGACCCCGCGTACAGTAGTCGGGATTGCTCCGGAGGTCAAGAAGTACTTCCTCTCAGCCCTATACATCATCGCTCATGAGTTGACTTGCGCAGGCCGATGATTATTAGAGATCCCACGACATACACATTCCTACGAACTTGAGGTGACTGACCATGGATATGAATCGCATGACGGTCAAATTGCAAGAAGCCTTACAAACGGCATCGGCCCATGCCCAGCGGCGCAGCCATCAAGGTATTGATGTAGAGCATGTACTGCTGGCGCTCTTCGATCAAGAAGGCGGCATCACATCTGCCCTGCTCGAACGAACGGGTATCGCGCTGCCGGTCGTTCGGCAGGCCGTCGAGCAGGCCCTGGCAAAAATGCCGCAGGTCCAGGGCGCCGGAGGCGGCCCGGGTCAGCTCCATCTGTCCACTCGACTCAGTCAGGTACTTGCCCGCGCAGAGGATGAGCAGAAGTCACTCAAGGACGACTATCTCAGCGTCGAGCATGTGCTGCTGGCCATCGCTCAGGATCAAGGGCCCTTCAAGAAACTGGGCCTCACCCGGGACAAGCTCCTGACCGGACTGCAGCAGGTGCGCGGTAATCAGCGTGTGACCACCCAAGACCCGGAAAGCACCTATCAATCGCTGGAAAAATACGGGCGTGAGCTGACGCTGCTGGCCGGCCAGGGCAAGCTCGACCCCGTGATCGGACGGGACGACGAAATCAGGCGGGTCGTTCAAATCCTCTCGCGGAGAACGAAGAACAATCCTGTGCTCATCGGTGAACCAGGCGTCGGCAAGACGGCGATCGTCGAGGGCCTGGCGACTCGGATTGTGAAGGGCGACGTTCCCGAAGGCCTCAAGCACAAGAAATTATTCGCTCTGGACATGGGATCGCTCGTCGCAGGGGCCAAGTTCCGCGGCGAATTCGAAGAACGGCTGAAAGCGGTGCTGAAAGAAATTCAGTCGTCCCAAGGGCAGATCCTCTTGTTCATCGACGAATTACATACGGTCGTGGGCGCGGGCGCCGCCGAAGGCGCCATGGACGCAGCCAATCTGTTGAAACCGCTGCTGGCGAGGGGTGAACTGCACCTGATCGGCGCGACCACGCTCGACGAGTACCGAAAACACATCGAGAAAGACGCCGCCCTGGAGCGCCGCTTTCAGACCGTCTTTGTCGATCAGCCCTCCGTCGAAAATACCATTTCCATCCTGCGCGGGCTCAAAGAACGCTACGAAGTGCACCACGGGGTACGGATCAAAGACAGCGCGTTGGTGGCGGCGGCGAAACTGTCGCACCGGTATATCGCCGATCGCTTTTTGCCCGACAAAGCCATCGATCTGGTGGATGAAGCGGCAGCGCGCCTTCGCACCGAGATCGACAGCCTTCCAGCCGAACTGGACGAGATCTCGCGCAAGGTACTCCAATTGGAGATTGAACGGGAAGCGCTGAAGAGGGAAAAAGATGAGGCAAGCGCGGCCCGTCTGGCGACGCTCGAATCGGAATTGGACGACAAGCGGCGCGGCATGGAGGCGTTGAAAACCAGATGGGAATCGGAAAAGGCCTCCGTCTCCCGCCTGCGCAAGACACGCGAAGCCATCGAAGAAGTGAAACGCAACATCGAGCAGGCGGAGCGGGCCTACGACCTCAATCGCGTGGCGGAGCTCCGTTACGGGGAATTGCCTCGTTTGGAACGGGAACTCGGAATCGAACAGCAGCATTTGGGGAAAAAGCAGGATGAGTCCAGACTGCTGAAAGAAGAAGTCGACGAGGATGAGATTGCGGCGGTGGTCGGCCGCTGGACCGGCATCCCCGTCTCCCGCCTGCTCGAAGGCGAAACCGAGAAACTGCTGAAGCTCGAGGACCTCCTGCACCAGCGCGTGGTAGGCCAGGAGGAAGGCGTCAGAGCCGTGGCGGACGCCGTACTGCGCGCGCGCTCCGGCATCAAAGATCCGAACCGTCCGATCGGTTCTTTCCTCTTTCTCGGCCCCACCGGCGTGGGAAAAACCGAACTGGCGCGGGCCCTGGCCACCGTGCTGTTCGACGACGAGGCCAATCTCGTCAGAATCGACATGTCGGAATACATGGAAAAACACACAGTCTCCCGACTCATCGGCGCGCCTCCCGGCTATATCGGCTTCGAAGAAGGCGGACAACTGACCGAAGCGGTCCGCCGGCGTCCCTTCTCCGTGATCCTGTTCGATGAAATCGAAAAGGCCCACCACGACGTGTTCAATGTGCTGCTGCAAGTGCTGGACGACGGACGGCTGACCGATTCTCAAGGCCGCACAGTGGACTTCAAAAATACCGTGTTGATCATGACCTCCAACATCGGCAGCCCTCACATTCTTGACGCGCAGCAACAGGGCGCCTCTTATGAGCAGATGCGGACGGTGGTGATGGGCGAACTCCAGCACCATTTCAGGCCGGAGTTTTTGAATCGCGTCGATGAAGCGGTGGTGTTCCATCCGCTGGGGGCCGAACACCTGATGAAGATCGTGGAGATTCAGCTGGACCGGCTTCGTCGCAGACTTGACGAACGACGGATTACACTGGCACTGACTCCGGCAGCTCTCAAGCAACTGGGCGAACGGGGCTATGATCCAGTCTATGGAGCAAGACCGCTCAAGCGGCTCATTCAGCAAGATGTGGAAACACCGATTGCGCGTTTGCTGGTACGGGGAGAGTTACGGGACGGCGATACGGCGTCGGTGGATGTGAAAGACAGCGGGGTGATCGTCGTGCCGACCGTGACCGAAAGAACCGCGCCGTCTAGCTGATCATCACGGCGCCGCCGTTTGCGTCGATGGTCTGACTGCTCTTCACCTGCTTGTCGAGCCTCCACTCTTTCGCCGACACTTCAAGCATGTGTCCCTTCATCGTGTGAAACTCTCCTTGAGAAAAGGAGACGACACCGGGAGATGTGACCTCCATCTTGAGCAGCACTTTATTCGATGCGATTTCCTTGACGGCCACACTCTCGGCCGTTTTGCTCACCTCGTACGCGCGCCGATCGTTGAACATCAGCGTGCTGTCCACCATCTTGGCCAACATCCGTCCGACTGAGTCGAACAGCGCAAAATTGACCAGCAGCGCACCGGTCGAAGGGTGACGGACCACCTGAATTTGCGGCACTCCCTCGATTTCGATCGTTCCATCAGTGTTGCGATACAGATTAGACCCAACTTCAATATTCATATTCACGCTTTCTTAATGCGGTCGAGGATCAAGGCAATGCAGCCGGCCAACAGTCCTCCCCCCGTAATCGTAATCATCAACTCTGCGAGCTTGAGATCCCAGACAGACCCTTGCGCCTCCATCACTTCTCTGATCCCGCCTTGCAGCATGATCACCGACAGCGCCATTGTCGCGCCGATGAGAAACCACCAGAGAAATACTTTGACGGTCGACACGACAGAACTCCTCACGCCTCCGGATTGCGGTCGAACGAGCGATACTGAATGGCCTCTGCAACATGCATGGCCTCAATCTTATCAGACTCAGCTAAATCGGCAATGGTCCGCGCCACGCGCAGAATGCGTCCATGCGCCCGCGCCGAGAGTCGCAGCCTGGTCATGGCCTGTTCCAGCAAGTCCTGAGCCTGCTGGTCGAGCCCACAATACCGCTTCACGAGGCGCGGCTTCAACTGGGCATTCGTATAGAAGCCGTCGCTTCGATACCGCCGGCGCTGGCGGTCGCGAGCCGCCACGACGCGCGCGCGAATCGCCGCAGAAGTTTCTGCCGACGGAAGTTCCGCGCGCAGTTCCCGCACCGGCACAGGCGGCACGTCCAGATGGATATCCAACCGATCGAGCAAGGGGCCGGAAAGTTTTGCGCGGTAGCGGCGGATCTGTGTGACCGTGCAGACGCAGGGCCTCGATCGGTCCCCGTAATACCCGCAAGGGCACGGATTCATGGCGGCGACCAGCATGAACCGCGCGGGATACTTCAGCGACCCGCTGGCCCTCGTCAATGTCACCTGTCCGTCTTCGAGCGGCTGCCGGAGCCCTTCCAACACACCCCGTTTGAATTCGGGCGACTCGTCGAGAAACAACACCCCGTTGTGCGCGAGCGACACTTCCCCCGGTTTCGGCACCGTCCCGCCGCCGACCAGGCCGGCGTCGGAGATGCTATGATGCGGAGCCCGAAACGGGCGAACCATCAAGAGGGGCCGATCGGGAGCGAGTTGCCCCGCAACGCTGTGCACGCGCGTGGTTTCGATTGCTTCCTCCAAATCCAACAACGGGAGAATCGAAGGGAACCGGCGCGCCAGCATGGTCTTGCCGGAGCCGGGAGGACCGACCATCAAGACGTTATGCCCGCCTGCCGCCGCCACTTCGAGCGCCCGTTTCGCATGGTCCTGGCCACGGACATCAGCAAAGTCTTCATCCTCCACCGGCCTTGACGATTCCAACATGCCATAGTTCGACAGACTCGGCGCGACGACCTGGCCCCCTTTGAGAAATTCCACGGCCTGCGGCAGCGTGTGGATCGGGTACGCGCACACCCCTTCAACCAGCGCGGCTTCAGGGCCGTTATCAGCCGGAAGTATCAGCTCATACCCCTTGCGGCAGGCGAGCCCGAACGACAGCGCGCCTGTGATCGGTTTCACCCGGCCATCCAGCGACAGTTCTCCGATCAGGACACGATGACTCAGTGTTGTCTGTGGAATCACGTCTTCGGCGACGAGAATGCCGATGGCGATGGCCAGATCGAGCCCGGACCCTTCCTTCTTGATGCCGGCCGGGGCAAGATTCACAGTGATCCGCTTGGCAGGAAAATGAAACCCGGTGTTCTTCAGCGCGGAGCGGACCCGATCCCGGCTTTCCTTGACAGTGGCATCGGGCAACCCAACGACGGAAAACTGGGGAAGGCCACCTGAAATATCGACTTCAACATCTACCAGATGGGCATCGAGACCGACGAGCGCCGCGCTCGTAACCTTGGCGAGCATGCCGACAGCAGCCTTTCTATGCCCGGAAAAAGAGCCAATTATAGAAACTATTTAGATAGGTTTCAATAGAACCTCTCACCGTTGTCGGCACTGGCGGCCACCTGCCCAACTCTGTATAATCCCCTGCTATGCGCCTCTGGTGTGTGCGTCCGGAGGAACCCCTCGTTTCAGTTCTCTCGAGATCGACACAGAAGTCTTGTCCGGTCGCCATCTTGATTATCGGCAACCTCTTGCTTTCTTCTTGGGACATGACTCTCCCTGTCTCTTCATCTGCCGCCTCCTCTACTTCTTCAATCCAGGTGCAACGGCCGGGAAAACCCGCGTCGCCTCATGTTGGGTCGGCGATGGCGGTTCTTGCCACACTCGAACAGGCGCGTATCCTCCCGCCGGAAGGCACCAAAGAAGCCGACCGCATCATCAAGTCTGTGATACAACTGCAGTCGCTGTTTGCCAAAAGCACACATCCCGACCTGCAAAATTTCATGCGTCGCGCTGTGGAGTCCTCGCGTGGGAAAGAAGCCCCGGACCTTGTGGCGCAATTCCAAGCAAACGGGTGGACGTCGGACGTTTTGGAGGCGCTCGCGGAAACGGCTGCCCGGACATCACCGGAAACACTCGAGGCGCTGGCGCCGGGGCTCAAGACGGTCAACCTGTCGGTGGAAGACTTCCGGCAATTCATGCAACTGGTGAAAGACGGGAAGGAGGCGCTCGCCTCAACCGGCCAAAACTTTCACGCGGTCTTCGCAACTCATCGGAAGACAATGCCGGGAGCCATTCAACATTGACCATTCACCATCAACCATTCATGATCGAACCATTCGCCATCACACCATTACCCATTCACCATTAACCATCAAAGTTCCAGGAGGGACCCATGGCAACCAGAGCGTACATTCTGATTAAGGTCAAAACAGGAAAAACGAAGGACGTCGTCACGTCACTCAAGCGCATTGCCGGCGTTGAGCAGGCCCATCCTTGTTTCGGACGGCCCGACATTTTTGTTTTTATCAACGTACAGGACGAGCGCTCGCTCTCGGACGTCGTGATCAGCAAGATCCACGCGATCGACGGAGTCGAAGAAACGGACACGCATATTGTGGCGGAATAGCGAGTCGTGTCTTGCGTGAAAGAAATGAGCCTATAGCTGATGGCGTATAGCACGTGACCGAAGGGAAAAGAGCTTGTAGCGTATGGCCTATGGTACGAGAGCAAACCGGAATATCAAATCATCGACGGTTCATTGTTCTGTCCCGTGCCACAGGCCATCAGCCATAAGCTCCTAGCCTTTTCGTGCTATACGCCATACGCTCTTTCCAGCGACCACGCGTCACGAACGACGATCGACAAGGATGGGCGCGCCTCCTGTTTCAGCCGAACAGTAGCAGGCCTCCGCGATCTCGACGGCACGGAGACCATCCTCGCCCGTGATCGGCATGGGCCTGCGCTGTTCCACAGCCTCGAGAAACGCCATCAGAGTCGCGAGTACCGTTTGCGATGGAGAACACTCCCATTCCTGGCTCTCAGTCTTGCCGATCCAACGAAGCCGACGGCTGATCCAGTCGGCCTGAAATCGCCCTTGCAATCCAATCCACTCTGCTGATCCGACACGTCCCTCCGGTACCCGCGCAATGTCGAGGAAACAGGCCGTCCCTCCGACGGTCGTCAACTGAGCCGACACGACGGTCTCCGGCTCGGTCCGCAGCGGACGATCCATCGTACAGCGAACCTCCTGCACCTCCTCGCCGGTCAGGTATCGGACAAGATCCAGCATATGAACGCCGATTTCCAGCAAAGCCCCCCGTTTGCCATAGCCATCGGCATGTCCGGGAGCGGTAGCCTTCATTTCGATATGACTGGTCAGCTGCAGCCGCTCGGAGCGCCCGATCAGATGTCCTCGCTTCCGCATTTCCTGGATCGTGGAGTCAAACCGCAATGTCTGGGCCGTCATCAACGGCACACCGGCTTCTCGAGCCTCCGACACCATAGCCTCTGCATCAGCTGCTGAAGCCGCCAACGGCTTCTCGACCAACAGTGGTTTACGAGCCCGAACCGCCGACTTGCAAATTTCACGGGTAAAGATCGGCGGCGTGACGACGATAATGGCCTCGACGGCTGGATCCTCGATCAGCGCACGAGCTTGCCCATACACCGTGACAGATTCAGCGCCGGGGAGATCGAGGCCTTGGGTGGGATTCCGGCGGCAGACCGCCTTGAGAGACACGGAGGGTAGATCATGAAGAATATGCCGGGCATAGCGAAGACCGTGACGCCCGACTCCGATCAACCCAATGCCAAGTGGCCTCTTGTGCATCTCATACCCCCTGACTCATGATTGCTTACCCGAGCACCACCGGCGCACTAATCTTCGTCACTCGTCGTTCGTGAAGCGTGACACGCAAAACAAGAATGACACAATTTCGTTCTTGAACGCGAGAGACGAACGACGCTTCACGAGATACGCTGCTGAGCCATCCGTTGACATTCCCGCGAACGGCTCCCTATATTCCACTCTATGGCACAGACACAATCGGCGCCGTTCACTTTGCAACAGATCGGGACAGGAACCGCGCGGTTTTCGAGCGGAGTCCCCATTCCCACGCACACCGACCAAATGGTCGATCCCTATTTCAAAACACGGATGCCGAAAGAGCATCAGATCGACAGTCTGCTGTTCTGGCCACAAGCGGCAGGCCTCTATCCCGGCCTGGTGCTGCTCCACGATCGCTGGGGATTGACCGGGCAAATGAAGGACCTCGGTGCGCGACTGGCCTGCGAAGGCTACATGGTCATTATTCCCAATCTGTACGGCCGCCTGGGTGGAATGGTGACGGCGAACGACGAGGTCGCCGCAGCGCTGCAAGACAAGCAGAACGAGACGCAGGTACTGATGGACATCAATACCTGCTGCGAGTATCTGAATACACGCACCATGGCAAAACGAAATATCCATGGAGTGGTCGGTTACGGCATGGGCGGTTCGTATGCGCTGCGCTTCGCCTGCCAACGCAAGCGATTACGCGCGGTCGTGTCCTACTACGGCAGAATGGTCCAACCCAGAGAACTGATGAACGACCTCACATCGCCCGTGCTGTATCACCAGGCCGGCAACGATACGTGGGCAACCGAGGAGCAGGTCCAGGAGCTGCGCGCTGCCGCCGCAGAATACGGGAAACGGACAGAGATCCAGACCTATCCGGACGTGCCTCACGCATTCTGCAATGAGATGAAACCGGATGCCTATCGCGCCGACGCCACGGCATTGGCATGGGAACGAACTGCGGCCTTTCTCAAAACCTGTTTCCAGGGAACGTAGTGAGCCTGGATTTCAGCCGAAGAGCCGATGGCAGACTAGGTGAAGGGCAATGGTTAATGTTTCAAGCCGGATCATCCGCTCCGAACCACATGCCACTCGCTACTTGCCACTTACCATTATCTGGCGCCTCGCTGAACGGGTGATGCGGACTCGTGATCATCTCGCGCCGCATGGCGTCGGGATCGCTCTTGTGATGGCGGTACTGGCCTGCATCAACACGCCATCAATGGCAGCTCCTGCCCTCCAATCTTCGCCGGCCCTCCTGACGGAGGTTGTCGCCGACCGATCCACTCAACTCACCGCGATCGATTCAAATGCCGGCGCCATGGCGCTGTTCACATCAGCCATCGGTCCTGCCCTCGGATTGAAGGATGCCGCCAACATATTAGGCGCCAAGGGATTATCGGCTGCTGTGGCCAAGGAATTGGGCATTGCCGAATTATCTCAGTCCGCCCAAGAGCTGATGGCAGCGCTTGCGGCATGGCAGTTGGCCGATTCCATCCGGCGCGCCAGTGACGAAACATTGGCCACCTCAATTGCCACAGGGACACCTTCTACCGCCCGGCAAGAGTGGATGAATGCCGGCAGTCGCCTGCCGTCTCTTTCTGAACTCATTCGACTCTTGACGGAACAATCGCCTCCGGATTCGGCTCAATCCGAGTCGCAGACGAGACGGACAGCCCTGCTCCTTGCAGCCCATCGGCTGGCGTTTGAGGCACATCAAGAAGCGCTGACCGCCTGGTGGTCGCTCCGTGAGTGGAAGGATCGCGTGAGACAGTCCCGAGGCCTGGCGCGCCTCTGCGGGACGTGGCAGTGGACGATTCACAACCACCGGCAACATCAGGAACAGAAAACTGTCATCACCTTCCCCCCGGCCGGACAGGCACCGCCCAATATTCCGCTGCCGGTTGAAACCGTGATTCTCGGCGATAGCATATATCTACGGTGGGAAAACGGCAGCTATGTGCAGGAAGACAGCCTCCTCCTCGTCCGAGAGGGATTGAAGGAGGCGACAAGAATCGAGGGATCGTTCGTCAACAACACCGGAGGTTGGGGACCGATTACCGCCAAGCGCACTGCAGATTGCAAGCCCTAGAGCCTGAAGCCCAAGAGAAGAGCCTATCGCGTATAGCTTATGGCACGGGCCAGAACAATGAGCCGCCGATGATTTGATATTCCGGTTCGCTCTCGTACTATAAGCCACACGCTACAAGCGCTTTTTCCCTTCGATCACGCGCTATTCGCCATACGCTATCAGCTCTTTTCTCCCTGACTCACTCCCCGCCACACGCGCCAGCCCAAGAGCCCCCACCCGGTGATAAACGTCAATCCGCCTACTGGAGTGATCGGGCCCAGCCACTTCAGCCCCGCGAGCGCGATGCCGTAGAGACTGCCGCAGAACAAGACCATCCCCGTCGCAAACAGCCACCCGGCCTTGGCTAGCTGCCGATCGTCATAGACTCGCATCACGATTCCGACCAGCACCATCCCGAAAGCATGGTACATCTGATACCGCGTCGCGGTGTCATAGGCAGCCAACATCGGCGGATCCAGGATGGTCTTCAGCATGTGCGCGCCAAACGCGCCGGCAGCCACGCCCACTCCAGCCACAACGCATCCGATCATAATCAGCCGACGGGATGATGCCTCTGTATCCGTCACGTTTCAACCTCAACAATGGCGATACCACGTGTAAAACTCTTCACGGCGGCGCATTCTAGCAGAATGCGCCGATAGAGCGAAATACTTAACGGGTACAGACCACCTCCCACAATGCGTGATTGATGCTCTCAGGTTCGACCGCCAACCAGGCGTCTTGATCCACGTATCCATTCGCCGCGATGCCGTTTCCCATATGCCGTGAGAACTCCGTGAACGCCAGCAGACGCACACGTTTTGTGCCGCAATCGAATTGTTTACGGGTCGTCGTCGAGAAAAATCGGTGGGGCCCCGGCATGAACCGCCCTAATCCAACATTCCCCTGCAGCCACTTGTAGTCGGTCAATTGCCGGATCGTGACGAGATTTCCCTCCCGGATGGCAGTATCCGGATCGATGTAGACGGTCTGAAGCCCGGGATCCAAATAATCTTTCTCAACCACCACCCAGCCGGCATAGGCCGGCTCACCAATCAAAACCAATAGCGCCAAGCAGCACAGTCCTATGCTATTGAGCCTTGGTGACGTCATACATCGTAGCGGGCAGAGAGGGAGCTCTCGCAGGGATTAACCTGCAACATCGATCAGGGGACAAAACTGTAGAAGTACTGCGAGCCAGCGATGCGCGCAGCTACTACGAATCAAAGACGTGGCCGCATTGCAAGCAATGCAGCTTGGAAGCGACGGCCTTCTTCCATTCCTCCAATTTCTTCGCGTAGGCCTTGTTCTTCCACACGCCATAGCCGACCAACACGCTCAGAAAGGCAATGGACCCGAGAAGATCGGCCTTTGCCGTACTTGCCTCCGATTCACCCGGCGAGGTGAGAGACAGCATAATGCCTGCATAGATCGGAGCGGCAATCAGAAATCCCTGGAGATAGGCCCAGGGTTGTCGTGGGGGAATATATTGGGCAGCCAATCCTGTTTTGACACCAGCGGCTGATTGCGGCTGGTCCATATCACTGATTCGCTTGGGATTATCAGCCTTGCATGAGGGACACGCCTGCTTGGCGGCCATATGACACCTCCTCGATGAACAGATTCTTGAAAACCATCTGCCATCCCGTCGCCAGCATCATAATACTTTCTCTAAGAGCGCCGCCAGCCCTGTCTTCGTCTATGAGGACTCCCCCTGAATCAGTACCCGTCATAACCGGCTCACGTCGCATTTTCAATTGGACTTCCCAATACCGTCACACTTAGGATAAAAACAAGTTCGCCCCTTACATGAACGAACCGTGGAATTGTTCAGTCATGCCGGCAGCGCCGGTGTCACAGGAGATGCTATGAGAATGTTTCAAGTGCGGCACATGATTAACTATGAACTGACCGTTGCGGCGGGAACCGAACAGGAAGCCATCCTGAAAGCCAAAGGCATCCCTCTGACTCAATGGACTGGAGAACCGGCTGAGATCACGGCAGAATTGATCGATGAAACGGAAGAAATCGACGAATATTAAAAGGACAAGAGCTGACAGCTGATGGCAGATAGCATCCTGACCTGATGGTGAATGGCAAGTAGCAGGTGGCGAGTGGTCCGGATCGAATGACGATTGACCGATGCTGGGAACCCCGCCTACGCCATCGGCTCTTTCGACCGGACGACGAGAAATCCGCTCCCTCATCGTATCTTCCAGGCACACACGAATTTTCACACTGATTGAGCTGGCGGACACAACCGACCAACCTTATCTCGCTTATCTCGCCGGAACTCTCTCGGAACGAGAGTTCCGGCGGAACAGTTTCTTTATGGTTGCGGTTACGAGCCCAACTTCTTCGTGACGCAATCGTTGAAGGCCATTCGCCGGTGATAGGGAGTCCAGAACCAGTTGTACTTCTTCACCATATCCAACTCGTCCACGTAGTCATTGCACCGCTTCGCCTGCGTCTCACTGGCTTCGAGCGGCGATGTCATCACCCACGCTCCGATCCCGATGACGAGAAAAAAGAGCGTAATCCCGGCAACCATCGACACAATCCCTTTTGTATCCATGCATCCCTCAATCGGTTCGTTTGCAGCACAGGCCTGATTCTCATACGACTGGTGCCGGAGGCCGGAATCGAACCGGCACGGGCCTTGTGAGCCCGAGGGATTTTAAGGGCCACGAGGCGGTAGGATCAAGTGTTATTGAGCGGGACTATGAATCGACCATTCGACTGTATCCGTGCTGACTTTCTCATTCAATCACACTCATTCTCAAAGAGTGCCAAGTGAGATTAGATTGGATTGACGACTACAACCAGAACTACAACCAAAGGAGCGTGATCACGACAGATCAAGAAATCGTTACGAGGTCGTTGAAGAAGATGAGCAGGATTTAACCCCTTCGGGCCTATGTACAGCTCGCGCGAGGATGCCGAACGAGATCTACGTGAGTACCTGCCACGCTACCCAGGGGCGTTTATCGTCCGCGTGACAATGACCTGGCTGAAATCGACCCGACCGCTAGGCGTCAGGACCAATTATTAAAAAGCAGCCGGTCGAAGGATTCCATGGCGAGGTCATCAACTCCTGAAGCCGACGAATGTAAGGGGAGAAGCACCACGCGCAATGAGTGCCCCCACTTTTCAGGCCAGCATTGACCAGATGTCCTCGGGCGGCAGGTCCTCGCAGCACAGGATCTCTACGGTGAGAGTGGCACAGGGACCTAATGTAGGGTTGCTGACCGAGCGTCGAGAGAGCTCGGCCGAAGTCGTTATCGTCTAATATTCGCAACCCGCTTGAATTGGCAAGATTACTGAGGCATCATGCCCTCCCCCCCCTCAAACAAACTTCGTATTATGCAGGAGCGTCGGGATAGACAACTGTGATGCACGCAAAGAAGCCTGGCGCCGATTCTGATCCGCACGTGCTATACGCCCGCCCTTCTCAGGGACCTCTCGTTCTCCATTTCGTCTTCGGCCTGATTACAATCGGCCTAGTTGGTTGCTCCGGCAGCCCGCAGCAATGTCCCAGCAATCAACAAGCCTGTTTGCCCACACAAGGGCGGCCGTCGCACTTCTATCGAGAAGCGCCCGAACACAAGAATGCAAAGCTGATCATCTTTGTCCATGGGATCTTTGGAAACGCCGCCAGGACGTGGGGCGATCCGGAGCAGGAAACCTTTTGGCCCGCGATGGTCAAGAACGACTCCCGGTTTGCGGGCTATGACATCTACCTCATGAACTACCCTACGCCCATTAGTGGCAAAGCGCCTAACATTCATGAGACCGCGGGCCATGAGCTCGGTCAGTTGATGAGTCGGAATGTATTTGAACGGTATGACGAGATCTATGTCATCGCCCATAGCATGGGTGGCCTCGTGACGAAGAGCCTGCTCACGCGGCTGAATCGCGGAGAAGATGTGGCGCTCCTGCGGCGGGTGAGAGGCGTGGTATTCCTGTCCACACCAGCCCAAGGAGCAAACATTGCCAGTGTCGCCACATGGGTGTCATCCAACCCTCAACTAAAGAACATGGAGCCCGCATCACTCAATGCCTACATTTCAAGCCTTGAAGATTCGTGGATCCACCTAATGGGAGATCGAGACGAATCCAAGGCCGAATTTCCCAAGGCGTATTGTGCACATGAAACGCTCGAGATGTACCGCGTACTTGTCGTACCAAAAGAGATGGCAGCATCACGCTGTGATGGCCCCCTGCAATCAATGCCATTTGATCATTCTGGAATGGCTGAGCCGACGGCGCCTGACGCTGATCCGTATCTCTGGGCTATGGGAAAAATTCTGGACGCCGGAGCAAGCGGAGTGACCCGAGGCAAGGCTGCCGCACTGTTGCAATCGGCCTTCGCTTCAAGTCTGACAGGGGACCACGCGGCAGCACGTCAGGCCTATGGGGAGGCCTCAGCGCTGTATACGAACCTTGAGGATCGAGCGGGGCAGGCCCATGTCCTCCGCGGCCTGGGTGACTTGGAGTCCACGCTCGGCCGGAACGATCAGGCGCGCGATGCCTTCACGGAGGCGCGGAGCCTCTACGCAGCCGTGGGGCATCGCCAGGGGGAAGCTCATGCCCTCAGTGGCCTGGGTGACTTGGAGCGCAAGCTCGGCCGGGACGATGCGGCGCGCGACGCCCTCACGGAGGCGCGGACCCTCTCCAAGGCCGTGAAGGATCGCCTGGGGGAAGCCAATACCCTCCGTGGCCTGGGTGACTTAGAGCTCCAGCTCGGCCGGAACGATCAGGCGCGCGATGCCTACACGGAGGCGCGGACCCTGTTCACAGCCCTGGGGCATCGCCTGGGGGAAGCCACTGTCCTCCGTGGCCTCGGTGATTTGGAATCCAAGCTCGGCCGGAACGATCAGGCACGCGCCACCTACACGGAGGCGCGGAGCCTGTTCACAGCCCTGGGGAATCGCCTGGGGGAAGCCAATACCCTCCGTGGCCTCGGTGACGTGGAGCGCCTGCTCGGCCGGAACGACCAGGCGCGCGACGCCTTCACGGAGGCGCGGAGCCTGTTCAAAGCCGTGGGGAATCGCCTGGGGGAAGCCACTGTCCTCCGTGGCCTCGGTGACGTGGAGTACAAGCTCAGCCGGAACGATCAGGCGCGCGATGCCTACACGGAGGCGCGGAGCCTCTACAAAGCCGTGAGAAATCGTCTGGGGGAAGCCACTGTCCTCCGTGGCCTCGGTGACTTGGAGTCTAAGCTCGGCCGGAACGATCAGGCGCGCGATGCCTACACGGAGGCGCGGAGCCTGTTCAAAGCCGTGGGGCATCGCCTGGGGGAAGCCAATGTGCTCAGTGGCCTCGGTAACTTGGAGTCTCGGCTCGGCCGGAACGATCAGGCACGCGCCGCCCTCACGGAAGCGCGGAGCCTGTTCAAGGCCGAGGACAATCGCCTGGGGGAAGCCAATACCCTCCGTGGCCTGGGTGACTTAGAGCTCCAGCTCGGCCGGAACGATCAGGCACGCGCCGCCTTCACGGAGGCGCGGAGTCTCTACAAGACCGTAGGGAATCGCCAGGGGGAAGCCAATGTGCTCAGTGGCCTCGGTGACTTGGAGTCTAAGCTCGACCGAAACGATCAAGCGCGCGCCACCTACACGGAGGCACGGAACCTCTACAAGGCCCTGGGGGATCGCCTCGGGGAAGCCAATATCCTCGGTGGCCTCGGTGACTTGGAGTCTAAGCTCAGCCGGAACGATCAGGCGCGCGCTGCCCTCACGGAAGCGCGGAGCCTGTTCAAGGCCGAGGACAATCGCCTGGGGGAAGCCAATGTGCTCTTGGGGCTGGGAAAGCTAGAAGCACCGACAAAGCCTGAGCTCGCGAGGCAGCACTTTCACCAGGCTGCGTTTCTGTACGAGCAATTGGACATGCACGAGTGGAAGGAGCGGGCTCTCACGTACGCCAAGAATCTCGCGCCCTGACCTCGCTTGAGCAACAGTATCGGTAAGGCGAACACTGATGCTGGCACCGAGCCTGTCTTGAGCCCTCTGAGTATCGAAGGTTCGAACTAGCCGCCCCCACAATCACTGCGCATGGCGCCGCAACACCGACAGTCACTTCGGACCGCTATGGGCCGGATACCGACGGTCGCTCGACGGCCAAGTGCGGAAGTTCGGGGCCAAGATCACACCGCCATAAAACGGTCGTCAGCTCTGTTGTATTACCGTTTGCCGTAAACCGCGTGGCTTGGGGGCGTTGGCTTTGATGGCGCTGCTATGTTCTTAATGGCCGAATGGGATTCTGTTTGAAACTACATTCCATGAAACCAACTCACTTTCAATGCCATCGATATATTTCCAACATTTAGCACGTTCTAATATTTTCTGCTCATGTGCTACTTTATTTCTTTCATCTCGTGCCGTGTCTATTAAATCGAAGTCCTGCCATGAAATATTCGTTTTACTAGAGTCCATAAGAGCCTTTAATCCATTCCTTTTCTCTTCAAATGCTTTTTCGTCTCTAAGTTGCTTTAGCGTTGTTTCTAAAACTGAAAAAGCAAAAAGTAATGCCAGATTATGAGATATATTCCTTAGTTGATGAGTTGCGCCGACCGCCCCTTCACCCTCAGATATATTTAAGTGCACCTGGATTCTCGATTGAAATGACCTCACACCTCTCCAATCGGCTTCGATTTCTTGTTTCTTAACCTTATCTTGGATCATGTAATCAAAACATAAGAATATTTAGGCCGATCCGCACAAGAGCTGGACTTGCGATTCTCTGGACGTATAAGACGCCACTATGGTTCGTGAACAGAGGTGGCTCCGGTTAGTTGGACAGTGTCGGCCATTTCTTAAGTGGCGCCTGGCGGATTGCTGACGACGCGGCGGTCTGCCGTGTCGTCAGATGATCATAATAGACCTGGTCAGGCG
>JALHMZ010000031.1 GCA_022843785.1 Nitrospira sp.
CTCATCATGACTCTGTCCTCTCCGACCATCCCACCCTCCTTTTGAGAGCGAACAGTCTATCAACGATGAGGACATTTCTATTCTGCTGAAACCGGACATTGTCATTTTGGGATTACAGGTCTCTGTCAACGACGTAGCGGCGGGCTCAGATGCATCAGCGCTCGGCGTTTCGCTCCGATCGGTGAGGTTGAATCGTGTCGGCAGACCGGGCGCTACGGGTTGTTCAGTGGAATCTGGATGCTGATTGCGCCGGCAAGATCGCCATCCCGGGCGCCTTCCCGAAGATAGCCGGAGATATCCAACATCCCTTTGGGGTCGCCATGACAGACCAGGCAATCCTGCGAGTAATAGATCGGGGTCACGGTTCGTAAGATCTTGCCATCGTCGACCCATTCGGTGACGGGGGTGTTCGCCGCCGGTTGCGTGGCCAGCCGTTTCAGTATCTGTTCTTCGTAGGCATCCGGCAGGTTCTTCAAGTTCCTGGGGTTGAGCGCGGTTTGCTTGATCGTGACGTGAGAGCGGTTGGAGAACTTTCGCGCGGTTTGGCTGCCGAACGTGGCCGGGATGAAGTTCTTATATCCGATGCCGCGTTGATTGATCACGAATTGCGCATCGGCGACGACTTCCTTGCTCGTTCGGAGCAACAGCGGCAATTGTATTTTCGCCAGAGCGGGGAGATCAGAGGGGAGGCGGTTTAGATCGATCGCCGTTTGGCGGAGAAACTCCTCGATAACTTGATGTTCAAAGGCCTCCGGCGTAAACCCCTTGTCGCCTTTCCGGGGATCATTGATCAGTGGTTGATTGCGCTCGACGACGAGACGACCCACATTGAGAAGGGTGGCCAGATTCTGAGCGGTGCGCTCCTGCTCCGCGCGGTGCGTCTGTGCCCAGCTGAGATTCCACCCCGGAAGCAGAGATGCCAGGATGAGGACGATGCGCAGGCAGGTCTGAGGTTTCATGGGCGCTCCCTTGTGCGTCATAGCCCGCCCGCGATGCGGCACTGGCCCTGGTCATAGTGGTCGGGCACTTTTGAGACGTCGAGCTGCAGGCCTTCGGCGGTCGCCCGGCGGGTCGGGGCATAGTTTTCTTCGAGCCAGCGTCTCCGCATCTCCGCCAAACGTCCCCGTTCTTCCAACCGGTACAACAAGTTGTTGAGGAACCACTGGAGCCGCCTCTTCCCTGCACCCGTGACGATGGAAAATGATTCCTGGGAGAGTATCAAGGGTGATCCGTCAGGCCGCTCAAGAAGTCGCCAGTCAGGCCAGACCTGCTTGGTCACATATTGGAGGATAGGGTAATCGGTCAGGATCACGTCGATGTGCGGGTCCTTCGTCTCCACCGCGGCGGGAAGTGAATCACACACCAACAACCGGATATCCCGGAGATTGGCTTCAGCATAGAGATGAGCGCTTCTTCGATTTTGCACGGCGACCGTCAAGCCGGACAGGCTCTCTCGAATCGCCGCCAGCGTATCGGCGCGTCCGGCCTGCTTGCGAAACTGGGTTCGAATGTTCTCGGCGATTTCCGGGCTCCGGGTCATGGCGCTCACCCCTCCGCCATGAAAATAGGGAATGGATGACCACAGGCCCGAGGGGGTTCCGCCGGGGACATTCCCGCTGAACGATGAGACAAAAAGATCGATGTGCCCTTCATCCAGTTCAATGAAGAGATCACGGAATCTGGTCACATGCAACGTGGGCACGATGGGTTGCTGCCCGCCGCAATGGACGGTCAGCGCGTCGGCCACCTCGCGAATCAGCTCGACGTCGAAGCCGGTCACTCGAACGCCTTCGTCGGTATAGACAGCCGGAAATACAAAGGGGCGGAACGGTTCGACGGAAATGCCGACACGAATCTGCCGCTGGGCACACATGGTTGATAGCTCATCGCGGGTCAAGGGGTGGACCAATTCGACTGCGTCAAAGACCAGCCCGCATCCCTGCAGCAGCAGGCCAAGTATCAGGAGCAAGAGAACCGCGGCGTCAGCGCCCGATGTCCCTCGGTCACGTGTGGCTTTCCCCTGACTGCCTTCAGCACCGCTGGGGGATCTCGCGATGGTCATCTTATTCAGAGTCGAATGCCGATGGTAAAGAGCCATTGGTCCGTTAAATCGGACTTGCTTTTGAAGTCAATTTCAAACCGCGAATACTGGAATCCCATATCCACTGACACTCCCTGCGCAACGGGGAACCGGACCCCGACCTGGCCTCCATACAGATATCCCGGAGACAGGTCATCCCGGCCGGGTAGCGTTCCGCCAAGCAGCGCGCCCACATACGGAACCGCCCTGTCTTCCAGCGGCCCAAACAGGAGATGCCGGATAATCCGATTCATTGGTTTGTGTCTGGGGAAATCCAACACATCAATGAAATTATTCCACCGGGGGTTCAGATACAGCGAATGTTGGTCGGTCGTGAAGGTCTGAGTGTGGTGGCTATAGTATTGGTAGACGGTTCTCACCTCAAGCGAACCATAGCGAAGGGCGGTGAAGCCGGCTTGGACGGCGAGAACCCTGGCCTGTGGCGCAAATGTCCGCTGATTGAACGAGACGTCAAAATTGAACGGGCGGAGGGGGAAAAAAACCGGAACCGCCTCGATGGCCGATGCGCCAGGAGGAGACACCATTGCCGACAAAGCAATGACGAAGAAGAAAGCCGCGGGTGTTGGGAATTGCCGGATAGGTCACCAACCTCCTGCCGGTCGGATTCACTCTCCTGCTAACGATGTTGTAGATGATATAGCATCTGCATCGTTCAACAGCAAGGCACCTTCCTGAGCGCTGAAGAAGCTATGCGCGAGGGTCGTGCTTCAACGCCGTTCCCTGCCGTTTCGGCCGGAAGAAATTCTGCAACAGCGCCTGACTTTCTCGTTCCAAGACGCCGCCTGCGACCTCCACACGGTGATTGAGCCGGCGCTCGGCGGGAATGTCGAAGATCGATCCACAGGCGCCGGCCTTCGGATCCCAGGCGCCGAAGACGAGCCGCGCGATGCGGGATTGTATGATGGCACCGGCACACATGGCACAGGGCTCCAAGGTCACGTAGAGCGTGGCGTCAGTCAGACGCCAACTGTGCAATAGCTGAGCCGCCTGCCGGATGACGATCAGTTCCGCATGACCCGTCGGATCTTGCGTGGTTTCCCGGTTGTTGTGCGCAGAGGCCAGTATCTGCCCCTCATGTACGAGGACTGCGGCGATCGGCACTTCGCCGACTGCCGGCGCCAGCGCCGCCTGCTGAAGGGCCGTCTGCATGAAATGGAGATCGCGATCGTGCGACTGTGGCATGTGGTTTGGATCGTACGGAATCAGGGCCTACGCGGGGGATGCTAACATATAGACGAGCCAGGCTGGAACAGCGCTGCGTCATGCATTCCGCACGGAGATGCTCATGAATAATGCGGGCTAGGGCAATTGAGTGGAAAGGTAGACCGGGCCTGAGAGTTCAGACCGTCCGCCGGCCGGTTCCAGACTGACCACAAATTTATTGGCGCGTTTGAAGTTGGGCAACGGGGTGACGAACAAATGAGAGGTTTCTCCGCTGCTGACCTGGAATATCCCTACGCTCAGCGGTTTCTCGTATACGGCCCACACCTGGTAGGTCGCTCCATCCGGACAGGCAGGGAGATTGACCGCATAGAGCCATGCTTTCTTCGTTCGGGCATCAAACAGGAGCATGCCTGCAGCCGGCTTCGCCATCGTCGTGCCGGTCATGGGGGTCGCTTTGACGTCCGGAGTGCGCAGCAAGAGGCCCAGTTCATCCTGCGGCGTCCGCAGGGGCGGCCCGCCTCGCAGGGCGAGTTGTGCCTGAGCATCGTCCAATTCAGCCTCACGCTGGATCAGTTGCTCTTTCAGGGCTGCTACGTCAGACGTGCGGTGTTGGATGTCCTCCCGCGACGCGGTCAGAGATCGCTCACGCTCAGCCAGGGCGGATCTGGTTCTGTCTAACTCGGTTTGCAATTGAGCCAGTTTTGTCGTGTCCTCGGCGATTCGAGTGTGAGAGTCCCATGCGAAGTAGCCACCGCCGGCGAGGAGGGCGAGGAGGACGACTCCTGCTACCCAGGCAAATGACGAAGCTCGAGATGGCTCATCCGGTGGAAAGAGATGATTCATCCATTCGCCTGGCTCGAGGCTTGGCTTGTTCGGTGGTTGCGTGACGGATTCTGCAGCAGTGGCCGGTGTTCGTGCCGCCATAATCTTGGCCTTGATGGCGCGGGGTGGCTGCGTGAGGGTGAGACTGAACGGGAGAAGAACGGCCACCGACTGATGTTCCTTGAGGGAGGCGTGGCACACGAGACATCCGGAGAGCAAATGCGCCTCAAGCACTTGCCGTTCGGTCCGTTCCAAGGCTCCAACGGCATACAAGGGGACTGCATCTTCCAATTCTTCGTGTGTCATAACGAGCCGGCCCGGTCCCAATGGCAGCGCAAGGCTTCGCGTAACTTAGACATACCCAGTTTGATACGCGTCTTCACAGCGTCTAATGGCTCATTGACCCGCGCTGCGATTTCTGCCCTGGACAATCCCTCATAATAGGCCAGTTCGATGGCCTGCTGCTGAGGTCGCGGCAAGTCGGCCCATGCCTCGCTGACCAGGCTTTTGAGTTCTTGATCCGCGTGCGATTCAAATGGGCTGGAACTGCGGTCTGCGCCGGTCGGCGCCAACGAGCTTGTGAGCAGTTCACCGGCTTGATGACGGGGACGAGCGCCAGGCATGCGCAATCGGTCTACGGCACGACTGTGTGTCAGGGTGATGAGCCACGCGATCGGCGTGCCTCGCCCGACGTCGTAGCGCACAACCTTTCTCCAAATTTCGAGATAGACCTCTTGCAGAAGTTCTGCGGCGTCCTCACGGCTGCCCAGAATCCGTAAGGCCAGGCTGTATAGCAATGCGCAGGATTGGTCGTAGAGCTGGCTGAAGGCCTGGTGGTCCCCCTTCGCCACGCGAGCCATCAGTTTGGGGTCAATGGCCGATGCCGCGAGCTGTGCCTGTTGCAATGGACTATCCATAGATGTGGTCCGTTCGACGCGAACATCAGAGTTTGTCGACGACAAGAACTATATACCTACCGGATGGATCGGGCAAAAGGATATGTGAAATACGAATGGACGTTCGGTCGCTGCGTTTCAGAAAAACCGTGCTAAGTGGGAAGCCGCTTCTTCCGCTCCTGTTGAGGCTGCCGGCGTTGCCGGTCTTGGAAGATCGAATGCCGATTGGATTGCAGGCGCCCATCGCCCGCTGACAAAATCCTCTTTGGTCAGTTCCACTCCGCGTCCATGGCGATGGAGATAGTCTACAAGCGGCTGTTCATCGGCAAAGTTGTATCGACGGACATAGACGAGCGGTATGCCAAGTGCGACGGCTTCAACGAGGGTGCCATACCCCGGTTTGGTCAGAATGATATCGACGGATGCCAGCAGCGTCTTAAATGAAAGCGGCAGAGACTGAGTAGAGATGACTCGAGTGCTGTCCGAAGGAATGGGCCCGTCGAAGAGGAAGCGATAGCCGGTCAGCGGTTCAAGTTGGGCGAAAGGAAGTGAAGCCTGAGGTATCCCGCCGAATCCCACGAGCACGGTCCGTTCCCCCGGAGCAAGCTGCAACAGCGCAGCAAGCTGTTCTCGGGCTGAGGCTGCCGGCTCGGCGATAGGTCCGATGTCGATGAGAGGGGTAAAGAGTTCCATCTTCGGAGCAGGCGTGATGCGGAGGGCGAGATCAGCTTTGGCATAGGCCTGTCGAATTGACTGGAGCAGTGTCCATCCGGCGATGTCAGGCGGTGCCGGATATTCTGCCAGAACCAGATCCCAGGTGAGACTGACAAGGGCGACGGTGGGACAAGCGGCCTGCGCGCCGGCTGCCACGGCCAGGTACGGCGTGTCAGCCAGGATCATGTCCGGATGGACGGCGCGCATCGCGTCGACCTCCGCGCGCATCCGGTCGTCCCAGGTGAGGTGAAACCGGTTGTGTTCGCGCCAGGTGGCGTCCACATCGATCGTCAGCGGGCCGTTCTGAATGCAACCGATATCCTGTTGGACCGCGCTCAACTCCCACGGAACCGTCAGGCGGTGTTCGAAGAACGAGGCAGGGACCATGGTTCGCAGCAGCACGCGGAGATTGGGAACGAGCCGGCCCAGGGCATTGAGCACAGGCACCACTTGCGCAGCGTGACCGAATCCGTGTGCTGAGATCGCAGCCCAGAGGAGAGGCATCAGAAGAGAAGTAAAAAGGGAGCAAGGGACAAGGGGCAAGGGAAACAATGGCGAGGGAAAATCAGCGGGGAAGACACTTGTTCCTTGTACCTTGGCAAGGCTCTACCTGGCTCAACTGGAGGAATGATCCGATTCCATCGGCGCGATATTGTACAACAATTCAAGATCGAATTCTTCGACCAATTCGTTGAATGCGCCGGTTCCCATATCGGAGCGCACTTCAGCCATCACGAGGTCAATGGCCGGGGCGGCGTGCTGTCCATATTGTGTGACGGCTGTTTCAATCCGTTTTCTGGCATCGTCGAGATTCACAGGCGACTCCTCTCTTGTACAGGGGTACTCATCCAAGGGTGAGCAACAACTGCTGCATCTCAGGTACCAGGTCCTTGCCGCCATTGGATCGTCCCGAGAGTGCGGCCTCAATGCCGGCGGCGAGAATGGGTTTCGCGTCGGCTGTCTTGCCTAATCCGAGCAACGCACGGCCCAGAGCCAGATGCGATGCGACATGGGTCGGGTCCAATTGTGTGGCGACGGTGAGATGTTCGACGGCTTCCTCAACACTGCCGCCTTCCTGGAGAATCTTGTTGCCGAGGCCATACCGGCCGAGAAACCCTTTTGGGTGTTTGGCGACCATGAGGCGAAATGCAGCAATGTCCATGACGTGCGTCTCCGTTTGTATCGATGCGGTACTATACCATTGAAGGAGTTGGATCGGCCAGATGCCCGGGTGACGTTCAGGAGAAGAGCGTATAGCTGATGGCGTTTAGCACGAGACTGAGCCGGACAGTTGTGAGTTGAGAATGAAGAATGGTGAGTTGCGTCTGAAAACTCTCAACGTTCAATTCTCAATTCAACACTGCGATCTGCTCCCTGCTTTGGATTTCCACAACTCACCCCTTACCCCTCACGCCTCACGTCCGGATGCCATAAGCCATAGGCTCTTTCTTGCCACGGAATGACGCTTCACGCGCTACAAGCAACGAAGCGTGCGGGCGGTTGCAGTAGCAGTCTTCGTGAATCGTATACGGGTTAGGGAGCTGAATGCTCCGAGACTGGAATAGCAGGAAGAGCTCCCTGAAGGGTTGCAGGCCGCCGTGCCTTCACGGTGACCGTGTGGATCGTCGAGGCTGGCAAGGGCGTCTTGCTCGCCATATACAAAGGAGTGTCCTGCACCAATTGATTCATCAATGAGTTCAGGCAGGTTTCGATCACTTGTCCCTTCAGTTCATTGATCACGACGGGACTGGCGCCGAACAGATTGTAATGGGCTGTCCCGGATGATCGTGCTTCATAGTGCGTCACGTGCCCGTCCCAGCGCTCAAGTTCCAGATGCGCCTGCGCGGTATAGTCGTAGTCCAGCTCGATGATCGGCGAGAGGAGGAACATGGAAGCCCCGATGACGATGCCCTTCAAGGCCGTGTGCCCTGAATGGGAGTCGATCGTTTCGTCAAATGTGACCCGAGCCGTGACCGCCTTGCCGTCGGGCAACGCGGAGGCTCCTCCGAGAGGAAGGAGTGTGGAAAAGAGACGCGTTTCCTGGACCGCATTCAAGACCCGGCGCTCGGCTTCGGGCGAAGGATTTTGAGGCGTGCCGTTCTGCGACAAGCGGAAGGTGTCCATCACCAGTGGGACCCGTTCATCGCTGGCGAGCGCATGCGAGATGGTTTCTTGTGGACCTGATGAGGGAGGGTTCACGTCGATCCATCGAGCGCAGGCGGTCATGCTGCACAGCACGAATCCTACGAGACCCAGGACCGACCAACGGGCATCTATCGTCATGATCGTCGTCTCCTCAGAAATAGAATGAAAAGCCACCGAAGGGCAGACTTGCATTCAGTCCAAGATTCGGGAATGCGGTTCCGGCGTTGGAGATATGATGGAAGCGGTAGCCGGCGTTGGCGGCGAGTTGCGGCGTGAGAAACCAGGACACGCCCACTCCCCCTGTGAGCACAAAGTTGAACTCATTGGCCTGTTCGTCGATATTCCCGCCGAGATCGGTCCAGAAGGGCCCGCCGGTGAATTCTGCATACGGCCGGAGACGGCCCAAGGCGACGAACGTGTACTTGATTCTTGGCGTGAAGCCGACGCCATGGGTCAGGATCGGTTCGCGAAACTGGAGATAGACCATCTCGGCGCCGATCGAGACTTGCCCCCGGTACCAGCTCTCGCCGATGGGATCGGTCAGAGTCATCATCCACGACGGCATCAACGCCGGGCCATGCTGTTTCGTCGTGTGCAGTTCAGTCAAGCGGTGAGAGAACATATAGCCGGCGGTGAGCCCTACTTCCTGTGTGCCGACAGTGATTGTCGGGGAAACATCGTCGGCCCGGACGCCGGGAGCTATCAGGATGGTGATGAGTGTGAGGGTGGTGAAGGTAGTGACGGTTCGCGCAAGCAGGGCCATGCTATCTCCAGGTCAATACCCTGTCGGCTTGTATGCGGTGAAACTTGATCAACAGGCGCGTCCAGGTGTGACGTGTCAAGGGTAGCAGAGGTTTTGATCCTGTCCAGCGATTTGAAACGCATGGCTTGTCGGAAAATACAAGAATACTGGACAGAGGATGGAATGTGCCGAGAGATGGAAGGATCGTGAGTAGAGGGGCTAACCGGCGCGGTTCAGTTCAGCGAGGCGCACCAAATCCGTTTGGAGTTCAGGCAGTGTGTAGCGCTGGTCGAGCGAGATGACACGGCCCAGGCAGCGTTTTGCCGAAACCTGGTCACAGCGAGTTTCATAGATTGTGGCAAGCCATCGAAGCACCGCGGCTTCCGCCGGCTCGTTGCCGAGTTTGATGTAATGTTCTGAGGCATTGTTCAGACAGCGCTCGGCTCGGACCAGATCTCCTTGGTCGAGGTAGCATTTCCCTAATTGACTATAGGTCACGGCCAGGCCTTCTTCGTTGCCGACGACCCGGTGGCAATCCAAGGCCTGCGTGAATGTGGCGATCGCCTGTTCCCACTGCCCGTTGCGCGCCTCTTGCAGCGCCAGGTTGTTGTAGAGAATGCCGAGCGCGCGGTCATCGTTGAGCGCGCGCAGGAGGTCCAGCGCTTCGAGGTAGTAGGGGCGGGCTTTGTCCGGACGGTCCGCGCCGATCTGGAGATTGCCGAGATTGGCCAGCGTATGCGCGATGGCGTGCCGATTGCCTTCCGTCCGTTGAATGTCCAGCACTTCGCGATAACAATGTTCCGCGGCGGCAAAGTCCTGCATCAATGCGCAGGTGTTCCCCAGGTTGCCGAGCGAGGTCGATAGTTCGCGGGGATTGTGTGCGGCGCGGTCATCGGCCACGGCGGCTTCCCAGGCAGTGCGGGCTTGCGTCAGGTCGCCACGATGAAGAAAAATCCGCCCCCGATGTTTGTGCTCATCAGCCATGGGAATTTCGTAAAGCGTGAGACGTGGGGGGGGGGGTAAGAACACATAATGTGCTGATTCTGTCTGTCTCAGACGCCTCACACCTTACGCCTTACCCCTCACGGGTTGGCTCAGTCGCCCCCCTTGGGCGTGTCTTTTCTAAACTCGATTTGGATCTCGTCTTCCTCTTCCAGGCCTAATCCGGCCCTGAATGACTCGTACAGTTCCTTGATCTGTTCAGAATCTTTTCCCGTTTGCGCTTCACGAGGCGCGAGATACGCTTCACAGAGCTTCATGCCGGTTTCAAAATGGCGGGCGATGGTTTCTTCTGTCGCCTGTTGCCAGGTGATGTAAATGCAGAAGGCGTGAAAGGAATGAGCGGTGGGGTGCCGTTGCGCAAGATCGAGCAGCCCCTCATAGGCCTCCCGTCCCGTCGAGCCGGCGTTGGAGGAAAACGTGTTCTCGAGCTCCACGGCGGCATCCCAGTCGGAGCCGAGCTCGGGTTCGGCCGTTTGAAACGCGGTTTGTGCGGCTAGGGCGGCGTCAAATTGCATGGTGAAGAAAAATGAAAGCAGTTAAAGTGTCTTTAGGCCGACAATTTCATAACCCGCAGGCGCTTGCGCCGTTGTTCTGCATGCCACAGGTCATACTGAGTTTGCTGGTTCAGCCAGCTTTCAGCGGTCGTACTGAATGCAATTGAGAGGCGGACCGCCATCTCCGGACTGACTCCGGCCCGACCGTTCAGAATCGCCGAAAGGGTTTTTCGGCTTACTCCCAAGGCTTCGGCCGCCTGAGTCACGGTGATGCCTAATGGTTCAAGGCAGAGCGATTTGATGACTTCACCAGGATGCGGCGGGTTGTGCATGCGCATGATGTTTTCCTTCAGTGGTAGTCCTCGTAATCCACCGCAGCCACGTCTTTCCCTGAAAACTCAAAGGTAATCCTCCAGTTTCCGCTCACTGAGACTGCCCATCGGCCGGCTTGGCTTCCTTTGAGGGGGTGCAATGCCAACCCCGGCAGTGCCATATCGTGCGGAGCTGCAGAGGCACCAAGGCGACCCAGGATCAGACGAAGACGGGTCGCATGTTGGGCTTGAATGCCTGACTTGGAACCGGTCTCAAAAAACTTCGCCAGTCCTTTGTGTCTGAATCCAATGATCACCGGGAAAGAGTGTAACTGATACGGTTACAGTAAGGCAAGGGAGCTGTAAAGAGGGTGCCTCATCCAGGATTTGGATTTTCACGAGAGCTTGTTGCGGATGTCGGCTTTCGCGGTTTCCCAATCGACGAATCGAGACGATCCGTCGGTGACACGCTGGCGGCGCTCACCCAGAATGTCTTTATGCCAGGCAGGAGATTCTATGGTTTCCGGGGTGCGGGCGAGATCTTCCCGCAGTGACTCCATCGCGGAAAGTTTTTCGTGGAGACTCATGTCTTTGAGAGGGAGGCTGAACGACATGGAAGGAGTATACCGCAGCGTTGGATAGATTCAAATCCCCCATTGGCGGTCCCTGTGCGGCAAGGGCAGGGACGGAGTGCATGAATGGCCTCAAGGGTTGAGTCGGCAGGATAAGCTGGGAGAGCGATGGAGGCCTAAGGGATGCTTGCTAACTGCTGACTATTGAAGTGGCTCGCCAAGTTCTTCCAATCGTTTGCGCCAGCGTTCGGCTAACGCATGTGGACCATCAATCATCTCTTCAAATTTCGTGAGTTGCATGGAGGCTGCCTGTGCTGCAAGAAAAACTTTCTCAATGGTAGCTTCTTCGGAAATGATCTGACCTTCATACTTCGCATCTTTGATGGCCTTCCCATGAAAAATTGTATTTCGGAGGTCATTGATTTTCCATGGAATGCTTTCCTCGTTCGGAAAGTATACAGCGAAAAAAGGTTGAATAAGAGAGTATTTCTTGGCGAAATCCATTTTGACGAGATTGTTCCAGAGGGCGTCTGTGGCTTGTGATCCAATCTTTGGATTGGGAGGAATTGGCGCATCCTGTTTTAGCCACCGGTAAATTACGCCATTAAGGCCATCCTCGATTAGGAGGTGAGCCATAAGGCAAACAATAATAGCTTCTACCTCATGATCAGTAAGTCCTGGGTAAAGTATCTTGCGGAGGGTTTGCGCAACACGACCTGTTGGGAAACCCATACTACTTGTATTCGCCATGGCTGCTCCTTCGCAGATCTTTCAGAAGTTCAATGGCGCTGAGGTTGTAAATAGTTTGAGGCAGTTTATCGCGTGCGAATATGTTTTTCACTTCCATTTTCCGGGAGATCTGAATTCGCGTTTACATTACGGCTTGCCCCTCTGTAGACTGCACTGATCTTTACGATGAGCACCGATAGCCCCGATCATTCAACAACTGCCGAGACTGTTTCGTCCGATCCTGTTGATCAGGTCATCAACTATCACATTCGGACCAAACACCATTTCAATCGCTACGCCCGCTCATTGGGTTTTCTGGATTGGGTGAATCAGCCCGATCCGTTTCGTCGATACGAGGGCGCCCAGCTCTTCCCGCTCCCATTGCTGGAGGCAGACGAGGAGCCAGTCTCTCCGGCGTACGAGGCAATCTATGAATATGGACGTGTCCCTTGTCAGCCTGTCAGCTTGAGCGCGTTGTCCCGTTTTTTTGAATTTGCCCTTGCTTTGTCGGCGTGGAAAAAGGCTGGGGACTCGGAGTGGGCGCTGCGAATGAATCCTTCATCCGGCAATTTGCACCCGACAGAAGGGTACGTGGTGTTGCCTGAGTTGGTTGGACTCGATCTCAAACCGGGACTGTACCACTATGCGCCCAAGGAACACGGGCTGGAGTTTCGAGCAGAGTTTTCTGTCGAACTGATTGCTCGGCTGCTGGCTCCATTTCCTGTTGGTGCCTTTCTCTTTGGACTCACGTCGATTCATTGGCGCGAGGCCTGGAAGTACGGCGAGCGGGCGTTTCGCTACTGCAATCACGATGTCGGCCACGCGATCGGCACAGCACGAATTGCCGCTGCGACATTGGGTTGGCAGATGACGCTGTTAGATGCTGTGGATCAGAACACAGTGGCGCTTCTGCTGGGAACCAATCGAACCGACGACTTCGCCGACGTTGAGGCGGAACACCCTGATTGCCTGGCAGTGCTGTGGCCGGTTAGGGACGTGAAAGGTGAAACGTTAGACGTGAAACGTGAAGAGGGTAGTGAGATTCCGTTGTTTCTTGATGCGACAATCGTGAAGGAGTTAGCTGATGGAACATGGCATGGGAAGGCGAATCGATTGAGCGGCGAGCATGGAGTGCATTGGGACATCATCGATGAGGTTGCCGACGCTTCATGGAAAACGCAGGCCGACAACCGGACAATCGCGCTTGCAGCTGGATCAGTTTCCGCTTCGCCCACGCTTCACGCTTCACGAGCGACGAGCAACGCTGGAACGATCATCAGACAGCGCCGGAGTGCCGTGGCGTTCGACGGCAAGACAGCCATTTCATCAGCGACGTTCTTCCACATGATGCAACGTGTGCTGCCTCGACCGGATCGTCCGCAGCTGGAACGACCGATGCCGTGGGATGTGTGGCCCTATGATCCTGCGATTCATCTGGTGATATTCGTGCACCGTGTGGATGGACTGACGCCGGGATTGTATGTTCTGGTGCGCGACACCAAGAAGCTGGCGTTCGTTCAGCAATCGATGAATCCCGAGCTCACATGGACGATCGCACCGGGGTGTCCTGACGGGCTGCCGCTCTATCGGTTGTTCGAAGGCGATGCAAGAAAACTGGCGGTGCAGGTCAGTTGCCAGCAGGATATTGCAGGCGACAGCGCGTTCTCATTTGGGATGCTGGCGGAATTCGAGGGAACGTTACGGGAACGAGGTGCCTGGTGGTATCCCCGGATGTTCTGGGAATCGGGGCTGCTGGGTCAGGTGCTGTACCTGGAAGCGGAGGCCGCGGGCGTCAGAGCCACCGGAATCGGCTGTTTCTTCGACGACCCGGTGCATGAGATTGTGGGAATCAAGAATTTGACTCTTCAATCACTGTATCATTTCACTATCGGCGGTCCGGTGGAAGACGGCAGGTTACAGACCTTGCCACCCTATGGGCACGTGAAGCGTGAGGGGTGAGACGGAAACAGTGCCGAGGACTGAGGACTGAGTGCTGAGTTTGACCCGACTGCCGATTCATGCTCCACGAACGACGAGATACGAGGAACGAACTGACATGTTCAAGATCAAAAAGAAAACAGAAAAGCCGAAGCCGTCGGTGCTCTATAACATCGTCGAAGACTATTCCGAATTCGATGCGCCGGGCAATGTGACGGTCTGTGCCATGACGCTCACGGAGGATCTGGCCGCTCATGCCAAGATTCTCGCGGAAAGCTACGACGTGCCGTTGGACCGGATGACAACGCTGCTCACCGAAGGCGGGGTCTATATCTATCCGCAGGTGAGCGGAATCCTGACGCGCGGACTGTTTGCCTGCCTCGTCGACCAAACCGGCGGGAGGCCGAAGCGGACGTTCGTCTTGGATCTGATGCAGTTCGCCGAGGCGGAGCAAGCGGTTCGCGCGCGAGGTCTCTCGTTGATCGATGCGGCGCTGGACGTATTTCAGCGGACCGTGCCCGATCAGTTGAAGGCAAAGCTCCGGCAGAAGAATTTAGGGTTGGACTACCGGACGCTGGATCGCACGGTGGCCAAGGGCGGCGATATCAAATACATCGATTTCCGTAAAGATTGGTCGCCGCATTTTAAGCGGCTGTGCATCATGCCGGATGGGCGACTGGTTGAAACAGGCGGATTGCAGGAGTTCGCCCAATTGCATGGCATTACGATGTCTCAAGCGAAGCAGCTGATTGAGCAAGGCGGCACGCTTGACGTGCAGGATGAAGTGCTGGCCTGCCAGATCGTGAACGGGCAGCCGGCGGTGGCGCGATTCAGCGCGGCGAATTACGCCAAGGCCAAGAATCTGGTAGCGGGAAAGGGGCTGCATCTCATGGATGCGCTCAGCGAGGTCGGGTACAACGATCCAGCCATGATGCGCGGGCTTGCGAGAAAAACGTTGAGTGCGCGGTCCTGAAGGCAGAGGTTATGGAGTTGCGAGTTCTTCTTTTACCGCTTTGACGAGCGCATTGATATCGAATGGCTTCTCAAATGCGCGGCGGGCGCCGAAGAGTTTGGCGACGTCCAGGAAATTCCGGTCTCCTTGCGCCCCCGTCATCGCAATCACTTTGGCATCGACATACTCGCGTGTGAGTTGGAGGGTGGCTTCTAACCCGTCCGTAGCGGGCATCAGCAAGTCCATGATCACGAGGTCGGCCGGATCTTTCTGATACACCGCAAGCCCTTCGCGGCCGTCACTTGCCTCCAGTACGCGGTACCCCTCCTTTTCAAGGACCTCCTTGAGGAGCGCGCGTATAGATTGCTCGTCGTCGATAATAAGGATGGTTGCCATACGAAATAGTCCTCGAATTCTCAAATCTTACCTGGTGACAGTGAGTGCTGTCCAGAGGGAAATAAGTGGGGGAGAGGAGAACGCTGTTGTGCCGAGTTCGGAAAGGATTCCTACATCACTCTGGAAGCTCTCATCGAGATTGCCACATTGCCGCTTGATGAAGGGGAAGAAATGAGTTGACCGGCTCTGGGGTTCTTGCTACGAATGCCTTACGTTCATTCGGTGCCCGGTGCGCATCTACTTCTGGGAATTGATTTCGTGAACAAGTTGTATGAGTCTGAACGGGGCTTGACCCGCCGCGCTCTTCTCCGCACATCGCTGATAGGGGCTGTAGCCGCGATGGCCGGGCAGTTGATCCGCCCATCGGTATCGCGTGCCGGAGATTTGCCGGAAGGACGGCTGACGTTTGTCAATCTCTGGACGGATGAGCGGCTGGACGTTACCTACCGCGATGAATTCGGGACCTACGATTTAGACGCACTCGACGACGTGAATCATATCCTTCGCTGCCATCACACCGGCGAAGTCGGCGCGATGGATGTGCATGTCATTGAGCATGTCAATCTGGTGCAGAAGAAGCTCGGAGGTGATCGCGAGATTTACGTCGTCTCCGGCTTTCGCTCTCCGGAGTATAACGCCATCTTGGTGCGGTCAGGCCGGCGGGCCGCGAAGAACAGCTTACATATGCAAGGGCAGGCGATCGATGTGCAGATTGCCGGGATCCATCCTAAAACGATCCGTCAAGCCGCGCTCGAACTGGGATATGGCGGTGTCGGCTACTATCCTCGCTCGAAGTTCGTGCACCTGGACTCCGGTCCTTTCCGCCACTGGGAAGGCTCGCGTCGGGTTCGTCGTTCCAGGGCGTAATCCGCTCAACTCACCGCTCACTCTTTACTCCTTATCTGATCTTCATGCGGGTTCGCATTTCAGCAGCAGAACGGCAAGCGGTGGCAGCGTCAGCGTCAACGAGTGCGGCAGGTTGTGCAGGGGGATCGGGGCGGAGTGGACGCCGCCGAAGTTTCCGACATTGCTGCCGCCATACACAAACGCATCGGTATTGATGAGCTCCCGGTACTGCCCGGCTTTGGGAACTCCGATGCGATAGCCGTGGCGAGGAACAGGCGTCAGGTTGCACACACACACGACGGAGGTGTCAGCGGCAGGCGCCTTTCTCAGAAAGACGATCACGGAATTGTCGGTATCGCTGAAGTCGATCCATTCAAATCCGCTCCAATCAAAGTCCGCCTCGTGCAGCGCCGGTTCCGTTCGGTAGAGATGATTCAGGTCGCGAGTCAGGCGTTGCAGGCCGCGGTGCGGTTCAAGGTCGCAGAGATGCCAGTCCAGGCTGGTGTCATGATTCCATTCACGCCATTGGCCGAACTCCCCGCCCATGAACAGCATTTTCTTTCCCGGATGGCTGAAGAGGTACCCATAGAGCAGCCGGAGATTGGCGAAGCGCTGCCATAGGTCGCCGGGCATCTTGTCGAGCAGCGTCCGCTTGCCGTGGACGACTTCGTCGTGCGACAGCGCCAATACGAAGTTTTCGGTGAAGGCATAGAGCAGCCCGAATGTGATCCGGTCCTGATGGAAGCGGCGGTGCACCGGATCGTAGCCGAAGTAGTCGAGCATGTCGTGCATCCAGCCCATGTTCCATTTGAATGTGAAACCGAGTCCCCCCGTGTAGGTGGGACGCGAGACGCCGGGCCAGGACGTGGACTCTTCGGCGATCGTGATGGCGCCGGGAAAATCTCGATGGGCCAGGATATTCAGTTCTTTCAAGAGTGAGACGGCTCCAAGATTTTCATTGCCGCCGAATTCGTTGGGAATCCACTCGTCGGGTTTACGCCCGTAATCGAGATAGAGCATCGAGGCGACGGCGTCCACGCGCAGGCCATCGATGTGGTATTTGTCCAGCCAGAAGAGCGCACTGTTGAGTAGAAAGCTGCGGACTTCGGCGCGGTCGTAATTGAAAATACGGCTGTGCCAGTCGGGATGGTAACCAAGACGCGGGTCGGCATGATCGTACAGGTGGGTGCCGTCGAACGTCGCCAATCCGTGGGGGTCGTCAGGAAAATGAGCCGGGGCCCAATCCATGATGATGCCCAGGCCTGCTTGATGGGCGGCATCGACGAAGGCCATGAAGTCTTCGGGCGGGCCATAGCGGCTGGTGGCGGCGAAATAGCCCGTCGCTTGATAGCCCCAGGACCCGTCGAAAGGATGTTCGGTCACCGGCATCAGTTCGAGATGCGTGTAGCCGAGGTCTTTCGCGTAGGGAATCAACTTCTGCGCGAGCTCCTGATAGGTGAGCCAGCGATTGCCCTCCTCTGGAACACGCATCCAGGACCCCACATGGACTTCATAGATGGAGAGGGGCGCGGTCAGAGGGTTCCATCCTGCGCGCGCCGTCATCCAGTCACGGTCGTTCCAGGTGTAGCGGGACAGATCGCGCACGATCGACGCGGTGCGCGGGCGCAATTCGCCGGCTTGCGCATAGGGATCGGCTTTTGCCAATAGCGTCTCGCGCTCCCTGGTGCGGATTTCATATTTATAGAGTGTGTGTTCCGGCAGATCGGGAAGAAACAGCTCCCAGAGGCCGCTCGCGCCGCGATTGGTCATCGGATGGCAGCGTCCGTCCCACCGATTGAAGTCGCCGACTACGCTCACGCGGGCGGCATTGGGCGCCCAGACGACAAAGTGGACGCCCGTGACCTGTTCGATCGTGCGGATATGGGCCCCCATACTGTCATAGGCTTTGTAGAAGGTTCCTTCAGCAAACAGATGGAGTTCATAATCCGTCAAGAGCGGTGGAAAGGCATAGGGGTCATGCTGGTCTATGATGGTTCCGTCGTGCTGCGTGACTCTGAACCGATACAGTGGGACCGCAATGTCGTCCGGAACGACGGCTTCAAACAGTCCGGCCTCGTGGAGGCGCGTCATACGCAGGAGCGGCCCCGGCGATGGCGCCTGGATCACATCGACGTACGCTGCATAGGGAAACCAGGCGCGGATGACGAGACAGGGTGTGTCGTCAATCGTGCTGTGTTGCGGGCCTAAGATCGATCGTGGATTCCAGTGCGTGCCGGCCATGAGCCGGTCGAGATCCTCGGTCGGTACCCCAGTATGTGACGGCATAGGCCCTATCCTAACAGGATCGTGTGAAAACTCCGCTAACTTTTTTTAGCGCCGGTCCAGCGGGTACTGCTTGAGTCGCAAGCTTACATGGACGCATATCTTGTGAAGCCCGGTCGGCGGAAAGAGCCTATGGCGTATGGCACGAAAAGGCTGGGAGCTTATGGCTGATAGCCTGTGGCACGGAACAGAACCGTGGGTCGCCGATGGCGCGACATTCCCCGCCGATCTCGTGCTACAGGCCATACGCTATCAACTCTTTTCTCCTTCGATCACGTGCTATACGCCATCAGCTATACGCTCTTCTCCCTAACGAGATACGCTTCACGAGAAACGTGCATTGAGCCGCACCCTCAGCCTCCGTGTTTCGGACCGGGAAATCCGACGCGCATTGCATTGCGGCTGAAGCCTCAAGCCCACATTATTCATGACCGCTTCTACTGCAACCGCCGATACGCCGCTGCGACCAGCTTGGCCGCGAGCTCTGCGCGGCCAGCGGGCAGGCTCGCCCCTCGTGACCTCAACATACTGTTTCAAGTATGCTTCGGTCTCTCAGGGCTCCGCATGCCCGTCTCGCGAGGCGTCTTGACGGTTTCGTCACGAACCGTCATGAATAATGTGGGCTGGATAATGCGTGGACGCTTTTAGGCGAGGGATATCGTGCTGACGACGAGAGAGAGGGTTCGCGGTTGACGAATCACGATTGACGGTTGACGAGTGCGACTGTAAGGCCAAGGAGGTTGAGATGTACGTGTGGAGTAAGCGGCTGGTGTTCACCTTGTTGGGGGGCTTTGTGCTGATGCTGGGGGTCTTTCTGCTCGAGGGGGCGGGGGGCGAAACCAGCGAGTTGAAAATGCATACCACCCGGTGGATTACCCTGAACTATATCGGGCTTGTGCTGTGGGTGTTCGTGTGGATGATCGATCAAGCGCGGGTGCGGGGGAGAAACGTGTGGGTCTGGCTCGTACCGTTTCTGCTTGCCCCATTGCCGACCCTGATGGCCCTCATCCTCTTCCTGCAGCGTCCGATGAAAACGTAGCGGCTGAATCATCTAGACCCAGAGCCGTCAACAGGGCATCAAAAGGAAGAGCAGGGTGGTGTGGTGCGCCTGATAGGACTTGAACTTGTAACCCGGAGCACTGGGGAGCTATTCCCCATCCAGAAGAACAGCTGTCTGATTCGGGATAGAAGATGTCTCCCCAACCCAGCAGTTTTCTGAATAATCCGCACAATCATAATGATCATTTCAGTATGGCACGACGATTGCTCACTTTGTAGACGCCAACGGATTTGCTGATTGTGGGGAAGGGTTGCACAGCAACCACTGTTCCAGCAAAGAGAGAGATGTTCGTATGGGCCAACGACGGAATGTAAGCAGGATATTGCGCAGGAACCTCTTGAGTGGCCAAGTCCTTTTCACACGGCTGCAGGCAAGCCTCCTCATCTTCTCCATCCTGTTGGTGTTACAGGGGTGTGCCAATACTACCCCAACCATCCCCTGGAGCCCACACTTAAAGGAAGAAGCACGGACACAGATTCACACCATTGAAGTCGTCGTTGATGAAACGCTCCCTCGAGTCACCCTCGAAGATCCATACAGTAAGGCCTCAAGCGGTGCGGGGCGCACAGCTTGGCAGTGGTCAAAGAACTGGATTTACGTGGTAATGAAATTGGGAGGGTACGGAATCCCCTTTGTGGCACTCACCCCCGTAGCGGCAGCCCTCGGAGCGGTCGCTGGCGCGACCGAAGTTCCGTCAGCCGAGACGGTTCAATCTCTAGAAGCGCAAGTCGGCAAGACAGCGCAAGTTGCAGACCTGCTCCAGGGCCTGGAGAAGCATGTCCGGGTGCAGATAACAGACCGGACAGATATTTCGCTGGCAGCTCCTCAAGGACAAATGCGGACGCAAGCCAGCCCGCAGGACATCGCCACACCAACTGGAGTCTCTCCCCAAAATCCGGTCCTGTCAATTCGACTACTGTCGCTCGACTTACGGGGGAGATCCAATGTCGATCCATCCCTGGCATTACATCTCAACGCACTGGTGACTCTTGCCACTCCCACAGATGCAAACCCGGTTTACAGCCGTACTTTCCAGTACGTCGCTCAAGCGAGACCTCTAACTATGTGGATGGAAGAGAATGCCAAGATGTTTCATCCTGCGCTTGAGCTCAGCCTGGCCCAGCTGGCCGAGCTCATTGTCGACGACATATTTTTGACCTATCCATTTGCCCATGAACTTGTCCACCGGCAACATTGAGTGCGGTATGACTCTTCATCACGCCGTCAGGTATCCTGCATCGAATATTCCTGAGCGAGGAATTCAATGTCTCGCCATGCTCCTGGTTTCGGCTCTTTGTGCGGTGCTCGCGACAGGGTGTTTCTCTCAACCTCAACCGATTGTGATTGGGTTGAAACCAGTCTCCCCGCTTGACGAAGCAGCGGATACAGGAGAGACGAAAGTCGACCAGTTGCTAACCTTCCGATGGGAACAATTCCCGAGGCAACAAGATCGTCAAGAGCTGGACCCTCGCGGCAACCGAATCGCTGCCGTGAGCTATGAGTTCCGTCTCTGGAAGGTTGGAGTCATGGACATACGAGGCATTAAGAAGCGGGGGCGGTTTGCCGAAGGGGATTATAAGTATTCGTGGGAGCATGCATGCCGGGATACGGATCCCGGGGAGGTGGTGTTCTCGAAGAAGGGACTCTTAACCCCCCAATACCATGTTGAGACTCCCCTTGAGCCTGATTCGTACTATTTCTGGAGCGTCCGCGCACATTTCACGCTTGACGGCAAACGCAGAGCTACAGAATGGAGTGAACAACTCATAGACGTTGTTCTCAGAGACGGAAAACCTGATCGAGAACTAGGTTTGATAGATAGTAATGGCTGCTCCTATAAGGCCACTTTCCATCTCATTCATAGCCGTAAATCGAAACCTTTGGGAGAATGAGGTTCCACCGATGGACACATAGAGAGCACCGATCCTAGCCGCCCTCCCGCCACTTCCATGGCAGCACCAGGGTCAGATTAGCCTACACAAGCCTTTCCTGACGTCTCGCGCACCTTGCTCCAATCGTCTTTACCGAGTTTGGGATTGACGTTCTGGCAACGTCGTTGCGCGGTCGCGCTGGAAATCAAACAGGAATTGTTGGAAGACCGCCTGAAAGGCTTCCTGTTCTGACGACGTGAAGAAATTGATCCACGCGAAAGGCAGCAGCGCTGCCCACGAGATACCTGCTTTGCGGAAGTTGTAGTGATATTCCCGCGTGAGGCCTTGCGGGTTCGACACAACAAAAGTAACTGAATATTGTACCGTGTCGGGGAGACCCAGCATTGGGAAAAAGAAAACCGTCATTGCCGCGGGAATGCCGGTTAAGCGTATGGGGTTCCATTCCGATGAAAATACTACTCGGGCTTCACACACGAACCTTTTTTTCGGCATCATCCCAGCTTCAGACAGATCAGACATGAATACCACCTTTCCCCCCTGCACTGGCACGTTCATATTCAGGGAGTCTGAGTGAAGGACGTACCACGAACTAATTTCGTCCGGATTCAATGGGTAAAAAGGATAAAAAGGCGAGGTAACGCCGGTGAGGGAAAAGAGGCGATAGTACACAGCATCGGAATAGAGGTCCAATCGAGAGAGTCCTGTCCGAAACACGCACTGTTCAAACCCCGGGTGAGCGGGCAAGGTCACATCGGTCGTGCCTTGTTGCCCCGCAGTGACAGCGGGGCGCGGGAAATCCTTGTACCACACCACACACCCAGAACAGGTCACGAGGAGAGCAAGCAGAACTACCATCCGCATGTTTGGTTCCTCACTTCTACTTCGCGATCACTGGTCCTTGATCTTGTCGTAGGTCGCTCTCGGGATAGTCTTCTTCTGGAATAACTCATCTGTGCGTTTGTAGGGGCGGTACGTGATGTGCCCGTCCCACACCCTGCTAGGGGGCATCTGCTCATGCCAGCAGTGTGACCCCCCTGTTTCAACATTTCATTTCCAGGTAAGTGCGTGCCCATCTTGAAGAACAGGCAATTTCAGCGCCAGTTTCACGACTCAGGCGCTGTGCCACAACTCTTTTGGCAGGAATGCTCTGCGGGCAGACACATCGATACAAACTACGATCGTTGAGGCGGAAAGCGTCATGCGAGGCGGATTCACCAGTGGCAGTATTCAACAGTTGCTTGCTGTATTGGTCAGATTTGAGAACGAGGCGGAATTATTAGTGGAAATCACCTGTGGTATTTATCCGGTGGCGCAAAGAAGCGCGGCTTCGCCGGATGAGCCGGCGGCCCACACGAAGTGCGTGTGGTGCGCCCGACAGGACTGAATCGGATAGACCCAGATCCGTCAGCAGGGTTGCGGTAGTACAAGGCGGTTGGTATGGTGCGCCCGACAGGACTTGAACCTGTAACCTTCTGATCCGTAGTCAGATGCTCTATCCATTGAGCTACGGGCGCATACCCCAACAGTGCTGAGAGAATGAGTGCTGAGGATCGAGTCAGAGGGTGCGCGTGGTGACTGCGCTTCAAACCGTCTCAGCACTCAGCACTACCGAACTGGTGTTTATACAGTTGTCTGGGAGGGGGGGTCAAGTGGAGAAGCGGTGCGTGGCGGTGATTTGGAGAGAGGAATGGTAAGCCCGCCGGCCGCAGGCTTGTCGCAACAGCGGATCGGCGATTGCAGCAGAAGTGTTCATGGATCACGCGGGTTAGGGGCCTTCGGTTCCGGTCGGCCTTTGGAGCAGGGAGGCGATGGTAGGAAAGGGTATGAGTGTGCCTGGCCGGATCGGGGACGCAGGCGCCGGTTCGGAATCCAGAGCCGTTTTTTCGGGAAGTGTCAGAATGAAGGTCGTTCCTTGGCCGACGACGCTTTGAGCTTCGACCCTGCCCGCGTGCTCTTGAATGATTTGATGGACGATCGAAAGACCGAGCCCGGTTCCGACATGTTCTGTGCTTTCATGCTTCGTGGTAAAAAATGGATCGAAGATGTGCGGCAGGTCCTCAGGCGCGATCCCACAGCCTGAATCCGAGACTTCGATCTGTATCCATCGGGTGCTGTCAATGCCGGTCACGTGACGCGTCGCGACGGTCAGGCGTCCGCCGTTGGCTTTCATCGCGTCGATGGCATTCAGCGCGAGATTCATGAGCACCTGTTTGATCTGTTGACGATCAACCATGATA
>JALHMZ010000032.1 GCA_022843785.1 Nitrospira sp.
TGCGACTGAGTTCTTCACGTTCCATAAGGGTCAATCGGTGATAGTGTCCCATGTACAACTCCTTCGCTCCTGGAATCTCCAGGATACAGGTGTTGCACTAGGACCTTGAACTCACACAGGAACCATTGATCGCTTAGTTACAATACTTTGAGATGAGTGAGCCCTGTTGCGACTCCTAAACATTGTTGGACGTCATACGAAGCTGCTGGCTATTGTGTTTCTGTCTGCCCGGTCTCTAACCTACCTGTCTGATTCCCATACCTAGGCTGCCGTTTATGTTGGAACTGCTCGTCGACCCCAATGCCTGGCTCGCGTTCGTGACGCTTGTCGCGCTGGAGATCGTTCTAGGCATCGACAACCTCATCTTCATTTCTATCCTGGCAGGCAAGCTGCCGCCCGATCGCCAAGACTTCGCGCGAAAGGCGGGCATCGCTGCGGCACTCGTGTCGCGCCTGGGTCTGTTGTTCGCGCTTACGTGGATCATGAAGCTCACGGCGCCGCTGTTCGCGGTCGCCGGTCACGAGTTCTCGGGCAAGGATCTGGTCCTGGTCTTCGGCGGTCTCTTCCTCATCTACAAAGCGACGATAGAGATTCATGACAAGCTCGAGGGTAGCGATAACGCGCCCACCGCCATGACGGGGGCTGCCAGCTTTTCCGCGGTGATCTTCCAGATTATGGTGATTGATGTCGTGTTTTCCTTGGACTCGATCATCACGGCTGTAGGTATGGTCGATGAGTTGTCCATCATGGTCGCTGCAATCGTCGCCGCAGTCGTCTTCATGTTCGCATTTGCCGGTACGGTGCATGGATTCGTGGACCGGCATCCCACCATCAAGATGCTGGCACTTGCGTTCCTGCTCGTCATCGGCCTCGCATTGATCGCGGACGGGTTCGACGTGCACATTCCGAAGGGCTATATCTACTCGGCCATGGCATTTTCCATAGGGGTTGAGATTCTCAACATCCGGCTGCGCCGCCGTGGCCGGCCTGTACACCTGCACGGGCCGGATGTGCAGCCGACACCCGTATGCCCCACCTGCGGGCAGTCGGTCGTCCGGCCGTATCTCCTGAAAAAGGGGTCAGGAGGCATTGTTTAGAAGTGATTGCTGCACCGGCACAGGAGCACACGTGCTGCTGCCGTGCGGAAGTGGGGAGAGTACAGCCATCCGCCACTGGCAACTTGCGAGCCGATGGGTCCTATGGTAGGGTATCGCCCACTGTACGGTACGTATTGGGAGAGGGGCTAATGGCAGAGCAGGAGCAAGGATTCGTCGTTCGGGATCGGCGGGCGAGTGGAGGGTCGGATGCCCCGCCGCCACCAGCTTCTACGGCACAACAGACGCCGACGGCTTCCGCGTCACCGGCCGAGGCCTCCCATGAAGATCACCTGCTTCCCGTCAACTTCTCTTCCTTCGTCATCTCGCTCGGCTCGTCATCGCTCATGCTGATGGGGGAGCGGCTGGACCCTCAGCAACAGCCGATACCCGTCAATTTGCCTCAGGCCAAAGAAATCATCGATCTGCTGTCTGTCCTGGAAGAGAAGACCAAGGGCAATCTGACCTCGGAAGAGCAGACCGTGTTGCGCGACATGCTGTATGCGCTACGCATGAAGTATGTCACGCTGGCGTCGCCGAAGTAGTCTGGTCCGTCTCCCGCCTGTTGATTTTCATTCCGTGGTCATTGTCCGGGCCGGTGAAATCTGTCTCCGGACTTTGAGACTCCCTCATAAGTCCGCTATAGTGGATGGGATCGTCCTTCCGGACTAACGGAGAGCACAGCCGAAAATGCCTGACTCGGATCCTTCCACACGCGGGCCTGGAGCCGTTGCCGCAAGGCTCAGCGATTCTCAGCGGATTGCTCCCGGCATCAAACCGCGCGTCTCCGGGGGGGGGCGGCCCCAGGAACCGGAGCGGAAAAAGCTCCATCTTCGTCCCGTCTGGATCGTCCTCATCCTCTTGATTCCCTGTTTGGCGCTGACGGTGTACTACTCTCAGATGGCCGTGCCGGGCGGGCAGGTGAAGGGGTCGTTGTTGCCCACGACCAGCTATGCGATGGTGCTGCTGCTGGTCAATCTCGACTTGATCGGGCTGGTGGTTCTCACGCTGTTGCTGTCGCGGAATCTGATCAAGGCGTATTTCGAACGCCGGCACCGGCTTGTCGGTTCAGGATTTCGCACCAAACTGATTGCCGCGTTCATCGGGTTTTCGTTGATTCCGACCGTGCTGCTCGCGGTGGTTGCCAGCGGGTTTCTGAACAAAGCCGTCGATGTGTGGTTCAGCGAACAGATCGAGAACGTAATGAAGGATTCGTACGAGGTGGCGCGCCTGCAGCATGCGGGACACATTACGCTGGCGGTGAACAGCGCGCGGGCCATTGGACAGGAATTATTCCGTGAGGACATGTTGATTCCGGAGCAACGTGATTTGTTGATCGCGGCGATGGCTCGGAAACGGATGGAGTATGGAGTCGCCGGGATTGAAGTGTTTTCCAACAAGATGGAAACGCTGACGAAGGCGCTCGATGCGAATGTGCCGGCTGTTGCGCTGGATCTGCCGATCGGCCAGCTCGTTCTCCAAGTCATTAATGGGAAGCAGGAGTTCACTTCCGTCCAGGAAGCGCAGTCGGGCCGCCTGGTGCGCGCCGGCATACCGGTGGCCTCCGGCAGCCACAGCGGCGAGCTGGCGGGCGTGGTGGTGGTCGAAACCTATGTGTCGGAATCGTTACTGACGAAGATGGAAGGGATTACCCGCCAGTATGAGGAATATACACAGATCAAGGCGATGAAAAATCCGATCAAGGCCGGCGCGTATCTTATTGTCGCCGTCGTGACCGTCATGATTCTATTCGGCGCCACCTGGTTCGGGTTTTATGTCGCGCGGGGCATCACCGTGCCGATTCAGCGATTGGCGGAGGCAACGGAAGCGGTCGCGCAGGGGGATCTCACCGTCCAAATCGACGCGAAGGCAACGGACGAAATCGGCACCTTGATCGACTCCTTTAATCGAATGACGCAGGATTTGCAGGGCAGTAAATCCAAACTGGAAGAAACGAATCTGACGCTCTGGAACACCAACGCCGAACTGGATCGCCGCCGGGCCTACATCGAAACGGTCGTGGCCACCATCGCCGCCGGTTTGCTGTCGATCGATCGGAATGGAACGATTACGACGTTTAATCCGTCGGGCGAGCGCATTCTTGGCCTGGCCGGCGATCGGCTTCAGGGGCGTCCGGCCAATGAGGCATTCAAAGAATTCGGGCTCGACCTGTTTCAGACCGCGTATGACCGCATGTTGGCCGACGATCGAGATGATCTGTCACTGGAAGGGCAATTGGACGTTCAGGGAAAGCTCGTCACGATCGGCTTGAACGGGTCGCGCATGCGCGATGAGGCGAACAACGATTTGGGGTTCGTGCTGGTGTTCGAGGACTTGACGGAGTTGATCAAGGCTCAGAAAGTCGCTGCGTGGCAGGAAGTCGCCCGACGTGTTGCGCATGAGATCAAAAATCCGCTGACGCCGATTCAATTGTCGGCCCAGCGGCTGCGCAAGAAGTTTTTCGAAAAGGCGCCGGATCTCGATCGGGTGTTCGACGAGGCGACCAACGTGATCATCACTGAAGTCGGCAGCCTCAAGCACATGCTGGACGAGTTCGCAAAGTTTGCGCGGTTGCCCGCTCCGCAAATGACGCGTCAGCCGCTCCAGGACGTGCTGTTAGAAACGGCGGCGTTGTATCGCGCGGCGCAGAAGGATATCGATCTGATTCTGGACCTCGACGAAGACCTGCCTCCCATCAATTTTGATCGGGAGCAGCTGAAGCGCGTGTTCGTCAACCTGTTCGACAACGCGATTCAGGCGATGAATCAAAAGGGGCGGTTGTGGGTGAGCACGAAGTACGATACGAAAAGGAGGCGGGCGGTGGTGACGGTGGCGGACGAAGGACCCGGCATCGCGCCGGAAGATCAGGAACGGCTGTTCGTGCCCTACTTCACCAGGAAAAAAACCGGAACCGGATTGGGGCTTGCGATTGTGCGCCGGATTATCACCGACCATGACGGGCAGATTCAGGCGGGGAGTAATCATCCGAAGGGGGCAGCCTTTACGTTTGATTTGCCGGTCTAGGCCGGAAACGGTGCAGAGTGAGGAGTAAGGGGTAAGGAGAGGGGAGTTATGGCGGCATCGATTTTAATTGTAGATGACGAAGAGGGGATTCGCACCTCGTTGCGAAGTATTCTTGAGGACGAAGGGTACGAGGTGGCGACGGCAGCCGGTGGAGCCGAGGCGCTGAAGATCTGTGGAAGCGATCCGCCCGATCTTATGATGCTCGACATCTGGATGCCGGAGATGGATGGGTTGGAGACCTTGCGGCGCGTGAAGGAATTTGTGCCGGCGACACAAGTCATGATGATGTCCGGTCATGGCTCCATCGAAACAGCGGTCAAGGCCGTGAAGCTAGGGGCCTATGACTATATCGAGAAGCCGCTTTCTTTGGAGAATGTCACGCTGCGTGTCAAGCATGCCTTGGAACAGTATCGATTGGAGCAGGAGAATCAGACTCTGCGGACCAAAGTCCAGCAGAAATTCGAGTTGGTCGGACAGTCTCCGGCGATGCAGCAACTGCGGCAATTGATTGAAACCGCCGGTCCGACGAACAGCCGGGTCTTGATCGGCGGTGAAAACGGAACGGGGAAGGAATTGGTGGCGCGGGCCATCCACATGCACAGCGCCAGGGCCGACCATCCGTTCGTGGCCGTGAACTGCGCGGCGATCCCTGAAACGCTGATCGAGAGTGAACTGTTCGGCCATGAGAAGGGATCCTTTACCGGGGCCACCTCGATGAAGCGGGGGCAATTCGAGCAGGCCGACGGCGGCACGCTGTTTCTCGATGAAATCGGGGACATGAGCCTGAATACGCAGGCCAAGGTGTTGCGGGCCTTGCAGGAGCAGCAGTTCACGAGGGTGGGTGGCACCAAGTTGATGAAGGTGGATGTGCGGGTGCTGGCGGCATCGAACAAGGATCTGGAAAAAGAAATTCAGAAAGGCCAGTTTCGCGAAGATCTGTATTACCGTCTCAACGTGGTGCCGGTCGTCGTTCCTTCGTTGCGCGAGCGACGGGACGATATTCCGGCGTTGGTTCGGCATTTCATGAACATCCATGTCGAAGAGCAGGGGCTGCGGATGAAAGAGGTGTCGCTGGAGGCGATGGCTGTGTTGCAGCAGTATGAGTGGCCGGGTAACATTCGCGAACTGCGGAACTTGATCGAGCGGCTGATGATCATGGTGCCGGGGCATGTCATCGACGCCTCGCAAGCAGCCATGTCTATTCAGGGGCGCGCGGCCGGCCCTTCCGTTTCTTCCAGCGCAGCCGGGCAGGCTGCAAGTCCGCTCTTTGCCAAAGCCTACGATTCGCTGCGAGATGCGCGGAATGCGTTTGAAAAGGAATATATCGGCCGCAAGCTTCGGGAGCATCATTGGAATATCTCCCGTACTGCGGACGACTTGCAGATCGAACGAAGCCATCTGCACCGAAAGATCAAATTGTTGGATGTGGAGATGAGGCCGGAGGGATGATATAGGGCGGCGGGCCGTTTCAGTGCTCGCCCACCGCCCACATCTGATGATTGGATTGTCACAGTATCGTGAACGATGTGCGCGGTGGATGCGCGCAGTGAGAAACGGCCCGCCGCCCCGTATTGTGAAAAGAGAAAAAGAATTGGAATAGTCTCTTCCCTGCGTTGACCTGCGTGAGAACCCTCCTCTAAAATGGCGCGCTTATGACTACCTATCGTGAATCAGGTGTCGATATCGATGCGGGGGACGAATTTGTCGACCGCATCAAGCCGCTCGTTCGCTCGACCTTCCGTCCGGAAGTGCTGGCCGATCTGGGCGGGTTCGGCGGGTTGTTCGGCTTGCGGGCCGATCGATACAAAGAGCCGGTACTCGTGTCCGGAACCGATGGTGTCGGGACCAAGCTGAAGATTGCGTTCATGATGGATCGGCACGATACGGTCGGCATCGATCTTGTCGCCATGTGTGTGAACGATATTGCCGTGAGTGGAGCCGAGCCACTGTTTTTCCTCGACTACTTTGCAACGGGGAAGTTAGCGGTGCCGAAGGCTCAGGATGTAGTCAAAGGAATCGCCGAAGGCTGCCGCCAAGCCGGGTGCGCGTTGATCGGTGGAGAGACGGCGGAGATGCCGTCAATGTATGTGGATGGTGAGTACGATCTGGCCGGTTTCGCTGTCGGAGTAGTCGAGAAATCAAAAATCGTCGACGGCAAGACGATCAAGCCGGGCGACGCGATCATCGGGTTGGCGTCTACGGGGCTGCATAGCAATGGCTATTCACTGGCGCGTCACGTGCTGTTCGATCAGGCAGGACTGACGGTCACGAGCCGATTGCCCGAGCTGGATCGTCCGCTCGGCGAGGTGTTGCTGACACCAACCAGAATTTATGCGAAGCAGATTCTCTCCCTGCTTCAGGAATTTCCGATCAAAGGGATTGCGCACATTACCGGTGGAGGCATTACGGAGAATTTGCCGCGCGTGTTTCCGGAAGCGGTGCGGGCCAGGATCAGCCGCAAGGCCTGGCCGGTTCCGCCGATTTTTGACGTGATGAGCCGCTTGGGGAAAGTAGATCGCGAAGAAATGTTTCGGGTCTTCAATATGGGAATCGGATTGATCCTTGTGACGTCGGCTGATTCAGTATCTGCCGTACTTGCCGCTGCAGCGGCACTGGGCGATCGGGGTTGGCAGATCGGGGAAATGGCATCATCAACAGGGCAAGAGCTTGCGGTGGAGTATGTCGATTAAGCGAACGACTCCACTGCGCGTGGCGGTGTTGGCGTCAGGCCGCGGATCGAATCTGCAAGCGGTGATCGATGCAATTGAAGCCGGGCAGGTCCACGCGACCATCGTCGCCGTCATCAGCAACAAGAAAGACGCGGCGGCGCTGGAGCGGGCGCGCAAACACGGTTTGCCGGACCTCTTTGTCGATCCCAAGCCGTTTGCGGGGAGACCTGATAGCCGTGAGGCCTACGATCGCGCGTTGCTGGAAGTGCTTGAAAAGCACAATGTCGAATTGGTGTTGTTGTCCGGTTACATGAAGATTGTGACTGCTGTGCTCGTCAATGCCTATGCCAATCGGATGATGAATATTCATCCGTCGTTACTGCCGTCGTTTCCTGGCTTAGAGGTGCAGAAGAAGGCCATTGAATGGGGCTGCAAACTTGCCGGCTGCACCGTGCATTTCGTCACAGAAGGAGTCGACGAAGGGCCGATCATTTTGCAAGCGGCCGTGCCCATTCTTGACGGTGATACTTCCGACACCCTTGCGGCCCGAATTCTCGTCCAGGAGCACAAGATTTACCCCAGAGCTGTACAACTCTTTTCCGAGGGGCGGCTGCAAGTCGATGGACGGCGAGTCCGTATCGACGGCGGCCACCCGGTAGGGGAATCGATCATCAGCCCCTCATAACCTCTGTACGGCCCCCTTGATCAAGGCCAGGCTATCCTTCATCTTTTCTGCGATTTGCCAACGACTTGCTAGTTCGGTGAGATGCCTAACCCTCCGAGCAAGGGCATCAGGCTCTCTTCGCCGGGTCCGGTGCCGTCTTTTGTGGCGGCGCTGATTTCCTCAAGGAGTGGGCCTGCTTCGGGGCCAAGCTGTTTGAGTTTTTCGGCAAGATGACCGGACATCAGCCCTTGCTTGACCTCCGCATCCGTCAATTTGCCGTCCTTGATTGCCTGTTGAAGTATCTGTGCCAGTGCCTGAACCTTCGCCAGGACATCCGGCTGCATCCCGTTCAATATTTGTGCGGCGTCTTGTTGCCCACCGCCATGTTGAGCATAGGCCGGGACTCCCAGCCAGGTTGACAGCACGAGCACGAGGATCGTCAGGTTACGTGTGAGCGGCATGTTGTCTCTCCTTTTGCACAGTGGCTCATAACAGGACGCGGTTTCGTCCACAGGAATGTAATGCATGATCCCTGCCACTCAATGCAGGATCAAGCAGCCATGGCCTTTGATTGGTCGCAGAGACGAATGGTCTCATGCTTGAGAGGGAAGGTACTGACTCTGTTAGGAAAAGGTGAATTTTCTAGGCGATCAAAATGACTATTGCTATCCTCCATCAAAGTGGCCTAGCCACGAACGAGGAGCGCGCATGCTCGAGGGGATTCATTTTTCAGACGTGACATCATACCTGGTGGCCATTCTTGGACTGTTGGTTCTCTGGCAGTACTATCAATTGCAAATCATGGCCGGGCGAATTCTGGCTGTCGATATTTTCGATCGCTCCGGTGTCCGCATGTACATCTATGTGACGCCGGATGACGACAGCCGGTGTGAGGTCTGTGCCCGGGCACATGGGCGGATATTCCTGCCGTCGCAGGTGGCCAAGAAGGGTTTTTCTCCGCTGGATGAAACGTGCAAAGGGTCGATTCCTTGTCTTGGTGTCTTGGTGGGTTTGTATGGAGCCTGGCTCGAGGCAAGAGCAGTCGTGGAACGGGTGCGGGCCGCCAAGAAGGGCGGGAGTTCACTGTCCCCTGAAGATCTGCGATCGTTGGTGAATGGGCAATGGGAGCAGAGTATCAGTGCCGACACCGATCGCCTGGGGATTCACATGATCGAAGCGGTCTGCTACGAGAAGATCAATCACGCTGTGTCTATTGCCGGATATCGTTACGTGATCAGCGAAGTGAAAGAAGTACGGCATCTCCTGCTGCTTGTGCCTGCCTACCTTCGGCTCTCCCTGCTCCTGGTTCGCTCCGGAGCGACGAAGGACGCGCGTGAGGTCATCGAGCGGTTTGAACGGCGATTTCCAGTGAAGAAGCGTGGGCCGCATTTTCCGACAGAGGAACAGCGAACTGCCATGAAAATACGGAAAACCTATCTGCTCGAGAACCAGCCAGCGCCGCCGACAAGTGTTGCAGCGTAGCTAGTAGTTTGATTCCAGGCTCGATGGTGCTTTGTTCAGAATGGTTGCAGCGGCACGGGAAAGCGCGGCGTCGTGAGCGTGGTCGTGTGAATAGATTCGAAATTGGATCAGCCTTGTCGGCAAGAGATCCAAGAATTCTTCCAATGGTTCCGTCGATACCTGTTTGGTTCCCGGATCATAGACATAGAGCGGATTGCCGCGCCGGTCTTTTGGATCGGGACGTGGATCGAGCGGCGCCATATCGACACGAAATTCCAACCCCCTCAATGCTTTCGGTAATTCTTTCGCAATCTGTTGTGCGAATTCCTGGTGGCTAGGGAAGGCCATTCCTCGCTCCTGTCCTTTTTCCTTCAGCGACGTACTGTAGGCCATCTTCCATTTCACGTCACGGTCCAAAATTCGTCCCCACTCATCTCCCAGCCGGCGGCGCGATTTCAGGCTGGTCCGCTTCCAGCCTCTGACCTCTTCCAGGAGAGACCAATCAGTGAGCCTGCAATAGGCATCCATGTGTTTGCGTGGGTTGCGTGGGAAGATCAACTTCATGGTTTCGCCGAAAATGTCGCGCAGGTGAATGTCGATCGCTCTGGTGGTGCGGTGGAAGTAGACATTGGAGTACAGATACATCCGGGTGTTGAGGAACATTTGCAGGGCCGGAAGCCCGGTCTTGTGAATGGTGAAGCCCTTGTCGGTCACGATCGTATAGTGAATCAGTCTTGTCAGATCGACGGGTCCTACGGCCACACCGCACATGTATGAATCCCGCAAGACGTAATCCAGATTGTCTCCGGTATAACTGCCGGAGATGACGGGCTGGAGCAGGTTCAGCCAACGTGGAATCCGAGAGTTGTCCTTTCCCTTCTCCTTGAGGATGAGGTGCGCCACCTGGTCGGGATCCAACTCTTCTCCCTTCGCAAAGGGGCCCGAAGGGCTGCGGCGGATTTTTTTGATGATGGGCCCCAGATACTCTCGAATGATGATCTGTCCTAACTTTTCATGCGTGAGATGGAACCCATGGAGAAAGTTTTCATCGAAGAAATGGCAGAATGGGCCGTGGCCAATATCGTGAACGAGCGCAGTGACACGCAGCAGCTCTTCGACATAGTTGGCCGAAGGTACGTCTTTCACAGTTTTTTTGAGGAAGGGGTAGAGATGCCGGGCGAATCGCCCGGCTACGTGCATTGTGCCGAGTGAGTGTACAAACCGGGTGTGTTCAGCTGAGGGATAGACCCACCGGGCGCTTTGCAGTTGATAGATGTAGCGCAGCCGTTGGACCCAGGGTGAATCAATGAGATCTTTCTCGGTGCGTTCATGGAGATCGGGGTCGGCATAGGGGACCGTGAACGAGACGTACCGGTGAATGGGATCGGCAATCAAGGCCGATCCGTCATAGGGCGCGTTTGATTGTTCTGATGAGATCATGACAGGTGAGCATCTTAGCCCACCTGATCGTGGGGCGGCAATGGCGGGGTGGTTGAAACGCCGAGTGAGGGGCGGTATCTGAGGATCAGTCTATAGGCAATCGGGTACGAGACCAGCGCACCAATCACGCTCAGGACCAATCCACCGAACGCGAATGGAACGATGTAGGGAGCGACTTGCTGGTAGATGCCATCGAAACTGAGGTTATCCCAGTTGAAGGTTGGCGTCTCCGTTCGTCCCAACAACCAGGCCCCGGTCCAATAGGTGGCTCCAAGAATAGGCACGATGGTCCAGGGATTGTTGACAAAGGCTCCGGCCAGCAAGGCCAGAAAATTGAGGCCGAAGAGCCACGTGCAAAAGACGACCATGGCCGTATGAAGCCCATAGGCTGGAGAAAATGCGATGAAAACTCCCACGGCAAATGCAAGCGCAGTCCGTTGTGGCGGTTCTTGGAGGTGGAGTACTTGACGCAGCAAGGCCCGGAACGATCGGCTGCGCGAAGTGGGAGAAGGGCTGCTTTGATTAGACATTAGCGGAAGTGTTCGTAGCTGGTCATAGGAATTGGCTGCATCGCGCCGTTGGCGGATTTCATCTGCATCCCGAACCGGCAGGGACGAATGGTGCCGATCCGTGTGATCTGAACGCCACGTGTGCGCGCTTGCCGCTCCAAGGCTGTCTGTCTTGCCGGAGGAGCGGTGAAGAGGAGTTCATAGTCTTCGCCGCCGGTGAGCGCTAATTCCAGCGGGCGCAGGCGGCGGCTTTCAGCATAGGCGGAGCAGGCCGGTGAAATCGGAAGGGCACTGAGATCGATTTCGGCGCCGACCCGGCTTGCATGACAGATGTGTCGAAGGTCGCCGGAGAGGCCGTCGGATAGATCGATGGCGGCAGTCGCGAGCCCGGCGCGGTTCAGCCACAGGCCTTCACTGATGCGGGCTGTCGGGTGGAGGTGGCGACGGATCAGGTAGTCTCGGTGAGATTTGCGCAGGGGCTTCGATAGCCGTGCGGTCGAAGGCTTCGATCTGTTGCCGGCCAAGAGTTGTAGGCCGGCCAGGGAGTCCCCCAAGGTTCCTGTCACATAGATACAGTCTCCGACATGGGCACCGTGACGGAAGAGCGCTCGCTCAGCGATTGTTGTGCCGATAAGAGTGATGCTCAGGAAGAGTCCGGCCTGTGAGGCTGAGGTATCGCCTCCAATGAGTGTGACGCCATGCAGACCACAGGCGTGCATGAGGCCTTCATAGAGTTCAACGATCCGCGCCGCTGTGAATGTCCTCGGCACAGCGAGTGAGACGAGCAGATAGCGGGGAGAGGCTCCCATTGCGGCGATGTCGCTGAGGTTGGCCATGGCGGCCCGATAGCCCACCGATTCGGCCGAGGCCGTCCGCAGATCGAAGTGCACGCCTTCGGCGAGCAGATCGGTCGTGACATGCCACCATGCTGGGGCCGGTGCCGCAATGACGGCGGCATCGTCGCCGATACCCTGCACGAGATGCGAGCTGTTTTTGGCGAAACGACGTGCGAGGGTCTGAATCAGCGCGAATTCCTGAATGCGGTGTCGGCCCTTCTGAATGGCCACGGGTTAGTCTATGCGTGAGGATTGGCGCGGCATCAGCGCCGTCTGAATCTCTTGTGTTCGCCCGTCCCGCTTGCGCCTTCCGGAATGGGTCGATTTCGAGCGAGTCGTCGCGGTGGAGGGCGACGAGGGCTTTTTTGTCTGTGTGGCGGATGCTTTTCGCCGGAGGGCGATTTTCATCACATCGTCCATGGTATCCGCAAACGACAATTGAATCCCTTTCAAGATGTGTTTGGGGATCTCCTCAAGGTCCTTCTTGTTGCGTCGCGGCAGGATGACGGTGGTGAGCTTGGCCCGCTTGGCAGCCAGAATTTTTTCCTTGAGCCCGCCGATCGGAAGCACACGTCCGCGCAAGGTGATTTCTCCGGTCATGGCGAGATCCCGTCTGGTCGGAATGCCGGAGAGTGCCGAGGCAATGGCAGTTGCCATGGTGATGCCGGCCGAAGGGCCGTCTTTGGGAATGGCGCCGGCCGGGACGTGAATGTGCAAGTCTTGGGTACTGAACATGTCGGGGTCGATGTGCAAGGTCTTCTCGCGAGATCGGACATAGCTGAGCGCCGCCTGGGCCGATTCTTTCATGACATCGCCCAAGTGGCCGGTCAGGGTCAGTTGTCCTTTCCCCTTCATGATGGTCGCTTCGATGTAGAGTACATCGCCGCCGGCTTCCGTCCAGGCCAAGCCTGTCGCGACCCCGATCTCGTCTTTCTCCAGTTCAGCCTCGGGCACATATTTAGGCACGCCGAGGTATTTCTGAAGATTCGTTTGATCGATCGGGAACCCCTGGCCCTTGCCTTCCGCCACTTTTTTGGCGACCTTGCGCATCACGTTCGCGATCTCGCGCTCGAGATTTCGGACCCCGGCTTCCCGCGTGTAGTGTGCAATGATGTTTCTCAACGCGGCCTCGTCGATTCGGACATGCTTGCCCGTGATGCCGTGCTCCTCCAGTTGGCGGGGGATCAAATACTTTTGCGCGATCCCGAGCTTCTCTTCTTCAGTGTAACCCGGGATTTCAATGACTTCCATGCGGTCGCGCAAGGCAGGAAGAATCGGATCGATCAAATTCGACGTGGTGATGAACATGACCTCGGTCAGATCAAAGGGGACTCCGAGATAGTGGTCCGTGAAAGCGTTGTTTTGTTCAGGGTCGAGCACTTCGAGGAGCGCCGCTGAGGGGTCGCCTCGGAAATCCATTCCGACTTTGTCCACTTCGTCCAGCATGAACACGGGATTGCTGGTGCCTGCTTGCTTCATGCCCTGGATGATGCGGCCGGGTAACGCGCCGACATAGGTGCGGCGATGGCCGCGGATTTCCGCCTCATCCCTGACGCCGCCCAAGCTGATGCGTACAAATTCACGGCCCAAGGCGCGCGCGATCGATTTCCCCAGCGACGTTTTGCCTACACCCGGAGGGCCGACGAAACAGAGGATGGGGCCCTTCATTTTCTCTTTGAGTTTGCGGACGGCCAGGTACTCAAGAATCCGTTCCTTGACCTTTTCGAGATCGTAGTGGTCCTCGTTCAGTACTGCGGCTGCGGCTTTCAGATCGAGATTGTCCTTTGATCGCTTTGACCAGGGCAGTTCCACCATCCACTCAAGATAGGTGCGCACGGTCGAGGACTCAGCGGTGTCCGGGTGCATTTTTTCGAGCCGTTTCAGCTGTTTCTCGGCTTCCTTGAGCACTTTCTCCGGCATGGCGGCGTCTTTGATGCGCTTGCGGAATTCAGTGACTTCCTCCGCCCGTTCGTCCAGTTCTCCCAGTTCTTTTTGAATGGCCTTCAGCTGTTCGCGCAAGAAGTACTCACGCTGAGTTTTGTCCATCTCGCCCTTGGCTTGGGCCTGGATTTTCTGCTGCATGGACAGGACTTCGATTTCTTTGCCGAGAATCTCGCTGACCTGGCGAAGGCGCTGGATCGGATCGATACTCTCCAGCACAGCTTGGGTCACGTCGACTTTGAGTCCGAGATTCGATGCCACCATGTCGGCCAGACGGCCCGGCTCCTCGAGATTCTCGATAACGACCATGACATCGGGGATCAAGACCTTGCCCAAACTGACAATCCGTTCGATCTGTTCCTTCACTGTGCGCATGACCGCCTCGGCTTCGAGGGATGTCGAGGCAGGTTTGGTATCGGGGAGTTTGTCGATTTTGACGGAGTAATAGGGGTCAGTTTGAATGTATTTGGCGATCCTGGCTTTTGCGACTCCCTGCACCAGGATCTTGATTCGCTCGTCCGGCAGCTTCAGCATGCGCATGATGATGCCGACGGTGCCGATCGTGTGGATCTCTTCAGGCGTGGGATTCTCGACGTCGAGGGCCTTTTGCGTAGCGAGAAAGATCATCCGGTTGCCGGCGAGAGCCGCTTCAATCGCCTTGATCGACATATCGCGTCCGACAAACAGTGGGAGCACCATATAGGGAAAGACGACGATGTCACGGACAGGCAACAGCGGCAGCTGAGCGGGAATCTCAACATTCTGCGGAGGCTGGAGTTCTTGTTCGTTCGGCTCGGTCATTCGGTGGCTATCCCTTCTTGCCCATCTCGCTCGGAACCTGATCGAGGACTGCGGTTATGGCAGGTTCGCAATCGGCGCATACAGAATTGAGATTCCTACTTGCGCCGGTCGTTTGTGATCATGCGTGTGCGTGACAAGAGATATTCGTTAAAGTCCGTTCCCAACGAGGGGTTCTTGAGCGCGAACTCAACAGTTGCAATCAAAAAGCCCAGCTTATCGCCGGCATCGTGCCGCTGCCCTTTAATTTCTTGTGCGAACATCGGGGACTTCTTAGCCAGTTCCCTGAGCGCGTCGGTCAACTGAATTTCTCCGTTTTTCCCCGGAACAGTTTTCCGCAAGATGGAAAAGATCTCCGGCGGAAGGACATACCTGCCGATGACGGCCAGTGTAGAGGGTGCATCGGAAGGGGACGGCTTTTCCACCATATCTTGCACGCGGTGCAACCCGGCAGCAAGGCGCTTGGGCGTTACGATACCGTATCGACTGACATCCTGTTTGGGGACATTCTGCACGCCGAGGACTGCGCCATGGCGCTTCTTATAGGTGTGAATCAATTGGGCGAGCGCCGGCACCGCGGCATCAATGATCTCGTCGCCGAGAATCACGGCGAAGGGTTCGTCGCCGATCAAGTGCTGTGCGCATAAGACAGCATGTCCTAAGCCCAGGGCTTCCGACTGGCGTACGTAACAGAAGTTCGCGAGGTTTGAAATCTGCCGGATCTGATGCAAGAGCTGGCTCTTGCCGGCGCTTTTCAGGTTTTCTTCAAGCTCGACCGAACGATCGAAGTGGTCTTCGATGGCTCGCTTGCCTCTGCCGGTGACGATGATGATATCTTCGATGCCGGAAGCCACCGCTTCCTCGACCGCATATTGAATGAGCGGCTTATCGACCAGCGGCAGCATCTCCTTCGGCGATGCTTTTGTGACCGGAAGGAAGCGCGTCCCCAACCCTGCGGCGGGAATCACGGCTTTTCTGACAGCAGTGCGCGACATGCAACGAATACTATGTGATGGGTTTGGTGATGTCAAGAAATGGGCGATTGCGACTTGTCGCCCAGGCGCGCCGCGTGTCGTTCGTGAAGCGTATCCTGCAAACGAAGATGAGACATGCTCCCTTTCTGTTCTGCGCTCGCCTCGCATCGTCGGCGAAGCGGGCTTCACGCTTCACGAGAAACAAGTGGCCGCATGCATGATAGAGCGTTGCCCTGTCGGTCGATGATGATTTGGTCGGGGCGAGTGCAATCACCGCAAATATTCAGGCGAGTCCTTTACAACGTCAAGACACCTCAATATAATCCGGCAGTTTTGCAAACACGGGCTGATGACGGCAGTCGTGTTCGATATGGTCTGCACATCAAGACAGGCCGGATGGTATGAAGGTGATTCATGCTTTCCGGTAAGCAGGGAGATTGTGTGGGACGGCCCGCCCTATTGGTACCACGGAATTGGAATTCTTGCCGGTGACCACAGCCTTCCTCAATGGATCCCGATGGCTCTTTGTGCTGGTTATGGCGGCCTCTGTGTTGCCGGGGTGGCATGAAGCGGCGGCTCAGACGGGAGAATCGAGGGTCAAATCGATCGAGATCCGCGGCAACAAACGCATCGAAGTTCCTGCCATCACCGGGCGTCTCACGCTCAGGGTGGAGGACCCCTACCTACCTGAAATGGTGCGCGGGCAGGTCAAGATTCTGTACGACTCGGGATTGTTTGAAGATGTTCACGTCGAAACCGAGCCGGTGCCGGGCGGGATGGCCGTCGTGTACGTCGTCCGAGAGAAGCCGTTTATCACGGAGATCGTATACGATGGGAATGAAAATCTGACTGATGAAAAGCTGAAAGAAAAGACGACCATCAAAGCCCAATCATTTCTTGATCAGCAGCAGGCAAACCAAAGCGCTGAGAATATCCGGTTGGCCTATGAGAAAGACGGATACTTCAATTGTCAGGTCATTCCGGTAGTGAAAACGCTGGATCAGGATCGCAAACGGTTGACCTTTTTCATTAAAGAAGGGGACAAGGCGCGGGTTAAGACCGTGATTTTCGACGGGCTGCATGCCACAACCAAGGGTGAATTGTTTAAGGTCATCACGACACGGGAATGGGTTCCATGGTATGGGCCGATCACGCAGTTCAAACTGCCGTCGTCGATCTCCGACGCAGGTCTCTTGAAGCGTGACGAATTGACGAATGATGTCGAGCGAATCAAGGAAGTGCTGCTCAATAAGGGGTACTTCAATGCCAGGGCCAGTCTGGCTTCGGTGGAACTGACCGAAGATAAGAAATGGTTCGTGGTGACGTTCAATGTTTTCGAAGGAGAGCCGTTTACCGTGGCAGAGGTGGGATTTCGCGGACACACGGTGTTCGAAGACGGGGAGCTTCGGGACGGATTGAATATCCAGCAGGGGGAGATTTTTCAGCGTGCGAAGCTGCGGGATGAGATCAGCCGCCTGACGGATCTCTATGGGGGCAAGGGGTACTCATTTGCCGAAGTTGTGCCCACGGTTAATCCAAACAATACAGAACGAACCGTCGTGATCCTCTTCAGTGTGAAAGAGGGGGACATGATGCGGATCCGGCAGATCAACATTCGTGGAAACAACAAGACGCGCGATAACGTGATCCGCCGTGAAATTCGAGTCGACGAACAGGATGTGATCGATACCCCGTCTCTTAAGCGAAGCTTTCAACGGTTGAACAACCTCAATTTTTTTGAAACTGTCGAAATTCTTCCCGAAAAGGTGGCGGTCGACAAAGTGGATTTGAATGTTCGGGTGAAAGAAAAGCCGACGGGCCAGTTCAGCGTCGGCGGCGGGTTCAGTTCGTTGGACCGGCTGATGGCCATCGCCAATATTACGGAAGGCAATATCGGCGGATATGGTTATATGGGCCGGATCAGCGGACAGTATGGCCAGCGGAGACAGTTCGGATCGGTCACGTTCCGCAATCCCTACATCAACGATTCACTGACATCAGGGCAGGTGGATCTCTACCGTAGCATGACGAATTATCTGACCTTTTTCGAAACACGAACCGGCGGAAGTTTTACGTTAGGCCGCTGGTTGTCGGAATACAATACGGGGACTATCAGTATTTTCGCAGAGGAATTGAATTATAGAAGCCCGGCAGCGGGGATCTGCAGCAATAGCGATCCGGATTTAAACGCGGTCATCTGCAGCCAGCTCGGGCATCAGTCCTCGACCGGGTTCCGGATTCACGCGTTCAGAGACACACGTGATTATTACCTCGATCCTAGGTCCGGCTGGCGGTTCGGCGGCGGGTTCGATGTCGGTACGCCGTACTTGGGCGGGACCAACGATTTCATCAAGTACACGGCGGACGTCATCAAGGTGACCCCGCTACCCTTCGATACGAGAGTGTCGATCCGCGGGCGGTTTGGAGGGGTAGAGACATTCGGCGGGAGCTTGGTTCCATTGAGCGAACGGTTCTATGTCGGCGGGATCAATACCTTGCGTGGGTTTGCCTTCGGCCGGGCCGGCCCTGTGGTGGAGACGACCCGTACTCCGTTCGGCGCTTCGAAGCAGCTCATTTTCAATGTTGATTTTGTGTTCACCATCTCGGCTGAGGCGAAGTTGAACGGCGTGCTCTTTTTCGACTACGGGAAAGGGTTTGGGGACGGTGAATCGGTGTCGGTGTTCGATCTCAGGAAAACCGCCGGGCTTGAAGGACGCTGGATCTCGCCCTTTGGTCCTTTGCGCGCCGCTTACGGCATCAATCTTGACCCGCGCCCGGGTGAACGAGCAGGGGTTTTTGAGTTTACGATTGGATCGATATTCTAACGCGTGAGTGTTGTGCCATGGATCGGAGTGAGATGAGCCCGAATCGAATTCTGCGGACAAGCGGGTGGCTGGCAGGCGCGGCATTGGCAGTCGCGGTCGGCGTTGCCGGCTGCGCGGGAACCGGAGTCAAGGTCGAGGGAAAGATCGGCGTGATCGATGCCCAGCGCATTCTCGACAATACCAATGCCGGCAAGAAGGCGAAGGATAATCTGGTTTCGTTCTCCAAAAACCGGCAGGCGCTGATGGAGTTCGAAGAAAAAGAGTTGCGCCGGATGGAAGAAGACTTGGTCAAGCAGGCGGGTATTTTGAGTCCCGCCGCTAAACGTGAGCGGGAAGAGCAGTTCAGACGTCGTGTACAGGATTATCAGCAGAAGGCCGCCGAGCTCAATCGGGAAGTCCAAGAAAAACAGAAAGACGTGTTGGAAGGATTTCGAGACAAAGTTGAAGTCGTTGTGGGTAAGGTGGCCAAGCGATTGGGGCTTCAGATTATCGTCGACCGGAGTAAAGGCGGTCCGACCATCTATCATGAGGAGAGCCTCGATATTTCGGGCCAGGTCATTGAAGAGTTCAATCGACTGTATCCTTAAGACAGACGGAGGTCTGGCGGTATGAGAGGGATGGACATTGTCAGAGTCGTGGGCGTGGCTGTACTGGTTATCTGGGCAGAGCAGGCACAGGCCGTGGATGCTCAAAAAATCGGTGTGATGGATCAGCAGGCCGTGATGGAGCGATCCAAGGCCGGCAAGTCAGCGCTGGAGGAGATCAAACAGTATTCCGTGACCCGGCAGAAAATCATCGATGCGGACGAGCAGGAGCTGAAGGATCTGGAGCGGACGCTCCAGGAGTCGCTCAGCAAGCTGAGTGAGGCGGATAAACAGACAAAACAAGAGCAGTTCCGAGGCAAGGTAGAGGCCTATCAGCGGCGACTGCAAGAATTTAATCGCGAGGTTCAGCAGAAGCAGCGTGACATGGTAGGGGAATATTCGAAGAGGATTGGAGCTGCCGCGCAGACCGTCGCTCAAAACGAGGGGTATGTGGCGATTTTCGATAAGGGAAACGAGGGGCTTCTCCGCATCGTGCTGTATCATCATCCGGGGCTCGATGTGACGGACCTCGTCGTCAAAGAATTCGATCGGCAGAACAAATAAGAACATGGTGGATCAACGGTAGCGGAGGGGAGGCATCGCCGATGGCAAAAGTTGAGCAGATGGAGATTCAGGGATTACTTCCACACCGGTATCCCTTCTTGTTGGTGGATCGGGTCACAGAGTTGGAGCCAGGCCGGCGGATCGTGGCGATCAAGAACGTGACGATTAATGAGCCGTTTTTTCAGGGGCATTTCCCGGGGCGGCCCGTCATGCCCGGCGTCTTGATTGTCGAAGCGATGGCGCAAGCCGGGGGCGTGCTGGTGTTCAAATCGGGGGAGTCCTCCGGGAAGCCTGTCGTCTATATGACGGGCATTGATGAGGCAAAGTTTCGGAGACCGGTGGTACCGGGTGATCAGCTGCGCTTCGAAATTGAGGTGCTCAAGAAGCGTCCGCCCTTTTGGAAAATGCAGGGGAAGGCATTCGTCGACAACGAAATGGTGTGTGAAGCAGTCGTGACGGCCATGGTGGCCGAGGAAAAAGCGGGCACACGGTGATTGCCACTGGTCAACAATTGGTCAATTCTACGGTGTGTCTGCAGGGTGAAGGGGGGAGCGTGTGAAAATCCATCCAACAGCGATTGTCCATCCCAAGGCGAAACTCGCCGATGGTGTGGAGGTCGGGCCCTTTTGTGTTATCGGCGAGCATGTTTCAATCGGCAAGGGAACCAGATTGTTGTCGCACATCACCATCGATGGATGGACGGAGATCGGCGAACGCAACGAGGTGCATGCGTTTGCTTCAATCGGCGGGCCACCACAGCATTTGGGCTACAAAGGGGAACCGACAAAGGTCGTCATCGGGGACGACAATGTCATTCGCGAGTATGTGACGGTCAACCGCGCGACGGTGCAGGGTGGAGGGGTGACGTCGCTCGGGTCAAAAAACACTCTGATGGCGTATGTCCATGTGGCGCATGATTGCCGGCTTGGAAGCTATCTCATTATGGCGAATGCAGCCAGTTTGGCCGGACACATTACGATCGGGGACCATGCCATCATCGGAGGTCTGACGGGTATTCACCAGTATGTCCGTGTCGGCGACTATGCGATGGTCGGCGGGTGCTGCGCGATCGGGCAGGATGTCCCGCCCTTCACACGGGCGGCCGGAGGCTACCGGGCGCATCTGTACGGGCTCAATACTGTGGGACTGCAGCGGCATGGCTTTTCGGTGGAGCGTATCGCGGTGCTCAAAAAAGCATTCGACCTGCTTTTTCGGGCCGGCCATCGCGTCGCTGAAGCAATCCGGCTGACGAAGAAGGAGTTCAAGGGCCAGGCAGATGTCGCGAAGATCCTTACGTTTATGGAAGGGACGAAGCGAGGCGTCTCGCGCGTGGTGAACGTCGATCTGGATATCGAATTCGATCAGGAAGGGTGAGGGGCACGCCGGCATGACGGTCTCGGTCTCAGTCCAAGACGGGCGCATCGGTCTCATCGCCGGAAACGGACGGTTTCCGATCATCTTCGCGGATAACGCGCGTAAGATGGGCCTGCAAGTGTCCGCGGTGGCTCATGAAGGGGAAACTGAACCCGAACTCGAACAGCATGTCGATTGGATCCACTGGATCAAGATCGGGCAGCTCAACAAGCTGATCAAGGCATTCAAGGGCGACGGCGTTCGGCAAGTGGTGATGTTGGGGGGCATCAAGAAGACCCATGTATACAGCACGGTGCGGCCCGATTTTCGTGCGCTGGCGCTGGCGACGCGTGTGGCCCTGTGGAAGGATGACAATATTCTTCGTGAAATTGCGGCCGAGCTCGAGCGGGAGGGGATTTCTATTTGCGAGTCTACTTTTGGCCTCGAAGGGATTCTTGTCGAGGAAGGTCCGCTGACGTCCCGCCAACCGACGAAAAAAGAGTGGACCGACATCCGCTACGGGTGGGAGATTGCGAAGGAGACCGGGCGTCTCGATATCGGCCAATGTGTCGTGATCAAGGATCGTGTGGTCGTGGCGGTGGAAGCGGTCGAGGGAACCGACGGGGCGATCAAGCGCGGCGGCGAGTTGGCGAAGGACGGGGCGGTGGTGGTCAAGCGAAGCAAGCCGCAGCAGGACCTTCGGTTCGATTTGCCCGCGGTCGGCCCCCGGACGATCGAGGTCATGGCGTCGGTGAAGGCTGCCGTGCTGGCAGTGGAAGCGGGCCGCACGGTGATGCTGGATCGAGAACAGCTGGTCAGCCTGGCGGAACGGGCAGGGATCGCAGTCATTGGAATCACACGAGACGAGTGATCCATTCACGCATCGTTCATCACATCTCATGAAATCACTTCGTGCCGGAGTCGTCGGCGTCGGACATTTGGGGCAGCACCATGCACGGCTTTATGCCGCACTGCCTGACTCGACGCTTGTCGGTGTGACGGATCAGGATCGTGACCGGGCCGGCGTCATCGCCGGGCGGCATGGCGCACAGATGTTCGAGGATCTGTCTGATCTTCTGAAGGCCGTCGATCTCGTCAGCGTGGCCGTGCCCACATCAGGGCATTATGCCGTGGCGAAAGCCTGTCTTGAAGCGGGCAAGCATGTCCTGGTTGAGAAGCCGATCGCGGTGCGGCCTGCCGAGGCGCGCGAGCTTGTCGATTTGGCCAAGGCCAAGGGGTGCCGGCTCCAGGTCGGTCACAGCGAACGATTCAATCCCATTATGCAGGTGATGCGGCCACAGATTCGTCGTCCCGCGTTCATCGAAGCCCACCGGATGGGGACCTACAGCGAACGTGGAACCGACGTCGATGTTGTGCTGGATTTGATGATTCATGATCTTGACCTGGTCTTGTCCTTCAATCCCGGTCCGGTCGAAGAGGTGCGGGCCGCCGGAGTGCCGGTGCTGTCTTCGACGATCGATATTGCCAATGCGCGCATCCAGTTTCGAAGCGGATGTGTCGCCAACCTGACGGCCAGTCGAGTGTCACTGACCAAGATGCGCCGGCTGCGGGTGTTCCAGCAGGACAGTTATGTGTCGATCGATTTTCAGTCCCGTCAGGGAATCGTCGGGCGCCGGGCCGGAAATCCGGGGGACAAACCCGGGTTTGCGATCGAAGAGTGCAAAGGAAACGAGGAGGAGCCGCTGAAGCTCCAGCTCGAATCCTTCCTGAACGCGATCCGGACCGGCACGACCCCCGTGGTATCCGGTGAAGACGGAGCGGCTGCGCTGACGGTCGCTCATCAAGTATTGGCCGCTATCGATTCGTTCGTACAGCGCAACGCGGAACAAGGGGCGACGGGATAGAGGGAGATGCACACATGAGACGTGTGTCAGCTGCAATGTCCCATCCATTGTTCCGTCGAAGGATAGAGCGTATGGCGTATGGCTTATGGCACGGAACCGGAAAGGAATTCAGGCGGACCAATGTCGTGATCCGATCACGTGCGATACGCCATCAGCTATACGCTCTTGTCCTCAACGGGATACGCTTCACAGCAACCCCTGGTGTGTCCTTGATGCCATGCCGCGCATTCTCATTGTAACCGGGGAAGCCTCCGGCGATCTTCACGGAGCCAATCTCGCCAGGGCGCTGAAAGCGTGCGACCCATCCGTGTCGTTGGCCGGCATCGGCGGGACGG
>JALHMZ010000033.1 GCA_022843785.1 Nitrospira sp.
ACGAGAATGGCAAACACCACCAGTCCGACGGTATAGTTCCCGCCCACGACGAAATTGCCGAATGCACGGATCACCTCCCCCGCCGCGCCGGGCCCTTCATTGCCGTGAAGCAGGATCAGACGGGTCGACGCGATGTTGAGCGACAATCGTAAGAGCGTGATCATCAACAGGATGGAAGGGAACACGGAGAACTCAATCGGCCGCCGCACTTGCAGCCCGACCAGCAGAATGATCACGGACAACGTGATGTCGAAACTCAGCAGCAGATCGAGGAGAAATCGCGGCAACGGCAGGAGCATGACCATTAAAATAGCCACGACTCCGACGGACATGACGATGTCGGGGTGCTTAATGAAGGACGCGTGCCGAATCGGTTCAATTTTAGTCGACATACTGACGCCTGTTTTTCCGTGAGTGACTCATATCGTCATTCGCGCATGTCATTGCGTATCGGGCGGACGCCGGCACAGGGGCAATTGTTCACCTTGCACGTCACACGTCATCGTTCGCACCCAACCCGGCCGGCGCCGCCCCTCGAGCCCGGTACACCAATGCAAGGATTTCAGCCACGGCGCGATAGAGATCCCCGGGAATCTCTTTCCCGATCTCGACCAGCTTGAAGAGTGTCCGGGCCACAAATTTGTTTTCCACAACCGGCACGCCGTGGTGCCGGGCCAGTTCCCTGATACGCTCGGCCACCAACCCCGCGCCCTTCGCCACCACGAACGGAGCCGCCATCTTTGTCGAGTCGTATTTGAGCGCCACCGCAAGGTGCGTGGGGTTCGTGACTACGACATCCGCCGTCTTCACGTCCGCCATCATGCGTTTCCTGGACATATCGCGCTGCGCGGCGCGAACACGCCCCTTCACCAACGGATCGCCTTCCGCGGACTTGTGTTCCTCTTTGACTTCCTGTACGGACATACGAAGACTGCGTTCCCACTCATACCGCTGATAGAAATAATCCAGCCCGGCGAGGACTCCAATGGCACCGGCCACCGCCAAGGCGGTTTTGAGCGAGAGTTGCCCGGCCAGATGCAGCGCTGTCCCCATATCGTATTCCATCAGCGCAGGCAGCTGGAGCACGTCATGCCGCATCACGAACAGCCCCACACCCGTGACGATCGCAATTTTGAGCAACCCCTTGATCAGTTCGACCACCGATCGCAGGGAGGCGAGACGGGCGAACCCCTTCATCGGATTGATGCGGGCCCACTCCAATTGCAGCCCATCCGCCCGCCAGAGCAATCCGGTCTGCGCCAGAGATGCACCGCACCCGATCAAAAGAATGACGCCCAAGATCGGCAGACTGATCGTAAGAATCGTGACACCGGTGCTCATGACGACGGTATAGATCTCCTCGATCGTGAAGCCGTTCCGAAAGGCCTCTGGAAATGAAATGGTGAGTCCGCTCCTCGTCATCTCAATCATCTGCTGCATACCTGCCGGTATCATTGCCGCCAAGAATCCGATCCCGCCGAGCAGGATGACGGCGATAGACAGGTCCTGGCTTCTGGCAACCTGGCCTTTCTGCCGCGCGTCTTCCTTTCGCTTCGGCGTCGCGTTCTCTGTCTTATTATCGTTCTCGTCAGCCATGGCCCAAAATTTTCAGAATCCCCTCAATGACAAACTGCAGCCGTTCGATCTCACGGGTGAACAGCCCTATCGTAAACGGCATGGATAAGCTCAATACCGCCAGACCAGCAGCGATGGTCACGGGAAAACTGAGCACAAAGACATTGATCTGGCTAACCGCCCGTCCAAGAATGGCGAGTAGAATATTAATAACGAGGATCGTGACCAGCACCGGTGCGGACAGTTTCAACCCGATCGTGAACATCTCTTGGGAAAGCCGCAGTACTTCTTCACCCAGTGCCGACGGAAGAGTAGCGCCGAACGCCGGGATCGCTTCATAGCTGGAGACAATAGCGGCGACGATCAGCATATGGGCGTTGAGTGAAAGAAATACCAACGACGCCAGCAACGTGAAAAATTGACCGACAATCGGCGTGTGATGCGCCGTAGATGGGTCAACGATCTGCAACACGCCGAATCCCATCTGCACACCGATCAAATCACCGGCCAATTCCAATGCGCCGAAAAACATCCGCACGGCCAGGCCGATCGTGAGGCCGATCGCCATTTCGCCCATCAACCCGCCGGCCAGCGCAATCGGATCGTACGGAACGGCAGGAAGACGGATAACCGGAGCCAGCGCAGCCCCCAACACCAGCACCAGCGCCACCTTGACTTTCATCGGAACAGTCCGCCCGCTCAGAATCGGCAACGCGGCAAGTAATCCACCGATCCGTGTGACCAGCGCCAGGAATGACTGGAACTCCGGGAGGAGAATCTGAATCGTCTGCGTCAACGCCATTGGAATTCCCTTAGGCTCCGCGCATATCTCGTATCTCATGCTGCGTGAAGCGCAGGACAACACATGGGCCCGTCGCATCTTTGCTTGCGCAATACGCGATGCGATTCACGAGATACAGCTTACAAACCGCTACTGCACGTAGTTCGGGATACTGATCAGCAAATTGGCCGTGTAGGTAGCCAACAGGTTCAGCATCCACGGCAAAAACACCAGGAGCGCCCCGAACAGGGTCAGCACCTTTGGCACAAAGGACAGCGTCGGCTCATTCAACTGTGTCATCGCCTGGAACGCACTCACGGCCAGCCCCACCAGGAGACTGAGCCCGAGGATCGGCGCAGAAACCATCAACGTGGTTTCCAGGGCGTGTCGGCCTATTTCGGTGACCATTTCAGGCGTCATCTCATTCTCCTTCGCTTTTCGTATCTCGTATCTCGTCGTTCAGATCTCGCAAACAAGGATGCGTGCCGGGCTTCACGCTTCACGAGTCGACCCTTCATTGGAAACTTCTCACCATCGAGCCCACAACCAGATACCAGCCATCAGCCAGGACAAACAGCACCAGTTTGAACGGGAGAGAAATCACCGCCGGTGGAAGCAACATCATGCCCATCGACATGAGCACGCTGGCCACGACCATATCGACGATCAAAAACGGAATGTAGATCAAGAAACCGATTTGAAAAGCCACCCGCAGCTCGCTCAGGATGAAGGCCGGAATAATGACATGCGTCGGGATCTCTTCGACCTTGTCCGGTTTCGGCAGCCGGCCAAGATCGATGAACAATTCCAAATCCTTCTCTCTCACTTGGCGCAGCATGAAACCGCGGACCGGTTCACTACCTTTCGTCCAGGCCTCTTCGTAGGAAATCTGATCGTCCATGAGCGGCTTGAGCGCACCGGCATACACCGCCTGCCCGACCGGCGCCATGATGAACATGGTCAGAAACATCGCAAGGGATAACAACACCTGGTTGGGGGGAACAGCCTGAGTGCCCAGCGCCTGCCGGAGAAACGACAGCACGATCACGATCCTCGTAAACGAGGTGACCATGATGAACAACGCCGGCGCCAGCGACAGCACCGTCAGAAGAATCAAGATCTGGACGACGACGGCTGTCTGTTTGGGCGCATCCGATCCGAGGTCGATGCTGACCGTAGGACCGGCAGCCGTCGCATTGGAGACCGACAGCACGAAGGCGGTTGCCGCAAGCATGATTGCGCATGCAACGATGATCCAGCGGCGCGAGTTACAGCCCGCCATGATGCTCCTTATCACGCTGAACGCCGGTGGCCGTCAGGCTATGAAACCAGGACGTGAATGCCGATTGCGGAAATGAGGCTGTGGAAGAGAACGCACCCGGCGCGGCCGAAGCCAGCAGTGCCTCCACGCGCGCAGAGTCGCTGACACGGCCCAGGGGAACGAGATCTGTCGCGGTGGCGCCGACAATGAGATATTCTCCCGCGACGGACACCAGGGCAATCGTCTTGCGCGGCGCGATGTGCCCGCTGGCCACCACCTGAATCAGCTGATGCCTCCCCGCCTGCCCCAGGCGATGGCTCATGAACCGTCTGGCTGCCATGGCGACCACTCCCATCAGAACCAGCACGATGGCCAGGGCGGAAAGGGTGCGAAAAAGGCTCTCCCAGAAGTCGATCACCTGTGCTCCTCGTTTCGATTCAACCGAGTTGCTGAACACGCTCGGCGGCACTGACCACATCGGTCAGCCGAATGCCGAATTTTTCGTTGACGACGACCACCTCGCCTCGCGCCACAAGCTTATTATTCACCACCACTTCCATCGGTTCGCCTGCGAGCTTATCCAGCTCAATGACCGAACCTTGTGCCAGTTGCAGCAAATCTCGAATGGCCATCTTGGCGGACCCCACATACACCGCGACGTTCATGGGGATATCGAGGAGAAAGTCGATATTCTTCGGCGCCTCACCGGTCTGCGCATTTTGGACGGAAGGAAATGACGCCGGCTGAGGCGACGATGCACCGGCTTGTGTCGAGGAACCTGTCTCGGCCATGGAAACGCCTCCCTATCGGTCCGCGGTCAGTTGACGATCTTTGTCACGCGGCATGCATGGTTGCCCTTGTAGACGCCGGGGCTTCCTTGAAATTTGAGATACCCTTCGACATAACAGTCCAGCGGGTCTCCCGGACGCTGATCCAGCACAATTACGTCTCCGGGAGCGAAGTTGAGGACATCCCGCACCGTCACACTTGTGGTACCCAGGCGAACGGTGATAGGAAGGCTGCACTCTTGCAACTTGCCTCGAAACTTCACCGCCCAACTGCTGTCCTGCTCGACTTGGTCTGAGACGAGGCCCGAGTACAGTTTGTCTTTGATTGGCTCGAGCATCCCGTAGGGATACACGAGGAACAGATCTCTGGTGGTATCGCCCATGATCACCTGAAGCGTCACCACCACCACGATCTCCGAAGCGGTGACGACCATGGCAAACTGCGGGTTGCTTTCAGATCGCACGTATTCCACCTTGACCGGCACCACTGCCTGCCACGCCTTTTCAAGATCGGCCAGCAATTGAGTCAGCAGTTTCTTGATGATTCGGAGTTGAACCGGTGTGAAGTCGCGTCCTTCCGGCTTCACATGCGTCTGGCCCTTTCCACCGAACAAGTAATCCACGATCAGATAGACAAGAAACGCATCCATGACGACCAGCGCGTTTCCTCGGAGCGGGTGCATATGGAACACGTTGAGCGAGGACGGCATCGGAACCTTTTTCAGAAATTCTCCGAATTTGATCACCTGTGTACTGACAACGATGAAATCGACCGCTTCGTGCAACATGCCGGTCCATGAAACAGATTGCCGACGGATGAAGCGATCGTTGATCATCTCCAGCGTCGGCATCCGGCCACGAATGATCCGCTCCTGGTTGAGCAAATCATATTGCGCGACACCTTCCTCGGCAGGCGCCGCAGCTTTCGGAGACGTATCCACGTCGCCCGATGCCACGCCTTTCAGGAGCGCGTCGATTTCTTCTTGCGAAAGAACTTTTTCCATACCGGCAATCGTTATTGAACGACAAACTCGGTGAAGTATGCGGAACGGATGCCCGGCCTGGGCAACAAACCGTTGACCCGCTGCGTAATCTCATCGCGCAGTTGAAATTTCCCCTGCGACGTTCTCACCGTCGTCACATCCTTGCTGCTGAGCAGCACCAACACGGTGTCGCGCACCTGCGCGACGCGGGCAGTCAGATCGGCTTTGACGGCCTCGCTCTCGACTTCCAATTTGACGGTGAGCTTGAGATACCGGATCTCAGGCTGGTCGGCAAGATTCACGATGAAGGGATCCAGATCGAACATGACGCCGGGCGTCGCGGAGGGTCCATGCTTTGCGACCTCGTGACGAGGTTCAGCCTTTGCCGTGGCTTCCGGCTTCTGCTCCTCTACGATCTCCGCGGCTTTTTCTGAACCACCGAGTAACTTCACAGCAAGCACCGCACCACCGACGCCGACGACAAGCGCCAATGCCACCACGATGATGATCAATTTCACCGGCAACACCGGACCTGCTGCGTGCGCCGGCTCTTTTGTCTCTGCTGTCGCTGCATCCGCCATATGATCCTCCTGGCCTCCTGACATGACACACAAACCTCGCTGCACAATTTGCAATGCCTATGCCATTGGCCGGAACACCATGCGATTCGGACATCCATCGCAAATCAATATGCCAGGCGCGGCTCCGCACATATTCAATGTGGTGAATGAGGTCTCAGTATCAGGACAGCGTCAAGCGCTCGCTTGACGCTGTCAGAAAACTGACGAACGGCGCTCTCGACCTGGGGTAATGTGTGACGAAGAAAGAGGAAGCACGGACCAATCAAGAAGGCGAGACCGGACTGAGAGGGTTCTCCGCTCTCAGTCCGGTGCTACCGATGCTTACCGTTTCAGATTCACCAGCTCCTGAAGGATTTCATCTGATGTGGTAATCACGCGCGAATTCGCCTGGAATCCGCGCTGGGCGGCAATCATGTCGATGAAACTTTCGCCGAGATCCACATTCGATAGTTCGAGCGAATTGGACAGCACACGGCCAAGCCCGGCGCTGTCGGGTGTCCCGGTCACAGGCTGGCCGGAATTCCCCGATTGCGCAAACGTGTTCTTGCCGGTTCTCGTCAAACCGATGGGGTCCGGAAAACGCGCGAGCACGACCTGGGCCAAAGCACGGAGTTGTCCATTGGAAAATCGCCCGCTGATGGTCCCGTTGGAATCGACAGAAAAGGCTTGTAACGATCCCGCAGCGAATCCATCCTGAGTCTGCTGCACCAGGGCCGAGGTTGAGCCGAACTGAGTCGTCCCGTCCAACCCCGACCCGCCGTCGGTCGTCACGCTGGTTCCATAGTTCATGACGATCAGCTGGTCTTGCGTGGCGCCGTTAAAGTCGATTTGGAGTTCCCCCGGCGTGGCACCGGCAGCGCCCACTGCCGTACCGGTATCGTAACGGGTAACCGGACTTTCCCGATCCAGTGTTCCGTTAGTGCCAAAGGTCAAGGTGCCGGATCCCACTTTGACGATGCCCAAGCTCGTATCAATGTTGCTCGAATCATAGTTCGCCGTGACGACATCGGCTGCATTCGCCACCACATTGTAGTTCCATGTGTTTTGACCGACCCTGGTAAAATACGTGGTCAGCAGATGGCTGTTGCCGAGTGAGTCGAAGACAGTCATCGAGGTTGAAAAGTTTGAACTGGCCGACGGATCGGACAGCAGAAAATCCGTCCCCGTCGTCGATGTGCCTGCGGTCATATTCAAATCGGCGGCCAGCGTGTCGCCGCCGTTTGCGGCCACGACGACAGTCCCCGTCCCGGTCGTCGAGTTGTTCGTCGTGCCGGTGATGCCCGACGTGAAGGTGAAAATATTCGAGGGATTGACTGAGGCCGTAAAACCGGAATAGGCCGCCGCTTTGAACGGATCATTCGGCACCAGAGCACGGACGGCGTTCTGGATGGCCGTGGCCAACGCCGCTCCGGTCAGGCCGTTGGCCACGGTGACCGTCTGCACCCCGTCCCCGTTCAGATCGATGGTGAACGAATTGGCGCCGGCTGCGGTGGTCGTCACCGAAGCTGCAGAGCCCACCACATTTCCTCGTATTCCGGTCTGAGTCGTTGCGGAATTCAGGTTGGCCGCCACCAGCGCAATGGTCGTGGCCCGTGGAGAGGCGGTCGTCGACGGCAGAGCGATATCTCCGATCGTCCCCGTAATAGTGCCGGTGGTATCCGCCAGAAACCCTTGCAGCTTAAAGCCGGACGGATCCACGACATTGTTGTTCCGATCCAATCGGAACAACCCCGCGCGCGAATAGAACGTCCCGCCTTGCGCGTCTTCCACCACGAAGAAACCGTTTCCGTCGATGGCCAAGTCCAACACGTTGGATGACGTCGCCAGAGACCCCTGGGAAAAATTACCTTGCACGGAAGTCAGGGCAACGCCGATGCCGGTTTGAACAGCACCCGATCCACCCGAGATCGACGAGCTGATCAGGTCCGCAAACGTCGCTTTGCTCCCCTTGAAACCAACCGTACTCATATTGGCGATGTTGTTTCCGATTACTGAGAGCGCTGTCCCGTTCGCATTGAGTCCGCTCACCCCGGCGAATAACGACGATAGAATTCCCATGGGTCCAACTCCTCCTTGTTACGTATCGTTTCCTGTCCTTACCGTAGTTCGACCACCGCCGATGGATCGATACTGAGATCGCCTGCAACCAGCTTGGCCTTCCCCTCTTCCATGCGAATGCCGGACACGGTCAATTGTCCCGCAGTCCGCGCAGCCACCGGCGCGCCCAGCGCATCCGTTGCCGTCAGGACATACTGATAGATTCCTGCCGGCATGGGCGCCCCATTCTGATTCCGTCCATCCCACTCGGTGAGATTTTGCCCTGCCGGACGATCTCGATAGTCAAGAGTACGGATGACTTGCCCCTGTGGATCTAAAACGTTGACGCGCACAGCCGCAGCATTCTGATCCAGGGCGTAGCTGATGGGGGCCGGCCCATTACCCAGCTGAATGAGCGCATGATCGACCGTCACGGTCCGTCCGACCATCGGAAGCAGCGTAAACTGGAGCGACGCAGCCTGGGCATCGAGGCTCCGCTGGAGAAGCTGTGCCTGCTTCGCGCTCTGCTCCAACTGACTGAATTGGGCCAGTTGTGCGACGAACTCGGTATTGTTCGTTGGATTCAGCGGGTCCTGGTTCTTCAGCTGCGTGACGAGCAAGGTGAGAAAGTCTCCCTGTCCCAATTCACGGGGGCCCGTCACCTTCGGCGCCGGTGCAGTCGGAGTGGATGAGAGTGCGGATAGATCTATCATATTATGTACTCCTCATCTGTTCAGGCCACAAGATTCAGCCTACCCTGGGACCATGATCGCCGGCTGTCACGCGTCTCGAAGACTGGGACCTCATCACTCTGTGACGAACCGTGATGCCAACCGCGGCCCTGATCCTGAGACGGTCCCTGCTGGAACGACCGCCCTGCATTTTGACGATCGATATCGACACGGAACTGTCCCATTTCCAATCCATTCGCTTGCAACGCGGTCTGCAACCGCTCCTGTCCATTGATGAGGAATTGCCCCACCTCCGCCCTGTCTGATGATAAGTAGGTATGGACCACCTCGTTCGCCAGCGCCACACGAATATTGATGCGGCCAAGTTCCGTCTCCGCCACTTCAAACACGACCGACCGTGCGGTCGCAGACAGAGGTGAGTCCCCGGCATCGCGAGAGATCGGAACCGGCGGTGCCGGTGCGGGACTCGACACAGTGGAGGACTCGACGGGTCGGGACATGGAGAGTGCGGCTGTTCCGGCAGTGCCACCTTCGCCGGCCATCACACTTGCAAACCCTGCAGAAACGGGTGCTGCAGCCATGTGGTACGCTGATGGCGATTCCTTACCAGTGTGCTCTCGGCCGCCCTGCTCAGACCAATCCAAACCCGATTGGAATGCGCCATCGGCAATCGTCTGATGATCGGACGGCATGCCAGATAGCGGCTTCGTCTCGTACGCATCTGTCTGCAACAAAGCCGGCGCATTGGCCGGAACGACCACCGAGGCTGGCCGGTCCGGCTGTATTGCCTGAGCCGAGTGGAGGGAATCGGAGGTGCGAGACGACGGCACACTCTCCAGCCCCGGCCATGCGGAAGAGCCCAGACGCGTCCGATCGAGATCCGCCTGCTGCGATAAGAGAGGCGGCCCGTTCGGCGAAGAAACCGATCGAGCTTCCCCATGAGAATCAGGCACCTTCCGTTCCACATCGCTAAGGCCCAATCGGACTCCATGACCGGCGTTCTCATGCGCCTGGAGAACTGTTTCCGCGATACTGCTCCGCATATTTTCGGGCGACCCTTCGTAGTTCGTCGCAGCGTTTGGCGCGCCATCCGGCGCAAGAAGATTGCGGCTCGCCGCATGACTCGGCAACACACCCGTCGCTGCGGCCAAGGTCAGACCGAACGGTGTCGAATTCGAGGCTGATCCTTCAAGATGTTCCATACCTAACAGACCACTGTCCCCTCCACTGCCTGCCCCTACAGCATCCGATTGCATGATCAATGGCACCGGGGCAAGAGCCTCAATGAGTGAGGACAACTCGACATGAGAAGCGGGATGGGCATAGTCTCCGAGCAACCATGATTCAGGGTTTCCCTTTGAGGCATCGGCTGCTTCCGGCATATCCAACTCCGGGTGGCTGCCTTGTTCTGCCAAATTATTCCTGGTTTCAGACTCTTGATGATCTTGAGAGGACTGGCTCTCCGAAATCCTGGTAGGGCCTTCCTGAGATTCGTGGTCAGCCCTTGGAGCGTCGGATCCTTTCAGGGCATCCACGCCTGGATGTCTGGGTTCCGCCATCTTGTCTGTCTGAGATTCAGACTGTTGGTATCGAGACGCGCGATCCATTCGGACCTGCGCCCTCTCGGCTCGATCCCCTCGGTCCGGCGCATCCACCGGTCGCCGGTCGCCGGATCGGCGCGATAGCTCCGTCTGCCGCTCCCGGCTGATGGTCTGGAGAACGCTTGTAAATCTCTTCCGGGATCCGATCTCAGTTGAACGGTATGCCCGATTAGATGGGCTTCCGACGGGCTCTGAAGAAGACCCCGCGTTCGAAGCGGCAATCTGCGGTATAAAGGCATTCACACTCATAACCGAACGACGCCCTCTCTGGCTTGGTCAACCGGCACGCCAAGGGACAATACAAAGCTTGTGCCACAGACAGTGCTCAACAAAACCCCACGAACTACGGCTTTTTGCTGAAAATCGAGACTCAACGGCTGGTCACAAGGAAGTTTTTACTGGGTAGCAGGAACTTTCTTGCCGGTGCGCGAGGTGACGACGGCGGCTTAACCCTCATGATTCATGACGGTTCGCCGTGAGATCGCATAGAGTCGCGTTACTCGTGAAGCGTATCTCGTATCTCGCAAACAAATACACCCGTTATAGAAATGCTCTTTTCGTCCTGCGCTCGCCTCGCATCGTCGGCGAAGCGGGCTTCACGCTTCACGAGATACGAGCGACGAAGAAGGGCGCAGCGGATCGGCGATTGCGGCAGACGTGTTCAGGAATACTGCGGGTTAGATTACGGTTTGTGCGCAAGCAACTGCACGCTGAGCTTGGCTGCGTGCTCCGGCTTGACCTGGGCAAGGATGGCCGCAGCAGATTTTGTTTTGACAAGGCGAAGAATTTCGATCGCTTTCTGATCAGGCATCCGCTCCAGCCGGACTGCCGCGTCCTCTGACGGCATCGCCTCATACATCTTGGCGAGCTGATTCTTCTGCGCCTGCGCGAGGCGTTCCTTGGGCGCTTGCTGATCCGCCTTCGCACGCACACCTTCAATCCGTTTTTCCAACGCTTCATTCTTCGCCAAAACCCTTTCAACCTCGGCGCGCACGATCATGAGCCGCTCTTCGTTCTGGCGGACAGCATCTTCTCGCCGATCAAGATCGCGCTTTCGCAGATCCAACATCCCGAGAACTTCTCTCGGCACATCCAGCGCCGGCCCCTGTGTCGGTGGCGCAAGCAACCGGCTACTCTCGTCGAATTCTGCAGCTTGCGCATCGGCAGGAAGAACCGGTGGAATAGTTTGTGCGGCGGCCGTTTGTGCTGGAACAGCAGCCGGCCGCAGTTTGTCTTTCGGATTATTGGACGCTTGCCCCAGTTGCACCATAATCCATAAGAGAATCGTAGAACCGACGACGCCGCCTGCAATCGTCAAAAGCGAGGACCGCCGCTGCGAAGGCGACAACGCCGCCTTGGACCGGCCGGCGCGGCTGAGAAAAATACCATCTCCTGTGGATCGCGCTGATTGTGCGTTCATGACACACCCCTTCTGGCAGGATGCTGAAACATACGGCCGGCAGCTTCATCCATGGCCTGCTGCTCCCGTCGGTGCAACTCGGCATCATGCGCCTCCCGTTGCCGTTCGAGAAGGCGATCGAGTATTTTGCGTTCCTGGGTCGCTTCAACAAGACGGGCATGGGCGCCGGTCCACACCTTGGTCAGATGGCCGACTGCGCTGCGCGCCTGTATCAACGCGGCCCGTTGCACATCCAGACGTCCCTGCCATTCCCACAGAGCTTCAATCACCAATCCCTGTTCGGTTTGGGCCCGATAGGCCGATGTATCCGACTGAATCTGCACCTCAAGCGCAGTGCACCTCTGCTCCATGCCGACCAATTCCTGAGTCGCCTGTGCCAGCTCCATCGTGAGCGCTTCCTGTGTCTGTACCCGCAGCTTCCGCAACGAATCGAGTCTCATGCTGCCTGCTGAGCCAAGGCGCGTAGCCCTTGAACCGACACGCCCAATGCTGCTGACTCATCGATCCCCTGCCGAAGATAGGCATTCACGGCCTCTTGGGCCTGGACAGCCCGGTCGAGGGTCTTATTCATACCCTGCTTATACGCGCCGAGCAGGATGAGATCTTCGGATTGCCGATAGCGCGCAATCAATTCCCGAACCGTTCCAGCCGCGGCACCGTGCTCCCGAGCGACGATATCGCGCATCACACGGCTGGTGCTTTGCAAGAGATCGATCGCGGGAAAATGATTCTGCGCCGCCAACGCGCGTGACAACACGATATGCCCGTCGAGAATCGACCGCGCGGCATCGGCCACTGGATCAGTCAGATCATCTCCATCAACCAGCACGGTATACAAACCGGTAATGGCGCCTGCGCCGGATCCGGTGCCGACACGCTCCAGAAGTTTGGGCAGCATGGTGAATACGGACGGCGTGTAGCCTTTGGTCGCCGGCGGCTCCCCGATCGCAAGACCGACTTCCCGCTGGCTGTACGCCAACCGGGTGAGAGAATCCATCAATAAGAGCACTTGTTTGCCCGTGTCGCGAAAGTATTCGGCCACGGTGGTCGCCACCAGCGCTGCGCGCAGCCGTACCAGCGGCGCTTGATCCGACGTCGCCACGATGACGATCGACCGTTGAAGCGCGTCAGGCCCCAGATCACGCTCCAGGAATTCTTTTACCTCGCGCCCGCGTTCACCGATGAGCGCGATGACGTTGACATCGGCCTTCGTGTACCGGCTGATCATGCCCAGCAAGACGCTCTTTCCGACGCCGGAACCCGAGAAAATTCCCATTTTCTGCCCCTGCCCGCATGTCAGAAATCCGTTGATGGCACGGATCCCAAGATCCAGCGGTGTACGGATACGCGCGCGCTGCAGCGGGTTGGGTGGAGCCGCATGGAGCGGATATCGTTCGAGATACGGAACGGCCCCCTTCTCATCGAGCGGGCGTCCGAGCCCATCCAGAATGCGTCCTAATAGGCCCGGCCCGACGGGCAAATGCGCGACCTGGCCGGTCATGGTGATGAGGCTGCCCGGTCCGATCCCCTGCATCTCTCCCAGTGGCATCAGCAACACACGATCGCCTCGGAAACCCACGACTTCTGCGGCAATTGGCTCGCCGCCGTCTTCCCTACTGATCTGGCAGAGTTCGCCCACCGTGGTCATCGGGGCATACCCCTCGATCACGAGGCCGACAGCCTGGGCAACCCGCCCTGAGACTGCGACGGGATCGACCCGATCGAGCAAGCGGCTAAGATTCATGATTGACCCTGTTCTTCAGTGCGCTGCCCAACCGAAGGAGCTGCGTGTCCAGGGACGCATCGATCACACGATTGGCGGTATGAATAAGACAACTCCCTCGCGTGATCGAGGCCATCGGCTCGACTTTTACCGTGAGGGCGAGATCACGCAGTGCCGCAAGTTCGGCTTGAGCAGATTCCAGCGCCGGCGCATCGGACGGATGCACTTGAATAACGACGACGCCGGACTCCCGCACCGCTGTTACCGCAGACTTGGCTTGCGCCACAATCTGGTCTTTACAGGCGGCCGCCGACTCATGAAGGACTTTCGACGCAATGTGAATGGCCAACGCGGCAATCTCGTCTTCCATCGTCCGCTGAAGTGAAGACTGCGCCTCGGCCAGCTTCCGCATCACACCGGCAAACAGGGTCCGTTCATGCCGGCGCTCCTCTTCCGCACACTGTTGCCCCTCCTTCAACCCTCGCTCGAATTCTGTCAGGCCGTCCTCTCCCCGCAATGACCCGTCATCTCCAAAGGTTTGAAACGGCAGGCTCGACAAATGAACCCCCCCGGACCGAACAGCCGCATGTTTGAGAACGGTCTGTTCGGCGCGCAACCGGTGGAGTTCCAACAACCGACGCGCCGTCGTCAAGACCACATCATTATCGATGGGCTTCATCAAAAAATCGCTGGCACCTGCCTTCATCGCACGTACGGCGAGCTCGATGGTTGCCGATCCCGTGATGACTACCCCGATGATTCGATGGTCGATGGTCAAGGCCTCTTCCAGAACGGCGATGCCATCCTGATCCGGCAACGACACATCGATGAGCATCAACGCGGGAGCGGACTGTTTCACCATGGCGATGGCATCCCGCCCGGATCCAGCCGCCCGAATGGACACCCCTTCAGCCCGGAAGAGCTCTAGAAATAAACTCCGGATCGGTTCATCGTCATCGACGGCCAAAATCGTCCCGTGAAGCCGTGGACCTCCCGTCTGTCCACGAAGAGCCTGCGCCGTCATGGTTGCTCCGGCCGACATTTAGACTAATTGTTCTCCTGCGCCGGCAATCACAATCCGCCCTTCCTCTTCCAGCTTGCGACAGACCTTCAGCAGATTCTGCTGCGCCTTCTCGACATCGGACACCCTGACAGGCCCCTTTGCCTCCATGTCTTCCTTGAGCATTTCGGCGGCGCGGCTCGACATGTTTTTAAAGAATTTCTCCTTGACCTCGGGATTCGCGCCGCGTAGCGCAAGCGGGAGATCATCCTTGCTGATCTCCTTCATCAGTTCCTGTATGCCGCGGTCGTCCACTTTGATCAAATCGTCGAACACAAACATCAGTGCACGGATGGAATCGGCCAGCGTCTGGCTCTTCTCTGCAATCTTGGCCATGATGCCGCCCTCATTGGTTTTGTCCATCCGCGTCAGAATTCCGGCCATCACCTCGGCTCCGCCGATGCTCTGCCCGCCCAATCCCTTGCTTGCCAACAGTGTTTCTTGCAAACTCTGGCTCAATTCCTCCAAGACATCCGGCTGTACGTCTTCCATGGTCGCAAGCCGTAATGCCACATCGCCGCGCATGGCGTCCGGCAGCCCGGCGAGCACCTGCCCGGCCTGATCGCTTTCGAGATGGGCTAGAATGACCGCCACCGTTTGCGGATGTTCGATCTTCATCATTTGGGCGATACTCTTCGCATCCACCCAGCGGAGCGTTTCCAATCCGGGATAGCTTTTCCGGGTCATCGATTCGATAATGCGCGCCGCTTTCTCGGGGCCCAGCGCCTTGATCAGGACGGCCTTGATATATTCTTTTCCCTGAAATTGCACATCCCCCGTCGCGCTCGCCTCCTTGAAATCCAAGATGACCGAATCTTCCTCATCCCGTGAAATCTGCGCCGTACTGCTCATAGATGCCCCCAGCTTCTTGATCTCTTTGGGATCAAGCTGCTTCAAGACTTGTGCGGCCGCTTCTTCGCCGATCGCGCGGAGGAGAATGGCCGTTTTCTGTTCGCCAGTCAGATTCTTAGCCATGCTCAGCCGTTCGCAGAAGAGCTCTTCAACCACTGTTTCACGACGACAGCTGTCGTGTCGGGATTCTTTCTGGCCATGTCGATGATTTGGGCGCGATCGGGCGCTCCAGGAATCGAACCGAGCGCCGCAGCCGTCGAAAGAGGCAGCGACGCAGATCCGCCGGCCTCGGGCTCCTGCCTGTCGGCGGTACCCAGCATGGCGATCAATGGACGGACCACGAACAAGAGGATCATCAGAAAGAGCAGGGCCCCGACACCGTAGCGCAGATAGGGCAGCCATGGGTTCGGCCCTTCCGATGCGGCTTCAGCGGCCGACGTCGGCAGTTCGTCCGGCCCTAAGCCGAATTGGACATTGACCACTTGGACCTGATCCTGCCGTTCCGCTGAAAAGCCCATCGCTTTTTTGACAATCTCCTCGATACGCTTCAGATCTTCCTCCGACCGTGGCGTATATTTCCTGGCAGATTCAGCAGCAGCGCCGTCAGCCGACGCTCCGTCTCCGGCCTGAGCTGCTGCATATGTTCCATCGACTAACACAGCCACCGATAACTTCTTAATCGCGCCAACCGGCTCCACGATTTTTGACACCGTGCGGCTGATCTCATAGTTGACGGTCTCATTCTTCGTCACACTGTTATTCGAACTGCTCTGCGCCGGCTCCTGATCCGTCCCCGGCGGCACGTTCGATTGCACGCCAGGAACACCACCGGACACCCCGTTGACTCCGCTGGACTTTTCTTGGCCGCGTTGCTCACTTCTGGCTACCTGGCTGTTTGGATCGTACCGTTCTTCCGTGGTCTCTATTTTTCTGAAATCGACCAGGCTGGACACACGCACGACCGCTTTATTGATTCCGACGATCCGCTCCAGCATCGTTTGGATACGGGTTTCGATATCCTTCTCGATGTTGCGCTGATACTCGAGCTGCGAGTTCGTCAACCCGGTCGTCTCATCCTCTGCGACCGTGCTGGACAGCAACCGACCGTGGCCATCGACGATCGTCACGTCACGGGCCTGCAACCCTTCGACGCTGCTGGACACCAAGTGAATGACACCCTGTACTTGCGATTTCGTCAGTGCCTGTCCGTTGCGCAGCGCCAGGATGACGGAAGCCCGCGCTTTATCCTGCTCATTGGCAAACAACCGCCGCTCCGGCATGGCCAGATGGACACGTGCCCGCTCGACTTCCGGCATTTGCGCGATCGTCCTGGCCAATTCACCCTGCAGCGCACGGCGATAATTGAGTTTCTGGACGAACTCGGACATGCCGATCGACGTGCGATCAAAAATCTCGTAGCCGACGCCCCCTCCATGCGGCAGGCCCTGCGTCGCCAATTGCAGCCGAAGGTCGTGGACCTGCGCACTGGGCACGAGCACCGTCGCGCCGCCTCCTGTCGTCTCATACGGAACCTTCGTTTCTTTGAGCTTGTCGATGATCGCCGCCGCGTCTTCACCATTAAGATTCGTAAACAGCACCTGCATGTCAGGCTGCTGCGTCCATAAGGCCAAGGCGATCAGGCCCGCCACCGACCCGGCCAGGGCCACCAAAATAATCATCCGTTGATTGATTGAAAATTGTGAAAACATGTCGGCTGCCTGCCTTTATTCGGTTCGATTCGTCAAATCTGCATCCGCTGAATTTCTTCGTAGGCTGTCACCAGTTTGTTTCTGATCTGCATCATCAACTGGAAGGACACATCAGCCTGCTGCAAGGCGACCATCGTTCGATGAATGTCCTGCGTCTGGCCGGTCATGAGGGCATCGACGGCCTGCCCGGCTTGGAGTTGCACGTCGTTGACCTTGCCGACGGCACTCTTCAGCGAGTCCAGAAACCCTCCGGCTCCAGCCGGCGACGCTGCCGCGCCGGGGGACGGCGCGGCAGGAATGGCGGAGGCTACCTGTGCAATGCCTTGAATAGGACTCATTGCTACCTCCCGATCTCCAGCGCCTTATTCCACATCGCACGCGAGGCATTGATGGCCTGTACATTGGCCTCATAGGCTCGTGACGCGCCCATCATGTTGACCATTTCCTCCATCACATTCACATTGGGCAGACGCACAAATCCTTTGGCATCGGCGTCGGGATGATGCGGGTCATAAATCTGCTGCCCGGGCTTCCTGTCTTCAACCACCCTTGATACCGAGACGCCTTCGAGCGCATGGGCCGTTGGACCGACGGCCACCTGACGAAACGCCCGCTGAAATGTACTGGGCACAGGCGTCGACCGGAAAACAACGTCTCGTCGTTTATACGGACCGCCCGTTGGCGTTTTTGTCGATTGTGCGTTCGCAAGATTGCTGGCAATGGCATTGAGCCGATGTCGTTGGGCATCCAAGCCGGATACCGATACAGCCATACTGTCGGTCATCTCCATAAGGCACCTCCGTGAGAAAGCGTTGCGGTTACTACCATTGCCGATGCGCCGTTCCGTTCTGCGTCGCTCGTATCTCGTGAAGCGTGAAGCGCATGACGGAAACAACCTGCGTCTCATCTTTGTTTGCGAGATACGAGATACACTTCACGAGATACGGCCTGTCTCGCTATCTCCCTTCTCGTATCACATTCAACAATCCGTGAAACTTCTTGGCCAGTATCGTGGCCGCCGTGTTGTACTGGATGGCATTGTCAGACAATTTTGCCATCTCCAACTCAAGATTGACGGAGTTCGCATCGAGCGGAAGATCGCCTGCCGGCACCTCGTTCAACTTTCCTGTGATCGCCTGCACTCCCTGAGGCCCATGAAGCCCGAAGTGGCGCGGCTGTGTCGCCGCCAAGACAACCGGCAACCGGCCTTGTTGTGCAGAGCGCAGCTGATCCATAAAGTTCAGTTCGGAAGCTCGATAGCCGGGCGTTTCTTCATTGGCCAAATTCGAAGCAATGACCCGCTGCCGGGCGCTACGGAGGTCCAACGTTCGCTCCAACAATTGTATGGTGTGATCGAAAATCCTCATGGCCTCATATCCTTTCTCTCCGCACCACAATGCCCGGCTTCGCAGTGCAATCTGAATGCCGGATTGAGAATCCCTGGCACGGTTGCGGCTACGTGCATAAATGAAACTCCGGCCCTTCCCTAGGCATAACCCTCTCTCGTCCAAAACTTCCCATCGGCAAGATTTGCCTGGTCACAATGCTGTCATCGACAGTGGCTTCCCATCGGTTCGATACTCACGGAGCTTGTTCCGCAACGTGCGGATACTGATACCCAGCTCCTTCGCGGCATGAGTGCGATTGTCTTTCACCCGCATCAGCGTCTTGAAGATCAGATCACGCTCCATTTCCCACAGCGAGCCATTGCCCGGCTGCGGAACGGCCAGTGGCGAAGCGGCATCGCGAATCTCCACGGGGCAATGTTCCGGCAGAATCACGCCATGGCCGGCCAGCAGGACTGCCCGCTCCATCACATTCTCCAACTCACGGATGTTGCCCTTCCACGGCAATCGCTGCAAATGTGCCAATGCGGCCTCCGACAACACCGGTAGCGGCAGTCCATTTCGCGAAGCCGCCGCCGCTGCGAAGTGCCGGGCCAGCATGGGAATATCGGCAAGGCGCTCACGCAGCGGAGGCAGCGTGACCGGAAACACGTTCAACCGGTAATACAAATCCTCTCGGAACCGATTTTGCTCCACTTCCCGATAGAGCGTCCGATTCGTTGTGGCGATCACCCGGATGTTGACGGGCACCGGGTCGCGCCCACCCACGCGATCGACCTCTCTCTCTTGCAGCACCCGCAGCAGCTTCGCTTGAAGCCCCATGGTCATTTCCCCGATTTCATCCAGCAGCAAGGTGCCGGTATGGGCCATTTCAAATTTTCCGATTTTTCGGATCAGCGCGCCGGTAAATGCTCCCCGTTCATGCCCGAACAGTTCGCTCTCCAGCAACCCATCCGGCAACGCGGCGCAGTTGACGGCAATGAACGGGCGGTGCGCGCGCGGACTGCGGCTATGGATGAAGCGGGCCAGCAGCTCCTTACCGGTGCCGCTCTCTCCGTTGATCAGCACCGTCGCCTGGCTGGCGGCCACCCCTTCAAGCGTGCTCAGCAACCTGGCCATCCCGGGGTCCTGCGTCAGAATTGCGCGGTTGTCCGCTGTGCCTAGCGACGGAACCACTGCTCCCTCCGTCTCCCGGCCTTCCTTGAGGTTTGTGATCACCCGTTCTAACAAATCCATCGAGAATGGCTTCAGAAGATATTCGCTCGCGCCATGTTTCATCGCTTCGACAGCCGTTTCCACGGTCCCATAGGCCGTCATGAGCACGATGGCTGCCTGCGGGGCGCGCGCTTTCAGCTCTTTAATCAACTCCAGACCGGTCATGCGCGGCATCTTGAGATCTGTCAGCACGAGCCAGGGACGAAACCGTCCGACCCGTTCCAGCGCATCGGCGCCGTCCACCGCGCCCTGCACGGCATATCCGAGGCGCCGCACCGATTCCATCAACGCGGTCCTCATGGACGGATCGTCGTCCACAACCAGGATTCGCTCCTCCGTATCCGGACTGTCTGACGCCCTGGCGTCCGTGTCTCGCTCACTCATGGACTGCCTCCTCCACCAACATCGGTTCGCCGGACTCCGTGCCGATCCGTTCATGCTCTATGTACGTCAAGGCCCGATTGTCGCTTACACGAAGGGAGGTCACCGGGTGCGGCAGCACAATCGAAAACGAGGCACCGTGGCCGGCCACACTGTCGACATCGATGCGTCCGTGATGGGCTTCGACGATCGCATGCACAATGGCAAGGCCCAGTCCGGTCCCCTCGTCTTTGGTCGTGAAAAACGGGTCGAATAAACGGGACCGGTACGCCGCATTGATGCCGGGACCTGAATCGCTGACAGTGAGGCGAACGGTTGAATCGCTGAAGGATTGTGTCCGATCTCTATCGAGAGTGACCTGAAGTACGCCTCCGTCCGGCATGGCTTGCGCCGCATTAATGATCAAGTTCAGCATCACCTGTTTCATCTGCCCCTCATGACACCAGATCGCCGGAATCCCCGGATCAAGATCTATCCGTACATCCACCGGAATCTTTGCAATCGCATGCGCGGCCAAACTCAACGCGTCAAGGATCAACGGCTCCGCCGCGCACCAGGCATGCGATGATCGCGCCGGTTTGGTGTACACCAGAAGATTCTCCAGCAAGCGATCCATGGCATGGACCGCTTGGGAAATCTGCTCCGCATAAATTTTTGAGGCCGGCTGCTCATGGAGATCCCGGCGAAGCATGGACGCAAAGAGTTCCACACTACCCAGCGGGTTTCTGATTTCGTGGGCGATCCGCCCGATCATTTCTCCCATGGCCGCCAACCGGTCTTTGCGCTGCACCCGCTCTTCAAGCTGGCAGAGGCGGGTCACGTCCTGAATAAGCACGAGACTGCCCGATCGGCATCCCGAACTTGTTTTCAACGGCGTCTGGGAAATTGTCACTACGGCCTGTCCAATGCGTTGCGGGCGATCACACAGGCTCAGCCCGACCGCATCCAGAATGTCGGCGGCATGGCGGCCGCATAACTCTGCGGCGGTCATGCCGAGCGCTTCAGCCGCCGGTTGGTTGCTACGAGTCACGATTCCGGCATCGTCCAACACCAGGATGCCGGTCGACAAGGACTCCAGGATCCCGTCGAGATGCGTACGCATAGCCTCGTTTTCACGGAGTTGCCGGCGAAGCGCATCATTGCTCTGCGCCAATTCCAGATCCATTTGTTCCACACGAGCCGTCAGCGCGCCGTACGACTGCTGCAAGGTCCTGGCGGCTTGATCAAAACTTTGAAACGCAGTCTGAAGCACATCCCGTTCTTCCGAATGCTGCACGGCGGTGATCGTCATAGTTCCTCCTCAGTCAGCGGGCGGCGCATGCTCTGCAGGCTGCCCTTGAACGATGCTGCAAACCGGTTAATGAGCGGATCCTCTGCTTCTCCCACTTCGGCCAGCGCTACCGTCGCCCGCTCATATTGCTTCAACGCTGTCCAATGCCTGGCGGTTTGAAGATGCATCCACTCTGCGTGGCGCGCCGCCGGTTTCATATCCAACGCCTCGCGATAGACGGTAATGGCCTGCTCATGCCGATTCAGCCTGGAGAGCGTGTCGGCATAGGCCATCATCGTATCCAATGAGCGAACAGCGCCGGCCTTGAGGGCTTCCTCATAGGCCAGCGCCGAATCTGAGATCTTCTCCAGTTGTCCCAACGTCTCCGCCAACTGAAGATACATCGCAGGACGTTCCCGATCCTGTGGATGATGAAGCAGCCACTGGCGGCACAGACGGAGCAGACCGTCGAGATCGCCCTCGCGTCGCATCGCAGTCACGAGAAGATGTAACACTTCGGGCTCGTACCGGCCCGCTTGGAATTGGAACCGGTATCGTTCGAGCACTTTTCTGGCCGCCGGCGCATCTTGTTGATCCAGATAAATGTTGCCGAGGCCGACTAACGTCGATTCGAGCAAGGCCGGATCTTTGGCCTTCACCAGTCGCTGATATAAGCGTCCGGCCTCCGGCAGGAAACCCAGCCGCCGGTGGGCGTCGGCAATCTCGACCAGGAGCGGCGAGTGCGCATACTGTTGCTCGGCGTTCGGCCCATGTCGATGGAAGAGGCTGACCACCGTGAGGTCGTCGTGGGAATTCACAGCCGCTTCAATCCAAGGCTTCAAGATCGCCGCGAGCCGCTCCGAAGCGCTCAGCGGCCATCGGTCATTCTCTATTCCAATTTGAAGCGCGGCCTCCTTGTATGTGCGCATCGCACGAACCATGTCGTTCGTCTGTTCATAATGTTTCCCAAGATGGAAGAGCGCCTCACTGCCCAGCGGAGTGTCTACATGCCGGCTCGCCACCGTCTCCAGCATCGCCCGATAGATCTTGTCGGTCTGATCAGGCACCGGCGTCTCATGCATGATGGCGTCGACCGTCAGTCCCACCCAATTGTCTCCGGCCGGCTTCATCCGCTCCGCGCGAAG
>JALHMZ010000034.1 GCA_022843785.1 Nitrospira sp.
ACGGCTTGGCTCCCAGGCTGTGCTTTCTTGGGAGGGATGCATGAATTTGCCGCCGTATGCGACTATGACCGAGGATGGGAAGCAGCCCTCGACACGGTGAAGGACCGATCAGTCAGCACGCAGGACAAGGATGCCGGCCTCATCGTGACCGATTGGCTTGAAATACCAATACCCGGACGAACGTACGGCCTTTTTGGAAGAGAAATTGCCGAGAGCAAAGATCGCTCCCGCATAACCCTCCGCGTCAAGCGCCTTGACGATGGCACCCGGATCAGTTTCATCGAAGAGCGGCAGAGCTGGGTGTTCCGAGGCGGGTCCCGGCTCTTTGGGTGGGCCCCGACCGACCCCTCGGCAAACGTCCTGCGCGATCTACTGAACCGCCTGGACACGAAACTGAAGGAGCGCGGATGTTCGCTCGCGTCACTCTGATTGCTTGCATGACCATGGGATTCAGCATTCTTGGCTTTCCGCTCCCGGGGTGGGCGGCCGACAGGGTGTGGGATAACGAGCTTAAGCGCAACCTGACCGATGAGGAGCTTAACCACGCTGAAGTCTTTATGTCAGAAGAAGAGGCGGTAAAAATCATCCTGCCGAAGTCCCAGCGCGTCCGCAAAGAGGTCATCGAGCTAACCCAGGACAAGAAAACTCTGATTGAGCAACGTATCGGCTGGAAGTTTCCGGAGCATGCCTTCGAACTCTACATCGGCGAGACAGGCGAGAAGATCGACGGCTATGCCATGGTCCATAACACGATCGGCAAACATAAACACATGACCTATATGGTTGGCGTGGACGCCAAAGGCGCCTGCTCCGACGTCGAGTTACTCGTGTTCCGAGAAGCCAGAGGCAGTGAGGTCGGACGGAAACGATTCAATGTGCAGTATGAGGGGAAAACAGTGTCCGATCCCATTCGGCTCAACAAAGACATTATCAATATCACCGGCGCCACGATGTCGGCCCGTTCGATCAGTGCCGGCGTCAAACGGGTGCTCGTCCTGGTTGACGAGTTTTATTTAAAGCCCGCCGGCATCGGAAGCGACACAGTTGCTGCGCGCAAGCCGGACAAAGGATTGTTCGGTACATTTCTAGGGAACTAATCGAAGCGGACCGAGCGTCCCAGCCATGAGAAACTTCAACCAAAAATTCAAACTGCGGGACTCGGATCGCCACATTCGATTACTGTATACGCTGTTCCTCCTCTTGATGTTCGCAGGGTTTGTATTCTCATTTTTTTGGGCTCACAGCATGACCAGCTTGTCTCCACAAGGCATCGCCGATCACTACCGGGGGTCCGACGCAACCTTCGGCGAGCCTATGTCGTTTCGGGAGCTGGCTGAGATCACCCACTTTCATCTGTTCACCATGCCCGTCGTCTTTATGATTTTGATCCATGTCATGTACCTGACGAGCGCAAGCCATGCCTTGAAATCCGCCGTCACATGGGCCGGCTTGGGAGGGGTTATTCTCGACCTTGTCTCGCCCTGGCTGATCAGCTATGTCTCACCGATTTTTGTGGCCACCATGCTGACCGGGGACACGCTCATGACCGTCAGCTTCCTCGTCATGATGACTGTGCCGCTCTATGAAATGTGGGTACTGGGACAACCACTGATGGGGGGCAAACAGCCGTCCAATTCGTAATCGTTACGGTCTATTTCTAGAAGTGTCGAGCGGCCAGAGGTTTGCACCCAGAGCCCAGGATCATATGGATGGTCCTGGGCTCCTCTTTTTCGTGGAGAAGTTGATATGCAGATTGAAGCCTTAGCACAAATTGAGCCGGGGGCCTTGAGGATCCAGGCGCTGCTCCAGAAGGTCGATCGTCTTCGGCTCCCGGATTCATCCCGCCGGGACGTCGAAAGCATTCTGGTCCGTCAGATCAGCGAGGAAATCGATCGAATGCTGCCTTGGCAAGCCGGACACGGCAAACGGACCGCGATCGTTGCGCTCAGGATCGGACAAGCGGTTCAGCTCGATCCTGACGCAATGCACCACCTCAAGCTCGCATGCCTGCTCCATGATATCGGCATCTTGATGCTCCCGACCCATCTCAGAACCGACAGAAGCCCCCTCGACAGTGATTCCTACGTGACCCTGCAGAACCATCCCCGACTCGGAGCGACCTTGCTCGAACCATTCCCGTTCTTGAGGGAGGCAACAACCCTCATAGCTCATCATCATGAACGATGGGATGGATCTGGCTATCCGTACGGTATCCGGGGAGAGTTTATCCCGCTCGGCGCCAGAATTCTTGCGATTGCCGACGCATTTGATGCCATGCAGATCCCTCGCATTTCAGATTATGCGATCCGTAACACGATCGCATTGAGAATCCTCCACGTCGCGGCTGGAACCCAGTTCGACCCTACTCTCGTCCAGACTTTCGTCAAAGCGATGGGGCCTCTGTTCCATGCTGAATCCGGTGTCGAACGTATATCTACTGACACTGAGAGGCTGCATTTCCTTTGTAGATAGAGGCTACATGATTTCATCCAGGCCCATGTGCATCATCCAGGAAACGATCGGCTTGATTGAAGCAGCCCACACTGCATCCAACCAATCCCAGATACAGGGCAGAGAGAGCTTTCTCTCATTTTCATTCCCCTCCTGACTACTAGACCTGGGCCGACGAAAAATAAAAATGCCGGCCCGTTTTCCGTCTTTCGACGGGAACGGACCGGCATTCTTCTAAACACCGCTACTTGAGTCTCGCTTATGATCCGAGTCTGGTGAAGACTGGGAGCACAGGAGCCCAAACCGGGTTGACCATCCGCTCACCGGAATTGGTGTACGACATCACCAAGCCCGCGAAGCGTTGATCCGGATCGTGAAGGATGTCTACCAAGCGTTGAACCTCCCAGAGGACGTCCTTCGACTCGATCTTGACGTCGACAGTCTGTCCTGGTTGGATCGCACCCTCATAATCCATTGTCAACCCATCCGCCGCCACGAGCTCGGCCGGATAGTTTGGATCAAGTCTGGCTGCTCCAGCCTTGTTGGTGAACCGAATACCGGCTGTTGTAAATTCACCAATGGTCAGCGGCTCTGTGCCGTTATTCGTCGCATGAATCACCATGCGCAATGCACGACCAGGCACATCATACTCCGCATGGGTCACTTCCATGACCATCGGATTTGGCTTGATCGGCATAGGCTTAATCTTGGCTTCACCGGCCTGGAGAGGCACGGTCACCGGATATTGGGCATCCGCAGAGAGATACCCGAATGTCACGACCGAGACTGTGAACACCAGAAAGAAAATACCTACTTTGCGATCGATCGGATCAAGCAGGATCTCATCGCCGTAGGCTGCCAGTACGCGAGCACGAATCAGGTACATCGGACGGATTGCGAAAAATCCGACCCAGGCGATGGCCACTGCGGCCCAGAACAGGTGCCACATGATGCCGGTTGCCGTACCCTTGGTTTCAGAGTCGAAGGTCTCTCCCGTGAGAGTCTTGATATCATTCCTAAAGTCCGCAGCATTACCAGTGATGTCCATCCATCCGCCTGGTCCGGCAATAGGACCAGCATCCTTAACGGCAAACATAGGATGGATATGGTGGTGGCCTGGCAATCTGGCTTTCAACGTCACTTCATATTCATAATCCCGACCGATTTCCATCGGACCGGCTACGAACATTGGTGTGCCGTTGATTTTTGAACTCAACCGCAGAAACACGGAGCTGGGAGAACCAATATTGAGGAACGTCCGGTTCGGCTTTACAACCGCCCTGGGCCAGTCCTCAGACAAATGGAACTTTCCCCGCAAATAAGTGACATCATTGATAGCGGTCGACTTTCCAACCCACTGCGTATCGTACCAATTGACAGTACGCATCCGCAGAAACGGTTCCTGCGAACGTTCTCCGTGGGCGAAAGCCGGAGTGGATTCGAACACCGGCGTAACCGCCAGTGTCGCCATCCCGCAGAATCCGAGCATCCACAGTTTAAAGGTTTTCTTGGCGTTCATGCTTTCCCCCCAGACGTTTTGGTCTTATCGGCATGTGCTAACGTGGCATAGGCAAACACGTCATACACCTTCGTGGTTTTCTGTCTGTCATCCGTCAGGTAGAAGTAGGACGTACAGAAGAATTTCCCGAATTGCCACCACAGGATGTACATCAGGGAAGATGCGAACGCCGCGAAGAATGACGAGATCATGGTGCTGTGGCCGCCGAACGTGCGCAGCGAGCCGACCTCGATCATCCGAATATACTCCGGCGTCCCGGTGCGGACATAGGCGAAGCCCATGTAGTCCGCCCACGACAGAAGCGTGCCGTCAATCACTACCGGCGTATGGCTATAGGCGAAGATCGCCCAATTGGTCGGATAGAACAGCGCGGCAAACAGCCACGCTCCGATCACGGCCGTAATGGTCCAGTTTCTGGTCAGCAACAGCACGACGTCGAGCACGATCGCGCTGGGCAGAAGCGTGGAGGGCATCACGAAGTTATACGGATAGTTGGACCACCACCACCACGCGGCCCAGATGGTAACCCATTTGCCGGCCAACAGCGCCAGGATGCAAATGGTGGCTCCGAACGGCTGACGGTAGTTGACCCAGTTGTAGTACTGCAGAGCGGCGCAGAAGGTAATGGCCGTGATTGGAGTCACGATCGGCCACCATTGCCGGTCCTTCCAATCGATCCAGAAGTCCCAGTCACCCGCCAACAGGTCAAAGTGCATATGGAACGTCCCGATAATGGTAACAAACAAGATCGGGATAAAATAAATATAGTCGATGTGCCTGGACATTGCGACGCCTTCCGGCGGCAACTTCGAGGCTTTAATGATCTCATCGGTTCTAAACATAAATGACACCCTCCGTCATTCCAGTCCGCGGGATGGCAAGCCCTATGTTTATAGACTTGCCACCCAGCACAGACCTACGGTTCATGTAATTTGCCATCCGTCTCATTCTCTACAGCTTAGTAGCCGGTCTTTTGTCCCGTGGCCACCTGGCTGGGGAACGGATCCAGAATGCTCTTGGGCGCGTTGTTCCAGATCACATCCGCCAGGTTCGACATGCGCGAGACGATCTGCGCCGCCACGCCGCCGGCCGCTCCGAACAACCCGCACCAGCCCAACGTCACGAAGCCCCAATGCAACGGCGCCGAGAACAACTCGTCCACGAACCAGAAGGCATGGCCCCACTCATTCAACCCGACGTTCGGCAGAATCATCATCGGCCCCACCACCGCCGCCACCAACGGGAACGAGGTCGCCTGGCTATACAGCGGCAACCGCGTCTGCGCATACAGGTAGCTCGCCACGCCGCACGTGATGTACAACGGGAACGTCCCGTAGAACGCCACAATGTGGCTCGCCGTGAAGCTCGTGTCCCGGATGATCACCTGGTGCCACGCCGCATCCTGCTCCAGCGTATAGCTGCCCGCGTAGTACACGCCCCAGATGTAGCATACCAACCAACCCATCCAGTAGAAGTACCGCTTCAACTCCAGCTTGTGATCCAGGTTCGCCAGGTTCCGATCCCGCGTCACCCAGAGCCAGCCGATGGTCACGGCAAAGAAGGCGGCATTAGCCAAAATGTTAAACCGCCACAGCCCCATCCAGACAGATTCGAATTCCGGGGTCATCGAATCCAGTCCGTGCGAGTACCCAAACGCCCGCTGGTACAATACCCAAAACACCCCGATCCCCAGCATCGCCAACCAGCCGATCTTCACCGGCTTGGAATCGTACCACTGCGAGATATCGTAGCCCCGCCCAGAACTATCTGCAGCCATGTTGCCTACCTCCTTCGGTTAGATGAAATTGTGAACAACTACGACCCTATTCAAAATATATTCTACGGGTACCACCCGCTGACAGATACCTTGATACATACGGCACATCAATACTCGTCCGCTCCCTACGTTATATCGCGGGGAGTATCTGACAAAATTCCGTTGCGAGTCAAGGGAAATATAGCCACATATGGCTAGACAGCATACTACCGCCGCGACATGGTTAAAAGCCTTTTAATTTCGCGATGTATACTCCGGGATACAAGGAATGTCAAGGTTAGACAGGACACGTATTGCGACTACTTGCCCTTCCAAACATTGGCAAAACCGCCTTGCTTCTTGTCCCTCAGTGTACATGATCACCAGGAGGTGGCAGAATTTCCCCTTCCCGTTTAAGCTGTGTGATCTGTGACATCAACAACTCCAGGTCGGTCCAACCAGCTCCGTCGCTCTCAGGGATCCATCGGGCCCGCAAATACCCAAACCGGTCGAATAATAACTCCATGTGTTTTGGAGCGGTACCCTCGCCGAACAAATCAGCCTTGCTGATAGTCCTCCGAAACAAGGCATAGCTGCGGGCAATCTCACTTGCGCCTTGAGTCACCACCGGAAATCCCACATCCACCGTCATCGAGGCCAGATCCTCCGGCGCGAGATCGTTCATGGGAACGCCCAGTATCACTGTCTCGCTCCCTTTAATCGCAGTATACGCGGTGCGCAATTGATCAATCCTGGCACGCGAGTCCGGCCACGAAAACAACACCAGCAATACCATCTGTTGCCGGCGAAAATCCTTCAATGTCCCGCTTGAACCATCGTGGGCTGAATAGGAAAAATTCGGGGAGGCCATGAATGGCTGTTCGGGGAGAATACGAGGAGTGATGATACGGGCTTGGTAACCTCGGGCATTGGCATGAAGAAAGTTCAAGACATCCCAGCGATCCTCTTCCGCAAATGTTCCGCCGAAGGCCGGCATGACCCCATTGAACCGGCCGTAGGTCAGCCAGTGGAAAAAATCGCCGGCGGTGTGCATCGCAGTGTGCGGTTCCGTCAGAAGATCGACCGGCTGCTTCGGCAATGTCTTGGCCAAAATCCCGTTGCCCTTGGCTTGCGATCCATGACAAGGCACGCAGTTGGCGGCAAACAACCCCGCGCCGTTGGCAATGGAAATCGCATCGAACGGAACCGGCGTCTTCCGGTAAGTTTCCGGATACGATTGAATACCAAGGGGGTACAGTATCAAGGGGAGTGCGCAGACGATCAGGACAGAGGGGACGACGATACGCGCTCCTCTCCCCCACTGTCTGGCTCGTCCAACGACAAACATTCCGGCCGCCATGACAAGAAACATGACGCCGGCCAAGACAAGAGTCTGCACCAGCCAATCGCTCCAGGTCGCATCGATAGAGAATCGGAATGGATAGGGCCAATAATCGATGACGTCGTGTTTGGCCGGAATGGTATTGGCCAATAAGGTGGCGACGAAGACTAACAGTGATGCGACCGCCAATTCGACACGAAGCCATCTTCGAAGCCCGAACATCCCGGCTTGAGCCGATGTTGAACCCTGGTCCAGTGAGGGAAGCCACACAAAATGGGCGCGCGCAGCGATCGCGAGCACAACCACAAGCAGCGCAATCTTCGCATTCAGAAGCCAGCCATACTTTGTCGCGAATAGTGCGGCATAATTCGTACTGACCATGCGATCCGCAACCAGGAGACCGGTCGCAACAATCACGACCATCACGGGCAGCGCAATCACAGAAAACCGTTTGACAGACCTGATATCCGATGAGTTCGTACCAAGGGTAGAGGAATTCCCGCTGGCGGCGAATAGTACGGCGAGGACGCCGGGTAATGCGCCGAACCAGGCGCTGGCCAAAATGAGATGCACTGCATAGGGCAAGATGGCGAGAATGGACTGTTCTTCAGCGGCAGGGTGGCTGGCAAACGATCCTACGGCCAACGTGAGCGCAGCAGCCGACGCGCATGCCGCATAGCGCCATTGCGCGCCGGGCGAAACCCGAACGTACAAGGCAACTCCAAAAACCAGCAACGCGCAAGTTTCACGGGCTGTCCAAATGAGCCCGATGCGGGTTTTCTGAATAAACTCCAGCCATGCGCCCGGACGCCAGATATTGTCGGCAACACCGGTCGCTTGAGCCGTCGTGGTAGCCAGCAACCCAAGCAGTCCAAGCAGCAGCGTAACAGCCAGCCACGGAAGCGCCTTCTTCAGGCGCGTCAACCATAGATTCTTAGAGAGGGCACTCTTGTCTTCGGCAATCGCCAGAAATACGCAACCGCCGAGCACGAGCATGTTGGAGGCAAGCTGTAGGAAGCGAAACAGTGCGCCGAGGGGCTCGATCATTTCCCGTGCACTTTGCCCTTCACGGTGAAGTCAAATGACGACTCCACCACGTGACCATCTACCGACAATACACGGAATTTGACCGAATACTTTCCATCCGCGAGTTCCGGCAGCGGGAGCACGATAGATTTGGGATCGTCCTGCGCCAATCGAGGCTTGGCCTCGGTGACCGGATGCTTTTCGGCGTCAAGCACCACCAGCGACGCATAGTCTCCCTCGATTTCCTCATTGAACCATAGCCGCACATGTACCGGGGCCTTGGCAAGAACGGCCCGGCGAGGCGGCTCGGCTTTAACCAACATCGAATGCGCGGAGGCCGAAGGGACGGCTGAAATCAGTGCCATCCCCACCATCGCAGGAATCAGGGCAATGCGCATGAACATACGAACCGCTGATAGCCCTCTCACCATTGCTCCTCATCTCCGGCTTATTTGACAGACCTTGCAGCCGAACCGTTCGGTCGTCCCGTCTGGACGCCATACGTAAATGATCCGGGCGGCAACGCTACGAAGACACGGAAACTTGCGAAGGCTTACGGCGATCGCGGAGCGCGTAGAACACCACAAAGCCGATGGCGACTACGAGCGGAACGATGATCATGATGTAGTGCGAGAGGTGCGACATGGCGTCCGTTTCTCCGACCGAGAACGAAAACCGGTATGGCTGCTCCGGTTTATCGCCGATCGAGACCAGGCCGACGAACTTGCCGGGTGTATCGAAGTTGTACTTCACATCAATTGAACCTGAGGGATAGACCTTCGGTGGAAAATGCACAACGGTAACAGACTCGAGATTTTGCTCCGCACCCGTGTCTTTGATAATCCGAATCTCAACCGGCATGGAACGAAGTTCATGCTCGACAAAATCAAACACCAGTACGGTATTCCCGATTCCCGGAAGTTCTTTGCAGAATTGCCTGTCGTAGAATGCATCAGGCTGGTAACTGTTGAAATACATTTTATAGGGTCCGGCGTGGACCACGCAGGTATTCGTCGCCAACTCGTGTCCATGCTGGGCCATCGCCGTCAGAGGTGCGCCGATCGCCAGCATCATGACGCATACCCCGACTCGAATCAGAAATCTAAAAGACATCATGGAATTCCTCATTTTCTGAGCGTAGTTCTTCTCTTCGTCAATACACAGCCCCGCGGGCGCAATACCCGCCGGTACCGCACAGATCAAGAAGCGGCAACTTCAGATGACTTTCGACGATCGCGAAAGAAAAAGACAATGGCCAAGACAATAATGAGCGCGATGACCGGGAATATGTAAATTGAATAGAGATACTTCGTCCAGGGCTTCGGCTCGCCGACTGAAAAGGGAAACCGCGACACGTGTTGTTGCTGCTCACCAACCGTCACAAGACCGACGAATTTCCCAGGCTTGTCAAATGTATAAGTAAAGTCGACTGAACCACTTGGATAGACCTTGGCGGGCAAATGCAACACCGTGTCGGCCTCGAGATTCTGCTCCGAACCCGTGTCCCTGATGATCCGAACCTCCGTGGGAAGAGCACGAAGTTCCTTCTCGACATAATCGAGTACCACGATGGTTTGACCAGTCGCTGGAATATCCTCGCAGAATTGCTTCTCTTGCGTGTTTCCCGGCTGATAACCGCTGAAGTGCATCATATAGGGGCCGACGGTCAACTTGCACATGTCTTCCGCCATAGACAGCCCCCCATGCGCCTGGACCTGCGTTGCCACCAACGCGCTGCCCGCAAATACCACACACCCAACCATGAGCTTCAGACATGTAACAGGCTTCATAAAGATCCTCTTTTGAGAACAGTCATATCGACAGTTGTACATACGCAGGGCAGGTTAGGCACATCTGGATTCTTATGTTCGCCGGGAAGCCCACCAATTGCGCATACGGCCCGACTTAGAAAGTTCATACCCGACCAGTGCGAGCACCAGCAGCACGACCACCGGTCCCACCATCTTCCGCCCAACCTTTGAATAATCAACCTGCTGTACCCGCAAGAGATAATAGGACGGGCTCATTCCCTCTGCCGTAATGATCAGCTTGTACAGACCCTTATCCAGCTTGGCTTCACCCCTCACCACCCCATCCGGATGTGAAGTTGGGCCCCAGTAGGCCACGGTCTGATCATCCGCCTTCTCATCCCCTTCCTGTCCCCGTACGATCCGCACACCCACCGGCATCGTACGTAGTCCAGGATCCACAAGATCCACAACTAAGAAGGTGTCCCCGACCTCAGGGATCTCGGTGCAATATTGCGCCTTAGGCTCGAATTGCGGTTGATAGGCGCTGAAGTGCACAAGATTCCCACCGATGCGCCGCACACAAATATCCTCTTCCATCGTCACATTTCCATGCGCATCGGCCATGCCGGGAGATACGAGTGCGGCAAGAACGAGCCCGCTGAATGTTGCCTTTGTCATCCACTTCATCATAACGATACTTCTCCGACGAAACCCGTCATCTTTATCACGCTATATCTTACCCAGAGTGGACCCACCCATGGCATGGCCATGACGTACCGCCCCATATCAGATCATCCGACTTTGACCGAAAAGAAATTTACCATTCTGCAGCCAACTCTTGCAAGGGCCGGTATACAGCTAGGAAACAGGGGAAAGGTCCCCTTATTATTGGGTGCGCCGCTACGATCTACCGTGGCCGGACAAAGTCGTTCGATAAAGAGCAGCCGCCACGAGTGACTCTTACTCTCAGCGAGACTGAGAGACAGAATCAGAAAACCCTCGCCCACCGAGTTGACGGGAAGCCAAAGTGAGACAATAATGGACTCGACACACCGGTGCGACTGACGGACACACATGTAACGTGTCTTATTAACGTTAAGGAGGCACAATATGAAAGCCAAGGACGGAGTCGTCAATATCCTGAATAAATTGCTGACGGCCGATCTCACTGCCATCAATCAATATTTCGTCCATGCAAAAATGTGCGCAAATTGGGGCTACGAACGTCTGCACCACAAGGTCCGGGAACGCAGCATCGACGAGATGAAGGATGCCGATGCCATCATCGGCCATATTCTCTATCTCGAAGGCGTCCCGAATGTGCAACGCATGAATTCGGTACACATCGGCGAAACCGTGCCCGAGCAGCTGAAGCTGGATCTGAAAGCCGAACAAGAAATGTTGGCCTTACTGGCCGAGGGCATAGTCCACTGCACAAAAGTCATGGACTTCACCACGCGTCACATGTTCGAGGACATGGCGAAAGACGTCGATGCGCATATCGACTGGATCGAAATGCAGATGGAAACGATCAAGCAGGTCGGCCTTGAAAACTATTTAGCCGAACAGATCAAGAAGGAATCGTGAGGCGACGATGAAGGCCAAAGCAGGGGTCCTTGATTTCCTCGCACAGGTATTGAGAGCGGAGTTGACAGCCATCCACCAGTATCTGCTGCACGCAGCCATGTGCAAGCATTGGGGATATGGCCAGTTGCATGCGCATTACAGTCATCTGGCAGGCGAAGAGGTCAGCCACTCATCGGGCCTGATCGACCATATCCTGTACTTGAACGGAACACCCGACATGGAGCACCTCGAACCTGTCGCGCATGGGCAGGACGTGTCGGCCTTGCTTGCCCGCGATCTGGACTTTGAACGCGAGGATGCCGAATTGCTTCGTAAAGCCATCGCCCATTGCGCCAAAGTCGAAGATTTTACGACTCGCCACATACTGGAACATATGATCAAGGATGCCGAGGAGCACGTCGATTGGTTCGAGATCCAACTGCGGGCAATCGAACAAATCGGGCTGGAGCGTTATCTTTCGGAGCAGATCAAGAAATAGGCAACTGCAGAGGTGACGACACCGAGACCGTGCTCACCCTTCCGCCCGTCGGCCGACGAACCGGGCCGAACAATTGAGAGGACACCTTCACGGTTCCAGGGTTCACGGGAACAGCCGTCGCAATGTCAACCAATGCGCGGCCCGTCTCAAGCCCCGCAAGACCAGCGCGGATCCGCCGATGGCGACCGCATCCACGAGACAATACCACGCACTGGCTCCGCTTGGCGGATTCCCCTGGGGCCATCCCAGAAGCGGGTCGATCGCGGCCCATTTCCAGGCTCCGACCGCGGTGCCGATCAATTCCAGCCACGTCGTGATGAAAAAGGCGGCAAGGTAAACCATGGGAGATCGGCCGACAACCAGCCATGCCAAAAAAATACAGAACAGCAGGGCGCCGACCGCATCTCCGTGTTCCGCATATCCACTGACTCCCCATAATGACCATGTGCCCCATACGCCGATGACAAACACGGCGATCGTCTTGGCATAGCGCATGAAAAACCCGGAACGAGCCAAGGCCACGGCCGTCAGATACACCATGCCGTGACCGGGCGGCACATAGGCCGGCACATTCTCGAATCGATAGGTATACCCCCCCATATACAACGAAGCAAAATGCTCGCCGGCCGTCGCAAACACGACGGCAATGACGACCTGCATTTGTGTCTCTCTATTTTCACCGAGTAGGAGCCCGGCCAAGCAGATCCAGGCGATAGCCCCCAAAACCTGCTGTGTCTCCACACTTGCCCGTATTTCAAGCAACGCACTAGCGCCGACACAGATAAAGGTAAACGCTGCGATGGCATAATCGCGTTTTCTATGGGCAGAGTCGGCAGTGGCCTCGGGAAAATGGCGCAGCATTGCCGCCATGAGCACATCGGCGCCGAATCGTGAGCGGGTGGCGGGAGGGGAAGTTTCCATAGGTCAGGCAATGCCGAACGGGCTCAAGTGACGGCCGGCCACAAAGCGTGATACAGACGGTATCTTACATCAGCGACTAGACACGGGCAAGTTTCCCAGGACAAATCCCGATAGACAGAACACAGCAGGGCCTTCCCCCTTCCAAGAAATGTCCGCGACAGTGTACCCTAGGAGCAGTTTGATGATTCTTCGTGCAGACACTGCCATGCCGCAGTACGAGACCGGCGCCCGGAGCCCCATGGCCCTGACGCATTCTCGTGCTCCGGGCAGCGAGCCCGCCAGGGCGGGCTCGCCGGAACAGCGGATCGGCGACTGCAGCAGCAGAATCGTGTCGGCGAGCATGTGCTTGAAAATATCATTCCGTGACTCGATCCATGGAGACCGAACGTGAGTAATATCGTACTGAAAGCAACCGTCCTCTCGATCCAGGTAGGGATGCCGCACACCGTCGGACAACGTGACGCAACAGAGCCCATGGATCAGCTCTGGACAACCGGGTTCTTCAAACATTCCGTTGTCGGCCCGGTACAGCTTAGGTCCCTCAATTTGGACGGAGATGGCCAGGCGGATTTAAAGAATCACGGTGGCCCTGAAAAGGCCGTGAACGTCTATCCCGTCGAACATTACCCCTATTGGCAACAGGTGCTGGGCACGGCTGAATTTCCCTTCGGATCGTTGGGGGAAAACTTCACGACAGAAGGGCTGCTTGAAACTGAGGTGTGCCTTGGCGATATTTTTGAGGTCGGAGAGGCGCTCGTTCAGGTCTCACAGCCGCGACAACCCTGCTGGAAATTAGCACGGCGCTGGCGCAGAAAGGACCTGGCCCTCCGTGTACAAGAGAGCGGGCGAACTGGATGGTATTTCCGTGTCATCAGAGAGGGAACAATTCAAGCAGGGTCGCGCCTCATGCTCGTAGAACGTCCCTGTCCAGAATGGACCGTGGCCTCAGCAAACGACGTGATGCATCGACGGACAGATGATATTCAAGCCGCTCAGAGCCTCGCAATGTGTCCGGCCCTTGCAGTCCGATGGCGCGAGACACTGAACAAGCGGATCGAGACGAAGACGGTCGGGTCAACTACGGCAAGGCTGTATGGACCCAACCTCTAACACGCGCACGAAGGAGAACTGCTCTGCAACGAGTCAGTCTTATGGTATAGTTCCGTGCCATCTTAAGAGGCTCACTGCATGAACGGCTCGACGCGCAGCTGCTCCCTCTCCATTGTTGTGATCATTCTCCTGGGAATCATACTCGCTCTACTACCCTTGGGAAGCCAAGGGTACGCGCAATCGGAGGAAGACCAGCGTACATGGCTTGACGCACTCAAGAGCCTGTCGAGCGAACGGATGCTCGCCGACGTACGCACGTTAAGCAGCCCGGCGTTCAACGGACGGCAAGCCGGATCCGCCGATGACCTGCGATCCGCACAGTGGATTGCACAGGAATTGACTTCGGCAGGAGTACAACTACCGCTCATTGACAACAAGGGAATCGTCTTCCCCTCTCCAGTGGCCGGTAAGGAAGAGCCCGTTGGCATCATGGCCTCGATGGTCTCCACGCCACTCATCGAACCCGACCCGGTCGTTCGCATCGGCGCAGCAGACCAGTTGGTCACCGCGCAGTTGAGTAAAGACTATCTCCCGGTCTTTGACTCCCCCTCCGCCGATCTCCAGGGTCAGGTCGTCTTCGTCGGTTACGGCATCGTCGATCCCGCTCAGGGAATCGACGATTACGCCGGCGTCGATGTGAAGAACTGCATCGTGCTCTTCCTGCGTGGCAAACCGGATCACTACCAAGGCTCCATCAGCCACGCCGACAAGGTCCGCTTCGCACGAGATCGAGGAGCCTTGGCCTATCTGACTGCCACAGGGCCGATTATCAGCCCATATGAAATTCGCCGCGGCGCCACGGGAAGGCCCAGCGCGTTGTACGGGCAGCTCCCCCCTGACCAAGCTCTGCCCGGCGCATGGATCAGCACGAAATTGGCCGAGACGCTCCTCTCCGGAAGCAGCGAGGAGTCCAATCCTGACCACTTTCGCACCCTCCAAGAACAACTTAATACTGCCCCATCAGCGCGATCACGCCTCACCAATCGATATGCGTCTCTCCATTGGAAAACCATGATCGCGGACGGCTTGCTGACGAACGTGGTGGGAATGATCCCCGGCACAGGACCGGAAGCCATCATCATCGGCGCCCATCGAGATCATTTCGGACGTACAGCGGGCCTCTGGTTTCCTGGCGCTGACGACAATGCATCAGGAACGGCCATCGTGCTGGAGGTCGCACGGGCTCTTGGAAAAAGCGGCCTGCATCCTGAACGGACGATCCTCTTTGTCTCCTTTAGTGGACAGGAGAGAGATGTGCTCGGGGCACGCCTCTATACGTCAAGACCCGTGCTCCCACTCAGCTCAACAAAGGCCATGCTCAACATCGACCATGTCGGAGTGGGAGACGGAGTGTTGATCCTCCGTGTCGCAGAGTTGAAGAAAGCCACATTAAAGGAAGCAGGGTGGGCAACGGGTTTGGTCAAGAAGCTTGACTACTACGGATTCCTGTCAGGCGGGGACGACGGACCGTTCAAAGAGGCAGGCATTCCAACCGTCAGCATCGCAAGCGGCGGGGTCCACCCGCACTTGCATCAGCCCACAGACACAGCTGACACGATCAATCCGGAACGTTTACAGAACATCGCACGGTATGTCCTCGCACTCACCTGGCAACTGGCGAATACTCAATAGACCGTGCGCTGGGCTCAGGCCAGAGAGCTGGCCAATGCTCCGCTATTTGCGTGGCATTCAGATTGTGCTCCAGACCTTCTTATGCGCGCTCAGATCAATGGCGCATATGAGCCCTTGTGGAATCCGGGAGCAGGCGGAATGACCGCAGCATTTTCCCGCCCTTAGCGCCGTATGGCACGAGAGCATACACATACTGGTCGGTCGCGAGGTAGACGAACTCGTTGGGCGCAGGTCGCTGTGGTTGAGTCACTCTCAACCCTTCCTTCACGCCAGTTAGTCGAACCGAAGTAATCTCGCTGCCGGGAGGCAGCAGTCCGGATGAGTCGAGCCACTCGCCCAACAAGCGTCCCGGCGGTAGCTCGAACACACTGATCGTCAATCCCGGAGGTTCATGGCCTGCAACCTGACCAGTCGAGATGTCTTTCCGTTGAAAGTACACGCGCTGGACCGCCGGCGGCTGCGTGGTAGCCTGATGGGGGTCATCCGTGAGAAGCGCGTACTCTTTTTGATAATATTTAACGGTAAAACCATAGGTGTGGTCAGCGTGCTTCTCCCGGCTCTCCGTTTGGACGACAGGCGACGACTCTGCCGGCTTGCTGATTTGCCGCACTGTGCCGTCGCAACCGGCCAAGAGAAGACCTACGATGATCATCATTGAAAACCAACCGACTCGAAACAGGATCGGTGTACCGTTCGCCATCTGATACGCTCCTCGTGCTTCTTGCCCCCATGTATGAACCCGACGACTCATCACGGCAATCTACCAATCGGCTAACAGAGGGTGGGGCACAACTGATTCGGCGCATTCCCGTGTGCGCAATCTTGCACGGAGGTCGCCGAGGTTGTCAATGCATCCGGTGCGCACACAGGACTATCGGGCCATGCTGCCCACCACACGTGTACTGACTTTCTCAGTCCAAGGATGCTTCGCAGAGTACATGACTTCGTCACACTCACTTCCAGGCCAAGTTCGGCTGGGTCCAGATGCACAAGGTCCACACCATCGAGACTAAACTGGCTGCATGGCAGTTTCGCCACAGAACGGGCGAGTATTTCACCTCGCACAGGACCAGCCCCGATATTTCCACTGCGACAAATTTGTCTTGATCCCCATCGCGTCATCGCATATTTTATATGGCTTCGAGCCTTCTGATATCGATATCAGGTCCGGCCAGTCACACAATAAAGAAAGGACCGCTCATGCGTTTCGTTGTCTCCAGTTTGGCGATTGTGCTTTGCCTGGGAACCACTGCGACATTCGCAGCGGCGGCAGAACCCACGACCGAGGAACAGAAAACCTTCTATGCTATGGGATTAGCCATCAGTCAATCGATTAGCGCCTTCGCTCTGAACGAGTCTGAACTTGAAATCGTCAAAGGCGGCATCACCGATGGAGTATTCAAACGGCCACCTAAGGTGGATCTCCAGACCTTCGGCCCGAAGATTCAATCACTGCAACAGGCCCGCGCTGCAGTCCTTGCAGAACCAGAGAAGAAAGCGGGCGCTGCGTTCCTCGCGAAAATCGCGGCAGAACCCAATGCCAAGAAAACCGAGTCCGGCGCGGTTCTCAGGACCATCAAGGAAGGGAACGGCGCCATTCCTAAAATGTCGGACATTGTGAAGGTGCACTATCAAGGGACCTTGATTGACGGAACGGTGTTCGATGGCTTAGCCAAGCAAGGCGAACCGGCTACGCTGAGAGTGAATGAAATGAGCAAGTGTTGGGTGGAAGGGATACAGCAGATGAAGGTCGGCAGCAAGAGCAAGCTGGTCTGCCCGTCCAGTCTTGCTTATCGCGACAAAGGTCTCCCCCCCCTGATCAAGCCCGGCGCGACGTTAGTATTTGACATCGAACTCCTTGAGATCGTCGCAGCCAAGTAGCGCGCACAATACGATCTCCGCGAGATCGAGCGGGGACATATCCCGCTCGATCTCGCGGCCTCGCACCGTGCGCGTTCTGCGAGCAAGTGAGGCACCTGATCACTCCCTCCTCCTCACCATATTTCCACTTGGGATTGACGGGCAGTCGTGCAACCTCTTGACACTAGATTAGTGGTATGTTACATGCCCTTCTCTTAATGTGAGAGAAGGGCGTGGGGGAGACAACTTTCCCGCTGTGTGGCTACGCCCAGAAGGTCTCTGCTGCCTTCGGTGTGGCAGGGCTGGATTATTTTCGATATGATGTTCCCGAATGGGAATACAACCGGTCGAATCAAGAGTATATTAAAGAAACGGAACGGTCGATTGAGGCAAGTGGTGTTCATCGTCAATCATGGCTCGTACATACTTTTCGGTAGTCACGTTGTTTGAATCACATGCAACATTTATTCAGCCAGTTCACGGTCGGCAAGCAGGTGTCATCCCAATTGCCACCTGTAATGTGCCCCATGCGGCAGGACCTCGTCGATAAACCAGACTCACCATTTAGTAAATAAGGAGGCAGGAATGACTGGAAGGAATTTCGTAATGTCGATCATGATGATGGGGAGCGCTCTGATTCTGTCGGGAGGCATGGCGTTCGCTGAGGATGATGCCCCCTTGGCCCCGGTTCCAGCCGAGTATGCCGACAAAAAGATGCCGGCGGGAGGATGGACGGATCCAAAGGCGATCGAAGAGGGAGAGCAGATTTACAAGGGCGATGTGAATCCGAACGTCAACTGTGGCAGCTGCCATGGCAAAGACGGTCAACCGGTCAAGAAGGGTGCGCGGGATATGCGCGATCCTAAGAATATCTGCCGCTGGTCCGACGCGTACTGGTTCTGGCGGATCTCGGAGGGTATCCCGAAGACAAAAATGAAAGGTTTTAAGAACAGCCTGACGGAAGAGCAGATCTGGCATGTGATGGCGTTTGAGAATATGTTCTCGAACGGGGGCAAGCCGCACGATCACTCATGCTACAAACCCTAATC
>JALHMZ010000035.1 GCA_022843785.1 Nitrospira sp.
GCGGCGCAGATCGTCTCGCGCATGTCGAACCTGGCGGATGTGATCTGGAACAATGCGCCCAAGAGCATTCTGGATCCGTTCCCCAGCCAGGTGGCCACGGGACAAAAGACCGGCTACTAGTGCTAACACCGTCAACGAGACGGTTCGTGTAATAGTAAACGGCCCGGAACTCCTTAAATGGAGTTCCGGGCCCAACTTTGTTTGGAGGATTCATGGCGATGCAAAAACACGGAATCATTCTGGTCGGTCACGGCGGCATTCCCAAGGGATGCCCTCAGGAATTGGTCACGAAACTGAAACGCTTGGAAGGTCAACGGCGTGCTGCGAAGCTTCCGCCTTCGGCGGAAGAGCTTGAGCTGGACACCAAGATCCGCCAGTGGCCGAGGACCGCTGAGACAGATCCCTATCAAGCTGGTCTCGAAACAGTCGCGGCACGCCTGCAAGCCCAATTGAACGGCGCGCTCTTTGCCGTGGCCTACAATGAATTTTGCGCACCGACGTTGGAGGAATCGGTTGAAGCCCTGATCAATCAGGGGGCAACCCGTATTACCGTCGCGACGACCATGTTTACCCCAGGCGGGTCACACTCGGAGGTGGAGATTCCTGAGATTCTGGATCATCTGCGCCCGCAATATCCAGGGGTCGAAATCCGTTATGCCTGGCCGTTCGATCTGAATCTTGTGGCTAATACCTTGGCAGAACAGGTGAAACGCTTTTCCTGAATTGATTTCAGAGAATCCATCGAAAGCTCTTCTCTATTCGCCACAATCCATATCTAATGCGAACGGCCCACACGAATACGCAGTGTATATCTCCTCGCTTCTTCGAGCGCTACAATCTCGCGGGCCAACCTTCTTTGGCCCCCGGCATCACAACCTTGGTCAAACTCCGGCATTATCAATGCTCGGGCTGCAAGCCTGTATGAGCATTGTTGACTCACCCGGTTTTTGTTAGGATGCGCCCGCCGAATAGAATTTGGAGCATTCCATGAAAATCGCCACCTTTAATGTCAATTCCCTTCGCAAACGCCTACCTATCGTAATGGAATGGCTCGACCGCCAGAAGCCGGACGTTCTTTGCCTCCAGGAAACGAAAGTGCAGGACAGCGAATTCCCTCTGCTGGCTTTGACCCCGTCCGGTTACGAAATCACCTATCGTGGAATGAAGTCATACAACGGTGTGGCCATTCTCAGTCGAAAGAAACCTGAGGCGGTGTTCTACGGATTCGATGATGGCGGAGAGCCGGAGGACGCACGATTGCTCAGAGTCGTCATCGACGGCATTCCCATTGTGAACACCTATGTGCCACAGGGATTTGAAATCGACTCTCCGAAATATGCGTACAAGCTGGGGTGGTATGAGCGTCTGCGGAAGTATTTCGAGAAACACCTCTCACCGGAAGCCCCGGCGATTTGGTGCGGAGATATGAATGTGGCACCGAGGCCGATGGACGTGCACGGTCCGGACAAGCATTTAAACCACGTCTGCTATCACGTGGATGCCCGCAAGGCCTACGAGAAGACTCTCGCGTGGGGATTCCAGGACGTGTTCGTGAAACTCTATCCGACCAAACAACAATACACGTTCTGGGATTATCGGGCACCGAGTTCACTGGAGGCCAATAAAGGCTGGCGCATCGACCACATTCTCTCAACCAAACCGCTGGCGGATAAATGCGTGCGGGCTGACGTGGACGTCGAGCCGCGGCGAGCGAAAGACCCTTCGGACCATACGTTTCTCTGGGCAGAGTTTTCGGTCTAGCCGCGCACGCAACGCCCACCCCCCGCCCGGTCCGATCATGCAGGCTAACCACCCACCTGGCCGGACAGGACGACAGTCTCACGCCGCATGAAGCAAGGACTGTTTCTCCTTCAGATGATTGAGGCGGTTCGCTAACAGCATCGGATCGACGATCAACCCGCAATTGATACAGCGATGGACGATAAGGCTTGGCGACAATTCCGGCTGCCGTTCTTCGATCATCAGACCTTTGCACTTTTGACACGTCATGGGCTCTCCTCCTTTTTATAAGTGGCGGTATCGAATCCGGCCGCACACAGGAGGCAAGGTAACATTGTGAGATTAATCCTATGTTAACAGGCAGTTAAAAGTGTCTAATGTCCATGAACCACTGACGTGCGTCGTCGCCATTGTCGGAGCGGGAGCGGCAGGACTTGCCGCCGCTATCGCAGCGGCAGAACGAGCAAAACCCGCCGACGACGTTCGGATTCTCCTGCTGGACGGCGCACATACCCTCGGCGCCAAAATTCTCGTGTCCGGCGGCGGACGCTGCAATGTCACGCACGAGGCCGTGACTCCAACTGATTTCTTCGGCAATCGCCGGATCATCAAGAATGTGCTGGCCGCGTTTTCCACTGAGCAGACCATCGCATGGTTTGCCTCTCTAGGGGTCGATCTCAAACGCGAAGAAACCGGCAAACTTTTTCCTGTGACCGACAAGTCACGGACTGTCCTGAACGCGCTCATCGAGCGTTGTCGCCAGTTGGGTGTAGAGATTCATTCGGACCACCGTGTCCACGTGATCGAACGAGCCTCTGGCGAAAAGACGGAATTCCAGGTGCAGCATACTCATGGAACTCTCGTTGCAGATCGGCTGATCCTCGCAACCGGCGGCAGGTCCATCCCCAAGTCAGGCAGTGATGGATTCGGCTATGAACTGGCGCGACGTCTTGGCCATCAGGTGACCGCCACGGCCCCGGCGCTGGTGCCGTTGGTGCTTGCCGACACTATGTTTCACAAGACGCTGTCCGGTCTTCCACATCAGGTGGAACTCACCACAGTGGTGAGGGAGCGCACGGTCGACCATCGGACCGGGAACTTGCTCTGGACACACTTTGGAATCAGTGGTCCGGTGGTCATGGATGCGAGCCGCTTTTGGTGCCTGGCAAAGGAGCAAAGAGAATCAGCCGTAGTCTACGGAAACTTTCTGCCTGGTCAGACCCGAGAACAGGTGCGGAAGTGGTTCATGGAGGAGATGAAAGACCATCCCCGTCGCTCCTTGGTCAACACCCTCGCGCAGAAGATTCCTCTGCGCTTTGCCGAATCTCTCATTCAGTACGCGAAGTGCGACAGCCAGGCGGCCATTGCGCAACTCCCACGGCAAAACCGAGAGCACCTCCTCACTCTGCTCACGAAGTTCCCGTTTCCCATTGTGCACGATCGCGGATGGAACTATGCGGAAGTGACCGCCGGCGGTGTGCCGCTTGAAGAGATCAACTTTCGGACTATGGAGTCAAAGATTGTCCCCGGTCTGTATCTCGTTGGCGAAATTCTGGACTGCGACGGTCGCATCGGGGGCTTCAACTTCCAATGGGCCTGGGCGACAGGACAGCTGGCCGGAAGAGCAGCCGCCGGTTCTTGAACATCCGTCGTTGCGCCATTCCAATAACTCCTCAATCAGAGTCAGCCGGACTCACACAAAACGTTCGGCAAGAATCACGGAGTTACCGCCGCCGGTACGAATCTGACGTCGGCTACCGCAGCGGTTCGGACCGGTGGATGGTCCCCCTCGTACCTGCTCGGAAAGACATAAAGCCGCTCCCCGACTGAAAACAGCAGCTTGTACTCCGTCACCTCATCACCGCTCAAATATACCCTCAGCAAAGCGGATGTTGCTTGTTTATCGACTCGTGCCCAGTTCACGCCAAGCTGTACGGGGACAACATACAGACCGGCGGCAATCACAGCGAACGAGAGGTACGCCATCGACAGATCGATGCGACGGTCCGCCTTGCTCAACCGTACGGCAACCAATTCAAGGGCCGAGCCAAACAACAGCAGCAGAAGGACAACGGACACGATCGACAGAACAATGGCGGCAGCAGCAAAATCGAATGTGCTGAGCAGTGTGGTGACCGCCAACAGCATGAGGAAGAGCCACGGGCCATAATGGACGACGGCCACCGACACCTTGAACCGGGTGCTCGCGGAGAGGTCGCCTGAGTCCTCGATCACAGCGAGGTTCGTCGTGGAGAGGTAGACGAAAAAGAGAATCAGGAGCAGCGGTATCCAACTCTGACCAAAATAGATCGCCATTGGAACTTCGTCCAAGATCCAGGAGGCTCCAAATTCTGAAAAGTACGATCTCGTATAGATCGCTCCTGCGAGATACGCCAAGCCGCCGATTCCAGCCAAACCAGCCAATACTTTTGGCGCATTCTCGATAATCCGCCGAGCCCCGTCACGGGCCGATTCGGCATTGTGGTGATCGTTGTACGACATAGCTCACGACCCGGAACATCCCGGCGCGAAACGGTTACTCAGCCGGCTTGACGCTCAAGTCGGCTACTGACTCCACTTATCGATGACCTTGTCTCATGGCTCGCGCAAGAATCCGACAATTATTCCTGCCATGACGACGGTCGCGCCAAGAAAGAGGAGAAATGACTTGGTCTCGGGAAGGCTGGACTCGCTCGGCGGCGGCCAATCGACGAACAGAGCCAGGGCAATGAGTACCACCCCAAGGGCGGCCAGCAATTTCCCGCGCAGCGCCATGCCCCGCATGTTACACCTCGACCATGCGGGTTAGGGCTCTTGTTCTTCAATGTCTTCGATCGACTGCTTCAGTGCGGCAACGAATGCATCCGGTTGAGCCAACGCCTGCTCTGTAAGTTGGAACTCAGAGACCAGCACGCCGGCCTTATCAACTACAATCAACCGATAACCCTGTTTCACAATGATGCTCTCTTGGGATGTAATCCAACACGAATCCGGCGAACCAGAATATTGCGCAACAAGGACCCGCTCGATGAGGCGAACTGGCCCGAGCGATGGCCGAAGAGGACGCGATTACCTGCGGCAGAAAGACTCCCGACTCCCATATATCTGATACCACACGTAGGTCAACATCTTATTCGTGCGGCACTGAGACACACGTTCTAGGTTTTAAAGGCGGCTACGGCCTCTTCTTCTGTATTGCACATCTGAATGTTCTCTCCATACACGCGGGTCAGAAGATGAAAGCCGCTGGCCTCAAGGGCCTCTTTGACCATTCCCTTCGCGGCGGCAATTTTCATCCCCCCTTGAACAGTATTGAGCTGCTTGCACGTGAGAATGAGCACCCGTATGCCTCCGCTGCTGATATAGTCGATATCCGCGAGATTGATGACGACCTTTTTCGCCCCCTGGTCCAGGATCTTTTTCATTTCCTGGTTGCCCTGTTCGGCAGTGGTGGCGGAGAGACTCCCCTGCATCTTGACGACGGTGACCCCTGCGTTCTCCCGAGAGGTCACGGCCAACGTGTGCCTGGTTCCTTGCTCCATCATTACGCTCCTTTCCTTATTGAGGATTGCCATTCTGTCTGAGTTGAGCGACGAATCAACGAAAAGACAGACGCAGCCGCCTCACCCCAGCTGTGCCACAGATCATTCGACAATATCAACGTCACACTCCCACTTGTATCTCCCACCGTACAGTAACCCAAATCTTGGAAAGTAGATACCCGCTCTCCGTAGCGTTGCATCGAGCATTAGTGCGCCTCTTGTGCCTTCAAGATGGCCTCTTCAAGCGTAGCGGCATGGAGGCTCATAATCATCACCCCGCTCAATTGGAACACCGTACGAACGTGATCGTTCCCCCCACAGAGCACCACTCTCCCGCCCTTTTTGATCATGGCCATCGCCGTTTTCAAGATCACCCGCAGCCCGATCGAGGAAATATACTCGATTTGAGAGAGATCAAGCACAATCTGCCTCGCCCCACGCTCGATATGATCTGCCAGGATACGCTCGACTTCAGGCCCGCCATTCGTGTCGAACCGACCCTGCGGCGTGACAATCATGACAGACCCGCTCTGACGCGATACGACAGTCATTTCCACTCTCCTCCGGTCTTGGCCCGATCACTGCCGAAACCGCCCGACTTCCTACGCTCTGATCCTGACCCTATCGGTTCGTCTGGTCGGAACTGTCGCATCAACCAACCAGCCTCTTTTTCACGGTCAGAACATTGTGGCCTACGGCGCGATGGTACGACACCTCGTCAAACATGGAACGCACCAAGTGAATTCCCAAGCCGCCGATTTCACGCTCATGCAGCAGCAGCGATAAATCCGGCGGCGCCACCGTCAACGGGTTGAAGGGAATGCCGTCGTCCGTAATGGTCAGGATCACGCACCCATCGCGCACGTCGCCTTGCACTTCGATGTGATGCTCTGTCGGATCATTCGGAAAGGCATACTGCACGACATTGTTGAGCAGATCATCCAATGCCATGTTAAGCGTGGGAATCAGCGGCTTGGCCCCCGCCAATTGCCCCACATACAGCTCAAACGCCTCCTGCAGGATGGGAATAGCCATCAATTGATTGGGTATCGTTTGACGAAAGACTGCCGCCGCGGCATCGGACGGGGCGACCCCGTAATACCGGAGCCCTAGCATGGTGATATCGTCCGCCTGCGGAGCGTCGGCGGCAAAGGTCTTGACCGCGTTCATGACCACACTGATGCGATCAGCCACCGAGCCCGCCCGGGATTGGTCAAGGACCGCTTTCAACCGGTCGTTGCCGAACAGTTCGCGCCGGATATTATCAGCTTCGGTGACTCCATCGGTGTAGAAGAAGAGCTCATCCCCCGGGGCCAAGTGGATCGTGCTCTCCTTGAAGGCAATGCCCGGCATGGGACCGACAAGGGGTCCATCTTGTGCCGTCAGCCACTCGAACCGCCCATCGCGCCGCTTCAACAGGGGATGATTGTGACCCGCGTTCGTCGTGACAAGCGTGCCGTCGCGAAGATTCAAGATACCCAGATACAGCGTGACAAACATGCAAGTCTCATTGTCCGCACTCAGCGCATCGTTGACATGGGTGACGATACTGGCGGGCGAGGGATCCGAGGCCGCTCTGGTCTTCACCATGATTTTGGTCATCGCCATGAACAACGCAGCGGGAACCCCGTTGCCCGACACATCGCCGATCACAAAACACAACCGATGGTCATCGACCAAAAAGAAATCGTAGAGGTCGCCCCCAACCTCCAAGGCCGGTTCGAGCATGGCATGGAGTTCCATCTCTTTCCGATCCGGAAAGGCCGGGAACACGCTCGGCAACATACTCCTCTGAATATCCCGACCGACATTCAGTTCCTCCTGCATGCGGGCCTTCGCCGCCTCAACCAACGCCAAGGAATCAGCCAACCGCGCCTTGGCATCCTCGGCCGCCTGTTCGGCGTTTTTCAGGGCCGTAATGTCCGTGGCAATGGCGACGATCCCGCCATCTTTCGTCCTCCGCTCATTAATCTGGATCCACTCTCCACTGGATTGGTGTTGTATGTACGGCCCTTGGGGATTGCGGTGCATATCGAGGCGCATGTGCACCCAGGATTCGAGATTCCCGATCGCCGCAGGGATGTCGCCTCGCTCCGCGATACGGCGAATGATCAATTCGAACGAGTCGCCGGTGCGCACGTGGGCACCGGGTCCGGATACCACTTCGCGATACTTGCGATTACAGATCACCAGACGGTCGTCCGCGTCGAAGAGCGAAAACCATTGCGGGACGCTTTCAATAGCCTCGACCATGAGTGCGTGTGCGTCGCGGGCCAGACCCGATGCCGTCGTCACGTGCCGGTCGATAATGGCCAGGAGGGTTGAGAGCGACACCACGACAATCGCGAGCAGGTCAACCTCGATCCCCGGCGGCGGCGCACTGATTGTGACGCCCATCGATCCGTACGCCGGGATCATCCCGGCGAAGTGGGCGCCGGAAAGAGCCAGCCCCATCGCACTGGCCTTTTCCGTCACCCTCCAGCCTCCATACGAAATGTTCCAGGCTCCGAGCAAGACGACAACAATCCCCAGTCCAACAATTATCCCGATCGAGAGCACGAAGGGAAGGGCGCGAAATTGGAGACTAAGCGCCTGATGTATCGATGTGACACTGGTGAAATGGGTCAGGCTGAGGCAGATACCCATCGCCAACCCGCCCAAGACCAGTTGTGTTTGGCTCTGGCCAGGGCTGCCGATCAGATACACCGCCACAGTGCCAGCCGCCCCTGCGAAAACAATGGACAGAATAGTGAACACGTAGTCCTCGGCGCCCGGAGCCGGCGGACAGAACGCCAGGTTTCCGATGAAGTGGATCGCCCATATTTCAAGACCGGCGGCGACCCCGCCGATGGACAGCCATCGCCACTTGAGATGCTCTTGATCGGCCGCGCGCATTCGCTCGGCAATGCTGAGGATGACATAGGCAGCCGCGCCGCCAAGCAGCATCGACGACAGGGCAAGTAAGGGATCGCACATGCCAGGCAACGCAAGTACTCCGTCAGAACAGTTTTAGATGCGCATCTTGGAGATCAGACCAAGACTCAACAACAGCAGACAAATTGTGCGGCACAGCTTACCCCTTTCCCTAGGAGAAATCACGCGGGTAGAAGGGACTTTGAAAGCAGAAATAGAACGACGCGTGTGGACCCGATCGCTCAAACGGAGAAACCGCCACGAGCAGATAGCGGAAGTGAAGACGTGAGAGCTGAATGCGTTTGGGATAGCTGTGGCAGCGGGATCAATGAGTAGGGGGAATACCGGTAGGGATCAGAAAAAGCAATGGGGTGGATGACGGGTTTCGAACCCGCGACCTCCGGATCCACAATCCGGCGCTCTAACCAACTGAGCTACACCCACCATATGCGAGAGCAATTGGGAACGGGGATCTTAGCAAAGGGGGACTCATCGCCGCAACCAATGACCCCGCGAAACCTTTTCACGTGAAAGGTGAACCGCCAATTGTGAAACGTAAACAGCTTTAGCCCTAACTTTCTCCCACGCATGACGATTAACGAATACTGTCTCCTACCCTCTTGCATCAAAGGCCGTTTGCATCTCAGCTACAATGTCGGCAGCGGCAGCGGCGGGATCGGCTGCATCACGGATCGGCCGACCAATGACCAGATAATCGGCCCCTGCGGCAATCGTCTGTGTCGGGGTGGTCGCCCTCGCATGATCGTCGACTCCCTTGCCAGCAGGTCTGACCCCTGGCGTCACGATCACGAAGCGCGGCCCGACCTTCTGCCGGATGGCCTCCGGCTCTTCACCGGACGCCACGACTCCGTCGCAACCGACCTCCGAAGCAAGCAGCGCCCTGGCCGCCACCAGATCCTGGACGGTCCGCTGAATGCCCATATCACGCAAATCCTGGCCGTCGAAATTCGTGAGCACCGTTACAGCCAGCAGCTTGAGCGACGATCCCTCCCTGCCCTGCACCGCCGCCTTGAGCGCCTTCCGATTGGCATGGACCGTGAGAAAATCGACACCCATCGCAGCCACCCGTGCCGTCGCCCGGCGAACGGTTTCCTCGATGTCGAGGAACTTCAGATCAAGAAACACCCGCATCCCCCGCTCGACCGCACGCTTCACCATGTCCGGTCCCGCCGCGGTATAGAGCTCCAGCCCGATCTTGACGAAGGAAACCTGACCCTGGAGGCGGTCCAACAGCCGCTCCGCCTCCTCGGCAGACGGCACGTCCAGCGCAAAGATCAAGCGGTCACGCGCCACTAGTTTTGACATAACGTATCTCCTGTTCCAGGCCCTGATCCTTGACGATTCACAAGCCCCTATGATACAAAGCACCTTTCCTTCTGGAGGAATAGACGATGCCTGTGATTCACAAATCTACGATTCGAAGCGCCCGCCAAGCCGAACATCGGCGTGAACGGAACCGGTCGACCATGAACACCGTAAAGACGGTGGTGAAAAAAGTCCAGTCTGCCGTGGCTGAGAAAAAGACGGATGACGCCAAGACGTTCTTGCGCGAAGCCGTGTCTGCGATCGGGAAAGCCGTGACGAAAGGCGCGCTCAAGCGCAACACCGCATCCCGCCGCATTTCTCGGCTGACGCTGCATGTCAACGGCCTGTCTGCTTCCCGCTCCTGATCGTCCGCACATTCGACAGCGTGCGGGATGCCCCCCGCCCCGCCGGAACGGGGGGACGGGACGCCGGATCGCTCGGGGGCTTCTTCCCAGACTCACACAGACTCAACAGCAGCCGCTCCATCACGATCTTGGGGCGGCTGTTGGTACCGCCTTTGAGTTTGCCGTCGGCATCAAGAAACAGGCGGGACGCCGCCTGTAGTTGCGCATCTGAAAACCTGTTCAGAAACGGCCTGACTTTCACCGGATCCATCCGTAAGGCCCTGGCTGCCTCTCCTTCGCGGCCGCCTGTAGCCAGCGACTCTTTGACCTTCCAAAGACGGCGATACTGCCAGGCCAGCGAGCCCAGAATACGCAACGGAGCTTCGCCCGCTTCCAGATTGCGCGCCAGAATTGACAGAACCTTCCCGCGATCGCTCTCGGCAATCGCGAGTGTCAGATCGAATACCGAGGCTCCAGGCTCAATGCCTCGAAGGATGTGTACGTCAGCAGCGGTCGCCGCGCGGCCCGGCGGCACATAGGAGGCCAGTTTTTCCAATTCTCGGCGCAGTCCGTGGAGTGATCCCCCGGCAGTTTCTCTCAACGCATGGCCGGCCTGCTCCTCCAGCGTGATCCCCGCTCTCCCGGCCTCACGCGCGATCCAGGGAATCAGCTGTGCCTCTCGCAATGGTGAACAGTCGATCATCACGGCTGCGCGGCCCAACGCCTGAGAAAACTTCAACCGGCCATCCAGTTTCTGACTCAGAAATACCAGAGTCGTCGTCTCTACCGGATCCTTCAGGTAATCAAGCAGGGCTTCGGCTTCTTTGGCGGAAAGCTTCTCCGCTCCCTTCACGACTACCAACCGGCGCTCCGCAAAGGCCGGCATTTGCGAAGCGCAGTTTCGGATATCTTCCCCGCTTGCTTCATCGCCATAGAACAGATCGTAGTTGAACTCACCGCCCTCCCCAAGCACCAGGGTCTTGAATACCACCAGCGCATGATCCCTGAGCAGATCTTCCTCTCCCACAACGAGGTACAGCGGCCCGGGGGGCTTCTCTTTCAATGTAGATTCAAGTTGATAGGGGTTCAGCGTGATGGCCATGACGATCGCTCGATCCAATTAAGGTGCGGCCGGCGCCGGAGAAGCCGCCCGCCTGGTGAGCCCGCCCGATTCGAGGTGCAAGAGAAACCGCGCGGCCAAATCGGCAGCGACAAAGCGGCCCGCCTGCTCCATCGCGCGATTCTGCAGGGCTCGATTGAACTGGAGGTCGGGCGTGACATAGAACTCGGATGAGCCTTTGGCCAGCTGCGACCACACGACCTTTTTCGTCCTGGTTTCTTCGACCTTGACCATCAGCACCACTTCCGCTCTGCTTTCCAACGTGGTGGTTTGGCTGAAACTCAGCGTCGGCAGGCTTACCGACAGAATTTCTCCGGTCAAAACGAGATCGGCCGCCTCGGAGTCCGGCACGACTTCCGTTCCGCTGCCGGATGAAAACTCATGACGCAAGTAGTTGGTGTAGCGCGTTTCCAGATTCGGTTCGAAGCTCTTATTCACCAGCGACTGAATCACCAGGCGCGGCGTCGGCTCCTGCGAAGCAGATGAAGTGGCGCCGCCGATAGTCGGACCGGCCCCCTCCACACGAAACTGATAGCCGCAACCGGCCAGCAACGCCGGTGCGAGACAGGCCAGAACAGCGAGACGTGCGCGACATGCCCACCACCGGCCGCGGTCGATATGCCCTTCTTTGCCGTCTCGCTTTTCCTGCACTTCGCGCCCCTCGCGCCTATTCATATGACGAAATTGATCAGTTTCTTCTCAACATAGATGATCTTCTTCGGCTCCTTGCCTTGAAGCCATTCAGCCGCTTCCTCCCTGGCCCTGGCCTCGATCTGGTCTCGTGTTGATTCGGCGCCGACTTCGAGCTTTGCCCGCAGCTTGCCGTTGACCTGGATCGGAATCGTCAGCCGGTCGCTCACGGTCAGAGCCGGATCGAAGATGGGCCAGGATTGCTGCGACACGCTCGGCTTCCCTCCAAGAATCGCCCAAAGCTCCTCAGCCAGGTGCGGAGCAAACGGAGCCAGCAACAATACAAAGGGCTCGATCACCGATCTCGACCGCTGTTCGGCCTTCGTCATCTCATTGGTAAAGACCATCATCTGCGAGATGGCTGTGTTGAAATGCAACGCGTCGACGTCCTCCGTCACCTTCTTGATCGTCCGATGCAGCAGTTGCCGATGATCAAGGCTCGGGGCCGAGGACACGACCGCACTCGACAATCGTCCCTGGTCATCAACCATCAGCCGCCACGTCCGATCCAGAAATCTCGTAATGCCCTCCACCCCTCTGGTGCTCCAGGGCTTCATCGCTTCGAGCGGGCCCATGAACATTTCATAGAGCCGCACGGCGTCTGCGCCGAACTGGTCCATGATCTCATCAGGATTCACGACGTTGCCGCGCGACTTGGACATTTTCTGGTTGTCTTCGCCGAGCACGATCCCCTGATGCACCAGCCTCTTGAACGGCTCCGGCGTGCTCACCAGGCCGATATCAAAGAGGACCTTGTGCCAGAAACGGGAGTACAGGAGATGCAACACCGCGTGTTCGCTGCCGCCGATGTAAAGATCCACCGGCATCCAATAGCGTTCTTTGGCGGGATCAACAAGCTGTGCCCGGTTGCTCGGATCAATAAACCGGAGGTAATACCAGCAGGACCCGGCCCATTGCGGCATGGTATTGGTTTCACGGCGGGCCGGTTTGCCTGTCGTCGCATCAGTCGTCACCAGCCACTCCTCTAAATTCGCCAGCGGACTTTCCCCCGTTCCAGAGGGCTTGAAGTTGCTCGTCTCCGGCAGGACCAACGGCAGTTGCTCTTCAGGAATCGGGCATGGCTCTCCCTCCACCCAGTTGATCGGAAACGGCTCGCCCCAATACCGTTGCCGGGCGAACAGCCAATCGCGAAGCTTATAATTGACCGCTCTGGCTCCCTTCCCCTGCTTGGCCAGCCATTCCGTCATTTTCGGGATGGCCTCGGATGGCTTCAGCCCATCGATGGACAATGCGCCGTCTGCAGTCGTCGAGTTTATGACGGTGCCGCGCTCTGTATCGGTAAAGGCTGCCTCGGCGACAGTCCCGCCGGCAATCACCTCCCGAATCGGCAGCTGATATCGACGGGCAAACGCCCAGTCCCGTTCGTCATGCGCCGGAACCGCCATAATGGCCCCGGTGCCATAGCTCATCAGCACGTAGTCAGCAATCCAGATCGGCAGCTGTTCACCGTTGACGGGATTGACGGCGTAGCCGCCGGTAAACACTCCGGTCTTGTCCTTGTCGAGCTCCTGCCGTTGCAGATCGCTCTTGGTCGCCGCCGTCTCACGATAGGCTTGGACGGCGGATGTTTGTCCGCCCGTCGTGACGACATCGACCAACGGATGCTCGGGAGCCAGCACCATATACGTGGCGCCGAACAGCGTGTCTGGTCTGGTCGTAAACACACGGATGGTTCCCTTGGTCCCGGACAACGAGAAATCAACCTCCGCGCCAATGGAACGTCCGATCCAGTTCTTCTGCATCTCCAACGTGCTCGCCGGCCATTCAACCAGCTTCAGGTCTTCGAGCAGGCGATCGGCATAGGCGGTAATCTTGAGCACCCATTGCCGCATCGGCTTGCGGATGACATCAAAACCACCGACCTCGCTCTTGCCGTCGACGATTTCTTCGTTGGCCAGCACTGTGCCGAGCGCGGGACACCAATTGACCGGCACTTCAGCGACATAGGCCAACCCCCGCTCGAACAGTTTCAAGAAAATCCATTGCGTCCAGCGATAGTAGTCGGGATCTGTGGTGCTGAGTTCCCGATCCCAATCATAAGACAGTCCCACCCGTTTCATTTGGCGTTTAAAAGTCGCGATGTTCTGGGCGGTCGTAATCGTGGGGTGAATACCAGTCTTTACCGCGTACTGTTCAGCCGGCAGGCCAAAAGCATCCCAGCCCATCGGATGCAGCACGTTAAACCCGCGCATCCTCTTGTAGCGGGACACGATGTCGGTCGCCGTATAGCCTTCGAGATGGCCGACATGGAGTCCGGAACCGGACGGATAGGGAAACATGTCGAGACAATAGAATTTGGGCTTCGATGGGTCGTCCATCGCCCGAAACGGGCGATGCGCTTCCCAGTAGGCCTGCCACTTCGATTCAACGGCGTGGTGATCGTAGGTCTTGCTCATCCCCGCACTCGATCCTCTCTCCTCTCAAAAATGAGGATGGACTCTAACATAGCCCAGTGGGAGCGACAAGAATCGATGGAAGGGGACAAACACGCGATAGGGCGGTCTTCCTTCGAAGACCGCCCTATCAATTCAGGATGAATGGCGCCTGCTAGACAGGAATTGCCTGAGAGGAGGGTTGCATGAGAACCTGCTCGATGTCCAGCGCATCCAGCACTTCTTTCTCTATCAGCGCCTCGGCTAGCGCCTTCAAGCCGGTCATGTGCTCCGATAACGCGCGCTTGGTCCGTTCGTAATTTTCCATCACGACGCGCTTGATCTCCGAATCGATCTCCTGCGCCATCTGATCGCTGACCTCCCGCCTGGCTGAAACATCACGGCCCAAGAAGACCGGGCTCCCCTGCTGGCCGAATGTCAGCGGTCCCAATTTCTCGCTCATGCCCCATTCACACACCATCTTGCGTGCCAGATCCGTGGCACGCTCCAGATCATTGCCTGCGCCGGTTGTGACGTGTTTGAACACGAGTTCCTCGGCGACCCGGCCACCCATGAGCACAGCCAGCCGATCGGACAAATACTCCTTGGAGTAACTGTGCCGGTCCTCGGTCGACAACTGGATGGTGACACCCAGAGCCCGTCCTCTGGGAATGATCGTCACTTTATGCACAGGGTCCGTGCCCGGCAGCAATTTCGCCATCAATGCATGGCCCGCCTCGTGATAGGCCGTGACCCTCTTTTCCTCATCGGTGAGCATCATGCTCTTCCGTTCTGCGCCCATCAGAATCTTGTCTTTCGCCATCTCAAAATCGATCGTTTCCACTTGCTTCTTGTTCTGGCGCGCCGCCCACAATGCGGCCTCATTCACCAGGTTTTCTAAGTCGGCGCCCGAAAATCCTGGGGTGCCACGGGCGACTTTGTCCAACTCCACACTGACCGCAACCGGCACTTTCTTCGTATGGACTTTCAGTATCTCGGCACGGCCGCGTAGATCGGGGAGATTTACCATCACCTGCCGATCAAAGCGGCCCGGCCTCAACAACGCCGGATCGAGCACATCCGGTCGATTCGTCGCCGCGACGAGAATGACGCCCTCGGTCGTCTCACACCCGTCCATTTCGACGAGCAACTGATTGAGAGTCTGCTCCCGTTCATCATTGCCGCCCCCGAGTCCTGCGCCGCGGAGCCGGCCTACCGCATCGATTTCATCGATAAAGATGATGCAGGGCGCATGCTTCTTCCCCTGTTCGAACAAATCCCGCACACGCGACGCTCCGACTCCCACGAACATTTCGACGAAGTCAGACCCGCTGATGCTGAAAAATGGCACGCCCGCTTCGCCGGCCACCGCTTTGGCCAGCAATGTTTTACCCGTTCCTGGAGGACCCACCACCAGCACGCCTTTGGGAATGCGTCCCCCGAGTTTTTGGAATTTCCGTGGATCCTTCAGAAACTCGACGATTTCAAGCACTTCGGCTTTGGCTTCATCAACGCCGGCCACATCGGCAAACGTGACCTTCTTCCGTTCTTCGGTCAGCATCCGTGCTCGGCTTTTCCCGAAGGACAACGCGCTATTGCCTCCCCCCTGCATCCGGCGCATAAAGAAAATCCAAATGCCGAGAAAAAGAACAAAGGGACCCAACGTCACAAGCAAGGTGATGTACCAGGGACTTGCATCCGGCGGCTTCACTTCAATCTGGACGTTCTTCTCCCGCAGTGCGTTCACCATCGTAGGGTCATCAGCCGAATAGGTGCGGATCCGGGTTTTATCCTTCAACTGTCCACTGATATGGTTGCCTTGGATGGTGACCTTTTCCAAATCACCCTTGTCGAGCTTCGTCATGAACTCACTGAACACGATCGTTTCTTCCTGAGCCGGTGGCGGCGCACTGAATAGAGTAAAAAGCGCGATCATGAACAGGCCAATCATCCCCCAGAATAGGAAGTCTTTAACTCTAGGATTCACGGTTACCCTCGTAGCTTTCTCGATAATCCGCTAGCTGTCCACTCCCTACGGACTGTCTTCGTCTTTGTTTATGCATCTGGCCATCGCTCTTCACGATCAGTCCGATGACCCGTAAGCTGCCTGCGTCGCCATTGAGGCTTTAATGATCCCATCGGGTCGAAACATAACTGCCTCTTCCCTAATCCCGATCGATCGGGTGGTGGGGCTTCGTCCTCCGAAGCCCCGCCACCTCCTGCCGACACCCTAACGGTTAGCCTGATCTACCCTTCCTCCCAGACTCAGTAGCCGGTCTTTTGGCCCGTGGCCACCTGGCTGGGGAACGGATCCAGAATGCTCTTGGGCGCGTTGTTCCAGATCACATCCGCCAGGTTCGACATGCGCGAGACGATCTGCGCCGCCACGCCGCCAGCCGCTCCGAACAACCCGCACCAGCCCAACGTCACGAAGCCCCAATGCAACGGCGCCGAGAACAACTCGTCCACGAACCAGAAGGCATGGCCCCACTCATTCAACCCGACGTTCGGCAG
>JALHMZ010000036.1 GCA_022843785.1 Nitrospira sp.
GACTCATCCATGGCGCAAACGGGCGCTGCCTCCACGAGAACTCCTGGCGGCGGGGCCCATCACATGAACCGGACATTTCTACTTGGGGAGAAAGCGGACATTTCTAAATTGGGTTGACAAATAACGAAAGTTACTTTTGACATCATCTGCACCCCGTACTATACTCACCAGGTTTTTAGCCAACAAAGACGTTCGCGCTCATCAGTGATCACGTGAGGCGCGGGCTCATTCACAACCATTCAGGGAGGAGGACGCGGATGAGGAGATTACAGCTACCCCAGACCGCTGCGATGGCAGGCATCACAGCCATGGCATTGACAGTCATGCTGGGGCTTTCGACCACACTACAGGCGAAGACGCATGATGTGAAATTCACCGCGATGGAAACCGAGATTGTCGTCGAAGGCACCGGGGAAAAGTACAAGGCCTGGACCTTCAACGGACAAATGCCGGGGCCCGTGGTCCGCGTGACAGAAGGCGACACGGTCAACTTCACGCTCGACAATCCGAAGACCAACTTCTTCGGACACTCGATGGACTTTCACGCCGCGGAAATCGACTTCTTAAAGAACTACCGCGAGATCAAGCCGGGCCAAACCATTCAATACACCTTTGTGGCCAAGAAGCCGGGGGTGTTCTTCTATCACTGCGGCGCGCCGCCGATGATTCAGCATATTGCCCGCGGCATGTTCGGCGCCATCATCGTGGACCCGAAGGATGCGAAGGTCTGGCCGAAGGCGGATCGGGAGTATCTCTTGGTCCAATCGGAATTCTGGAAGAATCCCGACGATGTCGGCGCGATGTTCGACCGCAAGTTCGACAACGTGATCTTCAACGGCGGCATCTGGAAGTACCATCCGTTCTTCATCGGCGCGGCTCCGTTAGAAGCCAAGCCGAACGAGCGGTTGCGGCTCTACTTCGTGAACGCCGGCCCGAACGAATTCTCCTCATTGCATCCCATCGGCGAGATCTGGGACGCAGTCTATGAGAGCGGCAATCCGGCCAACAAGTGGGTAGGCGTCCAGACCTATGTCGTGGGACCGGGCAGCGCCGCCACATTTGACCTGATTTCGGAATCACCGGGGGTCTATCCGATCGTGACGCACTCGCTGACAGCGGCGCTTCGTGGCGCCATTGCAGCCTTGACGATCACCCCGGTCGCCAAAGATGCGCCGTTGATGCCGTTGACCCCGTGGAATCCGTAGGCGACAACTGCCTCTTGCAGTGGACACGATACGTCGTTCAGCACATTAACTCATGAAGAGGAGACCAACAATGACTCGCACTTCGACAATGCTGGCGGTCGCGCTGTTTGCGACCGTCGTCAGCGCGCCGGTACTCAGCATGGCTGCAGACACAAAACCCTCGCTCTATGAACGGCTCGGAGGGACCGGTCCCATCACGGCCGTCGTAGGGAAATTCGTCGCCAACGTAGCGGCCGACAAGCGGATCAATGGGTACTTCGCGAAGGCCGACATCCCCAACCTCAAGCGGCAGCTGGTCGATCAGGTCTGCCAGGCCAGTGGCGGTCCTTGCACCTACACGGGTAAGGATATGAAGACCACGCACAAAGGGATGAAGATCACGACCGCGGCGTTCAACGCGTTGGTTGAGGATCTCGTGGCAGCGCTCGATACCTTCAACGTACCGGAGCAAGAGAAGGGTGAGTTGCTCAGCGTCTTGGGACCGATGAATAAAGATATCGTCGAGGTCCCGTAGGATCGCGGAACGCGTGGCTGGTCGCATATGGGCCGGCCACGCCGATCTGCAGAGCGGTTCGCATTTCTAGAACCACGCACAAGGGCGGCAGACAACAGTCTGCCGCCCTTTTCTACAACATAGAAAGCAAGGATCTGTTGTTGGCTATGGTGACGAATTCGCAACAAGGGATAACGGCAATCATTCTGACACTTGCCCTTGCAAGCGCAGGCATACTCCACGCAGAGCCTCGGGCCAATGAACGTATCGCCTTGGCTCTTTCCGGACAGAATTGCTCACCGTACCATCAGGCCATTGCCAAGACGCTGTATCAGGTCCACGGAGTCACACGCGTCGATATGACGCTGATTGATGGCCATGTCTTGATCGACCGGGTTCAGGATCAGCGAACCGCAGAAGACTTCCGGGCCATCATCAATGGCGTCCTTCCATCGGATGCTCAATGCCGCGCCGAAGTCATGGAATCCTGCATTTCGGCGGACCCAATGCCGCCAAGCCACGCCCACTAGCTCGGATTCGGCGAGACAAATACCAAGACCCGGAGCCGTTCTCCGGTATGGTTCTTCACCCCATGCTCTTCGCCCGCAGGGGCCAATGTCGCCTGTCCTGCTCCTAACACCTGCTTCTCAGCTCCGACTTGAAACATCCCATGCCCTTCAAGAACCAGATAGACTTTGTCCTGATCGCTATGCACATGCCCCTGTTGTTCCTGCCCCGGCTCGAAACAATACACATCGCAGAAAAATCGCTCCGTCTGAAACAGGTTGTTCTTCTTCATCTTCTCACTGCTGAATCGCTGACAATCCGCAAGATTCATGACCTTCATCGCCACATACCTTTCTTCACTGATAGACGCTGCCTCTCAGCTTGCAATGACAGTACGCCGTAGTAGACATATCCTGCCTGTTACCGATTAGGGCAACCGCGACAAGGCTTTCTGATAGGAGCCCTTAATTTCGTCGAACGCAGTATCCACTGTGGATTTTATGGTATGCCATTTTGCATCTGTCGCATTCCGCAAGGCATCCAACTTATCCTTGACCGCCTCTTTTTTCTTATCCAGCTCATCGATGGACTTCTGAAGCTCCGCCCTGGTGGATGCCGAGACGTTCCGCGCTTTCCCTCGCAAGGTCTCGATTTGACTTTGAATGGCAGATAACTCCTCCTGAGCCTTCCGTTGAAACGCGTCTTTCTGCTGGGCCGTATATTCTTTCGCCGCCTCGACCGTCTCTCGAGCCTCCTTGGCTATGGTATCTGCGCCGGCTAGTGAATCGGACTCCATTCCAAGATCCAGGACAACCCAGATACACACGATGCAGAGAGTCCGCAACAACCAGGGGAGTTGAGTCATCATTTTTCTCCTCTACTCTAATTTTCTGCCGATCTACGCAGAAAGTATAGTCAAAGGAATTTGCAAAGTCATCCGGACTTGGCGGAGAGATTCCCTGCCCGCCCCGCTAAACTTTCGGCCGTAACAACCGAGAAAGGAACATATCAGAGCATACCTGAGATAAAGCGAGAAGGAGCAGTGACCGTGCCCCCTGAGTCTCCGGCAGCGACAACACCGATCGAGCAACTGGAGCAAGCGCTGCTCAAGAAACTGGAGCGCGGCGACATCGAACTGCCGTTGCTGCCTCAAGTGGCCAGCCAAGTGATGGCCCTTACCTCTGATCCGTCCGCCGACGCCGCCAAACTGTCTTCCCTCATCCACCAAGACCAGGCCTTGGCCGCACACGTGCTGCGCATCGCCAATTCTCCCGCGTATATGCCCAGAAGCCCCGTCGCCTCTCTCCAGCATGCCGTCGCCATGCTGGGGATCAATTTGCTGTCTGAAATCGCGTTTACCACGTCGTTGAAAGCCGGCGCGTTTCAGGTGCCGGGCCATGAAGACACGGTCAAGCAGTTATGGCGGCACTCACTCGCCAGCGGCGCCTTTGCAAAAGAGGTCGCCCGAACCAGACGCGTGAACGTAGAAAGCGCCTTTCTCTGCGGCCTGTTGCATGGAATCGGGAAACCCGTCGTCCTCCGCACAGCGGCGACGGTTGCGCGTGAGCAGCAGATCCAGGCCGACACGCCGATGTTCCATATCGTGATCGACGGCTATCATTCGCGTGTGGGATGCCTCATCGCCAAGAAGTGGAGCCTCCCCAAACAAGTCGTTGAGGTCATTCAATACTATGGTGATTACGACCATGCCACATCCAGCCGCCAGGAGTGCATGCTCACGTGTGTCGCCGATCGACTGGCCACTCACATCCTCGCTCCGGATGTCATGCCGGAAGAACAACTGCGTGACCATCCGGTGTTCGCGGAATTGAACCTCTATCCCAACGACATCGACCAACTCGTGGCCGGTAAGGACAAGGTGCTGGCCATGGTGAACGCAATGAACTTATGAGCACGCCGACCGCCTTTGACATCATTGTGATCGGAGCCGGCCCTGCCGGCCAGAAGGCGGCCATCCAGGGCGCCAAGGCGGGAAAGCGCGTGGCGCTCATCGAACGTGAACGGGGCATCGGAGGCAGCTGTGTCTACCGCGGAACGATCCCCAGCAAGACGTTGAGAGAAAGCGCGCTCCAACTCGATCGGCTCAAACACGCCGGCGCAGCCTTCGACTTCAGCCTGAAACCGGACATCCAAATCGCAACATTGCTCAGTCGCCTGGAAGATGTCATCTCGGCTCATGACACCTTTATGAGCCGGCAGCTCAGGCGCAACGGCATTTCGCTGCTTCACGGACGCGCCGGCTTTCTCGACGCGCGCACTATCGAGATGCTGACGGTCGACGGAGGCCGCCAAGCTTTGACCGCCGACGCCATTATTCTGGCCACTGGCTCGCGCCCCCGGAACCCGGAAAACATTCCCGTCGATCACGAACACATCCTCGACAGCGATTCACTCCTGTCGATGATCTACCTGCCTCGCTCGCTGACGATCATCGGCGGCGGCGTCATCGGATGCGAGTATGCCTCCATTTTTGCGCTGCTGGGAACACAGGTCACGCTGATCGACCGCGCGCCCTCTCCGCTCCAATTCATGGACCATGAGCTCGTGACCCATTTCGTCAAACTCTTCGAGCAACAGGGCGGGCGCTATCTGGGAGGACAGCAGATCCTGGAGGTTCAATGGAGCGGGGCCGCCCATGTCATCACGACGTTGAAAGACAACCCTCCGGTCAAGAGCGAGAAACTGTTGGTCGCACTGGGGCGACAAGCCAACATCGAAGATCTCAATTTGGCGGCGGCAGGCCTCACGGCTACGGAGAAAGGCACGCTCCCAGTCAACCAGTTCTGCCAGACGGATGTTCCGCACATCTATGCCGTCGGCGACATGGTCGGAGCTCCGGCATTGGCCTCAAAGGCGATGGAGCAAGGGCGCAGAGCCGCCAGGCATGCCCTCAATCTGCCGGTCGGCGATGCCGCGTCGACCATCCCCCTTGGAATCTACACCATTCCTGAAATGGCCAGCATCGGTCTCGATGAAGCGGCTGCCCGCGAACGCTATCGAAACCCGCTCATCGGGCGGGCGAAGTTTGAAGAAGTCGCCAGAGCGCAAATATCGGGGGCCGGCCAAGGCCTCCTCAAAATGGTGGCAGACCCCTCAGGCGAGCAGCTGCTCGGGGTGCAGATCGTGGGAGAGTCGGCGACGGAATTGGTTCATGTCGGGCAATCCGCTCTTCAGCAAGGCGCCTCCATCGAATTCTTTATCGACAACATCTTCAACTTTCCCACCTATGCCGAGACCTATCGCATTGCCGCCTTGGACATCCTCGGCCAAGCGGCCAAACGCAAGACCGCGGAGGCCGCATAACCGTCCCCATCCCCTTGCCCCTTGCCCCTTGCCGACGACAGGCCCTCACAGTCGGACGCATCTGCATCGACTGGAATCAGTGCAACAGAGCTTTAGACCGCCTTGTCGGTCTGATTCTCGCGTTCGTAGGGTTGCGCTTCCAGCTCCTTCACCACATGCTGAAGCCTGGCCCACCCATCGGGCGTAAGATCGACAAACTCCAATCCAAAGAAATCGTCACGGCACCAGCGAATGACGGCTTTCTTGACCTGCAGCGACGGCTCTTCGTCCGATACTTCAATGCGCATTTCGATTTCTGTGCCCGAATGCACTGGAGTCGCGCTGAAGACTCTGCAGCCTCGAATAGACAAATCGCCAAGGACACCGACACCGGAAACAATATTGGTGGAACTAAAAGAGCTGCGGAATTGAACGGGAAACCGGGGGTCTTTTCTATGCTCCATCTTCTTTCTATGCTCCATACGCCGAACCGTGTGTAGAGAACTGCTACTATCCCTTTATATTGCCGATAGGCCGTAATTCCGCCACTACTTTTGTGATTCCTGCCCGATCGACCGATGCGACGACGTCCGAGATATTCTTGTAGGCAAAGCCCGCCTCTTCAGCAAGGCCAGACATGGAGACCGCCTTCACCACAATGCTCTGTTGCTGCATCTGCTGCTGAAGCTGCTCTCCGCGAATCATCCGCTTCGCCTGCGTACGCGACATCATACGTCCGGCCCCATGCATCGTCGACGCGAACGTGTCGCGCATCGCCCCCTCAGTCCCGGCGAGCAAATACGACCCGGTTTCCATCGACCCGCCGCAAATGACCGGCTGGCCCGTCGCACGATAACGGAGCGGCAAATCAGCACAGCCCGGCCCCAACGCTCTCGTTGCGCCCTTGCGATGCACCACCAGTTCCCCCTCCGGGTACCGCTCGACCTTGGCGATATTATGCGCCACGTCATAGACGACCTCCATGCCCAAAGCCTCCGCCGGTTTCCCGAACACCGCGGCAAACGACTCTCGAATCTGATGGGTAATCACCTGACGATTGGCAAAGGCCGTATTGGCCGCGCAATTCATCGCCGCAAAGTAGTCTTGCCCTTCGGCCGACTGAAAGGGCGCGCAGGCCAACTGCTGGTCCTTCACCGAAATCCCATACCGCCTCATCGCTTTCTCGAACACCTTGAGATAATCACTCGCGACCTGATGCCCGAATCCGCGCGACCCGCAATGGACCATCACCACCACCTGGTCCCGGCCATGAATGCCCCACGCAGCCGCACGATCCCGATCAAACACCCGATCCTGTGACACCACCTGCACTTCGAGGTAATGGTTGCCGGAACCGAGCGTGCCCAATTGATTGATGCCGCGGCTCACCGCGCGGTCGCTCACTTTCGAGGGATCAGCACCCACCAGACAGCCTTGTTCTTCAAGGCACTCCAAATCACGATGCCAGCCAAACCCCTGTTCGATGCACCAGCGCGCGCCGCCGGTCATGACCTGTTCCAACGCGGCGCGGTCTAACTTGACGAAGCCGCTCGCGCCGACCCCGGCCGGAACCCTGCGGAACAACTCGGTCATCAGCTGCCCAAGATGCGGACGGACTTCCTCATGCGTGAGATCGGTCCGAATCAGACGCATGCCGCAGTTCACGTCATAACCGACGCCGCCCGGAGAAATAACGCCCGATCGGACGTCGAAGGCAGCCACCCCGCCGATGGGAAAGCCGTACCCCCAATGGCCATCCGGCATACAGAGCGCGTACCGCCTGATCCCGGGAAGACAGGCCACGTTCGTCACCTGTTCGAACACGCCGGCGTCCATCGACTCCAAAATCTCCGGCACCGCATAGATCCGTGCCGGAACGAGCATCCCGGCCTTTTCCGACGGCGCGATCTCCCAGACCTCGCCGGAGATGCGCGTCACCTGCATGTGGGTATTGAGTTTCATATCAGCGACGCCGTATGTGGAACGTGCGGGACACGTGCGGCGACCTGAATTCCACGCTGCTTCGTCTTTGGCCAAATCGAGATCTTCGCGCGCATCTCGCCTGGCTTACACATCCAGCACCACTCGAACGGTCCATCCGTCCCCCTCACGCGCAAGGCGGTACAGATGTTTCGTGACGCCTTTGATATCCGCGCGAAGCTCCTGCTTCGCCACCTTCACCTGCTCGCCATAAACTGCGCCATGGAGACTCCAACTGCCATCCTTCCGTTGGGCGAGCCGGACCTCCGACCGGTGAAAGACGACGCCTGCGGCATCCTTCCAATACACCAAATCGGATAACCAATCGAACAAGAGGGAAGCAGGGTCTTCCTCCTCGCGCTCGATCACCTGCTGCCACGCTGTTCCAACGGTCTGCGGATCAGCCATCGCATGGATCAATGCGTCGGTCGCTCCTTGGAAGACATCCTGGAGCGACTCGCCGCCGGCCTCAAACGCGAGGTCGGCCATAGCAATGTCATCGAGGAATCGGAAGGTATGGGCCATCCGTACGCCACATATCGCACGTGGTCGGTGAGATGCTGCGACGCCTGCGTATCGGAATCACGGGTCTTGAAGTTCGAACGACTTGGGAAAATCGGTGAGATTGCGGCAGCCATCCTTCGTCACGAGAACCATGTCTTCAATTCTCACCGCTCCCAAACCCGGGTAATAGAGTCCCGGTTCAACCGTGACCACATGGCCCTCTTGCAGAAGAGACCCGGTTCGACTGATGCGCGGCGCTTCATGAATATCCAATCCCACACCATGGCCGGTTCCATGAAAGTACCCTTGCATGCGCCCGTTCACCAAACCGGTCTTATACCCCGCCTTGTCGAAACGCGCGCAGATCCCTTGATGAATCTTCATCCCATCGGCACCGTCCTTGACCTTCTCAATGGCTTCTTCTTGAGCATCCTTGACGGTTTGGTACAGCCGCTTCAGGTCCGGAGTCGGCGCCCCCCGAACGATTGTGCGGGACATGTCGGCAAAATACCGGCTGGTGGCCGACCGGGGAAACACGTCAAAAATGATGCTGCGCCCTGCAGGCAACGGCCCGCTGCCTTCATTGTGGGGATCGCAGGCCTGTTCCCCTCCGGCCACGATCGTGTGCTGGGCGACACAGTCCCGCTCCATCAGCTTCACGTTGATCAGCTTCTTAATCCGCTCAGACGTCAACACCTCTCCGTCGAGATGGAGCCATCCCCCCTCGATCGTCGCCCGTCGGACAGTCTCAAACGCCGCCGCCACGGCGTCTTCCGTAGCGCGCTGCGCTGTTTCGATATGGCGAATTTCGTCGGCGGTTTTCACCACCCGCTGCTCATAAAACGGATCCCGCTTGGGTTTCAGACTATAGCCGAGTTCCTGAAGCCTGGTGGCATGGATGAACGGGAAATTCGCCGGCACCGAGAGCCGGCGAATTTTGAATTCCTTTAACACCACGTGCACGATATCGACCGTTGTCGGATTCTTGATGCCCTGCGCTTTTGCTTTCTGTTCGAGTTCGGAATAGGACAAGACGCGGTCAACCGAGGCCTGGGCCCTGGCACGATCCATTTCAAGGTCGCTCATCACCAGCAGACGTTCCCCCTTGATCTCCATATAGATGAAGGAGTCCGGCGCGATAAATCTGGTGGCGTAATACAGGTTCGAATCCTGTTCGCTCGCAGCAATAAAGAGCGTCGCAATTTCAGGTTGAGACACGGCAGCGCGTTTCATGAAGGAACGCACAGATGGTGAGGGGTCGGAATGCGGCCTGATACGGGCGTATGTGTCTGAGACTTCAGCATCGTGACGCGGATGCTAGCATGGGGGCGGGAGTCGGTCAAGAATAAGGCTCCGTCACGGAGCGGGGGAAGATGATTCAGTCGGCGGTGCCGCGTCCGGCGCTGGAGTCTTGCCCTCTTCATCCGACGTCGCCAGATCAATCGGAAGCGTCAGCGTATTTGTCAGCACATCGACGGCAAGCTGGGCCAGCCCGGACAGACCCGATGCAAAGGACTTCACCGGCATGTAGGTGACATCGGGATCCTCAACCGCCCCCTTCACGGAAAATATCGCCGTCGCCAATCCTTTCCGTTCACCGGCAAGAATCCGGCCGAAGAGAGGAATGGTCTTGATGAATTGCGAGTAGGACCCGAATGGACTCACCGCCATGACGAGATCCAGCTGATCAGTCGGCAAATCGTACTGGCCCGCCGCCGTGAGCTTCAGAATCGGGCTGTCCATAATCATGTTGTCAGTCTGAAACATGCCGTTCTGAATCGCAATCGTCCCGGAAATTTTGTTGTACGGCAACCCTTCCTTTTCAAGGTCCATTTTCCCCTGCAAGACGACCGGAAGGTTCAAGAGACGGATGATTTTCCATACCGCCCGCTCGCTTGATTTGAGAATGTGCCCTTTTTCCAATAATACCTCAGCCTTCCCGTTGAGCGACGGATAGACCCCATGGGGATTGCGGCCATGCCCACGGATCGAACCGCTCAGCCGCATATCCCCCGTCACACCGGTCACATGGCCATCCGTGAATCGCAAGAGATCGTTGACCGGCACACCGGTGGCGCGGAACGAGACGTCCATTTCCACCGGCGTCTTTCTGGCCAGCTGGGCCACGAGCCGCCCGGCGACTTGTCCGTGAGCCGATTCACCGGAAATACGGTCAACATCGAGCACCCCGTCTTGAATGTTCACGCGCGCCGACAGTCCGCCGAACTTCATGTGCTTGTAATGCCCGCGCGCGATTGCCGCAGACATCGTCACCCGACTCGTTGCCGCCAGGTCTTCAAGAAATTCCCGCACGACCGACCGGTCCCCCTTGGGAATCAACAGATTCAAATCCAGCTGATTCGACTCGATCTTGCCGGTGATCGCCGGCTTGGCCGTCCAGTTTTTGACCGTGGCCTCCAAGGCCACATCGCTGTCCTGGATCTTGAACGACAATCGTTTAATCTCGGCGCCGTTACGCACCAGCTTGACACGGGCATAGAGGTCCTGAATGGGGCCCTCGGCACCTCCGGCCATCAAACCGTTGGTTAACGCCATCCACCCGGTAATCCGCCAGGCTTGCCAATCCTTGCCCTTTCCTTTGACGTCAAGGGAGATCTCGATGTTCCCGGCCTCGAAACCGCTTTTTGAAATCCACTCCGGCACCCGAGACAAGGACAAGGCCCCGGTCGTCACTGAGGCATCAACACTGAATGGATCCCCGAACCGCATACTTCCCTTGGCCGGAATCCGGATCGACGGCAGAATCAGCTCGACCCGGTTTACCGTCAGGGCGTCGGCCTTGGTCACGTCGCCCTCGAATGCAATGGTTGCCGGCGCGCCGATAGGCTTTTCGCCCAACACCGGCAGAATGAGCATCGACTCATCGAACACGACCGTGCCGCGGAGGTGAGGCGCTGCCGTTGAACCGGACAGTGTGACGGCCGCTCCGATAATACCTTCGAATGAACCAGCCGGCGCAGCGCCTCCGGACACCAGGCTCATCAGATGTGCGGCATCCCCCCGCGCATGAACTGCCACATCTTGAAAGACGCTCGCGCTTCCACCGGTCATCGTCCCCTGGACCTGCACCGCCACATCTCCAAGATGGCCGGTCACGGCCTCGAATTGCGTCGACCCCTCGGCCAGGATGAATCGCCCTTGCAGCCCCGTCAGCCGATCCGGCAGCGCCGAATGCGTCAAACTCACGGATTGAACCGTAATTTCTCCTCCGGCAAAGGTAATGCCTCCCGGCTGGGTCAACGCGCCGACGAGGCGGAAGGTCGGCTGGGCCATACCTTCCACATCCCGAACTCCGGCCATCATCTGCGTCAATCGTTCAACCTTCATCGTCTGGGCTAGAAAATCCACCAGATGCGCTGCCGTCATCTCGCCCGTCACTTCCAGTTCTAGCCATGGACCTGCCTCAAGAAACGAGACGACGGCCTTTCCATCCGTCAACCGGATGGTTCCATAGCTCCCCGTCACACCGGTGATGCGCATGCGTCCGGGCTCCACGAATACCACCGCCGCCAGATCACTCGCCGCCACGCGGTCCCGGCCGATCAGGCCCCGCGCCTCCTGGATACGGAACTCTCCCGTCACCGAAAGCGCGGCCTCGGCCGAAGCGGTCCCGGTCAGTGTCGCATTCATCACCTGTACCTTGCCGTCGACCTGCCGATCGGCCAACCACGCAGACATCTGTGGGTCGATCCACGCAGTCGGCACGGTATTGAGCAATTGCGCCAAGGACACCAGCGAACTGCTGAGCGTGACCGCAAACGTGGGTTGCACCGTCATGAGGCCGGCGAGGTTCGCTTTACCGGTCAGTGCCATGTCGTTCAAACGCGCTGAGATATCGGACAGGACCAGATCGTATCCGGCAACGCCGGGCAGAATATGAACAGAACTTTGGAGCGTCAGCGCTCCCTGAAGGCGTTCTGGAAGGGGCTGGGAGCCAAGGAACTCCACTGTATCGCGAATGCTTACATTCTTGGCATCCAGATGGCCGTCAAACTGAAATAGCATCGGCGGCTCAACCGGCGCCTGCTCGGTCAGCGACACCGGTTTCTCGGATCGCCGAATCTTCCCATCCAACGACACCATCGCCGGCCCTCGCTCTCCCAAAGGAGTACCCGAAACATGAAGATCCGCAATCCCGCGTTCCGGATGAATCAGAAGTGTGGTATGCACCTGTTCCAGCTTAAGCGTGCGGACTCCATCCGGCCTGGCTGAATCGATCAGAGTCAGCGCGCCGTTGACAAGCCTCGCCTCCCGGATCATGAGCATCCTGGCCATCGCGCCCACAGTCTGCTGATCCGCCTCCGCCTGATCGCCCACACCGTCCAGCACGTTCCACTGGCCGGCTTGATTGCGTCGCAGCGTGAGCGTCGGCTCTTCGATCAGCAGCCGTTTCCCCACGATTTGCTTACGGAGCAGCGGCAGCAAGCGCACGACTAAATCGACTCGCTTGGCGGTCAGCATGACGTCATCCGAATGGGGATCGTGAATCGTGACCTCAGACAATTCCACACGGATGCTGGGAAAGACCACGAGTTTCACGTGACGCACATCGATCTTCCGCCCGAGGCTTTCCTCAAGCTGGCCTAACACAAAGTCCTTAAGATAGTTTTCACCGGTCAGTTGCTTGGAAAACACTAGAAACGCAGCAGCACAGACGACCAAGGCAAGAAGAACGAGGAGACCAAGACGAAGACGGGACACACCACCCCCTAGAAAATACGTACAAATCTGCAGGCATCTTACCGGAAGCAGAGGGTGAAATCTAGAAACTCTGCGTCTTATAAGGGATTTCTCGAACAACACTGTACAGACATGGCAGCGAACGTCACACCATTGATCGCGGACAAACGACCTACCCAGATAGGTCCCCACCCATACCGTACCCGGCAAAGAACCCAATAGCAGGGCCATTTGCGATCTTGCACATTTCATAATTCCGTGTAGGGTTGTACTGTGTCGGAACACGAAGTTCAGCTAAAAGGTGTTAGCACTCTTTTCTTGACGCAGCGAGTGGCCCATGGCGCGGCCTCGGGATTGGGTCGCCCATGTGAATCGCCCGGAGATGGCGGCGGAGTTGTATGCCCTACGGGTGAGTGCGCAACACGGTCGACCCTTCGGCACGGAGGCCTGGCTGCGCCAGATGGCGAACCACTTTGGCATGGAATCGACCTTGCGGGCACGTGGCCGCTGAAGGGCCCCCGAAGAAAAACTCCCGCCCTCTTTCTTTCCTTCTGGGGGGGGTGCCTGCGGCTACGGTGAATCGCCGCTTGAAGCAGGCGGAGCAGGCGAATGTGTGATTGCAAGACCTTGTATCTATACAGGAGGTCTTGCATCATGGCGGCACGGGAGCGGGACAGATCGCAAAGATCTGGGTCTGGAAGTCGGAAGACCGTGGGTCAGCTCGGATCGTCCCGTTCCTCCGGTC
>JALHMZ010000037.1 GCA_022843785.1 Nitrospira sp.
CTCCTGGGGCCAGTGTGTGCGCGAAATAAATTCAAGCGGCGACTGAAAGACTAGCGACAGGAAGAACCGGACAGATCATGTGCTCCATACACCGGACAAGTTAACTTGCTATCTACAGCGTACCCGGTCGAAAGAGCGAATGGCAAATGGCGTATGGCTGATGGCAGGGAACAGGAGAAGGATTCGAAGCGAGCGAATCCCACGATCCGATTACGTGCCATATGCCATCGGCCATCAGCTCCTATTCCCTGCAGTCCGCTCATTGCTTGATTGAGCGCTTGAGCGTTTTTTCGATGGTCGCCACTTTACTCTGCAAACGGCCCTCGTGACCCTTGCGATAGTCCACCTTGATCGTGCAGGAAATGCGCTTGCAGTCCTTTCTCATCCGTTCATAACACTGCTTGACGACGCCGAACACGTCATCCCATTCCCCTTCCAACACCGTCCCCATCGGATTCAACCGATAGGGCACTCCGCTCTTATCGATAATGTCGAGTGAGCGGGCCACATACTTCCCCACGCTCTCGCTCTTTCCCAACGGCGACATACTGAATTCAAGCAATACCATTACGCCTCCTTCTTCTGTCCGCTATCTCTGACCTTCCCCCCTGTTTCTCATGAGTGGCAAGTCGCAAGTCGCGAATGGCGAAGAGACAAACCGACAACTCAGCACTTCTTAGATTCTCCCCCATTTCCCATTAACCATCCCCTCACGCCTTACGCCTCACCCCTTACGTCTTCTTCCTCTCCAACCAGACCTTCGGATATTGCACCTTGCCCAAGAGGCGAAAACCATCTAAAGCTTCGCGCAGGAGCGCTCGGCGCTTCTCGGCATCCGGCTCACTTGCTTTGGCTTGTTCCCGCAATTCCCCCAGCCAGTCCACAAAGGCGGCAAACTCAGGATCCAAAATTCGCTCCAGATCTTCCTTCATGAAACCGGATAAGGCCGGCGCAACGCCGCTTGTGCTGATGGCCACTCGTGCGTGGCCAGACGCGACCACCGCCGGCATCGTGACGCTGGAGGCTTCCGGAAAATCCACTGACCAGACCAACACCCCCTGCTCCTTTGCCTTGGCCAGGAGCGCCCTCGCAAAATCACGGTCACCGCGCAGCGTGTTCAACACCAAAATGGCATGTTCAAGATCCGAATCCCGGAAATGCCGTCCGCGATGAATCACCTTCGCCGAAGCCGCCAAGGTTCGCAACGTTTCGTTGAGCGTCGGGCTGACGACCGTGACACGCGCGCCGGACTCAAGCAAACGTTGCGTTTTGTCGGACGCCTCATCGTCCCCGCCGATCACTAACACCGTCCAACTTTTCACATCAAGAACTAACGGGAAGCCCGGATTTGCAGCCATCGTCAACACTCCTCGCAAGTAAATATTCTCCGCATCATACAATAGGCAGTTTTAGAGCGTAAACCACACAACCTCTTTTTCTCGGTTGGAACTGTCGCTATAATGCGGCGCGACCGATGGTACGGCGAGAGCTTGAGAGCTGAGAGAAGAACACAGGCAGGCCCGGCTACTGGCAATGACGCGCGATGAACGAACAACTATGTTTCAGCCGGATCCGCATCCAACTCCATATTCCAGTAGAGATAATCACGCCAGCTTTCCGGCGTATTGCGGATACCGATGGTGATCGTGATCACTGGACTCCATCGCGGCTTCACCGGCCGTTTCTTCAACTTCATGCCGGCTTCATCCGGTGTGCGGCCGCTCTTCCGGTTATTGCACCGCCAGCAGGCGGTCACAATATTTTCCCACGTCTTCTTACCGCCTTTGGCGATAGGCACGACATGATCAAAGGTGAGTTCTTCCGTCCGGAACCGATGGGTGCAATACTGGCAGGTGTAGCCGTCGCGCGTGAAAATATTGATGCGGGAAAACTTGACGGCGCGGTGACTGTCCTTCAGCCGCACCAGCTTCAGCAACCGCATCACCGCCGGGAGCTTGATCGAGAGGGAGATACCGTGGATCTCACGGTCATAGACTTCGAGAACTTCGACTTTGCCTTGCCAGAGAAGCGAGATCGCTTTTTGCCAATGGACGACCCGGAGGGGTTCATAGGTCGAATTCAAGAGGAGAGTCATTTCCATGCAACAACCTCATTCCCAATCAAGCCCCCTGTGCGAGAGCGGAGATCGTTCGATGGGCCGGGATATGCTCCTGTATGTCTATGCCATATGCCTATAGTGAAATCAAGCAATCGCCCCTCTCCCACAAGGCTCATAACCCCACAACACGGGGGCAGCTCCCTATGATAAGCGACTTCACCACTGTCGCACAGGTTGAGGACATCCCGCCGGGAACCGGACGCACCATGGAAATCAAAGGAGTCTGGATCGCCGTCTTCAACATAGAGGGAACGTTCCACGCCATCGATAACGCCTGCCCCCACGCCGGCGGTCCGCTGGGCGAAGGAAAGTTACATGGGACCGTCGTCGAATGTCCCTGGCACGGTTGGAAATTCAACGTCGTCACCGGACAACGAGAGAATAATCCAAACTTTGAAGTCCCCTGCTGCCAGGTACGGGTCGAGGGCAATCAAGTCCAAATCGCGTTGCCGCCCGGCTTGGCGCCGCCCTAACCCGTGAAGATCAAGAGCGTATAGCTTATGGCGTATAGCAAAAACTCTTCATCTCAGTCTCGTGCCATACGCTATTGGCCATAGGCTCTTCCTCCCATTCTGGCCATACGCCATAGGCTTTTTCAACCGACTGCGCTTCACAAGATACGAAGGACACGATACGAGGGCCTACGGTAGCGGCACTGGTGACTGTTCTGCATCTGGGTCTTTGGGCGTGACGCCATCCGCCGGCAACGACGCTGCATTCACTTTCTTCAGCTTGAGATGTGCGTGCCAGATGAATTCCCGCTCAAACCACTGGCCGCGTACGCTTTGATCCCGCAATTGCACGCGAATTTCATACACATCGCCCTGGACAGGCTTCACCCGCCACTCCCCAAGCCGCACCCCCTGCCCGCGCTCCTTCATCGAGCGCACATGCTGATTCATCGCATCCAGGATCGTGCCGGAACCGATGGCGCGGGAGGACTGCACGAGTGCCAACGCTTCCGCCTCGCGCTGGTCCTGCGTCGGGAGGGAAGGAGACAGCTGGTTCCAGGAATAGTACCCCGCCCCCAGCATCAGCACGGAAATCACTGCAACGCGAATCAGCCTGATGACGACAGGCGATGGAGACGACGACCGCGTATTGGAACGATCCTCAGCCATTGATCGAATTGGGAACCCATTTCGCGGCAAGACCGCCATGAGGGCAGCCTAGCCAGGGCAGCGATTATCTTAACCTGTTTCATTCATGACAGTTCATCACGCAATCGTCAAGCCGCGTGGTGACGCAGGGCAACGCTTGTTTGACGAAAAGCCCCTGTGCTACAAATACCGGCAGTCATCAAACATGCATGAGCGCATCGAATGAAGTTTTTTCTATATGCCGATCATCTGAACCCCGTCCAATTAAAGCGACGCGCCCCGGAGCATCGATTCCTCTACCTTGCCACACTGACGGACCACACCATCAAGTTCTGCCGCTGGTCATCCCAATGGCGCTGCGGCCTCGCGAGCATCGTACCGTCGCCGGGCGAGAAAGTCTGGGGAGGTGTATTCGAGGTGACCGATGAGGATCTGACGCTTATGGATGAGTTTGAGCAAGATGTCCCTCAAGGGGCCTATCGGCACCTGCAAATCACCGTGCTCAACGAAGCCGGATCGAAGGAACTCGTCACCACCTACGCTGCCAATCCGATCGGCAAATTCAAAGCCAAAGACCACTATCTCGACTGGGTCATGAAGGGGCTTACACAGTGGAAACTTCCCCAAGAAGCCGTTCAACAGTGGGAATCGTATAGGCCACGATAGGCCCAGGGAGCGAATGGCTGATGGCCGATGGCCAGAAAGGGAGCAAGAGCCTATGGCCAATAGCGTATGGCACGAGACTGAGATGAACAGTTTCCGCTATACGCCATAAGCCATACGCTCTTCGCTCTGTGCACGCTCAAGGCTAATATGGTATAAATTGCCGTTCGGATCTCATGAGAGGTTCGCTGTATCAATTGAGGAGACTATGCCGAAACCTAAATATCACATTCTCGTCTGCACCAACTCGCGCCCGCCGGGCCATCCAAAACCTTCATGTGGAAGCGCCGGAGCCGGACAGCTGCTCATGGCCTTCAACATGGGATTGATGCAACGCGCTGTGCCCCCGGGCCAGGTCCTGGTAAGCGCCACGGGCTGCCTCGGTCCCTGCGAACAGGGTCCGACCGTTGTCGTGTACCCGGACAATACCTGGTACTCGAAAGTCACCGAGGCGGATGTCGCGACAATCCTGGACGAGCACATCACCAAGGGAACCCCGGTCGCAAAACTCAACCCAGATGCAGCATGGCAATAGCGTAGTCAAAGAAGGCTGAGGCTCTATTGAAGCCCCCCCCCTTTGAGAGCAGCGGTATTGTTGTGCCTTGATCATTTTACAACACAAAGAGCCACGCCTACGACATGACGAACTCACCAGCCCATGAACATAAGCAGGATGCGCCACGGTCAATCAGCTGTATGGTGATCACGTGCAGCGACACGAGAACGCCCGAGACCGACACGAGCGGACAGCTCATCCAACAGCTACTTGAGGAACAGGGTCACAAGATTGTGGCCTACCATGTCGCACTAGACGATCCGGGGCAGATCACGCACCGCATTGCGTTGGGAATTTGGAAGTATGCGGCCCAAATCATCATCGTCAACGGGGGAACCGGCATTTCCCGGCGAGACTCGACGTTCGAAGCCGTAAGTAAGATGTTGGAGAAGCGGCTTGACGGATTTGGCGAAATCTTTCGGTTCCTCAGCTATCAAGAGATCGGATCGCCCGCGATTATGAGCCGGGCTGTTGCCGGTATCATCGAAGGCCGCGTCGTGTTCTCAATCCCCGGCTCTGAGAACGCCGTCCGCCTGGCGATGGAAAAACTCATCCTGCCGGAACTGGGCCACCTCGTGAAAGAACTCACGAAGTAACTGTGAGGCGTCAGGGGTACGGCGCGAAAGTATTCTTCTTCGACCTCTTCTCGCCTAACGCCTCACATTTCACGCCTTACGTCTTCCTAGTCCTGCGAGATCTTCGGTTCCGAGTACGTCCCCTCTCCTGGAATCACCGACTGCGCGTACCGCTTGTAATGCAGCAGCAGATCGCGCACCGAGATCACGCCCACAATCGCACCGCCTTTCGTCACACCAAGATGCCGTACGCCCAAGTCCGCCATCATGTCCTGGGCATCGTCGACCGTACTGTTTCCCTCGATCGTGCAAATGGGGCTGGTCATGATCTTTTCAACCGTCAACTGGCCCAACGGCTTGCCGCTTGCCACGGCTCGTCGCACGATATCTGTATCCGTGACGACACCAACTAACGCTTTCCCCTTCTTCACAAACAATGACCCCACCCGCGCCGTCCGCATAGTCTTCGCGGCGCTGGCAATCGAGGTCTTGGGACCGATCGACTTGGGGCGTTTCGTCATGATCTGCGCAACGGTGGACATGGCTCCCTCCTTTGGTTTTGGAAAGGATTACGCGAAAGAACGCCGGCCACGCTCGCTCAATCCAATTGAGAGTAGCACAGAAAGGTAGGAAGGCTCAAAACGGACACTTAGAAAAATGGCGCCGGCTCAGCAGACCAGGACGAGCTTGCCGAAAAACTTTCGGCTCAGCATGAGTTCCTGCGCGGCACGCGCTTCCTGAAGCGGATACGTGCGGTCGATCACGGGTATCAACCGCTTCTGGCCCATGAGCTCTGCCGCCTTCACCAACTCGGCTCGCGTCCCCATGTAGGAACCTTTAATCGTGAACTGGCGTGAGTACAGATAGCGGAGGTCCAGTTTGATCTCTGCTCCGGTCGTGGCCCCGCAGGTAATCAATCGGCCGCCCTTGGAGAGGGAGGCCAGGCATGTTTCCCAGACTTCCGGGCCGATGTGCTCGATCACCACGTCGACGCCCTTCCCTTCGGTCAGCAGCTTCACGCGCTCCGCCACCTTTTCGTTGCTGTGGTTGATGACCGCGTCGGCGCCAAGGACCACGGCCTTGGGAATTTTCTCGTCGGAACCGACTGTCGTGATGACCCGCGCCCCGGCCAGCTTCGCCAATTGGATGGCCATGCTCCCCACCCCACTACCCGCCCCCATAATCAGCACCGTCTCTCCATGTCGCAGTCCAGCCAGCGCAAACAGCATGTGCGAGGCTGTCACGGAGACAAGCGGAAAGGCCGCAGCCTGCTCAAACGTGAGGTTCTCCGGCATCGGCAGGACATTGCGAAACGGCACCTTCACATACTCAGCATAGCCGCCATGAGTCTTCGCCCCGATGATCCCAAACGTAGTGCAGAAATTATCCCGGCCGGCCAGACAGTTCTCACACGTCCAGCAACTGAGTCCCGGCGAGACGAATACCTTCGCTCCAACAGTGACGCCCTCAACCTGTGCCCCGACCTGCTCGACAACCCCTGCGATATCCGATCCGGACACATGAGGCAACGGAATCGGATAGGCAGGATTCCCCTGCCTGATCCAAATATCGAGATGGTTCAACGCGCAGGCCTTGACCCGAACAAGGACCTCTCCCGTACCAATCGTCGGCATGGGCAAGTCTGCAAAGGTTAATTTCTCCGGCCCGCCGTGTTCACGAAACAGTACCGCTTTCATTCCATACCACCCCTACCGCCTCACTCCTTACAGTTGCCTCTTATTACTTTCCTCGTAACCAGATCGCAGGATGATCAAAACGGCATGTCACAAGGCCGCAGGGAGCATGGCAACTGAGGCGTACCCTCTGGGGTACGTCGCAAGGAGACATGCGACTGAGAACGCCGTGAGATGGCGTTTTCATCATCCTGCTAGAATCTCAACGTCCCTTCTAATACCCGCACACACTGCCCTCCGACCTTGACCGATTGAATGATGTCGTCGTCTGAATCCACCCGGATATACACGCGGGAAGGCCGATCGATTTCATAACCCTGTTCGGCGATGATTTCAGTGACCGGCGCCACATCAACGACGCCGTTCTGGACCAGGTAGGCGCCCAAGGCGCCGCTCGCGCTACCTGTCGCAGGATCTTCCAGAATCCCGATTGACGGGGCAAACATCCTGGTATGCACCGTAGAAGAGGGCTCCACGGTGACGGTGGTAAACACCATAATGCCGTTCGCGCCATACCGGCGGCAGACATCCGCAATTGCCGAGGCATCGGGACGTATCGACCGAACCGCCGTCAGTGTCCGTACCGGCACGATCAATACCGGCAGTCCAGTGGAGACGGCTTCAATCGGCCACTTGGTGTCGACAATCACGTGCTTCGACAGGCCCAGCGCCGCGGCAACTTTGTAGAGATCCTCCGTCTCGTCGACCGGCCCTAGAAACTCCGGTTTGGGCTGTGTCATCACCACCTGTTCCACCAGTCCATCGTCCACATGCAGTTCGACGGGGAACAGCCCGATATTGCACTCCTGCATCAGCCGCGTGACCGGTTCTTTCACGGAGATGATTCCCAGCTCGGCCAGAATAAAGAACGTGCCCAGGACCGGATGGCCGGCAAAGGGAATTTCTTGCGTGGGAGTAAAGATGCGCAGCCGCGCGACGGCGGCCGGATCAGTCGGCGGGAACACAAAGACTGTCTCAGACAGATTCATTTCGCGCGCGATCTGCTGGAGCCGATCGTCGCTCAACCCTTGCGCATCGGGAATGACGGCGACCGGATTCCCTCCGAACGGCTGGGAGGTAAACACGTCGGCCTGATAGAACTTCAGCGACCGTGGCTCAGGCATTGCGTCACGATACTCCTTCTGCTAAAAAATGGAAACTGCGGAGCACACGGACCATCAGCGACCTGATTTGACAGGTACCACGCGGCTTTGTCACACTTGCGCATGGCCGATGACGCCGTCCCTCAAGAAATCGTCCGTGCGCTTGAGATCCTTGAGCTGACACTCCCCGTCACATCCGATGCGCTCGATCGGGCTAAACGGGTCCAACTCTACAACTGGGACCCGGCCCGTTACGCCAATCTCACGAATAACCCGACCCAATATATGACGGCCTACAAGAAGGCCGAAGAGATGACCAAGCTCGTCGAAGCTTCACACGCACTGCTCTCGGCGGTACTTGTGCCGGATGAGAGCTGATAGCGTATAGCGTATAGCACGTGAAGGACTGAGAGCTGATTGCCTCTGGCATATGGCAGAAGCTCCTCATTCCAATCTCATCTCATACTTCTTCATCCCGCTTGTGCCATAAGCCATTAGCTATACGCTCATTCTCTTATCATCCCACCTCGTGACTCGTGACCCGGCTCATCCCTTCGTCGCCTTCCGGACGAGCCACCGGCCAGGTAATCAGACCTGACACCCCTTCCGGCGATCCGACCGGCTGGGTTTGCTGCGCATAGATTTGCGGCAACCGGTTGGTTCCAAACTTCGAGATATAGAGAAACACATGTTCGCGCGAGTTGACGCGCACCGCCCAGGGGTGAAAATCGTTCTTGTAGAACTCTTCACAGAGCTGCATCGCATCCAGGCACGACAGGGTGCTGGGGTCATTCAGTGTGTAGTAGTAGTCCAGTGGAAGATCGTACTCTTCCTGTTTATGAATCGTAATGCCGAATTGTTCCGGACGGCGCACCATCGGCGTATGGCGATACGCCACGAAATAGAACAGTTCCAGCGAGTGAATCGCCGGCTGGTTCTCAAGGACGAACTGCCTGGTTTCCATCGCTTCCTCGAACGTTTCGCCAGGAAAGCCGTAGAAGGCCATCACATGGTTCCAGATCCCGGCCTGCGCCGCCATCTGGAGATTGCGCTGGATCACGTGCTTCGTCGCGTGCTTGTCCATGAGATTCAACACGCGCTCGTTCGCCGATTCCATGCCGTAATAGAGCGTACAGCAGCCGGCCTTGGCGGCGAGATCCCAGGTGGCCTGGTCTTGTAGCGTCTCCTCAAATCGGATCAGCGTCGTCCACTTGATCCCGACGTTCTGATCGATCAGCAGCTGTGACACTTTCTTAAATAGTGCCGGCGGATAGGACTCGTCGGAAAAGAGGAAGTGCCGGCAGTGATACTTATCCCGCAGCGCTTTGATCTGTTCGACCACCAGCTGGACCGGCATCCCCCGATACTGATCAAAATACCCCTGGCCATGGTCACAGAAAGTACAGCGCCCCCAATAGCAGCCGCGCGTCGCCAGGTAGGGAATAATCAGTTCCGGGACGAAGTAGCGATCAAGCGGCAGCCCCTCAAAGTCCGGCAACGGCAACGTAGCCGTCTTCTCGGTATAGACTTCGGTATTCCGGTGAAGTCCGGACTCATCGCAATAAATCAGGTTCGGCACGGTGGCGAGGAGCCGCTGTCCGTTTAAGGCTTCGATGAGCCACAGGAGCGCATGCTCTCCCTCATAAAGAATCGCTGAATCAAATACTTCTGTGAAAAACCGCTCGTGATTCACGAGGTCTTCGTGAAGGCGTGTGATGACGTTGCCGCCCACCACCACATGGATCTGCGGAAACGTGTCCTTGATCATCTTCGCGAAGGTCAGACCCGCCAAAAACTGCATCTGCGTTCCAATGGAAATCCCGATCACATCCGGCTGCTCTCTCGCCACCTCCGGCATGACCAGCTGATTACAGAGATCCCGATAGACGTTCACCTGCTCATCTTCTAAACAGGCAAACACTTCTTTCGAAACACCGGGGCGATAGCCCAAGTTGCTTTCCATTGGATAGAAGACAAGCGAGGCGGGATAGTACGCGGCGGAGATATAGGCCATGGCCTCACGAAAAGTATTGAGCGCCCCCTCCAGGATCTCTGCCTCATAGAACCGGTCGCCGCGCACGATCAGCTTGGCATCTTCCGCCCGTTCCGCGAGATCGAACACATCGACATCATAGGCCTGCTCAACCACTGCCTTTTGCCCCAAATCACGTTCGGTCAGAGCTCCCGCCTTCTCCTTGTCTTGCAGTGCCTTGAGCTGCATGCCCAATCGGGCCTTCACCCAGATCAGGAACTCCATACTGAAGAAGTGATCCCACATCCCGATGTTGATATCGCGCTGGATGACGGTATGGCCCGCTTCCCGCAACACAGCAGTCAAGGAAGGCAGAGCGAGATAGGGCGCTGTCGGCACCCACTCAGGCGGAAAGAGAAGCATGACCTTGCTCTTCTTCCGCTCCTCCGTCTTAAGAGGCGCAAGCCCTTCTATCTGTACAAGTCCGATGTTGCTCATACTCGTTCTTCGTTAGGCGTGAAACGTAAGGCGTCAGGTGTAACCCAAGGATTGCATCCTCGCCCCTCACGCCTCACCCCTTACCCCTTACGGCCCCCATTACATTTTCCCCGCCAACGTGTGTGTCACTCCGGATATTTTTGCAGCTTGATACTGTAGGTCTTGCCGCTTGCCTAAACCAAATTTTGAAATATAAAGGAAGATATATTCCCGGATATACAGGCGCAAATCCCAGCCGGGATTATGGCTTCGCTCGAACTGCTCGAACACACGCTCCGCCTCTTCGATGCTCATACCATGTTTCACGGTGTAGTAGTAGTCGAGGGCCAAGTCCCATTCGGGATTCTTGTAGGCGGTCACCCCCCACTTCTCCGGATGCTTGGCGACTGGATTGTGCCGGCCCAGGTCGAAAGTGCCGAAGCCCAGGGAATGCACATGGTCTTTGTTCGCTTCAAGAAATTGTACTGATTGCCAGGCCTCTTCTTTGGTCTCGCCGGGAAATCCGAAGAAGCCCATACAGTGGTTCCAAATGCCCGCATCGGCTGTGAGCTGGAGATGCTTCGTCATGATCTCTGTCGTCGTCGCCTTATCCATCAGCTGTAGAACTCGCTCAACGCCAGACTCATAGCCGAAGTGGAGATACTTGCACCCCGATTCCTTCGCATCCTGCCATACCGTCTGATCCAGCAAACTCTTCTCAAATCGCATGTGCGTGGTCCAGACGATGCCCATCTTGCTATCGATCAACCCGCGCGTGAGCTTACGAAACAACGCCGGCGGATAGGATTCGTCCGTAAAATGGAAATGCTTCGCGCCATATTTGTCGCGCAGGTACTGGATTTCACCCAGGGCCTCTTGAATCGTCTTTGATCGGTAGCCTGCCGTATAGCCCTCGCCATGGTCGCAGAACTCGCAGCGGCCCCAGTAACAGCCACGCGTCGCCAGATAGGGCATGATCTTGGTCGGAACGAAGTACTTGTCCAGCGGCAGGCCGTCAAAATCAGGCGGCGGGAGCGCGTGCATATCTTCCGCAAAGCTGATCGTGGAGGCGTGGATGCCGGTCTCGTCCTTATAGATGGTATTGGGCACCTCGGCCAAACTCCGCTTCGCCCCCACCGCCGAGACCAATTGCACAAAGGCCGTCTCCCCTTCATAGACCACGGCGCTATCAAAGTACTGGAACAGGGGCGACGTAGGCAGCGCATCGCGCAGGCGGGTCACCGTATTCCCACCGATCGTCACGTGGATATGCGGGAAGTGCTGCTTGATGAGGGCACAGAAGGTCATGGTGGAAAACATCTGCTGCTGGAGGACGATGGAAATACCGATCACATCCGGCTGCTCTCTCTCGATCACCGGCTTCACAAGATGCTCGAACACATCCCGATAGATGTTGACTTGGATGTCGTTCACCGCGTCCATAATCTCGGACGAGACGAAGACCTTGTACGAGAGATTCGTCTCCATCGGCGGCATGCAGATCCGCGCCGGGGCATAGACCATCGAGATGACCGCAGTAACTTCTCGAAAGACTTGAATAGACCACTCTAACTGATCGATATGATAGAACTCTTCTCCTCTGATAATCCGCTTGGCCTGCTCCGCCTTCTTGATCAATTCATCGATCTTCTGGCGGGTCACGTCGCACAGTGCCAGCTGCAAATCCATCTCATTGGCGTCGAGATCCCGCTTCTTCGAGAGCTTCCGCAGCCGATCCAACTGCTGAGGAACCTTGCGCAGAACTCTCTTCAAAAAGTCCTCGCTGAAGTACCAGTCCCACATCTCCAGATTGATGTCTTTTTGAATGACCGTATGACCCGCCTGACGCAGGACGGCGGTGAGGGAGGGAAGGCTTAAATAGGGCTCGGAGGGGTACCAATCAGGCGGGAAGATCAGCATGACCTTCATCTTCCGGCCACTAGTGGCTTCGAAGGACTGGCGGTTGAGCAGAATCAGCTCTTTGGAAGCCCGTTCGCCCTTGGAATATTCGATCTTCATGGAGATCCGGCCTGTCCTCCGTCTCGATCGCGTGATCGCACCGCGACCTGAAACCGTCAGAAACCCAAGAGATTCCAACGGAAAGGCTATTCTAGGGGGCGAAAGAGGGAGATGCAAGGGCGGAAGGGGGATGAAGGGGCGCTCAGGTGTTTTCCTATGCTCGCTGAGTGCGCACGCAAGAATCCATTGGATTTAAAGACAATAGACGGTGCTCACTCAATGCGCGCAGTCAGGAAACCACCTGACCGCCCCTTCAGATACAGGGAGGGGAAATGGACTCGGTCAATGCGCGCCATAAGGAAAGTGTCTGCTTGCCCGGGCTGAAACTACCGAATCAACCGGTCATAGTCAGAATGGGTCCCGATCCAGAACCAGACAACGCCGTTCGGTGAATCAACCCCAACAGCTCGATAGTGCAGCCCAACCCGGGCCGACCAGAAGCCCCCACTTTCTTGAAATGCAGCGAGGGATGCTGTGAGTTTGTCTTGAGCAGTTCAAACGCGCTGTCAGCTTGTTCGCGGATCGACTTCGGCAGGGCGTTGTAGCAGGTCCAAAAGTCGGGTGAGGCGTGATGAATCAAAGCGGCTTCGACTGACCGGAGGTATGAGCACGAAGAGCTTTTTCAGCCAAGGCATCGAGCTTTCCGGCCTTCACATCAGACTCGAACTGACGATCCCAGGCCTCCGCATCAAATGCCGCATACCATCGACGAAATGTGGCGAGTTCATTGGGGGAGAGTTTTTCAATCTGCTGTTCAATCGCTTCGACTTTGCTCATGGCAGCACCATCCAAGACAGATGCTACATCCTAGCACTTCATAGGCGACCCGTCTAGCTTCAAGCCGGCACGTGTAGATAGCACATCATCTGTCCGGTTTATGTAGCACGTGATCTGTCCGGTTTAGGGTGGGTCCTCAAGGAGGGCCACCATGACACGGGCGACCGTCCTACAGGAGGTGCGACAGATGC
>JALHMZ010000038.1 GCA_022843785.1 Nitrospira sp.
CGCCTGACCAGGTCTATTATGATCATCTGACGACACGGCAGACCGCCGCGTCGTCAGCAATCCGCCAGGCGCCACTTAAGAAATGGCCGACACTGTCCAACTAACCGGAGCCACCTCTGACTACGATGTCCAGCTAACAGCAAAGGCGGGGCGCTCGCAATTTGGAGATATCGCACTATTCCTTGAAGATTTGAAATCGCTTCCTTGCTCGGCAAGGGAACGGTGGCATCTATTAAGGATACATAGTCATCGCATTCATCAGCGCATTGTTCGGCAAACGTCACGCTGTCAAGCTTTGAACCCTCAAGCTTGGCCTTTATCGCCGCAAAAAGACCCTCTGCTTTTAGGTCACCATAGCGACTTACCCACAAATGTCTTAGGAATCTCGACACATCTCGTCTGCCCAGTTCTCGCAGGGTAGCATTCCAATGCTGGCGTACTAGTTTGCGGGCTGTATCATCAGGAGCACGCCTCATCAATAGGTTAAGGACTAAATCAGGAACGGATAGACGTAAGCCACGATCGTTAAGTGTTTCGAAGATCGTATATGCATCTGATTCACTCTGGACGATCATGCCGACCATCGTAATGCCCTTGGTTAAAGCATCACGGACGGACTTAATGATCTTTAGCGAGTCATCAAGCGCTTTATTTTTGATGAGTCGTTCTACATTGGTAACAGTATGTGTATACGCACTTTGTATTAGAACATGGGATCGTAGCTTGCTTTGAGGAACTGTGGGAGGATCGGCTTTTATGGCATTGCGGAAGTACGGTTCATCAAGTTCACTGAGTGTAAGTGCATAGCTAACCGGATCGGTATCTTTTTCAATGAGCTCGCGCTGAATATCACGCGCCAAATCTGAACCTTTGCTCCCCCCGCTTTTGTCGAGATTCCTCGCGACGTCACGAAGAACAGCCAGGGTAATGGTTGCTGTCGCCAAACGTTGCTGCCCATCGAGTAAAAGTAGGCGATCGTTACTTTCGATTAGCACAATCGGGCCTAAAAAATACGACGCTGTGCTTGGGGAAGAAGAATATTCTTTCTCACAACGAATAAGATCTTCCCAAAACCGAAGAATGTGTGCCTTTTCCCAGCTGAAGGAACGTTGGAATTCAGGTAGTACAACTGGGAGACGTTCGTACCTCCCAAGTAAAGATCCGATAGTGAATGTGCGAGTATCAAGAGTTTTTGGCATATAGCCTCTTATGGTGGAACTCTCCGTTTAACGAATGACTTGCTCTAAAAATCACGCACGTTTTACTGAGGCGACTACCAAATAGTCGCGCGATGAGTCGCTGCAAACTATGCAAAATGGCCGTGTTTCTGACGATTCCAGCGGAAAAGCCATGCACTACTTAGTGACCGGCTCAGTAATTGGATCTGCACGATGCCTCGAACGCATCTAAAGACCTCTTCCAAAAGCGTCTCACGACTTTTCAATAATCGGACGGCACCTACTCTCGACGTCGGCAATTATGGCTACAAGGCGCGGTGCTATAGGGTCGTCTTCTCCCCCGCTGTAATACACACCCTCATTCTCAAGCCACTCTTTGTTATGCTTTTCAATCGCCGCCTCAGATAGAAGCAATCGCTCAGGCACCATTGCGAGTCGGGCTTTGCGCTGAGCGGCTAAAATGAGTTCATTAACTAATCTATTTAGATCATCAAACGGCTTGGACGCTTCTGCACCAAATCGAGCCATGAACCGATAACGAAGTGCATGCAGATGCGAAAAAAGTTCCGTTTGTTTGTTGTAACGTTCGATTAATACAAAAGCCTGATCCAAATCGTCCTTGTTTTCGGGGTTTTCATTCGGTCTCGGTTTTCTGGTATTGCCCTCTCCCTCATAGCCGAGAGGACTGCGCATGAACTTAATTGCATCTCTTGCTTGATAAAAAAGAGCAAGTACTTCCTCAGCCAACTCGATTCTGCGTTTACCAATGAACTCAACTCTCCAAGCATTAATGCCATAGATAGCGACGGTGCTCGCTATGATGACCGCACTGCTTTGAATGATATCGATCAAGTCCTTGAGGGCCATATTTAGCAGGGGTATTTTAGAAGGGGCGCGAATGACGCGCAAGGTGCCTTGATAGCACTCCTCGTGTCGGAGAATTGGGGTCGATGCTTGACTTGCATCTGAGGGGCGCTGTTCGGTCAATAATATTGGTGCTTGGATCGGATTAGGCTGCTGCCTTCTTGATCCGGACTTCTGCCCGATGACCGGTTGCAGCCGGGACTCGAATCAGCAGACTGGGTTACCGCCGACTGGCTGCGCGCGTTCGGGACGAAGGGCGTTTGATGGGTTTCTTCGAAACGGGCATGAAGAGCGCAGGTGAAACACCAAAGCGGGCGGCGAGTTGGGTGATTTGGCGGACGTTCAGGTCTCGCTTTCCGGAGAGGATTTCTGACACGACGCCTTGGCTGCTCGGATAGCGGTGTCCAGTAGTAAAAAGATCGACGTGTAGGTCCATGATCCCTTCCAGGATTCCTCTGCCTGCTTTTCAGGCCTTCCGGGTTCCGCTATAATACCGTCCATGGATTCGATCAAATATATCTATTGGCAGGATCAGAATGACTGGCTCGGCTATCTCCAAGAATACCCCGACTATTGGACACAAGGGGAATCGTTGGAGGACCTGCAAGCCCACCTGCGCGAGCTGTATCTGGATCTCACGAGCGGCGAAATCCCTGGAGTGCGAAAGCTCGCTGAGCTGACTCTCCGGTGAAACGCAAAGACCTCATCCGACAGTTGGAGGCCGATGGTTGTGTGCTTGTACGCCACGGCGGAAAGCACGACTGGTATCATAATCCCCTCACGAAAGTTTCCCAGCCTGTTCCCCGCCACACTGAGATTAATGAACATCTTGCAAAACGCATCCTGAAAATACTGGGCAATCCCTAGCCTCGCTAGGCTGAAAAGGGGGTCAGGAACCATTTGCGCAGAGCGCCCTGCGGGTCGTTCCGACAAATGGTTCCTGACCCCCTCTCCGTCCCCAATACGGTGCAATCGGCTTTTGGATCCTGACGTTTTGCCGGTAGCGGCAGGACCACAGACGCATCGCCGTTGATGCTTCACTCAGGGAGCAATTGTTGGATTGGGTTTTTGGACTCCAATGCGGTGAGTTCGAGCCCCTCTATCTCTTGGAACGATTTTCCGGCAATCGCTTGTAAGTCACCATACATGCCAACAGTTGCTTGCATCACTCGTTCGATCTGTTCCTCTCGCTTGGCCCATTGCTTGGTTATGGCTTTCTTTTCCCGGTCAAGATCCTCCTGCATCGAAGAGAACGCCTCGACGATGGCTTCGACTCGATGGCGGAACCGCGGGCCGGTGAGATACTGATAGACCATTTCGGTCTTGGTCTGTTGGCCATCAAGTGCCTGCCGGGCTGAGGCGAGTTCGATTAAGGAATGGCGGAGAGCGACTGCCAAGGAGAACACCGATTTTGCGTTCGTCACCCAAATCCCATCAACCAGATCAAAAGACTCTACATCCTTGGGAAGAGTCTGACTGACGATAATAGCAATGTCTGCTTTTGCCGTTCGCTGATCGTCACGGAGTTTGACCAACCAACCGTCGCTCCAATTCTTGGTTCGCTTGGATTCCCATAAGATCGTTCCACAGACCTGACCAAGAGGGCCGATGACCCGCTGGAGTGCATCGCCGCCGAATTCGCCTTTGGGGACCGGTTCGATCGTGTCCCTCGGGAACTTTGCCCTGAGGAGAGCCTCTAGCTCTAATTCCTGAACTTCGCCCTGGAGTTGCTGCGACCCCTGTTCCGCCCTGCGTTTGAGTTCTTCGATCTGGGTTTGCATGGAGGCGATGGTTTGCTCCTTCTCCATCACCTTGAGCTTGAGCCCTTCCTCCGCTTCCTTCTTGGCCTGCTCACGGGTGACAGAGAGCCCATCTTGGACGCGCTTTTCAACCGTGAGCTCTAGCTCGCGCTTCGCATCGTCCAGTTCACGTTTTTGCCGGATGAGATCGGCCTGCGCTTGCTGAGCTTCGGCGAGTTTGGCGTTCCGCTGCGTGAGGACGTCTTGGAGTTCGGCCAGCTCTCTGGCCTTTTGGTCGATATCTGATTGCAGGGCCAGTTTCGCCTTCTTGGATTCCTCGCTGACAATCTTTGCCCGTTCCACTAGGAGCTTCTCGGCCACCTGATCGTCGATGGCCTGCTTGGCCTTCGAGACGGCTTCCTCCCGCTCGCGCAGAGCTTCTTCCTTTTTGGCTATGTCTGAATCTTTGATCGCGAGTCGCTGTTCGAAGTCACGGCGAGTGGATTCAATCAACGGGGCGGCGAGTGATTCGGTCAGCTTGATCTCTGTTTTGCAGTTCGGGCAGGTGATCGTTGGTTCTGTCATGAAGTCCTGCTCCGGCTAGTAGATTGGGTGGCCAATGTCCTACCCCTCTGGCGAGTAGAAAGCAAGCCTGCCCAAGGGGGAGGCTGAAGGGAAGTGTCGCGGCCTAGGCTCGAATCAGCAGACTGGGTTACCGCTGACTGGCTACGCGTGTTCGGGGCGAGGGACGTTTGCCGGGCTTCTTCGCAACAGGCATGAAGAGCGCGGGTGAGACACCAAAGCGGGCGGCCAGTTGGGTGATTTGGCGGACGTTCAGGTCTCGCTTGCCGGAGAGGATTTCCGACACGACGCCTTGGCTGCCGATCTCAGATAAGTCCGATTGCTTGAGCGCATGTTCTTCCATCAATGTGCGGAGGATTTCGGAGGCAGAAGAGTCTGAGAAGGGGACATGGGCGTCCTCATACGCTTCGATGAAGAGGCCCAGGGTTTCAGCAAGGTCGGCCAGGGGGTGGGTGTCTTGCTGACCAATTTCGTCCAGGATTTCATCGAGGACGGTCACAGCCCGGTTATAGTTGGCTGCCGTCCGTAACGGGCCGAGTGGAATCCGCTGCCGAATGCGGCGGTAGTCGGTGTTGGCATCCTGAATGTATTTGGCAAGCATGGATCAAGTCCTCCACGTGTTCCGGTCGTATTCTGCGTGCGTCAGGATGCGCCGGATGTACAGCTTCTTCCGATTGTAATGAATGGCTGCGATCAGTCGGAATTTGTTTCCCCCGATGTTGAAGACCGTAAACTGATCTACCTGATCAGCCGACGGAAAGGTCTTCCGTAGGTCGACGAAGGATGCATAGTCGGTCTTGCGCACAATCGTGAACCAGTGCTGCAGTGAAGCTCGCGCGTCCGGATGGGCTTGCGCGAAGTCATCGAGGCGCTTCCGCGTGATAATATGCACAGGTAAAGATATCTCGCTCTGAGATATCTGTCAATGGTGCGTGTCGAAGGCTATTTCTAGTGGGAAGGGGACAGGCAAAGCCCCTCCGCCCCAATTTTCATGTGCCTCGCCTGGTTGGTGTTTGCCCCGCTATCAATTCTGCTTGCCGTCAGCCTCCCTACCCCGTTGACAGAACAAAAGGCGAAGTGCTAGAGAATCTGTTCTTACTTGCCCCTGACTTGTTTAGCCGTTACACGGAGGATCCTATGGCAGCTCCCGATCAGCCCACTGCAGCCCAGCCCGCACAGCCCCCGCGGCGCCAATTCGTCAATTTTGTGTTTTACAAGGTGGATCCGGCCTGGCGGCGGCTGCCGGAGGATGAACGGACTAAGGGCAAGCAGGAATTTCTGCGGGCCGTGGAAGAGTACACCGGCAGAGTCCTGGTGGTGCCCTATTCGGCCGTGGGCATCCGGGGCGATTGCGAGATCATGCTCTGGCGTATCAGCTATGACCTGGACCTGTTTCAGGACATGTCGGCCAAGATGCTGGCCTCCGGGCTGGGGAAGTATCTGAGCACCCCCTATTCCTATCTGGCCATGACCAAGCGGTCCGTCTATGTGGATCACCATACCCATGAGGGCCAGGAGAGCAAGCGGCTCACCGTGGTGCCGGGGAAGGGGAAGTACATTTTCGTCTATCCGTTCCTGAAGACGCGGGAGTGGTTTTTGCTGACCAAAGCGGCGCGGCAGGGGATGATGGACGAGCATATCGAAGTGGGGCACCGGTTTCCGTCGGTCAAATTGAACACGACCTATTCGTTCGGGCTGGATGATCAGGAATGGGTGGTGGCGTTCGAGAGCGACAAGCCGGAGGATTTTCTGGACCTGGTGATGGCGTTGCGGGAGACCGAAGGCTCGCGCTATACGTTGCGGGACACGCCGATCTTCACCTGCATCCGCAAGAGCCTCAAGGAAACCCTCGATACACTCGGCGGCTAACGGATTGTTCAGCGTTCATTGAAAAGGCCTTTGGCTGTTCGGCCAAGGGCCTTTCTCATTTCCGATTCACATAGATTGCCAGGCAAGCCAGACCGGTAGCCACTGCCACGACGATCCCTAGCATAGTCAGCGTAGCGATGGCCTCAGCCATGTCTCGCATCTCCTTACTGATGCACCTGATACTAGCATGCGGACATGACCTAGTTTCTCTCGCGTGGGTTCAGCTCCTTTGGTGGGCTGGCGCGGTACTCGCAGAATCGCTTCCTGGAAGCGATCGCGGAGGCGTAGGGTCATACCCGACGCGTCGCACGAGTCAAAGAGTACCATCGGAGCGGTCCGGCAACGCTCGCCTTTGATGCCCCGGCGGTGAGAGGGCCTCACCAGCTGGTGGTGGGGGTAAGGCCCTCTCACCAAGGCATGCAGAGGACGGCGGGACAGCGATTACGACCCTTCGATCATAATTTGCCGGGGCTTCGCCTCTTCTCGCTTGGGGAACGAAATGGTCAGCAGGCCATGCTTGTGTGTGGCAGAGGCCTTGTTCTGATCGACGAAGGTCGGTAGCCGGAAGAGCCTCGTGAACTGCCCTTCGGCGATCTCACGCAGGTGGTATTTCTGTGATTCTGAAGTGTCTCCGGTTCGCTGGCCTTTCACGGTGAGCACCTGGTTGGTCACTTCTAAGCTGATGTCTTTGGGCTCCCAACCGGGCAACGCCATCTGGAGGTAAAAGCCGTTCTCGTTTTCCCAGAAATTGCAGGCCGGAGCCCAGTTGTTGGATGTGCCGAAGGCACGCAAGGCTTCGTCGAGAAGCCGGTCAATTTGGTGATCAAAACCATCGGTTCGAATAGACGACATGACACTCGGTACATAGCTGTTCATAACGGTCCCTCCTCCTCTCTACGAGAGGTCTTGTTATGGGTTAAGGGTTAAAATGGTGGATCGGGGCAGGCCAAACAGGGGTCGGGGCATCTCTGCCGCCGGTACTCCAACAGTGTCGGGCCTTCACCAATCCAGCTGTTAAGTATCAGCAACGGTCAGAAAGATAATTACAGCGACCTTGAAGTCAAGAGGGGGTGGAATCCATCACAAGGACTGATCAGGTGGCGGTTTTTTATCATATCGTTATGAGGCGTCAGAGGCCCGAAATGAGGCCGAGACGAGCGTCGGGAATAGGTGACGGGGTTGCCGGGGGCCTACACGAAGGCCTTCGGTTTCTTGACCGAAGGCCTTCGTGTTTGTGACTCAGGAGATCCCGCTAGATCTCACTGTTGCTTTCGCTTGAGCAGATTGCCTGATCGCACCTGGCACGCGAGCACGTCGCAGATCACCCTGGTGGCCATGAGACTGGTAATCTCCGCGGCGTCGTAGGGCGGCGAACATTCCACGATCTCCATGCCGGCTAGCGGCTTCGTGTCGGCGATGATCTGGAGGAACTTCAGCACTTCACGCGGCAGGAACCCGCCCGGTTCCGGCCAGCCGGTGCCCGGCACGAAGGCGGCATCCAGGCAGTCCACGTCGAAGCTCAACCACACTGCATCCACCCCGTCGAACGCTACTTCGAGCGCCTGCTTCGCGGCATTCTCGATACCCATTTCCACGCAGTCGGTCACGGTCATGATGGTGGTTTGCCGTTCACGGCCCGACTTCACACCGGGCCTGGGCGCTTGCCACCCGCCGATGCCGATCTGCACCAGATTTTTGGCCGGCACGTTGGGAATGTTCGTCGCGTGAAACCAGGGGGTGGTATGCATGCGTTCATCGAGATCGGTCTCCTGCGTGTCCACATGCCGGTCGAAGTGCAGGATGCCGAGCTTCTTGCCGCCCATATTCTGCGCCACGCCCCGTACGGTCGCGAAGCCCAGGGAATGGTCTCCGCCGAGCACGACCGGAAACGCGCCGCTGGCATAGACATGCCCGACGCCCTTGGTGACCTGATCGAAGGTCTTTTCGATGTTGCCGGGAATCGTAAAGACGTCGCCGAGATCGCAGATGGAGATGGATTCCCGCAGATCCACGCCGAGCTCGAAGCTGTAGGTCCCGTATAACGCCGAAATCTTGCGAATGCCCTGAGGCCCGAACCTGGTGCCGGCGCGATAGGTCGTCCCGCCATCGAACGGTGCGCCAAGAATCGCGACATCGTACTCGCCGCATTTGTTCACATCTTCGACATAGGGAGCTTTGGTAAAGGTATTGATGCCGGCGAAATGCGGGAGCTCTCCACGGCTGAACGTGGGAATGCGGCGGTCTATGATCGAATCGGCGCCCTGCAAGCCCAGCTTCAGGCCGCGGGCGATTTCCTCTTCATACTTCGTGGTGGGCAACAGCGCCTCCGCTTCGACTGCGAACTTTGCCTCCGGTCCGTATTTATCGTGCAGGGGAACCTTGCCTTGATATGTTCTCTTCTTCGCCATCGGTGCTCCTTTCTACATGATGAATGGATGCGGACTCTGTGTGACACTCTCTGTCGCGACGCGAAACTGGCCTTTCATTTCTGACTCGGTTCTGACTCCCTCGGATGTACCACTACGTCGCCCCTTGTCGGTTTGCCGAAGAGCACATACAGCGTGGTCATCCCCAGGATACTGCCGAGGACCAGCGGGACGGCCCACAACTGCCACCAGGGGGCGTCGGGCGACACCGCATAGGGGCGCGGCCAGGCGATATTGACGAATTCAAATACGGACCAGAGAAACGCTGCCGTATTAATCAGTAAGCCCCAGGCGCCCAGCTTCAATTCACCCAATGAGGGGTCCCAGCGCCCTGTGAGACGGGTGTAGAGTCCCACTCCGGTGGTCATCGCAAACATGGCGTACAACCCGCCCGTCCCGAAGGCGAGGACCGTGGCGACTGCTTCATCGTTGAGCCCGAAGAGCAATCCGAGCGTGGCCAACAGCACCGTGAACAGCACGGCATTGTGCGGAGCTCCGGCCGCGGTGACCCGGCTGAGGACGGCGGGCATACTGCCTTCACGAGCCATGGAAAACACGATGCGGGAGGTGTACTGCACCATCGACGACCCGCAAGCCAGGAACGCGATCATGACGATCGCCAGAAAAGGAGTCTCCGCCCAGGCCCCGAAGTTGTCGACAATCACGGGTGTGACGGGATCGGACGCGGCGCTCGTGTGGCGCAAGGTGTCAGGGTTAAAGCTCAGGGTGAGTGCGGCAGAGTTGAACAGCACCACGCTTCCCACCATGCCGAGGGATAAAAAGATCGCGCGCGGCACCATCCGCTTGGGCTCATTGGTTTCTTCGGCGATGGTCGAGCAGGCATCGAAACCGATGAACGCCCAACCGGCAATCGCCAGCGCCGCCAGAAAGGCCGCAGTCTGGCCGGGGGCGGTGCCCGTCCCGAGATGCGCGAACAGTTCGGACAATCCATGCTGCCGGAAAAAGAAGAACAGCAGCAGGGCGACCCCGAACGAGCCGAGGATTTCCGCGTAGACACCCAGGGAGATCAGGTACTTAAATACGGAGACATGGACCAGGTTGAGGAGGGTGCAGACCAGCATAAATACTGCGCCCCAGATCACGAGACTGACTCCGGTTCCACCTCCTGACCCGAAGAAAATCGCCAGCCAGACTCCGCCGGTGTAGGCGGTCGTGGTGAGCATCGCGATGGTGGAGCTGACGTAGATGGCTCCGGCATAGGTGCCGGCAGTGGCGCCTCCGAGCTGTCTCGCCCATTTGTACGCGCCTCCCGCAATCGGAATTTGCGAGGACAGCTCCGCATACACGGTCGCCACCAGCAGTTGCATCACCAGACAGAGTGCCAGCGCGGGAAACCAACCGCCTCCTGTGACCACCGTCTGTATGCCGATGATGGCGTAGAGCCCGGCTACCGGCGAGACGGTCGCAAAGCCGATGGTGAGGCTGTTCCACAGACTGAGGCTACGGTGGAGTGTTCCGGGAACACTCGTCGCGGCAACAGAAGCACGCGTATCCGGACCATCCGTCATGCGCATGGCAGATTTCCATGGCTTGGCAGCAGGTCTGACTGTCCGGTACGGATAGCACTATGTAATGGAGGTACGGACTGGAGATGCTTCACGAAGCCCCCTTGCCGAGCGGGTTAAGTTCCGAAAGGGCCATGTACCTGCGTACATGATCTCCCGGGCTTTTATCCCTCCGTGGAGCCTCGTCATGCGAGACCGGAAACTCTTGGACCAGACACTTCCCGCCAAGGAAGCCGGAACCCTAGTTTCCCCTTCGCGTCTATTCTCACGATCTCGCGGCGGCAAAGTCAAGAACATTGTACGCCGGGCCATTAACAATGGGTCCGTCGTGATGGAGTGGCTCCAATCCCGTGCCATACGCCATAGGCTCTGTTCCTCGGACGAGATACGAGCGATGCTTAGGATATATCTCAAACAACTCTCGACCCTCGATTCTTTCCGAATCTCTGAAATGAGGCCAACAGTTACCCCATAGGGGGTGTTAGAGTGACAGAGTCAATAAACAATTTAAAGCATGGGGGTTCTGATGCATGTGATGAGTCGCATTGCGTTCATGGGATTAGGGATTGCATTAACCGGCTATCTGAGCGGAGCACCAGTCTTCGCAGCCGATAAACCAATAGAGGATGGATCGAAGATCATGATCACGTCTCCGAAGGCCGGGGACAAGGTCACTGACAGTTTTGAATTGAAATACGAGTTGACCAAGGGCTCGCAAGCCGCCCATGCCCACGTGTTCGTGGACAACGAGTATCAGAAGGGTTTTAGCGGAACATTTAAGGGTTTGAGCAAGGGAACGCACCAGATCACCGTGACGGGCGCCACGAAGGATCACGCCCTCGTCGCTGCCAGCCAGACCATTAGCGTCGACGTGCAGTAGTACTCGAGCCTGCCGGTTTCACGCCGCCAGGGCCTCTTGAAAAATTGGCCCTGGCGCGCATGGTTCTTCGGGCTGCCCCACGCATACTTCCCCGCAAAGAGACAGGTCATCGAAGATGTGCACACCCTCGCTTTGAGCGTGCGCGGCCACCGTCCTTCGGCAGGGTGTCGGTTGAAGCGAATCCGCGAGTGCAGCAGAAGCGGTCATGAATAATACGGGCTAGATTCTACCTGGGCTGGATCATCGGCAGTTCGCGCGAACTTTCTGCGGCCTGCTGGATCTGGAGGCGTTCGAGACGCGAGGCTTCGAACACATTATGGAGCATTTCGTCCGCCACCTGGGTCAGCTGCGCGGCCGCATCCTTCATGTCTGCGTGTTCGACCGCACGCGAGAGCACTTCGGCTTTGGTCGCGCCTTTTTTCTGGCCCATGAACGGCTTGATGAGGAGATAGGCCACGTCCCGGATCGGCATATGCTGAAAGAAGCGGCGGAGGAGCTGAAAGGTCTGGCCAGGGTAATGGAGGAGTTTATAGAGAAACAGCCGTTTAATCCCCGCCTGCCGCACGCGGTTGATCGTTTCGCCTGAGAGACAGGTGGGATCGACCTCTGAACATTTAAAATATTTGTACCAATCCGTCGCTTCGTTCACCAGCCCGCGTTTTACATATTCCTGCCACAAGGGTGTGCCCCGATAGACACAGAGCCGGTTGAATCCGAAGGTATCGAGCGGAAGCGCCGACGCGAAGTCGAAGGTCGCGTTCATATCTTCAACTGTCTCGTCCGGATTTCCGACCGTAAAGAATCCGTGGACGATCTCAATCCCGGCCTTCTTCGCGTTCTTGACGGCGGTCGTGACCTGGTCCAGCGTCTGTTCCTTCTTCAATCGATCGAGAATCTTCTGGCTGCCGCTTTCGATGCCGAACATCATGACGCGGCAATTGGCCTTCGCCATGGCGGGGAAGAGATGCTGGGCGACCGAATCGACGCGCCCCTCGATGCCCCATCGGATTGTCAGCTTTTCTTCCATGATGCCGTTGCAAATTGCCTCGATCCGCTTGGGCTGCAGCAGGAAATGATCGTCGACAAATCCGACGGATCTATAGCCCAGCTCTTCGAGATGCTTCATCTCCGCGACCACATGCTGCGGGCTCCTGGCTCGCCACTTCCCTTCGTTGAAGATCGGGATGTCACAGAAGATGCAGGGCCAGGGGCAGCCCCGGGAGGTCTGCATCGTGGTGAACCGGTCCATTGAGAGCACCACCGGCACGTCCAACGGCATGGACTCGACATAGTCGAGTTTCAGGCTCTCGCGATCCGGGAAGGGCCATTGATCCAGTTGCCGCTCCATTGCGCGGTTGGGATTTTGGACGACCTGCCCGTTCTTCATCCACGTCAGACTTGCAACCGCTTGCGGGTTCTCAAAATTCGCAAGGAGATCGAGCAGCAGCTGCTCCCCGTCGCCGCGACAGACAAAATCGACTTCGGGACACTGTAATTTCACTAAGGAGGCATTCAGGCTGGCGAATACCCCGCCGAATGCGAGCTTCACCTTCTGATTGGTTGCGCGGATCTCCCGTGCGAGGATCTTGGCGTAGGGATAGCTGGTGGTGCTGAGAAAGCTGAGTCCGACGAGATCCGGTTGTTCCTGGTTGATCCGGTCGATGATCACAGAGTTCGGGGTGTCAGGGTTCGCCTGATCGAATAGCACACATTCGTGCCCCGCCTGCTTGATCACGGACGATAGCGACATGATGCCGATGGGCGGGAACCCCATCACGCGAATATTGCCGTTGGTGGCGCGTGTTTTAGCCGGAAGTGCGTAGAACTGTGGATCGCGGACGTGGATGAGAAAAACTCGCAGACGGACTCCTTGATCGGATCTCGACCGAATCGGGAGAGAATGTTGACGGAGTGAGTGAAAGAAACCGGAGAGGCAACCGAGTGAGTTGAGTCGATGGTGAGACCATACCATGCGTACAGGTCTCTGTCAACGACTGTCAACCCAATTTAGAAATGTCCGCTTTCTCCCCAAGTAGAAATGTCCGGTTCATGTGATGGGCCCCGCCGCCAGGAGTTCTCGTGGAGGCAGCGCCCGTTTGCGCCATGGATGAGT
>JALHMZ010000039.1 GCA_022843785.1 Nitrospira sp.
TCCGTGATTCCGTCTCGTGCGTTTCATTGCCTCGCTCCTCTCGTAGGCCACCTCGCGGTGGCGTTGGTGAAGCCAGGCTACCACTTACCACACTGTCCGATTTTCCGGAGCCCCCTCTGGGTACCAGGTTCACTGAACTAGCATTTGAGGTTTACCATCGAGGTCAGCTGACAAAGCCTCAACTTGCAACTCACCTCAATGTCAAATCACGAAATCTCGACAAGTTGGAGAGCCACTTGAAGGCATAGTGGAATGTATATTTTTGACACCAACGTTTTCTATGCTCTAGGCCACTATTACCCCTCTAGATTTCCATCAATCTGGACACGTCTGGAAGATCTCACTAGGAATGGAGACCTGGGATCAGTAAAGGAAGTTCTCAGAGAGATTGAAAGTAACTGTCCCTTCGAGTCCATTGAAAACTGGGCGAAGGATCACCGCGCCATCTTCAAGCCAGCAAGCGAAGAAGAGATGCGATTCGTAGCACGTCTTTTTCAGAAAAAACCGTATCAAGGCTTCGTGAAGACGCAAAATATACTCAAGGGGCGTCCGGTGGCAGACCCATTTGTCATTGCCGCCGGCAAGATCACAGGTGGCAACGTGGTAACTCTTGAGTCACAGACTGCCGAAGGTGCTCGTATCCCAGCCGCTTGCAGAGATTTTGGAGTCAAGTGCATTGATCTTGAACAATTTCTAGAGTTGGAGAAACTGGGATCTTAACCGTGAATGCCGGCAAACCAGTAAGACGACGACGCAACCTTGATTCACCATATCTTGCAATTGGAAGGCTTGCGGCCAACTGGGCGCACATTGAATATGAATTAGACCATTGCCTCTTGCTGATTTATTCAAATTGCCACGGTGAACTTGTCAAAAAAAGATGCCCAATACTCTTCAGGCACAAGCTTGAGCTATTCAAGAAGGCCTTGAACACTGAGCAGCGGCTTTCCAATTTAACAAAATCTGGACTCGAAATAGCTACAAAAATGTCCCGCCTAGTTCAGCACCGACACAATGCTCTTCACAGCACCATTTGGAAATTTAATTCTTCTACGATCATTTTCGCAAAACGTGAGTGGGGGGACGGAAGAGTACCAAGCTGGCGTCTTATAACTGTGCAAGTTGCTCAGCTCGAAAAGCGCGGGAAAGCAATGGAAGACTTTGCGTTCGAATTGGGATTTTTCGTCGCTCAATTCGAATGCGCCTTTGGCAAGTAGCTACTTTGTCAGGGCTTAGCGGGATATACCATTATCACTTTTGCTTATCGCAACAGCTCGAGTTCTTCCTTCTTAGCGACATCGGCAACAATTCATCAAGCTCTAGCCAGGGGTAGACCAATGGGATACTGGAAGAATCGGATGATTGAGCAACAGGAACAGGGGTGGGACTTTTTGGACGAAGATGTACACGTTTGCGCTGAGTGTTTTGATGATGAAGCGATCAAGCAATTCATCGAGAGTAACGCTGAAGAAAAGGAGTGCTTCTATTGCCAAGCATCCTCCGAGAAGGCAATTGCCGCATCGATGAATGAGGTCCTAACGATTATAGGCTCAGCAGTAAAGTCTGAATATACCGACCCAGCCAATGAGTTACCGCGAGAGGATGGCGATTGGGTGTTCGGTGGAAGCATCATGTATATCGACGAAGTATTGGAGCAGTTGGGATGGCCCACTCAAAACGATGAGGTTGCGGAAGCTATTCGCGAGGCATTTAGGGGACAGTCATACGTGAAAAGACATTTCTTCAGCCTTAGTGAAACGGAGCAATTACGTTTTGGGTGGAGCGATTTTGTCGATGCTGTAAAGCATCGGACTCGGTACCTGTTTACATTACCGGCCAAGGATGATACCGAACTTAATCATGACGAGATTCCTCCTCACAAAATGCTTGACGAAATCGGAGCTGTCATCAGGAACGTGGGCTTAGTCCAGGAGATGAAGGCTGGCACCAAATGGTTTCGAGTCAGGATTCACAATCCAGCTGAATCGTTCTCCACAACATCAGAACTTGGCACGGTTCAACGAGAGAAGGCCATCTACCCCAATAGAATGAGTCCTGCTGGTATTCCCATGTTCTATGGAGCGGCAGACGAGCCGACAGCGATAGCCGAAACTTATACTCCTAAGAAAGGGCAAAAGGCAGTGGCGACGGTGGCGACCTTTGAGACTGCTCGTGACATCCTAGTTCTTGACCTTACAAGTCCTCCTCCAATTCCCAGCCCATATGACGAAGACTCCAGGCATCTTCGTCATGTGATTGCCTTTCTTAAGGATTTTATCAGCGAACTCACACACGCTATTGAAAAGGATGGCCGAGAGCATATTGAATACGTACCAACACAAATCGTAACCGAATACTTCAGGCACGTTTTTAGGACCCCCACCGCCAAATCTGTAAAGGGGATTCTTTATCGCAGCTCCAAGAATGGCAATGGGGTATGTTGTGTGCTGTTCTTCGAGAATGAGAATTGCTGCGCAGCAGGCACGGGGTGGCAGCTTGACGAGAACAACTGTCTAGGATTAACAGAAGTGTTTCGAAAAAATCTGTAAGATCTGTCTCGGCAGGCGACCAAATTCTAAGAATCGGTCTCCCCAATGGATGGGTTGAGAATGAGGTTCGGCGACCTCGCGTAAGCGCGACTCTGACGGCTGACCCGTTCAAAACTTTTCAAAAAGTTGGTAGCCAGCAGAGCCGGATGCCAGCGTGCGTTCGGCTACGAATTCTGGTGTGGTGGGGGTGGGCTTTCAAATCGTAGGGTGCGTCTGGGGCACGGAAGTACGACAGGATGGGCTACGTTTGCCCCACCCTGTCGTGCGAAAAGCGGCGTATTCAGCGATTTACTGAGATTTGGAAGTGTTTGAATCCGGTTTTCAAGACCGGCACGTTCGACCGCTCCGTCACCCCTCCGCACCATGCGTGCTCGCTGCGACAGCTCTGAACCACCTGGCTAAGGCTGGATCTTCTGTATCCCCCCCATATACGGGTGAAGCGCTTCGGGAATCAATACCGATCCGTCCGGTTGTTGAAAGTTTTCAAGAATGGCGACAAGTGTTCGCCCGACCGCGAGGCCGGATCCGTTTAATGTATGGACAAATTCAGTCTTCGCATCCTTTTTCCCACCAGCCGGGCGATACTTGATATTGGCTCGTCTGGCTTGAAAGGATTCGAAGTTACTGCACGACGAAATTTCTCGATACTGTCCCTGGGACGGCAGCCACACTTCAATGTCATAGGTCTTCGTGGCGGAAAATCCCATATCGCCGGCACACAAGGTCACGACGCGATAGGGCAGATTCAGACTTTGTAAGATGAACTCGGCATGTCCGGTCAACCGCTCCAGCTCCTCGTAGGAGCGATCGGGAGTGGAAAAGGCGACCAGCTCTACTTTGTTGAATTGATGGAGGCGGATCAGGCCGCGGGTGTCTTTTCCGTAGGATCCCGCTTCGCGTCGAAAGCACGGAGTATACGCGGTATAGCGAATGGGCAGGCGGTCTTCGCTCAGGATTTCCTCGCGATGGAGATTGGTGACCGGGACTTCAGCAGTCGGAATCAAGAAATAATCTTCATCCCGCAGCCGAAAGAGATCGTCCTCGAACTTGGGAAGTTGGCCGGTTCCGGTCATGGCCCGTCGATTGACCAGTAGCGGGGGGAGGACTTCCCGATATCCATGAGAGCCGGTATGCAGATCGAGCATGTAGTTGATCAATGCCCGCTCCATACGCGCGCCCGCGCCGCTGAGCACGGCAAACCTGGCTCCGGCGATCTTGGCTGCGCGATCAAAGTCGAGAATGCCGAGCGCTTCTCCGATTTCCCAGTGTGGTTTGGCTGGAGCCGTGAAGGAAGGGATCGTGCCCCATCGACGAACCTCGACATTGTCGGAGGCATCGCTGCCGACTGGAACTGTCTGATGGGGAAGGTTGGGGATTCGGAGCGCAAGGTCGCTCAGAGATTCCTCAACTCCCCGAAGGTTGTCCTCGACGTCCTTGATGCGGTCGCCCAGCCCTTTCATAGCCGCCATGGCGGATTCAGCCGGTTCTTTGGCCCGGCGGAGCCGCGCAACTTCATCGGAGCCTTTCTTGAGCTCAGACCTCAATTGTTCGACCTGTGTAGTGACGGCGCGCCGTTCGTCGCTGAGCTTCTGAACCGTATCCCACGGCACATCTTGTCCGCGTCGTCCCAACGACGTACGAATGAGGTCCAGATTGTCCCGAAGATATTTGGGGTCGTGCATAAATCACCCTTCAAAAAGCGTCTGGAATCTAGCATCGGAGTAGGGGAGAGTCAACGAAACCGGTGTCTGCCCGTCGAGGTACATCGAGCTCTCGACGGGATTTGACAGCGACCGGGCTTCGGGGCAGGATGGGCCATGCGTGTCATCTCAAATCCCCCGAATCCGTACGATTCCCAGCATCGAGAATTGCTGGAACCGGCTTCTCGAGCATCGGTGATGGTCTATGAAGACCGGACTCGTGAAATCTTGAGCCGTAACGAGAGCCCGGACCTGCCGTTCCGCTGGAGTGTGAATCCCTATCGAGGATGTTTCCATGCGTGCGCCTATTGTTTTGCGAGACCGTCGCATGAGTATTGGGGCTTTGGCGCCGGAACGGATTTCGACAGTAAGATTATCGTCAAGGAGGATGCGCCGCTGTTGTTGCGGCGGGCATTCGACAAACCGTCATGGCAGGGAGAGCTGATTGTGTTTTCAGGGAATACGGATTGTTATCAACCATTGGAGGCCGCGTATAACCTGACCAGAGCCTGCCTGTCATTGTGCGCAGATTATCGGAACCCTGTCGGCATTATCACGAAGGGCGCGTTAGTGCAGAGGGATCTTGATGTGTTGAGGCGGTTGAATCAGGACGCCTGGGTTCGTGTGTACTTCAGCATTCCCTTCTCCTCGGACGAGATCGCCCGCAAGGTAGAGCCGCATGCGCCGTCGATCGCCAAGCGGTTTGAAGCCATGAAAACCTTGGCGGATGCGGGAATCCCGACGGGCATTTCGATCGCGCCTGTGATTCCGGGTTTGAACGAAGGCGATCTTCCTGTGTTGCTGGAGCGCGCGTATCAAGCGGGGGCCAGGACGGCTGGAGCGACCTTGCTGAGACTGTCCGGTAGTGTTGAGCCGGTGTTTTTGGAGCGTATGCAGGCCGCGTTTCCCGATCGGACCGGAAAAATTATCGCTCGACTGCGTGAGGTGAGGGGGGGCGCGATGACCGACGGCGAGTTTTTCAGACGGCATGCGGGGACAGGCGTCTATTGGAATATGATCGAGCAATTGTTCAGTGTAGCCAAGCGGCGCGCTGGTTTCATGGATGACGAGGCTGGCGCGATACCCGACACCTTTCGCCGTCCGGGGGTCGAGCAAACAGCATTGTTCTGAAGAGGGGGTACGATGAAGCACAATCCTGGGTTTTTACGGCTGGTGGAGAGCGTCAAACAGCGGGTGAAGGAATGCACGACGGCAGAGGTGAAGGCCCGGTTCGATCGGGGAGAGCGGTTTCACTTGATTGATGTTCGCGAAGATCACGAGTTTGCAGCAGGTCATGCCAGAGGTGCCCGGCATCTGGGCAAAGGGATTATCGAACGCGACATCGAGACGGCCATCCCCGATAAAGAGGCCGCGATTGTGCTCTACTGCGGTGGAGGGTTTCGGTCGGCGCTCGCTGCCGACGCATTGCAGCAAATGGGGTATGGCAATGTAGTCTCGATGGACGGGGGAATCAGAGCGTGGCGGGAGGCCGGTTATCCTATCGAATAACCGGCCGGCATGCCTATGGGTTACTTATTCGTCCGATCAAATTCTTTGACGACCTGTTCTGTCAGATCGATGGTGTCTTTATTGTAGATGACGATTTTGACGGTCTGCTCGCTTCCTTTGTCGACCACGAGCGAAAAGCCTCCCTTTTCAGCCGTGGTTTGGGTAGCCACCGAGATCTTCTTCATGTACTCATCCACGAGCTCTTTCTGTCTCTTCTGTAGGTCTTGATTGAACTCCTGCGCGCGTTTCTGGAAGTCCTGAATTTTTGTCCGGAACTGCGTTTCCTTGTCTTTTTTCTCCGCTTCACTGAGCTTGGGCAGCTGGTCCTTGATCTGCTTCTCGTAATTGCGCAGCTCTTCTTCATCCTTGGCCAGGAGTTTTTGTCTGATGGACACATATTCTTTCAATCCCTCAAGCGCTTTCTTCCCGGCCTTTGACTTTTCCAGGACGGACTGGGGATCCACCACGCCCATCTTGAACGGCTCAGAGGCCTGGCTGATCGGTGCAAGCGTCAAGAATGCCAAAGCCGACAGCCCCACGGCACACAGTGTTCGCACAGCAGAAATTCGCATGAAAACTCCTTGCAAAAGAGAGTGTATCGATCGATGGAGAATAGCCAGGCGGTTGAAGCCTGTCAAGCCAATGTCACGTGGATAGAGTGCTACCATGTATCGAAGCTGATCGGCTCGACACCCATCCCGACGTCGATGTTATGTTTCCACTTCAAGCGCCGGGCGACCGCCCGCAAGGTATGCTCATCCGCCAGCTTAGGGTCGAACGGGTCCGGCACTTTGAAAAGGATTTCCTTCTTGAGCGGCGGGTCGAATCCCAGTTCGTCCATCGCGAGCGCCAGGAAGTTCAATTGGGTGAGCCGCGACGCCTGGTTCAGACCGAGAAGCGCAGCGTCCGGAGAAAGATCGGGAGGGCCGAGTTTTTGAAAGACTTCGATGACGCGGATTTTCAGCTCCGCGCGCTGAGCATCTGTAAGAGTAGGCAGAGTCAGTTCAACCAACAGGACATTCGTCGCGCCTTCGAATGACGGTATTTTGAAGAGTCGACTGAGAAGTCCCATGCTACTCCAGAAACAAGCGATGACGGATATGGAATCGTCGCTGCGAGCTGCCGGTGCCAGCCAACAGGGCGGTATCGGCACATGATCGGAGGCGAGTGTACTGAAAAACGAGCTGGTTTTCTAGTCCGACAACAGCGGGTGGCGTTTCTCAGCGCTCTTCTCCGGTTGATAGGCTCAATGGCTTCTTGTGTAGCTGTTGTCCCGCGGCAAGGATCCTGATCTAGTCGCATTGCTTGAACTGGGACTGCTGACAACGTCGTGCCAACTCCTGCGCCTGCTCGATCTGCGCGGCAGTCATGTGTGAACTCAGCTGGTCTCGACGCTCCAAGGCTGCCTTCCCGTCATTGCCGGGTAGCATCACACCGGCGAGGTGATACCACATGAATGCGCGAACCAGGTCTTTCCGGACGCCCCGACCCCGTTCGTAGATCAGGCCCAGATTGCTCTGTGGACCAACGTAGCCCTGGGCCGCCGCCTTACGAAACCACGTCAGTGCCGTGGGGTAGTCCTGCCGGACGCCTCGTCCCTTCTCATGCATCAAGCCCAGATAGAACTGGGCCGATGCGACTCCCTGCTCCGCCAGGGGACTGAAGAGGCGGGCCGCCTGTGTATACTCACCGTGCTCATACGCAAATTCCGCTTCCTCAAGAGAGTTTGCCGCTGCAAAGGACGGTAGACTTGTGCCTGCCGCACTGGCCAGAACTATCAGTAGTACACAGAACACACGCCACATCGATCACCAGCCTTTCACCAGAAACGTTGGACCATAGGGGTCTGAAATCTGCTTTCGGGACAATCTCCGTAGCCCCCCTAGCTGGTTCGGGCGAAGAACGGCCGGCACGTTTCACACGCAAAGACGCCGATGCAGGCACCGCTTGGCAGCTCCGGTTCTCTTCCCTCACCACAGTGCTGTGCGAAGTGTACTGCAAAGTCGGAGGTCAATCCAACATTCCTGAGATGATGGAGAGCGTGGATGGGGGACGAGGAAGACATTGGAGTAGCAGACGGTAAGACGCGATTGGCGGTGTTTCCAAGGTCTTGACAGGGCCTCCATCGCAATGTGACAATTTGTCACATGCGCGACAGGCAATTGAAACAGGTTCGAGTCGACCTTGGCCTGACGCAGGCGGAGCTGGCCAATAGACTTGAATGCGATCGGCGCACGATTATCCGCTATGAAGATGGAAGCTGTCCCATCCCCACGGCTGTCGAACTGGCACTGACACATTTGAATTCGTCGCACATTCCACTGGCCGGTATGGTCGCGGCGGGTGAACCCATAGAACCCATTCCACAGACCGAGCGCGTCGAAGTCCCAAAGAGCATGGTCGGACGCGGCGAGACCTTCGCGCTTCGCGTGAAGGGAATTTCGATGCGGGACGACGGCATTCTCCCCGGTGATGTCGTGGTCGTCCAAAAGCAGAGCACAGCCAGGAATGGAGAGACGGTGATCGCCCTGGTCAATGGTGAGGCGACGATCAAGATCTATCATCGGAAAGTCCGAACCATCGAACTCCATCCCGCCAATGACACCATGAAGCCCATTGTCGTGAAAGACAGCGATGCCTTTCACATCGAAGGAATCGTGGTTGGAGTCATTCGTCATCTCAGGAAGTAGGTCCTCATGGACCGGCAGATTGTGTGTGTCGGCATTCCGTCCGTCGAAGTGGCTGTCGCCCGTCTCCACGATCCCACGCTCAGGACTCGACCTGTTGCAATTGCGCCCTTGAGCACGCCACGGGCGTTGCTCCGTGAAGTCTCGGCTGAGGCTGAACAGGAGGGATTGGCAGTGGGCATGGCACTCGATCACGCGCGGCGGGTCTGTCCCGCGTTGCATGTTCTGTCACCCAATCCCCGGCGTGGCCGCTACGCGGACGAGGCCTTCCTCAGTGTCATCGGACGCTATGCCCCCCTGTGGGAACCGTCTCAACCAGGATCATTCGTGCTGGATGTCACCGGCACCGGGAAACTGTTTGGCCCGGCCTGTGATGTGGGGGCAAAGGTCCAGCAGGATGTCCTGGCACGGTATCACCTCGACGGCGTAGCCGGAGTCGGGAGCAACAAGCTCGTGGCACAGACCGCGGCTTCGCTGGTCGCCCCATCTGAACTCTACGATGTGCGGCATGGTTCCGAGCGGATTTTCATGTCCCCGTTGGCCGTGCGAACGCTCCCGGGTCTGCACCGGCCTTGCATGAGGCCGGTGCTCGAACGGCTCGACGATCTCAACCTGCTCACGTTGGGGGATGTGGCGGAGAGTCCGCTTGAAGCTCTGGAAGTCGTTCTGGGTGACTATGCCGGTCAAGTCTCCCGATGGGCGCATGGCATCGACCACCTGCCGGTCTTGCCTCCGTCGATTCAGCCTGGCCTCGACGAAGTGATTCTGTTGGAGCCGGACACCGTCGATGATCTCCTGTTGTGGGGACGGTTACTGGATGTCCTGCAACGGCTCTGTCGTACTCTCCGTAGTCAGCGAAGAGTCTGTGGTGCGCTCTCCCTGTTGATTCGGTACAGCGATCAGGTCGAAGTGACGAAGCATGAGCGGATCACACCGGAGACCTGTTGGGAACATGACGTCTCGCCTGTGCTCCGGTCGCTCTTCCAGCGATGCTTCACACGACGGATTCGATTGCGGCAGATGACGGTCAGTGTAACCGGGCTGACGGCCTATGCTGAACAGATGGCCTTGTTCGATGAGCGATCTGCGGAAGAACAGCGACGGCAGGATCGAGCCAGGAAGCTCGCCGGCGCGCTCGATCAACTCCATGCCCGCTTCGGCGAGCAGGCCATCCGCTACGGGAGGAATCATTGAGTGCGATCACCGTTTGTCCACCTGCACACCCATTCGTCCTATTCGCCGATGTATGGGGTGCCGACGTTGGAGGCGCTGTGCCATGCTGTCCACAACCAGAGTCAAGAGGCCGTCGCCCTCACTGATACGAACGGACTGTATGGGGCGATTCGCTTTCTCGATGTGGCACGGGCCGCAGGGCTCAAGCCGATCCTCGGCGCCGAACTGATTCACGAGTCCCATCGTGCGGTCCTGCTGGCGAAGACTCCTCTCGGCTATGCCAATCTCTGCCGGATTCTCTCGGCGCGCCATTGCGATCAGACCTTCGACTGTATCGACGCTGTCGCCCGACATCGAGCGGGCTTGGTTATCCTGTCGGATGATGGACAGGCACTTACAGCCTGGGGGCGAGATTCGATCGACGACCTCTATATCGAGCTGACAGCCGGGCCGGCGTTCCATGAGGCGGTGACACTCAGCCGGGAACTCAGGCTTCCATCCGTCGCGACGGCACGAGCCACCTTTCTGGAATCAACGGACTACCAGGCCCACCGGCTCCTCCGGGCGATCGCAGAGAATACGACCCTCTCCCGGCTGCGCGCCGATCAATGCGGCGCGTCGTCGCACTGGCTCATGCCGGAAGCGAGACTTGCTCGGTATTACCCGAACGAGCCGGAGGCATTGGCCAACACCGGACGGATTGCCGAATCGTGCTTCACCGGCTGGGACTTCAAGGAGACCATTTTCCCGTCGTTCCGTCAGCTGTCGACCGACTCCGTATTCGAGACGTTGAAGGCGAAGACGTATGAGGGAGCGCAATGGCGCTATGGATCGATCCTCGCTGAGGTCCGGGAGCGGATCGAGAAGGAACTCACCGTCATTCGGGAGAAGGGCTATGCCGATTACTTCCTCGTGGTGGATGAGATTGTCAGGCAGGCCCCGCGCACATGCGGACGCGGCTCCGCCGCCGCCTCCATCGTGTCCTACTGCCTGGGGATCACGCACGTCGATCCCATTCGTCACCGGCTCCTGTTTGAACGATTCCTCAATCCCGGCCGTCACGATCCACCTGACATCGACATCGATTTTCCGTGGGATGAACGGCCGGCGATTCTCGAATGGGTCTTCACCCGCTATGGGACGCGACAGGCCGCGATGGTCGCCAATCAGAACACCCTCGCTGCGCGTGCGGCTTTACGGGAGATCGCCAAGGTCTACGGGATTCCATCCGCCGAGATCAGCCAGGCGCTGAACTTCTTGGAACGGCGGGCGGACTTCGTGGAGGTCCGGCCCGGGATGGCGGTTCAGGGCTGGGCCACACAGGTCTGTCAGACTCTCAGGCTCAAGGCTCCATGGCCTGAGATTCTTTTGTGGTCGATTCAGCTTCAAGGCCACTTCCGCAATCTGGGCCTCCACCCGGGAGGGGTGGTGCTCGTGCCGGATGAGATTCAGCGCTATGTGCCGGTGGAAATCTCTGCCTCCGGTTTGCCGGTGATTCAGTGGGAGAAGGATCAAGCGGAAGAGGCCGGACTTGTGAAGATCGATTTGCTGGGCAATCGGTCTCTAGCCGTGATCCGCGATACGCTCGCCGCCATCCGCCAGAACACAGGCAGGGTGATCGACTATGCGACCTGGGATCCGATCAACGATTCAGCCACACAGAACGCGATTCGACGAGGGGACACGATGGGCTGTTTCTACGTCGAATCCCCGGCCACACGCCTGTTGCTCAGGAAATTGTGGACGGGCATGCCAGAGGCTCAACGAGCCAAGGCCGATGTATTTGAGTATCTGGTCATTGTCTCTTCAATTATCCGGCCGGCGGCGAATGTCTTTGCGGATGAGTTCGTCCGTCGAGCGCACGGGCGGCGGTATCGCTCGCTGCATCCGCTTCTCGATGAGGTGTTGGCGGAGACGTTGGGGATCATGGTCTATCAGGAAGATGTGATGAAAGTGGCGATGGCGCTGGCTGGTTTCTCCGTCGAAGACGGGGATCAGCTCAGAAAAGTGTTGAGCAAGAAGCACAAGGAGCGGCGGCTCCGTGACTATCAACGCCAATTCTATGAGGGCGCGTCGGCGCGGGGTCTTGGACATGCAGTCATCGATCAGGTCTGGGCCATGATCATGAGTTTCGCGGGCTATAGCTTCTGTAAGCCGCACTCCGCCAGTTATGCGCAGGTGAGTGTGAAGTCGGCGTATCTTAGAGTCCACTATCCGGCGGAATTTATCGCCTCCGTAGTGAGCAATCAGGGCGGCTATTACTCGGCCTTTGCCTATCTGTCCGAAGGCAGGCGCATGGGATTGACGATTCTTCCCCCTGACCTCAACGCGAGTGACTGGGCCTACAGCGGCTCAGGTCGGACCCTGCTGGTCGGCCTCATGCAGATCAAGGGACTTCGGGAAGACTTCGCCAGACAAATTGTGGCTGAGCGTCGGGTGAACGGCCCGTACCGTTCGCTGTATGACTTCCTGGCGCGGGTAAAACCGGAGCCGGCTCAAGCCGCGCTGCTGATTAAGGCAGGGTGTGTTGATTCTCTCGCAGG
>JALHMZ010000040.1 GCA_022843785.1 Nitrospira sp.
GCGCGGAGATCAAGCGGGTGCAGGCCATGTTCAACGATCGGCCACGGAAAATTCTGAACTGGCACAGCCCAGCTCATGCTTTTCACCAACTGTTGCGCTAGGATCTTGAATGCACACAGCAACCCTATTCCGTTTCCCTCTGCGCAACCTCCTGCAAACCGGTTCGATCGGTGGGTGGACGCCTTCCGCCCGTCGGCATGATGATGTCCGGCCATGCCGGGTCTCGCCCGCACGACCGCCGTGCGTGACGGAGTGATCGATGAAACGCACGCAGCGGATGTCCGCTTCAGATCCTGCCTCCATCCGGTTTGCCGCAGATATTATCCGTGCCGGCGGCCTCGTCGCATTCCCTACCGAAACCGTGTACGGGCTCGGGTGCGATGCCCTCAATCCCGACGCAGTGGCTCGCGTTTTCGAGGCCAAGCAACGTCCATCGTTCGACCCCCTCATCGTGCACATTACCGATCGAGCGATGTTGGAGGCCGTCGTGAAATCCGTGTCGCCCACGGCTTCTCGGCTCATGGATGCATTCTGGCCGGGCCCGCTGACGCTCGTGTTGTCGAAGCGCGCACACATTCCCGATCTCGTGACAGCAGGCCTTCCCACCGTTGCAGTCCGGATGCCGGCTCATCCGATGGCACAGGCACTCATCCGGGAAGCGGGCGTCCCGATCGCGGCCCCAAGCGCCAACCCGTTCGGCTACGTCAGTCCGACCTGCGCGCAACATGTAATGGATGGGCTGGGCGGTCGCGTCGATGTAATTCTCGACGGGGGGCCGTGCCTCCTCGGAGTGGAATCCACCATTGTCTCGATGACCGGAACCTGGCCTGAACTTCTTCGGCCGGGAAGCGTCACGCTCTCTGAGATCCGAAACGTCATCGGACCAGCGACATACACACTGGCGACGCAGAAGATCGCCGTACCAGGGCAACTCCCCCGCCATTACGCAACCCGCACTCCGATGACTATTCTGGCGGCTCCAGGGTCCAGACCCGTCGTGCATGACCATGAGCGTGCCGGGCTGCTGGCCATGTCGCAGCCGAATCACAGAGACGACCAGCTCTGTGCGATGGAAATACTCTCGGCATCAGGCGATCTACGGGAGGCGGCACGACATTTATTTGCGGCGCTACGGCGGCTGGATGAGCAGGGGCTCGATCGCATTTACGCCGAGCCCTGTGCGGAAGTTGGAATTGGACTCGCCATTATGGACCGGCTGCGGCGTTGCGCAATGCCTAGTAATTAGCCCACATTATTCATGACGGTTCGTGACGAAACCGCCAAGACGTCAGGCGAGACGGGCATGCGGAGCCCTGAGAAACCGAGGCATACTTGAAACAGTATGTCGAGGTCACGAGGGGCGAGCCTGCTCTCCTGGCCGTGAGACAACCACGGCCAGGCTTGTCGCAGCGGCGTATCGGCGGTCGCAGTAGAAGCGCTCATGAATAATGCGGGTTAGAACGGTTGCCAGTTCAAACCCAAAGCGCTGCCCCTCTGCGAGCAGTGACGCACAGTTCACCGTGCAACCCGTGCACCCATGCACCTACATTGCCTTGCACTCAGAACAGCGCCTAGGCACCGCGGACTTCCCATGGTCAGGGGCCATGTATTTGCTGAGTAATTGCGATGGCCTGCTCACAATACAGCCCTCGATCAATCTGGAACCTACTTTGCAACAGCGAGGGAGAAGAAGGGGAGCGGATGGTCCGATCGCCCTTGCTGCTTAAGGGAGGTTGTTCAATGGGTACACAGCATGTCGTGACGATGTTACCGGGAGAGGGCACCGGCCCGGAGATCTGCGAAGCGGTGCGGTTGGTGATCGATGCGAGCGGGGTCAATATCAAATGGGAGTATGAAGATATCGGACTCGATTGTCTCGAAAAGTACGGCACCCTTTTGCCGGACAAGACGATTCAGAACATCGCCAAGAATAAAGTGGCGCTGAAGGGCCCGACGACCACGCCGATCGGCACCGGACACAAGAGCGCCAATGTGACCCTCCGCAAGGTCTTCGATCTCTACGCAAACGTTCGGCCGGCAAAACTCATCCCGGTGCTCAAACGACCCTGGGACAAGATCGACATTCTGAATTTCCGCGAAAATACGGAAGATTGCTACGCCGCCATTGAGCATATGGTGTCTGATGAAGTCGCGCAATGTTTGAAAGTCATCACCTGGCCGGGCTCCTACCGGATCGCCGACTTCGCCTTCAAGTGGGCCAAGGCCAACGGGCGCAAGAAGATCTACTGCGTCCACAAGGCCAACATCATGAAGATGACGGATGGCCTCTTTCTCGATGCCTTCCGGGAAGTCGCCAAGCAACATCCCGACATCGAGTCCGGCGACATCATCGTGGACAATTGCTGTATGCAGCTGGTGAGAAATCCGGCGCAGTTCGATTGCTTGGTACTCCCGAATCTCTACGGCGACATTCTCACGGACCTGTGCGCGGGACTGGTGGGAGGCCTGGGCTTCGCGCCGGGCGCTAATGTCGGCGACGGATGCGCGATTTTCGAAGCCGTTCACGGCTCTGCGCCGAAGTACGCCGGGATGAAGAAGGTCAATCCTTCGGCCGTGTTGGTCTCCGGCATCATGATGCTCCGTTGGCTAAAGGAAGAAGCGGCTGCGGCCCGGATCGAGAAGGCCATGTTCGCCGTGCTCGACGAGCGTAAACATGTGACGTATGACGTCGGGGGAACAGCCAAAACAGACGAGTATGCACAAGCAATCGTGGACAAGATGCACGCGAAGGCCTGAGCCTGAGCGCACAGACTGAACAAGGAGATATCCCATGCCAACATTTACAGAGGTCGCCAAGGCGACAAAAAAGAAACGAGAGATCAAACTCGTCGGAGTCGATATGTACATCATCACGGAGAAGGGCACCCCGAAGTTCGACGACATCGGAGCCTTCAAATGTGAATTCATTTCAAACCGAGGCACGAAGGTTTGGCCGGGCTTCGTGAGCCCCGATCTCCTTCAAGTAAACTGGTACCGCTGCCGGTTCATGGCAACCAAAGAGGTGCAAGATGCCGAGGTCAATGCGTTTCTGGACGCTCTGACCAAGGGCGGCTGGTGGTGGTCAGCCGCCCAGAAATTGTGGACTTACGATGGAGAGCCAGGGTTCAGCAAGGCCTACTGACGATCGAGCACAGACGGTGGGCGCTTGAGCGCCCACCGTCCTCCTGAGCCTAGACCGTGGAAATAGAGATGCGTAGCGTTGGCCGAGCAGCCTGAGACGTTCATTCGTGATCGGGTCAGCACCACACTGAAAGATCGAATCACTGGCAGGAAGATTCAATCGTGGCCGCTCTAAGGAGCGAACTTATGATCGGCGCCGGCGTCAACAAAGCGGAGGTCGAATATGCCGTGATGCTGGCTGTCTTGGATTTCCAGACAGAGTTCATGAAGTCCAACTATTCGCGTGTCCAGGTTCAGGTAGTTGACGAACTCATCGAAGTAACCCTGACCCGGAGTGCTCCGATACCCGCCGAGGAAGAACTTGCGAAATCTCCCGGAGGACAAACGCTTCTTCGTCAATTTCATCAGGCGCTGTTCGATTCTTGCCGGGAGCTACTGCGGGTAAAGATTGAACGCGCTATCGGGGCTAAGGTCGAAAGCATCATCAGTGACCTTGACTTAAGGGCGGGGAAAAGCACGCTCCTCATCCGGCTGCAAGAATCTCGTACCGTTTCCACTGCATGTACCTCGAACAGTTAGACGAGTCGGCTATCCCCCAAATTCAGATCGTTGGGGCTTGCACCCCTGGAGCCTTGCAGCAAGAGAACACCGTCATGGTGACCACAGCGATGCAAGACTCACTGAACGAGCAACCGCCGGTTCATAACCGCCGTGCTTTCCGCATTCTCGAAATAACCTAACCCGTCTTCGATAAGATCTGCACCGGCGCTTTCTGATGCACGAGGCATATTTATATTCATTACTTTTCTAAATGTTCTTGCACTCCATTATCTATTTGTCTATCTCGCATTTGTACCTATAGAGTAGTGCGTGCGTGAACAAGCAGTCATCCGGCAACCATAAGGAGGGCGTCATGAATGCTCAAGATCTATCGAAAGTAGAAGTCCTATCCATCGTCGCGGCGTCGATGCTGTTCGCGACATCGACCGTTTTCGCAGGTGACAGGCCGTCCATAAGCAGCAGCGTAGAACTGAAGCCCAAGGCCGTTCCGCAAGCGAAAGTGGACATAAAGGATCTGGACGAGCAGGTGTCCCATTTGGAAGTGATCGATTCGATGGGAAACGCCTATCTCCTCATCCCACTAAAGACGGCTCAAGGAAAAGGACCAGTAATGGCGCAAGATGGAAAGATCATCGTGGAGTACGTGCACCCGTATATGGAGCCGCTGAACCGCTGATAGGTCTGACCGTTCACCTGAGGAGAAATACCTTCTCCTCAGGTGTCCTATTGATCGTTTGCGAGCATTGCGACGAAAGAAAGGAGCATGCCATGAAGCGGGACAATCAGAAAGAACACAAGAAGACGGTGAACGGAGCGGCATCAGGAACCGATCATTCGTCGGTTCAAGAAATGATCGCCTTGCGCGCCTACGAACTGTACCTCCAACGCAACGGAGCGGACGGACACGCCGAGGAAGATTGGCTGCAGGCCGAGCGCGAAATACTGTCGAACCAAGATCGCTAAGACTCGACATGGAAGACCTGATCATGATCGCATTGATCATGGAGCCCACTGGATTGGGCGCCTGGGGTTGTGATCACCGAAAGGAAGGTTCAAACCATGGCATCCCGAAGGGAGTTCCTAGCCGCCTCCGCCGTCTTGGGCGCCGCCAGCATCGGCCTTCTCAGCACGGCACGTGTGCTGGCCTCATCCAAAGAAGATCGTGACCGACTCAGCCCGGTTGACGTCATCAACATGATGAAAGACGGCAACGAGCGGTTCCGAAGAGGGCTGCGCGTCAATCGCGACTTCCTCCGAGAGCAGCGCGAGCGGGCCGCCGGTCAGTTTCCGGCCGCCGTGATCTTGAGCTGCATAGACTCCCGCGCTCCTGCCGAGCTCATTATGGATTTGGGCATCGGGGATGTCTTCAACGCACGAGTGGCCGGGAATGTCGCGAATCCGGATATTCTCGGCAGCCTCGAGTTCGCTTGCCACGTAGCCGGAGCGAAGGTCGTGCTCGTCCTCGGGCACTCGTCATGCGGCGCGATCGCCGGTGCGATCGATGGCGTCGAGCTGGGCCAGCTCACGGGCCTCCTCAGTCGCATCCGACCCGCGGTGGCGGAAACTTCCTACGAGGGCGCTCGCCGGTCAAGCGATGCCGTCTTCGTGGAGCGAGTCGCGCGCACAAACGTCGAGCGAACGATCGGTGTCATACGCAAGGAAAGCTTAATTCTCCGCGAGCTCGAACGCAAAGAGGCCATTGCGATCGCCGGAGCAATGTACGATCTCAAAACCGCAACCGTCTCATTCTTGCCTCCGTACGAGAGGTAAAGACGAGACGATGAGCTGCCATATTTGATGCAAGTTGATGATGGAAGACCGTAGGGCAATAAAAGCGCTGTAACGAATGTGTGGCGGAGGGGTGCCATGCTGAAAACCTAGCTGGTCTGCTGGTGGCATTTTCGGTAACGGTACCGCCGGTGGCTTCAGCTAGGAGACTCCATTCCTCCGGCAACTCCTGGATCACCCCTGACACAGTCAATGTCAGTAGTTTTGCGGACAACCCTTTGTGACGTTTGGCATGTATCCCTACATCCTCATTTATACGACTGCTCCGACGTTCAGTCTCACGGTGTTCAATGCAGCCACTGATTCGTATGAACTACCGACCGGTTTCGCCTGGTTTGGAGTCGGCTTCGTGCTGCTTCTTGCCTGTCAGCTCTACGTGTACTCTTTGTTTTGGGGTAAAACTCGACCAGATGTGCATTGATTTGCAGCGAAACACGACGGAGGTTCGTGCCGATGACAGCGTGCGAGCCGTGCGCCCATGCACTTCATTTTCCGTACGACGCGAGCCCTTGCACGTAGCTACGGCTCATAGAAAGCCGTACGGTGATAACTCCAATGAATCTGCTCTGATATTCCAGGTTGAAGGTTGGAACACGATTTGCTTTGTACAAGATAGCGAATGGCATCGTGATAGTGAAAGAGCCTCCACATCACGAATGAAAATCGTCGCGTCGTCACAGATGGGACACATCCATGCTTGAGCAATTCATTGATAATTTCTTGTACAATTCGCAGCATCCCAAGACTCAAGCAAGAGGACTTCCTTGAAGGAGGGTTCCCATGAAAATCTTGTCGTTTGTTCTCTGTTGGCTATTCATGCTGCCGGTGGTCGTCTATTCGGGTCAGATAGGAGACGTGCCGGGGGCCAGCTCCCTCCCGCCCATTCCGCTTAGCCTCGACGAACTTCATGCAAGGATCGATCGGACTCATCCGCTCCTCAAGGGAGCCGGAGCTGAAAAGACGATCGCGCGCGGGAAGATGCTGAAGGCGCTGGGCGCGTTTGAGCCCACACTCGTCAACGACACAGAGCTTGAACGCTTTATTTCGAGAACTGACCCCGCCAGTGGGACACAGACGGTGGGATATAACGACACGCTGGTTGAAGCGCTGCATCCATCGGGATTCAGAGGCAGCGCCGGATTCCGCCAAGCGATCGGCGAGGCGAGAATTCCCGATCTGTCGTTCGGCAACGGCAATCAGCAAGTGATCCTGGGCGGCTACCTTCCTTTGCTCCGAGGTCTGATGGTCAACCCTGAACGGGCAGAACTGCAGCGATCGGAGCTGGCCGATCCTCTCGCGGAAATCAAGATCGCCCAAACCAGGCAAGGTCTTTTCTTAGCGGCGGCTCATCAATTCTGGGAGTGGGTGTCGGCGGCCAAATTGCTCGACGTTCAGAAGCGAGCCCTCGCGGTCGCGGAAGAACGCTACACGCAAGTGGATGAACGCGCCAAGGCCGGCGCGGTTGCTCCGATCGACGTGACGGAAGCCGGCCACGAGGTGCACCGGCGCCGGGAAGTCGCCATCGCTGCCCGGCGACTGCTCGAGCAGGAACAGTTCAAGCTCTCCATGTTTTTCTGGGAAAATGGTTCTCCGACGATTCCACCGATCGATCGCGTTCCTGAATTTCCATTGGAGAGACGGGCCCCGACGACGGAAGACGTCACCGCCCATAAGTTGGACGCGATGAAAGAACGACCGGAGGTGAAAGAGCTTGAAGTGGAGGCGAGACTCAACAACATCGACCTCACTTTGGCGAAAAATAACTTGCTCCCAAGCCTTGATCTCGAGGCAGCGCCGGCTCGTTCCCCGGAGAAATTTGTTCTCGGGTTGGGGTATCGATTCGGTGTCGAACTGAGAATTCCTCTTATGCAACGCCGCGGCCGCGGCGAGGTGCTTCAGGCTCAAGGCCAGGCTGAGCGGCTCGTGATGGCGCAGCAGTACCGGGAAAACCAAGTCCTTATCGATGTCGACAATGCGCTGTCCGCGGTTGAGCGGGCGAAGGAAAGAATAGAAGAGGCGGCACAGGCGCTCCGTCTGGTTGAAATCGTTGAAGAAGGAGAGCGGTATCGATTCAGCGTCGGGACAAGCAGCGTGCTGTTCGTCAATCTTCGGGAACGCAACACCATCGATTCGCAAACTCAGGTCATCCGAGCGAAGGCTGAGTATTACAAGGCCTTGGCCCTGTACCAGTGGGCCATCGGAGCGTGGTCCAAGAGCCCGAGTGAAGCCATACGGATCAGTTACCGGTGAAGTGACGAGCCACGGAGAGCGTGGTAGGGTCTACGTGAGTTCATGGCGGGCTGGTTGAATTACCCGTGAGTCGCGCTTTCCAACCACGCGTTATGTTCTCGCGACCGCAATAATCATGGAACCCTGACGCATGGAGCCATCACTCGGCACCCATCAGCCTCCCCTGTTTCACGTGCTGAGGCTTTTGGGGCGTTTCTTCCAGCTTGAGCGTAGGGTCTTGGCTCTCGTGGTTTCCTATGCCCTGGTGATCGGACTCTTCTCCCTCATCGTCCCCTTGACTGTTCAAGAATTGGTCAACACGTTCTCCCTTGCCATCCAACCAGTCATGATCGCCACGCTGGCCATTATCATGGTCGTGGTGCTGACGGTCGTCGGCGTATTTAAAGCGTTGCAATACTACGCGGTCGAGGTGCTCCAGCGACGGCTCTTTGTCAGGACTGCTTTCGCGATGGCCCAGAAGCTTCCCCTTATTCGATTTCAAGGATTCAAACCGAGAGTCTCAAATTGCTTCATGGAAACAGCGTTCATGCAGCGCGCGCTGGCGGTCTTACTTGTGGATCTGATCCATGTGGTCGTCGGCGGCGTCATCGGGATGCTGATCTTGGTGTTCTACCATCCCTACTTTATTCTCTTTAACCTCGTCCTGCTCATCGGATCAGCCTTCATTTTCTTTGTCCTGTCTCGTGGAGGACTGCGGACCACCGTCGACATGTCTCATGCCAAGTATGACGTGCTGCACTGGATCCAGGAAATCTCCCAGAACTTGCTGCACATCAAGGCAACCGACAGCCGCTCGTTGCTCATGGAGAAAACCGATCAACTCGCGAAGAAGTATATCGAGTGTCGACGAGCGCGGTTCGCCGTTTTGCTGCGCCAATTTATCGCCTCGGTTGGAGGGCAAGCCCTTGCGCACAGCGGTACCCTGGCTCTAGCCGGCTGGCTCTTGTCGATCGGGCAATTGACCCTCGGCCAACTCGTCGCCGTTGAGGTGGTTGTCGGCAGCCTTCTGATCAACTTTGATGCGGTGGTCAAGAGTATGGGGCAGGTGTTTTTCTTCTTCACTGCCCTAGTGGAGCTAGATGCCTTCTTCTCACTGCCGAAAGACCAGCTCCACCCTCCTCCGACGTCATCGGTGATCCTCCCTGACCCGAAGATTCATGGCATCCGCGTGACGTGTAAAGGACTCAGTCTGATTCACAACGGTGCGTCTGCGTTCGACCATCTCGATTTGGACGTTGCCTCCGGCGAGAAAGTCGCGATCTACGCCAAGACAACGACGGCGAGAATAGCATTGGCAAAAGTGCTGGCCGGACTTCAAGCGCCGACCAGCGGTGTCATTTCCTATAACGATATTGAACTTCGGCATCTCGATCTGAGCGTCGTCAATCAATGTCGTGGCTTCATGATCGATTCGCAGCTGTCCCTGATAGACGGAACGATCGCGGACAATATCGTGTGGCGCCGCTCCTACATCTCTTACGAGGATGTCCGTTGGGCCCTCTGGTTGACTCAGCTGCAGGAAGAAGTGGCCGCCCTCCCGCTCGGTCTCAACTCCGACATCAGCGCGCTTGGAGAGATTCCCGCCCCGACACATATATTGCGCATCTTGCTGGCGCGGGCCATCATCGGACGGCCGAAACTTCTAATCTTCGACGGCATGATCCATGACATGCAGCCGGCTATCCGCGATGCCATCCTGCGGCGAATCTGCTCGAAAGAGGAGTCCTGGACCGTCATCTTCGTCTCGAACGATCCTGACCTCACCCCCCACGTTGATCGCCGCATCACTCTGGGTGATGCGGGCGCCACGATGCCGCTATTACCTGCTTGAAAAGTATTTGGCGAAAACGTCGGCGCGGTGGGAAGAACAGGATTACTTTGAGCCTCGTCCTGCCTTGGGGAGAAGGGTGTCCATCACCGTGTGCGAGCGTTCCTCATAATCCGGCGGGAACAGGTTGAAGCGACGCCACAGCTCATACCAGAGGGGCACACGGTTCAAGATGACCCACCCCATCGTCTTCGTCCCCTGCCGCACGTGAGACTGTTCCGGCCAGACGCGATCGTCCGGGTCAGGAACAACCCAAAACCGGTAGTTCCCTTTTCCGTCGTCGACTTGATCGATGACCTTAATCACGCCGGAATAGGTACCGGCCATCAATTCAGGCCATGCCGGCAGAGGGATAGCGGGGATGCCGTAGAAGAGGATTTTAACCTTTCGACCCACATTCAACAGCGGGGCGTCCAGCCCGTCCGCTATCATCTCAATCGCCTTGTCCGTACTGGTAGGAGACAGTCGGACCAACGTATCACCTGGGCGCACGGTCTCACCAGCACCAGCTTTGGCCATCTTGACAACGGTGCCGTCGATTGGAGCTAAGATCTTACCGGCCAGACGTCGTTGCTCGGCATTTGACAGTCGGAGTGACACATCGGCCAGCTGCTCGCCGACTCTGGCTGCTTCGGCCACGGACGAATCCCGGCCAGCCTCCGCATCGAGCAGCCGCTGCAACATCTCCGCGCTGACTTGATCTCGTCCGAAGCCGAGTGATTTCATGGCCTGCTCGGCTGCTTGCAGATTCGCCCGGGCTCCCTCAAGATCGGCTTGACCGGCGGTATCTGTTTGGATCGCCAATTCCAGTTCTCGCTGAGAAGCCAACCCCCTCTTAGCCAGTTGTTTGTGCCGCTCTACGTTAAGGGCTGCAGTAATCGCGGCGATTTTGGCGGCTTCTACCTTCTGATGCGCTTCGCGCACCTTATTTCCGGCTTCGACCACACGGGCCTCAGCCGACGGCACGGCGGTTTTCACTAGATTCCGCATCTCAATGATGCGCTTGTCCAGCTGCTCGACTCTGGCCAATGCCGCATGTTGGGTCTTCTCCATCGCTTTTTTTCGTTGATCCAGAAAGGCCAGCAGGTCTGGTGACATGAAATTGGGATCATTATCCTCCAGTTCAAGAATGAGGTCTCCCTCCTTAACCTGGTCACCTTCGAATACGTGCCATTTCTTGATACGGCCGGCAATTTGGGCCTCAATGTCTTGAGGTCGTTCGAATGGAGTATAGGCCGACATCTGGCCGGTCACGGTCACTGTCTGAGTCCAAGGGACGAAGAAGATGAATAGAAAGAAGAGCAGGAACAGGGCAATCGGCAGACGCGAGGAAAACCTCCATCCCTTCGGAAGCTGAGCTTCTTCCCAGGATTGAAGCTTGGTGGAAGCGGCCAGCTCGTCGACGGAGATTTCTTCCGAACCTGATTCACCGTGAACAAGGGACCGGACAGTCTTCCCGAGGTCGAGAGCATGATTTCCTGCGGAACCGCCTTCGTTACTCATGATGGGCCCGTTCAATGTGCTGCGAATGTCCAGGCCGTCATCATAAGAAGAACCAGCGGTCGAGTCAATTTAGTCCGCTCTTCCCACTTGAATCGTGATTCCCTGGCGGAACGGCATCTTGCTCAACCCGCCGAATGTGGAATCCGACGAGCAGAACCCGACTCCGACATCAGCCAGGCGTGATCTGAATAAATCGACATGAGCGACGGCATAAGTCATTCCTTTAGTAAATGGTATTTATATACATTAGCTATTTGTCTATGGCATGAGCTTTGGGTACAGTTTCATCGTGACGGCATTCATAGCAACCTGGAAGGAGGGCGTCATGAAAGCACGAACCATAACCAAAGCGGCCGGCCGAGGAACGACAGAAGTTGCGCTGAGCGTCGGGATAGCCATGT
>JALHMZ010000041.1 GCA_022843785.1 Nitrospira sp.
CCAGGGCTTGGAGCGCTATCTGCTGTTCTACAATCAGACCCGACCACATCAGGCGCTTGACGGCCAGACGCCGGACCAGGTGTACTATGACCATCTGACGACACGGCAGACCGCCGCGTCGTCAGCAATCCGCCAGGCGCCACTTAAGAAATGGCCGACACTGTCCAAACAAGCGGAGCCACCTCTGAAAGAAGTAATAGGCCAAATGGAAGATTGGGAACGATGGTCAAAGGCAAATCAATCCATGCCTGCACCAATTCGCGCAATCGTGCTACATGCATGGCTAGTCCATATTCATCCATTTGTGGATGGGAATGGGAGGACAGCGAGGGCTATTACTAACCTGGAGTTAGTGCGATCGGGATATCCACCAATAATCCTCCGAAAGAAGGAGCGTGAGCGTTATATTGAGAGCTTGTCCGAATCAGACATCAGCGGCGATTTGCGGTCATTTTTCGAGCTTGTCATCGATAGGATAGAAGGTGCTTTGACGGGGCTAGAGATATCCGCGAAGACAAAACAAGGATATAGTCCGCTCCAGGCACAAATAAGAAAGAAGCAGGAGCAACACCTACATATATGGGATACAAGTGTTCAGCTCCTTGTAAGCACCCTAGATCATTTCGTCCATGAAGCTGTGGACCCTGTTGGTGGCGATGTTTTCATCAAAGCTTTCGACTCCCCCTTGGACATCGAGGATTACATTTCGCTTTGCGAAAGGAAGGCAGCCGCAAGATCTTGGACATTCATAACCAACCTGGCCATCGCAGGGTTTCCCAAGCAGGTTCGTCTTGCATACCTAGGTTACAGAAGTCCAGCGATGTTTCACAGGTTAGGCGATGAAGGCGGCCCGTCCATTTTCTGGTCCAAGCCAAACCCCAGTGGTTATCCCAAATGGATTCCCGTTGAAGAGGATGCTCCCTTCGGCGTGGAGTTGACGATCAAACAAGGAGCGGGCGACGAGTGGTATGCACGCAAGGTTGATGGAAGCATTGAAAAGCTAAATACGACATCCTTGGCAAAAGGAATAGCTAATAGCCTTGCCAAAATGGCAACGAATAACCAATGATTGGTATATGGTCGTTACTGCAGATCTATGGAGGAACGTGATGGCTCCAGTGACCTGATTCCCTCTGCCAGGGAGCCGACCGGGACTCGAGGGCCTCAATACGGTTATGGTCGGTTAGCGTGCAGTTTCATGAGAACGGCTCACGTCACTTGGGCGTCCGCGAACGCAATAACACCATGACCCTGATTTCCATTTCGCCTGCTTCTCCGTTCCGGTCCTAACCCGCATTATTCATGGCGGTTCGTCGCGAAATCGCTAGCGCAGCAGTTCCTCGTGAAGCGTATCTCTGTTGGGGATTAAGAGCTTATAGCTGATGGCGTATAGCACGTGATCGGATGAGGGCGTGGATTGCTTCAGCCTGACTTCCGGTTCCGTGCCATAAGCCATACGCCATAGGCTTCTTTGACTGACCATGCTTCACGAGATACGAGCGATGTAATTCGCAGCAGAGGTGTTATCAGCTAAGCGCATACCTTGCTGCTATTCGTTGCTCCAGAATCCTTTGAGATCGAAAGACAATTGCTGATGATGCTTCACTGCGAGAAAGATCACTTGGCCTCGGCGCACCAGGTAGAGCACGAGATAGTCGTCCATCACGAATTCGCGCAGGTCGGCTCCTTTCGTGAGGAACTTGCGTAGTGCCTTGGTGAGAGTTCTCGCTTTTGCAGATTTGATGGTGTGAGCCAAGAACGAGCGCCCGGATTGCGGAAATCGGAACAGCAAGGGAATAGTCTCATCGAAAAGACGGTCGAGAAATCGACGGTAGGCCGACCGGCTTTGAGGGCCGAGAAATGTCTCGATGGCGGTCAGATTGGTTGAGAAGTTTTCAGTGAAACGCGGCTGCTTACCGGCCATGACGCGATTTAAGTTGGGCGAGAGTGAGCGTCTTGCCTGCCTTGACGTCGGTGATCCCCTTGATCGCTTCTTCCAGCAATCCAAGATGGATGTGTTCCCGTTCCAGCCGGTGGTAATAGTCCAAGCGCTCCGCATCGATGAGTGCCGCACAGCTGCTGCCGTTTTTCGTAATGAGTTTCTCGCTCCCTTTGGTCTGCACCTCGTCACAGAGTTCAGTGAGTTTGGCGCGCGCGTGGCTTAGCGAAATGATGTCTTTGGATGTAATGCTCATTGGGGCCTCCTCCTGAGGGCGTCCCGGACAGCCTAAATACTGTACAAGATTATGTCAAGCTTGTTCAGGAGAGCGAGATCTGAGAGCGAATCGGCACAGATTGAAGTGCGAGGCGAGCTCGGCGTGCAATTTCAAGAGAACGGCTCTCGTCACGTGGGCGTCCGTGAACGCAATAACACTCTAGACCGAATTTCTATGTCGATCGAGTCTCGCTTTTCGCGCATGGCTCGCCCTTCCCGCGCTTCCTGAGCACTTCACGGCGCATTGGCGAGTTGCCAGGCCAAGGCTAGGACATACCGGGCCACGGACTTTACGATTTCCGGATCGATCGTATCGGCTGTGTCGGTGGGTTGGTGGAAGTGCGGGTGGACGCCGCCGCTGACGATGGTGACAGTCGGCACGCCTGCTTCCTTGAAGGGCACGTGATCCCCGCCGGGGAAAAACCCATAGAGGTCGAGCTTGTCGCTGAGCCCGGCCGTTTGGCCTGCCTCCGACGCCACGCTCTTGTCCAATCCCGTCACGCCCACCGTGAGCCGCCCATTACCTGCTCCGGCATGGTCGATATTGATCATGCCAACGGTTTTAGCCAGGGGGGCGATGGGTTGAGACACATAGAGTCGCGATCCCAGCAGCCCCTGTTCTTCACCGCTGAACGAGAGAAAGAGAATAGAGCGTTTTGGCGCGGCAGGGGCCGACGCCAGGATCCGTGCCACCTCCAGCATGACAGCGGTGCCGGAGGCATTGTCGTCGGCTCCTGCGAACAGGCGGCCGGCTTGCTTGCCGAAATGGTCGCGATGGGCTCCGATGATGATGGTTTCGTCGCTGCGCGGCGAGTAGCCACGGATCAGCGAGACCACATTATAGAGCGTGCCGGGTGACGACAGGGTGGTCCAGGCCAATCGTGCCGTCGCAGTAGTCACAAACGACCGTGATGAGCCGGCCCGCGTGATCGCTTCCTGGAGATCTCGAAGCGGCTTGTTGTCCGGCGATCCGTTCCGCACGATCGCTTCAGCGATGTCCGTGCTGATCCATGCGCCAGGCAACTGCTGCGATGGGTCGGTTCCGGCGTACAAGGCGGTTGGCGTGCCGGTCGTGCCCCGGCGCAGTTCATAGGCACTCAACACTGGACCGGTAGCTGTCAGATAGGCTGCGGCACCTTTTCCCTTGGCGATCTGCACTTTGTCCGCATGTGTGAAGGGGCCTTTGTACGGTTCCGGCTTGCCGCGCAGAAACAGGACGATCTTGTTCCGGACGTCGAGGCCTGCGTAGTCGTCGATGCCCTGGGTTGGGTCGGAGAGGCCATAGCCGACAAACACGATGGAGGTGTGGATGTCAGCCGATGGCGAATCCAGAATGGGTAAAAACTCGGGCCCGACTCGTAGGGTCGATTGGGTGTTTGCGGAAGTGATTTGTAGAAAAGGCTCGTCTTGGATCGTGGCCGCTGTGACCGGCATGGTCTGTTTCCATTCCCGTTGAGGCAGGGGATTGGTCCGGCTTTCCTGAGCGGAGGCGGTTGACCGATGCAGGCGAAGTGCGCTGAACCGGTCAGCCACGAATCCTGCCGACTCTCGATCCTGATCGGTGCCGGTCTGCCGTCCGCCGAATCGCGGGCTGCTGAGGTCCGTGATATCCGCCACCATCCGTTCGGCGGAAATCTGTTCCAAGCCACGCTCAATCCAGGTTGAATCTGAAATAGTCGAATCGAGTGTTGTGCCGGTTGCAGCGTTTCCGGCACCTGACATGGCGGCGAAGATGAAAGTCAGCATAACGGTGATGGGTTTCATAGGGTCACAAGAGCTCCGAGAGGGGCGAACTGCCCGCGAAACTATACCATAGGTTAGGAGCCTGTCCGACATTGACCGTTCTACTGCGGCGAACGATCCACGACCATCTGCGTCGTTCTCGGCCCGAAAAAATCCTCAACATATTGCAGTGAATATGCTTCCGGTTTTTCCGGGCCTTGCGCCGCTCATCTGGCCGCACCTCCTTCGCCTCGTCACGAAGGTCATATCGGACAGGCTCCTGCGCAACCCATTGCACCATCGGAACGGGACCAGGTACTATGCGTGTTCGTGTAGATTCAGAGTGTGGTTTTCGTCGCTCGTATCTCGTGAAGCGTATCTCGCAAACAAGGAGGAGGAGATGGAGTCTCTTTCTGCCCTGCGCTTCACGCTTCACGAGATACGCTTCACGCTTTCACGCGTCACGAGGTACGGTCGTTGGGGCGATCTTGAGACGAACTGTCATGAATCATGCGGGCTAAGTAAGGAGAACCAGTGGCAGCAGGCGGATCAGGAAACGGGCTGTACGATCATCTCTATAAGAAGTTTTTTGCGGAGCGTGACAGCCACGTGGGCTATTCCTTTCAGCAGGCTCCTGGCGGCAGCGCTCCGGCCCCGATTGTGACGTTTCGTGAGAAACTGCGATGGTGGACTTGGAATCGGTGGCGGCGGCGACGAACATTGCTCGCGGAGCGAGACCGGCTGCAGCAGGATATCCTTCAAATGAAGAAACCAGGGGCGCCGAAATAGCACGGGCGTCTTTTCCCCGTAGCTGATGCAGTATTAGGTTGTGAGTTGCCTGATGCACTTGTCATTGTCCGCCACCCCTGACGCCTCACGCCGTACCCCTTACCGCATGCGACTGCGATTGTGCTGTCTGTTTTTGGCTGGCTGCGGGGTGATGGCACTCGCCAGCGGGGCGTTGGCCGTTCCGCGCGAGTCCCAGGAAGAAAAAGAAGTGAACTTGAAACGGCAGGCGACGGGAGGTCTCTTTCAGAAGTGGACCTTCGATCAGGATCAACTGCAGAAGGCGCCGACCGGCTTTACGGCGCTGGCCTCGGGTGAGGGGCGGCCTGCCGAATGGACCGTGCTGACCTATGCGGATGCGCCATCGCCTTCTCAGATTGTGGCGGTGTCATCGCTCTGTGAGGCGGCGCCATGCGACCAGCTGCTCTTAGCCACCGGGTTCAAGTACGAGTACCCCGATTTGGCGGTGAGTTTCCGTGTGCAAGCAGGGGCCTCCGGGGTCGGCGGGGTCGTATTGGGTGCGCAAGACGCCTCCAACTATTATGCGGCGGTGGTCGATCTGGCTGGTGCTACGGCGCGTGTGATCCGCGTCGTCGGAGGGAAAGAGGTGGTCCTCGCTCACAGTCCGGTCACGCTCAAACAGACCGAGTGGCATTCGATTCGCGTGCAACGGAATACGATAATCAGCAAGGACTTCATCGAGACCTTCGTGGATGGGGTGCTCGTCCTATCCGTTGAAGATCAAGCGCTTGGACTGGGGCAAGTCGGATTGATGGCCCGTGGGAAATCTGTCTTGTTATTCGATACCTTCCATGCCGTTCCGCTCTTTTCGCACCGGCCCCTTTCATCTCCGCCGGCCTATTAATCCGTAATACAGTGGCGTGTCTGCAATAACGCGGGTTACGGCTTGCATTTGTCCTTTTTCCTGGAGTAGCATAGCCCCGCTTGATTGCGAAAGGCCTGGCAAACAAGCATGAGAGTGACAAGGCCTGAACGGATGTTGTTTTGGTCCGGCCCGGGAATCCGATCGGAAGCCAGTGCGAAACGCCGCTGTGTTGATCACATCTTCGGCCCATTCCTTCCTCGTTTCTTTCTCGCGTCCAAGACAACACCATTCTGTATTTGCACAAGGAGGAGCGTAATGGGAGCGAAGATTTATGTTGGTGGATTGCCATATTCGACCACGGAGCAACAACTGAGCGATCTGTTTGCCGTGCATGGGGCAGTTGCCTCGTCGCGGATCATTACGGACAAGTTCACCGGGCAGTCCCGTGGATTTGGATTTGTGGAAATGTCGTCTGATTCTGAAGCCCAGGCCGCGATTACCGCTCTGAATGGAACGGAACTCGGCGGGCGGACGTTGACCGTCAATGAAGCGCGTCCTCAGGAGCCCCGCTCCGGCGGAGGTGGAGGGCGTGGAGGATTCGGCGGCGGCGGTCGGCACTGATCCGATCGCGCTCTGTTCGACGAGGGGGCTGCCGGAAGTTCCGGCAGCCCCTTTTCTTTTGTCTCGCCGTTCTTCGTCGCTCGTATCTTGTGAAGCGTCGATTAGTTGCCAAGAGCCTATGGCGTGTGGCTTATGGCACGGGACCGGAGAGCAAATCCGGCGAACTGATGCTTTGATCCGATCACGTGCTATACGCCATCAGCTATACGCTCTTCTCCTCAACGAGAAACGCGATTGAGCATTTGGTAAGATGATGGCCGGAGATTGTGATGCCGCCGTTCAAGCTTGAAGCGCCCTTCATACCCTGTGGCCATCAGCCGGAGGCAATCGCCAAACTCACGGCCGGGGTGGAGTCGGGGAAGAAACACCAGGTCCTGCTCGGCGTGACCGGGTCCGGCAAGACGTTTACCATGGCCAATCTTGTCGAGCGGGTTCAAAAGCCGACGCTGGTGCTGGTCCACAACAAAACGCTGGCCGGGCAGCTCTATCAAGAGTTCAAGCAATTCTTCCCGCACAATGCTGTTGAATACTTCGTGAGTTATTACGACTACTATCAGCCTGAAGCCTACATTCCGCAGAGCGACACCTATATCGCCAAAGACGCGTCGATTAACGATGCCATCGACCAGATGCGGCATTCCGCGACAACCTCGCTGCTCCAGCGCAACGACGTGCTGATTGTGTCGTCAGTCTCCTGCATCTACGGGCTGGGGTCTCCGGAGGTCTACCATGACATGCTGGTCTATGTGGAAGAAGGCATGGAAGTCAGGCGGGAGAAGATTCTGGCGAAGCTCGTGGAGATACAGTACGAGCGCAACGACGTGGATTTTCATCGTGGCGCGTTCCGCGCGCGCGGGGATGTGATTGAAATTTTCCCGGCCTCGTCGGAGGCGAAGTCGGTGCGCATCGAACTGTTCGGCGACGTGGTCGATGCCATTCATCAAATCGACCCGCTCACCGGAAAGTCGTTGGGCAAGTTGCCCAAGGTGGCCATCTATCCCAACACCCACTACCTGATCGCGCCGGACCGGTATGAGCGGGCGATCACCGGCATTGAGGAAGAACTCGATGAACGGGCGGCCCATCTCCGAAAAACGGGCCGGCTGGTGGAAGCGCAGCGGCTGGAACAGCGCACGAAGTTCGATCTGGAAATGATCCGCGCGATGGGCTACTGCCACGGCATCGAGAACTACTCGCGCCATCTCAGCGGCCGGGCGCCGGGTGAACCGCCGCCGACGCTGTTGGATTATTTCCCGAAAGAGTTTTTGCTGATCGTCGATGAGTCGCATGCGAGTATTCCGCAAGTCGGAGGGATGTATGAGGGGGACTACTCGCGGAAGCGAACGCTGGTGGACTATGGATTTCGGCTGCCGTCCGCTGTCGATAATCGGCCGCTGAAATTTTTAGAATTTGAGCAGTGCCTGAATCAAGTGGTCTATGTGTCGGCAACGCCGGGCTCGTACGAACTGGAGCATGCGGGGGGCGATGTTGTCGAACAGATTATCCGGCCGACCGGCCTGATGGACCCGCAGATCGAGGTGGTGCCGGCCAAAGGGCAGGTCGATCACTTGCTCGGACAGGTGCGGGCCGAAACCGCCAAGGGAAACCGCGTGCTGGTCACGACGCTGACGAAGCGCATGGCCGAAGACCTGACGGAGTATTACCACGATCTCGGGGTGAAGGTGCGCTACCTCCATTCCGACATTAAGACGCTCGAACGGGCCGAAATCGTGCGGGATCTCCGCCGCGGCCTGTTTGACGTGCTAGTCGGGATCAATTTGCTGCGGGAAGGCCTCGATTTACCGGAGGTCAGTCTGGTGGCCATTCTCGATGCGGACAAGGAAGGCTATCTCCGTTCGTACCGCTCGCTGATCCAGACGGCGGGGCGCGCGGCGCGCAATCTCGATGGCCGGGTGATTTTTTACGGGGATTTTGTGACGGCCTCCATGAAAGCGGCGATCGACGAAACGAACCGCCGACGGGCGATTCAGGCGGAATACAATCTGGCCCACGGGATTATTCCGACCGGCGTGAAGAAAGGGATTCCGGAATTGGAGTATGCGGTGGCCGAGATGGATTACGTTCAGTTGGACCTGGCGGCTGAAACAGTCGGGCAGTATGGATCGGCTGAAGCGACGGATCAGCTCATCAAACGGCTGGAGGCGGAGATGAAGGCGGCAGCCAAGGAGCTGGCCTTCGAACGGGCGGCGGAGTTGCGTAATCAGATTCGAGCGCTGAAGTTGAAAGACCTTGAAGTGAAGTCGTAGCCCACTACACGTGCTTGTAGAAGTAGACCCCGACGAACATGCCTAACACACTGATGATATTGACTTTAATGCTGAACCCCAAGGTGAGTTTCATCAAGACCAAGTCGATCGTAAGCGGAGGACTGAGGCCCGGCATAAAGTGCGTGGAGAAGATGTTTTGAATCGTGCCCTGGGGTGCAATGACGTGGAGAATTTCTCCTAGAATTCCGCCAAGCAGCCCGCCGATAATGATAAAGACGAACAGAACCCACGGTGACTTTCGCACGGGCGCGCGGATCCTCCATTGGTGAAACGAGGTATTGTGACAGCAGTACGATCAAGGCACCATATCGAAAGGTTTCCGGCAAGTCAACAAATCTGCCGACTTGATACGGCGCCGGGACTGCCTGTAATCCCAAAATGACAATGTCCGGTTTCAGCAGAATAGAAATGTCCTCATCGTTGATAGACTGTTCGCTCTCAAAAGGAGGGTGGGATGGTCGGAGAGGACAGAGTCATGATGAG
>JALHMZ010000042.1 GCA_022843785.1 Nitrospira sp.
GTAAACTTCGACTATGGTATCATCGGTAACGATTTTAAGGTCAACAGGAACTTTGTCTGGTGTGTGCACGATAAAGAATAGTCGTATCAGAATAGAGTTTTTGGTCATTGGGTAATTTGGGGGGGGGCCTAAGCTCCCCCCTTGCTTTTTCCAGCCCTGAATCAAGTACATCGATTCCACTGAAAATCCTGTAATATTCTGGCTTCTTCCGCAGTTCACCTTGCGGTGCTCGACCAGCACTCTTGGGCGTCAGTATACGATGTCGCCCTGTGGTTGGGAAACTGGACTGAGCCCTGTCCAGATGGGGCGTGGAATGAGGTCTTGTCGAGAGGCTCAACGGAAAGGTCTTGATTTTTCAACGATGAACTGATGGCCTGCGAGGTGCGGTGTATCGGCGTTTGAATATCCTCTCGTGCATGCTTCGGAAAACCTAACACGCCCGTCCAACGACCTACCGGTGAGAGGTTAGAACCCTCAGCTTGACGCCAGGCATTGTGACATAGCTCAGCCATCAGGACGATGGCTGCGCCCCCAATGGTTACCGAATCGACGATGCAATACCCAAATGTCACTCTGCCTGAAGGATTAGCTTGAGATAGCCCAAGCGAGGATTATACGGCCCATTTCAATGGCCATAATGGACCGTGGCCTCAGCAAGCGACGTGATACATCGACGGACAGAGGAGAAGCAAGCCGCTCCGAGGCTCACAGGTTGTCCAGCCCTCGCAGTCCGATGGCGTGAGACACTGAACAAGCGGGGTGAGACAAAGACGGTCGGGTCATCCACGGCAAGGATGAATGGAGACTCCACCTCTAACACGCACACAAAGTAGAACCGCCTTGCACCTGGCTGACCAGATGCAAGGCGGTTCATTCCTTACGATGACACGACGACGAGGTTAATCCTTCTCGTCCTCCTCATCATCATCTTTCTTCTTCGGTTCGACCTTCGCTACCGGTTGGCCCTGCGCCAAGCTGGCATTGAGATCGTGCTCTGGAACTTTCTTGTGTACCAAGTTCTGGTGGCAATCGATACAGGTGGCACCTTCAGACTGCATTTTCGCATGTGCAGCCTTGGCTGACGCGCCTGGCGCCTTCACATTCTTGTGGCAAGCCCTGCATGTGAGACTGTCCCATTCCTTCAGTTTCATTCTGGCTCTGAAGGCTGCCTCTGGACGATGCTCATTGAATTTTTCCACCGTTGAGTAGTCGGTAGTGAATTCCTTGATGAGGAAGGGCAACCCGTCAACCACATGCGTATAAATTGCTTTGTGGAAGTTCGAGAAGCCTTGTGGCACATGGCAATCCTTGCAACCAGGATCTGCGCCAAGCGCCCCCCAGTGAGAGGACTTCTTCAACTCCTCATAGGGGTAAATTTCCGAATGGCAGCTGATGCAGAACTCGGTTCTTGAGACAGCGGCTTCACCCCCAAAGACCACGGCGATCAACAGGATGCCAACCACTCCCCCGACAATGAACGTACCGGCCTTCCCTGACATTCCTACTCCTCCTCAGCCTTGTCTGACTTCACCGGTGGCTTGGCATTCTTCTGGAACTCCTCGTGGAATTTCGGCGTTGGCGGGCCAGTGAATGTCCCGGCCAACTTGAAGTGCGCGTGCATCGCCTTGTCGTCTCTGACATACTTCTCAAAATCAAACGAGTACTTCTTGTCGACGGTTGGGGTAAAAGGGGTATAGGGCTTCTTCGCACCCTTCCAAGGTGACCCTTCATAGTTCAGGTGACAGGCGCTGCACTTCTCGACAAAGTCAAAGTCCTGTCCTGCTTCAGCCAAGGATTCACGAGGAGTTTCCTTCTTAGACTTTTCAAAGGCTTCACCGGCCTTCCGGTGGATCTTACGATAATCGCTCCCTGCTCCGTGACAGGATTCGCAGCCGACACCGATCAGAAACTTCTCCGGTTCTTCTACAACGTAGCCGCCCTCTTTCCCCCAGCCGGTGACATGGCAACCGACACAATCTTTGTCTTTCGTGTAATCCTTCTTAGGATCAAGCTTTGCCTTGACCATGGCCTCGTCTTTTTTCTTCCCTCTGGTCGGCTTGAGCGACTCCAACGCCTTGGCATGAAGAGACTTGTCCCACGACTCGCCTTCTCCCTTGTGGCAGTTATAACACTTCTTCCTGCCTTCGAATGTGCCTTCAGCAGCAGCAGTTCCGACTAAGACAGCGAACAACGCCGTAACGGCGAGTGCGATTGTCATGGATCGATTCACGGTAGCTCCTTTCTCCTATGAAATACTATTCGTGGTCCTGCTTGAGCAAACAGGGATGCATTACTCTAACGTGACTGTAGAAGATTTTCAATAACAGTCTTTCCACTTCTGCCACTCAAACAATCAGTTATTCGATGGCGGTGCAGACGGAATCTTATACACCAAATAGCCACCCTCTTTATAGACCATCTGCACTGGTTGAAATTCTAGAATAGTCGAGGTCGTCATGGGCAACATCTGCGCAAGCAGGGTTTTTGTGCTTTTTTCATCCGTGAGGAAGTATACGCGGAACATAGTTTCTGAAAAGCCATGCGTGGTGTGTCCCGTATACTTGTTGTCCCCTTCCCAACGCTTTATCTGGATATTGACCCCATGAACATCCGTGCTCGATTTCACGGGAAAGTCCTTATAGGCAACACCGATACGATCCGGACGCATCAGCCCAAGCTTATAGATGTCGGCAATATGAACCACGACATACCCTTCGCGTCCGCCGACCAGTTCACGCAGGATCTCGACACCTTCTTTAGGCTCAGAGGCTAATGCGTCAGCAAATCGTTGGAATTTACGCTGCTCTTCCTCCGTCGGCGGGGCCGCCCAGAAGTCTCGTTCATACTTCGCAATAGATTCCAATCTTGGCTTCCAGATGATCGGCATAATGAGAGGTTCATTCAGTTGAGTGGTGAAGACCGGGGCTAATCCAGTGAGAAGCTGGATCTGACGCGAGGTGTCCCACCAGGCCAGAATAGCCGCATCTTTGGGCATATGCTTGGAGATGGCCGGTGCCAATATGGACAGCTCGGAGAGCTTCGTATCGAGAAACATTATTGGTTCGCCGACGTGATTTTCCCATCCGACCATCACTGGCTTCATATTTTCCCGGCGAGCAATATACCCAGTGGCTATCGATTCCTCCACGCCCTCTACGTGTATCTCTTGTTTACTGATTTTGAGGTCAGGCCAAGCACCGAATCCAAGCTTGGGAAATTTTTCTACACCGCCCTCTTCAACTAAGCGATATTGATACGGAGCTGCACCCGGATCGAACCATAAAAATGCAAACCAACCAAGCAATAAAAAACCTCCCGCCACCAGAATGATTCCTAGTGACGGGAGGATTTTACTACTGGGCCGCGTCAGCGTTGCTTCCATTGTCTGCGCGGAACCCTATTTCACTTCTGGTTCTTCTTACGTCGGCTCCATCCGGCCAGTGCCAGCGTTCCGGTCAGAAGCATTCCTCCGCCCAGACTGCCGATGGTCAATTTGCCGTCCGTACTATCAAAATCGAGCAAGCTGCTGGTCTTGCTCCTCTCCTCGAGCTTCGACACTCGATCCATGAGGAGCATCCGATCCTTCAGTTTGGTGTCCTCATCCATGATTTCAACATAGGCCCGGTTCATGGCCGCCCAGCCCACCGTATAGGTGAACCCCGGATACTGGTGCGCCAGAGCCACGTGCAATTGCACCAGGTGGTCTTCCGCCATCTCGAAGAGTTTCAGCTCGATCGCGGTCGGGCTGTTGTTCTTCGACCAGTAGATCTGCCAGAACTGGTCAAAGAGGGCCTTCGCCGGCGCGGGCGGGGCCGGCCGGTTCGTCCGCTGCCCGGTCAAGAGCCGCGCCTCGAACTGTTTATGGACCACGTTGTGCGCCTCATCGTATTTATCCAGGCCAGCGCTCGTGCCATTGTCGATAAATTCCAAGTATGCTCGCGCGAAGGTCTCGGAATGGCACGTCGTGCAGGTCTTGACCCACGCCTCGTACCGGTCCATACCCCATTTGTCAAATACGACCTCGCGAATGCCCGGCACGAAGGGATAATTCGCCCAGCGCACCTTCCGCACCGTATTGTGGCTGAATTTTCCTAGATACTCAAAATGGCAGCTCTGGCAGGTCGGGAACTTCTGCCCGCCCTTCACCACCATATCCTTCAGCTGTAAATTCCAATTCCAGCGATTCTTCGAGGCCTGGTACCCCAGCCCATGTTGCGAGCCGTTGTAGGCCTCCCAGTTGATGTGATCGGCGCCGCTATGGCAGGTGCCGCAGGCTTCCGGTTTGCGGGAGTCGGCCACGGAGAATTCGTGCCGGGTATGGCAGTTATCGCACTTGTTCTGATTCGTATGGCACATGGAGCAGCCTTCAGCAATCTCACGCTGCGACATGCCCGCCCAGATATCGGTCTCGACGTTGGCGCGCCAATCCAGCACGTGCGAGGGACGCCCTCTCGGCCACTGGTTCTTCGGCCAGAGGATCGTATCACGCTCAGACTCGCGCTCGGCATATTCCATGAGATGGCAGTTGCCGCAGACATCGGACGTCGGCATCTTGAGATCCACCCGGTGATCAGCCGACTTTTTCGTGTTGATGTCCACATGGCAATCGATGCAGCCCACTTCCTTCAAGCTCTCTTTCGCACCGAGCTTACCGAGCGAGCGCAGATTATTCTCGACTTCTTCCAGCTTAGCTTTCTTATAAAACGTGTCATCTTTCGGAGTGAGCTTGCGGATCTGGTCCAGATTGGCATGAGTGCTTCTCTTCCACATCGCTACCCAGCCCGGCGACTCATCGGTGTGGCATTTCACGCACTGCTCGCGCGTCGCCACTTCCTTCACCGATTGCGGGGGCTTGTAGAAGGTCGCGGGATCGAAGTACTTGGTCATGGCAATCGGCTCCCAATACTGGCCGTACTGCCCCTTCCCCGCCCCTTTTCCTGGATCCTTGTAGCGCTTGGTCAGCGCTTCATGGAAGTCCTTGGGGCTGATTGATCTGTCGATATTCAGCGCGTCGAAGGTTTCCTTCGGGACGCTCGGGTACTGCGCATGCACGGGTGCGGCCAATAAGAGGCCGCAGACAACCATGGCATACCTCGCAATATGCTTTACGGTCACAGTAATTCTCCTTCCGTTTGATGGGCAGCCTGCCCTGTCCGTCAAAAAATTGCCTACGACAAAATTCATAACGATGATACCGATGATCTTAAGTTTGTTAGTACCAATCTAATTATAGAGTCTTAATTAACGAGGGCGGACTATAGCTAACGTCAATCACCTTGTCAATATGTTTTAGAGAAAAAATCCACGGCAAGCTCCGTGCACATCACCGATAAATCGAACGGACAACACGATGTCTATGGGCGCTCCCGGTCAATCACGACGGTAATGTTTTCCGTCCCCGGCTTAATCGGCTGACTCATACCTTCCAGGTCACCACTGCCAGGCATCGCTTGCCCAGATTTTGACAATCGCGCCACGATGACCACTGTCTGGATGTCCGACAGCTTTCGAGAGGGCATAGGACTTGTCGAGTCATCCAGCCGGAAGGTGAAGGGCAAGTCTTTCTTCGACGCCCGCACGATCGATACCGGCATCGGTGGACCGGCGACATCCTTCGCAAAGACAAACAGTGTATCAGGAAGTGTTTTGCCTGCCAGGCCCGGCCCCAACACCACTTTACCCGTGATCGCGTGCGACGCACCGGCTTTCTTGACCGGAGGATGATCCGCCGGCATGGCCGATTGCGCCACCGGCGCATTCGCCGCCGCCATCATTGGCGCGCCACCCATCCGCTGTTTCGCGTCCCCGATCGCGGCCGCAAGTTGCTCGCCATCTTCCGGATCAGAACCCGGAGGCAAGTTCGCGCGCGCCCGTTCCCAATCTTTGACCGCAAGAGAAAAGTCTTTACGATTGTACGCTATCGTGCCCGCCAGCATCAGGGCCTTCACATGATTGGGATCTACTTTCAACGCCTTTTGAATCATGGTCTCCGGCTTGCCTTCGAGCTTGCGTCCCTGGTGAATGGCAAGCGCATCGGCATAATCGGCCAGCATGTCCGCATTGTTGGGATTCAGTTTGAACGCCTTATCGAAAGCTGGGACGGCATCGGCATACCGTTCCATGGCCATGTAGGAGCGCGCCAGCATGGTCCAGCCTGTCGCATCATTGGGATTCTGCTCCAGCTTCTTCTTCAGCCGTTCCATCAGCGTATTGAGCCCCTCCATCATTTGGCGCTCGTCGCCGGCACCGCCCTGAGCCGCCATCGGCGACGCCGCCGGGTGCGTCATCGCAGCCGGATTGCCCAATGTCCAGTAGAGCACCCCGCTGGCTGCCGGGATGATCATAACTAACGAGAGTGCGACAAACCGAAGATTGACGAGCCCTCCGGAAGTCGTCGATGATGTTTCGATGGAACCGGTCTCCTCCAACACGCGGCGCTCCAGCTCATGTCGAGCCGTTTGATACTGTTCATCCGTCAGCAGCCCGTTGGTGAGATCCTGCTCCAGCTCTGAAAATTGCTGCCGATACACCGGCAGCGTTTTTTCCTGTTCACTCGTCATCTGCGCCTGGCGCTTCAACAACGGTCTCAGCAGAAGACCGAGGACACAGAGAGTCATGGCCGACACGATCGTCCAGAATGCAGCGGTCATGAGCGCTTGCCTCCTTCTGCCATGAGTTGTTCGACCTTTCGATGCTCTTCCTCCGATACCGCCACCTCGACGACTTTGTGCGCCCGACGCCGCAACGTAATGACCAGCGCCGTGGCTCCGATCGTCAATAACACAAACGGCCCCACCCACAGCAGCGTGGTCGTGGCTCTTAACGGCGGCCGATAGAGCACAAAGTCTCCGTATCGCGACACAAGAAACTCAATGATCTCTTTGTCGCTCATATTCTTGGCGATCATCTCTCGGACTTCCCGACGCAGGTCTTCGGCCAATGGAGCGTTCGAGTCGGCCAAGGTTTGATTTTGACAGACCAGGCATCGCAGCTCGACAGCGAGGTGCTTGAGACGGGCCTCGGCAACAGGATCATCGGCCAATGGCCTGGCTTCCCCGGCCCAGGCGAGTCCCGGCATAAGCAACAGAATCAACGCAAGCCAATTCATTGCGCCTGCAACTCCTTCACCAACGGAAGAATTTTGTTGGCCAACACTTCTTGATTCAGCGGCCCGATCTGCTTATACCGGATCACACCCTGCTTGTCGATGACGTACGTTTCGGGAACTCCGTAGACTCCGAAATTGATGCCGACTCGTCCGGCATCATCCATCCCGATAATCGAGTAGGGATTCCCCCATTGCCTCAGCCAGGCCATCGCTTCGTCCGGCTGATCCTTATAATCCATGCCATAGATCGGCACGTCGCCTGACCTGGCCATCTCCATCAGCACCGGATGCTCGGTCTTACAACCGTTGCACCACGAAGCCCAAAAATTGAGCAGCCATACTTTCCCCTTCAGGTCTGCCGGAGAAAACACTTTCTCGCGCTCATAGAGCTGGGGCTGAGAAAAGTCCGGCGCCGCCTTCCCCACCAGGGGAGACGGAATTTCCCGAGGGTTGAGCTTAAGCCCCACCGCGAGAAATCCAACAACGACGACAAAAATGGACAGCGGCAAAAGAAACCGATTCATGCCACTTTTCGCCTAGCTGCTCGCGCGGGTGCAGGCACTGCCGCTTCTTGCCCGCGCCATGCAATTCGATACCGGCGATCACTGATGGCCAGTGCGCCGCCCAACGCCATGATAAAACATCCACCCCAGATCCAATCGATGAACGGCTTATGATAGAGCCGCACACTCCACGCCCCGTCGTCGAGCGGCTCCCCCAGCGACACATAGAGGTCGCGCAACAATCCGGGATCAATGGCCGCTTCGGTCATAATTTGATTCTGAACGGGATAGCGTCGCTTTTCAGGATACATGACCGTGGTTTCACGACCGTCCCGACTTACCGAGAACGTCCCACGGGCCGCTGTATAGTTCGGCCCCATCACATCCTGGGTTCCGTCGAATCGGAACGTATAGTCGCCGATACTTGCCGTCTCACCCACATTCATCCGCACATCCTTCTCGGATTCGAAGCCTTTCACCATCGTCACGCCGACGATAAAGACCGCAATCCCACAGTGCGCCACGAGCATCCCCCAGTATGATCTGGGCACCGACGCCAAGCGCTCCATGAGGCTATTCCCCGTGACGTGCGTCAATCGCTCACGCAAGGACACCACTGAGGTCGTCACAATCCAAACGGCCAGGAGCAGGCCGAGGCTCAGGAGCGGCGTCCAGTTCCCCAGGACAATCGGTAACGTGAGCGCGGACACAACACTCACCCCGGCTGCCCACTTCAACCGCTTCGCAAGATCGGGGAGATTCGCCTTCTTCCATTGAGCCAGTGGACCGATTCCCATCAAAAAGAGTGCTGGAACCATCAGGGGAACAAAGACGGAATCAAAATAGGGAGGTCCGACAGAAATTTTCCCAAGGTCCAGCGCGTCTAAAAACAAGGGGTAGAGTGTGCCCAACAGCACCGAGCCCATCGCGGCGACCAATAACACGTTGTTGGCTAACAGCATACCTTCTCTCGACAACATCGCGAAGCTGCCGCCCAACCCGACTTTTGGAGCGCGCCAGGCGTACAGGGCCAACGACCCTCCGATGACGATCGCCAAAAAAGCCAGGATGAAGAGACCTCG
>JALHMZ010000043.1 GCA_022843785.1 Nitrospira sp.
GACCCATCGGCTGCACCTGGTGTCGGTGGTTCAACTGTACAAAGCGCTCGGCGGAGGCTGGTCGCCGGATAAAGAAGCATCCGACAACAAGCAAGGATAGGTGATTCGTGGAAAAGCCGACGCCAATTCAATTTGCGATTCACGAGCTGCTCATTCGTCGCTGGAGCCCGCGCGCGTTCGATGAGCGGCTGATCGAGCCGGAGAAGATGTACAGCTTGTTCGAGGCTGCGCGCTGGGCGCCTTCTTCCAATAACGAACAACCCTGGCGCTTTCTATTGGCGACGAAGGATCGGGAATCCGAGTGGAACCGTTTCTTCGGCTGTTTGCTGGAAGGGAACCGCATCTGGGCCTATCGAGCGCCGGTGCTGATTCTGTCCGTGGCCAGCTTGAACTTTGAGGATAGCGCCAAGCCGAACCGGCATGCATGGCACGACACCGGGATGGCTACGGAGAATCTGGTGTTGCAAGCGACGGCGCTGGAGCTTGTCGCGCATCAGATGGCTGGTTTCGACGCGGAGAAGGCGCGCGCCGACCTCAAGATTCCTTCCGGATACGAGCCGGTCGCGATGATTGCCGTCGGATATCCGGGCGATCCAAACATTCTGCCGGATCGTCTCAGGCAGCGTGAGCAGGCCTTGCGGGAGCGGAACGGCATCTCGACATTCGTGTTCGCGGGGGAGTGGGGCAAACCGTTGCCGCTTTGAGCGTGAAGCGTTGTTTGTGAAGCGTATCTCGCAAACAAAGAGATGGCACACGTTCTTCGCGTCCTGCGCTTCACGAGATACGCTTCACGAGGAACACGTGTCCAGGAGGTTGTGCGACGAATTGTCATGAATCGTACAGGCTGGGAACACGTTGCGAACAGATAGCCAGGCGGCACACCATCTCGCACGTGTCGATCCGGTCATGCGCCGATTGATCCGCTCGGTCGGCCCGTTCACGCTCATGCCGAGAAACCGGCGGACGCCGTTTGAATCGCTGGCCCGGGCGATCGCCTACCAGCAGCTGCATGACCGGGCGGCGGAGAGTATTCTTAACCGGTTCATCGCGCTTTCCCCTCGCCGGCGATTCCCCAAGCCCGATGAACTGTTGGCCATGAAGAGTACGGCCATCAGGCAGGCGGGATTTTCGCGGCCCAAGGTTGCCGCCTTGCGGGACCTTGCGGCGAAAACATTGGACGGCACGGTGCCGACCAATCGGGTGATCCGAAGTCTCGACGATGACGCCATCGTCGAGCGGCTGATTGCGGTGCGGGGCATCGGACGTTGGACGGTTGAGATGATGCTCATTTTCCAACTGGGAAGGCCGGATATCCTGCCGGTTGATGATTTCGGGGTACGTAACGGGTTTCGGATCGTCTATGGTCTTCGCGAGATGCCGAGGCCGAGCGAAGTGTTGCGGTATGGGGAGCGCTGGAAACCCTATCGCACTGCCGCCTCGTGGTATCTCTGGCGCGCCGCCGATCGGGCAAAACAAGGTGAGACGGTGTTCTGATGGCGAATCCAAGCAAACGGCTCGACTCCAATATTGCCGGTAATTTCTATGTCGATGGCACCTGCATCAATTGCGACACCTGTCGGCAGCTGGCGCCGAAAACGTTCGAAGAAATCGGAGAGTTTTCCGCAGTCTTCTCCCAGCCTGAAAGTGACGAGCATATTCATCGCGCCTACCAGGCGTTGCTGGCCTGTCCGGTCGGTTCGATCGGCACGGAGCAGAGTGAGACCTCGCGCATGCAGGCGGCGATGGCAAGCTTTCCGCTTCATCTCGAAGACGGGGTATCCTATTGCGGCTTTAATTCGGACAAGTCGTTCGGGGCGAATAGTTTTTTCATCGAACATCCGGACGGCAACTGGCTGGTCGATTCGCCACGATATGTGAAACATTTGATCGAGGCGTTTGAGCGGCGAGGCGGCCTCGCGCGCATCTTCCTGACTCATGAAGACGATGTGGCGGATGCCGGCAAGTATGCCGCGCATTTCGGCGCACAGCGGATCATTCATCGCGACGATGCCGAGGCCATGCCGGATGCCGAATGGGTGATTGATGGAGCTGACGACGCCGAACTGTCCTCCGGATTTGTGGCAATTCCTGTTCCGGGTCACACAGCCGGCAGCATGGCTCTGCTCTATCGGGAGAAATTTCTTTTCACCGGCGATCATCTGTGGTGGAATCCACAGTCGAAGTCATTGGGGGCGCCGACCCGCCTGGTGTGGAGGAAGCGGGTGTTGGTGGACTCGATCCAGAAGCTGCTCGATCACCGCTTCGAATGGGTGCTGGCCGGCCATGGAGATCGCGTGCGGTTGTCCGTGGAAGAGATGAGAGACCATGTGCGGGCTCTCGTCACCCGTCGGAATCAACCGCCTGCGACATGACTGGACGGCCGGTCTTGAGATCCCCCGACTGGATTTCGTCGATGGCCTCATCGGATTATTCGGGATAACGGATCGTTGTGTGAATATTCTTTGTAAGGAGGAGTGAAGAATGGGACTCAGTGGGAAAGTCGCGATCGTAACCGGAGCATCGAACGGAATCGGCCGGGCGATCGCGGAGCGTTTTGCCGAAGAGGGTGCGATTGTGGTGGTGAATTTTTCAAAGAGCAGTGAGAAGGCCCGTCAAGTTGTCACGGGCATTCAGGCCAAGGGAGGGAAAGCCGTCTCTGTCCAGGCGGACATGGGCATCGCTGTCGACGCGCGCCGTTTGGTTGCCGATACGGTCAAGCAATTCGGCCGGTTGGACATTCTCGTCAACAATGCCGGCCGGTTCATGCCGAAGCCGCTGATGGAGACGACCGAAGAGGATTTCGACCAGATCGTTGCGCTGAATGCAAAGGGTCCTTACTTTGCGATGCAAGAAGCTGCGAAATCGCTGAAAGACGGCGGACGGATCGTGAATATCTCCACCGCCGGCACCCATTTGAGCTTTCCCGGCGCCACGGCGTATCTCGGCAGCAAGGGCGCGCTGGAGCAGTATACGAAAGGATTGGCCCAAGAGCTCGCTGCGCGAGGGATTACGGTCAATACCATCTCGCCGGGCTTTACCGAAACCGGGATGATGACGGATCACTATCGAGAAGTCGGTATTCAACTATCTCCCTTGAAGCGGATCGGTCTTCCCAATGAGATTGCCGATGTGGTGGCATTCGTCGTCAGTGAAGAGGCCCGTTGGTTGACAGGACAGAACATCCAAGCGGGCGGTGGCATTGTTATGTAGGAGGAATTCGGATGGCACGACAGAATATTTCGACCGGTGGACCTTGGGAAGCGAAGATCGGGTACTCGCGCGCGGTGCGAGTCGGCGCAGCTCTCTGCGTATCAGGCTCGACGGCAATGACGCCGTCCGGTCTTGTCGGCAAGGGCGATCCCTATGCGCAGACGATCCAGACATTCAAAACAATTGAAGCGGCGCTGAAGCAAGCCGGGGCCTCGCTCAACGACGTTGTTAGGACCCGCATTTACATGGCGAATATCGATCAGTGGCAGGAAGTTGGCCGCGCGCACGGAGAAATTTTTGGAAACATCCGGCCTGCCACGACCATGGTCGAAGTGAAACGCCTGATCGACCCCGATATGCTGGTCGAAATAGAAGCGGACGCGATCGTGTCCGCCTGAATCTTATCCTCCCCATGCCGAATCAATTTTTCACCTGGATCGATCGGAATATTCTCTCCCTAGGCCGGGAGATGAGGCTGTCCTATCTGCCTCCGCTCATGGTCTATATGGCCTACGGCATCTCAGGACTTACCGGAATCGTCGGAACGTTCTTCGTCAAAGACTACCTTGGCCTCTCCGCTTCATTTTTGGCCGCCCTTGGATTTTGGGCCGGCATTCCCTGGGCGCTCAAGATGCCCATCGGCCATACGGTCGATCTCCTGTGGCGCTGGAAAGGCTGGTTGGTCGGGTTGGGCGCCGGGTTGCTCGCCGTGAGTCTCGGCATCATGGCGGTTCTGATCGGGAATCGCGAGGCGATGACGGCCATCCTGTCAGCTGAAGTGTGGTTTGTGCTGAGTGCGTTGTTGGCCCCCATCGGGTATGTCATCCAGGACGCAGTGGCGGATGCAATGACGGTCGAAGCCGTCCCCCGCGTCGACGAGCGAGGCCAACCGTTCGATGAGGCGACACGCAAACTCATGCATACGACGATGCAGACGTTGGGCCGGGTGGCAATTATCGGTGGAGGGATCATCGTTGCGATGGTTAATGTGTATGTCTTCACCGGCACCGCCGGATTACCGCAAGCCGAGCTGGTGAAAATCTACCAACGGATCTATCTTCTGGCGCTCATCATCCCTTTCGTCTCGGTGTTGGGCCTTGGGGTGGCCTGGTTGCTCCGTCGGCGGCATCGGGAAACGTTGGTCCAACAGGGTTTCACGCAGGAACAGGCCGGGCAGATGGTCGATGCGCGGGAGCAAAACGCCGAAGGGACGCAGCCCAACTGGTGGATTCTCGGAGGGAGCCTGTTATTTGCAGTCTTCACCGTCACGGTTGGTTTGGGAGGATTTCCCTACCGCGAGGAGATTGTTTTTGCCGGATCGATGGGGATTGTGTTGTTCCTGATGGCAAGGCTTGTACGTGAGCTGGAGCCGGACAAGCGGTTTACTTTGGTCGGCACGGCGGTGGTGGTGTTTCTCTTCCGTGCGATTCCCGGTTCCGGGCCTGGCACGACCTGGTGGATGATCGATCATCTGAAGTTCGATCAGCAATTTCTTTCGATTCTCTCGCTGATCGGGAGCACGCTGACGCTGTTGGGCATGTTTGTGTTCCGCCGGTTCATGGCCGAGCGATCCATCGCCTATGTCGTCGGCTTTCTCACCATTATCGGAACCCTTCTGGCGTTGCCGATTGTGAGCATGTTCTATGGCTTGCACGAATGGACGGCGAGGATGACCGGCGGGGTGGTGGATGCGCGCTTCATCGCCTTGATCGATACGGCGCTGGAATCACCCCTGGGCCAGATTTCCATGATCCCCATGCTGGCCTGGATCGCGAACAGCGCGCCGGCTAACTTGAAGGCTACCTTCTTCGCCGTCATGGCGTCATTTACTAACCTGGCGCTTTCGCTCAGCCAACTCGGCAGTAAGTACCTGAACGAGATCTTCGTCGTCACCCGCGAGCTCAAAGACGCAGCTACCGGCGTAGTCCAAACCCCGGCGGACTACAGCCAGCTCGGCCCGCTGCTCATCGCACAAGTACTCCTGGGGCTAGCTCTCCCTTTCGCTGCGATCATGTTTGCCAAAGTCACGCGCTTCAAGAGCGCGTAACGGTTACTCATCTGGCGGTTGCCCAGGCTGGTACTCATTTCGGACCTCCCCTGGCATCCCCTTGACCCGTGGGGTATGATGAGTATCTGTAACCCACGTCGTTCGTGAAACGTGAAGCACATTTCGGATAAGACAGGAAAGCGGCTTTCAGTCCGGGAATGACGACCAACAATGAAAGGGGGCGACCGGTATCGACGGGGATACTGAAGTCATCGGTGCATGTCGAGCTCCTGGGGACTCGTTAAACCTCTAGGAAAATGCAACTGCCAATCAAGAACTGGCACTCGCAGCTTAATTAACTGCGACGTTCCTCCACCTGATGCCCGCGGGGGTGGTTGGAGCGCGATGCAGCGGGCTGGTCCAAGGCTGGTGCTCAGCGGCTGAGGACGAGAACTTTCTGGGCTAGCGGCTATTCTAAGCCAGCCGATGGGCGTGGGTGGCTGCGAAACTTAAACTATCGGCTACACATGTAGATCTGATGTGCTGACGGTCTTCGGACAGGGGTTCAACTCCCCTCGCCTCCACCACCAGCGTTGACCACGCTTGTTCCGGTCAACAGTCGACCCAATGTCCCGGTTGCCGTGAAGCGGTAGCCGGGCCTTTGGTCTTCCTCAATCGGTTCACAGACAATGTTTCCATCCAGCAACGTCCTCAGCATCTGACGAGCCAAAGGCACGTGCCGCCCCAGTAACGCAGGGTGATTGCCCAAGGCGCCTCGTAGTCGTTTAGTAATCCGTCGTCCATCCAAAGATAAGGGAGTGGTGCGGACTTGAAGCTGCGCGAGTTCGGCGACAAGACTCTCCTTTCGCGCCTCTTCCTGATGAAGGGACTGGACGACGGTAGGTGTCCCGTGACCGCGTGCGATGAGCTCCACAAGCTGTTGGAGGGGCGTCTCGAGGAGAGACAGTTCCCGAGTGACGGCCGAACGCCGGGCCGGAAAGTGAGCCTGCCGTGCCCGCAACTTCTCCAATGCTCGTGTGATTGATGCTGAAATGACTCGTCCGTCGATGGCCTCGTTCATAGCAGTCAGGACGGCCGAATCAAGAAGGTTTTGTTTAATGGAGACGGCATTCCTACAGATCGACGCTCCACGATTGTGAAAGCAGGAACATCGGTAGACCGTCTGCCCGGACCGCCCATGACGGTCTTTACTGATAGCCACAATGGAGCCCCCGCACCGGCTGCATTTGGCGATATCACACAAGAGATACGCGCTGCGCTGGTTCTCACCGGTAGGGCGCGACACAAACCTTCCCTGACCGTCTCGTTTATACGCCGCGGCATTCCGCTGCCGCAGCGATTCCACCTGTGCTCATACAGCATCGGATACAATCCGTAATTCTGGAGCCTCGAGGCGAAGCCAGTCGGACTGCGGTCGCTTGCGCTGTTTCTTGGTGCCGTCTCGCTGAATCGTCTGTGTTCGATTCCACCACACGATGCCCCGGTAGAGATCTCGCCGAAGGATCTCCCTGATGGCTGTCGGACACCAACCGAGAGGCCCACCCATCGGCGGAGGAACCAGTGCTTGATTGAGGGTTTTCGCAATAGCCGCCAGGCCACAACCTGCCGCATAGTGTTCGAAAATCTGCGCCACGATCCGGGATTGCTCAGGAATAATCTTCCTCACGACATGTTGACGCTTGAGTGTCCCATCCGAGTTCCGATCGCTGCCATAAACTGGTTGATTATCGTATCCGTAAATTGTGTTTCCGGTCACGTAGAGACTCTTGGCCTTACGCATCATTGCATCATGGGTCCGTTGGCTCGCCTTCTCGCGCTCAAACTCTGACGCAAAATTGGTCAGCGCGAGCAGCATCTTGTCCGTGGCACTGTCGAGTGTCCGTTCCTGGTTCGTGAGATAGAAGAAAACCCGAACGCCGGCATCGACAATCTGTTTGAAGGCATACCCTACGTGGATGGCCTCGCGACCTGGACGCGATTCTTCAGACATCACAAGGACATGGAACGGAGGGCGGGGTTTCAGCGCATTCATCAGTCGTAGAAATCCTGGGCGTTTCACAAACTCGGGGCCACTGACCCCGTCATCCATGTAGATGTGTTCGTCGGGGCGGTGAAACTTCACTTTCTCAGGGTGCGAACGTACGCCAGAACATCATGTAACTGCTTATCGGAAAGCCGCGATTTCCACGACGGCATCACCTTTCCTGGGCGCCCGTCGTGAATGGTTCTGAGTAAGTCAACATTCAGCTTGCGTTGGGTCGCGGCAGAAGACAAGTCGGCCACCTCGGCTCCAGCTATCTCAAGGCCGTCGCCTTTGCCACGGGGGCCGTGACAAATCACGCAGTGTTTTTCAAAGAGGCTTTTCCCGTTCCGTGCATCTGAGCCAAGGATGATGTTGTGCTCCGGAACAGCGCGCTCTTGAGCTGACGCGGCGTCTAGGGATGCCGTAACCAAAACTCCAGTGGCGCCCATCAGGCAAGCCACCACCGACCAGAGTTTCCAGCGCTCGGATATTATGGATGACATACGTTTCAGTCGTGCCATGGCTGCTCACTGGTGCCGTTCTGGATTGCGCCTGCCTCCTGCATAGAAGCGGGATCGTCGAAGACGTCGCCACACTCGAGGCAGCGGACCTGTCCGGTCTTCAGGCCTTGTGGGGTGAGCACATCGTCGATGAGGCGGCTGTGCGTACAGAGACGTGTCGCCGGTGGCGACGCTTGGGATTGCGACTGGGTCCGTAATGTCACAAACATGAGCTCCTCCCATGAATAGGGCGTCTTTCATTAGTCAACACAAGGTCTGCTGAAACGTCATCGTTTTCCTGCGCTACCGATATGGGGGAACCTCCGTAGTGCGCGCCGAACTTCACACTCTCGATGAGGCCGTTCTCGTTGCCGGACAGCACCCATGCTGATCTGGAGAGCAGTATCACGGCCACGTTGGCCTTCGGTCATCCCTGCTGGTGTTGAAAACCCCACTCACCAGTGTGCTAATTGGCCGTCTGCAGGGAGTATTTGATCCCCCGCGCCTCCTCCACATGGGCCCTCAACATCGGCAAGGTCCTGTGTGTCCAGCG